>CANMSN010000074.1 GCA_947500585.1 uncultured Flavobacteriaceae bacterium | reverse complement strand
GATACGAGCATTGTAGTCCCAGGACAAACGACAGGATTTGATGTTAATGGTTTATTGATCCAAGGCGGTGGCATGATCTGTGCAAGTTTAGACGTAGCAGGCGCACCAGTATATGTAAAAGAATGTAAAGCCGATGCAGGCAGTTTAATGGCCGATGCCGATATGGTAACCTTAATAGATGGAAAAGCCACGATCAGTGCCTCG
>CANMSN010000073.1 GCA_947500585.1 uncultured Flavobacteriaceae bacterium | reverse complement strand
AAATAATCTGTTGTTATTTAAATTATTATCAGGAAATTTGTCCCAAGTATATGAATCTGCTTCAGGGAAAATTTCACTATCACCAGGCTCTGGATCGGGATCACCACCCGTATCAGATTTATCTACTAATAAGTATTCTGAGGTTACATAACCTAGTGAATTTGTAGCTCCAAAATAGATCGTAGTAGCACCAGATGGCACATTGGC
>CANMSN010000072.1 GCA_947500585.1 uncultured Flavobacteriaceae bacterium | reverse complement strand
CTGTTGCTGTGAACGTTACACTGTCACCATCACAGATAATATTGTCGCCATCACTACTGCTGATGCCGGCTGTTGGTAACGCATTTACCGTTGTTGTAATGATACTACTCGTTGCACTACAACCTGCGCCATCTGTAACCACTACGGATACTTCGTCTGCATCTGCTAATGTCGTTGTTGTAAACGTAGCACTAGCGCCGTTCTGAACACT
>CANMSN010000071.1 GCA_947500585.1 uncultured Flavobacteriaceae bacterium | reverse complement strand
CCAATAAAATTCCATCGCATGCCCAAGTTTGTAGGATCAAAAGTGATAGGCACGTCTATATTACCAGTGTTGAATGTGCCAGTAAATGAAACAATATCAGCTCTGGGATATAAACCACTATTTACAACTTCTCCAGTAGCAAGATAAGCCACTCCAGGAGTCATGACATCTCCACCAGCAGCAATTCCCCAAACATCCCCGTTATCATCAATACCATCGGTAGGGGAGTTATCTAC
>CANMSN010000070.1 GCA_947500585.1 uncultured Flavobacteriaceae bacterium | reverse complement strand
ATCGGCGCTAATGGGCTTAACTTCTCTGTTCGGAATGGTAAGAGGTGAGCCCCATCGCTATAACCACCTTAAATTTTTAAGCAGATTATTAGATTTTTAGAGCGCTTCGCTCTTAGATACTTAGACAATTCTAATTTGTCTAACCTTCTAACTAATCTAATATCCAACTTCTAATATCTTAACATATTGAAAAGTCTCTAAGAGACAATAGACACATAATAAATAATAATTGTATTGAACTTAATAAAA
>CANMSN010000069.1 GCA_947500585.1 uncultured Flavobacteriaceae bacterium | reverse complement strand
ATTAGCTAGAGTCTTTTCAGTTGTAAAAAGAGGTACACCATATGTAGTTATGAATACACATGCAGCTTAAAAAAAAAAGTTAAAAAGTATTAGGATTTAATCTTGGAATACGGCTATGAGTATTTGCGTGGTTTAGCAATTAACTTTGCAAGTACACACCAAACTGAAAATCCGCGAGGATTTTCAGAAGTTGACGAGAACAAGCAATTACTTATAGCATCCATGAAAAAGCAGTAAGTCGAGTATCTTTAAAGTTCACCAAAACGATTAAGATATG
>CANMSN010000068.1 GCA_947500585.1 uncultured Flavobacteriaceae bacterium | reverse complement strand
AATGGTCCGAGTGCCGCAACAGGCGTAGAAGTGACCGATCTGTTACCAACAGGTTATACCTATGTAAGCGATGATGGTGCAACCGCCACCGAATATGTTTCAGGCACAGGCTTATGGACAGTACCAACCCTAGCCACAGGCGGAACAGCCGTATTAAATATTACAGCGACAGTCAATGCCACAGGCGATTATACGAATATTGCCGAAGTAACGGCGAGCGATAATACCGATTTAGATTCCACCCCAGGAAACGGCGTAACAACCGAAGACGATTATGCTACAGAAGATAC
>CANMSN010000067.1 GCA_947500585.1 uncultured Flavobacteriaceae bacterium | reverse complement strand
AAAAAAGGAACAACTACTGTTGATGTTAGTGGTTTATCATCAGGGTTTTATCTTGTAAGAGTTTCTACTGATTATGATACGGTTTCAAAAAAAATAATTAAAAAGTAGAATAAGATGATGCACCGATGATTTTAATCGTTGGTGTTTTTGTTTTTTACTTTAAAATCTATATAAATATGAATTTACGTAGAAACAATATTCTAATCTTAATAGCTGTTATTTTATTTAACTTAAATAGTTTTTCTCAAACTGTTGGTCCATGGGACACAAATGTATTATTTCAAACACCGAGCTATAGTACAACCACAGATGTAGAAGCAGC
>CANMSN010000066.1 GCA_947500585.1 uncultured Flavobacteriaceae bacterium | reverse complement strand
ACCAAGACCGATAAGATAGATGCGCAATTGATAAGTAGGGAGTTAAAAGATGGTCGCTTAAGTAGTATCCACATACCAGAAGTAGAACGGGAACAGTTGCGTAGCCTTTTCAGGAGGCGCAATGATTTGGTAAAGGATTACAGACGGGTAAAGAGCTATATAAAGATGCAGTTGCTCTATTTTGGCGTATCTATTCCAGAAGAGTTTGACAATGACCATTGGAGCCATAAATTTAGGCATTGGGTAGATGCTGTTATATTTGACTACCCAACCGCTCGAGAAACGTTAGATAGTAGAATGCGATACTTTAGGTTCATAGATAAAGAGATCCGGGATATTTCAACAAA
>CANMSN010000065.1 GCA_947500585.1 uncultured Flavobacteriaceae bacterium | reverse complement strand
CAGTAACAGATATAGTTAATATTAAAATTAGTGGATCAAAGGGCGCAAAGCTAGATATCATGAACAATCTAGGACAGAATGTGTTTACGCAAGATCTTAAAGGGGCAAGTACAGCTGTAGATTTGAGTGATCTCTCATCAGGGATATATATCCTTAGAGTAACAGGTGAAAAACATGTTCAGACTAAGAAAATAATTAAAAAGTAAAATAAGAAATATATACACCGACGATTTTAATCGTCGGTGTTCTTGTCTTTCACTTTAAATGATATGACCATGAATTTATATAGAAATAGTATTCTAATAGTTATCATTTTGTTTGGTTTAGAAGCTCACTGCCAAACTGTTGGTCCATGGGACACAAATGTATTATTTCAAACACCGAGCTATAGTACAACCACAGATGTAGAAGCAGC
>CANMSN010000064.1 GCA_947500585.1 uncultured Flavobacteriaceae bacterium | reverse complement strand
CTGTTTACGTAACATTCATATGATGTGTCTCCCCATGTGAACAAACCATGAGATCCTAAAACGATCCCACGAATTCCTGGATTATCATTTAAACATTTTTCTATTTGAAGACCCAAATCGAATCCTGGACGTTGCCAAGGCACCCATCCCATAGTATCTCCCCAAATTTCTTTGGTAACTTGCTCGCTATCTTTTGCAGCAGCAACTGCAATAAGAGCATCTGGGTGTAAGTGATCAATATGTGCAAATGGCAATAAACCGTGAAGGGGTGTATCAATTGATGGCGCTTTACTGTCTAAATCGTAAATACAATGATTGAACAAGCCTACCATACGGTCTTCATCTTCTAATCCGCCATATACATTTTTTAAATCACGTAATCTATTAGTATAAATTCCCGCAATACCGCTTCTATCTAATGTACCAAT
>CANMSN010000063.1 GCA_947500585.1 uncultured Flavobacteriaceae bacterium | reverse complement strand
TTTGATCACTAAACCATCGCCCATCGTTAATACATAAGCTTGGGCATAGCCTGTTGGTACATAGGCTGCATCGTTTACGGAGGCACTAATCGTGGCTTTTCCATCTATCAGGGTTACCATATCTGCATCGGCCATTAGGCTGCCTGCATAGGCCTTACATTCTTCTACTACTACTGGTGCGCCTGCTACATCTAAACTTGCACAGATCATTCCGCCGCCTTGGATCAATAAACCATTAACATCAAAACCTGTCGTTTGTCCTGGTACTACGATACTCGTATCTAAGGTGTTTGGATCGAAAACTATACTATGAATCGTGTACATCCCCGCTTCCATAACCTCAAAACTTGGTGTTTCTCCTAAAGCTTTGATCACTAAACCATCGCCCATCGTTAATACATAAGCTTGCGCATAGCCAGATGGCACATAGGCCGCATCGTTTACCGAGGCACTGATCGTGGCTTTTCCATCTATTAAGGTTACCAT
>CANMSN010000062.1 GCA_947500585.1 uncultured Flavobacteriaceae bacterium | reverse complement strand
ATACCCAACTAATACTTGATGAAACACACCATGATCCGTAGTTAAATTTACCCATAGTCTATTTTCTAAAGGATTAACCGCGCTAACACTAGATTTTTTAGAATTAGAACTTTTAAAGAACTGATTATTACTTGTACCATCAGCTACCCGCATGCTATTAGTAAAAGTGGCAGTACCCGCAGTAAGCGCAGGAATAAAAAAGCCTTGACCAGATGCTACATAACCATTAGGAATATCGGGGCCACCACCAGCTGCACCTCCAGTACCAACAGTAAATATGGCATAATCATTTTGATTTACGTTTAATGCACTATTACCAGGATTACTAGTAGATAGCTCTGATGCTTGCGACCAAAAGTAAGCCACACCGTCTAAAACGGTAGCATTAGCCAATTGAAAGGCTACAAAATCAATAGCACCAGGGTATGGATTTCCAATAAAATTCCATCGCATGCCCAAGTTTGTAGGATCAAAAGTGATAGGCACGTCTATATTACCAGTGTTGAATGT
>CANMSN010000061.1 GCA_947500585.1 uncultured Flavobacteriaceae bacterium | reverse complement strand
ATATTCGCATAATCGCCTGTGGCATTGACTGTCGCTGTGATATTTAATACGGCTGTTCCGCCTGTGGCTAGGGTTGGTACCGTCCATAAGCCTGTGCCTGAAACATATTCGGTGGCGGTTGCGCCATCATCACTTACATAGGTATAACCTGTTGGTAACAGATCGGTCACTTCTACGCCTGTTGCGGCACTTGGACCATTATTGGTAACTGTTAAGGTGAAGATTACATTACTACCTACTAATGGCGTTGCATTGTCTACGGCCTTTGTTAATTCTATATCAGATACGGCTACTGGTACTGTATCTTCTGTAGCATAATCGTCTTCCGTTGTTACGCCGTTTCCTGGGGTGGAATCTAAATCGGTATTATCGCTCGCGGTCACTTCGGCTATATTCGCATAATCGCCTGTGGCATTGACTGTCGCTGTGATATTTAATACGGCTGTTCCGCCTGTGGCTAGGGTTGGTACCGTCCATAAGCCTGTGCCTGAAACATATTCGGTGGCGGTTGCGCCATCATCGCTTACATAGGTATAACCTGTTGGTAACAGATCGGTCACTTCTACGCCTGTTGCGGCACTCGGACCATT
>CANMSN010000060.1 GCA_947500585.1 uncultured Flavobacteriaceae bacterium | reverse complement strand
AGGTAGTATCTCATTAAGTGTGTAAAGTTTAATTTTTGATTAATTTTAAATTTTATACACAATGAACAAAGACGATTTATTAAGCGACGAATTTTTAAAACAGTTCAAGACAGGAGAAGAGCTTAGCTCCTTTCTAAAATCGATTCAAAAACGTGGCATTGAAAAAATGCTTGAAGTAGAACTTGATGCCCATCTGGACTATGAAAAGCATCAACCATCAGATAGCAGTAATTCCCGTAACGGATATATCTCAAAAAAGGTAAAGACCTCTTTGGGAGAGACGAGTATTAAAGTGCCCAGGGACAGAGAAGCGTCATTTAACCCCATGTTGGTGCCCAAACGTGCTAATATGGTTGACGGCATTGAGAATGTCATTATCAGCCTTTATGCCAAGGGAATGAGCAACTCGGATATAGAAGAACAAATACGAGAGGTCTATGATTTTAAGGTCTCTACCTCAACCATATCCCGCATCACCGATAAGGTGACCAACGATATAGTGGCATGGCAAAACAGGCCATTGGAACCTGTGTATCTAATTACCTGGATGGACGGTATCGTATTCAAGGTTCGTGAGAATTCCAAGGTCGTTAACA
>CANMSN010000059.1 GCA_947500585.1 uncultured Flavobacteriaceae bacterium | reverse complement strand
ACACGTTGTTACCCAACGTTTTTTGTTTCACGTTTTTCAAGCTCCAATTCTAATTCAATTCGGTCCTTTTTTATCATTCTTCTGCCTTTGTTGTACTTGGCATTTTTTTCGTCCTCAATTAATTCCTCGATTAGAAATTCAAGTTCCGAATTCGTTAATTCCTTTGGTGCTTTTTCATAAATACTTTGGTCAATATTCGATTTTTCTATTCGAGTATTTTCTAATTCATTTATCCGTTCAGTTGGTTTGTCAGTTTCCACTTCGGTCAATTCATATTCCGATTTTGGTAATTCCGATTTGCCAATTATTTTCAGATAGTGATTTAAAATCCTTTTTTCCACAAAGATTTTTCCACTACCAAATTTGTGTCGGTCTGTCATATCTTTTTTCACACCAGAAATCCAATATTCATCTCCAGTTTCAAGGTCAAAATAATTAGCATAAATTCCTGTTCCATCTAAACTTTGAAATGCCTTTCCATTAAAGTAGATAGTTTTTCCACTTTTTGAAAAAGAAACCAAACCAATCCAGGCTGGGCCATTATCTGAAAATCCACTTTTCAGTTCTAAATATTTAATTTCAGTTCGCATTTCTCAAATGTTGGGTAACGGTT
>CANMSN010000058.1 GCA_947500585.1 uncultured Flavobacteriaceae bacterium | reverse complement strand
AACGGTTACGTATATGAAATGTTGCGTGTTTGTGTGCGAGGATTTTCCGAAGGAAAATCAGAAGCTAGCAAACAAAGCAACTTCCATTGGTTAAGCACAAAATAGCAATTTTTTATATACAATGTTAGCACCAGTTTTTATGCCTCTCCGTTTATCATTATTATTTTAAATTCCAATGTTTTTGAATTTATAACTCCTTGAAAATAACAATCGCCACCATCTCGAACATCATAAAATCTATTAGATTCTCCATCGTCTTTTTCATTAAAGAAGTTATCCTCTCCGCAAAAGAAATTTATGTAAATTAGCTTTGTATCTGTTTTTTTGTCAAAAATTCCACCAAGTTGCATATTATATTCACATAGCTCTTTAAGTATTCTGCTTTTTGGATTCGGTTTCGATTCTTTGTGTTTTAAAAGAGCTTTGTCTGCGAGATTGACATCACTTTGGTCAAGGTCAACTCTCACATATCGTTCCGTTTCAAATTTTCCAGTTTCGATTTCGGCTTTATTCTGCCATTTAAAAAATCCGATTTCGTGCTTTTTGTTAACAATTTCGTATTTAGCCACACAATGTTCAGAACAAGAAAAGAACATTACTAAAAATCCGAATATTAAATGCTTTACGATGTTCATTTTTCAAATTGGTGCTAACGTGTT
>CANMSN010000057.1 GCA_947500585.1 uncultured Flavobacteriaceae bacterium | reverse complement strand
GACACTATCCCGTAAAGTGTGTAAGTTATAAATATAGGGTTTGGCTTTTTTAAAGCAGAACCCTTTTTTCAAATATAGTTAAAAACTGGTTTAAAATAATGCCCCAATTCCTAATGGGCATCGACCATTTTTTAGTAGCTTCTCTTAGGGCTAAAAAAGTGGATTTCATTACCGCTTGGTCTGTTGGGAACGATAGCTTGTTTTTAGTGTGTTTCCTAATTTTTCCATTAAGGTTTTCAATAAGGTTGGTGGTGTAAATGATTTTTCTGATTTCTAAAGGGAACTCATAAAAAGCGGTAAGTTCCTCCCAGTTGTCCCTCCAGCTTTTAATGGCATAGGAATACTTGTGCTGCCATTTTTTTGCAAAGTCCTCCAGAGCTGCTTTTGCAGCACTTTTGGTGGGTGCATCGTAGATGCTTTTCATATCCTTTGTAAATTCCTTTTTGTCTTTCCAAACCACATAGCGACAAGCGTTTCTAATTTGGTGCACGACACAAATTTGGGTCTTGGATTCTGGAAAAATGTTTTTAATCGTATCGGTAAAACCGTTAAGATTATCCGTGGCCGTGATAAGCAAATCCTGAACGCCTCTGGCTTTAATATCAGTTAGCACACTCATCCAAAAGGCAGCCGATTCATTCTTGCCCAACCAAAGTCCCAAGACTTCCTTTTTACCATCTCTTCGCAATCCTACGGCAATGTACATGGTC
>CANMSN010000056.1 GCA_947500585.1 uncultured Flavobacteriaceae bacterium | reverse complement strand
TCATAATCAGTAGAAACTCTTACAAGATAAAACCCTGATGATAAACCACTAACATCAACAGTAGTTGTTCCTTTTTTTATAACTCCTGAAAGTAATGTTTGACCCGTATAATTAATAATAGTATAAGTGGCTTCTTGCCAGCTACTCAAATCAATAACAAATTCATCATTCATTGGATTGGGGTAAACAGATAACTCTGCGTCGTCATCAAGAGTTATAGGGTCATTTGATAATGATGTTTCAGTAATTATTAATTTTGGCTTCTCTAAATCTGAAGAGGCTTTTTCCTTACTGAAAATCTTATAATTTAAAGTACTTAATTCAGTACTAACAATTTTAATAGAGAATATGCCATCTCCTGCAGCTTCTGTTAAAACACCGCTAGTTACATCCAATTCGATAACGCTTCCGTTATGTGTTGTAGTACCTAAAGACACACCAGATGCAGGTATATTATTCCATGTAATTCCTCCCTCGGTCCAACTATCATCTGTGACAAGAAATCCTTCACATGTTATAGCTCCAGTAGGAGTAGTGTCCAATGTAAGCTGAAGCGTTATGTTCTCTATAGACTCAGGCAATGAGGACACATTAAACTTAAGAAATGTTTCTCGTGATGAATCTGGAGCGCCTTGTTGTATAAATAATCTGTTGTTATTTAAATTATTATCAGGAAATTTGTCCCAAGTATATGAATCTGCTTCAGGGAAAATTTCAC
>CANMSN010000055.1 GCA_947500585.1 uncultured Flavobacteriaceae bacterium | reverse complement strand
AGTGTTCAGAACGGCGCTAGTGCTACGTTTACAACAACGACATTAGCAGATGCAGACGAAGTATCCGTAGTGGTTACCGACGGTAATAGTTGTGTAGCAACAAGTAGTATCATTACAACAACGGTGAATGTATTACCAACGTTAGCATTGTCAGGTAGTACAGGACCAATGAGTTGTGGTGGTTCAGATGGAACAATAACCTTGAGTACAACCGGTTTATCAGATGGTAGTTATACGGTTGACTATGCAGGTGGTACCTTGACGATGGCAGTATTAGGTAATGTAGGAACGATTAGTGGATTGGCTTCAGGGACTTATAATGATATCACAATCACAGAAACGAACTGCACAAGTGTCGCAGATATAGATGTTACGTTGAGTGATCCTACGCCACCAACAGCCGGCATCAGCAGTAGTGATGGCGACAATATTATCTGTGATGGTGACAGTGTAACGTTCACAGCAACAGGCGGGACGAACTATGACTTCTTATTGAATGGAGTAAGTGTTCAGAACGGCGCTAGTGCTACGTTTACAACAACGACATTAGCAGATGCAGACGAAGTATCCGTAGTGGTTACCGACGGTAATAGTTGTGTAGCAACAAGTAGTATCATTACAACAACGGTGAATGTATTACCAACGTTAGCATTGTCAGGTAGTACAGGACCAATGAGTTGTGGTGGTTCAGATGGAACAATAACCTTGAGTACAACCGGTTTATCAGATGGTAGTTATACGGTTGACTATGCAGGTGGTACCTTGACGATGGCAGTATTAGGTAAT
>CANMSN010000054.1 GCA_947500585.1 uncultured Flavobacteriaceae bacterium | reverse complement strand
TCCTATGAAAAGCACTAGCCCAGTTCTTCAAAGTTAATATTTATTTTTTAATTATCTCATAATGATGATCGTGTGGTGTTGAACTGTTAATAATTCCGATAGGATTATTAATAGTTCAATGCCTTTATATAACTTGCTCCGCATCCTATATGTGATCAACCTCTAGAGTTGTCACCAGCATCTGTATGATTATAAGCTATAATAAACCTGGCCACTTGCTATAAATGTGTGATACCTAATTAATCGAGTTCACCTACGTTGTTTTGTGATACAGGTTTTGCTACTTTTTGTGAGCTTTGTTATTGGTTTATATTATTCTACAACACCTATAGTGTATGGTATTTCTGTTTTTATGACTGCTAAGGTTCTACTCAATAATTTACGAGCCACCTTAACTATAATACTTTTTACGTTCTTGCCATTATGCTTACGATAATAGGCCTGCATTATAGGGTCTGTGCGTATGGCCTGCCATGAAGCTTCTATAAAATAGCTGCGCATTAAACGGTGCGCCCGCATCGTGATACCTGTGTGCCTTTGATTATCCCCACTCTGGTGAACACCTGGGGCTAGACCTAAATAGCCTGCCAAGTGTTTGATGCTGTTAAAGCGCCTCAAATCTCCCAACTCGCAAATGATCCCACAGGCGACTATACCCCCTATTCCTGGTATACTGCGTAATAAGTAATAATCCTTTTTGTAATGTTTACGACAATAGGCCCGTAGTTTTGTTGAAATATCCCGGATCTCTTTATCTATGAACCTAAAGTATCGCATTCTACTATCTAACGTTTCTCGAGCGGT
>CANMSN010000053.1 GCA_947500585.1 uncultured Flavobacteriaceae bacterium | reverse complement strand
AACCCCAAGTTTCGAGGTTATGGAAGCGGGGATGTACACCATACATAGTATCGTGTTCGATCCAAACACATTGGATACGAGCATTGTAGTCCCAGGACAAACGACAGGCTTTGATGTCAATGGCTTATTGATCCAAGGTGGTGGCATGATCTGTGCGAGTTTAGATGTAGCAGGCGCACCAGTAAAAGTAGAGGAGTGTCAAGCCGATGCAGGCAGTTTAATGGCCGATGCCGATATGGTAACCTTAATAGATGGAAAAGCCACAATCAGTGCAACAGTAAAGGATGCAGCCTATGTACCATCGGGTTATGCCCAAGCTTATGTTTTAACGATGGGCGATGGCTTAGTAATTAAAGCTTTAGGAGAAACACCAAGTTTCGAGGTTATGGAAGCGGGGATGTACACGATCCATAGTATCGTGTTCGATCCAGACACCTTAGATACGAGTATTGTAGTGCCAGGACAAACGACAGGATTTGATGTCAATGGATTATTGATCCAAGGCGGTGGCATGATCTGTGCAAGTTTAGATGTAGCAGGCGCACCAGTAAAAGTAGAAGAATGTCAAGCCGATGCAGGCAGCTTAATGGCCGATGCAGATATGGTAACCCTGATAGATGGAAAAGCCACGATCAGTGCCTCCATAAACGATGCAGCCTATGTACCAACAGGCTATGCCCAAGCTTATGTATTAACGATGGGCGATGGTTTAGTGATCAAAGCTTTAGGTGGAACCCCAAGTTTCGAGGTTATGGAAGCGGGGATGTACACCATACATAGTATCGTGTTCGATCCAAACACCTTAGATA
>CANMSN010000052.1 GCA_947500585.1 uncultured Flavobacteriaceae bacterium | reverse complement strand
GGCATTAACTTAAAGACCGTTTTAGTTCTCCTCTTTTCTTCTATGAAATTAATAAATCAAAGTAAAGAAGACCGTTGTAGGTAAGCTGAAAAGCATCACGAATGAATTTAGACTTCGATAAAGAAATTGAACGAATTATAAGAGAGAAAAAGGAAACAAGTCCTAAAGTTCTCAATGAAATTCATCGTATCCGAAAAAAAGAAAATGAATCCATCGTAATGGAATTAAGAAACGCTGGATTTAAAGTTTCTGACTTATTTGACCTTATCAATTTCAGACAAACTGACTTCGGTTATATAAATCTATTGCTCGAACTATTGGACTCTGAAAAAGTTACTGACCCAATTATAAAGGACGGAATTATAAGAGCAGTAACTGTGAGAAAAGCTAAAGGTATTGCCGAAGAAAAATTGTTAGAATATTACCAAAGTCTTAAAACCGACAAGGAAAAAGAACTAATTGGCTGGAGCGTTGGAAATTGGTTTGAATACTTATATTCGGATTCGTACTTTGACCAAATAAAGAAAATTTCGACTGACAAGAATAATGGAATGTCCAGACAAATGTTTATTCTTGCACTCGGAAAAACAAAAAAATACAAGTCAGAATCAGAAAAATTATTGCTTGAATTGACATTTGACAATCAAGTAGCTTTGCACGCAACTATTGCACTTGGAAAGCTGAAATCAACAAACTCGATTGAACGACTGACTGAATTAACAACTGAGAAAAATAAAACAATAAAAAAGGAGGCTATTAAGGCGTTGAAAAAAATAACAGCGGAATAAAAGCCTACCTACAACAATGGCTCCTATGAAAAGCACTAGCCCAGTTCTTCAAAGTTAATATTTATTTTTTAATTATCTCATAATGAT
>CANMSN010000051.1 GCA_947500585.1 uncultured Flavobacteriaceae bacterium | reverse complement strand
ATATGTAGTTATGAATACACATGCAGCTTAAAAAAAAAGTTAAAAAGTATTAGGATTTAATCTTGGAATACGTATAACCGTCAGTTACGGGTTAAATTAGCGATTATTTTCGGTTTAACACTAGCCTTAGCAATTCCGAGTGGATTCGGACGTAATCGAATCCGCCGTAATTGCGGTTATACATTGTTGTGCACAGGTTTTTTTTCGACTCTTGTTTTTACAAATTCAGTTACTTTATTAAAATTTTCAGTCCCTAATTCTGTTTCTCCTATTACATACGATGAGTTATTTCCAACGTTAAGGTCGATGAACAAGTTTTTGTCAATTACCCTAGTACTTTTGAAAGCTTCCCATTTAATTTTTGTCTCGTATTTATAGTCTTTATATCTAAAGTGGTCATCATTAAATTCCCAAACTGAATTTTCTTCCGCATCTATTTGTCCTTTTTTTTCCGTTTCTACTAATTCAAAAAACGTGTTTTTACTTTTCTTGTAATATGAATAATAATCATAAAAGTTAATCAAGTAATGAATTCCGATTGTGATGAATAAGAACCCAAGATTGTTTTCTCCATAAATTATTAATCCACCTAACAAAATCATTGGAATTGCCCAAATCAGCCTTTTTTTGTTTTTTTTCAGATTATCATTCCAAGCAGTATTGAAATTCAGAGTCATTTGCTCATTGTAGATTTGTTCGTTAAATGGCAGTTCAAATTTCATTTATAAGTTCGGTTTTAACTTGTGCACAACGTGTTTGTGTATGATTAGTTGCGTGGTGAAGCAACTAATTTAGCAAAAATGGAACGAACCAGAGGAAATTCCGTAGGAATTTCCAAGTAGGCGAGAACCAAGCAATTACTTATAGCATCCATGAAAAAGCAGTAAGTCGAGTATCTTTAAAGTTCACCAAAACGATTAAGATATGAAAACTCAAATTAC
>CANMSN010000050.1 GCA_947500585.1 uncultured Flavobacteriaceae bacterium | reverse complement strand
ACATCTCCACCAGCAGCAATTCCCCAAACATCCCCGTTATCATCAATACCATCGGTAGGGGAGTTATCTACAAAATTGGCGGCGTTGAAAGTGAAACGTCTATCAGTTGGAACAGATGGAAATACATTACCAATGGTTTCATTAGTCATAGGAGAACTCCAAAAGGTGTAATAATACCATTCATCCTTTACAGGGGTTGTTTTGTTAAGCGTAGCAGTACCTGTAATGATACCACTGTCATCATTTTGAATAAAATTACCTTGAGTCTCAACAATTAAGTCACCATTAATGGTCACGTTATTTTCAACTATAATGAAAGTACCATCTGCAACGGTTAAAGTAACTCCTGGAAAAATTGTTAATTCACAAGCACTAAAACCAAAAATGCCATCTGTACCAGTTGATGTATTATAGTCATCAGCAATAATAACAGCAGTATCTAAACCAAGTGGATCTCCTGACCATGCTCCTCCTGACCACAAAGCTACATCAGAACATGTACCAGATGTTGTACAAGAAAAAGAACCAGTAGGAATGCCTAAAGTTTGACGCGAGGCATCATCACCATTCCAGTTTAAAGCATCAACTGTAGCCGCTAAAATTAACGACTGGTTAGTTGTAACGGAATAATCATAAGTTAAATTATCTAAATCAATGGCAACGGCATTTATTCCTTCCGTTAAACCAGCAGGAACTGCACTTGTTAGGGTGTCTGTAGCATCTGTAAAACCAGTACCATTTGCCAAATGAAGCGCATATAAAAAATTTGGAGTTATTGTGTTTCCCTGAAAGGCAATAATTTGATCTCCGTCTTCTCCAAGATCAAATCCAGCATCTGTTACCGTGGCAGTACCAACAGAAGCTGTATAAACATTTGAGCCAACAGCTGTTTCTGAAATAATGATTTCTGTTCCACAATTATAATCAGTATCGGCTGTCCAAGTCACAATACCTTCTTCAAGTTCGGGACCATCAAAAACAAAACCTCCAGCAGCTAACCAGCCT
>CANMSN010000049.1 GCA_947500585.1 uncultured Flavobacteriaceae bacterium | reverse complement strand
CAAACTGTTGGTCCATGGGACACAAATGTATTATTTCAAACACCGAGCTATAGTACAACCACAGATGTAGAAGCAGCAGGCATGACGAGTTTGTATTATGAAACAATTGATTATTTAGGAAATCCTGTTGAAACATTTGCTTATTATTCTGCTCCAGATGGTCCTGTACCAGCTGGTGGCTGGCCAGCGGTAGTTTTAATTCACGGTGGAGGTCACAGTGCTTCTGCCAATTATGTTCAAGTATGGAACGATAATGGCTTTGCCGCTATTGCTATGGATACCGAAGGCAGACTTCCTGTAAAGGTTAATGGCGTACGAGTTGTAGCACCTAAACCAGGCCCAAGAAGAGATGGGGTTTGGGATGATTCTGAATTGCCAATAGAAGACCAATGGTATTACCATGCCGTTGCGTTAATCATTAAAGGCCATTCACTTATACGTTCGTTTCCTGAAGTAAACCCTAATAAAACAGGTGTTAGTGGTTTTAGTTGGGGAGGTACGCTTACAAGTACAGTAATGGGCGTGGATAATAGGTTTTCATTTGCTGTTCCTGTATATGGCGCTGGATTCTTATCCGAATCTGATGGTCACCAAGGCACAGCGATGTCTGCAGCTGAAGAAGTAGTTGTTAACACTTATTTTGATGGGAGCGTTTATTTTGATAATGTCACCTACCCAACCATGTGGGTTAATGGTACAAATGACCATCATTTTGCCATAACCACCCAACAAAAATCTTCACGAGCTGTAAATGGTCCTTCATTCCTTAGATATACACTAGGTATGGCGCATGGAGGAACGCCTCCAAGACTGGTTGAAGAAATCTATGCCTTTGCGCAAAATGTAGTAAATGGTGCACCGACTTTGCCTATTTTGGGTAATCCACAAATAGCATCAAACACAGCTTCTGTTACTTTTAGCGCTAATTCAAATGTGACCAGTGGGAAATTGTATTACACATTGGATGAGGGTAAATGGAACGAAAGACAATGGAACGAAACCAATGCGAGTGTTTCAGGAAATACGATATCAGCCAATGTGCCATCTGGTGCTACTACGATCTATTTTGGAGCTACAAATTCACTAGGTTATGTAACCTCAGAATACTT
>CANMSN010000048.1 GCA_947500585.1 uncultured Flavobacteriaceae bacterium | reverse complement strand
GGAATTCGTGGGATCGTTTTAGGATCTCATGGTTTGTTCACATGGGGAGACACATCATATGAATGTTACGTAAACAGTTTAGAGGTTATAGAAATGGCTTCTGAATTTATTGAAAACAAAGTTAAAGAAAACGGAAGTGTATTTGGCGGACAAAAAATAGAGAGCTTACCAAAAGCAGATCGTTTAGAGAAAGCCGCTCAAATTATGCCTTTATTAAGAGGTTTGTGTTCTTCTGAAAACAGAATGATCGGGCATTTTTCTGATACCGATGTGGTGATGGAATACATCAATAGTAATGATTTAGAAAGATTAGCGCCTATGGGAACCTCTTGTCCAGATCATTTCTTAAGAACAAAAATCCAGCCGTTAGTATTAACTTTAGATAAAAATGAAGATTTATCAGACGCTGATGCTATTTTAAAGAAGTTAGAGCCAGCATTTGAAGCTTACAGACAAGAATACGCAGATTACTATAACACATGTAAAAAGGCTAATAGTCCTGCTATGCGTGATGCCAATCCAGTAATCATTATATATCCAGGAGTAGGTATGTTTAGCTTTGCAAAAAACAAGCAAACTACACGTGTGGCGAATGAGTTTTACATTAACGCTATTAACGTCATGCGTGGTGCAGAGGCTATTACAGAATACACGTCGTTACCAAGACAAGAAGCTTTTGATATTGAATATTGGTTATTAGAAGAGGCGAAATTACAACGTATGCCAAAAGAACAACCATTATCACGTAAAGTAGCATTTGTTACTGGAGCTGGTGGAGGTATAGGTAAAGCAATTGCTGATAAACTAGCAGCTGAAGGCGCCAATGTGGTGCTAACAGATATCAACGAAGAAAGTTTGATAGAAGCTAATGGAACTTATAAAAGAGACGTTTCAACTTATGCGATTTGTGATGTTACCAATACAGAATCTATAGCTAGTGCTTACAATAAAGCCTGTATAGAATTTGGTGGTGTGGATATTGTTGTGCACAGTGCAGGATTAGCAATTTCAAAACCTTTAGAAGATACTACAGACAAAGATTGGAATATTTTACAGAATATATTGGTAAAAGGTCAGTTTGATTTAGCAAAACAATCAGCAGCCATTATGCGTCAGCAAGGATTAGGCGGAAACTATATCTCTATAGCTAGTAAAAACGGTTTAGTTGCAGG
>CANMSN010000047.1 GCA_947500585.1 uncultured Flavobacteriaceae bacterium | reverse complement strand
CTTTACTTTGATTTATTAATTTCATAGAAGAAAAGAGGAGAACTAAAACGGTCTTTAAGTTAATGCCTTATTACACGTACTAGTCCTCTTTTCTTCTTAGTTGTTGCATAGAACCAATTGGAATACTAGGTTGCCAGAACCCCTTAAAGGAAATAGTTTATGCGACATAATTTAAAATTTAAATATAAAAGTATGGAAAATTATGAAGAAACAGTAGGGATTGATGTATCAAAAAAAACAATAGATGTAAGTTGTCATTTAAGTTGTAAACACAAGGTGTTTGAGAATGATATAAAGGGTTATCGATTAATGCTAAATTGGGTAAAAAAGCAAACAGGAGGCGTCTCTGTTTTTTACTGTTTTGAAAATACAGGGAATTACTCTTTAAAGCTAGCTACTTATCTTAGTTCTAAAGGTGTAGAGTATGTAGAAGAAAGCCCTATAAAGATTAAACGATCATCTGGCTTAGTCAGAGAGAAAACAGATAAAATAGATTCGGAAATAATAGCACGTTATGCCTGGTTGTATCGAGAGGAGCTGAGTTCAAGTAAATCAAAGCCATTAGTATATCAAGAGTTAGGCAGACTTATTGGTCTACGAGATCAATTGGTCAGAGGACGATCAGGTTTATTAGGCACTTTAAAGGAAATAGAGTATTTATTAAGTAGTCCATCAACAGATACTAGTTGTATCGTTTTAAAACGTAGTATAGAGAATTTAAGTAAGCAAATAAAGCATATTGAATTAAGAATGGAAGACTTAATTAAATCAGATTTTGCTTTATCGGAGACCTATAACTTATTACTTTCATTAAGAGGTATAGGTTTTGTTGTGGCTTGTCAGTTACTTTATCACACCGAAAATTTTAAGCGATTTGAAACTTGGCGACAGTTCTCTAGTTATTGTGGTTTGGCTCCATATGAATACCGTTCGGGCACTAGTATCCATAGACGAAAACAATGCCATTATTTAGGAGATAGAAAAATGAAAAGTTTGTTAAGTATGGCATCAATATCAGCCATTCAGCACGATCCAGAATTACGCATTTATTACAAACGAAAAGTAGACGAAGGAAAACCTAAAATGATAGCTTTGAACAACGTTAGAAACAAATTATTAGCTAGAGTCTTTTCAGTTGTAAAAAGAGGTACACCATATGTAGTTATGAATACACATGCAGCTTAAAAAAAAA
>CANMSN010000046.1 GCA_947500585.1 uncultured Flavobacteriaceae bacterium | reverse complement strand
TAGTCAACCGTATAACTACCATCTGATAAACCGGTTGTACTCAAGGTTATTGTTCCATCTGAACCACCACAACTCATAGGCCCTGTACTACCTGACAATGCTAACGCTGGTAATACATTCACCGTAATCTCAAAGGCTGTACTTGTATTACTACAACTGTTTCCATCGGTTACTATATATGTAATATCTGTTGTTCCTGATGATACTGGAGTTACAACTCCCGTATTTGCATCTATCGCAGCTACACCTGTATTTGATGAGATCCATACAATCGTACCTGTAGCCCCTCCTGTTGTTATATCATTAATCGTATCGCCAATACATACTGCATTTGTACCTGTAATTGAAGGCACATTAGGTAATGAATTTTCAATCAACATGATTGATGTACGAGTTGAGCTAGTACAACCACTAACTAAAACTCTTGTTTCAGCAAAATAAGTTCCTGCTGTGGTAGGTGTAAAACTTGTATTATCTCCTAACAACAATGAACCCCCTGAAGATGCATCATACCAATCTACCGTTTCACCTGCTGCTACACTTGTTGTTAATGTTGGTATTGTATCTCCAGCACAATATTCTTCATTCCCTCCACTTGTAGGGGCATTTACAACAGGGCAACTACAATCTGGTGCCGTAACAGTCAAGGTTTGGACACAAGTATTCCCATCGGTTATCGTTAAGTTTGTATTCGTTCCTGAAGCTATACCAGATATTGTCCAGTTATTTCCGCCATTATCTGTTATTATACCTCCTGCTGAACTCGTTACTGAACCACTACTCACATCAACACTAACACTATAAGTTAATAAGTCGACTGAACAAGTAGCTGCTGTACTTATGGATATTGTTGGTAAAGCATTTATAGTCAAGATTACAGGTGTTCTTGTAGGACTAATACAATTTGTACTAGTATCTCTTGTTTCTGCATAGTAGGTGTAAACTCCTACTGCTGTTTCTGAACTTACAAATGTTAAACTTCCTGCTAATAAACTTGCTCCTCCTGTCAGTGTCGCATACCAATCTATTGTCTCTCCTGAATTTACAGATGCTGAGATTGTAGCATTTGGTGTAGTTCCAAAACAAGTACTATTTCCTAACGGGTTTATTGGAGCGCCTACTATTGCTGGTTCACTAACATCGATCGTGCCCGTTACCGGGCCACAACTGTTACCATCGGTGATGCTATAGTTTTGACCTGCACC
>CANMSN010000045.1 GCA_947500585.1 uncultured Flavobacteriaceae bacterium | reverse complement strand
TGGACTTACTATATTTGACTGGACAGTAAGAAGAGAGGTTCTAGGTTAATATTTTAACTTTGAAAAATGACAAGAAGACACCGAAATTACACAGTAGAGTTTAAACAAAAAGCCATAGAATTAAGTTATTCTAGAGGTAATGTTTCCCAAGTATGTAAAGAGTTAGATATCCCTACATCGGTTTTACACCGTTGGCGACGAGAATCAAAAGCGTATGGGAAGAATAGTTTTCCAGGACATGGTAAACCAAAACAAACAGATGAACAGCGAGAGATTGCAGCATTAAAGAAAGAATTACGAGATATGACCATAGAACGTGATATCTTAAAAAAGGCGATCAGCATCTTTTCCTAGAGCGACAGGAAAAGTATAGATTTATAAAACAGCATAAATTAAAATTTCCAGTTGAGAAGATGTGTAAAGTACTAAAAGTAAGTAAAAGTGGTTACTATAATTGGTTAAAACAAGGGCTATCAAAACGATGGCTAGACAACCAAAAAATAATAGCACTTATAAAGACCATTTTTGAAGATAGTTTTGAGAGTTATGGGGCTCCAAGAATTCAAGTAGAATTAGAACAAACCTATGAGGAATATATTTCTAGACCTAGAGTTGCTAGAATTATGAGAGCTAACTTATTATATGCAAGAAGGACACGTAAATTTAAAACCACAACCGATTCTAATCATAGATATCCAGTAGCACCAAATATTCTAAATCAAAATTTTAAAACTTCTAGAATTAATCAAGTATGGGTGTCAGATATAACCTATATTCAAACAGACCAAGGTTGGATGTATTTAACTGTAATTATAGATTTATTTAATGAAAAGTAGTAGGCTGGTCTTTTAGCAAAGACTTAACCACAGAAAACACTGTTGTTAGAGCTTGGAATATGGCTATAAGTAGAAATGAAATAACAAAAGAACTTATTTTTCATTCTGACAGAGGCTCACAATATGCTAGTTATACTTTTACCAGAATAATTAAAAGTTATAATGGATTAGTAAAACAATCGATGAGTAGGAAAGGAAACTGCTGGGATAATGCAGTAGCTGAATCTTTCTTTAAATCTTTAAAAGTAGAATGGATTTATAAACATAAATATCAGTATAGATCACAAGCTGAATTATCAATCTTTAGTTGGATAGAAACTTGGTATAACAAAAATAGAAAACATTCTGCTTTAGGAATGAAATCGATTAATCAATTTGAATTAGAAATGTATAATAATAATTTAGCCGCATAGTCTCTTATCTATTTGTCCACTTTTTTATTGTAAGTCCAA
>CANMSN010000044.1 GCA_947500585.1 uncultured Flavobacteriaceae bacterium | reverse complement strand
TTTAATTAATAATCTAAAGGGGCAAAGTTCGATAGTGCAAAATGTCAAAACTTTGTTCCCTTTTTTCTTTTTTATATTTTTATCTTATAATTACATTTCTTCCATTTATTTCGTAATCGTTTATAGCTCCTAAATCCTTAATCCTATTTAGTATATCCTCTATATTCTGATTTTTATCCAAGACCCCCATGAACTCTTCAGACTCGATCGAATAGCTTTCAAAAACAACCGTAAAATCATACCACCTAGACAGTACTTTCATTATATCCTTTAGGGGTTTGTTATCAAAACTAAAAACACCTTCTTTCCATAATATTTCTGTCGATACATCTACCGTATTTATTATAAAGTCTTTTGTTGTTGCGTTTAAAGTTGATTGCTGGTTTGGTAATAGGTTTTGTATTTCGCTATTATAATGTACAGCTACCATTCCTTCTACTAGTGTTGTATAGGTATTAATCTCATCCCTGTATGCCTTTACATTAAATTCCGTTCCCAATACCTGTATTTCTTGATCTTTACTTAGCACCTTAAACACGGATCCTTTATTGTTGGAACTGGGTGACACATCAAAATATGCCTCCCCATAAACCAATTCTACGTCACGAGCAGCACCTTTTATAAATGCCACTGGATATTTTAGCTGAGATTCTGAATTTAGCCATACTTCGGTCCCATCAGATAATAATATGTTAAACTGCCCGCCTCTTGGAACCGTCAAGACATTATATTTAGCTTCTCCTTCTGGGTTGTCTTTTGTTTTGTAAACTAACTTTTTACCGTTACTAATTACGTGGTTTGCTTGGTATACTTTATCATTTCCCAACAATACAGAAGTGCCGTCCTCAAGGGTCAATACCGCTTTATCTGTACCTGCCTCAATATTTTTATTTATGACTGTGGCATTTGTCTCGTTGGGTGTCATATTTATGTTGTCCTTAAAAAAATAAGCGGTGGCCAAGACACCGGTAATTACAGCTGCAGCTAAATACTTCCAATTCCAATTGCTATCGGGAAAACCCAAAACATCGTTTATTTTTTTTAAGTCAGATTTTTTGTCAATCTGTTTCCTGAGATCTTGGCGCTCTTTGACCAATCTTTCCTCGGTAAGGTTTTTCAATATATATTCCTTATCCGCCTTATCAAATATTTCTGAACCTGTCAAAGATTTAGATGGCTTGCCGTTTAACAAGGAAGTTGCGATTTTCTTGGATAACTTTATGATTTCGTCGAACACTTACAGTATATACTAAATTAACATTAAAGTATGCTTATTTAACTATATGACGACAAAAAGTAAGTAGAGGGTTAAAAAAATATGATTTTTTTACATTTTAATTTTTTACCAAACCGTTTAGAAGTTGTCAAATGCAAATGCTATTAAAATAAAATAATCTTTCAATAATGGCCTTAGTCTTTTG
>CANMSN010000043.1 GCA_947500585.1 uncultured Flavobacteriaceae bacterium | reverse complement strand
ATGATAAAAAAGGACCGAATTGAATTAGAATTGGAGCTTGAAAAACGTGAAACAAAAAACGTTGGGTAACAACGTGTATAGCTCATTGCTTGTGAATTTCCTACTCGGAAATTCTTGCGCAATTTGCTATCTTGTTTACTTAATCGGAAAATCAAACTGATTTTCCGCAACAAGCCATACACGAACACGTTGGGTACAATACGAAAAACAAATAGATGAGCGAAAATACTTTTGGAAAATATTTAGATAATTATGCTTCAAAAACTATAATTACATTATTTGGTTTAGTTGCTGCTTTTGTAACAATATATGCATATTGGCAAGAGAAAAGTGTTGACTTAAGATATGAAATTATAGCGAATACTAATGTTCTTGACTTTAATGCTGACATTAATAAATTAGAAGTACTTTATGATAGTACAAGCCTTAAAAAAACTGGAGAAAACCTAAGGATTTACACAGTGAAAATAGTCAACAACGGGCAAGAAAATATTATTAAAGAATTCTATGACGAAAATGAGCCAGTTGGAATTAAAATAACTTCAGGTAATATTATTGAAAAACCTGAAATCATTCAATCAAGTAATGACTATTTAAAAAGAAATGTAAAATTCACTGAAACAGCAAACGAAGGTTTTTTATTTTCTAATGTTATAATTGAATCTGGTGAATTTTTCACTATCAAACTACTTGTCTTACACAAAAATAATAATATCCCGCAGATTAAATCTTACGGCAAAATAGCAGGACAACAAAAAATTGATGTAGTAAATGCAGTTGATGTTAAGGAAGAAATGACTTTCTTAAAGAAAGTATATTATGGTAATTTCTGGACGCAATTACTTAGACTAATTTCATATTTTATCGTCGGTATATTAATCATTGCGATTTTTGCCTTGACATCAGAAAAAATAGACTCTACAAGGGAAAAGAAACGAAAAAAGAAAAACTTGAGTGAATTCAAAAATTTAAAAACATATCAATATACTCGAATGGATGATGCTATTTTTGACAGATATTTAGATAATGGAGGTTCCGAACTTAAAAGGATGTCAAAATTGATTGAAAATGATAAAAAATTAAATGATACCTACAAAGAATTGTCAGAACAAGTAAAAAGTAAAGAATATAGGAAATTTAGAATTGGTGGTGGAGAAAACTGGTCAGTAATAAATGAAATGCTAAGTGATGGAATTGTTTTTAAAGAGAATGAGGATTTAATCATCAATCAAGCAATGAAAGACACACTTGAAAAATTCTTGAATTATCTAACAGATAAAGGAGAATTTAAGAGAAATCATAAAATTTCACACAGAGACATCATTGAAAAATATGATTTCGAAAACACTGATGAATAAAAAAGTACTGTACCCAACAATGGCTCCTATGAAAAGCACTAGCCCAGTTCTTCAAAGTTAATATTTATTTTTTAATTATCTCATAATGATG
>CANMSN010000042.1 GCA_947500585.1 uncultured Flavobacteriaceae bacterium | reverse complement strand
TCAATAAATTGATGGTAATTTGGTGCTGTCTCGCCAACTAAATATGCGCCCTCTGGCCTAACATATGGGATGTAGTCTGCATCAGCCTCTAATTGTGTATTTACATGCTTTAATACCTCCACTTCATCTGGCATGGCTAATCCACCAGCAGTTATAGTTGTAGAAAATGTTATTCCTGCTCCTGCATCTACAATTCTTTTCACAAACCTGTAGGCTTGATGCTTATCGTACATTAATGGCTCATCATTTAGAGACCAACGTCTACGAATTGGCGCAAACATATGTTTTACAAATACTTTACCTGTTTCAGGGTTTATAGATAAGTTATCTTCCACCATGTCAGGAACAGTATATTCATCATAACCCCATGAATTTGATGGTGCTTTTTGTCCACCTATTGAAGTAACATGACCTGCTGTAAATTGAGACCATATATCATTAGCCTCATATTTTATTATTTGATAATCATCTGGATCTCTTTCATTAGGACCGTCCGAATCAACTTTTATTCCGGGAAAATAGTCTTTTTTCCAATTCACACCAAGAGCAGCGTTAGGGTTTGTTTCTGTAATCTGATCAATAAATATTGATTTTGGTGGAATAGATGAGGCCGCTCCACCAATTTTATCAATCCAATAACCATCTACTAACCCGTTAAGACGCTCTAAAAAACCTCGCATTAATAGATTAAAAGCGTCGTAGTTACCCAAATTTCTTGTGTTTTTGAAATTTTCCCAACCAGCTATTTGTGCCGCTGACCCTTCGCCCATATTAGGCCAGTGGTTTATGTATAAAATGACTTTAATTCCTGCATCTCTAAATACTTGTATAACATCAAAAATAATTTGTTCATTCTCTAAGCTTGGAACAAAATCTGGATGTATTTCATTCGCTATATCTATATAATTATTTTGTCGTAATGTATATAAACTACTATTGGCATTGTTGGTTAAATTTGTAATCACGTGCCCTATAGTAGGATAATCTCTAACTATCTGTCTAGCTGCTTCAACATAATCATAACCATTAGCAACAAAAGTATCTAAATCTTTTCCACCTCTAATAATTAAGCGAACACCCCAAGAACCTTCCATCCATTCTACCTCTGAGGTCTGTGCGTTTGCCATATCAGAACAAACGATTAAAAAAGTTAATAAAACCACTGCTTTTATTCGTGAAAACAGTGTGTTTTTAAAAAAAATAAGTATTAAATCTTTCATCATAATTTAGTTTAAGTATTAGTGCAAAATTTTATTTGTTAGTTGTTTCTTAGTCCATAAGTTATAATGAAACTTATGATCCTGTTGTAACGTTTTTTATAAAGTTCAATATCCAAATTTGTATAAATAGACACTGGTTCTTTTTTATATAAAAACACCAACGATTAAAATCATCGGTGCATCATCTTATTCTACTTTTTAATTATTTTTTTTGAAACCGTGTCATAATCAGTAGAAACTCTTACAAGATAAAACCCTGATGATAAACC
>CANMSN010000041.1 GCA_947500585.1 uncultured Flavobacteriaceae bacterium | reverse complement strand
GTACAACCGGTTTATCAGATGGTAGTTATACGGTTGACTATGCAGGTGGTACCTTGACGATGGCAGTATTAGGTAATATAGGAACGATTAGTGGATTGGCTTCAGGGACTTATAATGATATCACAATCACTGAAACGAACTGTACAAGTGTCGCAGATATAGATGTTACTTTGAGTGATCCATCAACCCCAGAAGCCCCAACAGCTGCAAGTCCTTTGGCTTATTGTGATGGTGATGCGATATTGGATATTACAGCAACTGGATCAGTAGGTGCTACATTTACATGGTATAGTGATGCAGGCTTATCAACAATAGTTGATAGTGATGCTACATTCACGCCAAGTGGATCAGTAGGGACAGAGACGGTATATGTGACACAAACAGTAGCAGGTTGCGAAAGTATGGCTACCCAAATCGATATTTTAATATACACATTACCAAGTACACCTGTAATTACTGGAGATAGTCAAGTTTGTATTGGAGGAACAATAACAAATTTATCTACATTGGCTGTAGGAATAATTGAGTGGAATTCTTCTAATACTGCAGTCGCTACAATTGATCCAAATACTGGAGTTTTAACTTCAGTAAGTGCAGGAACGACCGATATTACTTATACAGTTACAGATAGTAATGGTTGCGAGGCTATATCAGCTATATTCAGTGTGGCAATAAATGATTTCCCAACTATAGATACGATTGTACCAGTTGATCCAACAACAGTGAGTTGTCCAATATTAAATGATGGTACAATTACGGTGAATGCAACAGGATCGAATTTAGAGTATAGTATTGATGGTGGAACAACATATCAATCTTCAAATGTATTTACTGGATTAATAGGAGGGGTATATACAGTAGCAATTATAGATATAGTTACAGGTTGTGAAACAATTAATACAATCACAACTACTCTTACAGCTCCAGGATGTAATCCAAGTATGATTATTACAAAAACACAGACTGGTGGGCCAAATCCAGTTACGGCTATAGGTCAAACATTAGATTATATAATTACCATAGAAAACGATGGGGATTTGGACCTAACCAACGTAAATATTATAGACACTTTACCAGACCTTTCTATAGGAACGTTAACTGGTCCAACTGGAGACGGTGGTGTAGCCGGAGTTATAGAAAGGAATGAGATTTGGACTTATACTATTAGTTATATAACAAGTTTACCAGATTTTGTTGCTGGGGTAGATTTAGTGAATTCAGTATCAGTAGTTACAGATGAAATAACAGTAGCCGAAACAGATGATGCAACAACATCAATAGTTGTTTCAGATTTAAGTCTTACAAAAGCTGTTAACACAACGACTCCTAATGTAGGTGATATTGTAACTTTTACATTAACTGTTAATAATGCAGGAGTTAATGATGCTACTGGAGTATCAGTAGAAGATGTTGTTCCTAATGGATATGGAAGTGTTACACCAATAACAGCTGGCGCAATAGTTACAGGAAATACAATTTCATGGTCTGGATTAACAGTTACAACAGCTGTTGATACAGAATTACAATTCACTGCTCAAGTGTTAGCAACAGGGAATTATGATAATCAAGCAGAAATTACTGCTTCAGATAATGTTGACCCAGATAGTAATCCAAATGAAAGTTTCACAACTGATGACTATGGAGATGGAAATGTTGACGATGATGAAAGTAATATAGTTACTATTACTCCTTCTGCCGTATCTGATATCGAATTAACAAAAGCCGTAGACAATGCAACGCCATTAGTAGGTAGTAATGTAATCTTCACCTTAACAGTTACCAATAA
>CANMSN010000040.1 GCA_947500585.1 uncultured Flavobacteriaceae bacterium | reverse complement strand
ATCGGTAATAATAATTTCTGTTCCACAATCATAATCAATATCGGCTGTCCAAGTCACAATACCTTCTTCAAGTTCGGGACCATCAAAAACAAAACCTCCAGCAGCTAACCAGCCTGTGTCTGTGAAATTAATTGTAGTACCAGCTACTACATCTGTTAATAAAACAAAGGAGAATGCTTCAGGACTATCTGCATTAGCACCAGTTATGGCTACATCTCCTGGGTTAAGTGTTGTTGTTACGATATCACAAGAAAAAGAACCAGTAGGAATACCTAAAGTTTGAGTCGTGATATTATCACCAAGCCACTGTAAAGGATCAACTAAAGCTGCTAAAACTGCAGCATCGTCACTTAGCGTGATATAATTATAAATAATATTATCTTCAATAATAGCGACCGCATTTGTACCTTCTGTTAAACCAGTAGGTATGGCACTGGTATTTGTGTCTTCAGAATCAGCAGCCCAACCATCACTATTTGCAAAATGAAGTCCATATATAGGTGTAGGGGTTGCAGGGTCGCCTTGAAAAACAATAATCTGATCCCCTCCTGATGCTAAACTGAACCCGTTATCTGTTTCAGTAGCAGTTCCAGAGGATGCTGAATATGTACCGCCGCCTGTATCGGTAATAATAATTTCTGTTCCACAATCATAATCAATATCGGCTGTCCAAGTCACAATACCTTCTTCAAGTTCGGGACCATCAAAAACAAATCCTCCAGCAGCTAACCAGCCCGTGTCTGTGAAATTAATTGTAGTTGTAGATACAACATCTGTTAACAAGACAAAGGAGAATTGATCAGCAGGATCAGAATTAGCACCTGTTATGGCAACGTCACCTGCACTAAGCGTAGTTTGCGAAAAACCAAAACTAAAAGTTAAAAGTAATAGTATGAATAAGGTAGATTTTTTCATTATGGTAAATTTAAGAGGGAAATTACACGTGGTAAAGTTAATCTTTTTATTTTAGACGACAAATGATGTTAAAAAAAACATATACTGTACAAGAGGCTATTAGCAAATTGGAGTATTATTGTGCCTACCAAGAACGCTGCCATCAAGAGGTAAGGCAAAAGTTGCAAGCTATGGCTATGATACCTGAAGCTATTGATGTTGTTATGGTACATCTTATAGATCATAATTATCTTAATGAAGCCCGTTTTGCCAAAGCATTTGTACGTGGAAAGTTTAATATAAAGCATTGGGGACGAAACCGATTAACTTTAGAATTAAAAAAGAGAGCCATTTCTAAAGTAAACATTAATGAAGCATTAGCTGAAATTGAAGAGACACAATATATTGAAGTTTTTAATGGTTTAGCTGAGAAAAAAGTTAATACTATAAGGGAAATTAACGTTTTTAAAAAGCGTAAGAAGTTTATTGATTACTTTTTGTATCGCGGTTGGGAATCGCATTTAATATATGAAAAGGCTTATGAATTAATTAAATAAGAACCCGTTGTGCGTTTTGGATAAAATTGTGTCAATTCGATGAATTTCACAACTAAAATGAGTGAAATTTATACTTCGGCAGGCTCAGCAGAACTATCGAGAATGAATATCTGTAATTTGTAATAAACCTAAGGATATCTTGATTTTGTCATTCCGAGGAAACGAGGAATCTCATTCATTATCAATAGATTCTTCACTTCGTTCTGAATGACAAAAATATGATTATGCCTGATTAAAGGACATTCAAAATCGAGAATAAGAGTTTTAGATATTAAAATAATTCTCGATACAATTTTTCGTACTACTTCGACAAGCTCAGCAACCACTCAAAATCGAACTGACATTTCATGTTAGTTTATACCCAAAATACACAGGAAATATAAAAGTATTAAGTTATTTTTTCAGAGCTTTTTTAGTAATAAATACCCCATTTGACAATTCAACTTTAGCAATATAAATAGCATTTTGTAAGTTTGAAAGTTTGTAGGTTTCAGAACTACTAGTTCCTTTTAAGCTGTATAATTGTCTGCCTAATAAATCAAAAATACTTACAGATTTTATGCTTAAGTTATCGTCTACAGTAAACTGAACATGATCACTATCTAATTGAACAATTTTAAGCGTATTGCTATCTAAAATGTTATCATCCGTTGATAATGATTGCGCACTGAATACAATTTCAAAACGACTGCTATACTCACCGATTCCAGAAGTGAATGTATAATCAGAGTCTGATAAATTATGTATGGTGTTTAATAAGTTATCTTTAAGGTAAATAGTGTTATCAGTTAAAAAAGCCCCCTCAAATTGTGCTATTGATAATTTGAATGGAATATCTTCACTAACCTTGGCGTTAATAAACCCTAATTTTATAATTTCATTTTCGCTAATGCTATTTATAGCTTTACCTTGAATCATATATCTGGTGTCATTGGTCTCCATTTTGCTATAAAGTGCAGCTGCATAACCAGAATTTAATAGTTTTGGAGCGTCATAAGACAATCCATCATAGTTATCTGTAGCCTTATCAATATACCCAACTAATACTTGATGAAACACACCATGATCCGTAGTTAAATTTACCCATAGTCTATTTTCTAAAGGATTAA
>CANMSN010000039.1 GCA_947500585.1 uncultured Flavobacteriaceae bacterium | reverse complement strand
ATCGTCTTTGTTCATTGTGTATAAAATTTAAAATTAATCAAAAATTAAACTTTACACACTTAATGAGATACTACCTTATAGAAATAATTTTCTATTAGTCTCTTACCTATATTATCCTTACAAAAATAAAATCTGTTTACTTAGATTGACTTAATTCTTCTATAACCAAACGCAATTCACCATAAGTGTACTTATCATCCAATTGATGTTTTAAATCAGAAACGTTTTCGAAAGTTTTCTTTGGAATGGCTTCCTTTAGTTCTTTATAATGTACATTAGACATTAAATCTGTAACTTTTACTTCGCCAGAGTTAATAAAACTAGCTAAATGTCCGAAAATGGTATTTTCATTTAGTTCGCGTTCATTAGCAATTTCAGTAATAGATTTTCCTGCTTTAAATAAATTTAAAGATACTTTTTTCGTTTCACCCTTTATTTTCTTAGGTTTGGCCTCTTCAAAAATGTCTACTTCATTTGATGTTTCAATATCATTTTCATCACAATAATCTTTAATAACTTTTAAAATAGCTGCACCATATTTTTCTACACGAGTTTTTCCAATGCCATTAACTTGTAATAACTCTTTTTTGGTAGTAGGAAGTGTTTCGCAGATTTCATATAAAGCTTTTTGAGTAAAAACTTGATAGTGTATTAAATCTTTTTCCTGCGCAATTTCATTTCTAAGCACACGCAATAATTCAAAAAGCTCAACATTTGTAGTACCATCAACTATTGTTTTTCTAGATTTCTTAGGCTTCTCCTTACCATTAAAGACAGATTTAGCTCGTAACTCTAAAAATTTTGTTGTGTCAAAACCACCTTTTAAGCCTTCAAAATATAGAAGCTTCACAGCTAATAACTCTTCAAAACTGTCAAGATGCTTAGTAATTTCGCTGCCAATAGTTTGATTATCTGTAGTAAATCCAAATGTTTTTAATGGAGCTAAAAATTTAGTTTCAGTTTCTGTTTTAAAATAGGCTATTGCTTTTTTAAATCGTTCTTGAATTATAGCACTTTCTGTTACTAAGTCTTCACTTTCCGAAAGTTGCTTCAATTGCATTTTAAAGCCATTACTTACTTTTAAGAAATTTGCAACCGTGTCTTTAATGGTGACAAAAGTAGTTTCAATAGGCCCTTCAATCACCGTTCTGTTTTTGTAATAAATATCTAAAATCCTATTTACAGGATACAACATGGGGTAAAACTCAAAAACTTCTGCAATTAAGTCGAGCTGAAATTTCTTTTGTGAAATCTTCAAAACAGTTTCGTCAGGCTCATTGGCTTCCGCTAGCTCATTAAATGAAATCACATTGGCGTCACTAATAATCTGATTGGAGTGAATTTCACTCTTCAACACCAAGCCTTCTAAAGATTTACATCTACTTAAAGCTACATAAGTTTGCCCATGGGCAAAAGCACCTTGCGCATCTATTATAGCCTTTTCAAATGTTAACCCTTGACTTTTATGAATGGTAATACTCCATGCCAAACGCAATGGTATTTGGGTGTAAGAACCTATCTTTTCCTCAGTAATAGCTTTTGTTTCTGCGTCAACTGAATAATTAATGTTCTCCCAAATTTCAGGTGTCACGTTAATATTAAAATCATCATCAGGGCAATGCACCACTACTTCGTCGGCATCTAAATGAAGTACTTTGCCTATCTTTCCATTAAAATAGCGTTTCTCAGGGCTACTATCATTTTTAACAAACATCACTTGTGCCCCTACCTTTAATTCTAAAGACACCGCATTCGGATACGCATATTCAGGAAACTTACCATCAACTTCAGCGTTATAAATAACCGTTTTCGTTTTTAATTTATTCAACTCCGCTTTATTGGTAGCCTCCGCTTTATTATTATGCGTTGTTAAGCTAATATAACCTGCATCTGGTTTTGGTATAAAATCAGGAATATAGCGCTTGTTTAATTCCGTAGCACCAGCAACAGTTAGTTTATTATTTCTAATCTCGTTGAGAATTTCAATAAACTTTGGGTTTTCCTGTCTATAAATATGCTTCAACTCAATACTAATCGCATCACATTGTTGGTAAGCTAAGCTGCTAAAAAAGAATCCATTTTTATAAATATGCCGCAACAATTCCCATTCTTGTTCTTTAATAACGGGCGACAATTGCTGTAAATCACCAATCATCAAAACCTGAACGCCGCCAAACACTTTATCTCTATCTCTAAAACGTCGTAGCGTTCTGTCAATGCCATCTAATAAATCGGCACGAACCATACTAATTTCATCAATAACCAATAAATCCATCGATTTAATAATATTGATTTTTGTCTTACTAAATTTTCTATTAAATCCCTTCGAAGCATTTAAATCTGTATCAGGTAAAATCGGACCAAAAGGCATCTGAAAAAACGAATGTATCGTCACACCCTTAGCGTTAATAGCTGCCACACCAGTTGGTGCCACCACAACCATACGCTTCAAGCTATTCATTTTTAAACGGTGTAAAAAAGTCGTCTTGCCTGTCCCCGCTTTACCCGTTAAAAAAATAGATCGGTTTGTATTATTTACAAACTTCCATGCCAGTTCCAGTTCTCTATTTTCAGTCATTAACCACTTAAATATTTAGATTTTGAAGATACTAAATTGAGAAGATTAATAGAGCTAAGTCTTAAAGAAAATAATTCATATACTTCAGCTACTTATAGCTAATAAAGTAGTTTATGTAAAGTTCAAAGCAAAAAAAATCCTCAACAAATAAATGTTGAGGATTAAAAAAGGCAACGACCTACTCTCCCACAAATGCAGTACCATCGGCGCTAATGGGCTTAACTTCTCTGTTCGGAATG
>CANMSN010000038.1 GCA_947500585.1 uncultured Flavobacteriaceae bacterium | reverse complement strand
TTGAATTAGAAATGTATAATAATAATTTAGCCGCATAGTCTCTTATCTATTTGTCCACTTTTTTATTGTAAGTCCAAAATATTTCCGTGCACTTTACGGAATAGTGTCATATAAAGCAAGAGCGTTTTCAATTTGGAAACGCTCTTGCTTTATAAATTATTTATTTTGTTGTTAAAACTTATAGCTTAAACCTAGAGTATAATACGTTTGTAAATCGTTATCAACAGTATCGAAAGTTTCGGTTGTATTTCCTAAAGTACTTATTGAATAGTTTAATGCCTCTTGTTTATTACTTCTTAAGCCAAAATCAAAACCAACACCAATCATTTTCCATAGCGTATATCCAAAAGAGTTAGTCCATGTCCAGTTAGATAAGTCTCCGCTTTTATAACTTTGGAATGTAGAGAAGTTAGTTTTAAAGTTTACAGCTCCAATTTGTCTAGTATAATCTGCAACAATTTTTGCGCCTAAAGAAGAATCGAAAACTGCATCATTATCAGCAAAAACAAAGTTGTAGTTTAAAGGATGTATAACCACTATTAAATTTTCAATAGGCGTCCAAGTAGCACCAATACCAACATCTAAATAACCAGGGTCGTTAAAGTTGTCTAATAATGTTGTTCTATATTCCATTAATCCAGATACGGCTAATGTTTTAGTAATGTTTCTACCGTATAAAGATGAAATATTAAATACATCTGTAGTTGGATTAAAACTATCATCATCAGTGTCAATATCCTTATTATCTAATTTTACCCAATTTAAATTTGTAGTTAAGCTATTTCTCCAAAAGAATTTTTCTTCAATTAAATTAGCATTGGCATTCAAAGTAAATCCTATGTTTCCAGATGCGTTATTAGGAGCGCCTTGTGCGTACCAGTTGTTAAAGTTTGATAAACTTCCACCAATAGTACCAAAAGCACTTAATCTCCAACCAGGTAAGGCATCAATTTTAGCTTGAAGTGCATTGGCTTCAGCTTGAGCCGCATCAGCTACAGCTTGTTTTTCAGCTTTTTGAGTTTCTAATTCTTCTTTAGTTTGAGCGTGTATTGATACAAAGCTAAAACTTAATAATGCAAAAAACAGTAATTTTTTCATTGTAATTAGTTTTTAAAAATATGGGCAAATATAAATTAATTTTAACAAATGTTAATTTTTGAATTAAAAAACGAACAATTAATATACGCTTTAATTCGAGTTTTAGACCCTTATAAAATAAAAGGTCACCTTTAAAAAATTATTTCTTTTTGAAAAGCGGGACAGAAGAACAAGCCTCGCCATACATAATGGATTTAGCAACTGGCCTTAACTTATTAGCAAGCATGATATAGGCATTTTGAGGCACAGGTTTATTAGAACATCCTTTTATAATGATGGGTTTATCTTTAAACTCAGAAACCTCAATAGTATTAATAATATCTTGGTAAATAGATGTTTCTAAATTATCAAGAGTTCCAATAACAATCTTTTTAGCAAAAGGTTCTAGCTGAATACTTAAAAGCATGTAAGCCCAACCAGGAATAATAGCATCTGTGCTACACGTTAGTGCTACATAATTATCTTGAAATTGCGACCAATCATATTCTGCAACTAAAGTTCTAAAATCCTTTTCACGAAGCACAAAACCTTCAAATAACCAATCTTTAATATCAAACAAAATACGTTTGCCTTTAGGGTAAAAATCCTCAAGATCTATGGTGACTAGTTTGCTATTCGCTACGCGATTTATAATTTCGTCTGGCATTGTCAAATTTAAATTACTCTTTTAAAAAGTTTAATTCTTTAGATGTTTTAGTTGGGATAAATTCTGTTACTTTATAATCTGCTATATCATATTTTTTGAAAGGATCATCATTTAAAATTTTTAATAAATCTTCTTTATTCGAATTTTTGGATAAAATTATTCCTCCATTTCGAGGAACCTTTCTTCCCGAGGCTATAAAGTTTCCAGTTTTATACTGTGTGTTTAAATACTTAATATGCTCTTCCAAAAAGGCATCAACTTTATCAAGTGATACTTTGTAGGTTAATTCTATTATAAACATATTAAAGCATCCCTAATTCCAACTTCGCTTCTTCGCTCATTAAATCTTGCGTCCAAGGCGGATCAAATGTAATTTCAACTTCTGCGTCCTTAACTGCGTTTAAAGATTTTACTTTTTCTTCAACCTCTAAAGGTAAAGTTTCAGCAACAGGGCAGTTAGGTGTTGTTAAAGTCATTAATATTTTAACATCATAATCTTCGTTTACAAATACATCGTAAATTAAACCAAGTTCGTAAATATCAACGGGTATTTCTGGATCGTAAATCGTTTTAAGTACGTTTACTATTTTTTCACCTAATTCGGCAGTATCTATTGTTGTATCGCTCATTTTTTTAAAATTTATTTTCATTTCCGCGAAGGCGGAAATCTCATTAAGATTCCTGCCTTCACAGGAATGACAAAACACATTAATTCAATTGTGTTTGATATGCAATAGCATACATTTTTAGTTGCTTTATCATACTTACCAAGCCATTTGCTCGAGTTGGCGATAAATGTTCTTTTAAACCAATTTTATCAATAAAATCGGTGTTTGCATCAATAATATCTTTTGGATGTTGATTTGAAAATGCACGAATTAAAATAGCAATAATACCTTTAGTAATAATGGCATCACTATCGGCAGTGAAATCTATTTTATTATCATTCATTTCTGCATGCACCCATACTTTACTTTGACAACCTTTTATAATGTTGTTATCTGTTTTGTATTGGTCGTCAATAAGGGGTAAATCTTTCCCTAAATCAATCATATATTGATAGCGTTCTTCCCAATCTTCAAACATTGAGAATTCGTCTATTATTTCGTTTTGTATTTCTTCAATAGTCACAATTGTAAATTTAACTTTTGTCTCCTCGAGCGCAGTCGAGAGGTTATTTTTAATAGCATTTTTAAGATAGGTCTCGACTGCGCTCGACCAGACAATATAATTTTACACAAAAATACAATAACAAAAGTTGCTATTCAATGTTTTCTGAAATTGATAAGATTTCTTTAACAAGTTCAGCTATATCTTTATTCGGGTTACCATGGTCAAAAGGAGGAGTTTCATAAATAGTATTCTTAAAATAAATTTTTAAATGAGCCATACCAGCACCGTCATATTGAAAGGCTTTACTTGGCGCTTCTAATGATGAAATAGTATTAACATCAATAGGTTTTAATGCCTTTATAATGTTATTCCAATCTTCTTCTTTGCAAACTTTAATAATTGGCTTACTACCTCTTTTTAAAAGTTTAGAAACTATTTCTTTATTTATAACGATTTGCATATACCCACCCATCGATATTGAAGAATATTCAATTTTTAATGAGTCATATGACACTTCTTTGGATGCAGATAAGATTAGTTTCTTTTTATTATAAAATGAAAGTCCGAATCCGTTTTCAGTAAATAAAACTAAATTGGCTTTTCCAATTGCTTTTAATAAGATGTTTTCTAATTTATTAGCATCTTCACCACATAACATTTTTGTAGTACTCAGCTCTCCAAATTTTAATGAAAGATTATTTAAAGTATACGATACGAAAAACCGATTACACCCTGAAAAACCAGAAACTTGTTTTGTGCTGTCGTTAAAAGTAATAGTGAGTTTATTAGATGAAACATCTTCTCCATTTAAAATGTTTATTTTATATGTTCCGTCAAGTACTTTCAAAATAGTATCATCATTTTGTTGCATTTGTATTAATTGATAATCTGTTGGGCCCCAGCAGCATCGTAATACAATTATGCTGAAAACCATTAGAAAATATTTCATAGACGTTAGTATTTTAATTTAAAAAGTAAAGTACAAAAAAGAAGCCAAAACATAAATAATTTCATTTTTTCAAAAAAACATTAAAATTATTTATTTAACGTGAGTTCGACGTAAAAAGTTTAGTTTTTATTGAAGAAAAAAGCAGAATATTTAGTAAATTAAAGTACTG
>CANMSN010000037.1 GCA_947500585.1 uncultured Flavobacteriaceae bacterium | reverse complement strand
GTCTTTGTTCATTGTGTATAAAATTTAAAATTAATCAAAAATTAAACTTTACACACTTAATGAGATACTACCTTTTAGAACAATATGCTTCGAATTTTTTATCACTATACAGATACCCCTCATTAAACTCTCCGATGTGTTTCCAAGTAATGTCCCATACTTCAAATTGCATCTTAACATCGTGTGCGCCACTTGGAGGTCTTATTGCTGGTGGTGCATCGTTTTTACTCACTTTCACCCAATTTGAATAAGCTACAGTGTTAGATCCTACCTTTTTATATTGAAATCTAAAGCGCACATCCTGCCCAATATTATTATCTAAAAATGCATTGGCGTGTGAAAACGATTTTGTGCTACAGTCTTCAATTTTATAATCGGTAGTGTATCCCATTTTAGCAAAGGTGTTATCCTTTAAATATCTTAAGGTATATGCAATTGGCACTCCTGGATTATTTCTGCTATAAACTGCATTTTCACCTGTAATAATATGTTTTAAAGATGCGAAACCATTTGCATTTACAGCTTCAGATGCTACTTCTGCATTTCCGCCAATGGTTACGACTGTTATGCTTGATTTTTTAAGTACTTCATCATATTCTGAATTAACTGTTCCCGAGCCGTTTGCAGCTCCAGTAGCATATTCTAATACTAAATCTAAATCGATTGATTTTTCCATATTCGTAGTTTCCATTCTAAACATAATAATACGACCATAGGAAACTGAATTGATATAAGCTGGAGGGGTATCAGAGTCTATAGCAGAATCAACTTGGTCATAAGTTACACCTGTTCCAAATACACTAGCGGGAGTTTTTGGTGTATCCATAGTAACAGTATAGAATACTTGCTTATACACCATAGCTGCAACACGTTTTGTTGTACTAGATTCGTATTCTAATTGAGATGCAACTGATCCATTAGCCCATTCTACATTTAAACCGACATCTAAACTTAATTGTTTTGATGAATAAGATGTATTGGCTTGATAACTAGAGTTTTATGCATTTACATAACCTTCTTTATATGCATTAGCATTCCACCATTCTAAGGCATTGTCTATACTAGTTTGCACGTTAGAGTTTCTAGGGTTTTCAACTACTATAGTACCTTCTTCTCCCATCCCTGGTAAGTCAACTCTAAGCGTTACAGGTGCTCTATCTAACGTGATGGGATCTGGCATACCATCTAACATACCCTGATTGCCATAAACCAAAGCCCCAGGCCAAATAATTCCATTGGTTGGTCGCAGTATGGCTACATCATCAAAGTTAGCTTCTAGTGTATAAAATTTTTCTTCACATACATTATAACGTCCTTGATTTGGCGACGTTTGTGAATTTTTCGTATCTGTTACTGTACGTTCTTTTGGAGCACCTCCAGTATCTTTTACATTTAATAACTTGCTAGAGTCATAAGTTAAATTTGAAATCAAATCTGAGATTTCTGCTGCTTCTGGATTTACTATTGGATCAGATTCGGTTTGCTCCGTACTGCACCCCAAAATTGTTGCTATAGCAAACATACTTGTTACTTTAAAAAATGTTCTAATTGTTAATAGCTGTGTTTTCATAAATGTTATATTTTTAGATTCAACACTTCGAAACTACCCATGAAAACATCTAGAATCTAATTTTTAATGTGGACAAAAAGAGGACATTAGTTCCAAACCAACCTTTCCCCATTGCAGGACAGAGCAATTTTTAAATCAAATTGTATTAATTTAAAATACTGATTTACAGTTACTTAAATTTTATTTCAAAAGTCATATAGACTTTAAGAATATAGACAAGATATGGACAATGGCTTTTTTAATAAAATGACCGTTTGTAATTTGAGATAATTTAATATTTAACTTAGCAGAAACTAATTAACATTAAAAATGAAATATTTCGGTTTACTTTTAATTCCAATTTTTCTCCTGAGTTGTTTTTTTGGTTTTTCTCAAAACACAAAACTTATAGATAGTTTAAAAAATGAACTTGCAAAACGTAAGGAAGATGACTCAGTAAAAGTGATGATTTTAACGCGTTTACATGAAAAACTAATGTTTTCTAAACCTGAGGAAGCAAAAGCTTACGCTAAACAAGAACTAAAAATTTCTAAAAAGATTAATTACACAAAAGGTATTGCCGTTAGTAACATGCATTTAGCTGACTATTTTGCTAATAGGTCTGAGAATGATTCAGCATTATATTATTACGATAAAGCCAAAACGTTTTTTGAAGAAGCCAATAGTATACGTGGATTAATTTTTATCAATCATTCATTATCATCCATTGAAAGTTCTAACGGTAATCTTGATAAAGCTATTGCAATTACCAAAGAGAATATTGAACTCATAAAATCTAATGAAAAGGAAAGTGACTCTAAAACGAAGTTTCTCGGTGCACAATATGTCTCATTGGCTAATATTTATATCGAGAAAGCTAATTTTAAAACAGCTCTTATTTACGCTTTTCAAGGCTTAGATAGTTTTGAAAAGATAAACCATGAAACCCGTAAAGCAGATGCTTTGAAACAAATAGGTGATATTGAAAGTGGTTTAGAAAATCATGAATCTTCTATAAAATACTTTAAAGAGGCTTTAGAAATCTATAAACGCTTTGAAGAGACGTTCTATGTAGCATATGCCCAAAACTCACTTGGAATATCCTATCAGAATTTAAATGATTATGCTGCTGCTGAAAACTATTTTAATTTAGCTGTTGAAAATGCAAAAAAAGTTGAAGACAATCTTGGAATATCCAATGCCTTGCATAATTTAGGAGAGATAAAACGTCTTCAAAATAAAAATTTTGAAGCAAGACAAATTTTATTTGAAGCTAAAGCTATTGCAGAAAAAGAAAATATAAAATTAGCTTCAGTAAATACATTACATAGTCTTTCTAAAATTGATTTTCAATTTAAAAATTACAGTTCAGCTCTAAAGAACAATGAAGAGGCTATTGACATTTCAAAATCCTTGGGAGCAATGTCACACCTAGCAGATTTATACAAATATCGTTCAACAATTTTAGAGGGTCTCAATAAAAACAACGATGCTCTAGAATTTTTGAAATTATATCAAACTATAAACGACAGCCTATTTACCACAAAAAAGACACAACAAATTGAAGAACTAAAAGCTATTTACGAAACTGAACAAAAAGAAGCAGAAATTGCTTTGAAGAGTGAAGAAATTAAAACGTTAAATGCACAAGCTAAAAACGATAAGTTAACTAAAACCCTATATGGAATTGGCATGTTTTCATTTATTGCTGTATCTGGATTAATATATTTTAGTTTCAAGCAACGTATGAAAAAGAATAAAATAGAACGTGAAAAACAAGAAGAAATATACAAACAAGAAATAGAGTTCAAGAAAAAAGAATTAGCCTCTCAAACCCTGCATTTAGTACAAAAAAATACATTTATTCAGGAATTAAAAGAAAATCTTGAAAAGATAAAACAATCGCCAGAATTATTTAAAATTGAATATAGACGTTTAGTGATGCTGCTAAAAAAAGAAAGCGCCGAGGATAAAGATTGGGAAGTATTTAAATCTTATTTCTCTGAAGTTCATAACAATTTTGACAACAAATTAAAGGCAATATATAACGATATTAATGAAAAAGAAATTAGACTTGCATCCTTTTTAAGAATGAATCTTTCTACTAAAGAGATTGCATCTATGACTAATGTTTTACCAGAAAGTGTTTTAAAAAGCAAATATCGCCTCAAAAAGAAGCTTAATTTAGATAAAGACATTGATTTAAACGACTTTTTAAACAGCCTATAAAGCTTTATCTTTACAACGTCATTGCGAGGAGTGTGCGACGTGGCAATCTGTTTGTTTTTTTTAGTATTCAAAAGATTACTTCGCTCATTCTTCCCTCACAATGACGGATAATTATGATAAATATTCCAAAACATAAAAAATTGATTCTTTTTGATGGTGTTTGCAACCTATGCAACAGTTCTGTGTTGTATGTTATAAAAAGAGATAAAAAGAACCAATTTATGTTTGCGCCTTTACAAAGCGACGCTGGAAAACAAATTATAGAACAATTTAATATTGATACTTCTCAAGTAGACTCTATACTATTATATAATCCTGAAAAAGAAACTATTAATCACAAAAGTACTGCAGCTTTAAAAGTAGCTTCCAAATTAGGGTTTCCAACAAACACGTTAGCCATATTTCTTATTATTCCAAGCTTTATAAGTAATTGGGTTTACGATTTTATTGCCCGAAACCGTTACAAATGGTATGGAAAAAAGGATGCATGCATGATACCTACTCCTGAGTTGAAGAGTAAGTTTTTGGAATAATTTGTATTTAAAAATATTTAACGTGAGTTCGACGTAAAAAGTTTAGTTTTTATTGAAGAAAAAAGCAGAATATTTAGTAAATTAAAGTACT
>CANMSN010000036.1 GCA_947500585.1 uncultured Flavobacteriaceae bacterium | reverse complement strand
CTTTGTTTGCTAGCTTCTGATTTTCCTTCGGAAAATCCTCGCACACAAACACGCAACATTTCATATACGTAACCGTTGGGTGTAATTTGAAAATCGTGATAAATTTGGAGTTTTTACCAAAAATTGGTAAATTTGAGTATACATTAAAAAAATATGAAGAATACATCCATATCACTCGGAAATTATTTTGACCAATTTGTGAGTTCGCAAGTTGCTGTTGGAAGATATAAAAATGTGAGCGAGGTAATTCGTGCTGGACTCCGACTTTTGGAAAATGAAGAAAGTAAAGTAATTGCATTAAGAAGTGCTATTCAAGAAGGACTGAATAGCCCAATAGTGGAAGATTTCGACTTTGAAGAAAATCTACAAAGATTAAAAGCTGAAAAAAGAAAGAATGGCTAAAGTTGTTTTAAGACAAGAAGCCATAGATGATTTAAATGACATTTGGGACTACACTTACGAAAAATGGTCAGAAAAACAAGCCGACAAATATTACGCAATAATCAAACTTGCCTGTAAAGGAATTGGAGATAATCCTGATGTCGGAAAAGAATATTTTGGAGTGATAGGAAAATTACTCGGACTCAAATCTGGAAAACATATAATATTTTACGACTTAATTTCGGAAGATAGAATTGAAATTATAAGAATATTACACGAAAGAATGGATTTAAAAAATAGATTGACCGAATAAAAAACTACACCCAACACCGCGTATAGTTAATTGCTGCTAAAGGCTTGCAATTTGATCATTTCCTTTTGCTAAACCACTATTAAAGCAGTTTAGACATATTTTTTAAGTTTTCAGGTTTTACAAACCCGTTTTATAAAGCTTAAACAGCTTTAATAGCTTGTCTTAAAATTCGAAAATTTAATCGTATTTTCACGCAACTAACCATACACAATCACGTTGCCCACAATTATGAAAAACATCCTGCTGACATTTATACTTTTGGTTTTTTTAAGTTGCAAGTCTGACAAAAAAGAAATACCATCTGAATTTAAAGACAGTAACTTACAATTAGTGGAATTTCTTGAAAAGAAAATTTATCTGCCAAAAGATTTTGAGAAAACGACAATAGAAACAGTCGCTGAATTAATTAAAAATTCGCCTGACTTAAATGAACTCTCGGAATATGAAATTCAAAAACTGGAGAATTTCAAAAAAATGGGGCAAACAGTAGAAATCTTTATTAAAAATGGCAATTACCGAAATAATATCTCTTTCCAAAAAGGAAATTACGTGGAATTGACTAAAGAAGCGGTTGAAGTTTATGTTGACTTACTCGAAAACCGCCTTTTTGTTGAATCGGAACAGTTCGGAGTGGAAAGAAAAAGACTTGAAAGTAAATTTTTGAACTATGGGATTTCTAAAATTGTAAAAGTTAAATACTTGCAAACTTTTGGAGAGGAAAAAATATATTTGACCCAATATTTGGTAACTTATAAATTAAAAACATTCGGAATTATTGTTGCGAGCGAATCTGATAATGATTATCAATATATATTAAAGAATTTTAAAAAATAACAGTGGGCAACAACGTGTATAATTAATTGCTTTGGTCGTTGCCTATTTGGAAAATTCCTTCGGAATTTTCTCGCGTTCGTTTTTGTTAACTAAATTAGTTGCTTAAACACGCAACTAACCATACACAAGCACGTTGTGTTTCATACTGACCAGCCGCATATTTTAGCACTTTCGGTTTTTGCCAACGCACAATTCCAACACTAAAAATCAAAAGAGCTAAAATTTCCCAACACTCGAATTGAATATATCGATAAAAAGATTTAGATTTGTCAAAAAATGACAAGTCTTATGAAAACCACATTTGGAGAATACATCCGACTTTTACGAAACGAAAACGAATTGACTTTAACTCAACTTGCAGCTAAACTAAATTTAGACTCTGCAAATTTGAGTAAAATCGAGAATGGTAAACGAGATTTTGACGAAAAACGCCTGCCAAAACTTGCTAAAATCTTCAAACTAAATCTTACGGAATTGCGGAATGAATATGTGACTGACCAAATTGGAAAGCATATTTATGAAACAAATTGCACAAAACAACTTTTGCAAGTTGCAGAGGAAAAAGCAGAATATCGCAGAACACTTAATAAATCACTTCAAACACAATAAAATATGAAAATAGTATCTTTCTTCGCAGGAGCTGGCGGACTTGATTTAGGCTTTCAGCAAGCTGGTTTTAATGTTATTTGGGCAAACGAATATGACAAAGAAATTTGGGAGACTTATGAGAAAAATCATCCAAACACGATACTTGACAAAAGAAGTATTGTGAATATACCAGCTGATGAAGTTCCAGAATGTGATGGAATAATTGGAGGTCCACCTTGCCAAAGTTGGAGTGAAGCTGGTGCTGCAAGAGGAATTAAAGATAAGAGAGGTCAGTTATTTTATGACTTCATAAGAATATTAGAAGCTAAACAACCTAAATTCTTTTTAGCAGAAAATGTTAGTGGAATGTTGATTTCTAAACATACAGAAGCTTTAGAAGGAATAAAGGAACTTTTTAGAAACGCAGGAATAGGATATGAACTTTCTTTTCAAATGCTTAACGCATCTGATTATAATGTTCCTCAAGATAGAAAAAGAGTTTTCTTTATTGGAATTAGAAAAGACTTGAATTTTAAATATCAATTCCCAACTGAAACTTTTCCAAAAATACCGCTTGAAGAAGTTATATCTGATTTAAAAGAAGGTGTTTTACCAGCTTTAGAATACAATAATACCAATGGAGATAATTGTGTAGTTCCTAACCACGAATATATGATTGGAAGTTTTTCTACAATCTTTATGTCAAGGAATAGAGTAAGAAGTTGGGATGAACAGTCATATACAATTCAAGCAGGTGGAAGACACGCACCAATTCATCCACAAGCTCCAAAAATGAAATTTATAGAAAAGAATAAAAGGGTTTTTGTTCCTGGAAAAGAACATTTGTACAGGAGATTAAGTGTAAGAGAATGTGCAAGAATTCAAACTTTTCCGAATGACTTTATTTTTCATTATAAAAAAGTTGCAGCAGGATACAAAATGATTGGAAATGCTGTTCCTGTTAATTTAGCAAAGTTTTTAGCAAATAGCATTATGGAACAAATTAAAGCTAATGAAATCACAACCAAAAAAGTTAAACAAACTCAAAATGTAAAAGAAGCAATTGCAGTATGACAAATATATTAGAAGCGATATTCAATATTTCACAATTAGAAGAACTAACAGTTAAAGACATAGCTTTTGGAAATAATAGAGCAACAAGTGTTGGTGATGGTTTAGAATCATTTATAAAAGATGCTTTTACGAATACATTTAATGAGCTTGACAAAAAAGTTAGAATTAATAAATACAAAGATGCTTTTTCTTATCAAGGAAGTTCTCGAACTCCACCTGATTTAATGTTAAAAGGTGGTGATGCAATTGAAGTAAAGAAAACAGAATCTATTACTACTGAATTGCAGCTTAATAGTTCTCATCCAAAATCAAAATTATTATCAACGAGTTCACTAATTAATAAACATTGTATTAGCTGTGAAGAATGGACTGAAAAGGATTTCATCTATGCTATAGGGCATATTCCAAAAGGTTCAAAAATATTATCATCACTTTGGTTTATAGATGGCTCTATTTATGCTGCTGATGAGGATGTTTACCTTTCACTTAAAGAAACTATGACAGATAACATAGAGGCAACTCCAAATATAGATTTTTCACCAACTAATGAAATTGGAAGAGTGAATTTTGTTGACCCTTTAAAAATAACAAACTTGAGAATTAGAGGAATGTGGTTGTTACAACCTCCTTATAAAGTTTTTGATTATGTTCACGGTTATGATTCTGACAAAAAATTTCAATGTATTACAATTTTACCTCTAACTAAATATAATTCTTTTCCAAAAGAGAGTAAAGATAAACTGGAAACCATTGATAGTATTCTTTTAACAGATATTGAAGTCCAAGACCCAAATAACCCAATGAATATGATTAACTGTAAATTAATAAAATACGTGATTTAGCCAACGCTAAAAGCCATACACATTTACAATTCGCTTCAGCCAACACACAAGCCTAAAATTGCAAAAGAGTATGTCTTTGCCAACGCTACAAACTGGACAAAAAAGTACGAAAACACAACAAGGTATAAGAAACATAGGGCGATTTAAGCTTAATCGAAAGTCTGCGCTTTTTTACAAAGTCCGCTAAATATAAAATTAGGCATTTATAAAAGAAAAGATAAAAGCAAAATATTTATATTTAGCTTAGTAATAAACCGAAACAAAAGTGCTTATCATCTGCCCTACGTTTCTTATACTGAACGTTACCAAAAATACGGAGCACCTATTTTGAGAATTTAAGAATTCCACAATTGGATTTAAATTTTGGAGTATTAAAGTTGGATTTATAAAAGTAAAAAAGAAATATTTCGGACGGACTTTACTCAGACGCAATTGTTACGTCGGACTTATCACTCAGACGAAATTGAAAAAAGTTTGCGGAAACTAATGACTAGACTGATTTAAAAAAATTATGGTAACTGCAATTTTCATATTAATAGCTATTGTAATAATTGCAATAATCTTTGTTGGAATTAAAACAAGTAATAGAAATAAATCGCTAACGATAGTTTATATCATCCTTGGTTTAGCACTATTGATTGGACTTTACTATGCATGGCGTTTTATCTATTTTGCAACAAACTGGGGCTGAATTCAGAAATGTAAACTGGAAAAAGTACTTTTGGTAACACCGTATATAAAAAATTGCTAGTTTTACCTAAACCAATGTTAGTTGCTTTGTTTGCTAGCTTCTGATTTTCCTTCGGAAAATCCTCGCACACAAACACGCAACATTTCATATACATAAACGTTACCCAACATTTGAGAAATGACACCTGGAATTGAAATAACAGACACTGAATTAAAATTTACGGAGTTTTCCTCGAAAGAAATTGGATTAGCGAAATATTGCAAATCATTTAGCTTAAATCTGAATGAAATAAAATTAATCGGAATTAGTCCGAGACTTGCTTTAGACGATGAATCGATTTTTTTACTCATCATTGACAAATCGGAAAAAATCTATCCTATTCCTGACAAGATTATTGGAACAAAAGGATTGGAGAAATTTGAAAAACATTTTGATTTAAACTCTATCCAAAGTGAATGGGAAAAATTTGAATACGATGACCATTATGGAAAAATGGATAAAGTCGTTTATCCGAAAGAAAAATATTGGAATGACTTGTTTGAAAAAGACTGGAAATTGAGAATTAGAACTCTTTATAGTTGGGCTCAACCGAAATCATTTTATGGAAATCTGAATAAAAAAAACGTTGGGTAACAACGTATAAAAATAATTGCTATTTTGTGCTTAAATAAAGGTAGTTGCGTATTTGCTACTTCTGAATTTCCTACGAAAATTCCTCGCACGCAAATACGCAACTATTCTTATACGTATTCCAAGATTAAATCCTAATACTTTTTAACTTTTTTTTTAAGCTGCATGTGTATTCATAACTACATATGGTGTACCTCTTTTTACAACTGAAAAGACTCTAGCTAAT
>CANMSN010000035.1 GCA_947500585.1 uncultured Flavobacteriaceae bacterium | reverse complement strand
ACCAAACCGTTTAGAAGTTGTCAAATGCAAATGCTATTAAAATAAAATAATCTTTCAATAATGGCCTTAGTCTTTTGTAAGCAATTTTTTTTTGTGCTTTTATGGTATTTATCGATAAGCCTAATTCCTCTGCTATTTGAGCATTTGTAAGTTCTCTAATGCTCATCTTAATAATTTGAGCACATTTATTAGGAAGTGTGTTAATGGCATTTTCAATTATACTTGATGCTTCCAAAACAACCACTTCTCTTAAAAAAAACGATTCAGTTTCAAGCTTTTCCATTTCTATTGCTGGTATATGCTCTTCTAATTTATAGCGATTGCTTTTTAAATAATCAAGTGATTTATTTTTTACTGAAGTATATAAATATGATTTAATATTATTTTCGTTTTTGAACTCAATCTTATCTTCCCATATCTTGATAAACACATCTTGGACAATATCTTTTGAAACATCTAAATTTTGAACATATTTATCTGAAAACAAACACAACGAAGTGTATAATTTATTAAAAAGATTTTTATAGTCCTTTAATGTTAGTCTATAAGTATTCATGCGCAGTACATTCCTTGTTCTTAAAAAAGGTGCTCTTTAGTATTTAGCGAAGTTTAATTATTTTTTTTAAAAAAACAAAAGATCATTTGAATAAAGTTATTTTTTATTTAATGAAGTACTTGATAAACAGCAATAAAAACTAATTTATATTTAATCACATAAAAGCCAAATTATTGTCTATAAAAAGCGGGCTTATAGTAAAGTAATTATTTTTAAATCAAATGTTTGCATAATCTTTCGATTGTTCAAACACTCCCTTTTTGTTATTAAATTTTAATTGTAAAGTACCCGCCTTAGTTTGATAAAAAGGTATATACTATTCAAATTATTAAGCCAGTTATTATAGATAATTATATCTCCTTGTTACATAAGCTTAGCAGCTACATAGCATTAGTATCGATATTCAGGAAATCCAAAAAGCCATTAATAAGGTGAAGCTAATTACTATAATGGAAAGTTAGACAAAAAAAAGCTTAGTCATAGGTGTTTTGTATCTGCAAAATATATTTCAATTATGGCATAAAAACCTTAAAATCAAATACATTTATTAACTGTTGTTGATAAATATTTATATCAAAAATCCACATCTTATTTAAACCTGTGTCTAAAGATGTGGATAGTTTGAATTTATACTGTTATCAGTAAATAATTAAAGCTATTGCCTAACTAAACGTTTTACAACGCTCTTTTTGTCTGCCATTACCACCCTTAAAAAATAAACTCCAGGTGGTAATTTGGACATATCGACTTGATAATTTGTTTGGGATAATTTGGTAATATTAGCCGAAACCTTTCTACCCAACATATCTATAATTGTTGGTACATCAGCTGGTGCTTTAGTACTTAAAGTCACATAGCCCTTTGTTGGGTTGGGATATATGTTTGCATAATTGACCTCTTCAAAATCTGATGTAGACAATGACGTGGTACAACTATCATAATTAAACAATTCTGAGGTAGGAATAATAGCGTCATCTGCAATAAAATTGTCTATATTGAACGTACCAGCACCCACACCTATTGGTTTGAATCTAATGGTATCTATAACATGACTCCCTGTATTTCTAAATGGCAAAGCCGATAACGAGACTATAGGTATTCCTGAAGCATCATTGAAAATTTCTATATCAACCAAGTCGTTCAAATTGTCCAATGTTACATGAAATCTATATTTTGTACCCACTACGTATGAAGCTAACAACGTAAATGTGGTTGGTGAACCTGGTTGCCAAAAGCGTATACTACCTACCGCAAAATCAAACGCTGATGCAAAATTACCCGCCGAAGAGCGAAACTCTACCCTGAAATTTTTTGTTGTTTGCTCTGCAGTTACGTCCAAATAAAAATCCAAAATACCACTTACATCAATATCATCTATATCAATATCTGTTTGATTATCTGCGGCAGTATTATGTATAAGATGCTGATTACTTGTACCAGATGGACACCCCAATTGAGAGCCAGTAGATATATCTATCAAAGAAATATGATCTGCAGGTACGCCTGATTCATAATCATATTTATGATTAATTTGAGATACTACTATTTGACTAACTAATAAGAATAATAAAAAGGTATTTGTTTTCATAATTTTATAATTTAAAGGAATTTTCACTACTATATGTAAACTATTGCTTAACTATACGTTTTACAATGCCCTTTTTATCTGCCATTACCACCCTTAAAAAATAAACTCCAGGTGGTAATTTGGACATATCTACTTGATAATCTGTTTGGGATAATTTGGTAATATTAACCGAAACCTTTCTACCCAACATATCTATAATTGTTGGTACATCAGCTGGTGCTTTAGTACTTAAAGTCACATAATCCTTTGTTGGGTTGGGATATATGTTTGCATAACTGAACTCTTCAAAATCTGATGTAGACAATGACGTGGTACAACTGTCATAATCAAACAATTCTGATGTAGGAATAATTTCATCATCTGCAATAAAATTGTCTATATTGAATGTGCCAGCGCCTGCACCTATTGGCGTAAATCTAATGACATCTATAACATGACTGCCTGAATTTCTAAATGGTAAATCCGATAACGAGACTATTGGCGTTCCTGAGGCATCATTGAAAATTTCTATATCAGCCAAGTCATTCAAATTGTCCAATGTTACATGAAATCTATATTTTGTACCCACTACGTATGAAGCTAATAACGTAAATGTGGTTGGGGAACCTGGTTGCCAAAAGCGTATATTACCTACCGCAAAATCAAACGCTGTTGCAAAATTACCCGCCGAAGAGCGAAACTCTACCCTGAAATTTTTTGTTGTTTGCTCTGCAGTTACGTCCAAATAAAAATCCAAAATACCACTTACATCAATATCATCTATATCAATATCTGTTTGATTAACTGCGGCAGTATTATGTATAAGATGCTGATTACTTGTGCCTGATGGACAACCCAATTGAGAACCTGTAGATATATCTATCAAAGAAATATGATCTGCAGGTACGCCTGATTCATAATCATATTTATGATTAATATTATCAACTACAGTTGTTGTAATATTGGGTTTACTTTGAAAAACATGAAACGCATCAATCTGCAGTTTAATTCCTCCAGTTTTAACTATTTTTAAAATATGATTACCAAAATCTAAAGATACATTTTGATACACAATCTTTTGAAATGTCGGAGCACCAGTAAGGTCTAATGATTCCTGAAAAACATCATCTATATATACTTCTACCAATCCTTGTTGACTATTAATAGGAGCTATTACCTCTATACCCTCACCTTCAAATGCTAAAGTCAATTCGTCTGTATCTGTATTTGTGGAAGTGTAAGTATTTAAATATCCACCAACATTTCTATTGATACCACCTGAACTCTCAGCAAACCAACTGCCAGAATATGCTGCAACACCATCTCTATCATCAATTAAATACGATGCATAAATATGTGGTGAAGGTGTTTTATTACCTCCTATACTTCCAGAAGTTAAATAGTTTTTAATATCAATATATTTATCTCGTATTCCTGCATTAGCCATTATGTCTGGATCGGTAGTAAATTCATCTACTATATAATTTGGACTATCTGTATCTCCAAAAATGTGAAATTTATTCTGTAATTGTGGGCCATAGCCATTAGTGGAAAAATTAGTGTGTACGTTTCTAACAAAATTGTTATCCCTGCAATCATTATCCAGATATAAATTTCCAAACTTTGGATCGTTTATTGTGCTCGTATACCTTCCAAGTCGTCTGAAATTATAAACTTTTATGGTATTATCAAACCAGTTTTCAGAAATCAATGCTCCTTTTGTGAAGTTTCTTGTATGGTAAACAGATGCATCTGTTCCAACTCTACAAATACTGTCAAATTTATTTTGTTTTACTACGGGTCTGTAGAACATATCATTTATGGCATTCCCTCCCCAGCCAAGATTTAAGCCCATAGCCAGAGAATTTGTCATTTCATTATACTTGAAATCCAATTGATAAGGAAATGTACCAAACACAACTGGGCAATAATATTGATGCCCTACTTTATAAAAATAATTATTCTGAACGACCGATCTATATAATACTTCTTCAGGTTGTTTTAATCCTTTTTTGTCGTCATCTCCTAATTGCAGACCAGCCCCAGAAGTTTTATAAAACACATTACCCAATATGGACAAATTAGTTAAGTTATTATCAAAAGCCATTAATCCAGAGCCACCTGTGTACCTTATAATATTCCTTTCAAATTGAATATTATTACTATTCTCTATATATATAGCGGCCGGTATTGGAACATTGTAAGGAAATCCACCGTTGGAATCTATTTTATACATGCTTTGATAGCCAATAAAACCACCAATAACACTAGGATAAACCCACGTTGAATGCTCAAAACACAATCCAAAAAACACCAAATTTTCAGCGCCATTTATTTCTAATAATGTTTCTACCGATGGGGCAATAGCAGATACATTTACTGCTGTTTCCCCTGACTTGGTTTTATAATAAACAGTATTAGTAGTTTCATCTAAATACCATTCTCCTGGTTCATCTACAAACTCTAGAGCATTTTGAAAATATATATCATATGTATATTCGTGTGTCCCGTGATATGAAATTGGTGGATCTTGTAAGTATATATATGTTTTACCAGCTATTTCATCTCTTACAATACTAGAAATTCTAATTTGTCTATTCAAAAAAGTAGGAGAAAAATCTAATTCAACATATTGTAAATTATTCCATTGTGTAACCAATTTATCATCAGCTTCTTGAAGGTCTGCTACAAAACGCATTTCATTATCTTCGTAATCAGCTTCCAAAAATGTGTCCTCCAAAAATTTTGCCTGCTCTGCTTTTTCGTTGTTCACGTATAACTGTCTAAATTTAAAATCGTTGTCTACAGAAGCAGAAATAATCCCATTACCCTCATCTTGCCAATTGCCAACTGGTACCCCTCCACTTATTTCAGGTAGTTCATTATCCTTATTTTTCCATATTATCCTGTATCCATTTGAAGGAGAATCTTGACTATCAAATACTAGCTTTTCAGTTAAAAAATACATACCTCCAGATAATTCTACTATGATATCTTCGGTCATGTTATCATTCATTAATCGTATCTGATCTCTAACTGTAATTAAATCTGAGCCCGCTGAAACGCTTACTACCTGTTGAGCAAAAAAGCTTTGGGAAATTAGGATAATAAATAATGATACTGTCTTAAGTAATTTATATGTTTTCATTTTAGTTATATTATTAATGTTATAATTGAATGGCTTATTGAGCCTGTATCTCAAATCAACGGTATATGAGAGATTGTATATCTATAAGAATAAAATGAGATATCTGACTTATAAAACCTTATTTTCTTTGGTAGTGTAACACATCGCTATAGATAATTGAAGATTCTTATCTATGGTGTTATTAGCCCCAAAGTTAAATTAGTTTGAGCCTCTAGTAAAATTGAATTTTCTCTTTGATCTTTAGTACCTTCTTGTACTCTCAAATAATCGCTAAAAAAGTATATTCTAATCGAATACGTAATTGAGATATTACATAAAAAGATTTTATTAATATTATTCTTTGAAGAATGTGAAGGTTCTTGACCCACATTAGCAATAATATGAGTGCTGTTTCTTGTTTGTTTTAGAATGTTGTTTCTTTATTAAAAAACAACCTTCAAGTAATTTAATTTTCATAAATTTGAATTGTTAGTTAGACATTTAGTTTAATTAATAATCTAAAGGGGCAAAGTTCGATAGTGCAAAATGTCAAAACTTTGTTCCCTTTTTTCTTTTTTATAT
>CANMSN010000034.1:2500-5882 GCA_947500585.1 uncultured Flavobacteriaceae bacterium | reverse complement strand
AGTCCGCTTCGGTATAGTATGGAATTTCTTCTTATAGTCTAAACTAATTCTAATCACAAGTATTTACTATGAGTATTCATAGATTTTCCATAAAGAAATATCACGATTTTGTTTGTTGTATTTTACATAAACTATTTTCTTTAAGTTAAAATTTCTAGTTTATAAATGATGTAATTAAGCGATTTCAAGTCTAAAAATAAGATCTCATACAACTAAAAAAGTAAAATAGGCTAAGTATTTTGATCATGATGTAATCTGTAAAGCCCAGTAAACAAGCCTATTAAAAAGTGTTAAAAAAAAGATTAAAAAAAAGGTTAGAAAAGTCATTGTGTAATTAAAAATAGGTAGTATGTTTGCAGCCGCTAAAAAAGGCATTAGTCTTTTGGGTGAAGTTCATACAAAAGCTAGATTAATTCATTAAAGAAAAGGGTTGTAAATTTTTTTCTTAAAAAAGATTAAGAAAGTATTGTAGGAGTAAAAAAAGGGTTTTATATTTGCACCCGCTTAAAGAGGAAACGATTTAAGAAAAGAAGAAATTAAGTTCATAAACATATTGAATTGACAGCGTAAGAATCAAATTGGAAACGATTTGGTTCAACAAAGAGAATAGACCATTTTGAGTACTAGAAATTCTGATTAGTTGTTAATAATATAGTCGTAAGACTTAAAATTTAACGATGAAGAGTTTGATCCTGGCTCAGGATGAACGCTAGCGGCAGGCCTAACACATGCAAGTCGAGGGGTAACAGAGGTAGCTTGCTACTTGCTGACGACCGGCGCACGGGTGCGTAACGCGTATACAATCTACCTTTTGCTGAGGGATAGCCTTTGGAAACGAAGATTAATACCTCATAGTATGCAGACTTCACATGAAGATTGCATTAAAGGTTACGGCAGAAGATGAGTATGCGTCCTATTAGCTAGATGGTGTGGTAACGGCACACCATGGCAACGATAGGTAGGGGCCCTGAGAGGGGGATCCCCCACACTGGTACTGAGACACGGACCAGACTCCTACGGGAGGCAGCAGTGAGGAATATTGGACAATGGAGGCAACTCTGATCCAGCCATGCCGCGTGCAGGAAGACTGCCCTATGGGTTGTAAACTGCTTTTATACGGGAAGAAACACCACTACGTGTAGTGGCTTGACGGTACCGTAAGAATAAGGATCGGCTAACTCCGTGCCAGCAGCCGCGGTAATACGGAGGATCCAAGCGTTATCCGGAATCATTGGGTTTAAAGGGTCCGTAGGTGGATAATTAAGTCAGAGGTGAAAGTTTGCAGCTCAACTGTAAAATTGCCTTTGATACTGGTTATCTTGAATCATTATGAAGTGGTTAGAATATGTAGTGTAGCGGTGAAATGCATAGATATTACATAGAATACCAATTGCGAAGGCAGATCACTAATAATGTATTGACACTGATGGACGAAAGCGTGGGGAGCGAACAGGATTAGATACCCTGGTAGTCCACGCCGTAAACGATGGATACTAGCTGTTCGGATTTATCTGAGTGGCTAAGCGAAAGTGATAAGTATCCCACCTGGGGAGTACGTTCGCAAGAATGAAACTCAAAGGAATTGACGGGGGCCCGCACAAGCGGTGGAGCATGTGGTTTAATTCGATGATACGCGAGGAACCTTACCAGGGCTTAAATGTAGATTGACAGGTTTAGAGATAGACTTTTCTTCGGACAATTTACAAGGTGCTGCATGGTTGTCGTCAGCTCGTGCCGTGAGGTGTCAGGTTAAGTCCTATAACGAGCGCAACCCCTGTTGTTAGTTGCCAGCGAGTAGTGTCGGGAACTCTAACAAGACTGCCAGTGCAAACTGTGAGGAAGGTGGGGATGACGTCAAATCATCACGGCCCTTACGTCCTGGGCTACACACGTGCTACAATGGTAGGGACAGAGAGCAGCCACTGGGCGACCAGGAGCGAATCTATAAACCCTATCACAGTTCGGATCGGAGTCTGCAACTCGACTCCGTGAAGCTGGAATCGCTAGTAATCGCATATCAGCCATGATGCGGTGAATACGTTCCCGGGCCTTGTACACACCGCCCGTCAAGCCATGGAAGCTGGGAGTGCCTGAAGTCCGTCACCGCAAGGAGCGGCCTAGGGTAAAATCGGTAACTAGGGCTAAGTCGTAACAAGGTAGCCGTACCGGAAGGTGCGGCTGGAACACCTCCTTTCTAGAGAAAGACGACTAAGAGGAAGTAACAAAAAACTAAGACAAAGAATAGTTTATTCTCACCCGCTGTTAATTTAAAATATAAGATAGATACAAGAGACAAGAAGCAGGAAACAAGACTTTTTAGTCTTAGACCTTGAATCTATAAGTCTTGGGTCTATTAAAACAGTCTCATAGCTCAGCTGGTTAGAGCGCTACACTGATAATGTAGAGGTCGGCAGTTCGAGTCTGCCTGAGACTACAACCTAAGGTTGATTATTATATTGAATTTTTTGTTCAATGAATAATTAATTTTAGATAAGTTCATTAAGTATTGAAAAGGAAATTTTAGAAGTAGAGCAACCCACGAGTTAACGTTGCAGAATTTAGTTACTGTTAACTGTTAACTATAGACTGTTCACTAAAAAGACGGGGGATTAGCTCAGCTGGCTAGAGCGCCTGCCTTGCACGCAGGAGGTCATCGGTTCGACTCCGATATTCTCCACGATTCTAGATGGTTAGACCATTAGATGCTTAGAGAGTTAGAAAAAATCTAACAATCTAATGAATCTAAGATGTCTAAAAATCTAAGAAAACCGTTCATTGACATATTGAAAAAAGATACATGAAAATAGATTAGATTCATCTAATCTATTTAAGTAATAATTAGGATTAATTAGAATCACGAGCGATATCTAATTAATCAATTATCAATAGAAAATATTCAATTGATATAACTCATTAAAAAAGCAAAAAGTACAATAAGCTAAATAAGGGCGTATGGGGAATGCCTAGGCTCTCAGAGGCGATGAAGGACGTGATAAGCTGCGAAAAGCTACGGGGATCGGCACACACGAATTGATCCGTAGATATCCGAATGGGGCAACCCGGCATATTGAAGATATGTCACACCGTAAGGTGAGCAAACCCGGAGAACTGAAACATCTAAGTACCCGGAGGAGAAGAAAACAAAAGTGATTCCGTTAGTAGTGGCGAGCGAACGCGGATTAGCCCAAACCAGTGTTGTTACGGCAATACTGGGGTTGTAGGACCACGACATTAGAAGCATAATGAATTAGAATACTTTGGAAAAAGTAGCCATAGACGGTGATAGCCCGGTATAAGTAAAGCATGTGGATATAGTGGTATCCTGAGTAGTGCGGGACACGAGTAATCCTGTATGAAACAGTCGGGACCATCCGATAAGGCT
>CANMSN010000033.1 GCA_947500585.1 uncultured Flavobacteriaceae bacterium | reverse complement strand
GTTTAGAGTTTAGAGTTTAGAGTTTAGAGTTTAGAGTTTAGAGTTTAGAGTTTAGAGTTTAGAGTTTAGAGTTTAGAAAGTTAAAAATGAATTTTGAGTAAAATAATAATTGAGCAGAAAATCAAGCCCTGAATAAATTCGAAGAATTGAACGTCAAGGCGCAGAATAGATTTAGAAAAGCTCCGATTACAGGAGAACGATAGTTCGACGCGGAGTTTTCTAATCGTTTTCCAGTTATAAAAAACTGGAAAATTCCTTGGCTTGAACTTGATTTTTTGGTTCGTTTTGCATCAAGGCAAAATGAATATATAAAACCAAAATTATATGGTTAAAAAAGAAACCATCCAAACAGAGACATCTGCCTCCGCAGGTATGATAGCTGTAAAAGTAGACGACCTCACCGTAGCCTATAATTACAAACCTGTACTTTGGGATATAGATTTAGAAATTCCAGAAGGTGTACTCATGGCAATTGTTGGTCCTAATGGCGCAGGAAAATCAACCTTAATTAAATCTATTTTGGGCATTTTAAAACCCATTGCTGGAAGCGTTTCTATTTTTGGCAAGAGCTATGAAAATCAACGTCATTTAGTCGCCTACGTGCCACAAAAAGGAAGTGTAGATTGGGATTTCCCAACAACAGCGTTAGATGTAGTTATGATGGGGACTTACGGAAGTTTAGGTTGGATAAAACGTCCTGGAAAAAAAGAAAAAAAAGAAGCTTTAGAAGCTTTAGAAAAAGTTGGCATGTTAGCCTTTAAAAACCGACAAATAAGTCAACTTTCTGGCGGACAACAACAGCGTATATTTTTAGCACGTGCTCTAGTACAAAATGCATCCATTTATTTTATGGATGAACCCTTTCAAGGTGTTGATGCTACCACCGAAATAGCAATCATAAACATATTAAAGGAACTCCGGAAATCTGGAAAAACGGTTATTGTAGTTCATCATGATTTGCAAACCGTTCCAGAATATTTTGATTGGGTAACATTTTTAAACGTTAAAAAAATTGCTACAGGTCCTGTTAAAGATATTTTTAACGATGATAATCTTACAAAAACCTATGGCATTAATTATAAAGTAAGTATACAGGAATAAACAGGTAAGCAGTTCTTACTCGAAATTAAAAACTAAAATATAAATTGAACTTGAAATTCCGACAAAGTCTGAATCATCAATCTGCAGAAATAATGAACGAAGAAATGGAATCGCAAAGCAAAGCTTTAAGCGTGGAATTTCGAAAGAGAATGTTGCGCAGGAATTTCATCAGATTGATATGATTTTTTGGTTCGTTTTGCGTCAAGGCAAAATGAATAAATAATAAAAATAAACAAAGCGAAAAAAGGACAAGATTCCTGCCTTCGCAAAAATTATGGATATCACAGAATACATAAATCTAGTTTTTACAGACTACACCCTAAGAACCATAACCTTAGGAACAGCCATACTTGGTGCAGTTACTGGTATGTTAGGTAGTTTTGCGGTTTTAAGAAAACAAAGCCTTTTAGGTGATGCTATTTCGCATGCCGCTTTACCAGGAATAGCCATCGCTTTTTTAATCACAGGGGCAAAAGATAGTAATGTTTTATTATTGGGCGCATTAGTAAGCGGACTAATTGGTACCTTTTGGATTCGAGGGATTATTAGTAAAACCCATTTAAAATCAGATACGGCTTTAGGGTTAATACTATCCTTATTTTTTGGATTTGGTATGTTACTCCTTACATTCATTCAAAAGCAACCCAATGCAAATCAAGCTGGATTAGATAAATATTTATTCGGTCAAGCCGCTACTTTGGTAGAAAGCGATGTTTGGCTTATGGCAATTGTTACTGGGCTTTGTTTATTTGTTTTATTACTTTTTTGGAAAGAATTTAAAATTCTTCTTTTTGATGCTGATTATACAAGGACACTTGGTTTCAACACGAAATTTATAGATATTTTAATCACAACATTTATTGTTTTAGCTATTGTTTTAGGATTACAAACTGTTGGTGTTGTACTAATGAGTGCTATGTTACTTGCACCAGCTGCTGCTGCAAGGCAATGGACAAATAGTTTAGGCGTCATGGTGTTTCTAGCAGCTTTATTCGGTGCATTTTCAGGAGTTTTTGGTACGGCTATTAGTGCAAGTCAAAACAATCTTTCTACAGGTCCAGTAATTGTAATTGTGGCTGGAGTTTTTGTTATCTTTTCATTTGTGTTTTCACCTAATCGAGGTTTACTTTTTAAACAAATCCGATTTATTAAAAACCGCCGTGACTTAGAGTTACATAAAACATTATCTTTCATGTTTAATATTGTTGAAAGCCATGACAATATCTCGCACCCGCATGCCATAAAAATTTTAAATAACTTTCAAGGTTATACCAAAAATACCCTTCAAAAATTAGTAAGTAAAAACTATGTTACTTTAGATGGAAACATGTGGAGCTTAACTGAAGAAGGCTTTAAAACAGCCTCAAATTTATATAATCAGCAAACTGAAAACAATGAGTAGTGCACAAATAGAAATACAGCTTATTGCAAGTTTAGTTGCGGTTGCTTGTGCCATTCCTGGAACATTTTTAGTGCTTCGGAAAATGGCTATGATAAGTGATGCCATTAGTCACTCCATATTACCAGGTATTGTTATTGGTTTCTTTATTACTCAAGATTTAAACTCACCATTACTCATATTATTAGCCGCATTAACAGGTATTATTACCGTTATTTTAGTAGAATATATTCAAAAAACAGGCCTTGTAAAAGAAGATACAGCCATAGGGTTAGTCTTCCCTATATTATTTAGTATTGGTGTTATTATGATTGCAAAAAATGCCAACGATGTGCATTTAGATGTAGATGCTGTTTTGTTGGGTGAGTTAGCGTTTGCCCCTTTTGATAGATTATTAATTTCGGGAGTAGATGTGGGGCCAAAATCATTATGGATTATTGGAAGTATTTTATTAATTACCATTGGCTTGTTATTCGCCTTTTTTAAGGAACTAAAAATAAGCACTTTTGATGCTGGTTTATCAGCTTCATTAGGGTTTTCGCCTGCCGTTATCCACTACGGACTTATGAGTGTTTCCTCAGTAACTACTGTTGGCGCGTTTGACGCTGTAGGTGCTATTTTGGTAGTGGCATTAATGATTTCTCCAGCTGCAACAGCTTATTTACTAACTACTAATTTAAAGCGTATGCTTGTTTACGCTATTTGTTTTGGTGTTTTCAGTGCTATTTCAGGATATTGGTTAGCACACTGGTTAGATGCTTCTATTGCTGGATCCATAACAACCATGTTAGGACTGTTGTTTTTAGTAGTCTATTTATTCGCCCCGAGCAAAGGTGTTATTGCTGTTATGTATAGAGAAAAACAACAACGAACAGAGGTATCATTATTAACGTTTTTATTACACTTAAAAAATCATACCGAAGAAAGTGAACGCCATGTCAATCATCTCAACGAGCATATTAATTGGCAAAAAGTACGCTCTAAAACGGTTTTAGATTTAGCCCTTAAGAACAACATGATTCAATTTGATAAAAACATTGTGTCTTTAACTAAAAAAGGAGATGACTTCACCTCTAAAGCCATCGACTATATTATTACAAATGAAGACACCCAAATTGAAGATATGAAAGATGATTTCTTTTTGTTTAGAGGGTAATCTAACATTCATTATACATAGACCTCACAGGTTTTAAAAACCTGTGAGGTCTGGTTAGTAAAGTATAAATTTATGGCAAAACACAACGAACTCGGTAAGAAAGGCGAACAACTTGCTGTTGATTTTCTAATAAAAAACGGTTACGAAATAATAGAACGTAATTACCGCTTTGATAAAGCTGAAGTTGATATTATTGCGCAGATAAAAGACACACTTGCCATCATTGAAGTTAAAACACGCTCGACTACCGACTTTGGTAATCCTCAAGATTTTGTGAAGCCTAAACAAATACAACGTTTAGTGAAAGCAGTAGATGAATATGTAAATGTTAATAGTTTAGATGTGGAAGTGCGTTTTGATATTATTGCCATTGTAAAAGAAGGAAAGGGCTTTAATATTGAGCATTTAGAAAATGCTTTTTATCATTTTTAATGGTTAGCTTTTGTCATTCCTGAGTGCTCACTGAGCGAAGTCGAAGTGAAGGCAAGAATGACAGACTTACTCCTCATCAAAAAAATCTTTCAAACCCTCAAAATCTTCAGGTTTTGCTATAATTTTTTTATCCATGTCTAAAACAAAATAGGTTGGTGTTGCATTAACACCATAAGTGTTTCCAATGTCGTTATCCCATTTTCCTTTACCATAAACATGAATAAATTCAGTATACTTTTCAGTTAATACTTTCCAATCATCTGGCTTATCTTCCAGTCCAATAGCAATTACTTTTACAAAACCTTTTTCTTGTGTTTTTACAAAAGTATGCAACTGCGGAATTTCATCTAAACAATGTGAGCAACCACTACTCCAAAATACTAGAATATAATTTTCAGCATTATTTAATTCACTAAGTTTTTTAGTAACTACTTTTTTGTCTTTTTCAATTTCAAATGAAAAATCTGGTGCTTCTTCGCCAATTGCAATATTTATTAAAAGTATTAAATCGCTTATTAATTCTTGGTCATTTAAAGCAATCGCAATATCCATCAAGTAAGTTTCAGAGACATAATTTGCAACGTTTTCAAAACCTAAATCGCGCATTTGTTCCCATAAATCGACCAACAAAATTCTTTTAACTTCTTTAGGAACTGTTTTCATCGCATTACAAAAAACATCGATATTGTTTTTATAACTTGCTACTTCATCTAAATCATCAGATGACATTCCAAATACATAATTGAGCATGCGTTCTTCTAAAAAACTAGAACTTTGTAATGTTTTGTTATTAAAATCTATATAGTCAAAATAATGTGTTTTTAAATTATTAACGTAGGTTTTAACAGTTTCATGATTTTTAGGAATATACGGTTTGTTTGCTTTTATAAAGTGAAGCGCAATCATGCCTTTCGCAGCTTTTTCAAAGTTTTGCTGAGTTTCTCTTTGGGTTTTAAAAATAGCTTTTAAAGCCATAGTATCTTTACTTTGCTGCCTGTAATAATTCCCAATACTTTGGGTGACCATAGACATGCTATTGGTGTAAGAGGCTATCAATTTATTTTCTGAAGAAGACAGAAATTTTACGCCAGTTTCAGAGTTGAATGTAAGCTCAATATCTTCATTTTTATTATAAATAACATCAAAATTATAGTCTTCTTGGGGTACTGCATAAACTATTCTATACATGCCTTTTGTTACTGTAGAATCTAATTTAAACTCAAAAGTGCCATCTTTTTTTACTTCGGAATTAGAGATATATTGTGATATTGTTGGTGTAACTTTATATAACAAAGCCACATTATAATCTTCAGGTGGTGAAAATTTACCCTTAATAGTATGTTGTGCTAAAAGAATAGATGGTAATAAAACCGAAAGGAAAATTAAACGTTTCATTTATTTAGTTTATTCTTTATTTTAATTCAAAAATTAAGCCACTATGGGTTGTAAAGCTTCTAAAGCTTGTTTAACCGATTTAATCTTTTCAAACGTAAGCATTAATCGTAATCCGTTTCGTGTTTGCTTCTCTTTCATTTTACAGACATTTGGATGCTTTTGTACAAATTGCAACACTTTGGTAAAACCTGAACTTTGATAAAAATTACTTTGCTGATCGTTTATAAAATAGCCTATAAGTTTGCCTTGTTTCATAATTATTTTCTCAAAACCAGCTTTGGTGGCAATCCACTTAATTTGGACACTATTTAGTAAATCGGTCACTTGTTTTGGTAATTCACCAAAACGATCAACTAACTCTGCCTTAAAGGTATGTAATTCTTCTTCTGTTTTTAAATTATTAAGCTGAGTATATAAATTTAATCGTTCAGCAATATTATTTACGTAATCATCAGGAAATAATAATTCAAAATCAGAATCAATTGTTACGTCTTTTACATAAACTTTATCTGCATCGTCTTCGTTATATAAATCTTTAAACTCATTTTCTTTGAGCTCCTCAATAGCTTCATTCAATATTTTCTGATAAGTATCAAAACCTATTTCGTTAATAAATCCACTTTGTTCGCCACCCAATAAATCACCAGCACCACGAATTTCTAAATCTTTCATAGCGATATTGAAACCACTTCCTAACTCAGTAAATTGCTCTAAAGCCGTAATACGTTTTCTAGCATCATCCGTCATGGCAGAATATTCTGGTGTAATAAAATAACAGAACGCTTTTTTGTTGCTTCGCCCAACACGACCACGCATTTGATGTAAATCGCTCAACCCAAAATTATTGGCATTATTTATAAAAATGGTGTTGGCATTGGATACATCCAAGCCGCTTTCTACAATGGTTGTGCTTACCAAAACATCAAAAGCACCATCCATAAACGACAACATCAGTTGCTCTAATTTTTTACCTTCCATTTGCCCATGGCCAATACCCACTTTTGCATCGGGTACCAAGCGCTGAATCATGCCCGCAACTTCTTTAATATTTTCAATACGGTTATGAATGAAAAATGTTTGACCACCACGTTCAATTTCATAACTCACGGCATCTCGAATAGTTTCTTCACTAAACCGAATAACATGACTCTCAATAGGGTAACGATTTGGTGGTGGTGTTGTGATTACAGATAAATCACGAGCTGCCATTAAACTAAACTGAAGCGTTCTAGGTATTGGTGTTGCCGTTAATGTTAATACATCAACATTGTCTTTCAAGGTTTTTAATTTTTCTTTTACGGCTACACCGAATTTTTGTTCTTCATCAACAATTAAAAGTCCTAAATCTTTAAACTTTACATTTTTATTGACGAGTTGATGCGTTCCTATTATAATATCTACTTTTCCTTGTTCTAAGTTTTCAAGTGTTTCTCGTTTTTCTTTAGCAGTTCTAAACCTATTTAAATAATCAACCGTTACCGGGAAATCTTTTAAACGTTCTTTGAAGGTTCTTGAATGTTGATACGCCAAAATAGTTGTTGGCACTAAAACCGCCACTTGTTTTCCATTATCAACAGCTTTAAACGCAGCACGAATAGCTACTTCGGTTTTACCAAAACCAACATCACCACAAATTAAACGATCCATAGGACGCTCACTTTCCATATCGGCTTTAATATCAGCTGTTGCCGTACTTTGGTCGGGTGTGTCTTCATAAATAAAAGACGCTTCCAACTCGTGTTGCATATAACTATCTGGATTATATTGATAGCCTTTTTCCGTTTTACGTTTTGCGTAAAGCTTAATTAAATTGAAAGCCACATGTTTTACACGTGCTTTCGTTTTTTGTTTTAAGGTTTTCCAAGCATTACTTCCTAATTTATAAATTTTTGGAGGTTTGCCATCTTTGCCGTTAAACTTGGTTATTTTATGTAAAGAGTGAATGCTTAAATACAACACATCGCGCTCGCCATAAATTAATTTTATAGCTTCTTGCTTTTTGCCTTCTACATCTATTTTTTGAAGTCCGCCAAAACGCCCAATACCATGATCGATATGCGTTACATAATCACCAATATCAAGATTTGTTAGTTCTTTTAAAGTTATGGCTTGCTTTTTAGCATACCCATTTTTTATGTGGAATTTATGGTAACGCTCGAAAATTTCATGATCGGTATAGCAAACAATTTTAGTGTCGTGGTCTACAAACCCCTGGTGAAGTGATAAAATGATGGTTTGATATTGTTTTACATCCAAGTGAGAATCATCAAAAATATCATGAAACCGTTTTGCCTGTTGTTCACTTACACAAGCTATATAGTTGGTGTAACCGTTTTCGTGATTGGCATTTAAATCTTCTATTAAAAGATTAAATTGTTTGTTGAATGATGGTTGTGGTGTGGTGTTGAATATTATTTCGTGACTTCGACTACGCTCAGTCACCAGTTGTTTTTGCTTGGTATTTATTATTGTATTTTGGTTACTGAGTGACTTGTGCAGAGCGGAGTCGAAGTAAGCCGAAGTACCAAACTCAATAATTGAAAAATCGAGTAACTGCTTTTTTAATAATGTGGAATCACAAAAAAGCTCATGGGGTTCGGCATGTTTTATATCTGATGAAAGTGTTTTAAAAGCTTCTTCTGCTTTTGCATAAAAATCATCAATTCTAGAAAAGAATAGATCTGCATTTTTTAAACACACCACCGTTTTTTGGGCTATATATTTTAAAAAACTTTGTCTACTTTCCTCTAATAATTTATTGGCAACATTAGGAATAATACTAATTTTTTTTATCTGCTCAATAGAAAGCTGCGTTTCTACATCAAAGGTCCTGATGCTATCTACCTCATCGCCAAAAAACTCGATGCGGTAAGGTTCATCATGCGAAAACGAAAACACATCTACAATACCTCCTCGTACTGAAAACTCACCTGGTTCGGTTACAAAATCGACACGTTTAAATTGATATTCAAACAGCACTTCGTTTACAAAATCAATTGATAAGTTATCATTAACCGAAACTTTCAAAGTATGGCGTTCCAATTCCTTTCTAGTTACCACTTGCTCAAAAAGCGCATCTGGATAGGTAACAATTATGGCTGGTTTTTTTTGAGAATTTATACGGTTTAAAACCTCTGAGCGCAAGAGTACATTTGCATTATCTGTTTCTTCTATTTGATAAGGCCTTCTGTAGCTCCCCGGATAGAACAACACATCTTTATCGCTTAATAATTGCTCTAAATCGTTTAAATAATGTGCCGCTTCTTCTTTGTCATTAAATACTATTAAGAACGGTTTATCGGCTGTTTTGAAAACACTGGAAATAACAAAAGAAAATGAAGACCTTACAAGACCTCTTAAATGTATTTTGGGCCTGTATTGAGCGGAGTCGAAAGATTGAGTTTGGGCAATAACAGTTTGCAGATTTTGCGTTTGCAAAGTCTGTAAATAGGTTTGCGAGAGATTAGTTTTACTCACGAAATTATTCAATTTTACGAGTGCAAAGATACCATTTAAGATTATTATAGTTTTGATGTTTTATTACAAATTCAAAACCACTATTTTAACGTGAGTTCGACGTAAAAAGTTTAGTTTTTATTGAAGAAAAAAGCAGAATATTTAGTAAATTAAAGTACTGAAT
>CANMSN010000032.1 GCA_947500585.1 uncultured Flavobacteriaceae bacterium | reverse complement strand
AAATAATCTGTTGTTATTTAAATTATTATCAGGAAATTTGTCCCAAGTATATGAATCTGCTTCAGGGAAAATTTCACCATTTTCATTAGGTTCTCCCTCATCAGGAACAATAACATTCAATTGGCGTACTACTGGTGTCGCCGCAGCGAATGTAGCATTCCCTAACTGGGTTGCTGTTATATTTGTTGTACCCTCAGCTACAATTTGAATTTCATTATTTACAATAATAGCTACATCTGTATTTGAACTGGTATAGCTAACCGCTAATCCTGAACTTGCCATTGCCTTTGGGGAAAAATTAGCACCACCAACTTCTTTATCAAAAATTTCAGGAAAAAATATAGTTTGCGATACGTTTATTTCATTTCCCGAAACTTGCACTTCTGCCAAATTCAATGATATAGCCACAGGATCTGAATGCTGTTGGACTTTAACAATGCTACCAATAACGCCTCCCGTATTTATTGTAATGGATGGATCGGGATACGAAGTAAATGTTTCAGTATACGTGACATTACCATCACTATCCGTTACAATAACAGTAAAATTAGACAGTTCTGTATTACAGCATGCATCGGTACGACCAAAAAGTTTAATGGTGTCAATACTGTAATCCGATTCTAAATCTACCTGCCACCAAGGATCTATTTCTGAAGATGTACTAGTTACCGAACCATTTGCATATTCGCCATTAGTATCTCCATCAATAGCCAGTAATGCTTCTCCTCCGCCACCAGAAACATCTGATGATTGTGTTGCGGTTCCGTTTAAAGCAATATTATTTAAAATAGTGCCTTCTGGATAAACTGTTAAGGTTCGTGTTACACTAGTTGCAGCTGCGAATGTAGCATTCCCACTTTGCGATGCAGTTATATCTGTAGTACCCTCTCCCTGAATACGTATTTGATTATTTACTATTGTAGCAACACTCGGGTTTGAACTGGTAAGTGTAACTGGGTCTCCAGAACTGGCATATGCAAAAGGAAAAAAGTCTGAATCACCTACTTTTTTATCATCTACCTTGTGGAAATCAATAAATTGATGGTAATTTGGTGCTGTCTCGCCAACTAAATATGCGCCCTCTGGCCTAACATATGGGATGTAGTCCATTTTTCGACTCATCAATAATCTACGATTTATTTCCTTCATTATAAACATTTCATCCGCCATCATATATCCTGCTCTCACATAGCCAAGTTCAGAGGCATTTGCTGCATTAGGCCCTGGATCTGTAGTTGTAGCCCAAGACACAGATGCGCCTGATTCTGTAATCCTTCTCACAAATCTATAGGCTTGTTCCAATCCAAACACCAGATTTTCTTGTGGTAAATGCCATCTTTCTCTAGTTGGAAACCATGCGTGCTTTAACTTAGATTCTCCATTAAAGATCGCATAAGGATCTTCAACCATATTTGATATTGTAAATTCTTCATAAGCCCATGAATTTACAGGTGCTTTTTGTGCAATAGGGGTAACATGACCATGTGTAAAATCCTGAGTAGCCGTTAATGGTTCATGTACAACTACCTTATAATTTTGTTCATTATCATCGTTTATACCATCAGAATCTACTTGAATAGTACTACCGTTTATTGAATAATATTTTTTACTTGCATTAACACCACAAACTGCTCCTGGATCAGTAGCTTTTATCATTGCAACAAAATCTTTACCATTAGTTCCCATACCACCGAAGGTATCTAACCAATATCCATCTGTATAATCCTTTACATTTTCAATAAAACCTTGTATAAGATATTTATAAGAAGTATATTCAGTACCATCATGATGGGTTGTATAGTATGTTTGCCAAGCGGCTTGAACATCAGCAGATGCTCTGTCGAAGAAATTACAAGAAATATATAATATTATTTTTTTATTTGCATCTTTAAAAGTTTGCAAAACATCAAAAATGATTTGATCGTTAGCCGCACTCGGAACAATACTTGGATGTATTTCGTTAGCAACATCTATGTTAGCATTAGCACTTAGTGTAAAATAATGAGAATTAGCAAAATAGGATAAGTTAGTGATGATATGACCTACAGTTGGCAATTCATCAACTATTTCTTGTGCTCCATTTTGATAATCTTGTCCGTTATTGTTTATTTCTGTATCAAGCCTAGCACCTCCATAAACAGGATAAGTTACCCCCCAAGAACCTGCTAACCAATCAGTTTCGGGTTGTTGTGCTGATACTGTAAAAGCAATAAAAATGAATAATAAGGTAATTGTTCTTTTCATAGTGGTAAAATGTTTTAGTTTAGTTTTAATTAAGTTATATTTTGAACAAACTGCACAAATAAGTCAGTAAATACAATAACTAATACTATGACAATTAAAAATAAAAAAGGGGTTACAAAAAAAATGACAATACCTTAAATTTTAACAAAAAAACATAAAAGTTGTCATCTCATTGATTCTTGATCTATACCTTTTTCAAACTGTCTTTTACTATTTTTTAATGATGTTTATATTTTATATCTATTAATGTTAAGTATAATATATAAGTCCATATTTTTAGTAAATATTTTAATTCATTCACTTTAATTGTAGTCCAGATCTTTAGCTGTAAATAGTTCCTTTTTTATCTTTAATTTCTTAACCCAATCTGTTATAATGGTAATCAGTACTTTCACAAATTTTTTTTCGAGTTTAATTTTTTTACAAAAATACATTAGCTATACTTAATGTATTTTGCTCATTTTAACCATTTCATTGCTGTAATCGTTAGTACGCAATTTTGGCAAGAAAAATTAACATGAATAATGCTTAAGAGCTCTTTCAATTCGTCTTAATGACTGAATAATTAATTATATTACAACCTAAAAACACTCAAATACTTAAAGATAAAAAATGAAAACCCTATAATGTTAACAAAACATAAAGCACTATAAATTAAAATATTAAATGCTTTTTTTGATAAACATAATTGTTACTTTAGTAATCTATTATTTCTTTCCTATAGAAGAAACTATCTTTAAATAGGGTTTCCTTAAAAAGGAAATTTGTAAAAAAACTGTTTTTCAGATTATCAATATGCCTGTATACATCATTTTTATGATACTTTTCTCATAGGCATTACTTTTTTTGAATTGCAGAAATTTATTTTATTCCAAAAATGCTATTATGGAATACTAGAAATTTGCAAAAAGGGGCAAATGGCCTTGCTTTAAAAAGAATCTAAATTGTTTTACCGCCTTACAAATAGTATATTCATAAAGTCTGTAAAAACCCTAAATATTACACCGATTAGATTTAATCAATGGACATTTAAACATTATTCAGATCCATTAATAGGCTTTATTATTAAACATTATAAACAAAAAACCACAGTGGTTAGACTTTATTCATTAACCACAGTGGTTATTTTTGGTATTAAGAGGGATTCAAAATGTCTTCTAAAAGATATTTTATCCCTCTATTTGATTTTATTCAGGATATCCTAAAAAACAATTTTACTTTTTAATTATTTTCTTAGTCTGAACTTGTTTTTCACCTGTTACTCTAAGGATATATATCCCTGATGAGAGATCACTCAAATCTACAGCTGTACTTGACCCTTTAAGATCTTGCGTAAACACATGCTGTCCTAGATTGTTCATGATATCTAACTTTGCGCCCTTTGATCCACTAATTTTAATATTAACTATATCTGTTACTGGATTTGGGAAAGCATAAAGTACACCATCAGCATCTGAGGCTTCCACGTCAAGCGTCGTTTTCTCCGAACTTGTTTTTGAGGAATTTGTACATCCTGAAACAGCTACATTTGGTCCTGTAACTTCCACATAATCTATTTTTGCAAGACCCGTACTACTGGTAGAACTTAAAATTATAGATTTTACTCCTGCTCCTAAACTAACCGTGGCTTCTGCGGTAAACCAACTTCCTTGTGTGTTCACAAATGAAATACCACTAGCCTCGGTCGTTCCGTTAACAATCAGATCTGCAGTTCTAGCTGAGCCTACTAAATAACGCCATACGAAAGTATAAGACCCAGCTGCACCATCTATTTCCCAATCTATGGCTCTTCCCAGTGCATTCGATGTATTGGCATAACCGCTACCTGTATATCCTGCATCTGCACTTTGAATCACACCATCTACATCACAAAAACCAGTTGCATTTTCTTGAATCGTGATTGTATTGTTGGTATTGGTATTTGAGCCTGCTCCATATACCTCTACTTCGGCAAGGTTCAATGTTTCGGTAAGGTTCGATTGGATTCTAACAACCTCACCAATGGCACCACCAGCATCTATTGTTACAGAAGGGTTCGGAGCTGTAGTAATGGTTTGTGTAAACGTGGTAGTTCCACTGCTATTGATAACTGATACTGTAAAATCTGATAAGCGAGCTTTACAACAATTGTTTGTTCTATTGAAAATAACTATATCATCAATGCTATAACTGCCTTCTAAATCTACTTCCCACCAGGCATTTGGACCTCCAGCTGCTGATACAGAATCTCCTCCAAAGTTTCCATTGGTGTCTCCATCATTGGCACGGGATGCTACGGCATCTCCTAATGTTGTGGATTGGGTTGCTGGTGCATTATAAGCAAGGTTTGTCGTTCCTCCTGTGTTTCCATCGGTTACTACCAAGGTACGGGTTACACTTGGGGCTGCGTTATAAACAACATTTCCTGCTTGAGATGCCGTTATTTCTGAAGTTCCTACGCCTACGATTCTTATATTCCCATTAACTATAGTCGCTACACTGGTATTTGAGCTCGTATAGGAAATGTTATAGCCTGAGCTAGCAGTAGCTGGATCAAAGTCCGCATCTCCAAGTTGCTTCGCAGGTAAATTAAAGGTAATCGTTTGATCTAGCTTAGAACTTTCACTTTCGCTTCCAAATACTTGTACTTCTGCCAAGTTCAATGTAGTGATAAGGTTCGATTGTATCCTAACAACCTGACCAACGGCACCTCCAGCGTCTATTGTAACAGAAGGATTCGGTGCTGTAGTAATGGTTTGTGTAAACGTGGTAGTTCCTCCACTATTGATAACAGATATCGTGAAATCAGATAAGCGACTTTTACAACAATTGTCTGTTCTGTTGAAAACATTGATGTCATCAATCTCATAACTACCCCCCAGGTCTACTTCCCACCAGGCATTAGGACCTTGAGCAGCCGTTACCGAACCATTAACTGAACTAAAAACTCCATTGGTATCACCATCAATGGCACGCGAAGCGTCTGCACCATTTAAGGTTGTGGATTGTGTCGCTGTTCCATTTAAGGCAAGGTTATCATTGCTACCGTTTGGGTCTTGAGGATAGCTTTCTACTGGGTTAAAACTGTAGTATTGACTTGCAGTAACTTCATTAACGCCATCTGGTCTTGTCACTGTCGAATTTCCTGTAATTAAGCCATTTCTTGTTAAGAATTGATCTCCTAGTTCTAGTGACCAATAAAAATGTCTGTTTTGTTCATTAAGTCCGTTACAAAAACCATGGCCTCTATTTTCTGCAATGTATAATGAAGATTCATTGCCTGCTGCTATAAGGGAATTATGATAATCAATCATATCTAGATAAGGTACTGTGGTGTCATTTTCTCCTTGATAAATAATAGTCGGAGGCAACCCGTTTACAACGTGCTTTTCTGGGTTTAAGAGGTCTATAGTCTCATAATATGGATTGTAAAGAATAAGCGCATTTGGGACACATGAAATTGAAAGATCGTAAACATTATCGTTAGTACTTGGATCATTGATCATAGCTGTTGCCGCCGCTAATTGGCCTCCTGCAGAAGAACCAGCGCAAATAATTTTATTGGTATCAACTTTCAATTGTGAGGCGTTTGCTCGAAGGTAACGAACAGCAGATTTAGCATCTTTGACAGGTTCTAACGGAACCTTTATACCGTTCTCATATGTTACCTGTAAACGATAATCAACAGAAACAGCTATCATCCCTCTTGTCCTCCAATATTCACAATCAGGAAACTGCCAACTGGGTAACCCTCCAGTCCAACCTCCTCCATGAAAATAGACGATACAAGGAAAATTTTGATTTGAGGCAGCATAGTTATCTGGTAAAAAAACTGCCATTTTAAGGTCTGTACCATTAACGGTCTTATAGACCCATTCTTCAGATTGAACCGCATGAGCATTAATAATACCCAAAGCAAAAACAATAGTTAGTAATAATTTTTTCATTTTTTTAAGATTTTTAAGATTTTTAAAACCAAATACTTTTTAGGTTCTGTGTTTAATTGCAATACTTTTTAAGCTGTAAATAGTTTTTTTTCTTATTGATTATTAGTTATAATTTAAGACTTAAGTTTTACAGCAAAGTTTTCGTCAAGTTCAATATCAAAAGTTGTATAACTTAACACTGGCTCATTTTAAATAAGAACCAGCGACAGTTTTAATCCTAGGTGTCTCATTATTTTTTAATTATTTTCTTAGTCTGAACGTGTTGTTCATCTGCTCTGTTACTTTAAGAATATATATCCCTGATTAGAGATCACTTAAATCAACAGCTGTTTGCCCTTTAATATCTTGCGTAAACACATGCTGTCCTAGATTATTAGAGTCTAAGAAAACCCTAAATATTACACCGATTAGATTAAATCAATGGACATTTAAACATTATTCAGATCCTTTAATAGGCTTTATTATTAAACATTATAAACAAAAAACCACCGTGGTTAGACTTTATTCATTAACCACAGTGGTTATTTTTGGTATTAAGAGGGATTCAAAATGTCTTCTAAAAGATATTTTATCCCTCTATTTGATTTTATTCAGGATATCCTAAAAAACAATTTTACTTTTTAATTATTTTCTTAGTCTGAACTTGTTTTTCACCTGTTACTCTAAGGATATATATCCCTGATGAGAGATCACTTAAATCTACAGCTGTACTTGACCCTTTAAGATCTTGCGTAAACACATGCTGTCCTAGATTGTTCATGATATCTAGCTTTGCGCCCTTTGATCCACTAATTTTAATATTAACTATATCTGTTACTGGATTTGGGAAAGCATAAAGTACACCATCAGCATCTGAGGCTTCCACGTCAAGCGTCGTTTTCTCCGAACTTGTTTTTGAGGAATTTGTACATCCTGAAACAGCTACATTTGGTCCTGTCACTTCTACATAATCTATTTTTGCAAGACCTGTACTACTGGTAGAACTTAAAATTATAGATTTTACTCCTGCTCCTAAACTAACCGTTGCTTCTGCGGTAAACCAACTTCCTTGTGTGTTCACAAATGAAATACCACTAGCCTCGGTCGTTCCGTTAACAATCAGATCTGCAGTTCGAGCAGATCCTACTAAATAACGCCATACGAAAGTATAAGATCCAGCTGCACCATCTATTTCCCAATCTATGGCTCTTCCCAGTGCATTCGATGTATTGGCATAACCGCTACCTGTATATCCTGCATCTGCACTTTGAATCACACCATCTACATCACAAAAACCTGTCGTATTTTCTTGAATAGTGATCGTATTGTTGGTATTTGACACTGATCCATATACCTCTACTTCGGCAAGGTTCAATGTTTCGGTAAGGTTCGATTGGATTCTAACAACCTCACCAACGGCACCTCCAGCATCTATTGTAACAGAAGGATTAGGGGCTGTAGTAATGGTTTGTGTAAACGTGGTAGTTCCACTGCTATTGATAACTGATACTGTAAAATCTGATAAGCGAGCTTTACAACAATTGTTTGTTCTATTGAAAATAACTATATCATCAATGCTATAACTGCCTTCTAAATCTACTTCCCACCAGGCATTTGGTCCTCCAGCTGCTGATACAGAATCTCCTCCAAAGTTTCCATTGGTGTCTCCATCATTGGCACGGGAAGCTACGGCATCTCCTAATGTTGTGGATTGGGTTGCTGGTGCATTATAAGCAAGGTTTGTCGTTCCTCCTGTGTTTCCATCGGTAACTACCAAGGTACGGGTTACACTTGGAGCTGGGTTATAAATAACGTTTCCTGCTTGAGAAGCTGTTATTTCTGAAGTTCCTACGCCTACAATTCTTATATTCCCATTAACGATAGTCGCTACACTGGTATTTGAGCTGGTATAGGAAATGTTATAGCCCGAGCTAGCAGTAGCTGGATCAAAGTCCGCATCACCTAGTTGCTTCGCGGGTAAATTAAAGGTAATGGTTTGATCTAGCTTAGAACTTTCACTTCCATAGACTTCTACTTCTGCAAGATTCAATGTTTCGGTAAGATTCGATTGGATTCTAACTACCTCACCAATGGCACCACCAGCATCTATTGTTACAGAAGGGTTCGGAGCTGTAGTAATGGTTTGTGTAAACGTGGTAGTTCCACTGCTATTGATAACTGATACTGTAAAATCTGATAAGCGAGCTTTACAACAATTGTTTGTTCTATTGAAAATAACTATATCATCAATGCTATAACTGCCTTCTAAATCTACTTCCCACCAGGCATTTGGACCTCCAGCTGCTGATACAGAATCTCCTCCAAAGTTTCCATTGGTGTCTCCATCATTGGCACGGGATGCTACGGCATCTCCTAATGTTGTGGATTGAGTCGCTGGCGCATTATAAGCTAGGTTTGTCGTTCCTCCTGTTCCTCCACTAGTAACCGTTAACTGTCTTACTACACTCGATGCAGCTGCGAATGTTGAATTTCCGCCTTGTGATGCCGTTATATTGGTAGTACCCTCGCCTTGAATACGGATGTTTCCATTAACGATAGTGGCAACGGAAGTATTTGAACTGGTAAGCGTAACTGGGGCTCCAGAACTAGCATATGCAAAAGGAAAAAAGTCTGGATCACCCACTTGTTTATTATCTATCTTATGGAAATCAATAACTTGATTGTAATTAGGTGTTGTCTCACCCACCAAAAATGCACCTGCTGGCCTAACATAGGGCACGTAATCCGCATTAGCTTCCATTTGTGCATTTACATGCTTTAATACCGCGTTTTCATCTGGCATAGGTAATCCACCATCTGTAATTGTTGTAGAGAAAGTAATTGCTCCTCCAGCATCTGTAATTCTTTTTACAAATCTGTAGGCTTGATCATTATCGTACATTATTGGATAATCTATTATAGGATTATTTACAGACCAACGTCTACGAATTGGGACAAACATATGTTTTACCTGTGTTTTACCTGACTCAGCACTTACAGTCACACCGCTAATGTCAAAGTCTGGAAGTGTAAATTCATCATACCCAAAAGAATTTGATGGTGCGTTTTGTCCACCTATTGAGGTAACGTGACCATGTGTATAATCAGACCACATATCGTTAGCTTGATACTTTATTACTTTATAATTATCAGGATCTCTTTCATCAGGGCCATCCGAATCAACGGTTATACCAGAGAAATATGATTTTTTCCAATTTGTAGCAATAACTGGTTTTTGTATAGTATGGGCAGCTAAAAGTGCATTAATAAATCTATCTTTTACAGGAATAGATTCTGCAAGACCTCCAAAATTATCAATCCAATAGCCATCAATTAAGCCATCAAAACGCTTTGCAAAGCCTACACATATATCTTCAAAATATTGAAACTTGTTTGTGCCTCCTGTATAATTATTCCAAGAATTTATTTGTGCTGTAGTACCATCCTCCATAGAAGGCTGATGATTTATGTATAGAATCACTTTAATACCTGCATCTTTAAATACTTGTATAACATCAAAAATAATTTGTTCATTCTCTATGCTTGGAAAAAATCGCTCATGAAGTTGACTAGCTAAATTAGGTATATCAGGATTCTCTCTTAATAGAAATAAGCTGCTATTTGCATTGTTAGTGAAATTTGTCATAACGTGACCTATGGTAGGATAATCTCTAACTATACGCCTAGCTGCTTCAACGTAGTCATAACCATTAGTCACAAAAGTATCTAGATCTTTTCCGCCTCTAATAATTAATCGTACTCCCCACGACCCTTCCATCCATGGAACTTCCGAGGTCTGCGCGCTTATTATATCGGAACAAAGCATTAAAAAGGTTAATAAAACAACTGTTTTCATTTTTGAAAACAGCCTGTTTTTGAAAAAAAAGGGCACTAATCTTTTGAAATCTTTCATCATAATTTAGTTTTAAAATGTTAATAAAAATTGTATTTAATTCATTAGTTATTTAATAGGCTAGCAGTTATAAGGAAACTTATGTTCTGCAAGCAAATTTTCTTCAAGCCCGATATCAAATTTTGTATAACTTAACACTGGCTCATTTTAAATAAGAACACCGACGTTTTTAATCGTCGGTGTTCTTATTTTACTTTTTAATTATTTTCTTGGTCTGCACTTGCTGTCCATCTGTTACCTTAAGGATATATATCCCAGAAGTAAGCTTACTTACATCTACAGCTGTACTTGCTCCTTTAATATCTTGCGTAAAAACATGCTGTCCTAGATTGTTCATGATATCTAGCTTTGCGCCCTTTGATCCACTAATTTTAATATTAACTATATCTGTTACTGGATTTGGGAAAGCATAAAGTACACCATCAGCATTTGAGGTTTCCACGTCAAGCGTCGTTTTCTCCGAACTTGTTTTTGAGGAATTTGTACATCCTGAAACAGCTACATTTGGTCCTGTAACTTCTACATAGTCTATTTTTGCAAGACCCGTACTACTGGTAGAACTTAAAATTATAGATTTTACGCCTGCTCCTAAACTAACCGTTGCTTCTGCGGTAAACCAACTTCCTTGTGTGTTCACAAATGAAATACCACTAGCCTCGGTCGTTCCGTTAACAATCAGATCTGCAGTTCTAGCAGAGCCTACCAAATAACGCCATACGAAAGTATAAGATCCAGCTGCACCATCTATTTCCCAATCTATGGCTCTTCCCAGTGCATTCGATGTATTGGCATAACCGCTACCTGTATATCCTGCATCTGCACTTTGAATCACACCATCTACATCACAAAAACCTGTCGCATTTTCTTGAATCGTGATCGTATTGTTGGTATTGGTATTTGAGCCTGCTCCATATACCTCTACTTCGGCCAAGTTCAATGTAGTGATAAGGTTCGATTGTATCCTAACAACCTGACCAACAGCACCTCCAGCATCTATTGTTACAGAAGGATTCGGTGCTGTAGTAATGGTTTGTGTAAACGTGGTAGTTCCACTGCTATTGATAACGGATAACGTGAAATCAGATAAGCGGCTTTTACAACAATTGTCTGTTCTATTGAAAATAACTATATCATCAATGCTATAATTACCTCCTAGGTCTACTTCCCACCAGGCATTAGGACCTTGAGCAGCTGTTACCGAACCATTAACTGAACTAAAAACTCCATTGGTATCACCATCAATGGCACGCGAAGCGTCTGCACCATTTAAGGTTGTCGATTGAGTCGCTGTTCCATTTAAAGCAAGGTTTGTCGTTCCTCCTGTGTTTCCATCAGTAACTACCAAGGTACGGGTTACACTTGGAGCTGGATTATAAATAACGTTTCCTGCTTGAGAAGCCGTTATTTCAGAAGTTCCTACTCCTACGATTCTAATGTTTCCATTAACAATAGTCGCTACACTGGTATTTGAGCTCGTATAGGAAATGTTATAGCCTGAGCTAGCAGTAGCTGGATCAAAGTCCGCATCTCCAAGTTGCTTCGCGGGTAAATTAAAGGTGATCGTTTGATCTAGCTTAGTACTTCCACTTTCACTTCCAAATACTTGTACTTCTGCCAAGTTCAATGTTTCGATAAGGTTCGATTGTATCCTAACAACCTGACCAACTACACCACCAGCATCTAGTGTTATAGAAGGAGTAGGTGCATTGGTAATGGTTTGTGTAAACATCGTAGTACCTCCGCTATTGATAACTGATACTGTGAAATCAGATAATCTATTAATACAACAATTGTTTGTTCTATTGAAAACAACTATGTCATCAATCTCATAACTACCTCCCAGGTCTACTTCCCACCAGGCATTAGGACCTTGAGCTGCAGATACTGAACCACCACCAGAGTTTCCATCGGTGTCTCCATCAATAGCTCGTGATGCTACGGCTCCATTTAAGGTTGTCGATTGAGTCGCGGTTCCATTTAAAAAAGCAAGGTTATCATTACCTGTTCCTCCTCCTGGGTCAGATCCATCTGTTAACAAGTATTCTGAGGTTACATAACCTAGTGAATTTGTAGCTCCAAAATAGATCGTAGTAGCACCAGATGGCACATTGGC
>CANMSN010000031.1 GCA_947500585.1 uncultured Flavobacteriaceae bacterium | reverse complement strand
TTGAATTAGAAATGTATAATAATAATTTAGCCGCATAGTCTCTTATCTATTTGTCCACTTTTTTATTGTAAGTCCAATGCTTTACCACAAAGAAAAAGAGACAAATTGAAACCATTTATAAAGTAAGACGCTTTGATTTGGTTTGTTATATCTTTGCATCAAACTATTATAAATGTCATTTAAAGACTTACAATTAAACAAACCTATTTTAAGGGCAATTGCCGAAGCGGGATACGATAACCCAACTTTAGTACAAGAAAAAACAATTCCTTCTGTATTAAATAAAAAAGATTGTATAGTTTCTGCCCAGACAGGAACTGGTAAAACTGCAGCTTTTGCACTTCCTATTTTACAATTGTTGTTTAACAAACAAGATGCATCAAAAAAAGGAAAAAAAATAAAAGCCCTAGTTGTAAGCCCTACACGAGAATTAGCAATACAAATTGCTAAAAATTTTGAAACTTATTCAACCTACACAAATTTAAGAAATACAGTCGTTTTTGGTGGCACTTCTATTGAACCTCAAAAAGATATCTTAAAAAAAGGCGTTGATATTTTAATAACAACTCCGGGTAGATTACTCGATTTACATAAGCAAGATATTATAAACTTGGATTATGTTGAAACGCTTGTTTTAGATGAAGCCGATTTAATGCTTGATATGGGTTTTATTGATGATGTTAAAAAAATAGAACGTTTGTGTCCTGAGGAAAAACAAATCTTATTATTCTCTGCAACCATTCCATATAAAGTAGAACAATTAGCAAATACTATTTTAAAATCGCCCGAGCGAATTGAGGTTGCACCTAATTCTTCAACATCAAAAAACGTAAATCAACTATTATATTACGTACCGAAACGTAATAAAATTGAATTATGTTTACACCTGTTAAGAAATACTATAAAAGGAAACATCATCATTTTTAGACGCACTAAATTTGGTGTTTCCAAACTGGAAGAAACACTTATAAAAAACGGTTATAAAGTAGATAGTATTCATGGAGACAAAAGCCAAAATTTACGACAAGAGGCTTTAAATAAATTTAAAAAAGGCGATGTAAATATTTTAATTGCTACCGATGTTGCTGCAAGAGGTATTGACATTAACAACCTAGATGCTGTAGTAAATTTTGATTTACCAAATGTACCCGAAACTTATGTGCACCGCATTGGTAGAACAGCAAGAGCTGGAAAATCTGGAATAGCCTATTCTTTTTGTTCTGCTGATGAAAAAGCATATGTAAAAACCATTCAGCAACTTATACAATTACAAATTGATAGTATTGAAGATCATCCTTACCCTTTAGATCCAAAGGCTAAAAAACAAGTTCATAAAACACCTGGAAAAAGTAAGTACAAAAAGGGTAGAAAAAGTGAAGCTTCTAAAAAGAAAAAGAAGCGCTGGTACTAAAAAACGATAAAAACTATTTTCTAAAAGAAAGCAGTTTTTTATTCTATAGAAAAATCAAAATAAGTATTAGGAAAAGGTTCGCCTCTAAGCGTAAAATGCCACCATTCTTTTGGATAATTTCTAAAACCATGTTTTAGCATTATTTCTTGTAATAATTGCCTATTAGCTTTTTGACTATCTGAAATATTTTGATACTCAACCCATGATTCTTGCCCAAAAAAATCATAAGTACTTCCCATATCTAAAGGAATGCCGGTATTTCCATCAATTATAGTTAAATCAACAGTGCTTCCTCTACTGTGTCCAGATTTTGAGGCTATATAACCCTCATCAAATAAATGTATCTTTTTAACATTTGGGTAATAATTTTGTTTATTAATGGTATCTCCTAAATCTCTAGCCCATTCCACAAAATGATTAACCGCTTTTTGTGGCCTATAGCCATCGTAAACTTTTAAACATAAATTGTGGTTTTGCAACTCCTCATGCACTAACTTTAATGCTATAGCAGTCTGTTCTGTTACTATGAGTTTATTGGTATTATAGCCATTAATAGGTTTTCCAACAAAATTATTAGATCCGAAATATCGTAATTCTACATCTAAATCAGGAATCACATCTTTTACGTAAACAAAGCCATCAGGCAATTGCGAAAAAGCATTTAAATAGATAAAACTGAATAAAATAATAAGTTTATACTTCATTATAATTTTGAATTGTGCTAATTTAGAAAATAAAAGGATATGCTGTTTGAAAGTACGATTAATTTAGAAATGGAAGGTGCAGATGTTATATATTATCCTGACTTTTTTAATAAAAATGACTCTGATTTATACTTCAATAGTTTATTAAAAAACGTGTGTTGGCAAGAAGATGCGATTAAAGTTTTTGGTAAAACATATTTACAACCGAGGTTAACAGCATTTTATGCAGATAACAAAAAAACCTATAAATACAGTAATGTTACAATGAAACCAAATCTTTTTGATAATGAGTTGTTAACTATAAAAAACAGTATTGAAAAGAAATTAAAAATAAAGTTTACCAGCTGTTTAGCCAATTTATACAGAGATGGAAAAGACAGCAATGGTTGGCATGCAGATAATGAAAAAGAACTTGGAGAAAATCCAATTATTGCCTCTTTAAGTTTTGGAGCAGAACGCATTTTTCACTTTAAACATAGGCATAAAAAAGAGCTAAAAAAGAAATTAATATTAAAACACGGAAGCCTTTTATTAATGAAGGGAGAAACGCAGCACAATTGGCTCCACCAAATACCAAAAACGAAAAAAAGTATAGGAAAACGAATTAATTTAACATTTAGAATTATTGCATAAAAAAACCGAGTTCCCTCAAACTCGGTCTTTTCTTCAATTTGCTTTTTTATATTATGACGTTAGATTTGGGGTCTCCATATCAACAACATAATGCAAATATTAATTAATTAATCCATTGAACTAAAAAGTGTGTTATTTAGTACACTCCAAATATATAACTATTAAATATCAAACAACGATAAAATACATTAAAAATCGATTAAATACACTAAATTTTAACATTTAAAGATTAAAATCACAATATTATCGATGAAATACACTATTTCATTTTATTAATTAAACAAAAAAGCACCCTGTACAGGGTGCTTTTTAACTAACTAACCAACCAAAAATATGAATTACAATTTAAAAGTTTAAAGTAACCACTCAATAAACTTTTTAGTTTAAATGTAATTATTATATCTAAAGCAATCTCCGTGCCAAAAAATAATATTTAGCTTTTTTAAGTTTTATTTAACACGTAATAAAATACCTAGTTGCTGTTAGTATATAAAATATAAATGTGAGATATTTGCAACATTAAAAAAGCAAAAAATAAGAATGAAGAATTTACTATTATTACTATCTCTTTTTTTAATAATGTCTTGTGGTGAAAAACAGCACGATTTAACAGTAAAAGGAAAAATAGAAGGATTAAAAAAAGGAACAATTTATCTAAAAAAAATAAATGATTCTTTACTTATAAATGTAGATTCATTAGTTATAAATGGTAGTTCTGAATTTGAACTGCATAGTGATTTAGATTCTCCTGAAGTATTCTTTTTATATTTAGATAAAAATAGTGCAGAAAATGACAGAATTACTTTTTTTGCTGATAAAGGCATTACAGAAATAAATACTTCATTAAAGAACTTTGTTTTTGACGCTAAAACAAATGGCTCTAAGCAACAGAAAAAGCTAGAAGAATATAGAACTATTATGTCTAGATTAAACGGTCACAACTTAGATTTAATAAAAGAAAATTTTGAAGCTCAAAAAGCAGGAGATTCTGCAAAACTAGATACCATTCAAAAACGATACGATAACATTGTCAAACGAAAATACTTACATACCATTAACTTTGCGCTAAATAATAAGGATAGTGAAGTTGCTCCATATTTAGCATTAACCGAAATTTATAATGCCAATATTAGATTATTAGATACTATAAATAACTCATTAACTCCAAAAGTTAAAGCTTCTAAATATGGTAAAGAATTGCAACGTTTTGTTGATGATATAAAAGCCTCGGAAGAAAAATAATTTTAATTAGTGTTAAAACAAAAAGACCTTTCAAATGAAAGGTCTTTTTGTTTTTTTAGAGCCGATGGAGGGACTTCCTTAGACTACGCTCAGGATAAACTTCTCGTTCCAAGTCAAAATAATATGCTTTTACATTTTTCAACTTCCTGTTCGTATGCAATATTTCGGAGCCGATGGAGGGACTCGAACCCACGACCTGCTGATTACAAATCAGCTGCTCTAGCCAGCTGAGCTACATCGGCGTTTTAATGGGTGCAAATATAATCTCAAAAATGATATTTGCAAGCAACCATTCAAAAAATTACCCTAGCTTATTTATTTTTTCAATTAAAGCTCTACCTCTAGTTTCTAATTCTTGATTAATTGCTTTAAAATGTGCTTTAGGATTTTCAATATTTTTAGAGTTAACTTTTACTATCAACTCATCAAAAGTTTCAATAGCTTCATCGATTATTGCTTCACTATTTTTTGTGTCTTTATCTGTATTTGAATATTCCCAAACGTAAACTGCTTCTATAATATCACCTAAAACATAATTTATGTCTTTTTTAAGTTCTCTAACATTTGCCATTTTATCTATTTTAAAATTTATACAAAATTAAACATATACTTCTAAAAGTGTCGCCTTTTTAGAAGTAATTTCATAATCTTTAATTGCAGCCGGTAACAGTACTGTTTCGCCCTTTTTAATTGATTCAAATTTACCATTTACAGTAATTTCTGCGTTGCCCTCTACACACATATATATTATAAAAGAATCTTGTTTATTTTCTTTTTTAAGGGTTTTTGATACTTGTAAATAACTTGTTGTAAAATATGGACAGCTAACCATTTGGTTAGATTTATTTTCCTCCTTTGTATAATTTACTCTAAAGTTATCTGGCATATTAAAATCAAAAGCATCAATTGCTATATCGTTATGCAATTCTCTTTCATTGCCTTGGTCATCTACTCTATCCCAATCGTAAACACGGTAGGTAATATCACTTGTTTGTTGAATTTCGGCCAACATAACTCCAGCTCCAATAGCATGAACACGCCCCACTTCTATAAAGTAAGTATCTCCTGCTTTTACCTTATCAAAATTCAAGATTTCTGGAAGTGTTTTATTTTCTAGATGGTGCAAATACTTTTTTGCATCCATATCTTGGTTAAAACCAACAATTAGGTTTGAATCTTCATCAGATTGCATAACATACCACATCTCCGTTTTTCCAAAGGAATTATGCCGTTTTGCTGCTAATTCATCATTTGGATGTAATTGTATTGATAAATCTTCTTTAGCATCAATAAATTTAATAAGCAATGGAAATTTATTTCCAAAAACTTTATAATTCTTTTCACCTATTAAATCGGCTTTATACGTTTCCAATAATTCTTTTAAAGATTTACCTTTTAAACTACCATTTGAAACTATAGATGTATCACCTTCTACGTCACTAATTTCCCAACTTTCTCCTACGTTTGGCAAATCACTTTCTTTATTTAAAAGGGTTTTTAATTTTTGTCCGCCCCAAATTTTGTCTTTTAAAATAGGGTTGAATTTTAAAGGGTATAGCATATTTTTAATTTAATTACCTGAATAGCTCACAAAGTTTCTAAGGGTTTCATAAAGTGTTATTTCTAGTTCTAAATTGGAGGCTAATTTAGATTTCATTTTGTTATAAATAACCACAACAATGTTTTCGGCTGTTGGGTTTAAGTCTTTAAATTCAGGGACTTCTAGATTTAAATTTTTATGATCGAAAGCATCTTCAACTTCATTTTTAATGATGTCTTTTAAAACCTTCATATCTATAACATAACCTGTTTCTGGATCAATTTCACCTGTAACGCTGGCTATGAGCTCATAATTGTGTCCATGAAAATTAGGGTTATTACACTTACCAAAAGTTTCATCATTTTTCTCAAAACTCCAATCTTTTCTGTAAAGCCTATGTGCCGCATTAAAATGTGCTTTTCTACTAACCGTTACTTTCATGTGTCTATATTTATTGTTTTTCAGAGGTCACATGCAGTTCGCTATTAATCATTCTGACGAATAATAATATTGAACATGCTCGTTTCATAAGTTTATATTTATATGTTCGTAGAATTTATCAAAAATAACTTTAAACCACTCAGTATATTGTTGTGGGTTTAATGAGATATCGTTTTTTACAGCTTCTAAAGGCATCCATTTCCAATCGGCTACTTCATCTAAATTTATGGTTGGTGCATCATTATATTTACCCAACAAAACATGATCGTATTCATGTTCTGTTAAACCATTATCAAAAGGTGCTTTGTAAATAAAGGAAATAGATTCTTCCAAATCAACAACAAATCCCATTTCCTCATCCAAACGCCTTTTACCTGCTTCAATGTTAGTTTCTCCATCTCTTTGATGACTGCAACAGGTATTTGTCCACAACCCAGGTGAATGGTATTTATTTAAAGCACGTTGTTGCAACATTAATTCGTTTTTATCATTGAAGATAAACACAGAAAACGCACGGTGTAATAATGCTTTTTGATGAGCCTCTAACTTAGGGATCAAACCAATTTGTTCATCCTTCTCGTTTACAAGGATTACTTTTTCTTCTTTCATAGTTAAGCAAAAATACCAAGTAATTTTTAAAAACTGTTGTTGTTTTAGTAAAATTAAAAAAGAGCATCCATATTTAAATGATTGCTCTTTCTATCTATACTTAAATAATAAATTACTTTTCTGTAACTATAAATTCACTTCTTCTGTTAGCTTGATGTTCTTTTTCGGTACATTTAACACCGTCTGAACATTTATTAGTGAGTTTAGTTTCTCCATAGAATTTACCTATTAGTCTATCGTCATCTATTCCTCCTACTTTAATGATATATTCTCTTGTGGCTTTATTTCTTCTATCAGAAAGTTTTAAGTTATAAGATTTTTTTCCTCTTGAATCTGTATGAGATATTACATCTACTTTAATACTTGGAAATTGTTTTAAGTAGTCTATAATTTTTATCAATTCTCTTTTTGCTTCTGGTTTAATATCTGCCTTATCAAAATCAAAATAAATTGGTTTTAAATCTAATAACTTAACTAAATCGGTTCCTATGTCTGCTGGTTGTGGAATTGATTTTAAGCTTAATTTTAATTCAATATCATTACCATCAACATCATTGGAATTAGTAGTGAATATTTGAGAATCTTTTTCGTAATTTTCTTTCTCTCCTACAGCTTTAAATGTATTATCTCCACAAGGCAATTCGAAACTATACATTCCATCAATGTCGGATTCTAATGTTTTAACAACTTTATAATCAGTATCATAAATAGTAACAGTGGCATTTGGTATTCTTTCATTTGTATCTTCATCAACTAAAACGCCTATTACATGTTTTAAACATGGGTTTTTAACAAAACTATAAATATCATCACTTCCTTTTCCATCTTCTCTATTTGATGAAACGTAACCTCTGAGTGTATTATCATTTACCAAATAGGCAAAATCATCTTTAGAGCTATTTATAGGTTTTCCTAAGTTATGTACTTTATTACCTGATTTAAAACCAGCATCAATTTTAGTAAACTTAAAAACATCCAGTCCTCCTAGTCCTAAATGTCCGTCAGACGAAAAATATAATGTTCCATTCTCACTAATAAAAGGAAAATTTTCTCGTCCTTCTGTATTTATTTTTGGTCCTAAATTTTCTGGAGTTCCATATGAGCCATCTTCATTAATTGTAACAACATAAATATCGGAAGCTCCAAGAGTTCCTGGCATATCGGAAGAGAAATATAATTTTTTCTCATCAAAACTTAATGCTGGGTGCGCTACATTATATTCGTCGCTATTAAAAGGTAATGGTTCAATATCTAGCCATTCTCCATCTACTAAAGTTGCCTTATATATTTTTAAGCCATATATATCTTCTTTACTCTTTTTAAACTTGCCTTTGTAGTAGTTATTACGTGTAAAATACATGGTTTTACCATCTTTTGTAAATGCAGATGACGATTCATGATACTTGGTATTAACTTTCCCTTTAAGTTTAGAAACTACTCCTGTTCTATTGAATTCGTATAAATCTAGATATGGCTGATCATTCCAATTGTATATTTCACCCTTTTTATCTCTTGAAGAAGCAAATATTAAGTTACTATCATATATTGATGTTCCAAAATCTGAATATGGTGAATTAATATCCAAATTTTGTAACTCATAATCATCAGATATTTTTTCAATTGCGGTTAAGTAATCCATATTGTAATACTTACTTCTTGAATCTTTTGGATTTAATTCAATAAACTTTTTCATTACCTTATCTGCTTCATCGTACTTTTCTAAAGACTTTAAAGCTTGTGCATATCTAAAATAATTTTCTTGACCAAAACTTCCTTCTGCATAAGACACTAATTCTCCATACCATTTAGTTGCTTCTTGCATTTCACTATTTAAATAATAAATATTGGCTATATTTTGTATTACCTCTGGAGATTTATCGCCACTTTCAACTCTTGCTATAAGCTCTTGAGTTGTTTTGTTATATGACATATAATCATATTTCTTCTTTACACTATTTACAACTCCTTTTTGCGCAAAAGACACATTCACAAAAAGTGCAGCAAGTATTGATAGTATAAATGATATTTTCCCCATTTTTGTGTCCATTTTAGAAAAATCTTGGTGTTAAAATTTTACCTCTTTGAAACAATTCAAACCTTAACATTATTTCATGGGATCCGCTATTATAATTACCTAATCCTGTGGTGGTTAAATCGTAGGCATAACCAATAAATATACTGTCATCTATTTGAAACCCTGCTAAACCACTAATAGAATCATCCCATCTGTACGCTAATCCTAATGTTAGTTTATCATTAAATAATGCATTTAATGATAAATCTGCTATAAGTGGAGCTCCTGAAACTCCTTTAATTAAAACTGTTGGTTTTAATTTAGTATTTCTATTTATATCATAAACATAACCTCCTATAAAATAGAAGTGCATTCGCTCTGTAGCTACAGATTCTTGAATACCATCGTAGTGTTCTGTCTTAAAAAAATTGGGGACTGATAGACCTAAATACCATTGGTCTGAATGCAAATATACACCAGCTCCGACAGTTGGCGAAAATAAATTTAAATTATCGTTAAATAATCTATCAGGAAATTGAAAAATCCCTTTACTCCAATCTGTATCTAATAAATGAAAACCTCCTTTTATTCCAAATGAAAGATTAGTATCTTCAAATCTATCCAAAGGAATTGTATATGAAAAATTAATGTCAACATTCGTTTCGGAAGCAGGACCTAACTGATCACTAACCACATTTAAACCCAATCCTAAACGCCTGTTTCTTAATGGTGAATGCGCTCCAAAAGTTATCGTTTTTGGAGCACCATCTATACCAACCCATTGCGTACGATACAAGCCTGTTATACTTAAAACATCTCTTTGTCCAGCATACGCAGAATTTACACTCATGGTATTATACATATACTGCGTATATTGAGGGTCTTGTTGGGCACTCAATTGTAAAGATAATAGTGAAGCAAACACTACTAAAACCAAACTTTTTGTTAAAGATGAATATGTAATCATTTTAATTTCTCTAGTTGTTTGTTTTCTACTTTACCTGTTTATATATAACCAACCAACTTTTGGTTTAGTTCCATCTCCTAAATTTAGCACGTAATAATACGTTCCTACTGGTAATTCTTTTGCGGCATTTATAGTAGCCCTTCCATTTGATATACCATTAAATTCGTTGTTATAATTATTCTTTTTATAAACGATGTTACCCCAACGGTTATAAATCTCTAATGTATTATTAGGATAATTATCAATACAATTAATAACTAAATAATCATTAACGCCATCATTATTTGGTGAGAATTCATTAAGAACTATTAAACAGCCTAATTCTGTTTCTGTTGGATCATCAGTAGTGTTTCCATCTACATCATCTCCATCATCACTTACATCTGTTATAATTTCAAAATTTGGTGTAGTTCCTGATGCTAAAACACTATTAAGAACTCCTCCTGCATTTATAGCTGGTTGGGTAATTTCAAAAGTTGCAGTATAAATTGCTATTTCTCCAGCTAATAAAACACCTTCTATACTTCCAAAGTCAGCACTATCAAAAACAGGAGGTTGAGTAAGTACTAATGGATTACCGAAAATATCTGTAAATGTATCTACTAATACTACGTTTGTTAAAGGTACATTACCGGTATTCTCTACTTCAATAGTATATGTAATAGTTTCTCCTAATGCTGTACTTGGAACACTAGCTGTTTTTGTTACCTCTAGGCCACCAATACAACTCACAGTTGCGGTTACAGGTAATGTAATATCTGATGTTCTATAAGAACATGCATATATAGGATCTGTTGGTATTTCGCCATCAGGTGGATTTAACTCGTCTGCAGTTGTTACACCATCACCATCGTCATCAATATCTAAATAGTTTGGTATTCCATCATTATCGCTATCATCATCAAACGGATTACCGTTACCATTAATATCTTCATCTATTGTTGCTATACCATCACCATCATCATCGGTATCACGGTAATCAAGATCTCCTGTACTTGTATCTGCATCAGTAGCATCACCATCTGTATCTGTAAGATCTAGCACAGGGATGTCAATCTCATCATTTACATCAAACCCATCATTTATATCAGCACCTTCATAACCATCATCAAGACCATCCAAATCAGCATCCATTCCTAGATAAGTAGCTTCTCCAGCATCTATCACACCATTACTATTCGCATCGTGTGCTTCAATGCTATCTGGTACATTGTCATTATCACTATCTAAATCTAGGTAATCTGGATTATCTGTGCCATCTGTATTCTCTACACTAATACCTTCACCAGAACCTGACATCGATTCATAAATATCATCCAATCCATTTCCGTCTGAGTCTACACCAGATGGACTTAAATAATCTTCTGTAGATTGTGCTTCTACATTATCTGGAATTCCATCATTATCAGCATCAATATCTAAATGATTTGGTATTCCATCACCATCAAAGTCGAAATCAGGACACGTACCAGAAGTATTTAAAGCTACGGAACAGAAATCAGGATCTTCAAAATTAGGCGTACCGTCTGAATCATCATCTCCGTCAGGATTTACACCATTAGACTCAACAATATCAATTATACCGTCGTCATCATCATCTATATCAAATCTATCTGACACACCATCACCATCTGTATCAACTAACACTCGTACTGTTACTGTAGCGAAAGAGTAATCTCCAACAGATGTTCCTGTTACACCTTGACCATCTTCTATTCTATATACAAAAGTATCATCTCCAACAAAATCTGCATTTGGCGTGTATACTACAAAATCATCTGTAGGGTCTGTAGGCGTTCCATTATCATTTACAACCGCTGTACCATTTGCTGGTGGTGTTGTAATAACTATGGTATTACTACTTGGTCCATCTATACCAAAATCATCAGCTCCATTGCCATTATCAACTAATACGAAGATGTCATTATTTGATGAATTTTCTACCACAAATACATCATCATCAAATGCAGTTGGTAAGAAGTTAATAATTATAGTATCTAAAATGCTTTCATCGTCATCAGCAATTCCATCTCCATTGTCGTCTACAGCAAAACTTTCATTAAAGTCACTATCAAAATCAATATTGTCTGATGCTATTATTTCAGCTTGGTTGTAATAACTGGTTATAGTATTTGTGCCTGTTATTAATACTTCTGTATCAAATTGTAATACTATGTCTGTTGCATTGGCAATACTTAAACCTGTCCATGTAATTGTATTACCTGCTAATACCCCTCCGTTATTAATATTGGTAATATTACCAAAACCATCAGGTATTACATCTTCAACTGCTACACCCGTAACATCACTTGGTCCATCATTACGAACAGTTAATGTAAAGGTTACAATATCTCCAGTAGTAGGATTTAAATCATTCACTGTTTTTACAATGCTTAAATCAGAAACCGCAATAGGTCTTACTTCAACTGAGTCTTCATCATCATCTGCTAAACCATCAGCTATATCATCTGAACCAAAGCTTATTGCTGGATCACTATCAAAATCAATATTATCTGCAGCTGTTATTTCAGCAAAATTATCATAATCTGCATCTACACCATTCGCTAAAACTAATGCTGTAATATTAATCGTTTCTGAACTTCCACTTGGAATATTTGGTACTGTCCAAACGCCTGTAGCAGAAACATAAGCACCACTATCATCACTTACATAAGAATAGCCAGCGGGTAATAGATCTGTAACTTCTACGCCTGTTGCTTCACTTGGGCCATCATTTGAAACCACTAATGTGAATATAACATTGCTGCCTGCAAATGGTGTAGCATTATCTACCGATTTTACGATACTAACATCAGAAACCGGTGTAGGAACTGTTGATACTTCGGCATAATCATCTTCGGTTGTAATACCGTTTGCTGGAGTTGAATCAGGATCAACATTATCTGAAGCTGTTACTTCCGTAGTATTTAAGTAGATACCAACTGGGTTAACCAATGCTGTAATATTCAATACCGCTGAAGTTGCATTTGTAATATTTCCTATTGTCCAAACACCTGTTGCTGAAACATAATCTCCTCCACTATCATCACTTACATAACTATATCCGCTAGGTAATAGATCTGTAATTTCTACACCTGTAGCATCACTTAAACCGTTATTAGTAACCGTAATTGTAAAGGTTACATTAGAACCTACAAATGGTGTTGAGTTGTTAACTGTTTTACTTATTTCAAGATCAGATACTGCAATTGGCAACACATTTAAATCTATACTCTCATCATCATCTGCAATACCATCAGTTAAATCATCTGTTCCAAAACTACTTGTTGGATCACTATCTAAATCAATGTTATCTGATGCTGTTATTTCAGCTCTATTATCATAATCGCCTGTTGCTAACACTCTAGCAGTAAATTCAAGAACCGTATTCGTTCCAGAAGCTACTGACAAACCTAACCAACTAATTGTATTTCCTACTATAGTTGAACCTGCAGTAATTGCTGTTAATGTATCATAACCATCTGGTACAACATCTTCAACTGCAATACCAGTGGCATCGCTTGGTCCATCATTAGCAACTGTTATCGTAAATGTAACAGTAGAGCCTACTAACGGTGTAGTATTACTAATTGCTTTTGTTATCGATACGTCAGATACAGGAATAGGTATTGTTGCTATTTCACTATAGTCATCTTCTGTAGTATTACCATTTGCAGGAGTTGAATCTGGATCAACACTATTACTCGCCGTTACTTCTGCAATATTCGCATAATCGCCTGTGGCATTGACTGTCGCTGTGATATTTAATACGGCTGTTCCGCCTGTGGCTAGGGTTGG
>CANMSN010000030.1 GCA_947500585.1 uncultured Flavobacteriaceae bacterium | reverse complement strand
ACCGTCTCTAAAAAACAACTTCGTTGATACAAATCAACTGTATTTAAATCTCTAGTTATGTCGAACTCACGTTAATTACTTCTTTTTTTGGGTTTTCAGGAAATTTGTCTTTGTTTAAATTATAAGTTTCTGCAAGCAAAATCATAGCATCAGTAAAAGTTTCCCGCAAGTATTCTTTTCCTGTTTTTTTATCGGTCCAAAAAGTTCTTTTTACCATTCTTGGATGAGCTGATTGTTCAAACTGTTCGGGCTTTACATTATGTTGTGATTCAATATAATTCAGCGCAACTTGTTTAATGTCTAAAGAGTCTTTACTAGTTTGTGCCTGAACATAGAAGTTAGAAAGGAAATATAGTAATATGGTAATGATAAATGAATGCTTCATAACTTATTTTAATTTTTTAAAGTTTAACTTTTTACTCAAAGATAGCAACAGCTCTAACTGGTGAACCCGTTCCTCCTTTAATTTTTAAAGGAAAGCCAATAAATCTAAATCTTCCTCTGTTAATTAGTAAATGAAGATTTACCATATTTTCATAGTGTGTAAAATTAAGTTCTCCACAAATATGATGTACTTCTTTATTGGATATTCCAGGTACACCTGGCGACATAGTTTCAACTCCAAAAGCTGATATTTTCTTATCTCCAAGCCATCTTGCAGAATCAGAGGTAATTCCAGGACTTTTACTCCAATTTTCGCTATTGAAATTTTTTCGATAATGGTCAGTATAAAATAGTACTGTATCTCCTTTTTTAATTTTTAAACCTGCTTTTTTACAAGCATTTTCAATGTCGCTTGGGTCTATTAATTCATTTAATCCTTTATGAGAAAAATCTAAACAAATTCCTTCTGTATAAAACATAGATAAAGGCATTTTGTCAATTGATTTTCCCTCATATTGGATAGCCATATGATTTATAGCATCAACGTGGGTTCCTGTATGCTCACCAAGTTCCAATTTATGTACTGCAGGTGTTCTTTTTTTAGGATTCTTAATTCCGTTCCATTCTTCATGAGAATTATGAACAGTCATTTTAACTTGTGGAAGGTCTTTAAAAACAGGCATTCCTTCGTAGATTTCTTGACTTAGATCAATAATTTCTGTCATTTCGTATTTATTCTTTTAAAATCAGATTCCTAAATCGTCCAGAAGAACCAAACCCTGTCCAAATCCCTATTTTTTTTGATAGTGTTGAAGTTAATCTATCAACAATTAAAATAGGTTCGGATACATTATCAATATAAACTTTAACTGTTCTTTCTTCTATATGAATTATTGCTTTGAACCAATCATCAGGATTTGGTGGCATTTTAATTTCATTCTCAAATTCTCCTGTTTTTTCTTCTCTAAGTCTTCTCCAAGTAAATTCAGGATGGTAAATGTATTGAACCATATGTTCTTTCCTTATTTGTTCTTTTGCAACAAAGTTAAAAGGCCTGAAATATATAGCTTCGTAGGTTTGGTCGTTTTGAATATTAAATGCTATTCCAATAAAGCTTTTACCTGGATTATTTTCACCTAAAAATTCTATTTCGATAATCCCTTTTTCAAATTCCATATCTTCAATTATTCCAATGCCATCTCCATTCTTTGCATCCATTTCTATCGCATTTAGTTGATCTCCAAATAATGATATCGAACGATTCACTACCTTTATTTTCTTGTTTTGGAGTTTATTAGATAAGCTTATCTCTTGTTGAGAGAAAGCATTGATTGAAATTAGAATAATTGTAATGACAGTAATAATTTTTTGCGTTTTCATATTCTAAAATAATTTTAATTATTACCAACGACTAGGCAAAGCTTTGTTGGCAAATTAATAGCCTTGTCGTTTCAGGTTACAAGGTAACAAAATTTGAAAACTAACCCTCGAAGATCTCTGAGTCACCAATGAAATATTCCTAATTGTTATACCACGTTTTTTTATCTTTCCTAAACATACCATTCAAATATTCATATTGTAAAATACTCTGAACAAAATGATTTATTACTAAATGCATTAAGTCAGCAAAAACTTGACTGAATAAAGAGTGTTTCTTTTTAATACAAAGAATATTTTTGACTAAAAATTTAAGTTATGTACAAAAAGAATAAAATAATTGTTTTTGCAATAATCTTTATTTGTGGTTTATCTTCTTTATTACATGCTCAGAGTCAAAATCAAAAAGATATCAGTGATATTTTCTCTAAATTCATTGAATATGATTCCCAATACGCTCAACCCGCGAAAGTAAGTTCATCAGGCTTTAACTTTACAAAAGAATTTAGCAATTCTTATGGCGATGATGAAGCTAATCGCCCATGGAATAACGCTAATTTAGAGAGCGATCTATTTTTAGCGAGACTATCATACACACATCCTTCCAATCCTAACTTATCATATCAAGCTAGTTTATCTAGGGGAGGCAACATGTATTCCTACAGAAATGTGAACGGTGAATGTGTGCCGAAACAATACGGAGTAAATTCAAATATAAATACTGATGGTACTTATAGGAATCAATGGACTGAATCAGTATGGCATCTTGTGTGTAATAATATTGCATATCAAGGAAGTCCTGCTTCAGACCCTAAAAAAGATAAAGTTATTTTTCATCAAGGAGGTGCTTATGGAAATATTGCGCAAACGAATTATGAACCCTTTTATGGTTTTCAACTAGCAGAACACTACGATAGTGCACTTGAAGAATATAGTACAGTAGCTTGGTTGCAGATAGGTCATCCTAAAGCTACCTCGAATAGTGATTTTTATACCGAAGTTTTGGTGTGGACAAAATATCGTAATATTGGAAACGGAGTTCTTCAAATAGATTACGCTGTTTACAACTTTGGGGACCATACACTAGCACCTTTAGGAAATGATTTTAGAACTTTTGAAATTGATAGATTTAACCCTATTTACAGTGGTCATAACAATAACACGCACAATCGTCTGTATATGTCTGCATCCAATGGGACTTATTCAGAAAAATCAGGACAAAGTTGGGGTACAACTACTCAAAACGCAAATACAGATGGTTGGGTAGCTTTCACAGCAGGTGATCACCAAAATAATCCTGGAACAGGTTATGGGTTTATTTTTGACAACGGTGCAGGTACAAATAAGTTTGGTTTTGTTAATGCTACTAAAGCGCAGAATAATTTTACCATTATTCGAACTGATACGGATATATTTCAAGGTGATCTTTTAAATTACAGACATTTTATTGCTGTTGGAGACGATGTAGATGCTATTCAAGCTGCTAGCAATGCTTATCAAAGTTATACTAAACACGGATTGCGTAATATGCCAAAATCTGAAGCAGATGACGCAAGTTATTATTTTGAATTCTCTGGAAATACAATTTCTGCATCCAATGCTACAGGTATTTCTCAAGGTTTAGATTTAAAGTTGCAACCTTATGAAAATAGTTTTCCTGTTTTTGTAGTTACCAATTCATCGGGTGTGTCTCAAGTGACTTCGGATTTATATTCCGCAGTTCGTGCAGCTAACCCAGATCAAATGTGGCCTTGGAATGGAGTAACTACCGATATTAAACTATTAGGATTCAGTGATAGTAGAGCTACAGTTAATGAATTTGAAACCGTAACTATAAACTCAGGAGATGATTATACATTTCCAGATGGCACTACCATATCTAATATAACTTCCGATTTGTATAAAGTAAGTTTTACAGGGACAGTAACAACTTCAATTCCAAATGCTGAATACAGACAATACACGCAAACTCATGTGAAAGTTATGGGCATTCTTGGAATTGAAGATAATACTAAAACAGATAAACTCTTGGTATATCCAAATCCGACCTCGAATGAGGTATTAATTAATTTAGAAAATAATGAAGTAAATTCTTTATCAGTGTTTAGCATTACAGGTCAAGATTTAACACAAAAAGTTAATTATAAAATTAAAAAGTTTAATCAACTTTCTATTGATCTATCTAGTCTTTCAGGAGGTTATTATTTTATCCGCTTGAATGATAAAACAGCTGTTAAAGTGCTAAAGCTTTAAGCCTATTGGGTGTAGTTGGATTAATAAATAATTATGTTTTCGCTATTTCTGATAGTTGTCTTAATCTTATGTTTGTTACAATATACTGGTCAAAAGTCGAATTTAATATAAACGACAAGATTATTAATATCCATATTATAAACTAAGATAGTAACCTTTTTCATCAACGCTATTGTGTGCATAATATAAAAATCTTAATTCCTCTATAAAGGAATATTACCATGTTTACGTTTTGGCTTATCTACTTGTTTATCTTCTAGCATAGAAAATGCTTTTAATAATTTTCGTCTTGTATTTTCTGGAAGAATAACTTCATCAATAAAACCTCTGCGCGCAGCACGGTATGGGTTAGCAAATTTATCAGCATATTCAGCTTCTTTTTCTGCAAGCTTTTCGGCAGGATTATCCGCATTGGCAATTTCTTTTCTAAATATAATTTCGCTAGCCCCTTTAGCACCCATAACTGCAATTTCTGCTCCTGGCCATGCATAATTAAGGTCTGCGCCAATATGTTTTGAGTTCATTACATCATAAGCACCACCATAGGCCTTTCGCGTAATAACGGTAACTTTGGGCACTGTAGCTTCACTTAATGCGTATAAAAGTTTAGCGCCATGTACAATAATGCCATTCCATTCTTGATCGGTTCCTGGTAAAAACCCTGGAACATCAACTAAAACCAACAGAGGGATATTAAAGCAATCGCAAAAACGGGTAAATCGTGCTGCTTTTTTTGAGCTATTGACATCTAAAACACCAGCTAAAAATTGAGGTTGATTGGCAACAATTCCAATACTTCTTCCTCCTAATCTGGCAAATCCTACAATAATGTTTTCGGCGTAATCTTTGTGGATTTCATAGAAAGTATCTTCGTCAATAATCCCCGAAATAACGGCATGCATATCGTAGGGTTTATTAGCATTATCAGGAACTATATTACATAGAATATCTCGAATTTCATTTTTAGGCTCAAATTCTAATTTTTCAGGAGTCTGAGTATTATTTTGAGGTAAATAACTTAAGAGTTTTTTTAAATCTTCTAAACATTCAATATCATTTGCTGAAGTTTTATGGGCAACCCCAGATTTTGATGCATGTGTATATGCGCCACCCAATTCTTCACTAGTTACTTCCTCATTTGTTACAGTTTTTACAACATTAGGTCCAGTAACAAACATATAACTTGTGTTTTCAACCATCATGGTAAAATCGGTCATGGCTGGGGAATACACCGCACCACCAGCACAAGGTCCCATAATAGCTGAAATTTGCGGTACAACACCGGATGTTTGTACATTTTTGTAAAATATATCTGCATAACCACCAAGTGAACGCACACCTTCCTGAATTCTAGCACCACCAGAATCATTTAAACCAATAATAGGAGCGCCTACTTTAACAGCCATATCCATGATTTTACAAATTTTTTCGGCATGTGTTTCAGATAATGCACCACCAAAAACTGTAAAATCCTGGGCATAAACATATACCAATCTTGAATTGATAGTGCCATAACCTGTAATAACACCATCTCCAAAATAGATGTCGTTTTCCATCCCAAAATCTGTGGTTCTGTGTGTTACTAAAATACCAATTTCTTCAAACGACCCTTCATCCATCAAATAATTTACACGCTCTCTTGCTGTTAATTTTTTCTTTTCGTGTTGCTTATCAATACGTTTTTGTCCGCCACCTAAATGTGCCAAGGCAATGCGTTTCTTTAGTTTTTCTATTTTGTCTTTTTTTGAGTCCATTGATATTAAATTAATAGGTTTCGACTGCGCTTAACCCAACATTAATTGATATTTTTATTAGCTGTAAACTGCTACTGAATTCTGTAAACTTTTTATTTAGGTAACCTTAATAGTTTTTGATCTTCTAAATATTGCTTTACAGCAATTAAAGCTGCTATCTTAGCTTCATTTTCTGTTTCCTCCTTTAACGCTTCTGGAGAATAATAATTTTTCACAAAGTGCGTATCAAAATTTCCAGAACGAAAAGACTCATGTTCGCAAACATATTTTCCAAACGGTAAGGTTGTTTGAACACCTTCAACATGATAATTTCCTATGGCTTTTATCATAAGTTGAATAGCTTCGTCACGTGTTTTTCCGTAGGTGATTAATTTAGAAAGCATAGGATCGTAATAAATAGGAATATCCATACCTTCTTCAAAACCGTTATCAACTCGAATACCTTCACCTATTGGAATTTTATAAACATATAAATGACCAACACTTGGTAGGAAATCATTTAAAGGATCTTCGGCATAAACCCGCAATTCAAGGGCGTGACCGTTAATTTTTAAATCGTCTTGCTTGAATTGAAGTGCTTCACCACGGGCAACCTGAATTTGTAATTCTACTAAATCGACCCCTGAAATTAATTCGGAAACAGGATGCTCAACCTGCAAGCGTGTATTCATTTCTAGGAAATAGAAATTATGATCGGCATCCAATAAAAACTCTACAGTTCCTGCGCCTAAATAATCACAAGATTTAGCAACTTTTATAGCGGCTTCACCCATTTTAGATCTTAATTCTGGGGTTAAAACAGAAGACGGTGCTTCTTCAACTACTTTTTGATGACGCCGTTGGATACTACATTCACGTTCAAAAAAATGTAACACATTACCGTGGCTATCTGCCATCACTTGAATTTCAATATGGCGTGGTGAGGTCACATATTTTTCAATAAAAACAGAACCATCGCCAAATGCAGAAGTTGCTTCGCTTATGGCACGATTCATTTGCGACTCTAAATCACTTTCCTTTTCTACAACACGCATGCCTTTTCCACCACCACCTGCAGAGGCTTTTATTAAAATAGGAAAACCTATCTCTTTAGCTATTTTTTTAGCTTTATCAATATCTGTAATGGCTTCATCAATACCAGGAACCATAGGGATGTTATACTTTTTAACAGCATCTTTAGCGGCTAATTTGCTCCCCATTATTTTTATAGCTTTAGAACGAGGGCCAATAAAAATGATGTTATTTTCTTCACATAATTCAGCAAAAGCAGCATTTTCACTTAAAAAACCATATCCAGGATGGATACCATCTACATGAAGTTGTTTGGCGACTTCTATAATTTTATCACCTCGTAAATATGATTGATTTGAAGGTGGTTCGCCAATACAAACTGCTTCATCTGCAAATTTTACATGAGGTGCATTTCTATCGGCAGTAGAAAAAACTGCAACAGTTTTAATACCCATTTTTTGAGCGGTTTTCATCACTCTAATAGCTATCTCACCACGATTGGCAATTAGTATTTTTTTCATAAATAAGTTCTTTTATTATTCCCTAGCAGGAGGGAATCGCTTTGCTTTTAATCTTCAAATTCAATTAATAATTGGTTTTTTTCAACAGCATCACCTTTGTTGGCAGAAATTGATTTGATTTTACCATCTCTAGGAGACGTTATAATGTTTTCCATTTTCATGGCTTCTAAAATCAGTAACGAATCATCTTCTTTTACGTCTTGTCCAACTTTAATATTAATTTCTAAAATTAAACCTGGCATAGGTGCTATTATAGAATTAACATGTTTTGTAGATCCAATGGCAAACCCCATATCTTTAATAAGACTATCTAATTCATTAGAAATATTTACATGATAAGCGTTGTTATTAACCTTTATTTGGTATGATTTAGAATTAAAATCAGATTTAGTAATTCTAGCTTCATAGGGTTTATTATGCTGAAGAATATGAAACTCGTTTTCTGATGTTTTTAATGCATCAAGATTTGAGATATCTTCATTCGTAATTTCAAAATCAAAATTAGAATTTACTTTAGTTTTAAAAATGACTCCCATATTCTGAATAGTTTATGTGCGTAGTAAATATAAGAATTTTAAACTCTAGAATGAATTAAAAAAAGTGAGGTAAATGTTGAAATTAGAATTTAGATGCTCTTTTTATAAATAGGGAAGAGCGAGCTGAAAAAATTATGTTATAGCTTTTATGATTGATTGAAAAACCGTTTCATAATAAGACTTGTTTGATGGAATAAAATGACTATTGTCGTCTTCAATATGATTAATAAGTTCATTAAAATCATAAGCAGATACTAATTTTAAAGCCTCAACTTCTTCCTCTTGGGGTATTAAATCAAATAAAAGAACTTCTAATTCACAAATAAATGTATGATGAAACTCATTATCATTTATACCATTTTCATAACTCTGAAAACATTTGAAGACACCAATTTTATGTAAATCTTTTTTAGAAATTGAGATTCCTATTTCTTCTTTGATTTCTCTAATAGCGGCTTGCTCTATAGATTCTCCAGCATCAATATGCCCCGCTACCGATACATCCCAGAGCAAAGGGCAAATCGTCTTTTTTGCTGAACGTTGCGATAATAATATTTCGCCATCAAGTGTGTAAAACCAAATATGTACCGTGTTATGATAATAACCTTTTTGATGGATTACAGACTTTAATTCTGACTTTCCAGTAGGTTTTCCATCTATATCAACAATGTCTATATATTCGTCCATTTTGCACTATAATCGTCATTACGAGGAGCAAAGCGACGTGGTAATCTGCTCAAAGAATAAATAGATTGCCACACTTCGACTGCGCTCAGTGTAAGCAAAACTTCCTCGTAATGACGTTAAAAAATTTTATTCGAAATAACTAAATGTTTCGCCGTCTTTTATGTTTAGTAACGTTTCATAAATTAATTTAATTACGTTTTCAACATCATCTTTATGTACCATTTCTACTGTGGTATGCATATAACGAAGCGGTAAAGAAATTAGCGCTGAAGCTACACCACCATTACTATAAGCGAAAGCATCAGTATCCGTTCCAGTAGCTCTTGATAACGCAGAGCGTTGGAAAGGAATTTTCTTGTCTTCAGCCGTTTCTGTAATTAAATCGCGTAATTTTTGTTGTACTGCTGGTGCATAAGCAACAACAGGACCATCTCCAATTTCTAAATGGCCATTGGTTTTCTTTTCAATCATTGGTGTTGTAGTATCATGAGTAACATCAGTTACGATGGCTACATTAGGTTTGATGGTTTGAGTAATCATTTCTGCACCACGCAAACCAATTTCTTCTTGAACAGCATTGGTAATGTATAACCCAAAAGGTAATTCTTTTTTGTTTTCTTTTAATAAGCGTGCTACTTCAGCAATCATGAAACCACCCATTCTGTTATCTAATGCACGACAAACAAATTTATCACCATTTAAAATATGAAACTCATCTGGGTATGTAATAACACAACCTACATGAACCCCTAATTTTTCAACATCGTCTTTAGTTTTACATCCACAATCAATAAAAATATTATCTGGTTTAGGAGCTTCTTCTTTAGCTTTATTGCGTGTATGTATGGCTGGCCATCCAAAAACACCTTTAACGATGCCGTTTTTGGTATGGATATTCACAATTTTACTCGGGGCTATTTGGTGGTCGCTACCGCCATTTCTTATTACATAAATCAATCCATTATCACTTATGTAGTTAACGTACCAAGAAATTTCATCGGCATGTCCTTCAATAACAACTTTGTATTTTGCTTTTGGGTTTATAACGCCAACAGCTGTTCCGTAAGTATCTGTAATAAATTCATCTACATAAGGCTTTAAATAATCCATCCACAGTTTTTGTCCAGTCCATTCATAGCCTGTTGGTGCTGCGTTATTTAGGTATTTTTCAAGAAAGTCCATCGACTTTTTATTGAGTATGCTTTTTTTAGACATAAGATTATTAGTTATTTTAAGTCATTAAAAGTATGACTTCATTTTTTCACTGTATTTTGTAAAAATAAAAGGAATTATTTAGTTATTAGTTATACATGAAAATAATTTGTCACAAATTATTATGTCTCGTCCTTAAAATGGTGCTACACAAAAAATATTATTTTAGGACGTCACATTTTTAAATAAATGAGTTTTGGTATAATATTAGTAAGAATTTAATGTTTATCACTGTAAATTAGTAATTTTGACATGATTTAAAAACCCAAAGCTCCAGATATAAATTAATGCCCTTTTTTAAATACATATTCATACTTTTTCCGGTCTTGTTGTTTTCTCAAGTTAATGATTTTGAGCAAGATACAACCAGTTATGAATACCTTATTATAAAAGGCGATTCTATTCCCAGAACAGCTATAGATTTGGATGAAGTCATGCTATTACACAAGCTTAAGTTTGATAGTAAAGAAGACCGAATTCGCTATTTAATTTTAAGACGTAAGACCTTGAAAGTATATCCATATGCTAAATTAGCTGCAGATCGTTTAGATTCATTAACAAAGCATTTGGCAAAACTCACAAAAAACCGTGATAAGAAACGCTATACCAAGCGCATTCAAAAATATATAGAAGGTGAATTTTCGGAAGAACTGAAAAAAATGTCGCGAACAGAAGGACAGATTCTTGTTAAGTTAATTCACAGGCAAACCGGTACAACTACTTTCGATTTAATTAAAGAATTACGAAGTGGTTGGCGTGCCTTTTGGTATAACACCACGGCGAGTATGTTTGATATTTCATTAAAAAGAGAGTTTGACCCAATAAATGAAAAAGAAGATTATTTAATTGAAGATATTCTCCAACGAAATTTTCAAAGCGGACGTTTAGTGCGTCAAAAATCTGCAATTCCATTCGATTTTTACGATTTAACCAACAAATGGTTATATAGTGGTTCAGAAAAAACACCAGAATAACCATGCGTGTACAAACTTTATTTGAAGAAAAACTTAATGCTTTTACGCATGGTATTGGAGCGTTATTTGGTATAGCTGCTTTAGTTTTACTGATTATATTTGACTCCAATAAAACGAATTGGAGTTTATTTAGCGTTATTGTGTATGGTATTTCTATTATTGTTTTATTTACGGCATCAACCTTATACCATGCGGTTAAAGATGAACAAAAGAAACATTATTTCAGAATAGTAGACCACATTAGCATCTATCTATTAATAGCAGGTACGTATACACCAGTTTTATTAATTTCATTAGAACAAAGCTTAGGTTGGACACTCTTTTGGGTAGTTTGGGGCATTGCGGCTTTTGGTGTTGTTTTAAAACTATTCTTTACAGGTAAGTTCGAAATATTCTCAACACTTTTATATTTGGTTATGGGTTGGCTTATTGTTTTTGATTTTTCAAATTTATCAGAACTTATAGGAAGCGATGGTATTTTACTATTATTTGCTGGCGGATTATCTTATACCGTTGGTATTATTTTTTATGCCATTCAAAAAATACCATATAATCATGTTATTTGGCATTTATTTGTTTTAGCAGGCGCTATGTTTCATTTTTTCATGATATTTTTCCATGTGATATGATAACTATAAAAAGCGCACATACAACACAGGATTTTCAAGTTATTGAACAATTAGCTGATACCATTTGGCGCGAACATTACATTCCTATTGTTGGTAAACCTCAAATAGATTATATGCTTAATAAGTTTCAATCGGTTAAAGCGATGGAAGAACAAACCGCAAATAGATACGAATATTACACTGCTTTTTATGAAGAATTACCTGTTGGTTATCTATCTATTAAACCAGAAACGGAACATTTATTTTTAAGTAAAATATATCTTTTAAGTTCATACCGAGGCAAAGGTATTGGTAAAACCATGATGCAATTTATTACAGAAAAAGCTAAAAATTATAATTTTAGTAAGATTAGATTAACTGTAAATAAATACAATGTTAATTCTATTAAAGTTTATGAAAAAATGGGTTTTGTAAACGTTGGTGATATAATTATTGATATTGGTAATGGTTTTGTTATGGATGATTATGAGATGGTTAAAGTAATTTAAATAAGTCATGATTTTCGATTTGCGCTTATCGTGTTTTTATATGGTTTGTTGCGTAATTTAAGCACCTAATTTGGCAAATACAAACCGAATAGAAAATCCGCGAGACACGAACGAAGTGAACTGACGCTAGCAATTTTCATAATTAGGCGAGTACTAGCAATGAATTATATATGGTGTTAGCAAACGGTATTTTCTCTAAATTTGATTAATAATAATAAAAAAGCTCTTATTGATTTTCACTTCTTGAGATTTTAGCTTTTATCTTATAGTGTTTTCCAATTGTTGCATTTCGAAATTTACCAGTTTTATATTCTGTACTATCTATATAGTAAGTTTTAGTAATGGATTTATCAGTCATTTTAGAATTTTCAACTAAAATTTTAAGCGAATTCAAATCATCTATTAACGCACCATCTAATTCTATGTCTTTAATTTCTGAATTATTAAATGTGACGTGCATAATATTTGCATTTTTATATGATACAAATTCCAGATATGAATTATTAAAATTCGCCCCTAACAAATCTGAATTAAAAAAATATAAATGTTTTAATTCGGAATCACTAAATTTAGTGTCCCATAGCGAGGAATTTTGAAAAGATACTGATATCATTTTTGTATCTTCAAAAGAAACCCCTGTTAGATCAGTATTGTTGAAATATGACTTTAAAATGTTGGTATGTTTTATATTAGTTGAAGAATGAATAATTGCTTCCGAAAAATCAACAGTAAGAAAAGCAGATGCTACAAAATTTGTACCAACTAAAACACTTTTCCGAAAGTCAATATTATGAAATGTTGATCTGAACATTGTCGCATTTGATAAATCGGCACCCGAGAAATTCACATTTTTTAAATTAGATTCAGATAGATTCGATCCCGTTAATTTGATTTTAGATAAGTTTATATCTTCGATGTCTATTTTTCCAATATCAGCAAAAGAGAAATCACCATTCCCCCATATTTTTTTTAAAGAAGTCGAGTCTATTGGACTATTTATAAGACTGATAAATAGTTGTGCTCTTTCTGGGCTTAATCTAATTGCACCAAGTGAGTCATTTTTTAATACTTTATAAGGTTTTAATGCTCTGCTTAACGCTACAATTCTTCCAATTAAACCATTACTTATTTTATATTTAAATTCGTTATCCGGTCCTTTCTCGTTGGACAGATTTGATTGATCTTTTATTTCATCATCCAGTTTATCTAATATATTACTCATTAGAAAAACTAAAGAACTAATTCTTTCAGAATCCAATAAATTATTTTGAATAAGAATATTATCATTTTGATTTTTTAATAGAATTGTTTGAGTTTTAATATGGTCATTTTGTATGATTATTAAATCATTTTGTTGCTGGATTTTAGAGTTCTGAATATATAATAGTATAATTGGAATAAGAGAAACCATTAATCCAACCAAGAAAGGTCTTGTGAAACGATTTATTAAACTTCCAGCCAAGTCACTTACAGTATCTTTTTGAACTTCAGGCCATTCATGCGCAAAGTTCCTTATGGATCTTTTTAAATCTCTTCCAACTATTGATCGAAATACTATTTTTTCTTTCCAAGCTCTACCATAAAGTATTCGTATAAGCAACCAAAAGAGTAGCAATAGAAAAGAAACGACACCTAGCCATTGAAAAAATGATTTTAAAAATAATAATATTTCGATTTTAGATTGTATCAATAATTTCTTATGTTTTCTTTGATTTTTTACTGTTTGCTAACGACTTGATATCAAATCGTTTTAATGTTTTATATTATACGATACTGAAACAAGTTCAGCACAAGTAAGCGAAGTTAGAATTTTCTTACCAAAAAAACAATACGTACTTACACGTAATTTTTATTTTCTACAAAGCCGTAATGTTTTCAATTTAAGAATCAATCACATCCTTATATTCTTCAAAAAAAGCTTCAAATAAATTCATTTTTTCATTGAAGAACTCCATCACATCCCGCCAAGAGTTTTTGTTGTGTATAGATACTTTTTGTTCTAAAGGAATATAAATACGCGAAATCTCTTTTTCATTATCTAAAAAATAAGTTTCATCAAAAATAGCATCAGGTAAAAAGTTATCTAACAAAATAGATTTTAAAGCTTGTAATTTTTCCCAGTATTTAATGCGGTATTCTAAATCATCTTCAAGATCTAAAGCCACCAAAGCCGTTTTGTTATCAAAATGAAATTTAAAACTTAGGCCTTTAAGCTTCGTGTTATATAAAATCCATTTCCTTGGAAACGATTTTCCAAAACTCGTCCAGAATTCTTGTCGTAATATGCGCGATTCTTCTTTGCTAAACATTTAAAAGTTTCTTTTGTCATTCCCTTGAAGAAGGGAATCTCATCTATTTTGTCATTCCTGCCTTTAGTTTACGATTAAGAAAAACTTTGGCAGTAATCCATTTATTATAATTTAGTTTCCATTAATAAGATTTCCTTCTTCAAGGGAATGACAGATTAAATAAAATAAGCAATCCCAACGCCTAAAATAATAGCTATAAACTTACCCAAGTTAAATTTATGTCCTTCGCCACTTTCAAACAATATAGTAGTAGAAATATGAAAAAAGATACCAATAACAATAGCATTAATGGTATGTAATAAATTTTCGCTTAGGTTTGCAGTATTAGAAATTAAAGTCCCGAGGGGTGTCATAACAGCAAAAATAACTAAAAAAGCTGCGATTTGTAATTTGCTAAATTTCGACTGAAATAAAAACATACTAATCAACGTAGCAATAGGTATTTTATGAATTAAAACCCCATAAACCATATCGTTATGTTCGTGTATTGGGAAGCCCTCTAAAAAACTATGAATACACAAACTAACAAACAATAACCATGGAAAAGCCGTTTCATGTTTATGAATGTGCACATGCCCATGTTCGGCACCTTTAGAGAATAATTCTAAAACAATTTGCAGCAATATACCGCACATTATAAAAAGTCCAGTACGTTTTGTTTCTAAATGATTGTACACTTCGGGTAATAACTCAAAAAGGGTTAATGCCAATAAAAAAGCACCACTAAAAGAGAGTAGGAGCTTGGTGTTCCAGTTTTTTTTGTTTTTAGAAATAATTGCAATTGCAACTCCTAAAATTACTGCCAATACAGGAAAAAGAAACTTATTCATTCAAAAAATTAATATTCAATAGTAAAAACTAATCCATAATAATCCGCAACAGTGAGCCTAATTAAAAGCCCATTATGAGCTATTTGAAAATTAGGACTAAACGTTCCGATGTTTTCGAGTTAAACTTACGTAACTTATAATCACCAAAAACATCCAATAAATGTACATCAGCCTGTTCAAAAAGTAATTCAAAATCTTGCAATGTAAAAGCACGCACCCGTTCTTGAAAATTATAATCGTTACCATCGGCAGTAAAAGTAATATCTTTTACAATGTAACCATCTTCAACATAACGTTTCAAGTTAAAGTCAATACCATCTACAGTTTTAATGTCTTCGGGTACTAAATTATCAATAACAAACTCACTATTCATAAAATCAATCACTCCAAACCCCGAGTCGTTAAGTTCCGTTTTTATAGCTTTTATTGTGTTTAGGTTATCAATTTCTTTATCAAAATACCCAAAACTAGTAAACAAATTAAAAACTGCATCAAACTGTTTTGGGTAGGGTTTACACATATCGTGCACCTCAAAACGCAACCTGTGGTTTTCAAACTGTTTTGCATACGCAATACTATTATCGCTTAAATCTACACCCGTAACATCGTAGCCTAAAGTGTTTAAATATAAAGCATGTCGGCCCTTGCCACAAGCCAAATCTAAAATAGTACCACCCTCAGGCAAATTCAAATAATCGGAAAGCGCATCCATAAAATTATGCGCCTCATTATGGTCTCTATCCTTATATAAAATATGATAAAATGGCGTATCAAACCAAGAGGTAAACCATGTAGTCGTGTCTTTACTCATATATTTTTTTGTGGGTTACCTTATGTTGTTTAGGCAACATAAGGTCAGGCTTTCCGCTATATCTTTCTTGTGCTGAACTTGTTTCAGTATCTCATCAAGTTTTCAAATAGCATCATAAATAAGCTATCATCAAATTTGTTATTTGCACAAAAAAGGATGCCGCATCAATCCTTAACCCGAATTATCAATAAACTTTACGTTTGCCGCAAAATTACGTTATTTTTGCAATCTATTAGATGTAAATAGTCTATCAGACGAAAAAAATGGGAGAAAATTTCAACATGGTAGCCAAAACCCTATTTGGCTTTGAAGATTTATTAGAAAAAGAACTCACGCAACTGGGCGCTTTATACATTAAAAAAGGCATCCGGAATGTGGCTTTTTCGGGCGATAAAGGGTTTATGTACAAAGCTAATTTAGCGTTACGTACAGCCGTTAAAATTTTAAAACCTATCCATTCCTTTAATGTAAATAGTGAAAAAGATTTGTATGATAAAATCTATGCTATGGATTGGTCGCAGTATTTAAAACCTACAGGCACACTGGCGGTTGATGCGACTATTCATTCCGATTTATTTTCACATTCGCTATACATTGCACAAAAAACAAAAGATGCTATAGTTGATAAGTTTAGAGATACCGACGGACAACGACCAAACGTTGATTTAAAATTCCCCGATTTAAAAATAAACGTGCATATTGACAGACGAAAATGTACCATATCTTTAGATTCTTCTGGAGATTCATTGCATAAACGCGGTTATAAAACAGCCACTAATATTGCGCCAATAAACGAAGTATTGGCAGCAGGTTTAATTATGCTCTCGGGTTGGGACGGACAAACCGATTTTATGGATCCTATGTGTGGATCAGGCACTATGCTAATAGAAGCTGCTATGATAGCCTGTAACATTCCGCCAAATCTTATGCGTAAAGAATTTGCTTTCGAGCGTTGGCAAGATTGGGATGTTGAGTTATTTGAAAAAATTGAAGAATCCTTACTTGGTAAAACCCGTGATTTTCATCATAAAATTGTGGGTTACGATAAAGCACCAAGTGCAGTAACGAAAGCCAAAGAAAATGTAAATAATGCCCAATTAGAAGATTTTATTGAGGTAAAACACGAAGATTTCTTTAAAACACAAAAAGGAGGCGACGAAAAACTACATATGGTATTTAATCCACCATACGGCGAGCGTTTAAATATTGATATGGAAGAGTTCTATGCTAATATTGGCGATACTTTAAAACAAAACTATCCAGGAACGGATGCTTGGTTTATAACGAGTAATCTAGATGCACTAAAGCATGTTGGGTTACGACCTTCACGAAAAATACATTTATTTAATGCGAAACTAGAATCGCGTTTGGTAAAATATGTGATGTATGAAGGGAGTAAGAAGGGGAAGTATATGAAATAATGCGTCATTGCGAAGCAACTAACTTCTTGCTGTGGCAATCTTTTCAAATTTAACCGTCATTACGAGGAATGAGGAAAGAATGACGAAGTAATCTCATGAAAATACTCGTCATTGCGAGGAACGAAGCAATCTCATAAATTAAAGTTCAACACTATAAAAAAAGCTTACTAACGTGAGTTCGACATAACTAGAGATTTAAATACAGTTGATTTGTATCAACGAAGTTGTTTTTTAGAGACGGTTTT
>CANMSN010000029.1 GCA_947500585.1 uncultured Flavobacteriaceae bacterium | reverse complement strand
TTATTAACAGGCGCAGTAGCATCTGTAGCTAAACAACCTTCAACAGTAGTTTGAGGAATAGTTCCAGAGACAATAGGTGCTGTATTATCAGAAACATCAATAGTTTGTATTTGGTCAGCTGCTGCATTACCACTACTGTCAACTAAACTCCATGTTCTGGTAATTACAAAAGTACCTTCACAGGAGCCAGCTACTATATTATCTGAAAAAGTAGCCTGTAAATTTGTAGAACAGTTATCGGTTTCGTCTGTAACATCACCAGTAATTGCAATAGAGGCATCGTAATTACAACTTACATCTGTAAAAATTTCAGTGTCAACAGGTGCTGTAAATGTTGGAGGTGTGTTATCTGGATTTGTGATAACTTCAAAACTACCAGGAATTTCACAACCATTAGCATCAGTTACTAAAACATTATATGTTCCTGTTGTGAGACCTGTTAAATCTTCTGTTGTAGCTAAATTACTCCAACTGTATGTATAAGGAGCTTGACCACCTGAAACAGTAATATCTATTGACCCGCCATTAGAACCTATATCACAATTAGTTGAATTTGTAGTTCCATTAAGTACCAAACTGGATAAAACAATTGGGCTTGTACTTGACGTTCTTTCACAAGTTGTGTATGTACTTCTAACTTTTAATGTATAAGAACCTTCTGGAATATTATTAAAAGTTGTTGAACTTTGATAACTAGTGCCTCCGTTTAACGAATATTCATATTGATTAGGATCAGTAGTAGTATTTAAAGGGCTAGTGACAGTAATTGAAAAGTTATTAGTTGAATTACAATCAATATCAAAAGTTGGTTCTGGTGGTAAATCTACATACTCTAATATAACAGTACCTTGATCACAAACAGTTGTGTTTGGAGCAGGTAAACACAACTCATATTCAAAAGTTACATTTCCAATATATCCAGGAGTAGGAGAAAAGGTGTAAGTTCCTTCATTATTTGGATTTAGAGTAAGTGTTCCTTCTGAAGGATCAGGAAATGAGGTTATACTATACGTAGAACCTATAGGAGCATTATTTAATGTTCTTAAATCACCATTATATGTTTCATCTAAACACTCGATTAATTGCTGATCTACAGCATATTTTTGAAGTAGAAAGAATTTTCCATCTCCGTGGTCTGTTGATGCTCCAACAAACTCAATTTTAGTAATACTAGAGCCTGTTGGTGCTAACTCATTTAAATAAAATAAGGCAATAGCTATTGTTTGTGTATTTTCATTTACGCGACCAGACCTCCAATAATCAGAATTAGCATTGGGAATACCTGGAGCTGTTTCATAATAATTCCCGTCATTTCTAACAAAAGTTTCACCTAATTTTTGCTCTGGTCCCCCTCCTGCAGGTGTACCCCAAACTTCTATATAGTAGCAGTTGTTACCACCTCTTTCCGTTACTGCTAAAACTCCTCCTGTATTTGATGGAATAGTTGGATTATAAAATATGGTTTGTTTTTGTGCATTTGTTATTTCAACAGCAGCAAAATCTCCACATATTTCTCTACCATTAGGATTAGCTGTAAAGTAATGATTTAAGTTTTTATCTTGAAAAGCAGATAAAGCTAAATTATCCCAATTAGGATCAAGACTAGTATTTGCTAGCGTAACGCCATTTTCTTTAATTTCATTATCCCCATCACCTCCAGGAAAGACCCTTGTCATTTCATAATCAGAAGGAACAACAAAAGTATTGTAGAGCGTAATATCTGTACCATCATCTATAGTAATAGATTCAATAGTTGCAGGATCACTATTATTTGATTGTGTATCAGACCACTGAAAGGTAACGCCCGTTCTTATAGATGGCGCTTGAGTCTGAGAGGTTGCTAAACTAGAAAAAGTTACAAAAACAATTAAAAGAATAGTTTTTGTTATACTTCGTAATGAAACACAATTGTATTTATTTTTCATGAGTCAATAAGATTATATATACTTTGATTATATATTTTGACACCGTATGACTTTTAATAGTCACAAAATGATATTAAACGTTTTTAAATAATAAAGTTTTTGAGGGAAAAAACTGTGAGGGAAAAATAAAGAGCCAAAAAACTCTTGATATTTTTGATGATAGATTTAGGTTCATAATTTTCAATTTTAAACTAAGTAGGGACAACAAAAAAACGTATATGTAGCTAGTTGTTCAAAAAAAAATGATAAATCACTTATAAAATCGATTAAAAGCTTTATAAATCATATTATCGTGTTAATCTATTCATTTATCGATTACTAGCTTGTTAACTACTTAATAGTATGCCTTTTAATTTTTAATTGCTTTATTCCTCATATTTAATAATACTTTTTTATTAACTTTATATTAGACAAATAAATTACTTTTTATCGATATAAACAACATATTATCGATAAAATTTAACATTTAATCGATTTTATGAAAAAAATAGTTATTGTTAGACACGCAAAATCTTCTTGGGAATATAATGTCATAGACCATGAAAGACCTCTTAATAACAGAGGTTATAGTGATGCCCACTTGCTATCCAAACATTTAAAAAATAAAGAATTAAATATAGATTTAGTTCTATCAAGCGATGCTACCAGGGCAAAAACCACAGCAAATATTTTTGTCTCTAGTCTAGAAATTAATGAAAAAACTTTCATCTTAGACCATGATTTGTATGATTTTTCGGGCGAAAAATTAACTCAAAAATTAAAAGCATGTAAAGATTCTGTAAATAACCTAATGGTTTTTGGTCATAATCATGCAATCACAGCATTTGTAAATACTTATGGTAATAAGTATGTAGACAACGTACCAACGTGTGGGGTTGTAATAATAGAATTTAATATAGAACATTGGCAGGATTTAAATAAAGGACAAACTATTGTAACGTTATTTCCAAAAGACCTTAAAAAATAAATTCTCCTTCATATCTTTCTGTTTTAATTTTAGCGGTACAATTTTAAAAACTGGCACATATATTATTTATATTTTAATCATAAATAGAATATATTTGTTTTGCATTTAATATAAATACATGATTAAAACTGAAGTACAAAACAACATCTATATTAATAGAGAAATAAGCTGGCTACAGTTTAATGGTAGAGTTTTGCAAGAAGCCTCAGACGAAACAGTTCCTTTAATAGAGCGATTAAGGTTTTTAGGAATTTTTTCTAACAACCTAGATGAGTTTTTTAAAGTACGTTATGCAACCGTTAAAAGAATTGTTGAAGCAGGTAAAGGCGGTAAAAACGAACTTGGCGGTATAAAAGCTGCAGAACTTCTCGAAATTATTACAGAAATTGTAATAAAACAACAAAGTGAAAGTTTAGATGTCTTAAAAAATATTAAATCCAAACTCGAAAAGGAGAATATTTATATTATAGATGAAACCCAAATTGATAATAATCAACACGACTTCATTAAACGCTACTTCCTAACAAACGTAAGTCCTGCTTTGGTAACTATTATTTTAAATGATTTAGTAGTTCTTCCAAACTTAAAAGATAGTGCTGCGTATCTAGCGGTTAGAATGTTAATGTCTGATGACAAAAGACAGTATGCGTTAATTGAAATCCCTAAAAACATTAATAGGTTTATTGAATTACCTAAACAAGGAGATAGAAATTTCATCATAATGATTGATGATTTATTACGCCATTGTTTAAGCGATATCTTCAATATTTTTGATTACAAGAGTGTATCTGCACACATGATAAAAATTACTCGGGATGCTGAATTAGATTTTGAAAGCGATTTAAGTAAAAGTTTTATTGATAAAATATCCGATAGCGTTAAACATAGACAAATCGGGGAGCCTGTTCGTTTTGTATATGATAAAATGATTCATACAGAAACCTTAGAATATTTAATGTCTAAAATGGGTATAGATACCACTGATAGCATAATACCAGGTGGTCGCTACCATAACAGAAGAGATTATATGGACTTTCCAAGTTTAGGGCGAACAGATCTTTTGTACGATAAAATTGAGCCGCTACCAATTAAAGGACTTAGTTTAGAAGCTAGTATTTTTGAGGCTATTGCAGAAAAAGATTACCTTCTTTATGCACCATATCAAACATTTTCATACGTTGTTAAATTTTTAAGAGAAGCAGCCTTAGACCCTAGTGTAAAAACAATAAAAATTACAATATATAGATTAGCTCAAATTTCGCATGTTGCCAGTTCCTTAATAAATGCTGCAATTAACGGAAAATCAGTTACGGTTTCAATAGAGCTTCGTGCCCGTTTTGATGAACAAGCAAATATTGACTATGCAGAACAAATGGAGGATGAAGGAATTAATTTAATTTTTGGAGTTAAAGGGCTAAAAGTACACAGTAAAATGTGTGTTATAGAGCGCGAAGAAGGGAAAAAATTACGACGTTACGGCTTTATAAGTACAGGTAATTTTAATGAATCTACAGCTAAAATATATACAGATCATACCTTATTCACGTCTGATCAAAGAATTTTAAAAGATGTAAATAAAATATTTAACTTTTTTAATACCAATTATAAAATTTATAGGTACAAACATCTTATAACATCACCACATTATACACAGTCCTCAGTTTTTAAACTAATAAACAAAGAAATACAAAGTGTTAAATCTGGAAATGAAGGTTTTATAAGATTAAAAATGAATAGTGTTTCTAGCTACAATATGATTGATAAATTGTATGAAGCCAGTAGAGCTGGTGTTAAAATACAAATGATTGTTCGTGGTATTTGCTGTTTAATCCCTGGTGTGAAGGGGATGAGTGAAAATATTGAAGTTATAAGCATCGTCGATAAATTTTTAGAACACTCAAGAATTTATATTTTTGGAAACAATGGCGACCAAAAAGTCTATATATCTTCTGCAGATTGGATGACCCGAAACATAGAAAATAGAGTAGAGGTAAGTTGCCCCATTTATGATGAAAACATTAAAAAACAAATTATAGACACCTTTAATCTTAGTTGGAATGATAATGTAAAAGCAAGACTTTTAAACACTTCAAATGAAAATGAATATAAAATAGACAATAAAGAAAAAGTAAGATCACAATTTGCTATTTATGATTATTATTCAAAACAATTAGAAAACTAATATGCTCTCAATAAAAAAATACGCAGCTATAGATATAGGTTCAAATGCGGTTAGATTACTCATTTCAAATATTATAGAGCAAAAAGGGAAGCCTGTTCAATTTAAAAAGAATTCTTTGGTTCGTGTGCCTATTCGTTTGGGTGCAGATGTATTCGTTAAAAATAAAATATCTAAAGAAAACACGCAGCGTATTCTAGATACCATGCTTGCATTTAAATTACTTATGAAATCTCATAAAGTAGTTAAATACAAAGCTTGTGCAACTTCAGCAATGCGAGAATCGTTAAACGGAAAGCAAATTGTAGATTTAGTTTTAAAAAATTCAGGAATTAGTATTGATGTTATTGAAGGCGAAGAAGAAGCGGCGATAATAGCTGCTACCGATTTAAACAAGTATATAGATGTAAATAAAACGTACTTATATGTAGATGTTGGTGGTGGTAGCACTGAGTTTACGGTAATAGACAGAGGCAATTCGGTTGCATCACGATCTTTTAAAATTGGTACGGTACGTTTACTTAATGATATGGTGAAAAATGAATCGTGGAAAGAATTAGAAATATGGATTACATCAAATGTGATGAGTTATGATAAGATAGATGTTATTGGTTCTGGAGGAAACATTAATAAAATATTTAAAATATCTGGAAAGGCCTTAGGCAAACCACTTTCATTTTTTTACTTAACTTCTTATTATCAAACACTTCAAAACTATTCTTACGAAGAAAGAATTACTGAGTTAGATTTAAATCAAGATAGAGCCGATGTAATTATTCCAGCCATGAGAATTTACCTTTCTTCCATGAAATGGAGTGGTGCAAAAAACATATATGTACCAAAAATTGGACTTGCAGATGGTATTATAAAAAGTATATATTATGATACTGTTTCTAGCAATACACAGTAAAATTTTGCACTTTACCTTTTAAAATATTACTATTTACCATAATTAATATATATTCGTCCGCATATAATTAACATAAAATTATATCCCAAAACTATTTAAATATGAAAAAAACAGTATTAATAATAATCCTACTTAGTTTTTCTTTTTATGGATTTTCTCAAGAAGAAGAAAGTAAAGATTCTAAAGAAACAAAATCTGAAAGCTCTACATTCCAAGGTGTTAAGTTTGGAATTAGAGGTGGTTTAACTATTTCTAATTTAGATTTTGATGATGTTCCTACAATGACAAATAAACATAGAAATAGTTTCTACATTGGTTTTTTTGCTGATTTAGGATTATCTAAAACTATTTCAATTGTACCAGAAATACAATTTTCTCCAGAAGGAGCTAAGGCTGAAGTTTTACATTTAGATTATATTCAAGCGCCTATTTTAATTAAATTTAGATTAAGCGAAAAAATAAAACTTGGTGTTGGACCTCAGGTTGGATTAAAAGTACACAAAGAAAATGATGGCGTTAAAAACTTCGCCTATTCTGGTGTAGGAGCAATTGAATATAAATTATCGCATATGATTTTTACAGATGTAAGGTACACTTATGGAGTTTCAGATGTTTTTGATGATAATTTAATGATCTCAGCAAAAAACACAAGTGTGCAAATAGGTGTTGGTTATAGGTTTTAACCGTGTATCGCTTCAGTTTTTCCTAAATTAGAAATAATTTCACTTTCATATTCAAGAAGTTGCTGCCATTTGGTATCAACTTCTTTTTTATTTCCATATTGTCTTGCAAAACCTAAAAACATAGTATAATGGTTTGCTTCACTAACCATTAAATTTCTATAAAAGCTAGCTAATTCCTTATCTTTTAATTCTTCTGATAAAAGTCTAAAACGCTCACAACTTCTGGCTTCAATCAAAGCAGCATATAAGAGACGATGCACCAACTGAGTTGTTCTGCTACCTCCTTTCGGGAAGAATTTAACAAGTTGTAAAACATAATCGTCTTTTCTATCCCTGCCTAATGTCCAGCCACGTTCAAGTATTTTATCATGAACCATTTTAAAATGACTAATTTCTTCCTTAACTAAAGCGGTCATTTCTTGTACCAAATCTGAGTATTCAGGAAAACTTACAATAAGCGAAATAGCTGTACTTGTTGCCTTTTGCTCACAAAAAGCATGATCTGTAAGTATATCTTCAATATTTTTTTCTACAATATTAACCCAACGCGGATCGGTTGGTAATTTTAATCCTAACATAATTATAAAACTTGTGAAACAAGGTTGATTTCTTTTATTTCCATATTCCCAAATGAATCAATTTTAATGCTAAAGTCTTTATAAGACTCTGTTTCAGGGATGCGAAATGACGTATTTAGATTTATATAATCTTTGGTTGAAGCATCATAATCTATCCATACAAATTGCATAACGGCGTTTTTCAAAAAAGCAGACTTATCAAATTTTGAGAATATATGTTTGTTTAATAAGTATTCAGAAATAATTTCACCCTGCTTTAAAACCTGAAATTTAGCTTCAAAATTTTTGTAATTCGTATAAATTACTGAATCATGTATAGTTTCTTTAACTATAGAAAGAAAATCATTTTCAATAGAATTATATTTTAATTTCACTTGAAAACCATTACTTAAAATAGTATCTGTATAAATTTCAACAGATTCATTTGGTATATTTTTTATTTGCTTAGAAAACGATTCTAATAAATTTGAATCACGTAAAATTTCTGCATTGCTTTTATAAGCTCTATCTCTACCATCACAACTCATTAATGCAACTACAGATAAAGATATTAATAACATTAACTTTTTCATATACAGTATTTTAAATATCTAAATCGAAAGTTTTTCTTAAAATGTCTAAACTTGGATTTTTGTCTTTTAATTTTTCAAATTTCTCTTTTGATGTATAGGCGTATTGCTTTTCCATGACTTCATTTACGGTAATAGATAAGCTGATATCATAATTATTAAGTGACTTTCTTATATAAGCTAAAAGATCATATTGCTGACGCTCAACTTCAACTTTATTAGTAGCATTTGGGAATTCTAAATGAATATCGGTTCCAATAACTTTTGGAGTATCTATGGATAATATTGAAGCTAAGTTATGCTTACCATCATCTTGAAGTATTTTAATAAATGCGTTCCACGTTTTAATGAGTTCTTTTTCTGTAAAATCTTCTTTTGGCAAATCTTCCTGGTCTATAACCACATCCATTTGCCTAATTTGGTGCTCCTTTTTTGCTCGAATACTACTTAATGAAAGTCCTGAAGTTCTTTTATTGTCTTGCTTTAAAACAATCTTTGGTGGTTCTTTTACTTGAAGAGTTTCTATGTGCTTAGAAGTTGAAACATCAGTATATTTTTCTTTGTTCTTTTCTGATTGTATATCAACCTTTATTTCTTTTTCAGTTTTTTGTTGCGGAATTTCAACAGCAATAGGAGTAATGCCCTTGTTTTTAAAATAAGAAGCAGGAATTATGTAATATTTGCTATTTTTTTTTTTTTCTCCATCAAAAGTGATAGAGGCAAGCTGCATTAAACATAACTCAACAAGTAAGCGTTGATTTTTGCTCGTTTTGTATTTGAGATCACAATCGTTAGCCAAATTAATGCCATTTAACAGAAATTCTTGCGATGCTTTTTTAGATTGATTTAAATATTTTTTTTTGGTTTGTTCTCCAACTTCAAGTAATTCTATAGTTTCTGGGGTTTTGCTAACTAACAAATCTCTAAAATGCGATGCTAAACCAGCAATATAATGATGTCCATCAAAACCCTTAGAAAGGGTATTATCAAATTGGAGTAACAATTCTGGAATTTTATTCTCTAATATAAAATCGGTACTTGTAAAGTAAGTTTCGTAATCTAATACATTTAAATTTTCAGTTACAGCCTGACGTGTTAGATTTTTACCAGAAAAACTAACCACACGATCAAAAATAGAAAGCGCATCACGCATAGCACCATCCGCTTTTTGAGCGATGATATGCAAAGCGTCATCATCTGCAATTACACCTTGCTCTTCTGCAATATATTTTAAATAGCTTTTAGCATCTTTAACCGTAATTCGTTTAAAATCAAAAATTTGACAACGGGATAAGATTGTTGGTATAATTTTGTGTTTCTCGGTAGTTGCTAAAATAAATATACAATGTTTTGGTGGCTCTTCTAAAGTCTTTAAAAAAGCATTAAATGCGGCTTGCGAGAGCATGTGCACCTCATCAATTATATACACTTTGTATTTACCTACTTGCGGCGGAATGCGAACTTGATCTGTTAAACTTCTAATATCATCAACTGAGTTATTAGAAGCAGCATCCAGTTCAAAAATATTAAAAGCAAAATCTTCATCTCCAGTTTCGTTGCCATCACTGTTAATCATTTTTGCTAAAATACGTGCACACGTTGTTTTACCAACACCTCGAGGCCCTGTAAATAGTAAGGCTTGCGCTAGATGATTGTTCTCAATGGCATTTAACAACGTATTAGTAATAGCTTGTTGCCCCACAACATCTTTAAATGTTTGCGGACGGTATTTACGAGCAGATACTATAAAATGTTCCATTGATAAATCTTAGATTAACAAAGTTAAAAATTCAGTATAGAATTAAGAATTTTGAACGGGGAATTTAATAGGAGTTATTAACAAATTACAACTTTATAAAAAGATTAAGTTTTTATTAGCGTCTTAAAAAATTAAACTATTTTTATGATAGAATTACTAAAAATAAATTTTTAAAAATTATAAACTCAAAAAATGAAAAAAATAGTTTTAACCTTAATTTTTGCTGCGGTATTAATTACTATTAGCAGCGCCCAACAAATTGAAACGAAAAAAGTTTTTGGCGGATATCAATATACTCAAAATGGCGATAGAATGACAATGGGGGATTTAGTGAAGGTAATGGAATCCAACTCTGAAGCTTTAGCTCATATGAAAAAAGCTAAATCGAATAATGTTCTTGCCTCAATTTTAGGTGGAGCTGGAGGGGCTTTAATAGGTTTTCCAATTGGAACAGCTATTGGTGGTGGTGAAGCAAATTGGGCTTTAGCAGGAATTGGATCAGGATTAGTAATAATTGGAATTCCAATTTCTTCAAATGTGAATAAAAATGCTAAAAAAGCGGTTGAATTATACAATGCCTCTTTAAATAATACTGCACAGAATTATTTTAACCCTGAATTTAAAATTATAGGAAATAGAAATGGTATTGGTTTATCAATGAATTTTTAACGAAACCATTCCAAAAAAAGACAAGTAATCTCATCTTAAATTCTAAGTTGGTATAAATGTGTTAGGTATTGCATAGGAATTCTTTTTGTGCTTAAATATTAAATTATATTTTAACAACGTGTGAAAACAGATAGAATAACTTTATAAAATACTGAAATGAGTTTTGTAAAAGACTTTTTATTGTAATGCTGAAATTTTTTAAAAAATTTAGAAATAGTATTAGTTTGTTGTAATTTTGCGCCCAAGTAAATCGCCTTATCGCTTTTGTGCTGAACTTGTTTCAGTATCTAAGAGGAAAGTCCGAACACCATAGTGCAATATAGTGGCTAATAACCACCAACCGTGAGGTTAGGAAAAGTGCAACAGAAAGTATGTACAGGTCATGCTGTAGTGAAACCAGGTAAACTCTATATGGTGCAATGTCATGTAAACCAGTGCTAGAGGGCTGCACGCTCGATACTGGAGGGTAGGCAGCTAAAGTGTATTGGTAACAATGCACTCAGATAAATGATAGGGTATTCTTGTTCTTTTTTTAGGGAAATCCTGAAAAGAGTTCAGGATGAACAGAATTCGGCTTATAGATTTGCTTTACCATAAAAAACCTTTCTTTTTAATTTAAGAAGGGTTTTTGGTTTTGAAGCAGATGGTTAAAATTAAGCTAAGATTCTTTACTTTCAAAAAAACTGAACATATTACCGCCATAACTTTTTGAGTAGCTATAATTGATTACTGAAGATAAATCAGTGTGTTTTGAATGTTCAATAATTAAAATACCATCCTCTAATAACAAATCATTTTGAAAAATTAATTCTGGTATTTTGGCAAATTGGTCATTTGAAAAACTATATGGAGGATCTGCAAAAATAACGTGGGCTTGTAAAGATGTTTTTTCTAAAAACTTAAAAACATCACTTTTAATGGTTTGTATAGGCATTTCAAAAGCCTCAGCAGTTTGGTTTATGAATTTAATACATCCAAAGTCCTGATCTACACTTGTAATAGACTTAGTGCCTCTAGATGCAAACTCATAGCTTATATTGCCTGTGCCTGCAAATAAGTCTAACACCGAAATGTCATCAAAATAAAAATTATTATTTAAGATGTTAAATAACGATTCTTTTGCCATATCTGTAGTAGGGCGTACAGGCAAGTTTTTTGGCGCTACTATTTTTCTACTTTTATATTGCCCTGAAATAATACGCATTAAAAACTTTTTATAAGCGCAAAGTCGCTATGGTTTGTTTCTGGCTGTGCTTCAATATTAAATTTATAATTATCTTCTCTGTTTCCTAAAAACACAAACCTAATATATTTGTAGGTAATGGCATATAAATCATCTTTTGCATCTATATCACCTATAAAAATTAAATTTAATGCCTCTGGGTTAAGTTTAAGCTGTTCTGCTGTAAATAGTATATAATATATAAAATCTTCCTTAGTACTATATTCAAATGTATTATAAAGTATAAGTTTAGCCTTATTAACTACAATAACTTCAAGATGGTTATCATTTACGTTAACATATATTTTAGGTACAGTGGAATGTTTTTCTAATAATAAAATTTGCTCAACCAATATTGTTGAAACATGTTTAAATGTAAAGCTTCCAAACTTATCGTAAATAAAATTATTAATATTTACATAAGGTATATAAACATTAACACTGTCGTTAATTATTATGTTATCGTAGGTTATGAAATCTGACTTTAAAATTTTAGAGTTAAACTTTAAATAATCGGCTAAACAATCTTCATTAAATAGTGGTTTGGGAACTAATGTGGATAATCCATTATCATGGATGACATAAACGTTACTAAAATCATTTTGTAAAACTTTTTCAGTATTAAAAACATGTTTTAATTTATCTAGTAACTCAATTGGATTTAATTTTTTTTCAAAGCGTATGTGCTTTAAAGAAGAAATGGTATTCGAATCTCTATCTAGAGTACAAAAAGAAAGTCCACTCAAGCTTAGTTGAATGGACAAGTCTAGATTAGTTAGTTTATTTAGAATGTTATTCTTTTTCAGTGTCATAAAATTTAGGCCAATTACCAGTAGTGGATACTTCATCCATAGAACCTATTCTTACAGCATCACCCTGAACCCCAACAATCGAAGAGATAACTTCGTTTTCTTGATTAACAAGATTTTTATCTTGATCGTATAAAATCACTGATTTCTTTATCAAAGTTTCAAACACTGGTATTTTAGTGTCATTTTGTTCCAAGAAACCTGCCTTAAGTTCAAACTTAGCACCTTCCTTACCTACAGGAACATTCATCATAGTTTTATACCTACTATCATTTTTAAACAATGAATCTTTAACTGAAACAAATCCTAAAGTATCAATTAAAACTTTTTGTTGAAACATGTCTACACCAAACTGCTTTGTTAATACTTCATCAATAACACTGGTATCACGACGCTGTGTTAATGTATATTCAGCGGTATCAATAAATTTAACTAGATCGTCAAAATTACCAGCAAATCTTCCGGTTACTTGTCTGTGTGCTAACTGTGCATCTCTAATATCTTTTAAACCATCAATTACTTTTTGGTATCGCTTTACTTTTATTTTGTTAAATTGAATTGGTGCATATACAGACATAAATGTACTATACCCTAAAAAAGCAATTAATAACCATAGCGCAATAGTTAAAACAGGTTTGAATTTTTGAGGTACAAATTTGTCAACTAGCTTAACCAAGCCAATTGTTACAAGAATTACAGCAACTGCAATTAAAATGAATGTTAACATAGTTATATTTAATTATAAATTAATTAATGGTATTTAGCAAATCTACAATTTTTTTTTAATCGTAAAAACCAAAGCACGTAAAAATCATTTCTATATTTGAATAAATTATAATTTGCACCTCATTAAATGACCTCATCAGAATTTTATTCTTTAATAAAACAACAGTTTCCGTTTAAACCTACGCTTAAGCAAAACATTGTTTTACAGCAACTCTCTGAGTTTATTTTTAAGAAAGAGGCTAATGCACTTTATTTGCTTAAAGGCTATGCAGGTACTGGTAAAACAACTATTGTTGGTACTATTGTAACTAATTTATGGAAAGCAAAAAAAAGCGCTGTTTTAATGGCGCCAACGGGTAGAGCAGCTAAAGTAATTTCAAATTATTCAAAAAAAGAAGCGTTTACAATTCATAAAAAAATATATTTCCCAAAAAAAGAAAAAAATGGTGGTGTAAAATTCGTTTTGCAACCTAACAAGCATAAAAACACCATTTTCATCGTGGATGAAGCTTCCATGATTCCAGATACTCCTAGCGAATCTAAACTTTTTGAAAACGGTTCACTTCTAGATGATTTGATGCAATATGTGTATTCAGGTTATCAATGTAAATTACTTTTAATAGGCGATACAGCGCAACTTCCACCAGTAAAGTTAGATTTAAGCCCCGCATTAAATGAGAATACCTTAGCTCTTAATTACAATAAAGACGTTACTAAAATGGAGCTAGATGAAGTAGTAAGGCAAGAACAAGACTCTGGTATACTGGAAAATGCCACTATTTTAAGAGAAGCGCTATCAAATTCATTTTATGATCAGTTTAAATTTAATTTAAATGGTTTTAAAGATATTGTTAGGCTTGTAGATGGTTATGATATTATGGATGCCATAAACGATGCGTATAGTGACTTAGGAAATGAGGAAACGGCAATAATTGTTAGAAGCAATAAGAGAGCTAATTTGTATAACCAACAAATACGTAGTCGTATTTTATTTAATGAAAACGAATTAACCTCTGGCGATTATTTAATGGTCGTTAAGAATAATTATTTCTGGATAAAACCAACTACCGAAGCAGGTTTTATAGCAAACGGAGATATTATTGAAATTTTAGAAATTTTTAGAATTGAAGAATTATATGGCTTTCGCTTTGCAGAAGTGAAAGTTAGAATGGTAGATTATCCGAAAATGAGACCGTTTGAAACGGTTTTGTTATTAGATACCATAGATGCTGAAACCCCTTCTTTACCTTACGAAGAATCAAACAGACTCTATCAAGAGGTTATGAAAGATTATGAAAATGAAACCAGTAAATACAAGAAATTTTTAAAAGTAAAAAGTAACAAGCATTTTAACGCATTACAAGTAAAGTTTTCTTATGCAATAACTTGTCATAAATCTCAAGGAGGACAATGGAACACTGTTTTTGTAGAACAGCCTTATTTGCCAAATGGTATAGACAAAGATTATTTGCGTTGGCTATATACAGCTATAACCAGAGCCAAAGAAAAGTTGTATCTTATTGGCTTTAAAGATGATTTTTTTGAGGAATAGTTTTTGATAAAAGTTAAATATGACATTTGAAACAATTATTAGTATATTTTTAGGAATTGGGCTAGCTGCTTCAGTTGGCTTTCGTGTATTTGTGCCATTATTTGCTTTAAGTTTGGCATCCTATTTTGATGTTTGGCAGTTAAACGAATCTTGGGAATGGATTGGTAGTACAACCGCCTTAGTAACTCTGGGTGTTGCTACTTTGGTAGAGGTTTTTGCTTACTACATTCCTTATATAGATAATCTTTTAGATACTGTTTCAGTGCCACTTGCTGCTTTAGCAGGAACTGCTGTAATGCTATCTACAGTATCAGATTTAAGTCCAGTAATCACTTGGGCTTTAGCAATTATTGCTGGTGGCGGAACAGCGGCCGCAATATCAGGAACATCAAGTACTACGAGATTAGCATCAACAGCAACTACAGGTGGTTTAGCAAATCCAGTAGTTACTACTTTAGAAACAGGAACTTCAGTTGTTATGTCTGTCGTTTCAATTTTTATTCCTGTATTAGCCATAATTTTCGTAGTCATAATTTTATTCATAATTTTCAAATTATTCAAAAAGTTTAGACTTAATAAATCCTGAATCCTTTAATAATTATGCTATTTTTGAACTAGAAATGAAATGTATTAAATGAAAATAATTTCTATGATTCCTGCGCGTTATAGCGCGTCTCGTTTTCCAGGTAAACTTATGCAAGATTTAAATGGAAAAACAGTCATACGTCGCACTTATGAAGCAACCGTGGCTACAAATTTATTTAATGACGTTTTTGTGGTAACCGATAGTAATATCATTTATAATGAAATTGTAAACAATGGTGGTAAAGCTATTATGAGTAAAAAGGAACATGATTGTGGAAGTGATAGAATAGCTGAGGCTGTTGAATCTCTTGATATTGATGTAGTTATAAATGTTCAAGGTGATGAGCCATTTACAGATAAAGAGTCTCTAAGGAAGCTTATTCAAGTTTTTAAAAGTGATACAGATAAAGCTATTGATTTAGCTTCACTAATGGTACACATTACTAATGAAGATGAAATAAGCAACCCCAATACAGTAAAGGTTGTAGTAGATCAATCTGGTTTTGCACTTTATTTTTCGCGAAGCCCAATTCCATATCCAAGAGACAAACATGTAGATGTAAAATACTATAAACACAAAGGCGTTTATGCTTTTAGAAAAGAAGCTATTTTAGATTTTTATAAGTTTCCAATGAAAATGCTAGAAGCATCAGAAAAACTAGAACAGTTAAGGTATTTGGAATACGGAAAACGTATAAAAATGGTAGAGACCGATGTAGAAGGTGTAGAAATTGATACACCTGAAGATTTGGAACGTGCTAAGAAATTATGGAAATAAATTATCAAAACATAAAAGTTATTGGTTTTGATGCCGATGATACGCTTTGGGTTAATGAGACTTACTTTAGAGAAGCTGAAGCCGAATTTGGTGAACTATTATCAAAATACGAAACACCCAATAAAATTGATCAAGAGCTTTTTAAAAAGGAAATAAGTAATTTACCATTGTATGGTTATGGCGTTAAAGCCTTTACATTATCTATGGTAGAATCTGCTTTAGAGTTATCTAATTGCAATGTTACAAACAAAACTATTGAGACTATACTTAATATTGGTAAAAACATGCTTAATAAGCCTGTAGAATTATTAGATGGTGTTGAGGAAGTTTTGCAGACTCTTTCAAAGAAATATCGATTAATTTTAGCTACCAAAGGCGATTTGTTAGATCAAGAACGGAAATTGGAAAAATCGGGTTTAACCCAATATTTTCATCATATAGAAGTTTTAAGTGATAAAAAAGAAGGCAATTATTCTAGACTATTAAATCATTTAGATATTAATCCTTCAGAATTTTTAATGATTGGTAACTCTCTAAAATCTGATGTTTTGCCGTTAGTTAATATTAAAGCACACGCCATTCATGTACCATTTCATACCACTTGGGCACATGAAGAAGTAACTGAAGCAGAAAAAAATGGTAAAGCTTATAAAACTATAAAATCATTGAAAGATTTAATCAAGTTATTGAATTAATTATTGAGTTCTTTTAAGAAATTTGAATACTGTTTAGACAACTAAAATTTAAAATAATACTATTTTTACTTTTTGTAAAAGAAAACATACTAAATGAGTTATAAAAACTTTCCCATGGTGCCAAGAATTATTTTTGGCAGAGGTAGTTTAAATCAATTGAATGATATTATTGCCCCAAAGCGATTAAATATTAAGGCTCCTTTTATTTACTTAATAGATGATGTATTTAAAAGTAATGCTTGGTTAACTTCCCGAATAGAATTATCCTATGATGATAAAATTATTTACATTTCTGCTAATGAAGAACCTAAGACTTCTCAGGTAGATGATTTAGTTGAATCTATAATTTTAATTACAAAAGAGCGTCCTTCAGGAATTATTGGCATAGGAGGAGGAACTCTTTTAGATTTAGCAAAAGCAGTATCTATTATGCTTACTAATGAAGGTGAAACTAAAAACTATCAAGGTTGGGATTTAGTTAAAAACCCAGCGGTATACCATGTTGGTATCCCAACAATTTCTGGTACTGGAGCAGAAGTTTCGAGAACAACTGTTTTAACAGGCCCAGAAAAAAAACTAGGTATAAATTCAGATTTCACACCTTTTGACCAAGTCATATTAGATCCAGAACTTACAAAGGATGTACCACTAGAACAATGGTTTTATACTGGTATGGATTGTTATATTCATTGTGTAGAATCTTTAAATGGTACATATTTAAATGCATTTAGTGAGAGTTATGGGAATATGGCTTTGCAGCTTTGTAAAGAAATATTTTTAAATGATAACCTTAAACCAAAAGAAGCTCAAGATAAACTTATGATGGCCTCGTGGCATGGTGGCATGAGCATTGTTTATTCTCAAGTTGGCGTTGCTCATGCCATGAGTTATGGTCTTTCTTACTTATTAGGAACCAAGCATGGTATTGGTAATTGCATTGTTTTTGATCATTTAGAGGAGTTTTATCCAGAAGGCGTAAAACTTTTCAAAGCCATGAAATTAAAACACAATATTAGCTTACCTCAAGGTATTTGTTCAAATTTAAGTGATAAAGAATTCGATACTATGATTAATATAGCTTTAAGTTTAGAGCCATTATGGGAAAATGCTTTAGGTAAAAATTGGAAAAATATAGTAACACCAAAAAAATTAAAGGACCTTTACAAAAAAATGTAATATGCGTTGGCTAGCCAAATTTATATATTTTAAAATTTTAGGTTGGCAAGTTATTGGTAATACTAATGTCTCTAAAGATTCAATTAAAAAAGCTGTAATAATAGCTGTTCCTCATACGAGTTGGCATGACTTCTATATTGGTGTTTTATTGCGTTCAGTATTGAATTTTAAAACAAATTTTGTTGGAAAAAAAGAGCTCTTTGTATTTCCTATTGGTTGGTTTTTTAGAGCTATGGGTGGCGCACCAATTGACAGGCATAGTAAAGAAAATAAGGTAGATGCCATTGCCAAATTATTTGAAGAACGAGATGAGTTTAGAATGACTTTAGCGCCTGAGGGTACTAGAAAAAAAGTAAAAGAATGGCGAACGGGTTTTTATTATATAGCTAAGAAAGCTAATGTGCCAATAATCATGATTAGTTTTGATTTTGCAAATAAACAAAATAAAATCTCCGAACCTTTTTATCCTACTAATGATTTAAAGGCAGACTTTAAATTTATGTACAATTTTTTTGAGGGTGTTAAAGGAAAAATTTCAGAATATTCATGAATATGGCATAAAGATTGCTTATTTATTTTGAAAGCGCATGAAACATAAAGTAAACAATTATTTGTCCCTAAAAAGAAACATGAGCTACCCCAAAAACAAAAGCTACTCCATATAGAAGTAGCTTTTTTTATTGATATAATTCTTTATAATTTAACGTGAGTTCGACGTAAAAAGTTTAGTTTTTATTGAAGAAAAAAGCAGAATATTTAGTAAATTAAAGTACTGA
>CANMSN010000028.1 GCA_947500585.1 uncultured Flavobacteriaceae bacterium | reverse complement strand
CTTCTTGTCATTTTTCAAAGTTAAAATATTAACCTAGAACCTCTCTTCTTACTGTCCAGTCAAATATAGTAAGTCCACTCCTAATGACTATGTAATACTTGTATTTCAAGTTAGGATAGAATTTGTTAATGCAATTTATTTTTATATTTTTGATTAAATTCCATATTGTATTATGTTTTTTAAATGAATCTTATTCTTCAAGAAATAAAAAAGCAGAATAGCAGAGTTTTTAAAGTGTTTTTTAAAAAGCATTACGAGAATTTGGTCATTTATGCTAATGGTTATCTTTTCGACAAAGATGCAAGCGAAGATGTCGTACAAGAAGTATTTATTTATATATGGGAAAATGCAGATAAATTAAATATTAAATCTTCGTTAAAAGGTTACTTGTATACCATGGTGCGAAATAAATGTTTAAATTATTTAAAGTCCATAAAAATTACAGACAATTATCAGTTTCTAGAATTAAATATAAACCTTATAACAGAGCATGTATTTGATTCTGCAAGCGATGAGGATAAAAAAATAGTATACCATCAAATTTTAAAGATAGTAGATGCACTTCCAGATAAAATGCAACAGATTGTTAAATTAAAATTTTTGCATAATTACAAGTATTCTGAAATTGCTGAAGAACTTGGAGTTTCTATAAATACTGTTAAAACCCAGCTAAAAAGAGGAAAGTTAAAAATTACTGAGATGATAACTTCGATACTTGTTTTACTAGAAATTCATCAATAGAATGTTTCATTATTAATGAATTACTGACATTATGTCTTAGCTTTTAAGCTTTTAAGTTTTTTTGTCACCCTCTTTTTGTTTTTAGTTGTCTTAATGTTAGTTGCTATATACAAATCAAAAGAATGGAATTTAAATTAATCATAAAGAAACTCAATAAAACGCTTACTTCACAAGAGGAAATCATTTTTTCAAAATGGTATAACGAATCAGATTTACATAAGGATTATTTTTATTCAGTAAAAAATAATTATAAAGTAGGTCTAAATGATATTGATATTAAAAAAGCGTGGTTAGAACTTCAGAGTAATTTAAAGGTACAAAAGGAAAGAAATAATTATTGGAAATATGGTATAGCAGTTTCTGTACTGCTCTTAATTTCTATAGGTTTTATTTTTAATTCCAAGGATACTACTAAAATTGAAAATTCTGTCATAGCCGATGTTGATAATGTTATTCAGATAGGAACAGACAAAGCAATCTTAACCTTAGAAGATGGTTCGGTAATTCCATTAGAAAAAGGAAAAACATACGCTGCAGATAATTTAAAGAGTAATGGGGAAGAACTAATTTACTACGCAAAAAATGTTGCAGAAACCGAGCTTGTTTACAATTATCTAACCATTCCTAGAGGCGGTGAATTTTTCATAAAGTTATCTGATGGAACAGAAGTATGGCTAAACTCGGAATCCCAACTTAAATATCCAGTAATGTTTAGAGAAGGAGAAACTCGACAAGTTGAACTCGTTTTCGGTGAAGCTTATTTTAATGTATCACCTAGTACTAAAAATAAAGGAGCAAAATTTATAGTATTAAACAAAAATCAAGAAGTTGAAGTTTTAGGGACAGAGTTTAATATAAAGGCTTACAAAGAAGAGGTTAATATTTATACGACTTTAGTTGAGGGAAAAGTAACTGTAAGAAATTCTGTTTCTAAAGAATTCTTATTACCTAATCAGCAATCCATAATAAACATTAATAATAGCACTATTTCTATAGGTGAAGTTGATATATATAGTGAAACATCATGGAGAAAAGGTATTTTTAGTTTTAAAAGCAAAACTTTAAAAGAAATCATGATTGTACTATCCCGTTGGTATGACGTTCAAGTTGAATTTCAAAAAGAAGAACTTGAAAAAGTTAAATTTAATGGGGTATTAAGTAAACGAGATGCTATTGAAGACATATTAACTTCTATTAAGAACACTAATTTTATAAATGCCTATGAGATAACAGACAAAAAAATTACTATTAAATAAAAAAGAAAGGGAACGAAGATAATACCTCCACAGTAACATGCTTCATCCCCCTTTTTCACAATATTAATTAACTAAATCAATGTTTAACTAATTAACAAACAAATTTATGAAAATTAAATTTACCAACTATACCAATTATTTTTTCTTGCTTAAGAAAAAAACATTAAAACTAATTATGAGAACTTTTTTATTCTTGTTTTGTACAACTGTTTTTAGTTTTTCTCCAAACGATATTTTCTCTCAAAATGTAAAAATTAATATTAATGAAAATAAAGTTTTAACTGTCGATGAAGTCTTCGATTTATTAAGAGAGCAAACAGATTATACATTTATTTATGAAGAAAATCTTTTTAAAGATATGCCAAAAGTACATCTTAAAAAAGGAACTATTAAAGCTAATAAACTACTAAAACTAAGTCTTTCTAATCAAAAATTTTATGTAGACTTTACGGGTAATAACATGATTGTAGTTGTTAAAACTCCGGAAGTTATTGCTAATCCACAACAATTAAAAATATCAGGAACTATAAAAGATAATTATGGTCTTCCCTTGCCTGGAGCAAACATCATAGAAAAAGGAACCTCTAATGGAGTTACAGTAGATTTTGATGGAAATTTTTCAATTTCTGTTTCAAATGAAAAGGCCATTTTGGTTATTTCCTATATAGGTTTTGTTACAAAGGAAGTTCCTGTGGAGAATCAAACTCAATTTTCAATTATTTTAGAAGAAGATACCGCTACTTTAGATGAGGTTGTTGTAATAGGTTATGGAGCTACAATAAAGAAAAAGGATTTAACAGGTGCAGTATCAAGTGCCAATTTAGATCAGGTAACCGAATTTCCTAACGTATCTATCGTTCAGGCACTTCAAGGTAGTGTTGCCGGTCTTAATGTTGGTGCCACTACAACCGCAGGGGAAAACCCCGTAATATCTGTTAGGGGGCAAAATACTTTACTCTTTGGCAATACTGCCGCGCGTAATGCAGCTAGTGCTCCCCTTATTGTTGTAGACGGTATTATTTATAGAGGGAGTTTAGTGGATTTGAATCCTGCTGATATTGGATCGATTGATGTATTAAAAGATGCAAGTTCTGCCGCTATTTATGGTTCTCAGGCCTCTAATGGGGTTATATTAATTACTACAAAAAAAGGTACAGCATCATCTAAGCCAGTAGTAGAATATAGTACAAGTTATTCTATTCAATCTCCTACAACTGGTTCTTTTGTTCCTATGCAAGCAGCAGAATACGAAGAGTTTTATAAAGATGTTTTTTGGTTTGGTACAGACGGTACAGATGGTAGCCGTTTAGGGCCTGATTTTTTACAAGAAAATCCTAATTATGACCTTATTGCGACTCTTAAAGATGATACTATAGTAGAAGGTTATCAAGCAGGACTGGATATACCTTGGTACGATTTATTTACTAGAGATGGAAGTGTTCAAACTCATAATATTAGTGTTCGTGGTAAAACTAAGGCTGTTAGTTATTTTTTATCAGGTGGTATAACCGATCAAAAAGGCTTTTTAGTAAATGATGATTATACGAGATATAATTTCAGAGCTAATTTTGATCTTAAAGTTAATGATTGGCTTAAAATTGGAACACAGACTTTTGCATCTATTGGAGATTTTTCTGGAGTAGAAGCTAATAATGGTGTGTTATTTAGATCACAGCCTTGGATGCCAATTAGAGATGCCAATGGAAATCTTATACGGTTACCAGATGGTATACAGCTCAATCCATATCTTACAATTGAACAAGATGATTCTAATATAGACAAAAACTATTTTAGTACTTTATATGCAGATATAAAGCTACCGTTAAAAGGGCTTTCTTATAAGCTTAATTTTTCTAATAATTACAGAACTGGAAATAATTATCGATTTAACCCTTCTGGAGGACCTAATTTTACAGGCGAAGGCTATAAAGAGTATAGTGAATCTTGGGATTGGACATTGGATAATATTTTAACTTACATTAAGACTTTTAATAATGACCATAACCTTAATGTTACACTATTATATGGTGTTGAAAAACGAAATATGAATTCTTTTAGAGCTACGGCTCAGGGATTTGCAGTTGATTTATTAGGATATGATAATTTAGGAGTAGGCGACCGGCTCTTAAACGAAGTTACTTCAACGAAGGGTGTAGAAAGCAGTTTATACACCATGGCTAGGTTTTTGTATGATTATAAAAACAAATATTATTTTACAGGAACTATTAGAAAGGATGGTTTTTCTGGTTTTGGTAGCAATGATAAAACAGCTGTATTCCCTACTGCAGCATTGGGTTGGGTAGTCAGTGAAGAAAATATGTTTAAAGATAGTTCTTGGCTAAATTTTCTTAAGTTAAGAGCATCTTACGGTAAAACGGGTAGAAGAAGTGCTGGTAACTATGGAACGCTTGGTATTACAGAGAGAGATTTTGAATATGTATTTGATACGCCTGATGGGCCAACATCATTTTTAGGGCAAGAAAATACAAGGCTTCCTAACGACGCCTTAACTTGGGAAACAACTACGGGAACAAATTTAGGACTAGATTTTGCTCTATTCAATTCTAAAGTTAGAGGTACTGTAGAATATTATAATAATAATACTGAAAATATTCTATATGACATAGATATTCCATTAATTACTGGATTTGAGAACATTACTACTAACATTGCAGAAGTTTCTAATCATGGATTAGAGTTTACACTATCTAGCACTATTGTGAAAAATGATGATTGGAGTTGGGAAGCCTCAGTAAACTTTAGTCGTTACAGAAATAAAATTGAATCTATTTTAGGTGCTGATAATGATGGTGATGGAATAGAAGACGATCTTATCAATAATGAATTGTTCATAGGTGAACCTCAAAACTTAATTTACGATTACGATGTAATAGGTATGTGGCAATTGGAAGATGAGGCTAATGGATTAATTCCTGCAGGCTTTTTACCAGGAACTTACATTTTAGATGATATAAATGGTGATGGTGCCATAGATAATTTAAATGATAGAAAAATAATTGGTTACCAAGATCCAGATTATCGTTTTGGTATTGCGAACACAGTTAATTATAAAAATTTTAGTTTGTATGTTTTTATTAATTCAATACAAGGTGGAAACGATTTTTATTATGGTGATGATACGCCACATTCAACAGCGAGCTGGCGTAGTGCATCTGGAAATCTAGCTTTTAATAATGTGCCAAGTGGTGCTTGGGATTATTGGATGCCTGAAAATCCTAATGCAAAGTACAGACGTTTAGACCAACGTGCAGAAGCAGACGTTGAGGTTTTTAGTCAGAGAAGTTTTGTGCGTTTACAAGATGTTTCTTTATCTTATTCGTTTCCAAGCACATTTCTAGACGCTTTAAAATTGAGTAGATTAAAATTATTTGTTTCAGGAAAGAACCTTGCTACTTGGACCGATTGGATTGGAGTAGATCCAGAAACGGGAGCAGGATTTGGTGTTGGTGATCCTTTGTTAAAAAGTGTTTCAATGGGGTTAAATGTTGAATTTTAAATAAAAACTAAAATATAAAGAAAATGAAAAATCTATTATATATATTTTCATTATGCATGTTAATAACTGCATGTGATGAAGAAAAATGGTTAGAAACAGAAGTTTTTAGTGATTACACATCAGATAACTCGTATAGTACGCCACAGCTCATAGATATTGCTGTAGTAAAACTTTATAGAGGTATTAGTGATATTCGCTATTATGACATTGTAACAGGTAGTACTTTTGCTTATCAGTATACAACAGATGTTGGGGTTCATTCTCTTACTCTAAATGGCCAGCTTAATGGATGGGCAAATAGTATAGTGCCCGATAATGGTCAGGTTAGCCATTTTTGGGAGAAATATTATAAAATTATTTATAATGCAAACGTCATATTAAACAGAATTGAGGATGTTGAGTATACATCTGAAGTTGAGCGTAATATTAAAATAGGCGAGGCTAAATTTTTTAGAGCTCTAGCTTACAGAAGTTTAGTTATTCTATACGGAGGTGTACCATTGACTGTTGACGAAATAACCACTCCAAAAAGAGATTTTGTAAGGGCTTCTGCAGACGCTGTATGGGAGCAAGTAATTAGTGACCTTTTAGATGCAACACAACTTTTACCAGGAGCAGATGAGGTTGAGCAAGATGGTAGAATAGCAAAAGGTGCAGCATATCATTTATTATCTGAAGCATATATTGCAACTAACGATTATCCAAAAGCGGTAGCAGCAGCTTCAGAGGTTATAGATAATTTGGGGTATGCATTAATGAAAGAACGTTTTGGTACTCGAAGTACAGAAGATGGGGATGTGTACTGGGACCTGTTTCGAAGAGGAAACCAAAATAGAAGTGCTGGTAATACAGAAGCTATTTATGTTTCCCAACACGAATTTCAACTTGCTGGTGGTGATCTGTTTGATGATCTTCCAAGGTACGTAATGCCAAGGTGGCGTTCGCTAAGAGATATTAACAATGCACCTTTATTTGTAAATAACGATTTTAAAGTATACGGTGGTAGAGGCATAGGCTGGTGGCAGCCTTCAGATTATGTAATAGATCAAATTTGGGAAGATTCAACAGGTGATATACGTAATTCTGAGTATAATGTTTTCCGAGATTTAGTTGTTAGGAATCCAGCATCTGCTTTTTTTGGTCAAAAAATGATTGAAAGTGGTGCTGTAACAAATTTTGGTAATGCTTTTAATCGTGATTGGCCTGGTGCAATGTTTATGAAATGTGGACCAATTAATAATTTTCCTGAAGAAGTCCCTGATAATGCTCCTAACAGTTCTTATCGTGAACGTTATGTAATGCGTTTGGCAGAAACATATTTATTAAGAGCCGAAGCTTATTTACTTAATAATCAGCCTGATTTAGCTGCTGACGACATTAATGAAGTAAGAGGTAGGTCTTCTGCGCCTCTTATAACAGCTGGGGACGTAGATCTTGACTTTATTTTAGATGAGAGAGCAAGAGAGTTATTTGTTGAAGAAGAAAGATTACTTACACTAATGCGTACAGGTACTATTATAGAACGGGTTCGTGCTTATAATCCAGTACATAATGGAACTTTTGGGGATTTAGAAATTTTAGATCATCAAACGGTGTGGCCCATTCCAAATGGCGAAATCATTTTAAACTCTGAAGCTGTATTAGAACAAAACCTAGGTTATTAAGTACTAGTAATTTCTTTTTGTTAAAAAATATGCATGGGTTGGTATTTAATACCAACCCATGCATTAATATAAAATAAGCGATAAAATTGTATTATTACATTTACAATAGTAAAACTATTGAGTTTTAAAAGCTAAAATTGCGATTTTGTTTCTCTAATTGAAATTATCGTTAAATTCTTTCTTTTTTATAAAGACAAATAAAAATATTGGTTGATTAGAGCAAAAGATTTATAAGTACTCTATATATTTTTGTTTAAGAATAAAAACTATTCCACTACTATTAAAATTTGATTTTCGTAAATTCATTTAAAAAAAATTATACGTGAAGTTAAAAAAATAGTCTTATTTTTTAACATATGAATACAATCTATTCAGAAAATAAGAAGAAATTAAGTAAAAATATTAGCGTAATAATTTAAAAAAACAATCAGTAAATATATATAGTAAAAATGAGATACCTCTCAGTTTGTAACTTGATTTTATTCGTATTTCTCCAATTTTCTTGCGATACAAATCCTAGAGAAAAAGAATTAAATCCCTCATTAGTTTTATGGTACGATAAGCCTGCCGAGAATTGGACTGAAGCTTTGCCTATTGGAAACGGTCGATTAGGAGGTATGATTTATGGTGGCACTGATAAGGAGATTATCCAGTTTAATGATGAGACTTTATGGACGGGACAACCGCATGATTATGGAAACGAAGGAGCGCATGAAGTTTTGGAGGAACTAAGACAGTTGCTTTGGAGCGGCAAGCAAGAGGAAGCTGAAAAATTGGGTAACGAAAGGTTTATGTCGAAACCCTTGGGGCAGATGTGTTATCAGCCATTTGGTAATGTTCGATTAGATTTTATTGGACATGAAAATGCTACCAATTTTCAAAGAAAACTAGATTTGGAAGAAGCCATCTCTTTTGTTTCGTATGATGTCGATGATGTGAAGTTTAAACGAGAAATTTTTTCCTCTGAACCTGATCAGGCAATAATTATCAGACTAGAATCATCAAAAAAGGGCACATTAAATTTTAAGGCTGGGTTAGACTCTCCGCATGAAAAGTATGATGTATTAGTGGATGGAAATGTTATAATCATCAGAGGAAAAGTTAATGATTATCCTAAACACAGAGAGCGCAAGGGGGCACCTTACCCTGAAAGTAAACTAAACTTTGAAGCACGTTTAGAAATAACAAACGAAGGTGGTGAAGTTACCCAAAGTGACAAGACCATAAAAGTAGTTGATGCCAATAGTGCTACCTTAAAATTAGTAGCTGCTACCAGTTTTGTGAGTTACAAAGATATTAGTGGAAATCCATCCAAAAGGTGTGAGAAGCAGCTTAAAGATATAAAAAACAAGTCATTTTCAGAGTTAAAGGACACGCACGTATCCGATTATCAAAAACTATTTAGCCGTGTGAAGTTAGATCTGAATGAGTCTGAGATTTCTAACCGGCCCACTGATGAAAGATTGGCAACTTTTCAGCAAGATGTAGACCCTAGTTTGGTGTCTTTACTTTATCAATACGGAAGATATTTGCTGATATCATCTTCTAGGGCAGGAACACAGCCAGCAAATTTGCAAGGTATCTGGAATGATAAAATTTATCCTTCCTGGGACAGTAAATATACCATTAACATTAATACCCAAATGAACTATTGGTTGGCAGAAATGACCAATCTATCTGAGCTCACAGATCCTTTAATTGGTATGGTTGAAGATCTCTCTGAAACCGGAGAAAAGATAGCAAAAGAGCACTATAATATGGGTGGATGGGTAACACATCACAATACTGATATTTGGCGAGGAGCAGCGCCGATCAATAGATCTAATCATGGTATTTGGCCTGTTGGGGGGGCTTGGTTAAGTCAGCATTTATGGTGGCATTATCAATTTACCGAGGACAAAGAATATTTGAAAAAAAGAGGCTATCCAGCAATGAAAAAAGCGTCCCGCTTTTTTGCAGAATATTTGATCCCAGATCCTGAAAACCCGGGTTGGTTAGTGAGTGGACCCAGTAATAGTCCGGAAAATGGAGGCTTAGTGATGGCACCAACCATGGATCATCAAATTATTCGTAATCTTTTTGCAAACACCATTGAAGCTGCAGAAGTTTTAGGAGTCGATGCTGATTTTGTTAAGGAGTTGGAAGAAAAGCGCTCGAAAATTGCACCCAATCAAATTGGTCAGTATGGGCAATTACAAGAGTGGTTAGAGGATAAAGATGATCCTAAAAGTGAACACCGTCATGTTTCTCATTTATGGGCATTACACCCTGGAAATGAAATTCATCCATTGACAACACCTAAATTGGCTGAAGCTTGTCAAGTGACGCTTTCGCAGCGTGGAGATGGAGGTACGGGTTGGTCTCGTGCTTGGAAGATCAATTTTTGGGCAAGACTTTTAGATGGTGATCATTCTTTTTTATTGCTGAAAAATTTAATGAAACCACCATCAAAAGACGATGGATCTATTTACCAAAATAAGGGGGGCTTATATAATAACCTATTTGATGCACATCCACCTTTTCAAATAGATGGAAACTTTGGGGCCACCTCAGGAATTACCGAAATGTTGTTGCAGTCACATTTGCGTGATGACAACGGTGATTTTTATCAAGATATTCTTCCTGCACTTCCGTCAGCATTGTCTTCGGGCAAGATAGAAGGTATCAAAGGAAAAGGAGGGTTTGAATTTTCAATTGCATGGAAAAGTGGTCAGTTGGTTCAAGTAGCGGTGAAATCGCTTCTCGGAAACAATCTCAACCTGAGGTATGCAGGGAATGTAATTATGCAAAGTACCAGGCCTGAAGAAATTTATTCATTTCAACTTAAAGATTTCTGAGATGTTGAGATTTAAAAATGTAAAGCAAAAAATGAGAAGATTTAAAAGCGTACTAATAGGTCTGTGTATTATGCAGTTAAACACGTGCTTACTATTTGCTCAAAAAACTGAAAATAACTTACAAGAGCAGCCTAATATTATTCTGATCATGGCCGATGATATGGGCTATGAATGCTTAGGTGCAAATGGTGGGTTGTCTTATAAAACTACAAATCTAGATAGACTATCAGATGAAGGAATAAAATTTAACTACGCTATTTCACAGCCTCTTTGCACGCCCTCTAGAGTTAAAATAATGACGGGTAAATACAATTACCGCAATTATAAAGCATTTGGTTATCTCGATGTTCAGGAACGAACTTTTGGAAATATTTTAAAGGACGTTGGTTATGAAACATGTGTGGTGGGCAAGTGGCAGTTAAATGGGACAAAAACAAAATTTGAATCCTCAAGAGAAGAACTTTTGAACCGTCCACATCATTTTGGTTTTGATGAATACTGTTTATGGGAATTTATAAACAACAAAGGAGCTAAGGTAGGTACGGAATATGGTAGCCGATTTGCAAACCCTATACTATATCAAAACGGTGAAAGGTTAGAGGGGTTAGAAGATGCTTACGGACCAGATGTAGTAAGTGATTATGCTGTCGATTTTATAAAAAGAAAAAAGGATAAGCCATTTTTTCTTTATTATCCCATGATTTTGGTACACTCACCCTTTGTGCCAACACCCGATTCTAAAGAGTGGAGTAATAAGGATTTAAGACTGGAAAGTGACAATCGCTTTTTTAAAGATATGGTTGAGTATACCGATAAAATAGTTCAAAAATTGATTGATGCTGTAGAAGATCAGGGACTTTCTGATAATACGATTATTATTTTTACGGGTGACAACGGTACCCATATTTCTTTAACAACCGAAACAGTTAATGGTCCATTTCCAGGAGAGAAAGGTACCATGACAGATGGAGGTACCCATGTTCCCATGATTGTTTCTAATCCGGCCAAAATCAAGAAAGGTTTTGAGTATAACAGTCTATTTGAGTTCAGTGATTTTGTACCAACATTTGCTGAGTTAGCAGGAGCTCCAATTCCTGAAAATCTTGATGGGCAAAGCCATTCTTCTCTTTTTATGGGGCAGAATCAGAAAGAACGCAATACCGTATTCGTCCATTATGACCCTTTAAAACCAGGAGGCAAAGAGCGCTGGTATGGGCGTTTTGTGCGCAACAAACCCTATAAACTATATAACGATGGCAGATTTTATAATGTAAGCCAGGACTCAAAGGAAAAAGAGCCCATTCCTGAAGATAAACGTACTGAAAAGGAAAAAAAAATAGTGGAAGAATTTCAAAGTGAGCTAAATAAAGCGCCCGATTTTTATTTCAAACAGCCAGAAGAGTATAGAAGAGAAAGAGCTAAAAAACAAAATAAATAAATAAAATGAAAAGAATAAAACTGTATTTAATTGGATTGATTTTTGGTTTAACCATTATAAATACAAATGCTCAAACAAGTACGGATTCAAATTGGCTATCAGGTTCATGGGGTGTTCGCTTAATAGTTGAAGGTGGCGTAGAATTAGACAAAGCAAGTTCTTATAGTGATTGGGTAAAAGGAGCTCAAGATGTTGTGGATAATCTTCCAACAGTAGGTCATGTATTTACAAACTTTACACATCGTGCACATGGTTACTGGTTTACTTTAAGAGATAATCCTTATGTAGACGTTGCTAAGGAAATTCATCCTGAATTTGTACCTTCTCTAGAGAATGAAAAAATAATTTTAGATGTTATTGATATATTACATAAAGCAGGGAAAAAAGTAATTCTTTACATCGCTACCGATGGTCCATCGGCAAGATCAGGTACAAAAAACAATGCTGAATATAGAAAAGCTTGGGAAAAATATTATAATGAAAAATTTGATGGTGATGAAGGTTTGGCCTACCGTACTTTGTGCAAAGGTTACGTAGAAAGATTTAAAGGTTTGGCAGATGGCTATTGGTTAGATCATGTAGGCGGAATAGCTGGAGAATTAACTGATTTTATTGATATGATTAAAGAAGTAGATCCAACAGTAATGATAGCTTCTAATGGCGTAGTAGAAAATGATCGTTCTACTGGATCTAATTATTTTAAAGATGAAAACGGAAAAGATTTGCAGGTTGAATCTGATGGAATAAATGACCCAGATGATAGAAAATATAAAATAAGATCGTTTAATTTAGATGGTTCTTATGTTGATTTTACTTCCGGTCATCCAACGCCTTTAGCATGGGGGGCACCACCTAATTCATGGGCTTATGAGGAATTTACATTTCCTGAAATAGTAAAGGCAATGGCGAGTTACGATCCAACCAAACATTCTGTAAAACATGCTTGGATGCCAATGCGTATGAAATGGACAAGTCCAAGGGCTAAGTTAATGTTTGATGCAGAACAAGCGTATCGTTTTGTACGAACATTAACTGATGCAGGTTGCGCTATTACTTGGGGAAATACACAAACAAATGGGGCAATGACCAAAGAAGAAATGGATATTATGAAAGAAATTGACAGAAGATTAAGAATGAATCCGATACCAGATTATATTCCATATAAAAGACCTGAAGGCGCAAAATTAGTTGGAGAAGCAAAAAATAAATATTAAATGCATACTATAAAGGAACAAGAGTAAAAGTCGTTTATAAACAACTTGCAGCTATTTAATAATTTGATATAAAAGAATGAAAATAAAATTATGAGAAACTCCTGTTTTTTTAAGTATGGTCAACTTATGCTTTTATCATTAGTTTGTTTGTTCACATTCAAAAATCTTGCTTCTCAAGAAAATTTAAGGAGGACTAAACCTTTTGATATTTCTTATAATAGCCCTATTGAATGGGTGTTTAAACAAGTAGATGGTAAAGAACTTAAAATGTCAGTTTTTTTGCCGGATAATTATGCTGATTCGGATAGGGAATTTCCTTGTATCTTATTTTTTCATGGTGGAAGCTGGAAAGGAGGAAAGCATAGTTGGCATTTTCCCGATTGCAGATATTGGAGTAAAAGGGGGATAGTTGCAGTTTCTGTAGATTATCGGCTAAAAGATAGGGACAGTGTTGAGGTTCCCTTGGAATGTGTCAAGGATGCTAAATCTGCTGTTCGTTTTCTTCGGGCTAACGCAAAGGAATTAAAAATTGATACCAAAAAAATCGTTTGTGCCGGTGCTTCTGCTGGTGGACAATTAGCTGCTGCTACAGCGATGATAACTGACCCTAAAAGTAATGATGATGTTTACGATCTCTCCATTTCTTGTATTCCAAATAGCCTTGTTCTTTATAATCCATATTTTAAGTGTGAGGAATGGATTTCTCCAAAACACCATGTTGTGAAAGATTTACCGCCTACTATTATCTTTTCGGGGGGAGCAGATCCAGTAGTATTGGAAGAGGAAATGATTGATTTTAATAGTTCACTAAAAGAATCAGGTAATCTATCCGAATTGTATATTGGAAAAAAAGGAAGACATGGGTTTTGCATTGGGAATAAAAAGACAAACCGCTTTTTTTATTGGTCACTTGAACTGGTAGATCAATTTTTATTAAAACAGAATATTCTTTCTGGAAAGTCAATGGTAGAAATTCCTGATGGTTTATTGCCACTTAAAGAAGAGGAGTTTTCTAGATATTAAATTATGATTCTGTAGTATTAATTAATAGTTTATGCAATAAACAAGAATTAGTTTTAGTATGATTTTTTGAAATTTTAAATAATTAAATGAAGACAAATGAAACTTATGACTAAGATACTATTTGTTTTAGCTACAATTTGGTTAAATGCACAAACAAAGTTACCAGATATTTTATCTGACAATATGTGTTTGCAACAGTCAGACGAAGTGAAAATATGGGGTTGGGACATACCAGGACAAAAAGTAGTTGTTAATCCATCGTGGGGAAAAAAGTCGGAAACCATTACCGATAAAGAGGGCAATTGGCTAATACATATTAAAACACCAAAAGCCGGAAAAACAGGTAGAATAAAAGTAACTGGATCCACACAACAAACTATTGAAAATATTGCATTTGGTGAGGTTTGGGTTTGTTCGGGGCAGTCAAACATGGAAAGGGAATTAGGTCTTCGTAACGGTCAAAAACCCATTGTCAATTTTTGGGAAGAAGCTAAAAAAGCAAATTACCAGAACATACGCATGTTTAAAGTTGCTACAGTTGCTTCGGAAATTCCACTTAACAATTGCCATGGGAAATGGGTGGTATGCAACCCAAAAACCGTGTTTAAGTTTTCGGCAGTAGGGTATTTTTATGCACAGGCACTTCACGAAAATTTGTCTGTTCCAGTTGGCTTAATTCAATCATCCCGAGGAGGAACACCAGCTGAAGCTTGGACACCAGAAGAAGGTATCGAAGAGAAATTACGTGAAAAGTATAAAAATTTTGAAACATCCTTTCAAAAAGATAAAGATGACAATAACAGCGCATTAAATGATTTTGAAAGTGGACTTATATCGGAATTCCCCTATATCCCAGAAAGTGTTGATCGGCTTAAGAACAAATACAGAAAGTTATCGGTGTTGTATAATGGTATGATTTCACCGCTAACCAACTACACCATAAAAGGTGTTATTTGGTATCAAGGCGAAGCAAACGTTCCATATTGGAAAGATTATAAAACATTATTCCCTAGTATGATAACAAGTTGGCGAAAGCAATGGGGTATTGGCGATTTTCCATTTTATTTTGTGCAAATTCCTCCCTACGATTACGATGATAAATATGGAATGCCATTTGGGATGCCAAAAATTGTAGAGGCTCAGTGTGAGGCATTAAAGCTTCCAAATACTGGGGTTGCAGCTACACAAGACATAGGTACATTTTATGATATTCATCCGCCGCATAAAAAGGAAGTTGGTCGCCGCTTATCTTTAATTGCCTTACACAAAATGTATAATAAAATAGATGTTGTTTACGCTGTACCTTTTTTAAGTTCATACAAAAACGAAGGCAAAAACATAGTTCTTCAAATAGAAACACCGGGTTCCGAATTGTATTTATTATCCGCTGCAATTGGCGGAATTTGGGCTTTCCATATTGCTGGTGAAAATAAAATTTTCTATCCAGCTAAGGTTAAGCAGGATGGGAATAAAATTCAATTAAGCTCGTCAAAGGTGGAACATCCGGTAGCGGTACGTTACAACTGGGCAAACAATGCAAATGCAACCATTTATAATAAACAGGGTTTACCTGCGCTCCCTTTTAGGACAGATGACTGGGACGAGGTTTTTTATGGGGAGTAGGTTTTACTAAAAAGTATCTAAAAAATAAATTAAAGATGTAATCTGTATTTTGATAAGGAATTTTGATTTGTAACCGTCAATTAAAAACAAATAGCATAAATAAGAAACATGAACAAATTGAATTTTTATAATAAGCTAACATTTAGTTTACTGGTATTTATAAGTGCTTACTGCCTGGAAACAACAGCGCAGACTGGCAATACCGCCCCCTTAATTTTAGATATGGTTCATCACAACCCAGGAGATGAACCCTATGAATCGGCTTATAATGATCCATCTGTCATAAAGAAAATGGGGTATAATGGTAAAGTCTATTTTCTTTTTGAGTCTCCTGCACTGGCTATTAATTGGGAGTCAGTAGATCCAGATATTTTACCAAAAGGCTCAAAAGAGCGTCAATGGGTAGATAGCAAGGCCCAACAAATTAAAAAGATGCATGCAGAAAGCAAAGCGCAGGGTATCGACATTTACGCCATGTCTGATCTTGTTTTGTTTCCTAAGAGATTAATAGAAAAGTATGATATAGAAAAGACTTTCGGAGACCCCAATAATCCACTTACAGAAAAATTGATTCGAGCTCAAATAAACGAGATGTTTAGTCAGTTTCCTGATCTTGACGGTTTGGTAGTTCGTATTGGAGAAACGTATTTACATGACGCGCCTTATCATCAAGGTCATATAGAAAATAAGACCAATGCTGAAACAACGATTATTCCGTTAATGAAAATTTTAAGAGACGAGATTTGTGTTAAAAATAAGAAGAAACTGATTTTCCGCACATGGATTGCTTTTGATAGAAGTTTGGAAAAATATATGAAGGTTAGCAATACCATAGAACCCCATGAAAATTTAATAATAAGTATTAAACACTGTGAAGGTGATTTTCACAGAGCAAATCCATTTAGTAAAATCATAGGCGAGGGGCGTCATCGCCAAATTGTCGAAGTGCAATGTGCAAGAGAATACGAGGGCAAAGGTGCGTATCCAAATTACATTGCCAATAGCGTTATTAATGGTTTTGAAGAACATGCTCATATGCCAGAAGAAGCCATTAATAGTCTAGAAGAATTTGTTAAAGAAAAGCCAGATTTATATGCAGGTATCTGGACTTGGTCTCGTGGTGGTGGATGGGAAGGCCCCTATATAGAAAACGAAATGTGGTGTGATTTAAATGCTTGGGTAATGGCTCAATGGGCAACGGACCCGAACCAAACTGAAGCAAACATTTTTAATAGATACGCAAAAGAGCGACTAAAATTAGAAGGGGATGATGTTGCCGCATTTAGAAAATTATGTTTGCTTTCTGCAGAAGCTGTAGTCAGGGGCAGAAATACAACGCATGGAGATATGAATCCTTGGTGGACTAGAGATCAAGGTATTGGATGGCCTGTTGTTGCAAAAGATGCCGCTAGTCAAAAGCGAAATCTAAAACAAAAGGATGAGTCTATAACTAAATGGGAGGAAATTGTAAAATTGGCGAAATCCATTCAATGGAATAACGAAGTTACACGTAGCTATGCCATAGGTTCTGCAGAATATGGATTGTTATTATATGAAATATACCGTTCCTTAGTGTATATGTCTGACGCAGAGTCAAAAGGAGATAATAAATGTGTTCAAAAATGGATTAAAGTTTATGATAAAGCTTGGGAAGCGTATAACAAACTTCCAGAAAAAAATAATACTGTTGCAACATTATACACCCAAGATTATAAGAGACATATTAAAATGCATGCACATACTAAAGTTAATGAACTTAGAAAGAAAAAAAACAGTAATTAATAAAATGAGAATTACAATTTTATCTCATAACATGTTTTTACAAGCGTTGGGTGATAGTAAAACTTTTGGATGTAACACTTCGTACCAAAAAGCACTACTTAATTCATCGATGGAAAAACACAAAAAGTTAGCGACTTTGTTTAAAATCATAAAAAACATTTCATTATTATTTTTAATAGGATTCTTGTTTACTAGTTGTAAAACAAGAATATATGAAACTAAACAAACAAAAGTACATGAAAGTAAACCCGAATTACAATACATACGAAATGACGCTGATTGGTACACACGTAAATCTGGCATAACAAAATATTTGATTGAGATAGACGAAGGAAATCCTAAAGTAGCCATTGACCATGCCAATAAACAAGATATTGACGCAGAAGCTTGCTTTGTAAAAGCACTTGCTTTTGCAAAAATAGGAAATGCAGATTCGGCTATGGTCCAAGTTAAAAAATCATTGGATTTGGGACTAAGTATCGACCGATACCAAGCACCTCTCGAAATGCTTGTTTCTTTAAATAAGTTTCCAGCGTTCAGCAATTTTATCAAAAAAAAGGGAAAACTAATCGTACATGGACCAATGGTTGGCCATACTACATCTAGGACTGCAAAAATTTGGTTACGAACATTTCAGGCATTAAAAGTTCAGATTGTTTTAAGTGAAAATGAAACTTTTGAAAAGGAAATTTTATCAAAGGAAGTACAAACCGAAAAATCTACAGAGTTTTCTGCTAAGCTTGATATTGAAGGACTTATAGCGAATACCACATATTTTTATAAGGTTAAGATTGATGGCAAAACACAAAATAAAGTGTATAAATTGAAAACACAACCAGTTGAAGGGCAGGCTAATGAGTTTACTGTAGCTTTTGGTGGTGGTGGAGCCTACATTCCCTGGCATTCCTATATGTGGAATACCTTAGACTCGCATAATCTAAATGCGATGCTATTGATGGGTGATAATGTTTACATCGACTATCCAGAGTACCCAGACATTCAAAGGTATTGTTATAATCGTAGGCAAAGTAAGCCAGAGTTTCGTGACTTTTCATCCAAAACACCAATCCTTTCAATTTGGGATGATCATGATTTTGGTGATAACGATGAATTTGGCGGAAAGGAAATTGATACTCCTGAATGGAAACGTCCAGTTTATGAAGTGTTTCGAAATCAGTTTGCAAACCCTTATTACGGTGGTGGCGATAAAAATCCTGGTGTATGGTACGATTTTAAAATAGCAGATGTTGATTTCTTTATGTTGGATTGCCGTTACTATCGAGAACCCTCAAGTGCTGATGGAAATATTACGAATCCTCAAATGTTGGGTCCAGTTCAGTTAAATTGGTTAAAAGAGAAATTGTTGGCATCAAAAGGAACATTTAAAATAATTGTTTCGAGCGTTCCCTGGGCCTATGGTGCAAAAAGTGGTATGGCAGGGAGATTCGATACTTGGCGAGGTTACAAAAAAGAACGCAAGGAAATTTTTGACTTTCTTGCTGAAAATAAAATAGAGGGTGTTGTGCTTCTTTCTGCCGATCGTCACCGTAGCGACTTATGGAAAATTGAGCGCGAAAATGGTTATCCATTATACGAGCTGGAAAGCTCAAAACTCGTAAATACGCACACGCATGTATGTATGAACGATCCTGAAAGAATTTTGTGCTACAACAAAAAATGTTCGTTTGGCAAAGTGATTTTCAATACCAAATTATCAGACCCAACACTCCATTATGAGATATGGAGCATTGATAATGAAAAAGTGGAAGAGTACACGATTAAACTTAGCGAATTGAAACACTAAATAATTTTGATATACAATTTTTAACAAAGAAAATATAAACCAAATATGATGAGATTAGTATTTCCTCTTTTTTTATTGATGCTGTTCAATTGTACGTCTGAAAAAGAGGTTACAAAAAGTACGCCCAATATCATAATCATTTATGCTGATGATTTGGGATATGGTGATGTAAGCTGTTATAATACAGAGAGTAAAATCTCAACACCAAATATCGATAAACTGGCTAAAAATGGTATCCTATTTACAGATGCGCATTCACCAAGTGGAATTTGTAGTCCCAGTAGATATGGTATTTTAACGGGTAGATATTCATGGCGTACCAGTCGTAAAGGAGGAAATCCAAGACCTGGTGAACAACCATGGATAAATCAAGGACGTGTAACTATTGCCAGCATGTTACGAGATTACGGTTATAACACAGCAGTTATTGGTAAATGGGGACTTGGTTCTGATTGGGAATCAGCTGCGAAACCAACAAGAGAAGGTATTGATATTTCTGCCAATGCCATTGACTACAGCAAACCCATATTTAGTGGTAAGCCAGTAGGTTTTACGCATGAAGAAGTGCATCTCTGGTATGGAAGACAATATTACAGTAGAAAATACCCTTGCCATGATGTACCAGGAACAAAAGAACATGCTGATGGCGGCCGATGGTATTTTGAGAATGGTATGAGTAAAAATGGTGATCCTCAATTTGATCAATTTGATATGGAAGAAGCACAAATGTATTACATTGCAAGAAGTGTTGATTACATAAATGCAGCCGCAAAAAGCAATAAAAGTTCAGAGTATAATCTTAAAAAAGACGCGCCTTTTTTCTTGTATTATGCCCCTCATATACCTCACTATCCTCATGTGCCTGCTAAACAATTTCAAGGAACTTCTGGTGTTGGACTTTATGGCGATTTTGTAAAAGAATTAGATTGGGCTGTTGGAGAAATCATTGCAGCACTTAAAAAGAACAATATATTAGATGAAACATTAATCATTTTTGCTTCGGATAATGGACCTGAATCTCAAACCTTTGGTTATATAAAAGAATATGGGCACTATGCCACGAAAGATTTTAGAGGTGTAAAACGAGACCTTTGGCAAGGTGGACATACTACTCCTTTTATAGTTTCATATCCAAATAAAATCACTAAAACAGGAACACAATCAAATCGATTGATTTCTCAAACAGATATTTTATCTACCATAGCTGATTATTTAGATATTAAGCTGGATAATGAAGGAGCAGAAGATAGCTATAGTTTTCTTGATGAAATTATTGATGGTACAGAAGTGAGTAATAAGCGTGAAATTGCAATACACCATAGTTCAAGAGGAAAACTAGCCATTAGACAGGGCGATTGGGTTTTTATAAATAGTAAGGAAGGCAGAGAGAATGAAGAACCAGATTGGTTTAAAGAGCAAATTGGTGTAGTGCCTCATAACGAAAATTTTGAGTTGTTTAATTTGAGTAAAGATGCACGACAAACAAAAAATCTTGTAAAAGAGTATCCAGAAAAGGCAGAAGAGTTAAAAAAACTTTTGACAAAGTATGTCGACGAAGGAAGAACATTGGTACGATAATCTGGCTTTTAACAAGCCACAGAAATTATATACTTTAAAATAGTAAAAATGAATTTAAAATAGAAAAGTTAAAAATTACTGAAGTGATAACGCAAATATTAATTCTATTGAAAACTTATCAAAAAAACTATCGATAATCGGCAAATTGATTAATTTTTTTGTTAAAATTTAAAGTATTCCTATTTTTTTTGTCACCCGATTTTTGTTTTCAATTGTCATATTATTAGTTGTTGTATAAATATCAGATAAAACTAACTAAGTCTTACTCATTTTGGAGTTTATTCAACACCTGTTTTATTAAAACTAAACCATTAAATATTATTATTATTATTATTATTATGAAAAAACCAATTACTACATTATTCATTCTTATTGCTTTTGTACTATCAGCACAACAACCCGAAACCGATTGGTTAGCAGGGGAGTGGGGTGTAACCTTCCCTGTTTATGGAGGTGGTAAGCTTAACGCAGAAATGAACAGTAACAATCCAGATTATGTGTCTGGTGCACAGGAAATAGTTGACGAGTTGCCTGCCGTAGGTCATGTAATCACCAATCTGAGCAATTTTGCAAATTCTCATTGGTTTACGTTAAGCGCTAATGCCAACGTAGATGTTGCCAATGAAATACACCCAACCATGGTTCCAAATGCGGCTAATGATGAAATTATTTTTGATGTTTTGCAAACTTTTAAAGATGGAAATAAGAAAATAATTTTATATCTATCCTGTCAATTTAGCTTTGAAAGAGCATCTACTGCTATTCAAGACGCTTGGGTCGCATACTATACAAATAATTTTGGAGGAGATGCATATGCAGCCTACAAAGACCTGATACAAGGTTTTATTCTAAACGTAAAAGATTATGCTGATGGCTATTGGCTGGATACTGTAGGTAATCTTTCAACCAATGGTCCTGATTTTGTTGCGATGATAAAGGCAGCTGATCCAGGAGCAATTGTTGCCGTCAATGCTAACAAAAAATACATCACACTAAACGGTTCTGTAATTCAAGTAGATTCAGATGGTACAAACGATAATGACCCTACAAATTATAAAGTAGTAGTACACGAACCACAAACCAACACACAGGATTTTTCACATGGTCACGTCTCACCTGTTGGTGATGCCCCTACAAACTCTTGGGCTTACGAAGAGTTTACCATACCAAATATGATTGAAAATCCATATTTTACGTTATTTGACCAACCTAGATTAAAACACGCATGGTTTCCTACCAGGGAAAGATGGCACTTACCAAATAGGCTTTTGCTGTATGATACAGAACAAGCCTATAGATTTGTAAGAAGAATTACCGACGCAGGGGCATCTGTGACTTGGGCTACAACTACAGATCCTGGACCCCTCGATCCTGATGCCGCTGAATGGGGTTTTGAGACAGCAGGACATATGATGCCAGATGAAATGGCTATCATGAAGGTGATAAATAATCGAATGTTAATGAATACTAAGCCAGATTATGAGCCTTATGTAAGACCTGCAGGTGCTTTTTTAGTAGGAGAAACAGCACCTAACTATTATCAACATATTGATTTTCAGTCATTACCGGATAAACAAGTTGGGGACGCAGATTTTTCTCCCAAGGCAACAGCAAGCTCAGGATTAAATGTCACGTACACGAGTTCAAATACTTCCGTTGCCACTATCGTTAATGGAAACATCCGTATCCAAGGCGAGGGTACTACCAATATAACGGCATCACAAGGCGGAAATTCAACATTCGCAGCTGCGTCTAATGCAGTAAGGCAGTTAACGGTTACTAGTGGAGGAACAGGGGGAACCACAAACCTAGCTTATAATGCGCCAGCGACTCAATCCACAACATTAGGAGATGCCGTAGCATCCCGAGCTAATGATGGAGACACCAATGGAAACTTTGGAGGAGACTCTGTATCAGCAGCTTCAGGTCCTAATGCCTGGTGGGAAGTAGATTTAGAAGGCAGTTATAGCGTTGATGACATCGTTATTTTCAATAGAACAAACAATTGTTGCAAAGCTCGATTATCAGATTTTACAGTATCAGTAATCGATAGTAATGGAACTACCACGTTTACACAAACCATTACTACAGCACCGAATCCTTCTGTAACAATAGATGCTGGTGGAGCCGTTGGTCAGGTTGTTAGAATCCAATCGAATCTTACTGAAACATTGAATCTTGCCGAAGTAGAAGTCTATGGAAGTGAAAGTTCTAAGCTAGATCAAACGATTACCTTTAATTTACCAGCGAAGCAACTTGGGGATCCGGACTTTGATCCAGCTACTGCTAGCTCAGGATACAATATTTCATATACCAGCTCAAATACCAATGTAGCGACTATCGTTAATGGGAATATAAGAATTGTAGGCGTAGGAACTTCAGAAATAACAGCTTCTCAAGCAGGAAACGTTATTTATAACCCAGCCCCAAGTGTAACCCGTACCTTGGTAGTTACCGATGGAAACACAGGAGGAACGACAAACCTTGCCTTAAATGGAACAGCGACTCAATCGACAACCTTAAATGGTGCAGACGCTTCGCGTGCCATTGATGGTAATACCAATGGAGTTTTTGGTTCAGGTAATGGTTCGGTAACGGCTTCTCAAGGTCCTAATGCCTGGTGGGAAGTAGACCTAGGTGACAATTATAGCATTGATGATATCAATGTTTTCAATAGAACAGATAATTGTTGTAAAAGTCGCTTATCTGATTTCACGTTATTTGTTATCAATAGCGGTGGTACTACCACGTTTACACAAACCATTACTACAGCCCCGAACCCTTCTGTAACAATAGATGCTGGAGGTGCTGTTGGTCAGGTTGTTAGAATCCAATCGAACCTTATCACTACATTGAACCTTGCCGAAGTAGAGGTATATGGATCTCAATCAAATACCAACAATACGATCACGATTCAAGAAAATGCGACAGGTTTTTGTGATGTAGATGGTGTGATTCAAAGTGCAGA
>CANMSN010000027.1 GCA_947500585.1 uncultured Flavobacteriaceae bacterium | reverse complement strand
TATATTTGAAAAAAGGGTTCTGCTTTAAAAAAGCCAAACCCTATATTTATAACTTACACACTTTACGGGATAGTGTCGTTTGAAAATATTTAAACGTTTATAAACGGATAAAAATATCTTTTAAAGAAATTGAACAGTATTTACATTCGTATATGACTATAACTAGCAAGCAAACAATTTTTAAAATTTAAAGCGACTATACTTTATCCTTAACAGCGTGCTTCCAACGTTTATGTGTCCATAAGTAATACTCAGGAGCTTCATGAATTTGTTTTTCAACCAGTTTTAAGTAGAGATCCGTTATTTCATAATTTTCATAGTCTTTAGGATTAAGTGTAATCGTTTCAAAAGTAGTTTCGTAATAACCACGTTTAAGTCTTTTCACTTTAAAGAACACAACAGCCATATCTAATCTTTTAGCTAACATTTCTGCACCTGTATGAACAGGAACATTAATGCCCATAAATGTATTCCAATGAAAAGCTTTATCTAATTTTGGTGATTGGTCAGAAACAAAGCCGCAAGTGAATGATTCGCCGTTTACTTTGGCTTTCATTAATACTGGAATGGTTTCCTTAGTAGTAATTAAATAACTGTTATACTTAGCACGAATGCGTCTAACAAGTTTATCAAAATATCTGTTTGCTAAACGTTTATAAACCGCATAGCCTTTGTTTTTAACGTGGGTTTGGAGAATAAAAATCCATTCCCAACTACCGTAATGTGCACATATAAGTGCAATGCTTTTTCCGCTACTTTCAATATCTTGAAGTAAGTCTACATTAGAAAACGTAAATCTTTTTTTCATTTCAGCTTCCGAAATGGTCATAGATTTAGCTGCTTCCAATATCATATCACACAAATGTTTGTAAAAAGCTTTTGTAATGCGTTTTATTTCGGCATCGGATGTTTTAGGGAAAACAAGTTTTAAATTCTCATTAACCACTTTTTTTCTGTAGCCGACTATATAGTAAAGGATTACGTATAAAACATCAGAAACTGTATATAGTAATCTAAAAGGAAGTATAGAAATAATCCATAAAAACGGATAAACAATAATATATACTAAAAATTGCATGAATTAATTTTAAATTTGCAAAAGCAAATATATACTAAATAGAATTTAAACGTTTACACTACATGGGTAATTTACACATAGTAACTATTGTTATTATTGCAGCAAATGTTATGATATCATACAAAGGTTTTGGTGATTATGGTTTTTTTGATAAGTATAAATTTCAAGTAGGCCCAATAAAGCGCGGAGAACAAGTACGGCTATTTAGTTCTGGTTTTTTGCATGCAGATATGCAGCATTTGTTAATGAATATGCTGACTTTATATTTTTTCGCTGGTGTAGTTATACAATTATTAAGTCCGCTTTACTTTGTAATTATCTACTTAGGCAGTTTGCTATTAGGCAGTTTATTATCGCTTTATTTTCATAAAAACGAATACCATTACAGTGCTGTAGGAGCTAGTGGAGCTGTTACTGGTATTTTGTACTCAGCTATTTTGTTGAGACCTGAAATGGATTTAGCTTTTATTTTTATACCAATTCCTATTCCTGCCTATATTTTTGGTATTGGGTATTTGTTATATTCTATTTACGGTATGAAAAACAAAATAGGTAATATTGGTCATGATGCGCATTTTGGTGGTGCCATTGGTGGTTTTATAATTACTTTAGTATTATCACCATGGTTATTTAAAACCAATTTATTAATGATTGGTTTATTAGTATTACCAATTGTACTGCTATTTGTTTTGAAGAAAGCTGGTAAAATGTAAGCTATTATTGCCTAAAAAAAGTGCCCATTCAATAATTCAATGAGCACTTTTTTTATTAAAGAAATTATATTTTTATTCGTAATAGAAATTAATGGTATATGAGCTATCTTCGTCCACTACACCATCATCAATACGTTTTCCAATAGCAGAGATCGGATAATCTTTATCATTATAGATGTATTCATAGGTGTCATCTGTGGTTTGATTATCATATATTTCCTTATCACTAATTATGTTGTTAGAATTTCCAAGTATATAAGGACCAAATTCGTTTTCAGATAATAAATTAAAAACCTCTACTTTATATATGTTTTTGAACATGCCATTTTTATCATCATAAGCATATACATATTCCGTATCAGTTTGTTTTGTGTTAGAAATATTCAATCCATCAAATGAAATAATCTCTGAATATGAAAATTCAGGATCAGAACCCATATCGCTTCTAGAAACATCAACACTTATTGTATTATCATCATTATAAGTTAAAGAGTGAAAAAATGTCCTTTCGGATACGCCAGTATCCTCTAACCAATATTCAACTAATTTTTCAACTTTTCCGTCATTATTATATTCTAGTGTCTGATATGCAGCAAGTTTTCCTTCAAAATATACATCTTCTCTCACTAAATTATCGCCTTCATATGTATAAACACTCCTATCACCATTTTCACCATCAATACTAGTTAACTTATTACCGTCATAATTAAAAATTTCTGTGTATTCGAAATCTGTATCCTGATAATAGACAATTTTTTTAACTAATGTATTGTCATTTGTTTCTTCATTTTCTTCCTCTTGAATTATTTCATCAGGATTTTCCCCAATAGGTTCTATATTACATGAGAATATGGCTATGAATGATACAAAAAGGAATAGGTTTTTAAATTTCATAATATAATTTTGGTTGTGTAATTACAAAATTAGTTAATATGTGGTAAAATCTTTCATGTTTACTCTATTTTCGATTAAAAGTAGAAAATGGCATAGCAATTGAATTTATATAGTAATTGAATCAACTATTTTAAATTCAAATAGCTGTTATTCAACAACTTAATATTTTTTATTAATTATAAAAAAAGAAGTTCAATTTGTTTTAATGACAGATTGACTTAAATACATATATGAAAAAATCAAAATTTACTACGCTTGACAGTTTGTCATTGCAGGAATTCGATGAAAATTCAGAGTTAATTCCGTTAATGACACCTGAAGATGAAGAAGCCATAAATAAAGAAGAATTACCAGAAACTTTACCCATTTTATCTTTACGAAATACGGTGTTGTTTCCGGGTGTTGTTATACCAATTACTGCAGGAAGAGATAAGTCTATAAAGCTAATTAATGATGCGAATAAAGGTGGAAAAGTTATAGGTGTTGTAGCTCAAAAAGATGAAGCAGTTGAGGATCCTTCAGCAAATGAAATTCATGAAACTGGTACAGTGGCTAGAATATTACGTGTTTTAAAAATGCCTGATGGCAACGTTACAGTTATCATTCAAGGAAAAAAACGTTTTAAAGTAGCTGAAGTGCTTACTGAGCAACCCTACATGAATGCTACAATTAGAGATATTCCTGAAGCTAAACCAGCGTTAAAAAATAAAGAGTTTTCGGCTATTATTGATTCTATAAAAGATTTAGCGCTGGAAATTATTAAAGAAAGTCCAAATATTCCTAGTGAGGCGTCTTTTGCTATAAAGAATATTGAAAGCAATTCGTTTTTAATAAATTTTGTGTCGTCTAACATGAATTTGTCTGTTGCTGAAAAGCAGACACTTTTAGAAATGGATGATCTTAAAAAGCGTGCATTGGCGACGCTAAAGTTCATGAATATTGAATTTCAGAAGTTAGAGCTTAAGAATGATATTCAGTCTAAAGTTCAGATGGATATGAGTCAGCAACAGCGCGAATATTTCTTGCATCAACAAATGAAAACCATTCAAGAAGAATTAGGAGGTGTAAGTCATGATGAAGAAATTGACGAAATGCGAGCTAAAGCTAAAGCTAAGCTTTGGGATGAAGATGTAGCAAAACATTTTGAAAAGGAAATTGCAAAAATGCAGCGCATGAATCCGCAGGTAGCTGAATATTCAATTCAAAGAAATTATTTGGAGTTGTTTTTAGATTTACCATGGAATGAATTTAGTAAAGATAAATTCGATCTAAAACGCGCTATGAAAATCCTTGATAGAGACCATTTTGGATTAGAGGATGTAAAACGAAGAATTATAGAATACTTAGCAGTTTTAAAGCTTCGTAACGATATGAAATCGCCAATTTTATGTTTATATGGCCCTCCAGGAGTTGGAAAAACTTCTTTAGGAAAATCTATTGCTGAGGCTCTAGGACGAGAATATGTTCGTATTTCCTTGGGTGGTTTGCGTGATGAAGCTGAAATAAGAGGACATAGAAAGACCTACATAGGCGCTATGCCAGGGCGAATTATTCAGAGCTTAAAAAAGGCAGGAACATCAAACCCAGTATTTGTTTTGGACGAAATTGATAAGTTGTCAAACTCACATCAAGGCGATCCATCTTCGGCAATGTTAGAAGTATTAGACCCAGAGCAAAACAGTGAGTTTTATGATAACTTCTTAGAAATGGGTTACGATCTTTCTAAAGTCATGTTTATAGCCACATCAAATAGTTTAAATACCATTCAACCGGCTTTATTAGACCGTATGGAGATTATAAATGTTACGGGTTACACTATTGAAGAAAAGGTAGAAATTGCCAAACGTCATTTATTACCAAAACAGTTAAAAGAACACGGTTTAACAGATAAACATCTTAAAATAGGAAAGCCTCAATTAGAAAAAATTGTTGAAGGTTACACACGAGAATCTGGAGTAAGAGGCTTAGAAAAGCAAATTGCAAAAATGGTGCGTTATGCTGCCAAAAATATTGCGATGGAAGATGATTACAACATCAAAATTTCTAACGAAGATATTATTGAAGTCTTAGGTGGCCCAAAATTAGAACGCGATAAATACGAAAACAATAATGTAGCTGGCGTGGTTACAGGTTTAGCTTGGACACGTGTTGGTGGCGATATTCTTTTTATAGAATCTATTTTATCTAAAGGAAAAGGCACCATGACTATTACTGGTAATTTAGGTAAAGTCATGAAAGAATCTGCTACAATAGCCATGGAATACATTAAATCTAATGCAGATGAATTTGGTATTGATGTTTCAATTTTTGAAAAGTATAATGTGCATATTCACGTACCAGAAGGCGCTACACCTAAGGACGGACCAAGTGCAGGTGTTACTATGCTAACCTCTTTAGTGTCATTGTTTACTCAGCGAAAAATTAAGAAAAGTCTAGCTATGACTGGTGAAATTACCCTTCGTGGTAAAGTATTACCAGTAGGAGGGATAAAAGAAAAGATTTTAGCTGCAAAACGCGCAAGAATTAAAGAGATTCTTTTGTGTGAAGAAAACCTTAGAGATATTGAGGAAATCAAGCCTGAATATCTAAAAGGTTTAACGTTCCATTATGTAACTGATATGAGTGATGTTATAAAAATAGCACTCACAAACCAAAAGGTTAAAAACGCTAAAAATTTATAAAAGATAGTATTTAAAAAACCTCGATTAGTTTCGAGGTTTTTTTATGTTTCCATTTTAATGGAAATGACAGCTTCAACTGAAACCCTCGAGCTTTGCTCAAAGGAATTCTTTTCAATTAAAATAAAAGATACATGCTATCGTTTTAAGATAGATTTGCTTACTTTGTATCGTAAATATGCTGAAGAAGATTATTGTTTTTTTTTGTTTCTCTATTAGTTTACTCGCAAATGCGCAAGTAGGAGGAGAGGCTACTTATCAATTTCTTAATTTGGTGTCTTCTCCACGACAAGCAGCTTTAGGAGGAAAAGTGTTCACTAATGTTGATTACGATGTTACCCAAGCGCTTTTTAATCCAGCAACGATTAATGCTGAAATGGATAACCAGTTGGCTGTTAATTACACTAGTTATTTAGGAGGAATTAGTTATGGAACAGCTGCATATGCCTATACGGTTGATAGAAGAACACAAACCTTTCATGCTGGTATTACTTATGTGAATTATGGCTCGTTTGATGGTTATGATGAAGATGGAAATTCAACAGGTTCTTTCAGTGGAAATGAAACAGCATTATCAATGGGTTATGCGCTTCAAGTAGGTTATTCTGATTTCTATTTTGGCGGAAACATGAAATTGATAACATCAAAATTAGAACAATATACATCTCTTGGTGCCGCAGTAGATTTAGGATTGGTTTATATTAATGATTATTTAGATTTTACAGCAGCATTAGTAGTTAGAAATTTAGGGTCACAAATAACCACCTATGCAGATATTAACGAACCCTTACCATTTGAAGTGGCCTTTGGGATGTCGCAACGTTTAGAAAACGTACCAATACGTTGGCATGTCACTTTTGAAAATCTTCAAGATTGGCCAATTGCCAGACCAAATCCTGCAAGAGTTACAAGTGATTTAGGAGGAAACCAATCTTCAGAGGAAATAGGGTTTCTGGGTCAAGTCATACGTCATACTATTTTAGGCGCAGAATTATTTCCAGAAGGCGGATTCAATATTCGGTTAGGTTATAATTTTAGAAGAGCAGAGGAACTAAGAATAGTCGATCAGCGAAATTTTTCGGGTTTATCGGCTGGTTTTTCAATAAAAATGAATAAAATGCGCTTTAGTTACACGCATGCAAAATATACGAGTGCTGCAAATTCAAACTTCTTCGGATTGCAAATAGATTTACAGTAAAATTAGTTTTCAGTAAGTAGTAGCAGTATTCAGTATTATTCAAATGAATATTTTATCAGTAAATAATTATTTCAATTAGTGTTTTTGTTTTAGTACACTTTAAGTACTTTAGTCACTTTAAAATCAATATGAATAAAATCACTATTGCCATAGATGGCTTTTCATCAACAGGAAAAAGTACTGTAGCAAAACAGCTTGCCAAACATTTAGGTTATGTTTATGTAGATTCTGGTGCTATGTATAGGGCAATAACGTTTTATGCTATGCAACAGAGTTTTATAAATAGAAATAGTTTTAATAAAGAAGCCTTAATTAATGATTTGCCAAAAATAAAAATCAATTTTAAGTTAAATAAAACATTAGGTTTTGCTGAAGTTTATTTGAATGGAGAAAATATTGAAAAACAAATAAGAACACTTGAAGTTTCTAGCTTTGTTAGTAAAGTGGCTGCAGTTTCAGAAGTACGTAAGAAACTAGTTGAACAACAACAAGAAATGGGGGAAGGTAAAGGTGTTGTCATGGATGGTCGAGACATAGGTACGGTAGTATTTCCTGAGGCTGAATTAAAATTATTTATGACGGCCTCTGCTGAAAAGCGAGCTATAAGGCGTTACGAAGAACTCATTGAACGAGGAGATAAAGTAAGTTATGAGGATGTTTTAAAAAACGTTCAAGAAAGGGATTATATAGATTCGAACAGAGAAGATTCTCCTTTGGAAAAAGCAAAAGAAGCTATAGAAATTGATAATTCTGATATGACTTTAGAAGAACAATTCAATAAAATTCTAGAACTAGTAAAAATGACTATTGAGGATAGAAAATAGATATAAAGTCATTGCGAACGCAGTGAAGCTATCTTTTTAATCTTAAAGTTAGCTTTCATAAGATTCTTCAATCATTATTCTTTCTTAATAACAGTTAATAAAAAAAGCGAATCTATAAATAATTCGCTTTCTTACAATACTATTTTATTTCCTATAAATTAGGGATAATTAATTCTTGATCTGGATGAATTAAATCAGGATTCTTTAATATATCTGAGTTTGCTTTAAAAATAGCAGTGTATTTTGAAGCATTTCCGTAATAATGTTTTGCTATTTTTCCTAAAGTCTCACCACTTTTCACAGTGTGTCTTGCGTAAACGCTATCATCAGCAACTGATATGTTTGCCATGATATCTGATGGATTATCACCTCCTATTGCTTTTATTTTATCCCAAAGAATATCTTTTTCATATTGGGTACTGGCAGTTCCCTTAATTTTTAGAACACCATTTTCTTCTGTTACTTTTCCATCTTGAATTTTTAATTCTTCACCCAAGTTTAATACGTCTTGATACTTTGCTTTAACCATGATTTTCAGTTTTAATTGTAAATATTTGTATTGAACAATATAGTAAAATATTTTATTGTTTGATTAAATATTGAATAAGATATTGATCTTTATCTTTTTGGACACACTTTTTTTACATTGGACACACTTTTTTTACAAAAGTCACCTTATTTTATTTTCTCATTTTTAGGTAATTATATGAATAATATGTATTTTTGCACTCCTTTTAGCGAATCATCGGAAAGATAAAAGGAATGAAACTAAAAAAACATAACACTTCTGTGTGTTAATCGCTTAAAACTTCCGAAGCATAACAGAATACAAATCGTAATGTAATTAGTGTTACTTAAAAAGGCTAGTTGCGTTATAAAATTATTTTAAATGGCTGAAAAAGCAAAAAAAGCTGAAGTTGAATCAACTGAAGCAGTAGAAACTCAAACTGTTGAAGCTCCATTAGTATCTGAAGCTCAAGCAAACCCTGAAAAATTCTTAAAAGAGTTCAACTGGCACAATTACCAAGAAGGTATTGATGAAGTTGATGACAAACAACTTAAAGAATTTGAAAAATTAGTAGCAGAAAATTTCGTTGACACTTTAGATGATGAAGTTGTTGAAGGTACTGTAATTCATATTACAGATAGAGATGCTATTATCGATATCAATGCAAAATCAGAAGGTGTTATTTCTTTAAACGAATTTCGTTACAATCCTGGTTTAAAAGTTGGAGATAAAGTAGAGGTATTAATAGATGTTCGTGAAGATGCAACAGGTCAATTAGTACTATCTCACAGAAAAGCTAGAGTAATTAAAGCTTGGGATCGTGTAAATAAAGCACACGAAACTGGTGAAATCGTTAATGGTTTTGTTAAATGCAGAACTAAAGGAGGTATGATTGTAGATGTTTTTGGCATTGAAGCATTCTTACCAGGTTCTCAAATTGATGTGAAGCCAATTAGAGATTACGATCAGTATGTAAATAAAACTATGGAATTCAAAGTAGTGAAAATAAACCACGAATTTAAAAACGTAGTTGTTTCTCATAAAGCTTTAATTGAAGCTGATATTGAAATCCAGAAAAAAGAAATTATTGGTCAATTAGAAAAAGGTCAAGTACTAGAAGGTATTGTTAAAAACATTACGTCTTACGGTGTATTTATTGATCTTGGTGGTGTTGATGGATTAGTTCATATAACAGATTTATCTTGGTCAAGAATCAACCATCCAAATGAAATTGTTGAGTTAGATCAAAAATTAAACGTTGTAATCCTTGATTTTGATGAAAACAAATCTAGAATCCAATTAGGTCTTAAACAATTATCTAAACACCCATGGGAAGCTCTTGCAGAAGAGGTGAAAGTAGGAGATAAAGTAAAAGGAAAAGTAGTTGTTATAGCAGATTACGGTGCATTTATCGAAGTAGCTGATGGTGTTGAAGGATTAATTCACGTTTCTGAAATGTCATGGTCTACACATTTACGTTCAGCTCAAGATTTTGTTTCTGTAGGAGATGAAGTTGAAGCTCAAATCTTAACTTTAGATAGAGAAGATCGTAAAATGTCTCTTGGTATTAAGCAATTAACACCAGATCCTTGGACAGATATTACAGGTAAATACCCATTAGGCTCTAAGCATACAGGTATTGTGCGTAACTTTACAAACTTTGGTGTTTTTGTTGAATTAGAAGAAGGTATTGATGGATTAATTTACATCTCTGATTTATCTTGGACTAAGAAAATCAAGCATCCATCTGAGTTCTGTGCAGTTGGAGACAAGTTAGAAGTTGTGGTGTTAGAGTTAGATGTTGAAGGACGTAAATTAAGTTTAGGTCATAAACAAACAACTGTTAATCCTTGGGATAAATATGAAACAGATTTCGCTCTAGAAACTGTTCATACAGCTGAAATTTCTGAAATCGTTGATAAAGGTGCTACAGTAGAATTTAACGAAGATATCGTTGCATTTGTACCATCTCGTCATCTTGAAAAAGAAGATGGAAAGAAACTTAAGAAAGGTGAAAGTGCTGATTTTAAAATTATTGAGTTCAATAAAGAATTCAAACGCGTTGTTGCATCTCATACAGCTATATTTAAAGCAGAAGAGATTAAAAACGTAAAAGCAGCAGCTAAAAAACAAGCGGCTCAAGCAGCTGAAGCTAAACCAACTTTAGGTGATGCTAATGATGCTTTACAAGCTCTTAAAGATAAAATGGATGGAAAACCAGCTAAAGCAAAAGCAAAAAAATAATTTTGTTTTTCTTTAAAAGGAATCCTTTTATAAGATCAAAGCCTTCAAGAAATTGAAGGCTTTTTTGTATCTACAATAGGTATGCTTAATTGTGTAGATGTTAATCTCATCATAGAAATTTTAAATCTTCAAAATTTTTGCCTTATCTTTGTACTCCAAATACGTTTGGATAGTAACATATGAGTCAAAAAGTTTTACTTAACGCAAAAGAGGTAAACATCATTCTTCACCGATTGGCTTGTCAACTTATTGAAAAACACAACGACTTTTCTAATACGGTACTCATTGGTTTACAACCACGTGGCGTATTTTTAGCAAATCGATTAGCCAAAATTTTAAAAGAAGATTATAAAGTAAAAGAAATCAAATTAGGCTATTTAGATATCACATTTTACAGAGATGATTTCCGTCGTAGCGAAAAACCTTTAGAAGCCAACACAACAAAAATCAACTTTTTAGTAGAAGATAAAAATATTGTTTTTATAGATGATGTATTGTATACAGGACGTAGTATAAGAGCAGCATTAACAGCCATACAATCTTTTGGGAGGCCAAATGAAATAGAATTACTAACCTTGATTGATAGGCGTTTTAGTAGGCATTTACCAATTCAACCAGATTATAGAGGAAGGCAAGTAGATGTTATAAATAATGAAAAAGTAAAAGTAAATTGGAAAGAGTACGATAAAGAAGATTCGGTTTACTTAATTGAAAAATAAATAAAAGTTTGAAGATAGGAGCACGAAGTTAGAAGCTCTTGTCTGGTTGAGCGCAGTCGAAACCTATTTCAATAAATAAAAAACGCTAATAGAATAACCATGAGCGAATTAAGTGTCAATCACTTATTAGGAATAAAGTATCTTAACAAACAAGATATTAAACTTATTTTTGAAACTGCCGATCATTTTAAAGAAGTGATTAACAGACCCATTAAAAAAGTACCTTCACTTAGAGATATTACCATAGCCAACTTATTCTTTGAAAATTCTACCAGAACAAAATTATCTTTTGAATTAGCAGAAAAACGTTTATCTGCAGATGTTCTTAATTTTTCATCGTCTCAATCTTCAGTAAAGAAAGGAGAAACTTTAATTGACACCGTTAACAACATCTTGTCTATGAAGGTAGATATGGTAGTTATGCGTCACCCAAACCCAGGTGCTGGAGTATTCTTATCAAAACATGTTAATGCAAGTATAATTAATGCTGGTGATGGGGCTCATGAGCATCCAACTCAGGCACTTTTAGATTCGTATTCCATTAGAGAAAAACTAGGCGAAGTAAAAGGAAAAAAAGTAGTTATTGTTGGCGATATTCTACATAGTAGAGTAGCACTCTCAAATATATTTGCTTTACAACTTCAAGGTGCTGAAGTTATGGTTTGTGGGCCAAAAACTTTATTGCCAAAATATATAAATAGCCTTGGAGTAAAAGTTGAGACAAACTTACGTAAAGCATTAAATTGGTGCGATGTAGCAAATATGCTTCGTGTGCAAAATGAGCGTATGGATATTAGTTATTTTCCATCAACAAGAGAATATACACAACAGTTTGGCGTTAATAAGAAACTGCTAGATTCATTGGATAAAGAAATCACAATTATGCACCCTGGTCCCATAAATAGAGGTGTAGAAATTACTAGTGATGTTGCCGATTCTAAGCAAGCAATAATATTAGATCAAGTACAAAATGGAGTAGCGGTTAGAATGGCAGTTATTTACTTATTAGCATCAAAAATAAAACAGTAAATCTATGATTATTGACCAAAATGGTAATATTTCTATCATTACCCAAGAAAAAGCTACAGTTATAGAATTAGTAAAAAAGCTACAAGCTTTATATCCTAAATTCAAAAATAATAACATCATAGTTAATTTAACTACATTAAAGCCTTTACAAGCTCAAGATATTGTTGAGTTTTTAGAATTATCTAATACACATAGAGCAGATAAACATTCATTTGTAATTGTTAATGATAAATTAAATTTAAATGAAGTTCCTGATGAAATAATTGTTGTTCCAACTTTACAAGAAGCTTATGATATTATTGAAATGGAAGATATGGAACGTGATTTAGGTTTTTAGTATGAGTGACTTTAACCTTGCTCAAGTAAATATAGCCAAAGCTTTAGCACCTATGGATGATCCCGTAATGAAAGATTTTGTTGGTAACCTTGATAAAATAAACGAGATTGCCGATAATAGTGAAGGTTTTATATGGCGCTTAAAAGACGAAGATAAGGATGAAGCTGTTCGTGTTTTTCAAGATGAAACACTTATTATAAATATGTCAGTATGGACAGATATAGAATCATTATTTAACTAAACATATAAATCTGGGCATATAGAAGTTTTTAAGCGTAAAAAAGAATGGTTTAGTAAAATGAAAATGATGCATATGGCATTTTGGTATGTCCCTGTAGGTTACGAACCTACGTTTCAAGATGCTAAAAACCGTTTAGAATATTTAAATATACATGGAGCTACACCGTATGCTTTTTCATTTAAAGAGAAATTCTCTAAAGAAGCATTCTTAAACTATAACCCAATTTTATAATATGAAGCTCACAATACTAGGCTGTTACAGCGCAACACCGCGAGCTTTAAATAATACCACATCTCAGGTTTTAGAAATTAATAACCATATGTTTTTAATTGATTGTGGAGAGGGTACACAAATTCAGCTTCGTAAACATAAAATTAAATTCAACAGAATAAAGCATGTTTTTATCTCACATTTACATGGTGATCATTTTTTTGGATTGGTTGGCTTAATTTCAACATTTAGGTTGCTTACTAGAGAAACCGATTTACATATTTACGGACCAAAAGGTATTAAAGAAGTGGTAACGCTACAAATGAAATTAGCAGATTCTTGGACTAATTTCAACCTATATTTTCATGAATTAACTTCCAAAAAATCTGAATTAATATTTGAAGATGATAAAGTAGAAGTGCATACAATTCCTTTGGAACATCGCGTTTACACTAACGGTTATTTGTTTAAAGAGAAGGAAGGCGAACGAAAACTAAATATAAATGCCGTTGAAGATGCCAATATAAATGTAGCATACTACCGAAAATTAAAACAAGGTTTTGATGTCGAAAATGAACTGGGCGAGTTGATTGAAAATGAACAGGTTACACAGCAAGGTCCTAAGCCTAAGAGTTATGCATTTTGTAGTGACACGTGTTATAAAGAGGATATTGTACCAATTATAAAAAATGTAGATGTATTGTATCATGAATCTACTTTTTTAGAAAAGCATGCACACCTTGGGCCAAAAACAAAGCATTCTACTGCAAAAGAAGCAGCTAGTATTGCTAAATTAGCAAATGCAGGTACATTATTGCTTGGTCATTATTCCACGCGTTACGAGGGTTTAAATGCTTTTAAAGAAGAAGCTCAGCAGGATTTTGATAATGTTGAATTATGTGAAGATGGAAAAGTGTTTAATTTCTAGTTAAACTCATCTAGATTAGTCATCCATTCTATAGCTTCTGATAGGCTACGACAGCGTTTCATACTTTTCTTAAAAAATTGTTTTTCTAAAGTGGCATTCATCATTGTCATCGGAGAATAAAAAACAATAGCGCTGGCTACAATCATATTATATTCTTTGTCTACTTTATCCCAATAATGTGGATTTACTGAATATGAATTTACTCGATTTGGTATATAGCCCAATTTTGCACCTTTGCCATAGAACTTAATTAACTCACTCATTACATTTTCAATCTTATCCCAATCAAAATGAATACCCTCATTTAATTCTGAAATAAAAAATTTCTCGCACAGGTAAAAGTTGCCAAAAGGCAATTCTAATTTATAGGGCTTTACACTATTGTAGTATCCTGATTCTTCGAATCTCATTTTTGGCTTTTATTAGGGCGTGCGAAAATATAAATTTAACGAACAATAATAAGTATAAAAAATTTAAATTTTGTTAATTTGTAGTATATGGAAAAAGATTTAGGGAAGTATAGAAAATCATACAACAAAGGCGAATTGCTATTAGAAGAAGTGCCAGAAAACCCTATGGAATTATTTCAAAAGTGGTTCTACGAAGTAGACACTCACTTTAATGAAGATGAAGCTAATGCGATGACCATATCTACAATAGGTTTGGATGGCTACCCAAAGAGTAGAGTAGTGCTGCTTAAGCGTTATACCTATGAAGGTTTCATTTTTTATACCAATTACACTAGTGAAAAAGGAAAAGCAATTGAAGCCAATGGTAACGTATGCTTGTCTTTTTTTTGGCATAGTGCCGAACGCCAAATCATTATAAAAGGAACAGCGGAAAAAATTGCTGAAAATTTAAGTGATGGTTATTTTGAGTCTAGACCGCGTGGTAGTCAATTAGGTGCACTAGCATCTAATCAAAGTGAAGTGATTAGTGATAGACAATATCTTGAAAACAAACTTTCTGAATTAGAAAAAGAATACGAAGGTAAAGATATTTTAAGACCTAATACTTGGGGTGGTTATATTGTTAAGCCTTTAGAAATAGAATTTTGGCAAGGGCGACCTAATCGATTACACGATAGAATTCGGTATAAACTTCAAGAAGACTATAACTGGCAAATTAATCGACTATCTCCCTAATTAATAGGATTTAATACATTTTACACTTCCTAAATACGCTATTAATCGATAAAAATTGCTTTTAATCGATTAACGATGTGTTGTTTATCGATTTTAAATCTCAATAGACATATATACTTCATCGGGCTATTAAATTTACAAAACCAAATCTAAATTTACCTACTTATGAAGTTATTAACTAAACTGCCCTTATTGGCATTGTTTACTGTTTTTGTGCTTAGTTCTTGCACAACAAACAATATTGATGATAGAGTTGAAGCCCTTGAATTAAAAGCAACCGAACTTGAAGCTAAGACCATAGAAGTTGAGATTTTGGATCTAATAAATGACCATAGATTATCATTAGGATTGAATCCTTTAATAGACATGATGCTTGTTAAATCTGTTGCCTATACGCATACCGATTATATGGTAGATAATGATGAAGTATCACATGCTAACTTTTTTGAACGTAGTAATTATTTAAAACAAAATGCTGGTGCACAAAAAGTTTCTGAGAATGTCGCTTATGGTTATAGTTCAGCAGAATCTGTAGTAAGAGCTTGGTTAAAAAGTGAAGGTCACAAGGCCAATATAGAAGGTGATTTTACAAACTTTGATGTATCGGCAGAAGTTAATGCCGAAGGAAAGTGGTATTATACCAACATATTTATAAAAAAATAAGATTACTTTAATTTTAAAGTAACAACAATATAACCTTTTAATTTATTTATTGATTAGTAGCAACTAAACATGTGTATTTATACCTGTGTAATCAAGAAATTAACTGGTTATTATTAATAACTTAATCGTTATTAAATTTAGCTTTAGGTATGAAATCCTTCCAAATTTGGAAGGATTTTATTTTTTAATAATTTTAAGTTAAGGTAAATCGACTTAGCGGAAATGACAAATCATAAATATCTATTATTAATTAAAGCCTAAGTAAAACTCAAGTTACGCTAGAAGATATGTTCATTTTTTCTTATTATTCTTAAGCTTTCTAATTTCCGAAGTTAGCTTTAGAGTCTTTTGTTTGTATTAAGGGTAATAAAATATTGATCATCAGACTAGCGTCGATGGTATTAAGTCATTGATTTTTAATAACTCTAGAAGTTATACAACACCTTGTCTTCGATTTCCTTTAACTTCTTCTTTAGGCGTTAAATAAAGACAAATACATTAAGTATAATATAGCAAAAAAAAACCATCAAAAGGAAATATCCTTTGATGGTTAATCATTATTAAATTAAGCTCTAAATAATTATTCCATTTTTATCACTATAAATTGTGTGCGTCTGTTAAGTTGGTGTTGATCTTCCGTACATTCAATACTACCATCACAATCATTAACTAGTCTTAGTTCACCAAAACCTAAATATTCAGTTATTCTTTCAGCGGCTATGCCACGGTCAATTAAATACTTATAAGTTGCTTTAGCTCTTTCTGCGGATAAGATAACATTATACTCTTCTGGACCTCTAGAATCTGTATGCGATTCTATTCTAATAACCATATCTTTATATGTATTCATCATGAGGTTAGCTATTCTATCTAATTCAACTGTTCCGTCTGTTCGTATGTCGTATTTGTTAAAATCAAAATAAATAGGATATAACTCTACCGTAGGTATTTCTTTTTTTGCTTCAGGGTTTAAAACAAAGTTTGTGCTAATACTGGTAACACTTCTTTCAATACCTTTAGAAGTTACGGGTTTAATATTATCTACAAAACCATCTTTATTGGTGCGTAACACATAATCTGAATCTCTATCTATATTAATCTCGTAATTGCCATCAGAATCTGTTTCTAAATAAGCGACTTTGTCACCATTATTATCAAGTAATTCTACAGTTGCATTTTCAACGGGTTCACCATCAAGATTTGTAACAGTACCTTCAATTTTTAGTTGAGGAATTCTATCGTAAGCATAAATATCATCACTACCAACCCCGCCATTTCTGTTTGATGCAAAATAGCCAGATAAGCCATCTTCGTTCATAAAGAATGAAAAATCATCTTTACTAGAATTTACAGGAACGCCTAAATTTAAAACACTAATAATATTATCATCTTTATCTGTAACAGTACCAAAAATATCTAGTAAGCCTAATCCTGGATGCCCATCAGAAGCAAAGAATAAACTCCCTTCACTATTAATAAACGGGAATCGTTCGTTTTTATCTGTATTGATTACGTTTCCAGCGTTTATAGGTTTACTATATGAACTTTCGCTATTTATGTTTACATAAAAAATATCTGTTCCACCAAAACCTCCTGGCATATTTGAAGCAAAATATAATTTTGTTTCATCATTGCTTAAAGCTGGATGCGCAGTAGAGTAGGTGTTACTATTAAAAGGAAGTTCTTCAATATTAGTCCATTTACCATCAACTAAAGAGGCTTTGTATATTTTAAGATTGGAAATACCTTCTTCGTTTTTACCTAAAACTCGTTTATTAAAATCGTTTCTTGAAAAATAAATTGTTTTTCCATCTTTACTAATCGTTAAGGGACCATCGTGATAAATAGAATTTATATCACCTTTTAACTTCGATTTGTGATTTATAAGACTATCAGTTCGACTAGACGCTGTATAGATGTCTAAGAAAGGTTCTCCATTCCATCCGTAAATATGCTTAGATAACACACCTTCATCTCTTGAGGATGCAAAATATATTTGACCATCATGTTCAAAAGCACCAAAATCACTATGTTTTGAGTTGAAGTTTACATCTGTTAAAAAATATTGCTGCTTAGCATTAAAAATAGAATTAATGAAATCATTATCTGATGATAGGTTTTCGTCATTAATTCTGCCACCAGCTTCTTTGTAGCGGTTCATCCAAATACGATATGCTTCATAATTTTTTGTTCCTCTTAAGGCTTGCGCATAATTATAGTAGTATTCTACAGGAACATTGTCCTGTGCAACTACTTTTTTATAATAAACAACTGCACTATCTGGGTTTCTTAAAAAAGCATAACTGTCAGCTAATTGTCTAGTTGCATAATCTGTATTATAATCTTTTTCAATAAGCTCCTGATATGCTTCTGAAGCGCTGAAAAAAGAAAAGTTATTAAACAAATTATCTGCTTTATTTTGAGACCCATATTGGGCAAAAGTTGATAATCCAATTAAGGATATCAGACAAGCAATTATGTGGTTTTTTAGTTTCATGGTGGGGTCTTTTTAAAAAAAGCTAGGTAACTTTTTATATTATTTACATCACAAAATGATGTTGAAAAAAAGGTTATTCCATTTGAACAACAATAAATTGAGTACGTCTATTTAATTGATGGTCTTGTTCTTCACAATTTTCACCATCTTCACAACCGTTGGTTAAACGTCTTTCACCAAATCCTTGGTGTTCGGTAATTCGTTCTGGAGCAATTCCTTTAGAAATTAAATAATCGTAAGTAGAATTAGCTCTATCTATAGATAATTTATCATTATAAGATAGTGTACCTCTTGAATCTGTATGCGATTCAATACGAATTATCATTTCTGGGTAATCATTTTGCATTAGATCTACAATTTTGTCAAGTTCTAAAGCAGCATCTTTTCTAATGTTATACTTATTAAAATCAAAATAAATAGTATTCAATTCGGCTAATTTTATAACATTAGGAACTGGATTTAATAATAAGTTAGCAGTAATGTTAGTAAGCTCTGTTTGAATATTTTTTGATGTAAAATTTCTATAGTCATCAATATATTTATCTTGACTAGCTACAATTTTATAGTCTTCATTTCTATCAATATTTATTTGATAATAACCTTTTTCATCAGTTTCCATGAAAGCTATTTGGTTACCGTCTGAATCAAATAATGTTATTTTGGCATTTGGTATTGGGTTCGTATTAATAGCATCTGTTACAACACCTTCAACATGAAGTACAGGCTCTCTATGAAAAGCATAAATATCATCACTACCACGACCTCCATTTCTGTTTGATGCAAAATAACCCGTAATTCCATTAGGATTCATAGAGAATGAAAAATCGTCTTTATTAGAGTTTACAGGCACTCCTAAGTTAATAACATCAACTATCTCATCTTCTTCGCCTTTAATTGTAGCAAAAATATCTAACAAACCTAAACCTGTGTGGCCATCAGATGAAAAGAATAAAACACCTTCGTTATTTAAAAAAGGAAAACCTTCAGCACTTTCTGTGTTTATAACATCGCCTAAATTTTGAAGTTCTCTAAGTGTTCCGTCAGGAAGAATATTTATTACCCATAGATCAGAACCACCTTTACCACCTGGTCTGTCAGATGAAAAATACAATTTGGTGTCATCATTATTTAAAGCAGGATGTTGTGTTGAAAAGGCATCATCATTTATTGGTAAATCTTCAATATTAGTCCATTCGCCGTCTACTAAAGTAGCTCTGTAAATTTTCATATTGGTCAAGCCCTTTTTATCTTTAGCTTCAATATCTTCATTGAAATTATTTCTTGAAAAGTACATGGTTCTACCGTCTTTGGTAATGGTTACAGGTCCATCATGGTATATAGAATTCACATCACCTTTTACTTTTCCGGTATGGTCTACATTTTTTTTACTTCCAACTTTGGTTGTATATACATCTAGAAAGGGTTGTTCGTTCCAACCATAAAGTCTTTTAACGCCAACGCCTTCATCTCTAGCAGAAGTAAAGTAAACGATACTATCTTTTTCAAAAGCTCCAAAATCACTATATTTTGAATTAAAATATACCTTATCTAAAAAATATTGCTGTTTAGCTCCAAAAACACTGGTTATAAAATTAATGTCTTTAGAAAAATCGTTTGCACTTACAACCCCACCAGAATCTTTAAATCGTTCTAACCATATTTGTGAATCATCATACTTTTTTATGCCACGAAGCGACTGCGCATACTTGTAGTAATATTCTATTGGTACATTTTCTTGTTCAACTACGGTTTTATAATATCGAGCGGCATTTCTTGGATCTCTTAAAAAAGCATAGCAATCAGCAAGTTGCCTTATAGCATAATCTTTGTTATAATTCTTGTCAATAAGTTCTCTATATACTTCAGCAGCTTTAACAAAAGAAAATTTATTGAATAATGTATCTGCTCTTTTTTGTTTTCCTTGTTGTGAAAACGCATTAAAGCTTAGCATTAACACGATACAAACTAATATGTAATTTTTAATTTTCATGTAAAATTGTTATTAGAAATATCTAGGTGATTTTAATTTAGAATTTAAGAATTTGAATTCATAAATAAGTAATATTTCATGAGTTCCTGTAGTGTAACTTGCAATGTCTGAAATTGGTTTTTCGTATGCATAACCAACTCGTAATTGTCTAGATACTTGAAAATCTGCAATACCACCAATAGCAGCTGTTTGCTCATTTATTCTATATGATCCACCTAGCCAAAACTTTTCGTTGAATAAAAAGTTTGCAGTCAAATCGTATGAAACAGGAGCTCCATTAGTTGCTTTAATTAAACCAGCTGGTTTAAATTTAATGTTTTTGCTTAAATCTACAACACCACCAACAGTGAAATAATAACTTAATCTGTCTAAAGCTTCAAAACCTTTGTCAGTATTTTTATCTGTATTTAAAAGTCTTGGAACAGATAAACCTGCGTATATTCTATTGGTACTCCAATACACACCAAGACCTAGGTTCGGGGTCCAGCGATCTTCAATTCCTAAAATTGAAGGGTCAAAATTTCCAGGTTGATCGAAATATTCTCTAAAATCTTGGTCTAAGCTATATTGTGTAAATCCAGCTTTTAAACCAAATGCTAATTTACCCTCAGCACCAGTTGGAATAGCATAAGAAAAGTCAGCATACAAATATGTGAAATTTTCAGGACCTAAATCATCTTCAATAAAAGATAAACCAAGACCAATTCTATCATTTCTCAATGGTGTATGTATTGATAGCGTTTGTGTAATAGGACCTCCTTGAAAACCAACCCATTGGCTTCTATGTAATCCAACAACGCTTAAAGCTTCTCTACTACCAGCATATGCAGGGTTTATAGAGATTGTATTGTACATATACTGTGTAAATTGCGGTAATTGTTGCGCAATCCCAACCGTACAGCTTAACAATGCAATAGCGATTATGTTATGTTTAATAAGTTTCATAGGTTAATGTTTTATTTGGTTCCTAGGTAAACTGGACCTGTTATAGGATTTAATCCACTATTTTTTAGAATGACTATATAATAATATGTTCCGTTTGGTACATTGCTAGCTGCACCTATAGATCTCATTGCTTTTCCGTTCCAATCGTTTTGATAGTTGTCTGATTCGTAAATTAAAGCACCCCATCTATTGAATATTTTTACTTCATATTGGAATCCACATAATTCAACACCACTAATTTCAAAGAACTCATTGTATTGATCTCCATTTGGAGTTACAGCTTTAGAAACTACAACATCATTTTCACCACAAGGAAGAACTATACAATAATTTACTGTTGATGTTATTTCAGTAATACTGATACATCCATTGTCTGTAGTAGTGTATCTGAATTTATAATCTATTCCTGACAATACCGAACTTCTATCCCATTCTATGTTTGTAGGATCGAAAATACTTCCAATCAATGTTGCTCCAGAACCACCTTCTAATAACTCCCAAGTTCCATCATTGTTGAGATTATCTGGTGTTAAATTATTTAGATTAATAGGGCCTTCATCAAAACATAAATCTTGTGAAACAATTTCTGTAATAACCTCATCAAGAGCAACAAACAGGGTTTGTGTGTAAACCTCTTCATTATTACAGGCATCTCTAACGGTCCATGTTCTTACAATTTCGTAATTTACAAATGCATTCTCATCAAACGAATTTGTTTCATTAAATACAACCACAACATTTGATGAACAATTATCCGTAAACTCTAATTGAGGTGCTTCTGGTATATCTGTACAGCTTACGTTTAGTGTTTCATCAAAAGTAGATGTTGGCACTGGTGCAGTTGTATCTTGTACTGTAATGAGTTGCGTATGTGTTGTCATTAAACCACATGCATCAGTTGCTGTCCATGTTCTTGCTATAAAATAGCTGTTTGGGCAATTTCCATCTGTTCTAACATCAGCAACTGTAACTATGGCGTCACCACAATTATCAGTTGCGGTTATTGTTTCTGCATTTGGAATGGCGTCACACTCAACAGTAATACTACCAGGTAAAGCTTCAACAAAAACAGGTGGTGTGGCATCTTGAACTATAATAATTTGAGTATGTGCTGTTGTTAATCCACACTCATCAGTAGCAGTCCAAGTTCGAGCAATAGTGTAATTGTTATCACAATTGCCATTTGTTATAACATCTTCAACTGATACTGAAGCAGAACCACAAGTATCTGTTGCTGTTAACGTTTCTGCAACTGGTATAGCATCACATTCTACAACTAAATTCGCTACAGGAAGTGATTCAACAAAAACTGGCGGTGTAGTATCTTCAACGGTTATTGTTTGAATATGTGTATTTGTTAAACCGCATTCATCAGTAGCTGTATAAATTCGAGTTATAACGTAATTATTTGGACAATTACCATCTGTTCTAGTATCATTTACTGTAACTTCTGCTGTACCACAATTATCTGTGGCGGTCAATGTTTTTGAGGCTGGTATAGAATTACATTCAATAGTTAGATTTTCAGGTAAATCTTCAACAAACTCAGGAGCAGTTGTATCTGAAGTTGAAATTATTTGATCTGCAGATATACTATTTCCACATTCATCAGTGGCTGTCCAAGTTCTAGTAATTGTAAAAGTACCCGAACAAGCTCCGTCTGTAGTAACATCATTAAAAGTTATAATTGGATTAGCATCACAGTTGTCTGTTGCTGTTGCAGTACCAAAGACTATAGGTGATAAATCATCACTACATTCAGCAGTTACATTTGCAGGTAAAGAAAGTATTGGTGATGTTGTATCATTCACATTTATAGTTTGCGAAGCTGTGGTGCTGTTACCACAAGCATCTGTAATGGTATAAGTTCTAGTTACAACCACAGGACAAGTTCCAGAGGAAGTATCTGAGCTAGTAATAATAAGAGTATTATCGTTAGTACAATTATCATAGATTGTTAAGCCTAAAGCTTCAAGAGCTCCTATACTACCAACTGGTGCAGTAGCATCTGTAGCTAAACAACCTTCAACGGTAGTTTCTGGAATAGAACCATTTACAGTAGGGGCACTAGTATCATTAACATTAATAGTTTGTGAAGCTGTAGTGCCGTTACCACAAGCATCTGTAATGGTATAAGTTCTAGTTACAACCACAGGACAAGTTCCAGAGGAAGTATCAGCACTAGTAACTACTAGGCTAGCATTATCTGTACAGTTATCACCAATTGTTAAACCAAGTGCTTCAAGAGCTGCCACGTTATTAACAGGCGCAGTAGCATCTGTAGCTAAACAACCTTCAACAGTAGTTTGAGGAATAGTTCCAGAGACAATAGGCGCTGTATTATCGTTAATTGTAATAGTTTGTTCTACTTCAATGGAATTTCCACAAACATCTGTAACGCTATAGGTTCTAGTAATTATTTCAGGGCAAGTATTACCATCTGAAGAATCACCAACAAAGGCCACTATAGGAATACCTTGGTTATCAGCCTCATCAGTAACTACAGTAATATCGAAAGCAGGTACATCATCAATACACTCTATATTAATAGGATCTGGATTAGATGCCGTAGGTAAAATAGGGTCTGTAATTAAAATAGTTTGTGTTACATTAATCGTATTACCACAATCATCAGTTACGCTATATATTCTAGTAATAGTTTCAGGACAGTCACCATTATCTGAGGTGTCTGATACAAAAGCTACAGTAGGACTAGCAGTACAATTATCAGCTTCATCAGTAACCACTGTTACATCTGGTGCAGGTACAGGTCCTCCAGGAACTGTAATAGTAGCAGGATTAGATGCTGTTGGTAAAGTTGTATCATTAACATTAATAGTTTGTGAAGCTGTAGTGCCGTTACCACAAGCATCTGTAATGGTATAAGTTCTAGTTAC
>CANMSN010000026.1 GCA_947500585.1 uncultured Flavobacteriaceae bacterium | reverse complement strand
TTTGTTGAAATATCCCGGATCTCTTTATCTATGAACCTAAAGTATCGCATTCTACTATCTAACGTTTCTCGAGCGGTTGGGTAGTCAAATATAACAGCATCTACCCAATGCCTAAATTTATGGCTCCAATGGTCATTGTCAAACTCTTCTGGAATAGATACGCCAAAATAGAGCAACTGCATCTTTATATAGCTCTTTACCCGTCTGTAATCCTTTACCAAATCATTGCGCCTCCTGAAAAGGCTACGCAACTGTTCCCGTTCTACTTCTGGTATGTGGATACTACTTAAGCGACCATCTTTTAACTCCCTACTTATCAATTGCGCATCTATCTTATCGGTCTTGGTGTACTTCTCCTTGCCCTTACGGTGAATATCCGCTGGGTTTACAACTAATGATTGCCAACCATAACTCTCAAACATACGATGGGCATAATAACCACAACAGCCAGCCTCATAAGCGGTAGTGACTTCATATCCAGGAAAATGTTTGTCAACATACGCTTTTAATACTTCTGGTTTTGGTGGCATTGTAAAGGATTTACCAGAAAACATGTCCGTTGCGCAATGAATCTTCCAACTTCGTTTGTGTATGTCGATCCCTATATATAACTTTGAAATAGCAGTAATTTGAGTTTTCATATCTTAATCGTTTTGGTGAACTTTAAAGATACTCGACTTACTGCTTTTTCATGGATGCTAAAAATAATAGCGGTTTAATCGCTAAAAATAAAGTAAGTAAATATAAAAAAGGTCTGTGTTTAACCGAAAAGTTAGTGTGTGCAAATCCGCTACTATTCTTATACTAGACCGTTGTAAGTAATCCTGACCCGTCCTGAATAAAGGCTACATAATTTCAAACATTATGTATAAAAATGACAAAGTAATTAGACGGTATTCAGAACCTTTTAAACTGAAAATTTTAGACGAACTTACAACAGGAAAATTAAACAAGTATCAATTAGGTAAGGCTTATGGAATTGCTCCAACTACCATTAATGAATGGATTAAAAAGTACAACCGTAAAGACCTTATGAACACCAGAATAACCGTGAAAACCAAAGACGAAATAACACGTATTAAAGCGCTTCAAAAAGAGATTGAACAACTAAAAAAATTGTTGTTAAAGAAAGACTTAGATGCAATGATTCAAGATTCATACCTGGAAGTTGCTGCCGAAGATCTTGGCTATAAATCTGTTGCCGAACTAAAAAAAAAGCTAAATATAGAGCGGTAAATAAAACTAAAGACAAAGCTAAAGGATTTGCGTCTTTAACAACTATTTGTAAGTCTTTCGGGCTTAAACGTGATGCTTATTACAAGTATAAATATAGAGCTGATAAGCGTTTAAAACTAGAACAACAGATTATTCAAATTGTAAACCAAAAACGCAGGTCCTTGCCTAGGGAAGGCGTACGTAAACTCAAAATATCTTTAAAAAATGAGTTTGATAAAGCCAACCTTAAAGTAGGCAAAGACACGCTTTTCAACATTCTTAGAAAACACAATATGCTTATAACCAGAAAGAAACCCAGCTACAAAACTACCAATTCTTTTCATCGGTTTTACAAACATAAAAACATCATCAAAGATGTACTTGTTAATAGACCTAATCAGGTTTGGGTATCTGATATTACATACATCAGAACTGTAAAAGGATTTTGTTACTTGGCTCTTATAACTGACATGTATTCTAGAAAAATCATAGGTTATGACCTTAGTGATAGCCTTGAACTTAGCGGTTGTACCAGAGCTCTTAAAAAAGCATTATATCAAGCTGAAAACACAGAGAGCCTTATACATCACTCGGATAGAGGCATACAATATTGTAGCAATGTATACACACAAATTTTAAAGAGAAACAACATCAAAATTAGTATGACAGAAGAAAATCATTGCTACGAAAATGCTATTGCTGAACGTGTAAACGGCATCCTAAAAGACGAGTTTTATCTTGACCAGACCTTTGATAGCATACAACACGCAAAAAGAGCTACAAAAAGTGCTATTAATCTATACAACCAAATTAGATTACATGTATCTTTAAACTATAAAACACCAAATATGGTATATTTAAAAACAGCGTAAATCAATTTTTAACCTGTAGCCATATTTCAGGACTAGACATCCGGAAATCGTACTAAAATTGAATATTTGTACTAAAAATGCCAGCGCACAAACAGCACATTCATTTTTCACCAACACTAAAAGCCAAAGCTCTAAAAAATAAAAGAGCTGTTTCTTAGCCTTTGCGCTCAAATTATCCACCGCAAAATGTGAACAAAAAAACAAACAAAGCGAACAAAACAAACAAATCTTTTATAACTTGTACGATTGAAATAAAAGGGAAATGCTAAAAGAAAGAATCGACATAGAAACCATTGACGGACAGTTATTTGAAATAAAAGTAATTGAGCCAGACGATTCAAAACCAGCATCTTTCACTCACTATTTACATAATCATAAAAACGGAGTTTCGCAATTTTATAAAAATGATGCTTTGTCTTTTGTAAAACAAATTCTGAAAAAAGAATATCCAAACGAACAAATTACGCAAGAATTTGCTGAAGAGGCTTTACAATATTTAATTTTTGACTTTAATAAGTCCGTACCTTTTCCAGCACCTGAAAAACCTAAATTTAAATTTATTGACCTTTTTGCAGGAATTGGCGGATTTCGATTGGCATTTCAAAATCTCGAAGGAAAATGCGTATTTACAAGTGAATGGGACAAATATTCAAAGCAAACTTACAAAGCAAATTTTGGAGAGATTCCTTTTGGCGACATTACAAGAATCGAAACTAAAAATTACATTCCTGATAATTTTGACGTGCTTTGTGCAGGTTTTCCTTGTCAAGCTTTTTCCATTGCAGGACGACGTGGCGGATTTGAGGACACGAGAGGCACTTTGTTTTTTGATGTCGCAGAAATCATAAAAAAGAAACAACCGAAAGCAATCTTTTTAGAAAATGTAAAAGGATTACGAAATCACGATAAAGGAAAGACTTTAGCAACAATTTTAAACGTGCTTCGAGAAGATTTAAATTATTATGTTCCTGAACCGCAAATTATTAATGCAAAAGAATTTGGGGTTCCACAAAATCGTGAACGGATTTTCATAGTAGGTTTCCGTCAGGATTTAGGAATAACAGATTTTCAGTATCCAGAACCGACCAAAGAAAATACTGTTTTAGATGATATTCTGGAACAAGAAGAAGTTTCAGTAAAATATTATTTATCCACAACTTACCTTCAAACTTTAAAAAATCATAGAGCAAGACACGAAAGTAAAGGAAATGGATTTGGTTATGAAATTATTCCAAATGATGGAACTGCAAACGCAGTTGTTTGTGGAGGAATGGGAAGAGAAAGAAATTTAGTTTATGATGATAGACTAACAAATTTCAAGCCAATTACGAATATTACAGGAAAAGTAAACAGAGAAGGAATTAGAAAAATGACACCACGAGAATGGGCAAGACTTCAAGGTTTTCCAGATGACTTCAAAATTGTGGTTTCAGACGCACAAGCATATAAACAATTCGGAAATTCAGTTGCAGTTCCCGCAATTCAAGCAACAGCGGAAAAAATTATAGAAAAACTTAACTGCGAATGATTACAGGTAATAAAGGCGAATGGAGCGAGATTTATGCTCTCTTCAAATTATTAGGAGATAGACAATTATTTCTTGGAGATAAAGACATTGAGAAACTTGAAGGTTTAGTTTATCCAATAATTAAAATACTGCGTTCAGAAAACAATGGGGATTTTGAATATTCAATTAACGACGAGATAATTTTAATTTCAGGCAACGAACAAGTATTAAAAATTCCGATTGACGAGTTCAAAACAAAAGCAATATTTCTTTTAAAAGCGATTAGAGAAAATCGAGAAAGAACATTTTCTGTTCCGGAAATTGAGGAGTTTATGCAATCAATAAACTGCATTTCTCTAAAAGCAAGTTCATCTGCCAAAACAGATATTACCATTGTTGTTCACGACCAAAGAACTAATCAGCAACCAATACTTGGATTCAGCATAAAATCTCAACTCGGAAGTCCTTCCACTCTACTTAATGCAGGAAAAACTACTAACTTCATTTATGAAATTAATTATACGCACCTTACGAGAAATGAAATTGACCAAATAAATTCCATTGATACAAGAAGTAAGATAATGGACAGAATAGCCGAAATTCAAAATAAAGATGGAATATTTGAATTTGTAAAAACCGAAAGACAAATATTTTCGAATAATCTTGTTTTGATAGACAGTTTGCTTCCGCAAATTTTATCTCAAATCGTTTTTGATTTCTATACAAGTGAATTTTCACATTTGACGGATTTGGTTAACTCAACAGCAAAGAAAAATCCTTTGGAGTTTGACATCGAGAATGAGCATAAATTTTACGAATATAAAATAAAACGCTTTTTAACAGATGTTGCGCTTGGAATGATGCCATCTCAAGTATGGACAGGAAAATATGATGCAACTGGTGGATATTTAATCGTCAAGGAAAATGGAGATGTTCTTTGCTATCATATTTACAACAGAAACGAGTTTGAGGACTATTTGCTAAATAACACCAAGCTTGATACGGCAAGTTCTTCTCGACACGGATTTGGAGAAGTTTATGAAGAAAATGGACAAATATTCTTCAAACTCAATTTACAAATTCGGTTTACAAAATAGCCAACGCCAAAAGACATACACATTTACAATTCGCTTCAGCCAAGACGCAAGCCCAAAATTGTAAAAGAGTATGTCTTGCCAACGCTCACATTTGAACTAAATAACAAACATCGGAAAACCAAGCAGAACGCGAAAAGCACTACTTACAACCCGCAAAGTATAAGGTTCGTGGATGCGCAGCATACACAAGAGAACCGTTTGCTGCGCTCTATGAATCTTATAGATTGTTAGGTAGTAGTTATCATAAGGGTTTTCCTTAGTTTATAAATATACTAAAAGTTAGTCAGAGCGCAGTCTATACTTTGCGGGTTAGGTAGAATAAGCAAACAGTAGAAATTTTAAATTTTATGATAAGCAAATAAGGTTGAGTTGATACTTGACTTATGATGTTCTAATGCTATTAATTTATCTATTGCCTAAAAAATTTAATGTTTCGTTTGCGTGCCCTTGTGGTTATTCTACCTAACATGCGTATAAAACAAATAAAAACGAAGTCTATTTACTTTCAAAAACCCAACTCTAAACCTTAGTCGCCTTCAAAGTAAAAATTAAAGGATATAATTTATCTTTTGTAACATACATTCCAGAATCTATTTTTTTTAAATCAGGTAACACATCATAAGGGCTTTCATCAAATTCTTTTAAATATTCTACATGTAAACCCGCTTCGGTTAAAGCATTAATGACTTCGCTTAACCCATGATTCCAACCATACTCTTTACTCAACATTTCTGATTGTTGGTCTGCGTAAGTGCCTTCATATTCTTCATAAATAACAGCGTCTTGCATATAGCCATATTTCATAATGGGTTTGCCATCTAAATAATCAAACATCCAAACAATTGGGTGAAATTCAGCCATAAAAAAAGTACCGCCTTTTTTTAAACGTTCAGCAATCATTTTACCCCAAGGTTTTAAATCGGGCAACCACCCAATGACCCCGTAACTTGTAAAAACAATATCAAAAGTATCTTCAATAAATTTTGAAGTATCTAACACATTACAGCAAACAAATTCAGCGTCAAGCTTCAATTCATCATTTAAATGCTGCGCTAGTTTAATGCCTTCATCACTCAAATCTACACCCGTACATTTCGCTCCCATCCTACTCCAACTCAAGGTATCTTGTCCGAAATGACATTGTAAATGCAACAGTGATTTACCAGAAACGTCTCCTAAAGCATCAAGTTCATAAGCCATTAAAGATGATTTACCATTTTTAAAAGCTTCCATATTATACATAGCGCTTTTAGCATGAACGTTCACCTTAGTGTTCCAGGTCGCTTTATTGGTTTCAAAATATTTGGCGTTGGTTTTCATCTTCAATTTATATCTTTACTAAAAATCTAAATTATGAAAAACTTGTTTTATATTTTAACTATTGCACTACTTTCATTTGGTTGCAAACATAAAGAGGAAACCAAAACGATAGAACCTGAAACTTCTGTAGCTGAAAAAATAGCAAACGCGCACGGTTATGAAAACTGGAACGATGTTTCTGAAATTTCATTTACATTTTTCGGAAAAAGAAGTTGGACATGGCAACCAAAATCTAACGACATTACATTAATTACAAAAAACGATACCATAACCTACAATAGAATGCATATAGATTCTACAGTTACAAAATTTGATCGTGGATTTATAAATGATAAATTTTGGCTATTAATACCATTTCAATTGGTTTGGGATAAAGGCACAACAATATCTGAACCCATTGAAGCTGAAGCTCCAATTAACAAAGCATTAATGAATAAAATTACACTTGTGTATTCTTCTGAAGGTGGTTATACGCCTGGTGACGCTTACGATATATATTTTGATAACGATTATATAATTAGAGAATGGGCCTTTAGAAAAGGTAATAAACCTGAAGCTGGACTTATAAATACTTTTGAAAATTACCAAGATTATAATGGTATAAAAATGGCATCAGGCCATAAAAAAGCAGAAGGCGATTGGAATCTTACGCTTACAGATATAAAAGTAGTTTTAGATAGATAAAGACTTGTGGTTTTCACTTCGACTTCGCTCAGTGAACACTTAGAAATGACAATTTCAATAGTGAGCTCGATTCAGAGTCTCGAGGAATTCTTTTTGATTAAACTTTTTTGAAAGGAACAAGTCTAAATAGCGACTAAAATCGTAAATAAAGTAAATACTTTTTTTCCGCTTTATGCGCCTATATATATTCTAAAGCTCTTTAAATTATTAAGGAGCTTTTCTTTTTTTATTATCCTTTAAAATCGTTTTTTACATGGGCACCATCGCAATATGGCTTGTTTTCTGAGGCTCCGCATCTGCAAAAGGCTGTCGTTTTATTTTTTATTTCAGAAGCCCCGTCTTTATTGGTTACTTTTAAAGTACCATAAACCAATAAAGGGCCGTTTTCTAAAACCTCGACTTTAGTTTCTAAAGATTCCGCCGTTTCATCTTCCTCATGATTCATATAATAACTCAATGCTCCAGATGGGCATTGCTTTACTTGATTTACTAGAGCCTCTGTAGAAGCAGCATCAATGCGAATCCATGGTCTTACTTTAGGTCTAAAAACATTTGGCAAACCTTTTACACATATTCCAGAATGAATACATTTATCAGCTTCCCAAACAATAGTAACCTCTTTGTTTGTATATGCTTTTGTTTTTGTCATCTTTTTAAAGTTTTTATTAAATATACAAAAAAATAAACCTCATAAACTTATATTTTTTGCGTTACATACTACGTTTATAATTCTTATTTTTGTTAGAAACCGAAAAACCTTTCACTTTGTCTGATTACCAATTAGGTCTAGAATACGCTTTAAAGCAAGACCAAAATGACATGTTAAAATCCTATAGAAATCAATTTCATATGCCTAAAGATGCACATGGAAACGAATTGATTTATATGACAGGAAACTCACTCGGACTTCAGCCAAAATCAACAAAGTCTTATATAAACCAAGAACTTGAAGATTGGGCAAATTTAGGTGTTGAAGGGCATACACACGGAAAAACACCATGGCTTGCTTACCATGAGTTTTTAACCGAAAGTATGGCAAAAGTGGTTGGCGCAAAACCCATTGAGGTTATTGTAATGAATACGCTTACAGCTAACCTTCATTTTATGATGGTGTCGTTTTATAAACCTACCAAAACGCGCTATAAAATACTTATTGAAAGTGATGCATTTCCGTCTGATAAGTACGCTGTTGAATCGCAATTACGACATCATGGATTTGATGATAAAGAAGGATTGATTCTTTGGAAACCAAGAAAAGGGGAAGAATTACTAAATTATGACGATTTAGAAACCATTTTAAAAGAACAAGGTGATACCATTGCTCTTATTATGATTGGTGGTGTAAACTATTATACAGGTCAGTTTTTTGATTTAAAACGTATTACAGAATTAGGGCATAAACATGGCTGTAACGTAGGTTTTGATTGTGCTCATGGTGCTGGAAACGTAGCACTAAATCTTCATGATTCTGGAGCCGATTTTGCTGTTTGGTGTACTTATAAATATTTAAACTCTGGCCCAGGAAGTTTAGCAGGTTGTTTTGTACATGAACGTCATGCACACAATAAAGATTTAAACCGATTTACGGGTTGGTGGAGCCACAATAAAGAAACCCGTTTTAATATGCGTGATGACTTTGATCAACTTCCAGGTGCAGAAGGTTGGCAACTTAGTAATCCGCCAATACTATCAATGGCAGCAATTAAAGCGTCTTTAGATATGTTTCATGAAGTTGGTATAGAAAACTTAGTGAAAAAATCTAAAAAACTAACAGGCTATTTTGAGTTTTTAATAAATCAATTAGGTAAAGAAACCATTTCAATAATTACACCAAGTAACCCAAAAGAGCGTGGTTGTCAATTATCTATTCAAGTTAAAAATGCAGATAAATCGTTACATAATAAATTAACAGAAAGCGGTGTTATTAGCGATTGGAGAGAACCTGATGTGATACGTTGTGCACCAGTACCACTTTATAATTCTTTTGAGGATGTGTATAAATTGGTTGAGAAATTGAAAAAAATATTACGACATTAAAATTCCCTCCCTTTTTTCAAGGGAAGGTGGATTCATTTCAACACCTTGAAATGAAGACGGAAGAGTTACATTATAATTAAAACTAAAATCATGAGATTCCCGCCTTCGCGGGAATGACAAAAATGAAAAATAAACAACAAAACATATTAATAATTGGTGCAGGACTTTGTGGTTCTCTACTGGCGTTACGCCTAGGACAAAGAGGTTACAACGTCTCCGTTTACGAAATGCGTCCTGATTTACGCAAAGTAGATATTTCTGCGGGACGTTCAATAAATCTAGCGTTTTCAAACCGCGGTAATAAAGCCATAAAGCTTGTAGGTTTAGAAGAAAAAGTGAAATCACTTTGTATTCCTATGAACGGGCGGATGATTCATGATGAACATGGCAATATATTCCAATCAAATTATAGTGGTAGAACGCATGAGTATATTAACTCGATTTCACGTGGCGATTTAAACGCCTTACTTTTAAATGAAGCTGAAAAGCATAAAAACGTCAATATTTATTTCGATAAAAAATGTAAATCGGTCGATTTTGAAAAAACCACAGCTTTATTTGAAGATTATAAAACTAAAGACCAATTTGTAGAAGATGCAGATATCATAATTGCTACAGATGGTGCTGGTTCTGCAATGCGAAAGAGTTACTATTTAGGTAAAAAATTCTTGTTTAGTTTTTCTCAAGCCTATTTAACCCATGGTTACAAAGAATTAAGTATTTACCCTAAACCAAATGGCGATTATAAAATTCATAAAAACGCTTTACATATTTGGCCTCGTGGTAGTTTTATGTTAATTGCTTTACCAAATTTAGATGGTAGCTTTACGGTAACGCTATTTTTAAGTTATGACGAAGGTCAATACAATTTCAATAACTTAACTAATGAAGATATCGTTTTGGAGTTTTTCCAAAAAGAATTTCCAGATGCCTTAGCGGTTATGCCAAATTTATTGGAAGATTTTTTTGCAAACCCAACAGCGCCTTTGGGCACTATAAAATGTTCACCATGGCACTATAAGGGCAATACGCTTTTAATGGGCGATGCAGCCCATGCTATTGTACCGTTTTACGGACAAGGCATGAATGCTTCTTTTGAAGATGTAGTTGAATTTGATGCTGTTCTAGATAAGCATGAAGGTGATTGGGAAACCGTTTTTAAAGCTTATGAAAAAACACGTAAAAAAGACACAAATGCTATTGCAGATTTAGCCATTGATAATTTTCATGAAATGAAAGACCATGTAGCTAATCCTATCTTCCAAGAAAAACGTAAATTGGAAATGGCTTTAGAGAAAGCATTTCCAAATGAGTATTCTTCAAAATATTCGTTAGTAACGTTTAATGAACATATTGGTTATAGAAAAGCCATGATAAAAGGACGTGCCCAAGATAAAGCTATTTTAAATTTACTTACAGACGGCGATATCTCGACTGCGCTCGATATGACAAAGGAAGAATTAAAAACTATTTTAGAAAAAGTAAAACAAGAAACTACCGCTATTCTTGAAGACGACAGAATTGCTGGATTAAAATAATAAAACGTCAATTACGAGGAACGAAGTGACGTGGTAATCTGTAAAATTGAAGTTTCAAATAAAATAAAAAGATTACAACAACAAATTCTTATCCGTCCGAGTAAGAATCCCTTCCCTTTGGGAAGGTTAGGAAGGGCTAATAATTATGAGTAAAGAACAAAACGTAACCCCACGAGGCGCATACCCTCATACCAAACGCGTAGGCGATTTTATATTCGTTTCGGGCACTAGTTCTCGTCGTGCAGACAACACTATTGCCGGTGTTGATATTATTGATGACATGGGTACTAAGCGCTTAAATATTGAAACTCAAACACGAGAGGTTATAAAGAATATAGAAAAGAACTTGGCTAAAGAAGGCGCAACTCTTAAAGATGTGGTTGATGTCACCTCCTTTTTAGTGAACATGAATGATTTTGCAGGTTATAATAAAGCCTATGCTGAGTTTTTTGATGCAGCAACCGGACCAACACGAACCACTGTCGCCGTTCATCAATTACCGCATCCAGATTTGGTTGTGGAAATTAAGGTTATGGCCTTTAAGCCTAAATAATTAAGCGCTTCATATATTGTAACAAATAGTTCAAAATTGACACTATTACAATGTAATTGTGTATTTTTAAACTGTTACCCAAACCTAACATGACTTAATCACTTCTTTAAACCATCATAAGTGATTAAATTCTTTCGTCGTATCCGACAACGACTTCTCTCTGAAAATAAATTTAGTAATTATTTCTTATACGCCATTGGCGAAATCATCCTTGTGGTTATTGGTATTCTCATCGCCTTGCAGATTAATAATTGGAATGATATAAGAAAAAATCAAAATTATGAACGAGAAATTCTATTTCTGATTAATCAAAATTTAAAAAATGACTCTATTGCTTTATCTACTGAATTGTATAAATCAAAGGAGTCTAATGAATTAACAAATCGATTATTAGAGCAAGTTCGTTTAGGAAACTATAGCGATAGCTTAAATAATTGGCTAGGTAAAATCATTTCATTTGAAAGATTTAAAGCACAATCAAGCGCATTTGAAGTTTTAAAATCAAAAGGTATTGATGTTATTTCTGATAATGAACTGCAATTAGCATTAATATCGTATTACGATGAAAACATACATGCTGTTTATGTAGCTCTAAAGGATGTGGAAGAATCTTTTAAAAAAGATTGGGAACCAATAATTCGACAAGACTTTTCGGATTTTAAATGGCGTGAGTATGCCATACCTGTAGATTCTAAAGCGTTTTTTGAGAAACAATCAACTATAAGTTTTTTGAAATTTTATAAAGAGAATAGAGCTAGCGGAGAACAATATTTAAAAGCAGCATTAGAAAAAATATCAAAAATCAGAAAGCTTTCTAAAAAACGCATAAATGATTAAATTCTTCAAGCATATCCGTAAAAACTTACTCATGAAAAACAAAACATCCAAATACTTTAAATACGCCATAGGAGAAATCATCCTTGTAGTTATTGGTATCCTCATTGCATTGCAGATAAATAATTGGAATGAAAGACAGAAAGACATCACTAAAGAACAGCAAATTTTATTAAGTCTTCAAGAAGAATTTAAACAAAATATTAAGGAACTTAGTTTCGACCATCAAATAAATTTGAGCAGCATAAAAGCAGTAAAGACACTTCTAAATTTTGATAAAAACACTGACTTTGAAACTAAAACAATAGATAGTTTATTGGGGCAGACCTTTAATTTCGCCACGTTTGATGCTAGACTTGGTGTTATCAATGATATTAGTTCATCTGGAAATCTTGAACTGATTAGAGACTCAAAATTACGATATACATTAAATCAATGGACAGGTGAATTAAGTGATTACAGAGAAGATATTATTATTAGAAGAGACTATTGGATTAATCATTCGCCTTCTATAGTTAATAAATTAATACCAATAAGAAATCTAGATGCATCTATGGATAGAAAAGATTATGCAAGAGCTATACTAATTAAACCTATTAAGATTCCAAAATCGAATTATATTGAGTTTTTAACAAGCCTTGAAGTTGATGGGTTTTTGTTTGATTATTATATGAATCAATCCTTTGTGAGTACAAATGAAGAATCTATCATGAAGTTTTTAGAAAGCACTTTAGAATTAATTGAAAATAATATTAATCATGATTAAATTTTTCCGCAAAATCCGTAAAAACTTACTCTCTGAAAACAAATTCAGCAAGTACCTACTCTATGCTCTTGGAGAAATTATTTTGGTATTTATTGGTATTGCCATGGCATTACAATTTAACAACTGGAATGAAACTAAAAAAACAAGAGAAAAAGAACAACAAGTCTTAACAGAAATTATTTCAGATTTGGAGTTTACACTTCAAGATTTAGATCGAGTTCTCAATACAAGAACAAACAATTTAAAAAGAACTATTAATTCAATTCAAACTATAATTACAGCCCTTAAAACAGATCAACCTTATCATGATTCTTTGGCTTATAATTTTAGAGCTGTAAATTCTTACGATCAAATTAATTTTAAAACTAGTGGTTATCAATCTTTAGTATCTATAGGAACTGACCTTATTGAAAAACCTGAGCTTCGCTCTTCGATAGGACAATTTCATACCTCATCAATAAATTCGACCAAAGGTGGTTTTCAAGAAATTCATTTAGATTTTTATAGCTACATGATAGACTACTTTAGAAAAAAATTTACCTCAGGTTTTAATGAGAACGGTTTGGAAAAATTAGTCCCTAATGATTTTGAAGCCCTAAAAATAGACAATGAATACATACAATCTCTAAATGCTTTTTTGGGCGTAAACATTGCTTATTTTGACATTTTAAATAATACCAAAGATGAAGCAGAACAATTAAAAAGAGATATTGAAAACTATTTAAATGATTAAATTCTTCCGAAAAATCCGTCAAAACCTAGTTATGGAAAACAAAACAGGTAAATACTTCAAATACGCCATTGGCGAAATTATACTCGTAGTAATTGGTATTTTGATTGCATTACAGATTAATAATTGGAATCAAGACAGTAAAACCAATATAAAAGAGCAAGCCTTACTTATTGCTTTAAAACAAGAATTAACAACCAATCTTAAAGAACTAAATACAATTATTGAAGTCAATAGAAAAAGAAATGAAGGAGCTCATAAATTGGCATCAATTCTTTCACCAAAAAAACCTACGCTTTCTAATATTGAAATTTCAAAACTCTGGTATAATACATTCGCTAGAGAAGCGGTCTATAAGCCAAGTCTTGGTGTCATAAACGAAGCCATAAGTTCTGGCAGTCTCAGTATTATTAAAAATACTAAGCTACGCGACTTCTTTGCTTCAATAGAGTCGGAATTACAGCTTTTAAAATCCCAAGAAGAAACTGTGTTTAATTGGAGAATGCAATGCTTACAGACCACAAAGGAACTCGGAAATGTAAGAATTATCTTGTTTAACACTCTTGAATCTGAAAACGCAAAAAAACTAGGAACGAGTTCCTTCGAAAATTCTAATTCAAAATTATTACAATCTAAAACTTTCGAAAATGATATTGTCATTTTTATAGGAACTACAAACTATCTTCAAACAGGTTTTTTAATTCCCTTAAGAAATAAAATGTATGACTCAATGAAACTATTAAATATGGAACTGAACAATGATTAAATTCTTACTTCAAAAAAACTTTAGTTTACCATATAGCCATTAAATTAGTATTTATAAAAATATGGACATCCAAAACTACATAAACGGCAAATTTAAAAACCCAATCTCAAACGAATGGTTAAACAATTATTGTCCAGCAAACGGTGAAGTTTATGGACAAATACCTAACTCATCAAAAGAAGATGTTGAGAACGCCTATATCTCAGCAAAATCTGCTTTTTCGAGTTGGTCGCAAACCACATTAGAAGAACGGAGTCGCATTCTTATTAAAATTTCAGAATTACTAGAAGCCAACTTACAACGCTTCGCAGAAGCAGAAAGTAAGGACAATGGTAAACCTGTATCTTTAGCAAAAGCTATCGACATACCAAGAGCCGCAAGTAATTTTAGATTCTTTGGTAATGCTATAACGCAGTTTGCGAGCGAAAGTCATGAAAGTATTGGTCAAAACGCTATAAATTACACCTTGCGCCAGCCTATTGGAGTTGTAGGTTGTATTTCACCATGGAATCTTCCACTCTATTTGTTTACTTGGAAAATTGCACCAGCCATAGCAGCAGGAAATTGCGTGGTTGCCAAACCCAGCGAAGTGACACCCATGACAGCATATTTATTAGGAGAGATACTAAAAGAGGCTGGTCTTCCAAATGGGGTTTTAAATATAGTTCATGGACTAGGAAGCACTACAGGACAAGCCATCGTTGAGCACCCAGAGATTAAAGCCATTTCGTTTACAGGAGGCACTTCAACAGGAGCGCATATAGCAAAAATTGCTGCTCCCATGTTTAAAAAATTATCCCTAGAATTAGGTGGTAAAAATCCGAATATCATTTTTGCAGATTGTGATTATGATGATATGTTAGAAACAACAGTGCGTTCATCATTTTCAAATCAAGGTCAAATATGTTTGTGTGGAAGTCGCATATTTGTAGAAAAATCAATTTATAAAACATTTAAAACTGATTTTATAAACAAAGTAAACGCATTAAAAGTCGATCATCCGTCAAATAACAAAACAAATATTGGTGCTCTAGTTTCAAAACCGCATTTAAACAAAATTATTAACTATATTGAAATTGCTAAAAAAGAAGGTGGCACTATACTTTGTGGAGGAAATAAAGTAGTCGTTAAAAATTATGAAAATGGGTATTATTTTGAGCCAACTGTTATTGAAATTAAAACTAATGATTGTAGAATAAACCAAGAAGAGATTTTTGGTCCCATAGTAACCATTATGCCTTTTGAAAATGAAGAAGAGGTTTTAGAAATAGCAAACAAAGTTAAGTATGGTTTATCGGCAACATTATGGACAAATGATTTGAAACGTACCATACGAATGAGTAATAAAATTGAAGCTGGTATTATTTGGGTAAACACATGGATGCTTCGTGATTTGCGAACACCTTTTGGAGGCACCAAAGCAAGTGGTATTGGTAGAGAAGGCGGTTTCGAAGCCCTACGCTTTTTTACAGAGGCAAAAAATGTGTGTATAAAGTATTAAAAGGAACCAAGACAAAAGAACCAGGAATAAAGACAAAACAATAAATGTCTTGTATCTTGATTCTAGCGTTTTTAATCTAAAATAAATGGATTTAAAATTAAATAATAAAAATGCCTTAGTTTGTGGAAGTACGCAAGGTATTGGAAAAGCTACAGCGATGGCATTAGCCGCAGAAGGTGTAAACGTGACATTAGTAGCTAGAAATAGAGAAAAGTTAAAGGCTGTTTTAACAGAATTACCTGGAAACGGAAACCACAGTCACATAGTTGCAGATTTTTCTAATCCACGCGATTTACAAGAACAAGTTATTAAATTTATTGAGAAAAATCATGGGTTTCATATTCTTATAAATAATACTGGAGGTCCAAGAAGCGGCGCTATTTTAAGTGCTAGTTTAGATGAATTTGATAATGCTTTTACTATGCATTTAAAATGCAATCACGTATTAGCACAAGCCACCATTCCGTTTATGAAAGCGCATAGTTTTGGTAGAATAGTTAATATAATTTCAACATCGGTTAAAGAGCCTATTCCAGGGCTAGGTGTTAGTAATACAACTCGAGGCGCTGTTGGGAATTGGAGTAAAACACTAGCAGAAGAAGTTGCTGCTTTTGGCATTACGGTAAACAATGTATTACCTGGTTTTACAGAGACTGAACGTTTAGCAGAAATTATTAAAATTAAAGCTAACAGTACCGATACTTCAATTGAAGAAATGACTGAAATTATGAAAAATTACACACCAGCAAAACGTTTTGCTCAACCAGAGGAAACTGCTCATGTGATTACTTTTTTAGCAAGTGAATGCTCAAGTTACGTTAACGGAATTAACGTTCCTGTTGATGGTGGTCGGACAAAAAGTTTGTAACTTTATAACAACAATAAACGGTCTGTCATTACGAGTAACGAAGTGACGTGGTAATCTTAATGAAAGGAGCAGATTGCCACAGCAAATAAAATTTATTTCGTAATGACGATAAAATATAAGACTATGAGTAATTTAACATCACCCATAAATTTTAAAGCTTGGATTGAAGAAAACAGACACCTTTTAAAACCTCCAGTTGGCAATAAAGTCGTTTGGAAAGATGGCGATTTTATTGTGATGGTTGTTGGCGGTCCTAATAATAGAAAAGATTATCATTATAACGAAACACCAGAGTTTTTCTATCAAGTAGAAGGTGATATTGTGCTAAAAATTATTGATAAGGGTACGCCAAAAGATGTTCATATAAAAGAAGGTGATATTTATTTATTGCCACCTAAAGTCCCACACTCTCCGCAACGTGGCGCTAATACTGTTGGTTTAGTCATTGAGTATAAACGACCAGAAGGCATGCGTGATGCGCTACTTTGGTTTTGTGAAAATTGTGTCACAAAATTATACGAAGAAGATTTTACTGTAGATAATATTGAAACCGATATGCCTAAAATATTTGATAAATATTACAACGACACCAACAAAAGAAGTTGCCCAAATTGTGGAGAGGTGATGCAACCACCACAGAAAGTAAAAATTGATTAATTTATATTATTCGTCATTACGAGGAAGTATGACGAAGTAATCTAACTAATAAAAAGATTGCCACGGCTAAAAAGCCTCACAATGACGCATAAATGGAAAAACAAAAACTTAGAATTAACGGTCACTCGCACTTACTACCCTATCCTGAAGAAATTCCAGATTTCATGCAAGAAAAAGGCATTTTCTGGGTAGATAAAGATCGTAAGTTTATGCTCCAAAAAGATTGGAGCAGACCCGTTACGGATTCTAGTTTCTTTTTACACGAAAAATTAGAATGGATGGAACGCAACAAAATAGACCATGCAGTTGTTCTAAATTTGTCTCAATTATACGGTAATGGTTTACGTGTTGAAGAAATGAAACAAGCATTACGTTTTCAAAACGATTTTAATGCAAAAATTCAACATAATAATCCCAGTAAATTTACCTGTGGTTTTGTGGTACATCCTGGTTTTGTAAGAAGCGCTTGTTGGGAAATTGAACGTTGTGTAGAAACCCATGGTTTACAATTACTATGTTTACCTACACATTATATGGATACCATCGGTACATGGCGTTGTATTTTTGATGAAGAGAATGAGCCTATTTTTGAATTAGCAGATAGATATAATTTGGCTGTTGAAATTCATCCTTACGATGGCGAAAAGTTTATAAAACTTGAAAACACATCATGGCGTTTTCACCTTATTTGGATGTTAGCACAATGTGCAGATGCCTATCACTTTCTAACCTTAAATGGCTACCAAGAGAAGTTTCCAAATATGCGTACTTGTTTTGCTCACGGTGGACAATTAGCTCAAATTAACTTAGGAAGACGTATTCAAGGTTTTGATGGCAGACCCGATTTATTTGAGGGCAAACACCACCCCAGGAAAGCTGTAGGGCATAAAAATATATTTTTTGACACACTGGTTCATGATACTGGTGGATTGGAATTATTAATTAGAAATCATGGATCAAAACAAGTTATTATGGGGCTTGATGATCCATATCCTTTAGGTGAAATGGAAAGTGCGAAACAATCCTCTTACCCAGGTAAAATTTTAGATCTTGCCTTGAGCAGAAAAATTATTGATGACAATGAATATGATGCTATTTGGAAAGATAACGTGATACAATGGCTGTGTGGTGAAGATGAAAATGCTAAAGAGAAATTGATTAATAGAATACTTAATTAATTATATATGTCTCCTCGAGCGCAGTCGAGAGGTTTAAAATGAAAACGTATTATGTTTACATACTAAAATGTACTGATGGATTAACGTATACGGGAGTTACTAACAATATATCAAGGAGATTTGAAGAACACCAAGAAGGGTTAAATAAAAATTGTTTTACTTTTCAAAGAAGACCTACGGAATTAATATTTCACCAAGAATTTCATGATATAGAACAAGCTATATATTTCGAAAAGAAAATCAAAAAGTGGAGTGCTAAAAAGAAACTCGCTTTAGCTAATGGAGAATTTAATATGCTACAAATTTTATCTGAATGTAGAAATGTAACCCATTCCAAATACAATCCAAATAACAAATAGGTCTCGACTGCGCTCGACCAGACAAACTACAAAAACTTATATTTGATATGCATTTTATACCAGAAGAATTAGACCAATATGTAGTTGCACATTCTGAAGATGAACCAGAATTACTACAACAATTAACTCGTGAAACCTATCAAAAAATATTGCAACCACGTATGTTAAGTGGGCATTATCAAGGTCGTATTTTAAGTATGATTTCTAAATTAATTAACCCAAAAAGTATTTTAGAAATAGGCACATATACAGGATATTCAGCTTTATGTTTAGCTGAAGGATTACTCCCTGATGGCGAATTACACACTATTGATATTAATGAAGAATTGTTTGATTTTCAGAGAACTTATTTCGATAAATCACAATACGGCCAACAAATTCATCAACATTTAGGAGATGCTTTAGAGATTATACCAACCCTAAATAAAACATTTGATTTGGTTTTTATTGATGCTGATAAAGAGAATTATTCAAACTATTTTAATGTTATTATTGATAAGTTAAATACAGGTGGTATTATTTTATCTGATAATGTTTTATGGAGCGGTAAAGTATTAGATACCGAGTTTAAAAAAGAAGACACCTCAACACCTGCTCTGATAACGTATAATAAATTATTGAAGGATGATAAACGGGTGGAAACTGTTGTTTTACCTATTAGAGATGGTTTAACAATAAGTAGGAAGTTATAATTTCCTTTTTACAGAACCTGTAAAATCTTCTAAATCGTCTTTTACTTTGTTTAGTTCTTTTTTAACATCGGAAGTAATACTAGTATCAAGACCATTTTTCTCAGCCGTTTTAGTTATTTCGTGCTTAATATCGTTGGTTGCGTCTTTAAGTGTACGCATGCCTTTTCCTAAACCTCGAGCTATTTCAGGTAACTTATCAGCACCAAAAACCATAACGACAATAAACAGCACAAAGGCTATTTCTGCTCCCGAAATAAATAAAAATGTAGCTTGTTGTATCACAGAACAAATATAGTGAGTTGTTTTAATACATTAAAGAAATATTATTGTGTTTAACACTATAACTCTTCATAAGAAAAACCCGTTGTGCATTTTGATGAAATTTGTCAGTTCGAGTGGATTTTACGATTGAAAATGAGTGAAATTTGTACTTCGACAGGCTCAGCAGAACTATCGAGAATAAGAATTTCAGTATAAATTTAGTTCTCGATACAATTTTTCGTACCTCAAAATCACTCGAACTGACATTAAATAGTCTTTTTTGATTCAAAATGCACAACGAGTAAGAAAAACAAAATTCTATTATTTTAGGTTTCCGTTTTCACTTCGACTTCGCTCAGTGACCGCTCGGGAATAACAATTTCAGAGGAAACCCCTATGCAAGCATACGGGGAATTCTTTCAGATTTAAAGTGTTATCCTTTAACCTTATTTTTAAATTTATCAAACTCACTGTTTCCTTCTTGTTTTGGCCATGTGTTGTTTGACGTATCTACATCAGCAGTTTTTAAATCTGGATCTATGGAAATACTTACAATTTCTTTTTCTGAAGCTATTGCTCTAGTTACTTCATTATCATTTAATCTCCATATTTGTGCAGGATAGGTTTCTCTTTTTTTAGTACCATCATCATAAGTATATTCTACTATAATTGGCATTACTAAGCCACCAGGTTTATTAAACGTTACACTATAAAAATATTTAGGTTCTTTGATAGTTTTACGTTGTTCTGGCGTAAAATTATCCATTACATATTCTTTTAATGTAGGCGATTTTTCTAATAGTGAGCCGTCTTTCATATTGTCTTCAAAATCTTCGCTACCTTCTTCAATTAAGTATACCAATTCATCTGCTTCAAGGTTTAAGTTTTGGGCAATTGTTTTACCATACTCATTTTGTTTAGACGTTACATAGTATTTCTTAACCTCTTTCACACCAATATCTACCCAATCTGTAGTATAGAACCAACCTCTCCAAAACCAATCTAAATCGAATGCTGAGGCATCTTCCATGGTTCTAAAAAAGTCTTCAGGAGTTGGGTGCTTAAACTTCCAACGGTTTGCATATTCTCTAAAAGAATAATCGAACAAATCTGGTCCCATTACTGTTTCTCTTAAAATATTTAGTGCTGTAGCTGGTTTACCATATGCATTATTACCAAACTGATAGGTATTAATCCCTTTAGTCATAATTGGAGCTATAAAATCTTGATCCCCGCCCATGTAAGGCACAATTTTATGCGCTGGCCCACGACGATGTGGAAATTCTTTATCGCCTTCTGCCAGTGCATCAGGATAAGTATTTGCAAAATCTACTTGCGCTATATATTGAACAAACGAATTTAAACCCTCATCCATCCATGTCCACTGCCGTTCGTCGCTATTAACAATCATTGGGAAAAAGTTATGCCCTACTTCATGAATAATAACTCCCATCATACCATACCTAACACGATCGCTATACGTACCATCTTTATTAGGTCGCCCAAAATTATAACATATCATTGGGTATTCCATTCCCATTGGTGCATGTACTGAAATCGCTTTATGATAAGGATAATCAAAAGTCATTCTCGAGTACGATTTTAATGTGCTCGCCACGGTTTTAGTTGACCAATCTTCCCAAAGTGGGTTGCCTTCTTTGGAGTATAAAGACACTGCCATAACATCTTTACTGCCAATTTTAACCGCCATCATATCCCAAATAAACTTTCGAGAGGTTGCAAAACCAAAATCACGCACGTTTTTAGCAGATAATTTCCATGTTTTTGTCTTATTACTTTTTGTTTTTTCGGTAACCTCAGCTTCGGCTTGAGTTACAATAAAAACAGGTTCTTTATATGATTTCTTTGCTTTCTCAAAACGTTCCATCATGTCTTTTGTAAACACCTCTTTTCTATTAACAAGTACACCTGTTCCATCTAAAATATGATCTGCTGGCACCGTAATATTTACGTCAAAATTCCCAAATGGCAATGCAAATTCATCACGTCCCCAAAACTGCGAGTTTTGCCAACCTTCCACATCATTATAAACAGCCATTCTCGGATAAAATTGAGCCATGACATAAATTCTATTATCATTTTCTTCAAAATACTCATATCCTGAACGCCCACCGTCTTTAACATGGTCGTTAATATTATACCACCACTTTATATTAAAGGAAAATTGCTCGCCACTTTTTAAAGTTTTTGGTAGCTCTATACGCATCATGGTACGGTTAATCATGTTCGGTAAATCTTTGTTGTTTGTATCGGTAACGCTTTCAATATTAAAACCACCATCAAAAGGTTCAGACAAATAGGACTTAGTAAATGTGGCTGCAGTAGTTGCAGGTTCGTAATCACTTGTTTCTATTAATGGCGTTTTAGAATCTTTTGCACGCATATTTTGATCTAGCTGTACCCAAAGGTAGTTAAGATCATCTGGTGAATTATTAGTATATGTTATGGTTTCGTTACCAAATAACCTAGCGTTAATATCGTCAATTTTAATGTCCATTCTATAATCAGCTTGTTGCTGATAATATGCTGGACCTGGAGCTCCAGAACCTGTTCTAAACATATTAGGCGTTGCAAACTCCTCGTATAATTGTTTAAATTTATTATTGTTTTTATGCCCTGTTTTTTTAGTTTCTTTTTCTTGATCTTGTGCAAAAGCACTTATGGATACAAAAAAAACAGAAAGGATTAAATATGCTAATTTTTTTCTATTCATTTTTTAGTTTTTTAGAGGGATTATTATTTTGAATTAACCTTTTACTTTTTCTTTAAATTGGTCAAAGTTATTTTCAACTTTCTTTGGCCATGTGTTGTTAGATGTATCAACATCTGCTGTTTCTAAATCTGGATCTACAACAAAACTCGTAATTGCCTTTTGGGTTTTAAAAACCTTTTTAACCTCATTTTCATTATATCTCCATATTTGAGCTGGATAGGTTTTTCTTTCTTTAGTGCCGTCTTCATAGGTCATCTCCAAAATTATTGGCATAACTAAGCCTCCTGGTTTTTCAAAAGTTACCTCATAAAAGTATTTAGGTGCTTCTTTAATACGTGTTTTTTCATCTTCTGGCAAACCTTCTAAATGGTCATTTAAAAATTTGAAATCCGATGGCGTTTTAGCATTTTCAGGTACAACGCCGTCTTCAGCTTCAGCGAAATAAACCAACTTATCTTTATAATCATCAAGATTCATATTGTTACGTTTAGCTAGTTCTTTTGCTTTTTCAGTTGGTGTATCTGTTAGATAATATTTTTTCACTTCTTTAACACCTATGTCTGTATAATCTGTAGTGTAAAACCATCCTCTCCAAAACCAATCTAAATCCATTCCCGATGCATCTTCCATGGTTCTAAAAAAATCTGCTGGTGTTGGGTGTTTAAACATCCAACGTTGCGAGTATGTTCTAAAGGCATAGTCAAACAACTCAGGTCCCATAATGGTTTGCCGTAACATATAAAGTCCTGCTGCAGGTTTGGTATATGCATTAGGACCAAATTGATGAACATAATCGCCTTGAGACATTATTGGCGATATATAACTTTGATCGCCACCCATATAGGGTACAATATCTTTTGGTAAATTTCCTGTTATAAAATTAGGGTCATAGTCTAACTCTGCTAATATTTCAACAAACGAGTTTAAACCTTCATCCATCCAAGTCCATTGGCGCTCATCACTATTTACAATCATTGGAAAAAAGTTATGCCCAACCTCATGAGTAATTACACCAATCATGCCTCTTTTAAGTCTTTCTGAATAAGTTCCATCAGGATTTGGGCGTCCGTAATTAAAACATATCATTGGATATTCCATTCCCATTTGAGCATGAACAGAAACCGCTTTATTATATGGATAATCGAATGTTAGTTTAGAGTATTCTTCTAAAGTATTTGCAACAACTCTTGTTGAATGCTCTTCCCAAAGCGGATTCCCTTCTTTAGAATATAAAGAAATGGCCATCACTGTTTTTCCTTTAATATCTACAGCCATAGCCTCCCAAATAAACTTTCTTGATGTTGCAAAAGCAAAATCTCTTACTTTATCGGCTTTAAAATGCCATGTTTTTTGTTTTTTACTTCGTTCTGTTTCAGCCTTTTCAGCCTCTTCTTGTGTTACAACAAAAACAGGGTCTTTAAATGATTTTTTTGCAGCTTCAAAACGTTTTTGTTGCTCTTTGGTCAAGACATCTTTTGGATTTTGTAATACCCCTGTGGCTTCTAATTTATGATCTGCTGGCACCGTTAATTTCACATCGTAATCTCCAAACTCTAACGCAAATTCGCTTCTGCCCCAAAATTGCATGTTTTGCCAACCTTCTACATTATCATACACACAAAGTCTTGGAAAAAATTGAGCTATAACATACGTGCTATTACCATCAGGAAAAGCTTCATAACCAGATCTTCCACCATTAAGAATATGGTTATTGACATTATACCACCACGTTATTTGAAACTTAAAAACTTCACCTGGCGCTAATGGCTTAGGTAAATTGATTCGCATCATGGTTTGGTTAATTGTATATGATAAAGCTGAACCATTTTCATTTTTAACATGCTCAATATTAAAACCTCCATCAAAACGTTCTTTTAAATTTGTATTTGTAAAGGTTATAGGCCCATTAAATGCGGCATTGAAACTTTCTGATTCGATATCTGGTGTTTTTGAATCTTTAGCTCGCATATTTTGATCGAGCTGAATCCATAGATATTCTAAATAATCTTTTGAATTGTTGTGATATGTTATTTTCTCATCGCCATAAATTTGATTTTTATCTTCGTCTAAACGAATATCCATAACATAATCTACTTTCTGCTGTGTATATGCGTAACCAGGAGCTCCAGAAGCTGTTCTGCTTTCATTAGGAGTTGCCAATAGATCTTTCATTTGCCTAAATTTATTTTGATCTGTATGCCCTTGAGGTTTTGTTTTTTCTTGTTCTTGGGCAAACACTGCTGAAGAAATAAATAATAGAGAAAAGCAGAGATACGTGAGTTTTTTCATTTTCAATTTTTTGATTATTTAATGAATTTTTCATTTTAGCCACAAAAATGTAAATTTTTACAACTAAAAACACCCGAAAGTAATAAATTTTTAAGTGTTTTAACTTTTTTTTAATTAAAATTTAACACCGTATTATTATCATGAGAAGTATGGATAACACTTTTTTGTTTGGAGTTAATTTTTGTTTTAACAATATTTTGCTGCTCTTCAAACAAATCGAACAAAATTTTGTTTGAAATTTCAAAAGATTCAATACTTTTTACACCTTCAATTTCTAAATAACAACGCATGATATCACCTTCATATTCTTTACCTATAAAAGTGGTTTTTACATGTTCATTATTAATTTTAATAGTCAATTTTTCTTTTAGATATTTTTCAATGTATGTGTCTACAATTTTTAGTTCATCTTTTACTGCTAAAGTTATGTTTTCATCGTAACGATCTTTTAAAATATTCTCAAAATCATCAATGAAAATTCTTGAGGTTATTTGCACTGATTGTTTATCTTTTATGTAATTAATTTGAGTAACACTTATGTAGTATTTATGCATTGATGTGAATGCAAATAAGGGAACAACAAAGACTACTAGTAATATTTTTAAAGATTTCATTGTGCTAATTTAATGATTGCTAAAGATAGCTATTATTGTTATTCCAAAAAGTATTCCAGAAATTATTAATCTTGATTTGAATTTAAATTTTGCTTGTATTGAGCTAGCTTTTCTTTTAAGAATTCAAATATTTCTATATCGCTTTTATTTTTACATCGTAAATTAAAATCTGGATCTTCTTGACAGAAATAGAAAAAATCTGTTCGTAAACTTTCATCTAATTCATAAATGGTAAAAAAATCTTTAGAGAGGTTAATTCTAATTTTGTGCAGTAAATTGTCTTTTTCCTCTAATCTAACTTGTTGTTTAAGCATTTTAGTTCTTCCAGATATACCATTTAATATGGGATTTAAAGGAATAAACCCGCCGCCAGAGGTAGCCTCATGTAATCGTCTTTCGCTTTGTGTTGCAATTTTACCTGTGTAACCAGGTATACCAACATCATAAAAATTTATTGGCGGGTCGCCTTCTGCACTATTTATATCTGAATTTAAATCGCCAGTAAGTATTTTGCCAACGGTAACTTCGTCCAATTCATTAACCTGTTCTTCTAATTTAACCACACAGATTTTAGACGCCATAATGTTTTCATCAATAATTAAATTTTGTGTTTTATGTTGTATTGAAGTAAACACAATGGTATCATTTATACTGGCCGAAATTTTAAATTCTCCTTTAGTATTTGTTACCGTAAAAAGTTGAGCGGTTTTATTAATGACATGAATATTTTCAACGTCTTTTTCGCTTTGAACGTACCCAGATATTTCTACGTTTTGTGCAGTCATCATTTTACTAGAAAACAAGGCAATAAGTATTATAAAGTGTTTAGTTTTTAACATCTTGAAGTTTTAAAAAAAGTTCACTTTGCTTAAATAAAAACTCAATAAGTTGCACTTCATTTTCTGGTTTAAAAAGCTCTTGCTTAATACCGTTTGTTTCTACAAATGCAATAAAAGCTTCAATATTATCAGATGGAATATTAAAGGTTTGTGTAATATATTTGTGGTTATAAATATCTAATAAATCATTTTGTCTTTCTTCTTTTTTTTCAACAAACAGCTCTTTTTTAACAGACAAATTCACTTTAGATTTAGTGAATAATTTGAAAATTTTGACGAAATCAGGCATGTATTTACGTGCATCAGGAGTTATTATAGACGTTAAATGATCGTTAACAACTTCTTGATCAAACGCTTTAATATCATTGTATTCAAAATCTACATCCATATTACCCATTTCTAAAACTATAGGCTTAACCGTTTTTACATTTGCAACATCTTCTCCTAGAATTCCTGTTAAACCAGATGTGAGCATTACTGCATCTAAACGGTTAACTTGATCTACTAATTGAATTTTAAGCTGTTTAGATTTAATAACCTCAGCATCAATAGTAATATTAAGTGTTTGAAATTGTAATGCAGAAATTTCAATTATATCATTTTTAGCAACTTTGATTGTAAACTCACCTTTAAAATTAGTAATTGTACCTTTATTTGATGACTTGTTGTAAACCGTTACTGCCTCAACATCATTGGTATTAGAAAGAATAACACCTTTAACTTCAACCCTATAAATAGATTGGCTAAATGCGACAAACGATAAAAAAACAAATGGAAATAATACGAATATACGCGGCATTTTGATATAATTAATATATCAAAGAACGGTTTTCAAATCTTAAAGAAAATGTAAATGGCTTTTAATGTTTTGTTAAATCAAGGAATTGTTTGCTTTAACCAAATTGGAACTATCCCTTTTTATCTAAAAACTCAATACTTTTTTTATTGAGTAATTCTAAAAACTCCATTTCTTTTCCATAATTAAGTAATGAAAAATCAAAATCATTACTTTCTACATATCTAATAAACTCTTCAACTCGATGCTCAGGAATACTGAAATTAGACACCAAAAACTCTGACCCAAAATAATATTTAATCGCTTCAACAGGCACGTCTGGAACTCCAGTTTCCTTTTTATTCTTTACCTCAGATCGGAATAAAGGGAGTAGTAATTGATCTACTACATTAACAATATTTAGCCCATTAACAAACTGTGTTCGTTGCGTATTCATAGTCATATTATTGACCTCGGTCTTATAATTATCTTTAATATCTAACTGATCACTATTTTTAATTCCAAAATAAATGGCATCCATTTTAGGGGTAAAACGTTTAGACTTACCCATATCTTCATTTAAGTTACCCGATAGACTGTTTGGTAAGACTATAATTTCATCTAATCTATTAATTTCTTCTATCAAAAATACTTTCATTGTTTTTGATGCTATAATGGCATCGTTTACTCTAAAAGTAAGATTTTGATATTGCAATGCACTGACCTCAATCAAATCGTTTACAGCAACTTTTAAAACAAACTCTCCATTATCATTTGTAACAGTACCCGAATTTGAAGATTTATTAAAAACTGTTATGCCAGCAACATCATTACTTTCTACAACAATTTTACCATTAACCTCCTGTCTGTTAAAATTTTGCGAAATAGCATTCAGAGAAGATACAAGAACAATAAGTATTAAAAATTTTTTCATTTTATTTTTATTCTAAATTACTACATTAAACTCTTTTAAGTATTATAATATCTATTAAATTTTGTTATGCACTATATTTGTTTTTCTTATGTTAAATAATTAAATATGCGACATCTTATTATTGCTAGTTCTTCAACTATTCATGGCGCTGAATATTTAGATTACCTTTTAAAAGACTTAACTTACTTCTTTAAAAATACTGAAAATATTCTTTTCATACCTTATGCTAGACCAAGTGGTATATCGCACGATGAATACACAGAAAAGGTTGGTGCCGCATTTTCAAAAATCAATAAAACTGTTACAGGTATTCATACTTTTGAAAACCCCATTGAAGCCCTTAAAAAAGCAAAAGGTATTTTTGTGGGTGGTGGTAATACTTTTGTTTTAATAAACCAATTGTACAAAAATAATTTAATTGATGTTTTAAAGACTGCCGTTAATAATGGAACACCTTATTTAGGCACAAGTGCTGGAAGTAATATTTGCGGTTTAACTATAAAAACCACAAATGATATGCCTATTATTTATCCGCCTAGTTTTAATGCCTTGGGTTTTGTTCCTTTTAACATCAATCCGCACTACTTAGATCCAGATACTAATAGTAAACATATGGGCGAAACCAGAGAAACTAGAATTAAAGAATTTCATCATTTTAACACACATCCTGTAATTGGTCTACGAGAAGGTAGCTGGTTGGCTGTTGAGGGCAATTCTATTATTTTAAAAGGCACCTTAACAGCACGAATTTTTGAGTATAATAAAAGTCCTTATGAAGTTGAGGCAAATACTCAATTAAATAACTTAAAATAAAAAGAGACTGTCAAAAAAGTGTCATTCTGAATGCAATGAAGAATCTCTAAAATTTTAATATTTTGATTTTTAGGCAAATAAGATTGTTCGCATTGCTCTGAATGACAAAGTTTATCAGTTTTAGAAAACGCACATGCTCTAGAGCGAGAGACCGGGTTTACTTCGAGTGCGCTCAGTATAAACTTCTCACCCTAAATCCTACAAACTATTAAATGTAAAGCACAAAAAAAGTCTCATCGATATGATGAGACTTCCAGAGCGAGAGACCGGGTTTACTTCGACTGCGCTCAGTATAAACTTCTCACCCTAAATCCTACAAACTATTAAATGTAAAGCACAAAAAAAGTCTCATCGATATGATGAGACTTCCAGAGCGAGAGACCGGGTTTACTTCGACTGCGCTCAGTATAAACTT
>CANMSN010000025.1 GCA_947500585.1 uncultured Flavobacteriaceae bacterium | reverse complement strand
CGTCTCTAAAAAACAACTTCGTTGATACAAATCAACTGTATTTAAATCTCTAGTTATGTCGAACTCACGTTAAATAACGTATTCAAATTCAGGATTATAGAATGAATTTAAAATTTAAAAAAGTTAACTATATTTACAATACTCTAAAAAACATCAAAAATTAAAAATATCAATGTAGAATTTGTAAATTAATCTTCTAATTTGATTTATACTTTAGAATCTTTTTTAAGGCTTCTGTTAAGTAAACCCATAGCAACATATAAAACAGGAGAAATTAATATTTCTTGAATAGTATGTGCAAACTCTTTTAAGTTTCTACTAATTTCCATAATAAACCAATCAAATAAACCTAAAGAAGTAATAATTATTAAACCAGTAACATGTACAAGATGCCAAAGTGAAGACATCCATGAATCCTTTAGTTTTCCTAAATGATAGGTGCCAACAAAATATACAGCTACGGTAACTCCAAATCTGATGAGATGAAAAGCAATTCTGGAGTATGACATCCAAGAACCTTCATCGTTCATGAAGTAAAGGTAATTCCAGGAATAAATGATTACAATAAATATTAGCCCAGATATAAAACGAACACTATCCGATTTGTAAAGCTTCATTTTTTAAAGAAATTTTTCGGGAATATACCATCCACATTATAAAAGTCGCTGCATATACTATTGCTTTAAATAAATAGTGATGTGCAAAATCGAAGTAAGCATGAAAATATTCTCTTAAGTATATGAGACCAGCGCATCTAAGAATATTAATCATATCTATAAACAATATTCCTAAGATTATGTAGAGTGTTTTACGCCAAAATTTAGAAGGCATACAGACTATAAAACCAATATACAAAACCATTAGTTCTAATCCATTACAAGCATCAGCAATATACAAGACTAAGCTGCCATTATGATATATTTCTGATGATTCAATTACTGATGATTCAATTACTGATGATTCTTCAGATATAAGAACTCTTTCAGTTGTAAATCCAGATAGAAAAAATGAATTATTTAAAAAAAGGGTAGATGCTTCAGCAACATGTGTAGTGAGGGGATAATCTAGGAATTTAGAGTCATATAAGAAAAAACTATATATGATTTTCCAAACTATAAAAACCAATAAGGCTTTTCCTAGAAAAAGCCTTATTGGTAATGGAATATCTTTTTTTAGTGATTTAAGACTTATCATTTCTTTTGTCACGTAACTTTTTCACTCCAAAAGCAGCAGCACCTAAAACTAAAAAGCTAAGACCTCCATCCAATGGAATTTTATCTCCAGGCTTGCAAGGTCTTTGTACTCTCCTTTTTTTCTTGTTCTTTTTTTTCTTAGATTTCCACCATTTTCCAGCAACCAAAGCAGTACTAGAAGTACTTGCAGAAGTAGTAGCACTAACATTACTTGAAAATGTGAATGCCAACAATATTAATAATATTCTTGACAATTTCATTATTTTTTTGATGTTACTTTTCATTTTGCTTTAAATTTATTTATGATTAATAGCATAACAAAAATAGCTTCAAAATTCTATTTAGACAATAATAATTTTTGGTTTTCGATATAACATGTTTTTTTTGGCATAAAATACATTTTATCAATTTAGTTGTCGATAATTATGGTAAATAGTCGAATATTATATTTTTTGTAGATGATGGTTTTACTGAAAATACATGTTTAATTATTCTCAATATCACTAATATGATGTTCTAAGGCTTTTACCGAAATTTGAATCTCAACAATTAAAAATGCTAATGAAACAATTAATAAAAGTAGAGCTAAACCAAATACCCAAACAGCAGTAGTATGCTGTTGTATATAAATTAAAAACATAGTTAGCACACATAGTAATAAACTACTTATACCAGAAATTTGCATAGAGCGAGTAAGGTATAATCGTTGCTTTATGTTTTTTATTTGCTTTATTAAACGTTCATCCTTTTGTTGAAGATATTTATCATGTAAATTTCTAACAACTGCTGTATAAGCCAAAAAACGGTTGGTGTACGCCAGCATGATTAAGGAGATTGCTGAAAATAGAAGTGCGGGTGTGGTGAGAGTGAGTTCCTCCATGAGTGTTAGTTTGGTTCAAATTTATATAACTTTAAACTAAAAAGATTAATATTTTTCTATTTTCGTTACATGCAAGAAGATTTTCTACATTTTATATGGAAACACAAAAAATTTAAAGTTATAAATTTAAAAACTGAAATAGGTGAAGATGTTTCAATACTTTCTGTTGGGCAACATAATTTGAATTCAGGACCAGATTTTTTTAATGCTAAACTTAAAATAGGAAAACAACTTTGGGCTGGAAATGTTGAAATTCATATAAAATCGTCCGATTGGTTTTTGCATAATCATGAGCAAGACAAAGCTTACGATAATGTTATTTTGCATGTGGTTTGGGAGCACGATACCGATGTGTTTCGAAAAGATAATACAGTTATTCCAACTTTAAAAATTCAGAATTATTTACCAAGTGAACTTTTAAATAACTATGAAAAGTTGTTTACTAAACAAAACAAATGGATTAACTGTGAAAACGATTTTGAGTCTACAGAAAATTTTCTGTTAAGCAATTGGTTAGAACGATTATATTTTGAGCGTTTAGAAAGAAAATCAAAAACTATTGAAACACTTTTGCATGAATCTAAAAATGATTGGGAAGCAGTTTTGTTTAAAATGCTGGCTAAAAATTTTGGACTTAAAGTTAATGGAGAATCGTTTTTAAGTTTAGCACAATCGATAGATTTTTCAATAGTTAGAAAAACGCTATCCAATCAACAAACTTTGGAAGCTTTACTATTTGGACAATCAGGATTGTTAAACGACGATTATCAGAATAGCTACTACATAAATTTAGTTAAAGAGTATGAGTTTTTAAAGCAAAAGTTCGGTATAAATAATATTCAAGTTTTACCATTACAATTTTTTAGGTTAAGGCCACCAAATTTCCCAACCATAAGGTTGTCACAATTTGCTAGTTTATATAACAAGTACCAAAATCTGTTTTCAAGAATTATAGAAATAAATACTCTCGATGGTTTTTACGAGTTGTTTAAAGTATCAACATCAGAGTTTTGGAATACACATTATACGTTTCAAAAAGAATCAAAATTCTCAACGAAAACACTATCAAAATCATTTATAGATTTGTTGATAATCAATACAATTTTGCCCATAAAGTTTTGTTATGCGAAACAAAAAGGAGAAGAAATAGATACGGTAATTATTGATATTTCATCTCAAATAAAGTCAGAAAAGAATAGTATTATTGAAGCTTTTAATAATTTAAAGAAAGTATCAAAATCATCTTTAGAATCTCAGGCACTTATTCAACTTAAAACAGAATACTGCGATAAAAATAAATGTTTAAAATGTGCTATTGGTAACTCATTAATATCGAGAAATATTTAAAATCTGGATTTAAAAATTATGAAAGTCATAATAAAACTTTAATCCTCAAATTCAGTAAGATTAAAAGGTGAAGAAATATAAAATTTTATAGTTAAATTGCAGTATGAATAATATTTACAAACCCTTGCTGTTTTTTCAAAAACACGGATATTATGTTTGTCAACGAATTGCAGATCGATTTGGTATTAGAGCAAAAGTTGTGCGTACTTCATTTATGTATTTAACCTTTGTAACCGTTGGTTTTGGTTTTGCTTTATATTTGTTTTTAGCATTTTGGATGCGAATTAAAGATTTAATTTACACAAAACGCTCATCTGTATTCGACCTTTAGCCTATGAATCCATTAGTACGATTTTTTAGAACAAAAATTTATACCGCAGTCTTTTTACTGGTTGTTATTTTGTTAATTGGAGTTTTTGGTTATGTAACGATTTCTGGGTACTCGGTAATTGATGCCCTATACATGACGGTCATTACCATGACAACAGTGGGTTTTGGTGAGGTCGTTCCACTTGATGATAAATCAAAAATTTTCACAATTTTTTTAATTTTAGCAAGTGTAGTAATCGTAGGTTATGCACTTTCCATAATCACCGAATATATTTTAAGTAAAGATCATATTGAAGAATTAAAACATAAAAAGATGCAAAAGAAAATTGATAGTTATAAAAATCATGTTGTTGTTTGCGGTTATGGTAGAAATGGTAAACAAACAGTTAGAAAATTATCAGCGCATAACAAATCCTTTGTCGTAATAGAAAAAAATAAGGATATGGAAGAACGCTTGCAATTTGATAATGTGCCTTATGTAATAGGAAATGCCAATGAAGACGCTGTACTTTTGCAGGCTGGAATAGATCGAGCATCTAGTTTTATCTCAGCGCTACCAAGTGATGCTGATAACTTGTTTGTGGTGCTTTCAACAAGGCAAATTAATAAAAACATCAATATTATAAGTCGTGCTTCCCATGAATCATCATATGATAAATTGAAATTTGCAGGAGCTAATAATGTTATTTTACCAGATAAAATTGGTGGAGACCATATGGCATCTTTAGTAGTTGTTCCAGGTTTAATGGAGTTTATTGATAATTTATCTATCGTCGGAAAATCCAATATTAATATTGAAGAGGTTGCAGTAGAAAAATTAAATATAACAAAACAAGTAAAAACGATTAAAGATTTAGACTTGCGCAGAAAAACTGGATGCACCGTTATAGGCTATAAGGATGAGAACGGAGAATATATAGTAAACCCAGAAGCTGAATTAGAACTGGCACCAAATTCAAAAATAATAGTTTTAGGAAGACCAGAGCAAATAGAGGTCTTAAATTCTGAGTATGATATAGATTAAAATATTCACCATTTTAACGCATAATGTTTTAAAAAATCAATAATTTTTAGCATCTTGCTAGCTTTTTAAAGGAAAATTTTAATAAAAACTAACAAATTTTAATTCTTATGAAGAAATATCTTCTTTCAATATTCACTTTAATTTTACCACTATTAACTTTTGCACAAGAAGCAACAGAAATGGGAATTGACCAAAAAATTGATAAAGTTTTTGGCGATTTAACAGGTTGGTTTGTAAGTGCTGTTTTTTATCAAATACCTTTTACCGATGAGGTTAGTGTGTATTGGGTTTTATTTCCCCTAATATTAGGAGCGCTTTATTTTACAGTTTATTTCAAGTTTATAAATTTTTGTGGCTTTAGGACATCCATTAATATTGTTAGAGGTAAGTATGATAGTTTGGAAGAAAGAAAAGATCACAAAGTGGAAATGGGAAAAATGCCATTTACTGATGAGGAAGATAACCCAGATACTATAAGAGTTGAGGGACATGAAGGAGAAGTGTCGCATTTTCAAGCATTAACAGCTGCTTTATCTGCAACTGTAGGTTTAGGCAATATTGCTGGCGTAGCTATAGCTGTGTCTATTGGAGGAGCTGGTGCCACATTTTGGATGATTATAGCTGGATTTCTTGGAATGGCTTCAAAATTTGTAGAGTGTACACTTGGTGTTAAGTACAGAGATATTGAAGATGATGGTACTGTTTACGGTGGCCCAATGTATTACTTAACAAAAGGTCTTAAAACTAAGGGGCTTGGTGGCTTAGGTAAAGTTCTAGCAGTATTATTTGCCATTTTTGTAATTGGCGGATCGTTTGGTGGTGGGAATATGTTTCAGGTAAATCAAGCGTTTCAATTAGTTGAGAATATTACTGGTGGAAGCGAATCGTTTTTACACGGAAAAGGTTGGTTGTTTGGTGTTGTAATGGCTATACTTGTAGGTATTGTTATTATAGGAGGTATTAAAAAAATAGCCAAAGTAACTGATAAAATTGTGCCATTCATGGTAGTAATTTATGTTGCAGCTTCGTTATTTGTAATATTTGCTAATTATGATATGATTGGTGATGCTTTCGCTCAAATTTTTAATGGGGCATTTAGTCCAGAAGGTGTTGCTGGTGGTGCAGTAGGAGTTTTAGTTCAAGGGTTTAGACGTGCTGCTTTTTCAAATGAAGCGGGTATTGGTTCAGCTTCTATAGCACATTCAGCTGTTAAAACTAAATATGCAGCTAGTGAAGGTATGGTAGCGTTGTTAGAACCTTTTATTGATACGGTAGTTGTTTGTACAATGACGGCTTTGGTACTTATTATTACTGGGAATGTTACTGCTGAAAATGCATCTTTAAATGATGCACAAGCAATCCTGTTAACCTCTGGGGCTTTTGAGTCTGCTATTTCATGGTTTCCTTATATATTAACCATAGCGGTAGTTTTATTTGCTTTTAGTTCAATGATATCTTGGTCATATTATGGGTTTCAAGGATGGTCTTACTTATTTGGAAGAACTAAAAAAGCGGAGTATTCATATAAAATATTATTTTGTTTATTTGTTGTAGTAGGAGCTGCTGCAAGTTTAGGATCTGTAATAGGATTTTCAGATGCGATGGTTTTTGCTATGATGGTTCCAAATATGGTAGGGCTTGTAATTTTAGCGCCTAAGGTGAAAGATGAGTTAAATAGATATTTCAAGGCCATAAAAGAAAGAGCATAAGGCATAATACATAATGCAAAATTTTAAATCCCACTTCACGTTTTCTAAACAACAACACAGTGGGATTTTTTTATTGGTTTTAATTATTATAACACTTCAATGTGTTTATTTCTTTATCGATTTTTCTTCTGAAGATGTGCAAGTAGATAAAGTTGCACTATCAAAATTTCAAAAAGAAATTGATTCACTAAGACGGGTTAAATTAGAAGAAACCAAACCAAAAATCTATCCATTCAATCCAAATTATATTTCTGATTATAAAGGGGCGTCACTAGGAATGAGTAATGAGGAAATTGATAGATTACTCAATTTTAGAAAACAAAATCTGTGGATTAATTCTGTACAACAATTTCAGGAAGTTACAAAAGTTTCTGATTCTCTTTTAAGTGCAATGTCTCCTTATTTTAAATTTCCAGAATGGGTTACAAACCCTAAACCATTAAGTTATAACTCAAATTATAAGAGTAAACCAAAGACTTTTGTTCAAAAGGAAGATTTAAATACCACCACAGCAAAACAACTTCAGAAAGTGGTTGGTGTTGGAGAAGTGTTATCAGAACGTATTATAAAATTCAGAAATAAATTTAAAGGCGGTTTTATAGCCGATGTTCAGCTTGAAGATGTTTATGGTTTAACACCAGAAATTATTGAGAAAATAACTAACGAATTTACAGTAAAAACACCCAGGCAAATTAATAAGATAAACTTGAACGAAGCGTCAATTGAAGAGCTAGTCACCATTCAACATATAGACTATGATATAGCACATCATATAATTGAACAAAGGCAATTGCGAGAAGGCTTTAAATCAATAAATGAATTAACTAAAGTTAAAGACTTCCCAGTTAATAAAATCAAGATAATTGAATTATATTTGCAACTTGATTGAAAAAGAAGCGTAAATGAATAGTATGTACTTCACTGAAGAGCATAACCTTTTTAGAACAAGCCTACAAGATTTTTTACAAAAAGAAGTTGTACCGAATATTGAAACTTGGGAAAAATCTGGGGTTATAGATAAGTCGGTTTGGAAGAAATTTGGAGATATGGGATTCTTCGGAATTAACTATCCAGAAGCTTATGGTGGAATGAATTTAGATTTATTTTATACCATTATCCTGCTTGAAGAACTTCAAAAAATAAATTCAGGAGGTTTTGCTGCTGCGGTTTGGGCACATGTCTATTTAGCGATGACGCATTTAAATGCAGAAGGCGATGAAGCCATCAAACAAAAATATTTAGTACCTAGTATTACTGGAGATAAAATAGGTTGTTTGTGTATCACAGAACCGTTTGGTGGAAGTGATGTGGCAGGTATGCGTACTACAGCTATAAAAAACGGAGACCACTATATTGTTAATGGTTCAAAAACATTTATTACCAATGGCGTTTATAGCGATTACTTAATAATTGCTGCTAAAACAAATCCTGAATTAGGTAATAAAGGTATTAGTATACTTGTTTTAGATAGAAATATGGGAGGCATTACCGCTACCAAATTAGATAAATTAGGTTGGAGAGCCTCTGATACTGGAGAAATAGCTTTTGATAATGTTAAGGTTCCTGCTTCGAATCTTATGGGAGAAGAAGGCAAAGGCTTTTCATATATTATGCAGCATTTCGCTTTAGAGCGATTAATTATGGGAGTTAATGCTCATGCACGTGCAGAATTTGCTTTAGAATATGCATTAAAATATATGAGTGAACGTCAAGCTTTTGGAAAATCGATAGATTCATTTCAAGCATTACGGCATAACATAGCAGATTTATATACCGATATGGAAATTTGTAAAGAATTCAACTATTCGGTAACTCATAGATTAAATAAAGGTGAATATGTAGTGAAAGAAGCAACGATGTCTAAACTCAAATCAACAAAAATGGCAGATGAGGTTATTTACCAATGTCTTCAATTTTTAGGTGGTTACGGTTATATGGAAGAATACCCGATGGCAAGATTGTTTAGAGACAGTAGGCTTGGGCCTATTGGTGGAGGGACTTCAGAAATACTGCGAGAAATTTTGGCAAAAATCATCATTGATAAAAAAGAATATAAACCCTCAACTTAAATTAATTATCAACTATAATTTGATAATTAATAAATGTTATTATATTTGCACCCTGAAAATCTAAAAGAGAGGAGGTTAAGACACTATGTTAATAATACCAATTAAAGAAGGAGAAAATATAGATAGAGCTTTAAAGCGTTACAAAAGAAAGTTTGACAAAACTGGAAGAAAATATGCATTACAGTCTCGCAAGCAGTTTAACAAACCTTCAGTTGTACGTAGAGCTCAAATACAAAAAGCTCAGTACATTCAAGGACTAAGAGATGCAGAAGATATATAGTTATGCACTCACATAAAATTAAATCCCGCAACATGCGGGATTTTTTTTGTTCAAAAATTAAATAAAAGGTTGTATTTTTCACTAAAAGAACATAAAAGTTCAATAATCTAAAATTTTTACATTGTCTTTTAAATCATTCACAGATTATTTATTACTAGAAAAAAACTATTCAGTATTAACGGTAAATGCCTATCAAAATGATTTAGAAGGGTTTTTAGAATTCGTAAAAAGCGAATATGAAACAGCTCATATCAAAAAAGTAAATTATGCTCAGGTTAGAAGTTGGATAGTGCAATTGGTTGAAAACGGATTGTCTAATAGAAGTATTAACAGAAAAGTATCAGCATTAAATACATATTATAAGTTTCTTTTAAAAATAGGAACCATAGAAACAAATCCTTTAGCAAAACACAAAGCCTTAAAAACCAGTAAAAAAATTCAAGTTCCTTTTTCGGAAAAAGAAGTTACTATGGCTTTAGACGATTTTAATTTTGAAAACGATTTTGAAGGTATTCGAGATAAACTCGTTATCGAGTTGTTCTACTCAACAGGTATTAGAAGAATAGAATTAGTAGATTTAAAACTAACAAGTGTTAATTTAGATAATAAAACGTTAAAAGTATTAGGAAAGAGAAATAAAGAGCGTATTGTACCGTTATTAGAATCAGTATTGCAAACACTAAAGAAGTATTTAATTGCAAGAAATGAGTTAGAGTGTATTACCGATAAAAACCATCTTTTTTTAACAAAAAAAGGAGTTAAAATTTATGAAACACTTGTTTACAGAATAATAAATGAGTATTTTAGTTTGGCATCTACAAAAGTAAAAAAGAGTCCACATATATTAAGGCACTCTTTTGCTACACACTTACTTAATCAAGGTGCAGATTTAAATGCTGTTAAAGAGCTTCTTGGTCATTCAAGTTTGGCAGCTACACAAGTCTATACGCATAATAGTATAGCAGAGTTGAAAAAGGTGCACGTAAACACGCATCCAAGAAGTAAAAAATAGAAGCACAAAATTATTGTCTAACCAAAAAAGTAGAAGTATGAAAGTAAACACGCAATCAGTTAATTTCAATGCTGACAAAAAGCTAGTAGATTTTATTCAAAAACGAATGAATAAATTAGATATGTTTTATGATAAGGTTATTAAATCTGATGTTTTTCTAAAGGTAGAAAATACTAGCGACAAAGAAAATAAAGTCTTTGAAGCAAGAGTAAGTGTGCCAGGAGATAGTTTTGTAGTAAAAAAACAGTGTAAAACCTTTGAAGAAGGCACTGATATGGCAGTATCTTCATTAGAAAGACAACTTAAAAAACGAAAAGAAAAATTAAGAGCACATTTATAATAAAATTTTGTAAAAAATGTTTTGAATAAAATAAAAAATCTATACATTTGCAGTCCGTTAGAAATAGCGGGCTTTTTTTATGTGGAATTTTTGCAAAAAAAACACAAAAACGCCGATGTAGCTCAGCTGGCTAGAGCAGCTGATTTGTAATCAGCAGGTCGTGGGTTCGAGTCCCTCCATCGGCTCTAAAATATTGAATAGCGAACAGGAAGTCAAAAAATATAAAAACATGATTTTGACTATATATGAGAAGTTTAACCTGAGCGCAGTCGAAGGGAGTTTTTTCCGTCGATTAAAGGTCTTTAAAATATTGAAATAAGTTAATTGGGGAGATACTCAAGCGGCCAACGAGGGCAGACTGTAAATCTGCTGACTACGTCTTCGCAGGTTCGAATCCTGCTCTCCCCACAAACTTTTTTAATGTTTTTTTTGAAATATTGAAAACCAGATAAGTTAAACTTATCAAAATTGCGAGAGTAGCTCAGTTGGTAGAGCGTCAGCCTTCCAAGCTGAATGTCGCCGGTTCGAACCCGGTCTCTCGCTCTAAAATTCCTGCGAAGGCAGGAATCTCTTCTTTCAATTTATGCAATCTTTTATGGGTTGTTTGAGAGAATAGGAAATAAAAACTTTACGCCGGTGTAGCTCAGGGGTAGAGCGTTTCCTTGGTAAGGAAGAGGTCACGAGTTCAAATCTCGTCATTGGCTCTATATTAGAGTTTTTAATTAGAATACACTAATATTATTATATAACTAAGATTAAATTATTTAAAAAACATGGCAAAGGCAACTTTCGATCGTTCAAAACCACACTTAAATATTGGTACAATTGGACACGTAGATCACGGTAAAACAACTTTAACTGCTGCTATTACTAAAGTATTAGCTGATGCAGGTTATTCTGAAGCAAGATCATTTGATCAAATTGATAATGCTCCTGAAGAAAAAGAAAGAGGTATAACAATTAATACATCTCACGTAGAATATGCAACAGCTAATCGTCACTATGCTCACGTAGATTGTCCAGGTCACGCGGATTACGTTAAGAACATGGTAACTGGTGCTGCGCAAATGGATGGTGCTATTTTAGTGGTTGCGGCTACTGATGGTCCTATGCCACAAACTCGTGAGCACATCTTATTAGGTCGTCAAGTAGGTATTCCTCGTATCGTTGTATTCATGAACAAAGTGGATATGGTTGATGATGAAGAATTAATTGAATTAGTAGACATGGAAGTAAGAGACTTATTGTCTTTTTATGAATATGATGGTGATAACGGACCTGTAATTGCTGGTTCTGCATTAGGTGCACTTAACGGTGAGCAAAAATGGGTTGATACTGTATTAGAATTAATGGAAGCCTGTGATTCTTGGATTGAAGAGCCAACTCGTGAAGTTGATAAGCCTTTCTTAATGCCAATAGAAGATGTATTCTCTATTACTGGTCGTGGTACTGTTGCAACTGGTCGTATTGAAACTGGTATAGCAAACACTGGAGATCCTGTAGAGATTATTGGTATGGGTGCTGAAAAATTAACATCTACTATTACTGGTATCGAAATGTTCCGTCAAATATTAGATAGAGGTGAAGCTGGAGATAACGCAGGTATCTTATTAAGAGGTATTGAGAAATCTCAAATCTCAAGAGGTATGGTAATCTGTAAGCCAGGTTCAGTTACTCCACATGCTAAATTCAAGGCTGAGGTTTATATCTTGAAAAAAGAAGAAGGTGGACGTCACACACCATTCCATAACAACTACCGTCCACAGTTCTATGTAAGAACAACTGACGTAACAGGAAACATTGCGCTTCCTTCAGGAGTTGAAATGGTTATGCCTGGTGATAACTTAACTATTACTGTTGATTTAATTCAACCAATTGCAATGAACGTAGGTTTACGTTTTGCAATACGTGAAGGTGGTAGAACAGTTGGTGCTGGTCAGGTAACTGAGATATTAGACTAATTATAGTTTAAATAAATATAGAGTTAAGGTATTTCGTTTTTTCGGAATACCTTGACTTATATTTACGGGTTTAGCTCAGTTGGTAGAGCACTGGTCTCCAAAACCAGGTGTCGGGAGTTCGAGTCTCTCAACCCGTGCTAAGTAAAAGATTGAGAGACGAGAAGTTTACGCTGAGCGTAGTGGAATTGAATCTTTCAATCTGTGGAATACAAGATTGAGTATCATTTCAATTTAGATTTTAAAAGAAAATAATAACATGGCTGGAATTGTAAATTATATAAAAGAATCATTTGGAGAACTAAAAAATAATGTGACATGGCCTAGTTGGGCTGAAGCACAAAGTTTAACTGTTTTAGTTGCAGTGTTTTCAATTATATTTTCTCTTGCAATATGGGGCGTAGATACAGTTTTCAGTAAAGTCATAACATTTTACTTTGATTGGATTAACGGTTAAAAACAAAATTTTATGTCTGAAGTAAGTGAAAAAAAGTGGTATGTTGTTCGCGCCGTAAGTGGTCAGGAAAACAAAATTAAGACGTATATCGAGAATGAAATTGCTCGTTTAGGTCTTCAAGATTATGTTGACCAAGTATTAGTCCCTACTGAACGTGTTATACAAATAAGAAATGGAAAAAAAGTTCACAAAGAAAAAGTGTTTTTTCCAGGATATATAATGGTACAAGCTAATTTAACAGGTGAAGTACCACATATTATAAGATCGGTAACTAATGTTATTGGTTTTTTAGGTGAAACAAAAGGAGGAGATCCTGTACCGTTAAGACAGTCTGAAGTAAACAGAATGTTAGGTAAAGTAGATGAGTTGGCGGTAGATGAAAGTGCAAATGTAGCCATACCATTTAATAAAGGTGAGACTGTTAAGGTTATTGATGGACCATTTAATGGGTTTGATGGAACTATAGAAAATATAAATGAAGAAAAGCGTAAACTTGAAGTTATGGTTAAAATTTTCGGAAGAAAAACACCATTAGAGCTAAGTTATATGCAAGTTGAAAAAGTATAATAGTGTTACATTAAGATAGATGAGTCTTTCGCTTCCAAAAGAAAGATAACATCAAAAATTAAATTATTTAAAATGGCAAAAGAATTAGGTAAAGTAGTTAAGTTACAAGTTCGGGGAGGTGCTGCGAATCCATCGCCACCGGTTGGACCCGCTTTAGGAGCTGCAGGTGTTAACATCATGGAGTTCTGTAAGCAATTCAATGCCAGAACCCAAGATAAGCCAGGTAAAGTGTTACCAGTGGTTATATCTGTTTACAAAGACAAATCATTTGATTTTGTAATTAAAACTCCACCAGCAGCAGTTCAGTTAATGGAAGCAGCTAAGGTGAAGAAAGGGTCTGGAGAGCCAAACCGAAAAAAAGTAGCTAAAGTATCTTGGGATCAGGTTAAAACCATCGCAGAAGACAAAATGGTAGATTTAAATGCATTTACTACAGAGTCTGCAATGAGAATGGTTGCTGGTACAGCAAGATCGATGGGAATAACTGTAACAGGAAAATTTCCATCTTAATCGATTAAAGACATTATAAAATGGCAAGATTAACAAAAAAGCAAAAAGAAGCTTTAGCGAAAATAGAAAAAGGAAAAATCTATTCTCTTGATGAAGCATCTTCATTAATTAAAGAGATTACCAATACTAAATTTGATGCATCTGTTGATTTAGCAGTTCGTTTAGGAGTAGATCCACGTAAAGCAAATCAAATGGTTAGAGGTGTGGTTTCATTACCACATGGTACTGGTAAAGATATGAAAGTATTAGCATTAGTTACACCAGATAAAGAAGCAGAAGCTAAAGAAGCTGGCGCAGATTATGTTGGTTTAGACGAATATCTTGATAAAATTAAGAGCGGCTGGACAGATGTTGATGTAATTATCACTATGCCTAGCGTAATGGGTAAATTAGGTCCTTTAGGACGTGTATTAGGTCCTCGTGGTTTAATGCCTAACCCAAAAACTGGTACGGTAACTATGGATGTTGCTAAAGCGGTAACAGAAGTAAAAGCTGGTAAAATTGACTTTAAAGTTGACAAAACTGGTATTGTACACGCAGCTATAGGAAAAGCATCATTTAGTGCTGATAAAATTGCGGGTAACGCAAATGAATTATTAACAACATTAATGAAACTGAAACCGACAACCGCTAAAGGTGTTTACGTAAAAAGCATATTTATGTCTTCTACAATGAGCCCAAGTTTAGCAATTGATCCTAAAATTGGTTAATTAAGTTAAAACTTTAAATTATGACAAGAGAAGAAAAATCACAAGTAATTGAGGACTTAACTGCAGAACTAGCCAGTAATGCTAACATTTATTTAGCAGATATTTCAGGATTAAACGCAGGTACAACCTCAGATTTACGTCGTGCTTGTTTTAAAGCAAACGTAAAGTTAGCAGTTGTTAAAAATACATTACTTTCAAAAGCAATGGAAGCATCCGACAGAGATTTCGGAGATCTTCCAACTGTTTTAAAAGGAAATACATCTGTGATGTATTCTGAAACTGGTAATGTACCGGCTAAGTTAATAAAAACCTTCCGTAAAAAATCTGAAAAGCCTTTACTAAAAGGTGCATTCATTGAAGAGTCGGTTTATATTGGCGACAACCAATTAGACATGTTAGTAGATATCAAGTCTAAAGAAGAGTTATTAGGAGAGATTATAGGTTTACTACAATCGCCTGCTAAAAACGTTGTTTCTGCACTTAAATCAAGTGGAGGTAAATTAGCTGGAATTTTAAAAACACTATCTGAAAAAGAAGGATAGTATTAAATAGTACGCACTTATTACAAATATATTATTACAAAATTATTAAAACGATAGAAAAATGGCAGATTTAAAAGATTTCGCAGAACAATTAGTTAACCTTACTGTAAAAGAGGTAAACGAATTAGCAACAATATTAAAAGATGAGTATGGTATCGAGCCTGCTGCTGCTGCTGCAGTTGCTGTTGCTGGTCCTGCTGCTGGTGGCGATGACGCTGGCGAAGCTCAAACTGAATTTGATGTTATTTTAAAAGCGGCTGGTGGTTCAAAATTAGCAGTTGTAAAATTAGTTAAAGAATTAACTGGTTTAGGTTTAAAAGAAGCAAAAGGTTTAGTTGATGATGCACCAAGTGCTATCAAAGAAGGTGTATCTAAAGATGAAGCTGAAGCTTTAAAAACATCTTTAGAAGAAGCTGGAGCTGAGGTTGAGCTTAAGTAAGCTTAACAACTCAAAAACATAAAGGTTTAGGTCTGTAGTATGCACTATAAGACCTAGACCATTTTGCGTATAATAGCATTTATACCAAAAAAATTACAAAATAGCTTACGATAATTGAATTATTTTTGGCTATTTAATTAGTGTTTTAGTACACTATCACTATTTTTTTTAATCATAATTCCGTCCATTGATGTTATCAACACAAGCTGAAAGATTAAATTTCTCGTCTATTGTAAACAAGACAGATTATCCAGATTTCTTGGATATTCAGATAAAATCCTTCCAGGATTTTTTCCAATTAGAAACTAAATCAGATGAAAGAGGTGATGAAGGTTTATATAATACCTTCATGGAAAACTTTCCAATTACAGATTCACGTAATCAATTCGTTTTAGAATTTTTAGATTACTTCGTAGATCCACCAAGATATGCTATTGAAGAGTGTATTGAAAGAGGACTTACTTACAGCGTTCCGTTAAAAGCGAGGTTAAAGTTATATTGTACAGACCCTGAACATGAGGATTTCGAGACCATTGTTCAAGATGTGTACTTAGGAACGATACCTTACATGACACCTTCTGGTACATTCTGTATCAATGGTGCAGAGCGTGTAGTAGTATCTCAATTACACCGTTCACCAGGAGTTTTCTTTGGGCAATCTTTCCATGCCAATGGAACCAAATTGTATTCAGCTAGAGTTATACCATTCAAAGGATCTTGGATTGAGTTTGCTACAGACATCAATCAAGTGATGTATGCATACATTGATAGAAAGAAAAAGTTACCTGTTACTACGCTTTTCCGTGCAATCGGGTTTGAGCGTGATAAAGATATTTTAGAGATTTTTGATTTAGCTGAAGAAGTTAAAGTATCAAAATCTGGATTAAAAAAGTACTTAGGAAGAAAATTAGCAGCACGTGTACTTAATACATGGCATGAAGATTTTGTTGATGAAGATACAGGTGAAGTAGTATCTATTGAGCGTAACGAGATTGTGCTTGATCGTGATACTATTTTAGATAAGGATAATATTGAAGAAATTATTGAAGCTGAAGTAAAAACTATTCTTTTACACAAAGAAACTTCAGAACAAGGTGATTATGCTATTATTCATAATACACTTCAAAAAGATCCAACAAACTCTGAAAAAGAGGCTGTTGAACACATATACCGTCAATTACGTAATGCTGAGCCACCAGATGAGGAAACAGCGCGTGGTATTATTGACAAATTATTCTTTTCAGACCAACGTTACTCTTTAGGAGAAGTTGGACGTTACAGAATGAATAAAAAATTGGGTTTAGATATTGGAATGGATAAGCAAGTGCTTACCAAAGAAGATATTATTACCATTATTAAATACTTAATCGAGTTAATCAACTCAAAAGCAGAGATTGATGATATTGATCACTTATCTAACCGTCGTGTACGTACAGTTGGTGAGCAATTATCTCAACAATTTGGAGTTGGTTTAGCGCGTATGGCACGTACTATTCGTGAGCGTATGAATGTACGTGATAACGAAGTATTTACACCAATAGATTTGATTAATGCGAAGACCTTATCGTCTGTAATTAATTCATTCTTTGGAACGAACCAGTTGTCTCAATTTATGGATCAAACCAATCCATTAGCTGAGATTACTCATAAACGTCGTTTATCAGCATTAGGACCAGGAGGTTTATCTCGTGAAAGAGCAGGTTTCGAGGTTCGTGATGTTCATTACACGCACTACGGAAGACTTTGTCCAATCGAAACACCAGAGGGACCAAACATTGGTTTAATATCTTCATTATCTGTATTTGCTAAAGTGAATTCTATGGGATTCATAGAAACACCATATAGAAAAGTAACCGATGGTACTGTTGATATTAAAAATGCACCTACGTATTTAAGTGCAGAAGAGGAAGAGGGAAAATTAATTGCTCAAGCTACTGTTAAGGTTGATGATGCTGGTGAAATTTTGCATGATAAAGTAATTGCTAGAATGGAAGGTGACTTCCCAGTAATTGACCCTAAAGGATTGCATTATACAGATGTTGCACCAAATCAAATTTCATCAATATCTGCATCTTTAATTCCGTTCTTAGAGCATGATGATGCGAATAGAGCACTTATGGGATCTAACATGATGCGTCAAGCAGTGCCTTTATTAAGAGTAGATGCACCAATTGTTGGTACAGGTTTGGAGCGTCAAGTAGCTTCAGATTCTAGAGTATTGATAAATGCTGAAGGAAATGGTGAAGTACTTTATGTTGATGCAAACGAAATTAAAATTAAATACGATCGTACTGAAGATGAAGCTAAAGTAAGTTTTGATAGTGATGTTAAAACGTACCAATTAGTAAAATTTAGAAAAACGAATCAAGGAACATCTATTAACCTTAAACCAATTGTGGTTAAAGGAGATAAAGTTACTAAAGGTCAAGTTTTATGTGAAGGGTATGCAACTCAAAAAGGAGAGCTTGCTTTAGGTAGAAACATGAAAGTAGCCTTCATGCCTTGGAAAGGATATAACTTTGAGGATGCCATTGTGATATCTGAAAAAGTGGTTCGTGAAGATATATTCACATCTATTCATATTGATGAGTATTCATTAGAAGTTAGAGATACAAAATTAGGTAACGAAGAGTTGACTAATGATATTCCTAACGTATCTGAAGAAGCTACAAAAGATTTAGATGAAAATGGAATGATACGTGTTGGTGCCGAGGTTAAACCTGGCGATATCTTAATTGGTAAAATTACGCCAAAAGGAGAATCTGATCCAACACCTGAAGAAAAATTATTACGTGCTATTTTTGGAGACAAAGCTGGTGATGTAAAAGATGCTTCTTTAAAAGCATCACCTTCTTTACATGGTGTTGTTATCGAAAAGAAATTATTTGCTAGAGCAGTAAAAGACAAACGTAAGAGAGCTCAAGATAAAGATGATATCTTAGCTTTAGAAGCTCAGTTTGACAGAAAATTTGATGATTTGAAAGACGTTTTAATTGAGAAACTTTTCAACATTGTAAATGGTAAAACGGCTCAAGGTATTTTTAACGATTTAGGAGAAGAGGTTTTACCAAAAGGTAAAAAATTCACACTTAAAATGTTAAACGCTGTTGATGATTATGCGCATTTAGTGTCTGGTAAATGGACAACAGATGAACATACAAATCAGTTAGTAGCCGATTTAATTCACAACTATAAAATTAAAGAAAACGATTTACAGGGGTCTTTAAGACGTGAGAAGTTTACCATTTCTGTTGGTGACGAATTACCAGCTGGAATTATCAAATTAGCTAAAGTTTACATCGCTAAAAAGCGTAAACTTAAAGTAGGTGATAAAATGGCAGGACGTCATGGTAACAAAGGTATTGTGGCGCGTATTGTTCGTCAAGAAGATATGCCATTCTTAGAAGATGGAACGCCTGTTGATATTGTTTTAAATCCACTTGGTGTACCATCTCGTATGAACATTGGTCAGATTTATGAAACTGTTCTAGGATGGGCAGGTCAAAAATTAGGTCGCACGTATGCAACGCCTATTTTTGATGGTGCAACAATAGATCAAATTAATGAATTTACTGATGAAGCTGGAATTCCAAGATACGGACATACTTATCTATATGACGGTGGAACAGGACAGCGTTTCGATCAACCTGCAACAGTTGGTGTGATTTATATGCTGAAACTAGGACACATGGTTGACGATAAAATGCATGCACGTTCTATAGGACCTTACTCATTAATTACACAACAACCTCTTGGTGGTAAAGCACAATTTGGTGGTCAGCGTTTTGGTGAGATGGAAGTTTGGGCACTTGAGGCTTATGGAGCATCAAGCACCTTACGAGAAATTTTAACTGTAAAATCTGATGATGTAATTGGTAGAGCCAAAACTTACGAAGCAATCGTAAAAGGTGAACCAATGCCAGATCCAGGATTACCAGAATCATTCAACGTACTTATGCACGAATTGAAAGGTTTAGGTTTAGATATCAGATTAGAGGAGTAAAAAATAGTTTACAGTTACAGTAAACAGTTTACACTGAATACTGAAACTGAGACTGAAAACTTAAGAAAATGGCAAGAAAACAAGATAAGTATACAGTAAAGAGGTTTAACAAAATCTCAATTGGTTTAGCATCACCGGAATCTATTTTAGCAGAGTCTAGAGGTGAAGTTTTAAAGCCAGAAACTATCAATTATCGAACACACAAACCAGAACGTGATGGTTTGTTCTGTGAGCGTATTTTTGGTCCTGTAAAGGATTATGAATGTGCTTGTGGTAAATATAAAAGAATACGTTACAAAGGTATTGTTTGCGACCGTTGTGGTGTTGAAGTAACTGAAAAGAAAGTACGTCGTGATAGAGTAGGACACATAAACCTTGTGGTGCCTGTTGCTCATATTTGGTACTTCCGTTCTCTACCGAATAAAATAGGTTATTTATTAGGCTTACCATCTAAGAAATTAGATATGATTATTTACTACGAACGTTACGTAGTTATTCAACCAGGTAATGCTAAAAATGAAGAAGGCGAGCCATTACAAAAGATGGATTTCTTAACTGAAGAAGAATACTTAAATATTCTTGAAGATCTTCCACAAGACAATCAGTATTTAGATGATGAAGACCCAAATAAGTTTTTAGCAAAAATGGGTGCTGAATGTTTGATAGATTTATTAGCAAGAATAGATTTACAAGCCTTATCATATGAATTACGTCATAAAGCCAATACTGAAACGTCTAAACAACGTAAAACAGAAGCTTTAAAACGTTTACAAGTAGTTGAAGCGTTACGGGAGTCTAACAATAACAGAGAAAATCGTCCAGAATGGATGATTATGAAAGTTGTGCCAATTATTCCGCCAGAATTACGTCCGTTAGTGCCGTTAGATGGTGGACGTTTTGCGACATCAGATTTAAATGATTTATACCGTCGTGTAATTATCCGTAACAACCGTCTTAAAAGATTGGTTGAGATAAAAGCACCAGAAGTTATTTTACGTAATGAAAAACGTATGTTACAAGAATCTGTTGATTCATTATTTGATAACACACGTAAATCATCTGCAGTAAAAACAGATTCTAATAGACCATTAAAATCATTATCCGATTCACTTAAAGGTAAGCAAGGACGTTTCCGTCAAAACTTACTTGGTAAACGTGTTGATTATTCTGCACGTTCGGTAATTGTTGTTGGACCAGAATTAAAATTACATGAATGTGGATTGCCAAAAAATATGGCAGCTGAACTTTACAAGCCTTTTGTAATTAGAAAATTAATTGAAAGAGGTATTGTTAAAACAGTAAAATCTGCAAAGAAAATTATAGATAAAAGAGAGCCTGTGGTTTGGGATATCTTGGAAAATGTTCTTAAAGGGCATCCAGTATTACTAAACCGTGCGCCTACGTTACACCGTTTGGGTATACAAGCTTTTCAACCAAAACTTATTGAAGGGAAAGCAATACAGTTACACCCATTAGTTTGTACTGCATTTAATGCGGATTTTGATGGTGACCAAATGGCGGTGCATTTACCTCTTGGACCTGAAGCTATTTTAGAATGTCAATTATTAATGTTGGCGTCTCATAATATCTTAAATCCTGCAAATGGATCTCCTGTAACGGTACCCTCTCAAGATATGGTACTTGGTCTGTATTACATGACCAAGCTACGTAAATCTACACCAGAAGTGCCAATACAAGGTGAAGGATTAACCTTTTATTCTCCTGAGGAAGTAGAAATTGCTTTTAATGAAAAAAGAGTTGATTTAAATGCAGGTATTAAGGTTCGTACTATTGATATAAATGAAGATGGTAAGCTTGATAGAATGATTGTTGAAACTACTGTTGGTAGAGTTTTATTCAACCAACATGTACCTCAAGCAGCTGGATATATCAATCAAGTATTAACAAAAAAATCGTTAAGAGATATTATTGGCGATATTCTTAAAGTAACCTCTGTTCCTGAAACAGCTGATTTCTTAGATGCTATTAGAACTCTAGGATTTAAATTTGCCTTCCAAGGTGGTTTATCGTTCAGTTTAGGAGATATTATCATTCCACCAGAAAAACAAGGAATGATTGATAAAGCTAACGGTTTGGTTGACGGTATTATGGGTAACTATAATATGGGACTTATAACAAACAACGAACGTTATAACCAAGTTATTGATATTTGGACGTCTACAAATGCTGAATTGACCGAATTGTCTATGAAGCGTATTCGTGAAGATCAACAAGGATTTAACTCGGTGTTTATGATGCTTGATTCTGGAGCTCGTGGATCTAAAGAACAGATTCGTCAGCTTACAGGTATGCGTGGATTAATGGCGAAACCTAAAAAATCTAATGCAGGTGGTGGAGAGATTATTGAAAATCCAATTCTTTCTAACTTTAAGGAAGGTCTTTCAATTTTAGAATACTTTATCTCTACTCACGGTGCTCGTAAAGGTCTTGCAGATACAGCTCTTAAAACAGCCGATGCAGGTTACTTAACACGTCGTTTGGTTGATGTTTCTCAAGATGTTATCATCAATTCTGAAGATTGTGGTACATTAAGAGGTGTTGAAGTTGAGCCATTAAAGAAAAATGATGAAGTTGTTGAAACTTTAGAAGAAAGAATCGTAGGTCGTGTATCTTTAAATGATGTTTATAATCCTTTAACAGATGAGTTGTTAGTTTCAGCTGGTCAGTTAATCAACGATGATATAGCAAAAACTATTGAAGCGTCACCAATTGATGCTTTAGAAGTACGTTCAGCTTTAAGTTGTGAAGCGTTACAAGGTATTTGTGCTAAATGTTACGGGCGTAACTTAGCTACCGGTAAAATGGTACAACGTGGTGAAGCAGTTGGTGTTGTTGCAGCACAATCAATTGGAGAACCTGGTACTCAGCTTACATTGCGTACATTCCACGTAGGTGGTATTGCAGGTAATATTTCTGAGGAAAATAAATTAGTTGTTAAATTTGATGGTATTGCTGAAATAGAAGATTTAAAAACTGTTAAAGGTAAAGATAATGAAGGAAATGATATAGATATTGTTATTTCTAGAACATCTGAACTTAAACTTACAGATAAGAAAACAGGTATTGTTTTAAGTACAAACAATATTCCTTATGGATCTACTATACTTGTTAAGAATGGTGATGTATTAAGTAAAGGTGATGAAGTTTGTTCTTGGGACCCATACAACGGTGTGATTATTTCAGAATTTGCTGGTAAAGTAAAATATGAAAACATCGAACAAGGTATTACATACCAAGTTGAAATTGATGAACAAACTGGTTTCCAAGAAAAAGTAATTTCTGAATCTAGAAATAAGAAACTTATTCCAACACTTCATATTGAAGACGGAAAGGGTGAAATCATTCGTTCATACAATTTACCAGTAGGAGCGCATTTAATGATTGATGATAATGAGAAAATTATTGTTGGAAAAATATTAGTTAAAATACCTCGTAAATCTGCTAAAGCAGGCGATATTACAGGAGGTTTACCTCGTGTAACAGAGTTATTCGAAGCACGTAACCCTTCCAACCCAGCAGTTGTGAGTGAAATTGATGGTGTTGTTTCTTTTGGTAAAATAAAAAGAGGTAATCGTGAGATTATAGTAGAATCTAAATTAGGTGAAATTAAAAAATACTTAGTAAAACTTTCTAATCAAATTCTTGTACAAGAAAATGATTATGTAAAAGCTGGTATGCCTCTTTCAGATGGTTCTATTACACCTAACGATATTTTAAATATCAAAGGGCCTTCAGCGGTACAACAATATTTAGTAAACGAAGTACAAGAAGTATATCGTTTACAAGGTGTGAAAATTAATGATAAGCACTTTGAAGTTGTAGTAAGACAAATGATGCGTAAAGTACGTATTATTGATTCTGGAGACACTATCTTCTTAGAAGATCAATTAGCTCATAAAGCAGATTTTATTTTAGAAAATGATGAAATTTTTGGAATGAAGGTTATTGAAGACGCTGGAGATTCTACAAATCTTAAAGCGGGACAAATTATTTCGCCTCGCGAGTTAAGAGATGAGAATTCTATCTTAAGAAGAGAAGATAAAAACCTTGTTGTGGCTAGAGATGCTAAACCAGCAACTGCTACACCAATACTTCAAGGTATTACAAGAGCTTCGCTTCAAACAAAATCATTTATATCGGCAGCATCTTTCCAAGAAACTACCAAAGTACTTAATGAAGCGGCAGTAGCTGGTAAGGTGGATACTTTAGAAGGCTTGAAAGAAAATGTAATTGTAGGACACAGAATTCCAGCAGGTACAGGTATGCGTAAATACACTGATATTATAGTGGGCTCTAAAGAAGAGTTTGACGAAATGATGCAAGTAAAACAAGAATTAAATTATAACTAATAATTGTCATTCCCGCGAAGGCGGGAATCTCATTTATCTCAACGCAGGTTGGGATTTGTTAAAAACATGTCAAAAAAACCTGCTAAATTTTTAGCAGGTTTTTTATTAATTTTAAAAAATAATATCATGGCAAACGAAAAAGATAAAGCAAAACAAGGACAAATAAACATTGAATTGGATGAAAAAGTAGCAGAAGGAATTTATTCCAATTTAGCTATTATTAATCATTCAGTTTCAGAGTTTGTTGTAGATTTTGTTAGTATTATGCCAGGGATTCCCAAAAGTAAGGTGAAATCAAGAATTATATTAACACCACAGCATGCTAAGCGTTTGTTAAAAGCTTTAGGCGAAAATGTGGCCAGATTTGAAAATGCTCATGGTGAAATTAAAGATTACGAGCAACCACCAATACCTTTAAATTTTGGCCCAACAGGACAAGCATAGAATTAGAGTTTAAATTTTAAAAAATTTCTATGTCATTTCAAACGAGGAACGAGGAAAAATATCAAGACTAAGTTTAAATATTTATCACTAATCGTTTTACTACAGAATAATTTTGCTTAACAGCAAAAAAATTAAAGCTTTCAAAAACTATTTTGGAAGCTTTTTATTTTGAATAACATTATGTATAGAATTTAATTATTATAATGTGAATTCTTTATCAGAATTTCTTATACATTAAAAAATATGGCTTTTTAAAACTATGTTTTTAAGTGTGAAAACAAAAAATGCATACAAATATATAATCTAATTAATAAAATAGTCTTAAAACGTTTAAAATTAGTTTTTGTAACTCATTATTTAAAAAATCCATAATACACTTATGCATAATGGTATTAAGTATTTGTTTAAATTTTGTAGTTAAAAAAATTAGAAATAGCAATACACTTATTTTTAATGTATAAATCGTCACAAGTTTTGAGTTAAAAATTTTAAAAACTAGAAAAAGCTTATTTTTGTTGAATTTACTATAAAAAGAAAGAGATTAAGAGGCTGTCTAAAAAGTGATGAACTTTGTCATTCAGAGCAAAGCGAAGAATCGTATTTGTAAAAAAATCAAAAAATTAAAATTTTAAGAGATTCTTCATTACATTCAGAATGACACTTTTTAGACAGTCTCTTTTTTGTTACTTACGCTTAAACTAACAAGCTCGTTTTTTATTATTTAAATGATATTTAAGAGCTCCCGAAGGGCATCGTTTAATTTGATTGACAATTTTTTTTGTTTCTGTAGCATCTAAATTAATCCATGGAATAATTGAAGTTCTAAAAACATCTGATAATTCCTTAGCACATTTTTCTGCATGAACACAGATACAAGGCTCAAAAGTAACAGTAATATCATCGTTACTATAAATGTGGTTGTTTGTTTCCATAGGTCAGTTCATTATTTGGGGTTATGAATCTGAAATAAATTTAGAAATAGTTGTATTTAGTAATTAGAATAATCGATAAAATGTATTTTTTAGCGTATTAATAGACGAAATACAGGGTATTTTAGTCAAACTCTGATGTGAAATGAAGTTTAATGTTTGGATATTTTTGTTGTGTCATTTGCAATGAAAAGGCAGAATCTGCTAAGAAAACCAATTGGTTCTGTCTATCTTTAGCTAAAAAGCGCTGCTTAACCCTAACAAATTCCTGATATTCTTCAGATTTTGAATTTGAAGGATTAACCCAACAAGCTTTATAAACATTCAAATTCTCATAATTACATTTGGCACCATATTCGTGCTCTAATCTATATTGAATAACTTCATATTGCAAGGCGCCTACGGTACCAATTACTTTTCTACCGTTTAGCTCTAAGGTAAATAATTGTGCAACACCTTCATCCATAAGTTGGTCAATACCTTTAAACAATTGTTTCGATTTTAGTGGATCTGCATTATTAATATATCGAAAATGCTCCGGTGAAAAACTAGGTACACCTTTATAGTTAATGTTTTCGCCTTCGGTAAGTGTATCGCCAATTTTAAAATTTCCAGTATCATGAAGCCCAACAATATCACCAGGATAAGAGACATCTACAATTTCTTTTTTCTCAGCAAAAAAGGCATTCGGACTCGAAAACTTCATCTTTTTATTATTCCTAACATGCAGGTAAGGCTTGTTTCTTTCAAATTTACCCGAAACAATTTTAATAAATGCCAAACGGTCTCTATGGTTAGGATCCATATTGGCATGAATTTTAAAAACAAACCCAGTAAAATTATTTTCATTAGGTTCTACTAGGCGTTCTTCACTCTGTTTAGGTCTTGGTTTTGGAGCTATTTCTATAAAACAATCTAATAATTCTCTAACACCAAAATTATTTAAAGCAGATCCAAAAAAGACGGGTTGTAAATGCCCTTTTAAGTATTCTTCTTTATCAAAACTAGGGTAAATACCGTCTACAAGTTCTATTTCTTCTCTAAGCGTATTGGCAGCTTTTTCACCAGTTAATTCATCTAACTTTGGAGAGGTTAGGTCACTAATTTCAATGGTTTCTTCAATATCCTTTCTGCTATCGCCACTAAATAAATTAATGTTTTTCTCCCAAATATTATAAATACCTTTAAAGTCGTAGCCCATACCAATAGGGAAACTTAAAGGCACAACTTTTAAACCTAGTTTTTGCTCAATTTCATCCAATAAATCAAAAGCATCTTTACCTTCACGATCCATTTTATTTATAAAAACAATCATGGGAATGTTGCGCATACGACAAACTTCAACTAATTTTTCGGTTTGCTCTTCAACACCTTTAGCCACATCAATGACTACGATAACACTATCAACTGCTGTTAAGGTTCTAAAAGTGTCTTCAGCAAAATCTTTGTGTCCTGGTGTATCTAAAATATTGATTTTAATGCCATTATATTCAAATGCCAAAACAGAAGTGGCTACCGAAATACCACGTTGGCGCTCAATTTCCATAAAATCACTTGTTGCGCCTTTTTTAATCTTGTTACTTTTTACGGCACCAGCTTCTTGAATGGCACCACCAAAAAGCAGTAACTTTTCTGTTAGTGTGGTTTTACCTGCATCAGGGTGCGATATAATGCCAAATGTTCGTCTACGTTGTATTTCTTTAATAAAACTCATATTTATAATTGCAAAATGTTTGCAAATATAGAGTATATAGTGCAAACATGAGTAAAAGAAAACCAAAGTGTAAATAATTACAAATTGTTTTAAAATAATGAATAATAAGATTTATTTGTTACAATAAATTGATGGTCATATTATTTTTATGCTGTCTTATAATAATGTGTAATCAGTGTTTTTTTTCGAATAAAGTAAAAAACTTAAACATTTTTCACTTTATCGAAATTAATAGAATTTTAACGACAACAAATGTTAATAAAAGTGTAAAACTCTTTATAAAAATTTAATGATTTTGAAGCTAAAGACACTATTTTAGATTTTACAATTAAATTTTATAATTATAAAACGAAAAGATGAAAACCTCTCACCATTTTTTATTAAAAAACATAAAATTAAAGTGTAAAAGTTTATTAATATCCAGAGATTTAATGTTTATAGTAAACATAATATTTTAAACTAAATCATTGAACAGGCCATTAATGACTTTATTAACCAATTTTATGTCTTTATATTTTATGAAGTTCAATTTATTAAAGAATCAATTACTTAAAGTATACGCTTTTCTTTTTTTGTTTTTTGTAATTACTTTTTCTTCTAATGTATTTGGGCAAACTGCAACTGAGGATTTTGATCCTACAGGAGATGTATTTGGTGGTGGTTTTAGTGGCACAGGTTGGGTAAATAGTAGCTGGGTAAGATCTGGAGGTAATGGTAATACAGGAGATGTTCAAGCTATAAACCCTACTGATGGAGAGTTGGATATTGCAGGGAATTTATTACAACTTGATGATAATGATGCTGGAGCGTATAGAACAATTGATTTTAGTGCTGCAACTTCTGCTACATTGACTTTTGATTATGATTATCATAATGATATGGATGGTGGAGAAACATTACTAATTCAAATAGACCCAGAAAATGACGACACTTATATTACCTTACAAACTATAACAGCAACAACTAATTCACCCAACCCTGAAATTAACGTAAGTATACCTATACCATCTGCTAATTTAGGTAGTGCTATTACTCGCATTCGATTTATTACAGGATCTAATAATGGTATTAATGGAAGTGGTGAAGATTGGTGGATAGATGATGTAGAAGTTTCAATAGTATCACCAGATACTGATTTAGATGGTATTCCAGATAGTTCAGATAATTGTCCATTTGTAGCAAATACAACTCAATTAGATACAGATGGAGACGGTGTAGGTAATATTTGTGATGATGATGATGACAATGATGGTATTTTAGATGAGGAAGAATGCAACACAACTGTTTGTCTTGAACCAATTACGAATGGAGGTTTTGAATTACCAGTTATTGGTACAAGTACTTACAGTATAGTAAATGAAAGTACTGTTCCAGGATGGTTAACTACAGCAACAGATAATAATATAGAAGTTTGGTCTACAGGGTTTCTTGGAGTGCCCTCTTTTGAAGGAAATCAATTTGTCGAATTAAATGCTACACAAAATTCTGCACTTTATCAAGCATTATGTCTTACTCCTGGGTCACAAATTTCATGGTCAGTTCGTCATCGAGGTCGATCTGGTACCGATGTAGCTCGAGTTAGAATTGGTGCTACTTTGGCATCAGCAACAACGCAAACTACCATGACTACAAATAATACGACATGGGGTTTATATTCAGGAACTTATACTGTACCGTTAGGTCAAATAAGTACCTTTTTTATATTTGAAGCGGTATCAACAGCAGGAGGGAGTATTAGTGTTGGAAACTTTATTGATGATGTTCAGATTACTGTTTTATCTACGCCGGCTTGTTTAGATTCTGATGGTGATGGTGTACCAAATGATCTTGATATTGATGCAGATAATGACGGAATTTATGATATAGTTGAGGCCGGAAATGGTGCTTTAGACGCTGATAATGATGGTATTATTGATGCTGCTAATAGCGGCACTGTAGGGACTAATGGAGTTTACGATCCAATTGAAACTACTGCTGACAGTGGATTATTAGATTCGGCATTTGAAGCAAACGATACAGATGGCGACGGATCCCCAGATCATTATGATTTCGATAGTGATGATGATGGATGTTTAGATGTTATAGAAGCCGGTTTTACCGAAAGTCTTACTAACCCAGGCGAATTAGAAGGTACAGGTTATAATTTGACAAACGGTACAGTAACTGGAGGAACTGATGGTTATACAACACCAGATGATGGTGATTCCAATCTTACTTTTGATTTTCAACAAAATGATATAGTTATAGCCCCACAACCAGTTGATGAAACAATTTGTGTTAATGATGATATTAGTTTTTCTGCTTCAGTTTCTGGATCTGGGTTATCTTATCAATGGCAATTAAGTACAGGAGGTGCATTTTCAAATTTGAGTAATGGTGGTGTTTATTCTAATGTTACTACTAATACATTAAATATTACAGGTGCTACTCAAAGTATGAATGGTTATCAGTATCAGTTAGTTATTTCAAGTACAGCATATACTTGTGGAGTAGTTACATCTAATGCTGTTACACTAACTGTTAATGCATTACCAGCAGCACCAACTGTAAGTACACCAGTAGAATATTGTGTTGGTGATACACCTTCACAATTAACATCTACAGGTACAAATTTGTTATGGTATACAGTTCCAACAGGTGGTACAGGTAGTGCTACGGCACCAACTCCTAGTGCAGCAACTGCAGGTAGTACCTCTTACTATGTCAGTCAAACTAATGTAAGTGGTTGTGAAAGTGCACGATCAGAGATTGTCGTAACTGTAACACCCGCAATCACCTTCACCAGTGCGACAGTTACCACAGCCATCGACTGTAATGGCGGTACAGGTACGGTAACCATTGTAGCAAGTGGTGGTACAGCCCCATTGAGTTATACCTTTAACGGAAGTACGAATACAACCGGTGTGTTTACAGGAGTATCAGCAGGTGCAGGTCAAAACTATAGCATCACCGATGGTAACAGTTGTGGCCCGGTAACGGGCACGATCGATGTTAGTGAACCGACTGCAATCACCTTCACCAGTGCGACAGTTACCACAGCCATCGACTGTAATGGCGGTACAGGTACGGTAACCATTGTAGCAAGTGGTGGTACAGCCCCATTGAGTTATACCTTTAACGGAAGTACGAATACAACCGGTGTGTTTACAGGAGTATCAGCAGGTGCAGGTCAAAACTATAGCATCACCGATGGTAA
>CANMSN010000024.1 GCA_947500585.1 uncultured Flavobacteriaceae bacterium | reverse complement strand
TTCAGTACTTTAATTTACTAAATATTCTGCTTTTTTCTTCAATAAAAACTAAACTTTTTACGTCGAACTCACGTTTACTAAATATTTGTTATCATTAAACAGATTGCCACGTCGTACCTCCTCGCAATGACAGAAATAATAATGTTTGGTGTAACCAGTAAACAGATTGCCACGTCCTGCGTCCTCGCAATGACGATACATTAAAACAAAGGTAATCGCTCAAACTGAGCAATTAAAAACAGCTTGCCACAAGCACGAGCATCAGACAAGGCATCGTGATGTTTTAAAGCAATATTATGCACTTTACAACAGGCGTCTAATTTTGCTGGTTTGTAACCTTTTTTGCGATAAATTTTAAGTGTACACTCCCAACGTTCTGGCATAATTAAATCGGACTGCGGAATGTTATAATATTTCATCGTTTTTAGTAAAACAGTTCTGTCGAAAGATTCGTTGTGTGCCACGGTAACTATACCAGAAATACGCTTTTTAATTTCAGGATATACACCTCTAAAATTTGGGGCAAACCTTGTATCGTTTTCTGTAATACCATGTACTTGTTGGTTGTGCCAATTATAATCGTTGTTTGGAGGTTGTATTAACGCATGAAACTCGTCAATAATAACACCATTTTTAAACGTTACAATACCAACAGAACAAATGTGGTGTCCTTTTGCGGTTTCGAAGTCGATGGCAGCGAAAGTAGATGACATGGTTTGGGTTTTGGGAATAAAGTTACAGAATTATGTTTGTAATTTAGTTTTCAATCCTTTGATATTTAATAATGTTAGTTTCGTCATAAATTGACAAAAACAACCTTGTCATATAGTTGTCAATTTTCGTATAAGTTTGTCGCGAATAGAATTTAGGATATTTATAATTAAAAACTTTGTCTATTGTCCCTAATTGTCCAGTGACTTTGTCTTTTATGAGTTCCTGACTATTTGCAAATGATCTAAAATTTGTTGAATTTCTGATTTCACTAATTATTCTGTCTTTGTCTTTTTGGCTAATTTGTATTTCTGTTTCTTGTATTCTTTCAGGCATTCCGGTCACTTTATTACTAGTGATTGTAAAATTGTCTTTTAACTCAATATTTATATGACTCAAGTCTGAAATAATATCTTTTTTGGAGATACTTCTTTCATCAATTGTATTTGTCAATAATACTAGGCCTACTAGCAAAAAAATAATAATTGAAATTATCAGTCCGATAGTCGATTTTTTCTTTATAGAATATATGAATAACCCAATTCCTATACTTATTAAAATAAGTAATAGTACTAAACCGTAAATTAATTTCATTCCCATTTTAAAATGTCTTAGTTGTCATTTTATCGCTTTTGTGTTTTCTGTATTATTACTGCTAACAATTAGTATACAAATCCGTTTCAATGATTTATACCTTTTGATAAGCAAAGTTAGAATTTTCTTACCAAAAAAACAATAAGTACTTATACGTAATTATTAACAATTATCGTCATTGCGAGGTACGAAGCAATCTTATGAAGAGAATCTTTTACAGTTAAAAAAAACGAATTTGTGTTTTAGGTAATAATTGGCAGATTGCTTCGTTATACTTCCTCGCAATGACGAAAACTATAATGGTTGGGTAATTAATGAACAGATTGCTTCGTCGTTGTCTCCTCGCAATGACGGAAAGGATTAACATTGTGCTTTGTATTGATTTATACGAGAAAGTGTATTGGAATGGGCGTTGGTCTAGATATTAATATCTGCCCATATAACGTGATGATCGCTTGCCACGTGAATTTTTTTGGTAATATCGCTATACGTTTCCCAGCGTTTTGGTCGTGTTCCTGCCCAAGCGCCTTTTCTAAAAAGTCCTGAAGTTGTAACCTTATCGAATAAATTAGGAGATAATAGTAAGTAATCTATTTTATTGCTGTCGTTACCAAGGGCATAAGTGCCTACTCCATTAAATTCGCCAGGATTAAAGCTTTGGTGTTCGGTAACATCTTTTAAATTGGTATCTTGAAGAAGTGGTTTAAGTTCATCGCTATCTGGTGTATCGTTTAAATCGCCAAGAACGATAATATTCTCCAAATCTTTTTGTATAAGTGTTTCGTAAATTTCGGCTACCCTTTTAGATTGCGATAGTCTTTTTGCTTTTGAATTGGCATCATTACCGCCATATTTACTTTTAAAATGATTTGGGATTACAATAATTTTGGCTCCAGATGGGGTTAGAATTTCAAATTCTGGACTATCTCTGCTAAAGATGGTTTTACCTGAGTTTGTGGTATCATAAATATGACTCTTTATTGTATTAATAGCATAGTTGTTTTTTGTCATAATACCTACATCTATGCCTCTTGTATCATTGCCATCAATCAACATAACTTGTTCATAAGGTGTACCTTGTACTTTCTTAATTATGTATTCGCTAAATTGATTTAAAGATGGACGGTTTTCTGCTTCTATAACTGCAAGTATATCAGCGTCAACATCTCTTATTACTCTTCCTGTGTTTAAAACAGCAATTTCGTTAACTGGTGCCGTTTTTAGTTCTACCCATCCAATCCAACTTTTTCGTCCTTCTGCAACGACTTCAAGCGGTTTATTTCTGGGGCGCTTAACAATGCGTCCTCTAATTTTTCTTAGAATAACAAATTCTCCAGTATCAGATTTTTCTAATTTAAGAATTTTAAAAAGGGCTTTAATTCTTTTAATATCTGTGGCAGAGTATATTTCTTTTTCAAATAGATTATTCAATTCTGCGACTCCCGAAATAATTTTTGTACTTGTGTTGTCCGTTTCATTAAAAGCTTTTGCTCTATCGAAAAGGTTTTCTACATTAAAAGCTGCTATTTTCATATAGTTTGATTTTTAATTAATACTAATGATAATGTTGCGCTTATTAATTTACTTAGAAAGGAGGATACGAAAATAGAATTTTATTAGCCAATAAACAATACGTACTTCTACGTAATTATCTAAATATAAATCTGATAGTTTTTTTTGTTGAGTTAGTGTAATAAGTTATGTTTGGTAGAATTCCGTCATTTCGAGGTACGAAGCAATCTCATGAAGGAGGTCTTTACAGTAAAAGTATTTTGGTGTTTTTAGGGAATAATTGGCAGATTGCTTCGTACCTCGAAATGACGGAAAGTATGATGGTTGGGGTAATAAATAAACAGATTGCCACGTCGTGCCTCCTCACAATGGCATATTATTTCACTAAATACATGCCAAAAAACACAGCTAAAAGGCCAATAACAAAACTAGCAATGGTGTATAAAGCAAAACTTGTAAAGTCTCCCGATTTTAAAAACACATGGTTTTCGTAAGCAAAGGTTGAAAACGTGGTGAATCCACCACAAAATCCTGTAGCTAGAAGTAATGTTTGGTTTTGTGAAAGCGTATCATTTTTAGCTGCAAATCCTAATATAATACCAATAAGTAAGCTTCCTAAAATATTAGCGGCAAATGTGCCATACGGAATTCCATTTTCGGCATTGTTTAGATATTTTCCGATTATATAGCGTAGTACACTACCAAATCCGCCACCTAAAAAAACAAGTAAGATGTTCTTCATCTATTTTACTGCAATATAAATTTCGGTAATCCAATCTGCTGGATTTGGCAAGCTCTTGGGGTCAGAAACATAAGTTTCAATGGTTGGGCCCGTTTCAATTTGCTCTAAATTATTGTCTTTTATGTATTTATCTGCTGTTTCCCAGGCTTCCTTTAAATAATCGTAATTACCCTTTAAGGTAGTTTTTACAGCTTTAAAAGGTAGTAATTGACCTGTTAAAATATCACTATCTGTTGTAATTATTTTTTCGGTAGTTGGTACACAGCAAGAAAATATAACGGCATTATTTTCCATATCCCATTTGTGGTAATTTGTAAAAGGTGCTCCAGCCATAGTGATATTATTCTTCATAACATATTCACCAACCTTAGGCATCATTTCTTGCATTTTACTTGCTAGTTCACTTATTTTACATGAGGCAGTAGTATACAAATAGTATCCGCCACTATGGTTGGTAATTCCGTTTGGTGTTATGCTGTAAACCTTCATACTTGCTTGTAAAATACTATCTAGTTTTTCTAAACCGCGTTCAAAGTTTGGTCCAATTTGTTTTTCCATACCTCCGGTAAATGCAGCAAAAGCTTTAAAGCCAAATGGTAAGTCTTTTCCAGAGATAGTCCAAGTGGTATTTGTTGTGCCATCATCATTGGGCTCAAATGACCAGTTAATTTCAGAAGCAGGAAAATCTGCAAATTGCATCTCTTGTTTAATAGATTTATTAGGCACTGTTTCTAAAGTTTTCATAGTTCCTGTGCCATCTTTATCAATCCAACCGTAAGAACCACCTATACCTTTAGTTTGCTCGCTAAGTGTAATGACAGTATTTGGTTCTTTTTCAACCCAAGGAGACCACGCTTCCCAATTTTTGAAATCTATCACATTTTTATATATAACAGGAGTTGGTACTTTTATAGTTCTGGTTCTGGTTACTTCAAATGTATTTGGTTGCACTGCTATATATATTGAAACACCTATTATAGCAATTAATAATAGAAACGAAATATACTTAAAAGCTTTCATCTTATGTTTTTGAGAGATTATATAAACCAAATATAACAATTTTAGATTGTCATTTGGTTTTATACTCCCTGTTTTAGTGATAGATAAAAATGAAGAAGGAGAAATTATTGGACTAAAAGTTAATAGCCATAAATATTTTTTGGCTACAGTTTATGTTATAACAAGCAGAAATAACCCTTAGGGCTTAACTTTGTTAGTTTTTTAATATAATATTTAAGAACAGATTTTATATCAAGGATCTGTTCTTTTATTTACACTAAAAGTTAAAAGAATTAAATTAACAACAATTAGTACGCTGATAATTAATAATATTTTCATGTGTTTAGTTTGATTTAGCTATTAAGTAGATGCACAGTTTTAAAAAAGGTTGCGTCAAATTTTAATATTTATTTATATAAGAGGTCAGATTAAGTTTTTCCTAGCTATTTAATAGAATATTTAGTAAAGAACTCTTCTATTTAAACAAAAACTTAATAGCAGCAATACATGCTATAAACCCAACAAAAGCAAGAAGTACCCAAAAACTACCTTTATAAAAGCGTTGGTGTAGTTTTAAATCTTTGCGATAGGTATAACCAATAATTATAGAAAAGACAATAAAAAATATAATTCCGAAAATGATTTGACCTTTACTAAACATATAGTTATTTTTATGCAAATTTAATTAATAATGGTGAGATTCCCGCCTTCGCGAGAATGACAAAAATATAATTTATGAAAAAGAAAATAGAAGCCGTAAAAGCATTTCATACTGCATTTAAAATTGGACACAGAGAGACGCCAAAAGCAGATTTAGGATTAGATAAAAATATGTTACGTTATAAATTAATGCGAGAAGAAAATGAAGAATATTTAGAAGCTGCTAATGCTAATGATTTAGTTGAAGTTGCAGATGCTCTTGGAGATATGCTTTACATTTTATGTGGTACTATTATTGAACATGGGATGCAACATAAAATTGAAGAAGTTTTTGAAGAAATTCAACGAAGTAATATGAGTAAATTAGGGGCGGACGGACAGCCAATTTATAGAGAAGACGGTAAAGTACTTAAAGGACCTAATTACTTTAAGCCTAATATACAATCTATCCTAAACAAGTAATATTTAAGTTACTGTATTATTCAGCTTAGCCAAGATGCATTTTGGAGTTTTATGAACCTTTTAGAATATAAAAAATTATATTTGGTCGGACAAATACTTAATTCAATTGTAAAAAAATAGGAGCAATTTTGCTCCTATTTTTTTAAGTTTGAGTATCGCTCTCCATTCGGGAGAGGATAGGTGAGTGCATTTAAACCTTATAACGCCATCCAAAAGGATCATCAACTTTATTTGTTTGAATATCTGTAATGCGTTTCTTTAAATAACTAGCATAAGTGTCTTTCAATTCTGGTAAATCAAAATCTTCATCTTTGAACCCAAAACCAGAAATAGGAGATATTACTGCTGCAGTGCCCGCACCAAACATTTCTTTTAATGAACCATTTTTAGCAGCTTCAACAACTTCGCTAACTGAAATCTTTCTAACTTCAACGGGGATATTTTCAGCTTTCGCAAGTTCAATAATACTTTTTCGTGTTATACCATCTAAAATACGATCGCTTGTAGGCCCTGTAATTAAGGTATCGTTTATACGAACAAAAATATTCATAGCACCAGCTTCTTCAATATATTCATGGGTGTTATCATCAGTCCAAATAACTTGTTGATACCCTTTTTCAATAGCCAATTGAGTTGGGTAAAACTGTCCAGCATAATTACCACCAGCTTTTGCAAAACCAACGCCACCATTTGCAGAACGCGAATAAGTTTCTTCAATTAAGACTCTAACCTTTCCAGAAAAATAAGCTCCAGAAGGTGCAGTACAAATTATAAATTTATAAGCATCGGCAGGAGAAGCATGAAATCCTTTTCCTGATGCAAAAACAAAAGGTCTTATATATAATGAGCTGCCTTCTTTTTTAGGAATCCAATCGCTGTCTATTTTTAATAGCGTTTTTAAACCATCCATAAAATAATTTTCAGGTAATTCTGGAATAGCTAAACGTTTCGATGAAATATTTAAACGCTTAAAATTATCTAACGGACGAAATAACCAGACATTTTCATCGGTATCTTTATAGGCCTTCATTCCTTCAAAAACAGATTGCCCATAGTGAAAAATTTTAGCTGATGGATCTAAAGAAATAGGGCCATAAGGCACCACTTTCGGTGCTTGCCATTTACCATCTTTAAAATCACATTCTAGCATATGATCTGAAAAAACGTGTCCGAATTTCAAATCATCAAAATCTACATCATTAATTTTTGTAGTTTTTGTTTTTATAATCTCTATGTCATTGATTATAGCATTCATAAGTCTAGTTATTTGTTAATACAAATTTATATAAAAACGTTTTTAAAAAGGCTTATATTTACATAAATTGTTTAAAATTGAAATATTTACATTATGAAGCCAATTACCTTATTAATTATCTGTGTTTTACTGTTAAATTCTTGCAAAAATAAAACTCAAGAAACTGATAAAATGACTGAAAAAGTAGAACAAATAGCGTATGCTTCATTTGGTAATGAAATAATAGCAGACGATGCTATTGCTTCAAGTTCTATGGCTGAACATTATAAATCTATGCAAGTTGGAGATAGTATTAACTCTAAAATGATAGCTAAAGTGAACAACGTTTGTCAAGCAAAAGGATGTTGGATGAAACTAGATTTAGAAGATGGAAATGAAGTTATGGTTAAGTTTAAAGATTATGGTTTTTTTGTACCAAAAGATATAGCAGGTAAACAAGTTATAGTAAACGGAAAAGCTTTTGTAAATGAAGTTTCTGTTGATGAACAGCGCCATTATGCTGAAGATGCAGGCAAAACAAAAGAAGAGATAGCTAAAATTAAAGCTCCTAAAAAAACATATTCCTTTGAAGCCGATGGGGTATTACTAATACAATAATTTGAAGAGACAAATTGTAATCACTGGTGATGGTTCTACTACCATTCACTTACCAGAATGGAACGAACAGTATCATTCAAAACATGGCGCTATACAAGAAGCTTATCATGTTTTTATAAAACATGGGTTATATCACTTCTGTCATTCAGAGCGAAGCGAAGAATCTTATAAAAAAGTTTCAATTTTAGAAATAGGATTCGGAACTGGCTTAAATGCTTTCATTACAGTAATAGAAGCTGAAAAACTTAATGTTACGGTAGATTATTCAGGTGTTGAAGGGTATCCTGTTTTAATTGATGAAATAACTCAGTTGAATTATACCAATGCGTTAAAATGTAAAGAAAAGGAAGCGTTGTTTCATAAATTGCATAGTGTTTCATGGGAGCATAAACATGAAATCACTTCTAAATTTTCATTACTTAAGCAACAAAAATTATTTCATGAAATTGATAATGAAAATGAATTTGATATTATTTATTTTGATGCTTTTGGAGCTAGAGTACAACCAGAATTGTGGACAGAAGCTATTTTTGAAAAAATGTATAAATCTTTAAAAAGAGGAGGCGTTTTAGTAACTTATTCTGCAAAAGGAAGTGTGCGACGTGCTATGCAAAGTGTTGGTTTTTTTGTAGAACGATTGCCTGGACCTCCAGGAAAACGAGAAATGCTACGTGCAACAAAATAATTTAGTGTTTGGTTTTTGTTAAACCTAATATAAAACTAGATTAAAGACATCTTCTATTTCGTAACTTTACATAAAAAAGAAAATGCGTGTTTTAATTACCGGAGCGACTGGATTAATTGGAGGAGAGATAGTGAAACTTTGCCATGAAAATGGAATAGAGGTAAACTATTTAACAACCAGTAAATCTAAAATTTGTCAAGAAGAAAATTACAAGGGTTTTTATTGGAACCCGAAATCTCAAGAGATAAATAAAAATTGTTTTAATGATGTTGATGCTATCATACATTTGGCTGGTGCAACAGTTTCTAAACGGTGGACTTCTACATACAAAAAAGAAATTTTAAATAGCCGAAAGGACACAACCGCATTATTAATTAATTCGCTTAAAGGAGAATCGCATAGCATAAAACAAGTAGTTTCTGCAAGTGCTATTGGTGTTTATCCAGATTCTTTAAGTAATTATTACGATCAGACTTTTGATAAAACAAGTGACTCTTTTTTAGGAGAAGTTGTAAAAGTATGGGAAGCAGCAGTTGATAAATTTTCTGAATTAGATATTATGGTTTCTAAAATAAGAATAGGGCTAGTTTTATCGAATAAAGGTGGTGCTTTAAAAGAAATGGTTAAACCTATAAAATTTGGAGTTGGTGCTGCTTTTGGTGCAGGTAAACAGTGGCAATCATGGATTCATATTTATGATTTAGCAAATTTATTTTTATACGTTTTACAAAATAATATAGCTGGTGTTTATAATGGTGTTGCGCCAAATCCAGTTAATAACGAAGAGCTGACAAAAACCATTGCAAGTGTTTTAAATAAACCGTTATTTTTACCTAATATCCCTAAGTTTTTCATGAAACTTGTTTTAGGAGACATGCACACTATTTTATTTGAAAGTCAGCGTGTGAGTTCCAAAAAAATTGAAAACAAAGGATTTTATTTTAAATTTCATCATTTGCAACCTGCGTTAGAAGATTTGTTGAAAAAATAAAATTGACTATATGTTTTCATTTATATGATTTTAAGAATCGTTTACTGAAGATAAACATTTGTAACTAATCTAGATACTGTTGGATGGTCATTACCACCAGCTGGTTCAATAGTAATGTTTAAAGATTCTGCATTATCAATATAATTCATAGCAAGTAGCTGCTTTTCTTTGTCTATAACACCCATGTTTATCATTTCACCTTCAACATCTGCCCACATTTGGTAGTCGTGGTCTGCATCTAATTGGGTTAATTCCTTGGTATTTATAATAACCGATTTATTCTTATGATTTACATAACTAACAACTTTCGCATTTGGGGCTAAATCATTTCCAGTTAAAATATATTGTTCAGTATCTGGTGAATTAACGATGTTAAAATATTGAGATGTATATTCTAAATCATTCATTAAGCCATCAATATCTTTTAAAAGTAATTCGTTTTGCTCAGTTACAATTTGTAATTGCTTATTGGTATTATTTAACTGGGTATACATCCAAAAAGCACCAACTAGTAAGCAAGCGGCAATACCAGATGCAGCATAAAGATAAATTTTTAATGGATTTGATTTCTGTAGCGGTATTATTTTAGATTGCGATGCTTTAATATTTTGCATCAAATTCATTTTAACTGCTTTTGGAGGATTAATGGCATTCTCAAAAGCCATCTTTTCAAAATTTGCTTCTAATGTATCAAACTCAGTCCTTAAATCAGCATCAATATTTAAAACATGCTCAACTTGTAATTGTTCATCGGCAGTGAGTTCGCCCAACAAATACTGTTCTAAAATACCATGTTCTAATATGTATGCTTTGTCCATCATTTTATTAATTCAATAAAAATCAATACCCATACAACCGTTTTATCATAACTGAGTTGTAGTTTTTTTACTGCTTGTTTTATGTAAGATTTAAAAGTTCCTAAAGGCACATCCATCTCTTTATGAGCTTCTCTATGCGTTAAGCCTTTAAAATAGACGAGTTCTATAGCTTTTTGATGGTGTTGGTCTAATTGTTTCAAACACCCATTAAGTTGTAAGTACTCAGGCTCAACGGTAATACTATCTTCTTTATTTGTATATACACTTAAATCTTCGGTTTGGATGAGGCTTTTGATCTGGCGTAAATGGTTTAGCGTTTTGTTTTTAGCAATACGGTATGCCCAAGTATAAAATTTTCCTTTTTCTGGGTTGTATTGATGTGCTTTATCCCAAATAGTCATAAAGGTATCTTGCAATAAATTTTGAGCGTGTTGCTCATCTTTACATATTCTAATAATAATACCATATAACGCAGGCGAATAATTATCATAAAGTTGAGATAAAGCAGCTTCATCTTTATTCTGTAATTTTAATATAAGTGCTTTATCGTCTTGCATAAATGTTAAAAAATTCCCAAAAAACGAATTAACTCATCCAAAGGAAACAAACCTGTGTAAATATAAATGAAAGCACTTCAAAAGAAAAATAAAGTGTGGATTTAGTTTAACCAAATAAAAAAATCATTATGAAAAAGTTAGTATTTATTTTTACAACAGTAGTTGCATTAACAGTAAGTCAGTTTGCAACAGCACAAAAAACAATTGTTGATGCGGCAGTTGGGAATGAAGATTTCTCAACATTAGTTGCAGCTTTAAAAGCAGCAGATTTAGTTGGCGCTTTACAAGGCGATGGCCCTTTTACAGTATTTGCACCAAACAATGCAGCCTTTGCTAAAATAGACTCAGAAACATTAAACGGTTTATTAAAGCCAGAAAGCAAAGAAGCGTTAACAAACATTTTAACGTACCACGTTGTAGCTGGAAAATTAGCTGCTAAAGATGTAGTTGCTGCTTTAAAGAAGGGAAAAGGAAAAGTAGAGCTAAAAGCATTAAATGGACAAACGATAACCGTACTACAAAAAGATGGTAAAATATGGTTGAAAGACCAAAATGGTAATTACAGTGAAATTATTGCTACCGATGTTATGGGAAGCAATGGAGTAATTCATGTAATTAATACAGTAGTTATGCCTAAATAATTTGGGAATAAACTGTTATGAAAAGGAAGAAGCCTCGTTTTTTACGAGGCTTTTTTTATTTGAAAATTAGGAAGTTGGTAAACTTGATACGAAATCGTTTTAATATTTATATATAATGTTAACAACTCCTATTCAAATAAGTAAAAAACAATTCAATAATAACTATTTAAATTTTGTAAATTTGCCTGCGTTTATAAGCGCAACATGACAAACACAGCAAAATATATATTTGTAACCGGTGGGGTTACGTCTTCCTTAGGAAAAGGTATTATAGCCGCATCTCTTGCTAAATTACTACAAGCACAAGGCTACAGAGTAACTATTCAAAAATTAGACCCATATATTAATGTAGATCCAGGAACTCTAAATCCATATGAACACGGAGAATGTTATGTAACCGAAGATGGTGCTGAAACCGATTTAGATTTAGGACATTACGAGCGCTTTTTAAACGTACCAACAAGTCAGGCAAACAATGTAACTACAGGTAGAATTTACCAAAGCGTTATTCAAAAAGAACGTCGTGGTGAATTTTTAGGTAAAACAGTACAAGTCGTTCCGCACATTACTGATGAAATTAAAGAACGTGTTCAAATATTAGGAAAATCTGGTGATTACGATATTGTTATTACAGAAATTGGTGGAACGGTAGGTGATATTGAATCATTACCATACATTGAAGCAGTTCGCCAACTACGTTGGGATTTAGGAGATAACAATGGTATAGTTATTCATTTAACTTTGGTGCCATTTTTATCTGCAGCAGGCGAATTAAAAACAAAGCCAACACAGCATAGTGTAAAAACACTCATGGAAAGCGGTATTCAAGCCGATATTTTGGTTTGTAGAACCGAGCATCATTTACCAATGGATTTACGTAAAAAACTAGCCCTTTTTTGTAATGTTAGAGAAGAAGCCGTTATACAATCTATTGATGCATCTACTATTTATGACGTTCCAAATTTAATGCTTGAAGAAGGCTTAGATAAAGTAGTGCTTAAAAAATTAAACTTAAAAAGTTCAAATCCAGATATTGATAAATGGAATAGGTTTGTACACCGTCATAAAAACCCTAAAACAGAAATAACTATTGGTTTAATTGGTAAATATGTAGAGTTACAAGATTCTTACAAATCTATTTTAGAAGCTTTTATTCATGCAGGTGCAGAAAATGAAGTTAAAGTAAATGTAGAATCTGTTCATTCTGAATATATTAATTCAGATAATGTTAAACTCAAGTTAGGTCATTTAGATGGTGTTTTGGTAGCTCCAGGTTTTGGAGAGCGAGGTATTGAAGGAAAAATTGATGCTGTTAAATATGTCCGTGAAAATAATGTTCCGTTTTTAGGTGTTTGTTTGGGTATGCAAATGGCAGTCATAGAATTTGCAAGAAACGTTTTAAACATAAGCGATGCCGATTCTACTGAAATGAATCCAGAAACTAACAACCCAGTTATAGATTTAATGGAAGAACAAAAATCTATTACAGATAAAGGAGGAACCATGCGTTTAGGTGCTTGGGCTTGTGATTTGAAAATGGGAAGTTCAGTTCGCGATATATATAAGTTAGAAAGTATAAATGAGCGCCACAGACATCGCTATGAGTTTAATAGTGACTATAAAACGCAAATTGAAGATGCTGGAATGATAGCAACAGGGCTAAATCCAGAAACAGGATTAGTGGAAATCGTAGAAATACCTAGTCACCCTTGGTTTGTTGGTGTGCAATATCATCCAGAATATAAGAGTACAGTAGCTAATCCACATCCATTATTTGTGGCTTTTGTTAAGGCGGCATTAAATCATAAAAAGAAAAATAAAGGTGTCAGTATGGCACAAAATTAAAATTGGATAGTTTATTGTTATGCTATTCTCATTCCTGCGCATGCAGGAATGTTTTTTATTTTATACAAATTAACCAATGGAAGAAAAGAAATTAGATATTAATTCGATAATAGGTTTTGTACTTATTTTTGGGATTTTAGCATATATGCTTTGGCAAAATCAACCAACGCCAGAAGAGCTAGAAGCGCAAGAAAAAGCAAAACAAGAACAAGTTGAAGCTGAGCAAAAGGCTAAAGCGCAACAACAAACAAAAGTTACTACTGCTGAAGATTATGCCGTAGGTTCTGAAGTAGATTCACTTCAAGCAGTCCAATTAAAGGGTAAATTGGGTGCTTTTGCTTACTCTGCGATGCAATCTAATGATAATGAAACTGTTGTTGAAAGCGATTTGTTAGCACTTAAGTTTAGTAACAAAGGCGGTTATCTTTCCGAAGTTAGGTTAAAGCAATTTGTTGATTATGATTCAATTCCTATATACATTATAAAAGATAATAATGCTGAATTCAACATTAATTTTGGCACTACAGATAACAGAATCCTTAATACAAAGAATCTACCGTTTGTACCTCAAGTAACTAAAAATGGGGATGTAACAGTAGTTTCTATGAAACTAAAAGTTTCTGAAAGTCAATTCCTTGAATACCGTTATGAGGTTAAAGAAGGCGATTATATGATGGGCTTTACTGTTCGTTCTCAAGGGTTGAGTAATATAATCAATAGTTCTCAAGCAATAAATTTAGATTGGAATCTTAAGGGATACAGACATGCAAAAAGCATCTCTTATGAAAACAGATATACCGATATTCATTATGATTATGAAGATGGAAAAGCTGATTACACCAGAGATGGTGAAGATGATATTGAAGATGTTTCATGGATTGGTTGCAAACAGCACTTCTTTTCTTCGGTATTGCTAACAGATACCCGTTTTAAAAATGTAAAAGTAAAAACCGAAAATTTAGTTAAAGAAGAAACTATAGATACCGTATTTACTAAAAGTTTTGCAACTACAATTCCAATAGAATTGCAAGGAGGCGAAATTAATCAGATTATGGATTTGTATTATGGTCCTAGTGATTTTAAAGTGTTAAACACTTACGATAGAAATTTAGATGAGTTAGTACCATTTGGCTGGGGGCTTTTTGGTTGGATAAACCGTTATATATTTATGCCTCTATTTGGCTTTTTGGGTGGTTTTATGCCTTATGGAATTGCTATTGTAGTGATGACGATTTTAGTAAAAATCCTATTGTCGTTTGTGCAATACAAGCAGTTTTTGTCGCAAGCCAAAATGAAAATTTTGAAGCCAGAATTAGATGCCATTCGTGAGAAGCATAAAGACAATAAAATGAAAGCGCAACAAGAAACCATGGCATTACAAACTAAAGCAGGAGCAAGCCCAATGGCAGGGTGTTTACCAGCTTTAGTTCAGCTACCTGTGTTCTATGCATTGTTTCAATTTTTTCCATCAGCGTTTGATTTAAGGCAAAAAAGTTTCCTTTGGGTTGATGATTTATCATCGTATGATGTTATTGCAAATTTGCCTTTCAATATTCCGTTTTATGGTAATCATGTGAGTTTGTTTCCTATACTAGCATCAATCGCTATTTTCTTTTATATGCGATTAACCACGGGACAAAATATGCAGTCGCAGCCACAACAAGAAGGGATGCCAGATATGGCTAAAATGATGAAATATATGATGTATTTCTCACCAATAATGATGTTGTTTTTCTTTAATAACTACGCATCTGGTTTAAGTTTATATTATTTTATTTCTAACTTAATTAGTATTGGAATTATTCTAGTGATAAAAAACTTTATTTTGGATGAAGATAAAATTCATGCTCAAATTCAAGAGAAGAAGAAACAGCCTAAAAAGCAAAATCGTTTTCAGAAAAAAATGGCTGAAATGATGGAGCAAGCTGAAAAACAAAAGCAATTGCAACAAAAAAAGAAAAAGTAATTATTCAAATAATATTTTAAAAAAGCTACTGAATGAATTTATTTTAGTAGCTTTTTTTTTATAAGAAAACAAGAATAAAATCGTTTATAGAATGTAATTTATAATTAAGAAATCAATAATTTTAAAATGAAACTATTATCTAACCTTATTTGCTTGCTGTTTTTCAGTAATACTTTTTTTGCTCAAGACATTAATCAGTTTGATGCTGATGGAAAACGTCATGGTATTTGGAGAAAAACGTTTGATAAAACCAATATATTAAGATATGAAGGCGAGTTTTTACATGGTAAGGAAATAGGCTTGTTCAAGTTTTATAAAAACATTAAAAATAAAGCGGTATTAACGGCATCAAAACAGTTTAATGAAAATAATAACATAGCCGATGTTAAATTTTATACGCCAAAAGGAAAGGTAATTAGCGAAGGCAAAATGGATGGTAAAACATATATTGGTACTTGGAATTATTATCAAAAAAAATCAAATGAACTCTTAATATTAGAGCATTTTGATGATTTTGGAAAACTTACAGGAGAACGATTAATATATTATGAAAACGGACAAATAGCAGAAAGACAAAACTATAAAGATGGAAAACTGGATGGAGAATCATTTTGGTATTCAGAAAAAAATGTAGTTTTAAAAGCGTTTAAGTATGTTAATGGTGAGCTTCATGGTATTTCAAAATATTATAATCCAAAAGGAGGGTTATTGGTAGAAGGAGCCTATAAAAGAGGGAAAAAAGATGGTATTTGGAAATACTATGAAAATGGAAAATTAATTGAAGAAAAAGACTTTACTTATAAACCGAAATACATTAAGAAAAGTAATTAAAACAAAAAAGTCCCTTAAATAATTAAGGGACCTCTTTTTCATAGACAATTTAATGAATTTAACTAACAAACAATAAACTGCCTACAATCAACAAACCAAACTAATTTTTATTAGCTAGAAGGTAATAATACTTTATCAATTACGTGAATAACACCATTTGTGGCATGTACATTCAATAATGTAGGTACCAAACCTGCTGCAGGATCAGATCCAGCTGCATCTTGTACAGTTAAAGTGCCTAAATCTATTGTTACATCTTGATCGTTTAACATTGGTACTGCACCATTAGATAAATCAGTTGAAAACACATAAGCATTTGGCTTAACTACGTGGTGCGTTAATATGCCTGCCACTGCTGTTGGTGCTGCAGCATTTATAGAAGCTACATCAGGGAAATTAGCGGCTGCAAAGGCAGCATCTGTTGGAGCAAAAACAGTGTATGGTCCATCTCCAGAAAAGAAATCTGCTAAATCAGCTCTAGCTAAAGCAGCAGCTAATAATGTGAATTCTCCAGGAGTACCAGAAGCAAATCCTGCAACAATTTCATTTATTGTTTGAGTAGGTGGGATTAATGTTCTATCAATAACATGAACAACACCGTTTGAACCCATGATATCCACATCTACAACTTCTGTAGTTCCATTTATAAAAACACCAGAACCAGCATTGGTTATATATATGTTTCCACCAGCAGTTCCAACTTCAGCAGCTGATCCGTCTGTATCTGGTAACATAGAAGACATAATTGTAGCACCATTAATAACATGGTAACCTAATACACCATCTACTATGTTTCCTACAGCTGATAAATCTGTGATACCAGCAGCTGTAAAAGCATCATTGGTTGGAGCAAATAGTGTTAAACCATTTCCATCAGCACCATCACTTAAAAGTAATTCTAAAATACTTGGGTCTGCAGCATTTACCGCAGCTATAAGTGTTGTGAAATCTTTATTAAAGTAAGCAGGTGCTACTATAGTTCCAACAATAGGTAAAATAGATGGAGGAATCATTACACTATCTATTATGTGTACTATACCGTTAGTAGCTAAACCATCAACTGCTGTAACTTGAGCGTTTGCAATAGCTACACCATTAGAATCTACAACAACATCTGCATCTTCACCATTAGCCATAATTATAGTCCCTGTTGTTACTGCACTGGCTGGTAAAGCAGCAGCAGTGTAAACATGGTATTGCAAGACATTCTTCAATACATCTTCAGGTATATCATCTATTGAATTTTGACCAATAGCTACTAACAAATCATCAAACGCTGTGTTAGTTGGTGCAAAAACTGTAAACGTGCCATCTCCACTCAATAAAGTTACTAAATCTGGATACTTCTCAAGAGCTGAATATAAATCTGATAGTTCTGCAGTTGCATCCGCTAATTCTATAATACTATTTGTTGGTACAAAAGGTGCAGGACCATCGTCATCACTACAAGCCGTTACTAAAATCAATCCTAAGAAAAGGAAAGATAAATTTCTTAAATTTTTTAATGCTTTCATTTTTAATATTTTTATTAGTTATACTTTGTTTAACAAATATATATAATAGTTAAACAAAATATCAAATACTGTTTAGTTATTTTAACAAAATTTTAAACAAAATATGTTTTTTATCGATGTTTTTGGTTTGTAGTTAGTTGTTTAAATCTCTTAATAATATGTATCTTTGTAGCCTAATTTTCTATAGTGAAACGAGTTGTTATTGGACTTTCAGGTGGTGTAGATTCTAGCGTTGCAGCTTATTTATTAAAGCAGCAGGGGTATGAGGTTATAGGCTTATTTATGAAAAACTGGCACGATGATTCTGTAACTATTTCTAATGAATGTCCTTGGTTGGATGACAGTAACGACGCTATGTTAGTAGCCGAAAAATTAGGTATTCCATTTCAAACTGTAGATTTAAGCGAAGAATATAAGGAGCGTATTGTAGATTATATGTTTCATGAATATGAAAAAGGAAGAACACCAAACCCTGATGTACTTTGTAATAGAGAGATTAAGTTTGATGTGTTTATGAAAATTGCTTTAGAACTGGGTGCTGATTTTGTAGCTACAGGGCATTATTGCAGAAAAGGTATTTTGACTTCACGCAATAACCAAGATAAAGAAGTATATCAATTACTTGCTGGAGTTGATAAAAATAAAGATCAATCCTATTTTTTATGCCAGTTATCTCAACAACAGTTAGCTAAATCATTATTTCCTATAGGCGAGTTAACAAAACCACAAGTTCGTGAAATTGCCATGGAGTTAGATTTGGTTACTGCGGATAAAAAAGATTCTCAAGGACTCTGCTTTATAGGTAAGGTAAAGTTACCAGACTTTCTTCAACAACAATTAAAGCCGAAAGAAGGTGTTATTGTTGAGATTCCTAAAGAACAAGATATTTTTAATCAACTGGTGCCTCAATTCGATTCTGAAGAAGAAAAGTTAAAATACTTATCTCGTAAAATAGATTACAAAGTAAATCAAGGTAAAATAGTTGGCAAGCATCAAGGTGCTCACTATTTTACAAAAGGTCAACGAAAAGGGCTAGCTGTTGGTGGTACTGTAGAGCCTTTATTTGTTATAGATACAGATGTAAACGAAAATGTGATTTATACGGGACAAGGTAAAGAACATCCAGGGTTACTAAAAAAAGTACTTTTTGTTTCTAATGAAGAACTTCACTGGGTACGTGAAGACTTAGCATTACAAGTTGATGAAACAATGGTTGTTAAAGCCAGAATTCGTTACAGGCAATCACTTGAAGATGCAAAAATATATAAAGTAAGTAGTGGTTTATATGTTGAGTTTAACGATTTTCAATCAGCTATTACCGAAGGGCAATTTGTAGCTTGGTATGTAAATGATCAGTTAATAGGTTCCGGAGTTATTAATTAATCAAATTTGTAATATGAAAAAAATCTTCTTTATTATGCTAGCATTAGTGTTAGCGTTAAACATACATGCTCAGGATTCTATAGTTAACTATTTGGATAACAAAGGAAAAACTATTAAAAAGGAACAAGCCACGGAAATAGAAACTATAGTTAAAAAAGATAGTTTATGGCTAGTTACCAAATACTTTAGAAACGGTAAGATAAAAAAAATAGGATATTTTAATACTAAAGATAAAAAAAAGCCAGTAGGAGAATTTGTTACTTATCACAAGAATGGTAAAGTATCAAGTTTAGTTTATTATAATGAAGATAGTAAAAAAGACGGTCTTAATCAATCTTGGTTTGCTAATGGTGAATTAAGTCATAAAGGCATTTATTTAAACGATAAAAAAGAAGGTTTATGGAGATATTACCATTATAATAATGTAGAAGCATGTCGAATATTTCATGAAAATGATTCTATACTTAAATCTGTAATTTTTGACGAGCATGGAAAACAGCTAGATGTTGATTTAATTGAAAAAAGAAAACCAGAATATAAAGGCGGAATAAAAAACTTTTATTCAAAAATAAAAGTTATGAATAAAGCGATTGATTACAAATTGAAAGGTATAATTTATATCGATTTTGTTTTAGGCGTACATGGTAATATAGAAGAAGTGGCTATTAATGAAAAATTACCTAATAATCTTAACGAACAAATAGTATCTTTTTTTGAAGCTATTGAAGGTTGGAAACCTGCTGTACACATGAATAGAAAAATACCTTATAACTTTTCTATTCCTATAAATTTTAAAAGTCGCTAAAATGCCAAATAACATAACCGATTTATTTAATATCAAATACCCAATTATTCAAGCTGGAATGGTTTGGAATAGTGGTTGGCGCTTAGCATCAGCATCTAGTAATTCTGGAATTTTAGGTTTAATTGGTGCGGGTTCTATGTATCCTGAAGTACTGCGTGAACATATTCAAAAATGTAAAAAAGCAACAGATAAACCTTTTGGAGTTAATGTGCCTATGCTATATCCGAACATTCAAGAGATTATGGACATTATAGTTGATGAAGGCGTAAAAATTGTTTTTACATCTGCAGGAAATCCAAAAACTTGGACCAAATGGTTACAGGATAAAGGTATTATAGTGGTACATGTGGTCAGCAGTTTAAAATTCGCATTAAAAGCACAAGACGCTGGAGTAGATGCTATAGTAGCTGAAGGATTTGAAGCTGGCGGACATAATGGTAGAGATGAAACGACTACTTTAGCTCTAATTCCAATTGTAAAAGAGCAAATAAAAATTCCTTTAATCGCTGCAGGAGGAATAGCCACAGGAAAAGCGATGTTAGCTACCATGATTTTAGGAGCAAATGGTGTTCAGATTGGTAGTAGATTTGTAGCCAGTGTAGAAAGTTCTGCACACCAGAACTTTAAACAAGTAGTTGTTGATGCTAAAGAAGGTGATACACAACTAACACTAAAAGAACTAGCACCAGTGCGCTTAATTAAAAATAAATTTTACAACGACATTCAGAATTTATATAAAATGGCTCCAACCATTGAACAATTAAAGGAACTCTTAGGAAGAGCACGTGCAAAAAAAGGCATGTTTGAAGGCGATTTAGAAAATGGTGAACTAGAAATAGGTCAAATTTCTGGATTGATTCACGACATAAAACCTGTAGCTAAAATTGTTGAAGACATTATAGCAGAGTTTAATTTAAGTAAATTAGATATCAATAAATTAGTATTCTGAATAAACTCAATTTTAACAAAGAAATGAAAAGGAGGAAATTAATTTCCTCCTTTTTTTGTCGAAACAACAAGCCTTAATTCATTAATCCCTATATAAATATGAGCTAAAAGTGTTTCTAATTTGCTATTTGTTCTTATAGAGAATGCTTTTAAGCGTTGCGAATTTATAAAACGACTTTAAATAAATAAACGATTAACTGTATAGAATTATTAACATTTGTTAATTATTTCTTTTTGCTAAAAGAAAATTATCAAATCTTTAAAAAATAGTGCGTATAGCTTACTTTTACCAAATGCAATTAACAAGCTACACAAGAGAATTTAAATATAATTGGCAGCTTGCAGCACCTGTAATGTTAGGCATGCTAGGTCATGCTTTTGTTAGTTTTGTTGATAATATTATGGTGGGACAATTAGGAACGGCAGAACTTGCCGCTGTTTCTTTGGGCAACAGTTTTATGTTTATTGCTATGTCTTTAGGTATAGGGTTTTCAACGGCTATAACACCTTTAATAGCAGAAGCAGATTCAGCTCAAGATTTTATAAAAGGGAAATCATCATTCAAACATGGTTTGTTTTTATGTGCCATTTTAGGCGTATTATTATTTTTAATGGTTTTTTTTGCAAAACCACTAATGTATTTAATGAAACAACCCATTGAAGTTGTTGAGTTAGCAATTCCATATCTAGATTTAGTAGCATTTTCACTGATTCCTTTAATAATTTTTCAAGGATTTAAGCAGTTTAGTGATGGCTTGTCAATGACCAGATATCCTATGTATGCAACAATATTGGCGAATATTATTAATGTGATTTTAAACTATTTGTTAATTTTTGGAAAATTTGGTTTTCCAGAACTTGGTATTGTTGGTGCAGCTTATGGAACTTTAGCATCAAGAATTATAATGGTTTGGTATTTATGGTTTTTATTGAAAGGAAAAGAAAAATCAAAAGCTTTTGTAACTAATATCAAGTTTTTTGTGCTAAATAAATTTATGCTTAAAAAACTTATAAACCTTGGTGCACCTAGTGCTATGCAAATGTTTTTTGAAGTCGCTATTTTTACAGCAGCAATTTGGCTAAGTGGTTTGTTGGGCAAAAACCCTCAAGCAGCAAATCAAATAGCATTAAATCTATCGTCTATGACGTTTATGGTAGCCATGGGTTTAAGTGTTGCTTCCATGATAAGAGTTGGAAATCAAAAAGGTTTACAAAACTATATTGAGTTGCGTAGAATTGCTTTTTCAATATTTCTTTTAGGTATCATATTAGCTACTTGTTTTGCTATGCTTTTTTTTGTTTTTCATGATTACTTACCAAAGCTATATGTAGATTTTGATGATACTGAAAATTTAATTGATAATAGAGAAGTTGTTTCAATAGCCTCAAAGTTATTAATAGCAGCTGCAATATTTCAAATAAGTGATAGTATACAAGTTTTGGTTTTAGGGGCTTTACGAGGATTGCAAGATGTTAAAATACCTACCCTAATAACCTTTATATCATATTGGTTAATTGGCTTTCCTATAAGTTGGTTTTTAGGAAAAGAAGCTGCATACGGAAGTTTTGGTATATGGCTAGGTTTGTTAGCAGGATTAACAACAGCTGCAATTTTATTGTATATTCGATTTAATTATTTGACAAAAAAGTTAATTTTGTCTAAAACTAACAATTAGTAAATGACACTTCCAAAATTCATTCTAGGAGATAATACAGATTATCCAAATGCTATTTTCGTAATACATACGGAGTTTCCAAGGTTTATAATTAATCTTGAAGATGATGAAGTGGAATGGTTTGAAGATTTTGATGCTGAAGATCAAAAAGAACTAGAAACCGAAACTGAAAATGCCATAAAATTAGCTACTGATTTTTATGATGCAGAAGTGGCTAAGTATGACGAGTAGTAAAAAATGATAAAAGAGCTCTTAAAATACGATACCGAATTATTTTTGTTTTTGAATAATTTAGGATCTCCAACTTGGGATACTTTATGGCTTTTAATTACCGATAAGCTTACATTTATTCCTTTGTATGTGGTATTGTTATTTCTGCTATATAAAAAATATGGTTTAAAATCATTATTAGTATTCGTTATTGTTGTTGCTTTAATGATTACGTTCACCGATCAAATAACAAACGTTTTTAAACGAGGTTTTCAAAGACCTAGACCTTGTGGTGAAGCCGATTTAATTGATCAAATGCGATTTATTGCAGTGCGATGCGGAAAGTATGGTTTCTTTTCTGGACATTCATCTAACTCTATGGCTGCGGCTGTTTTTGCAGGTTTAATGCTAAAACCGTATTATAAAAATTTAATTTTTATTTTATTGTTTTGGAGTGCTATTGTAGCCTATAGTAGAATTTATGTAGGTGTGCATTATCCGTTAGATATTGTTTGCGGATTAACCTTTGGAGCCATTTCTGGGTTTATCTTTTATAAACTCGCTAAATACTTATTAAAACGATTTGTTCAAGTTCAATAAATAATCCGCAGCAACAAAAGGCGTTGTTTTATTAGCTTCTATAAGCTTTAGTTGATTTGCTAATTCCTTTTTAATTTCTGCGTTGTTAAAAAAATCAGACTTTAATTGGTTTTCAATAGTTTGTATAAGCCAAAATTTATTCTGTTCACTTCGTTTTTGGTTGAAATAATTGCTTTTTGTGGTTAGTTCAACATATTCTAGAATAATAGTCCAAATAGCATCAATACCTTCATTGTTTAAAGCACTACATAGGGTTACTTTAGGTTGCCAATTCGATGATTTTTCAGGGTAGAGGTGAAGCGCTCTATTAAATTCTACCTTGGCAAGTTTTGCGTTTTTCAAATTATCTCCATCCGCTTTATTAATAGCAATGGTGTCTGCCATTTCTATAATACCACGTTTAATACCTTGTAATTCATCTCCTGCTCCTGCCAATTTTAAAAGTAAAAAGAAATCAACCATACTATGAACAGAAGTTTCACTTTGCCCAACACCAACAGTTTCAACAAGTATAACATCAAAACCTGCAGCTTCACATAAAATTATAGTTTCTCTGGTTTTTCGTGCAACACCACCCAAAGAATTTCCAGATGCAGAAGGACGTATAAAAGCATTTTCATCTTTCACTAAATCTTCCATTCGTGTTTTATCTCCTAAAATACTTCCTTTTGTAATTGAGCTTGTTGGATCTATAGCTAAAACGGCAACACGTTTTCCTAAAGATGTTAAATATGTACCAAAAGTTTCAATAAATGTGCTTTTTCCAACTCCAGGAACACCTGTTATTCCTATTCGAATAGATTTGTTAGCATGCGGTAAGCATCTTTTTATTATGGTATTAGCTTGTTCTAAATGTTTTGGGTTGTTACTTTCAACTAAAGTAATAGCTCTACTTAAAGCGGTAATATCTTTGTTTAAAATATTAGAAATTAAAGTTTTAGTATCAACTTTTGCTTTCCTTTTATTCTTAATAATTTCTATGGAATACATATTGGTGATTTCAGATTGAGAAACACCTTTTTTTTCTTTTAAAGCTGATTTTTTACTTTTTGACATTACTAAAGAAAGTGATTGTCTAATTTACAATTTTATTTTTGCAAACTATGCAAAAGCCCTTTATTGTAAATTCATTTCAATGGTACAGCTACCTTAACATCGTCCCAAGCCATGGTTAAAGACAAATTATCTGTTGAGTTATCAAAGGCAATGGTAAATTGTTCAACATAAGAATCTAATTTTTGTACAGGAACATCAATTTTTACAACATCATAATTAGGATCCCACATAGGTTTCATTTCATTATCTACACCCCAAGCATACTGTTTCGAATTGAAAATAACTGTCCAAATAGTATCTCTCGGCACTGTCCATAACGTATAAATTCCTTTTGGTAATGTCATACCGCCCACATCTAAAGTTTTATTAGTTTCAAAAGTAGTAGCTTCATTAGCACCAGTTCGCCATACTTCATTAAAAGGAACTAGCGCACCAAAAATATCACGATCTTTTTTAAATGGCCTATTGTAAAAAACTTTCAACTTCAAATCATTCAATTCAAACTTAACAGTATCCTTCGGACTTAAACGTTTTGCGAAAATATTTTCAACAAAAACAGAATATAGCAAAAGTCCTAATGCCAAAATAGATAATAGTACGAGAATACGTTTTAAAAAGGTGTTCATAAAGCGAAAATAAATTGAGATTTGCAAAGATACTTTAAAAGTAATTATTACTTAAAAGCAAACGTAGATTTCTTTAGCTTTGTTATTTAAATGTAAAAAAAATATTTTTTTGCAACACTACACTTTTTTTATCGTCTTTTAAATGAACTAACCAAATACCAATTACCTTTTATGAGTTAATATGGTATTTAAAACCAAAAGTTGAATACCCATGTTTCAAGTTGACATTATTGAAAAATGTAAACAAAACAATCGGAAAGCACAAGTGCAGTTATACAACCAGTACTGCGAAGGTATGTATATTGTTGCCAAACGATTTTTGAAAGATGCTGCTGATGCTGAAGATGTAGTACAAGAAGCTTTTATAAAAGCCTTTACAAAACTACATCAATACAAAGCAGAAGTTACTTTTGGAGCTTGGTTAAAACGCATTGTGGTTAATAAGAGTATCGATTTCTTAAAAGCTAAAAAACAACAACTTGTTGATTTAGAAGAGGTGCACCTAAAAGTTATTGATACTACAAATGACGACAAATGGTTAGTAGAAGATAGCATTACCCTTGATGATGTAAAATACGCTATTAACAAATTGCCTGAAAAGTATCAATATGTTGTGATGCTCTATTTAATTGAAGGCTATGATCATCAAGAGATTTCGGAGATTTTAAATATCTCTGAAGTGGCATCAAGAACACAATTGTCAAGAGGAAAAACGAAATTACAAGAACTGTTAAAACTTAAAAGAAATGGCACGAGATATTAGAGAATTATTTAAGGAAGATAAAATATCGCATGAAAAAATGCCAAAAAATCATCAAGATAGGTTTCTTGAAAAACTAGATAAAGCGCTTCCAGAAGAACCAAAAAAATCTAAGTTTAGTTGGTTTAGAGTTGCAGCAAGTGTGGTTGTGCTTTTGGGTTTAAGTTTTGGTACTTATAATTTTTTTGAGACTGATAATACAGATTTACCACCAGAAGTTGTTTCTACAAATACTGTTGAAACAAAATCTTTAGGCGATGTGTCTCCGGGTTTAAAAAAAGTTGAAGATTATTATTTGGCGAGTATTAATTTAGAGCTATCTAAAATTAAGCCAACCGCTGAAACTAAAGAACTTTTTGATGATTATTTAATGCAACTGAATGATTTGGACGAAGAATACCAAAGGTTATCTTTAGAACTAACAGAGTCTGGACCAAGCGAGTTAACGGTAAATGCATTAATAGATAATTTAAAATTTCGTTTAAACTTATTATATCGTTTAAGAGCACAATTGCAAGAATTAAGTACTTCTAATGCAACTATTGAAGAAGAAAAAAAATCCATTTAAAAAAATCAAAAAATGAACAAATCAATTATAAAAATGAGACTATTTATACTAAGCTTTATTATGGCTGGAAGTATAATAGCTCAAGAGAAATTAACTAAAGTATCACAATCTATTAAAGTTGATAAGGACGTTACTATCGATTTAAATACGAGTTATACCAATATTATATTTGATACATGGAATAAAGACACCGTAGAAATTGAGGCTTATATTGAAAGCGAAGATTTAAGTAAAGCAAACCTTAATAGCGCTTTAAAATCTTGGAATGTCGATATTGATGCTTCTTCAGATAATGTGTCAATTTCCGCTAAGTCTAATACACCTCATATTTGGTCTAGTAGCTATAATTATGGTGACAATGATGCTGTAAAAGCTGTGTTAAAAGAGTTGAAATTCGAGCTTGCAGATTTATCCGATATAGATTTTCATTTTGAAATACCAGAGTTACCAGAGCTTCCTGAATTACCTGAGATGCCAGAACTACCAGAATTACCAGAAGGTGTTCATGATATTCGTTTTGATTATAAGGCATATGAGAAAGATGGTGAAAAGTATTTAGAAGAGTACACACAAGAATTTGAATCTAAATATGGTAAAGATTATTCTAAAAAGATGGAAGCTTGGGGCGAAAAATTTGGAAAAGAATGGGCTGAGAAATATGGTAAGCAAATGCAAGAATGGGCTAAAAAATTTGAAGGTCAGTTTGATAATAAAGCATATCAAAAGCAAATGGAACTTTGGGGTGAGCGTTTAGAGAAACAAATGGAGCAGCAAGTTAAACGCATTGAACTTCAAGTAGAACTGACTGAAAAGCAAAAAGAACTTGTAGCTAAAAGACGTGAAGAGCAAGCCAAAGTTCGCGAAAAAATGGCAGAACAGCGAGAGAAACATGCTGAAGAGCGCGAAAAGTTAGCTCAAAAAAGACGTATTTTAGTTGGAGAATTTGTAAATAAAGAATCTGACTTTAAAGTTAAGAAAACCATTAAAATTAAAATGCCAAAAGGGGCTAAGTTAAAAGTTAATGTACGTCATGGTGAATTAGAATTTGCATCTAATATTAATAACTTAAAAGCAGATTTATCACACACAAAATTTACAGCATATAGCGTTAATGGAGGTTCTACTTCCATTAATGCTTCTTATTCGCCAATTCATGTCACCAATTGGAATTTAGGTGAGCTAAATTTAAAATACGTTAAAGATGCAGATTTTAGTAATGTTAAAAGTATGGTTTTAACCTCTAATTCTTCAAATGTGAATATTGACAATTTAACAGGTAATGCCATGATAGAAGGCAGTATTGGCGATTTGAAAATTTTAAAAATTGATGATTCATTTACAAACTTGAATATTCTTATTCAAAATTGTGATGCCGTTATTGCGCTTCCAAAAGTTACTTGTAACTTGCAATATAAGGGTACACGCTCTAGTTTTAGTCACCCAGAAAAACCTTCAGAAAAAAATATAAGTTCATTTACTTCCAACAACTCAAATACTGGAAAAACTATTGTTGTAAATGCTAAGTATAGTAATGTTGCAATGAAGTAGTTTCGGTCTATTTTAAGTGATATTTCACTGTATAACATATAAAACAAAAACGCCTAAAAAGGCGCTTTATTTTTTATTATAATATGGTTTCTTCAAATTTAGAACTGATAACGAATACCTAACGCAATATCAAAATCTAAATCATCAGTAAAATCTCCAAAACCAAGTGTTGGTCTAAAATCTAAAGATAAAAGTAACGGAATATCAAAATTATATTCAATACCTATATCACCAGCAACAAAAAGAGATGTTTCGTCAGTACCTCTCAATGCATCTTTTCCATCAAAAGAGGCAATTCCACCACCAGCACCAACATACCAATTAAAAGATCCATCCAAAGGAAATACCCATTGGTATAAACCAGTAAGTTGAAACGCATTATAGTTATTGCCATTTCTCCATCCAAGATCTGCCTCTAAACGGTTATTATCCCCTAAGGCACGCTGATAAGATATTTCGGCTCCTAAACCATTGCTATCTCCTAATCGTAATCCAATAGCATTTTCTGCAATCTCTTGCGCACTCGATGCGAATGTAAACCCTAATAGAACTAGTGATAATAAAAATAATTTTTTCATAAGTTTTAAATTTTTAGTTTATTGATTATATACGGTCGTTTTAATAAAAAAGACCACTTATTAATATTGCGATTACTTTTACAAAAATAACGCCAAAAATGTATTTATATTTATCCAAATAATAGATTTTTTAACTCTATGACGCTAAAAGACTTAAAATCAAACCTATCTGGAAAATTGTTTTATGATGATTTAATGAAATCGTTATATGCAACCGATGCTTCAGTTTATAGAATGTTGCCTTTAGCAGTTGCATATCCAAAAAACAATGAAGACATTAAAAAGCTTATAGCCTTTGCGAAAACTCAAAAAACGTCATTAATACCCAGAACTGCTGGAACGTCTTTGGCAGGACAATGTGTTGGAAAAGGTATTGTGGTTGATGTATCAAAATATTTTACTAAAATTTTAAGTTTTAATGAGAAAGAAAAAACAGTAACTGTTCAACCAGGCGTAGTTAGAGATGAACTTAATAATTATTTAAAACCATTTGGGTTATTTTTTGGTCCAAATACATCCACCTCAAACCGCTGTATGATAGGAGGTATGGTTGGTAATAATTCCTCAGGAACAACGTCTATTCAATATGGTGTTACAAGAGATAAAGTCTTAGAAATACAGGGTGTTTTAAGTGACGGGAGCGATGTTGTGTTTAGTGAAGTTTCAGTTGATGAATTTCATAGAAAAAAGGATGAAGATTCATTAGAAGGGCATATTTATAAAACCATATATGAAGAACTAAAACCTGAGTCTGTTCAAAGTCAAATTAAAGAAAACTTCCCTAAACCAGAAATACATAGACGAAACACAGGCTATGCTATTGATGAGTTGATAAAAACTGAAGTATTTTCTAATACTTCAGAGGCTTTTAATATGTGTAAATTGCTTTCAGGAAGTGAAGGTACACTGGCATTTACAACTCAAATAACTTTAAAACTTGATGAGTTGCCCCCAAAGGAATCTATTATAGTTGCGGCACATTTTAGTACTATTAATAGTTGTTTAGAATCTGTTGAGTTAGTTATGAAGCACGATTTGTACTCATGCGAAATGCTCGATAAAACAATTTTGGATTTAACTAAGTATAATAAAACCCAGCAAGAAAATAGGCAATTCATAAAGGAAGACCCTTTAGCAATATTAATGTGCGAAGTTAGAGCAAATAGTATTGATAAAGTAAAAAGAAAAGTTGAAGCTTTAGAGAAAACATTATTTAACTCCCAATTAAGTTATGCAAATGTTATTTTGCAAAATGAAGATATTATAAAGGCAAATAACTTACGAAGTGCTGGTTTGGGTTTATTGGGTAATATTATTGGTGATAAAAAATCTGCGGCATGTATTGAAGATACAGCAGTGGCTTTGCCAGATTTAGCTAATTATATTTTAGAGTTTACAGCTCTAATGAAAGGCTACAAACAAGAGGCTATTTATTATGCCCATGCAGGAGCAGGAGAATTACATTTACGACCTACTTTAAATTTAAAAAAAGGAGACGATGTCAAATTATTTAGAAAAATAACGACAGATGTTGCACATTTAGTAAAGAAATATAAAGGTTCTATGAGTGGCGAGCATGGAGATGGTATTGTGCGAGCCGAATTCATCCCTTTAATGATTGGTGATGAAAATTATCAAATTATAAAACGTATTAAATCAGCTTTTGATGAGCAAAATATTTTTAATCCAGGAAAAATTGTGGATGTTTTTCCAATGGATAAAGCGTTACGTTATGAAACAGATAGAAAAGAGCCCCAAATAGAAACAGTATTAGATTTCTCCAAATCTCAAGGTATTTTACGTGAAGCCGAAAAGTGTAATGGCTCAGGCGATTGTAGAAAGTTACCTGAATTTGGAGGAACCATGTGTCCCAGTTACAGAGCTACCAGAAATGAAAAAGATACCACCAGAGCCAGAGCGAATGCTTTACGTGAATTTTTAACGAATTCTGATAAAAAAAACAAGTTCAATCATTCAGAATTGAAAGACGTTTTCGACCTGTGTTTAAGTTGTAAAGCTTGCGCAAGCGAATGCCCGAGTAGTGTTGATGTAGCAAGCTTAAAAGCGGAGTTTCAATACCAATATCAGAAGGCGAATGGGTTTAAACTTAAAGATAAATTCTTTGCTAAATCAACGAAATATAACAAGATAGCATCACGAGTTCCGAAGTTTTACAATGCATTATTTCAAAATAATATGACTTCAGGATTTATAAAAAATACTTTAGGAATTCATTCAAAAAGAAGTTTGCCTAAAGTTTCGAAATCTTTTACAAGTTTCAATAATTTTTCAAACGGGATTAATGGTAAAGATTGTATAGAGAATTCAATAAAAATAATTTACCTATTTGTAGATGAGTTTATAAATTATTTAGAGTCAGAAATAGCTGTTGATACTTTAATGGTATTAGAGGGGCTAAACTATAAAGTGATCCCTGTCAGTCATTTAGAAAGTGGAAGAAGTTATTTATCAAAAGGTTTTTTAGAAGAAGCAAAAGATCTTGCCAACAAAAATGTAGAAGTATTTAAAGATAAAATTTCAGAAGACACACCGCTTATCGGTATAGAACCTTCTGCTATTCTTACTTTTAAAGATGAATATTTAAAATTAGCGGACGATAAAACTTCTGCCGACGCTATAGCTAAAAACACCTTTTTAATAGAAGAGTTTATTCAGCAAGAAATAGAATTAGGCCATATAAAACCAGAACAATTCACCTTAGAGTCTAAAACTATTAAGTTTCACGGGCATTGCCATCAAAAGGCTATGAGTAACCAACTTTCAAGTTTTGCGATATTGAATTTACCAAAAAATTATAAGGTTACTATTATTCCTAGTGGATGTTGTGGAATGGCAGGGAGTTTTGGTTATGAAAAAGAACATTATGAAGTGAGTATGCAAATAGGCGAACAAACTTTATTTCCAGCCATTAGAAAAGCTTCAAAAGATGTGATTATTTCAGCAAATGGAACAAGTTGTAGGCATCAAATAAAGGATGGTACACATCGAGAAGCAAAACACCCCATTACAATTTTAAAAGAAGCTTTAATTTGATTTTTTACTTGATAATCGAGATTAAATGCTCCGAAGCTTGCCTCGATATTTTTAAGTTGTTTACTTAAGAATGCCTCATGGATTTTTCTCGAGGTTGCTTACCAACTTCTTTCTCAACAATAGTAATAGCGGCAATTAAATCTTGCATTTCAAAATCATTATCTGGTTCATTTACAATAAATGGAGCTAGTTTATCGCTATTATAATTATAAATTTTCCAACGTTTAAACTGGTATTCTAAAGCGGTAAAGTTTTCAACCCAATCTCCAGAATTTAAATAGGTTGTTTTGCCGTATTTATTTTCAATATACTCCATTTTTGGTTGGTGTATATGACCGCAAATTACATAATCATAGCCGTTTTCTATAGCTAGTTCTGCAATTACTTTTTCAAAATCGTTAATATATTTTACAGCACCTTTTACACCATTTTTCACTTTCTTAGATAAGGAGTAGCGTTCTTTACCTCGTTTTTCTAAATACCAATTAACTAATCGGTTAATCAAGGTTAATAAATCGTAACCATAACCACCAATTTTGGCAAGCCATTTGGCATTTTGTATAGACATATCAAACACATCACCATGAAAAAACCACATTTTTTTTCCGTCTAATTCTAAAACTTTTTTATCTGCAATAGAAATATTACCAATAGTAGTTCCGCTAAACTTTCGTAGCATATCATCATGATTTCCAGTGATGTAAATAATTTCTATGCCCTCAGAAGCCATGTCCATTATTTTCTTAATCACTTTCAAGTGTGGTTTTGGAAAGTACCGCTTACTAAATTGCCAAATATCAATAATATCGCCGTTTAAAATCAGTTTCTTAGGTTCAATACTATTTAAATAAGTTAGTAAGTGTTTCGCATGACAACCGTATGTTCCTAGATGAACATCAGATATTACGGCAATTTCTACTTTTCTTTTAATTTTCAATTTGAGTCTACTTAAACAAAACACAAATAACATAGTTTAGTGTAATGTTATCATTATGCTATAATTATTTATATATGAGCAAATTGTTAAATAATTGTTATTAGTTTTTAGTGTAGCGTTTATAAAGCTAAATACGATTTCATTTTCTTATTTCTAAGAATAGATTTAACTTAGCCAAAAATTGAAATTATGGCTGGTAATTCCTTCGGAAGACTATTTAATTTAACAACTTATGGAGAATCTCACGGACCTGCTTTAGGCGGTGTTATTGATGGTTGTCCGTCTGGTATTGTATTAGATTTAGATGAAATTCAAAATGAATTAAATAGAAGAAAACCAGGTCAGTCTGCTATTGTCACACAACGTAAAGAACCCGATACGGTTAAATTTTATTCAGGAATTTTTGAAGGTGTAACAACGGGAACTTCTATTGGTTTCGTGATTGAAAACACGAATCAAAAATCTCACGATTATTCACATATAAAAGACAGTTATAGACCAAGTCATGCAGATTACACCTATGACAAAAAATACGGAGTAAGAGACTATCGTGGTGGTGGTCGTAGTTCTGCGCGTGAAACGGCATGTCGTGTAGTTGCTGGTGCAGTTGCAAAACAAATGCTAAAAGGTATTGAAATTACGGCGTATGTTTCTGGTGTTGGAACTATGAAATTAGATAAACCTTACCCTGCATTAGATCTTACAAAAGCAGAATCGAATATTGTGCGATGTCCAGACCAAGTTATGGCCTCAAAAATGGAAACATACATTAAAGAAGTCCGTGGAAAAGGCGATACCGTTGGCGGCATAGTAAGTTGCGTTATACAAAATGTCCCCGTTGGTTTAGGAGAGCCCGTATTTGATAAATTACATGCTGAATTAGGAAAAGCGATGCTTTCTATAAATGCTGTAAAAGGTTTTGAATATGGTAGCGGATTTAATGGAAGTACCATGTATGGTAGCGACCATAACGATTCGTTTAATACCGATGGAAGTACCAAAACTAATTTTTCAGGAGGTATTCAAGGTGGTATTAGTAACGGTATGGATATTTATTTTAATGTAGCCTTTAAACCTGTAGCGACTCTTATACAGGAATACGAAACTATAGATAAAGAAGGAAAGGTTGTGCAAATGCACGGTAAGGGTCGCCATGATCCTTGTGTTGTACCACGAGCAGTACCTATTGTAGAAGCTATGGCAGCATTAGTTATTGCTGATTTTTTCTTGATAAATAAGATTTATAGTTAGAAGTTATTTACTTTGAGCTTATTAATTTTTAACCTTTACCTATGAAAAAAGCGTTTTCATTACTTTGTTTATTATTCTTCTCGTATAATACTTTTTCGCAAGAGTTGGAAGTTATAGATTTAGTTGTAGAAGTAGGTTGTGAAGGTGATTGTAATGGTTACTTTGAAGTATATGTAACTGGAGGAGTAGCTCCATATCAATATTCAATAGATGGTTCTGCATATCAAAATTCAAATACTTTTGATTCTTTGTGTGCTGGTGTTTATACTATAAATGTAGTAGATGCTGAGGGAACACTAGCTATTGGTACTGTTACTATTTCAGAACCAGTCCCTTTATTAGTAGTTATAGAATTTACAGACTCAGGTAATGAACCAAGTGGTGTTATTGAAACTTATGCCACTGGAGGTAGACCTCCATATGTATATGCCATTGATAGTAGCGCCTATCAGTCTCAAAATATATTTTCAGATTTACAAGGAGGTGTTTATGAAGTAACTGTGCAAGATTCTTATGGTTGTATTTACACTTCTAATGTAATAATTATAAATGCGATTAATATAGATAATACATTAATAGTAGACGGAAATACGCTTAGTACCAATATAGAAGCAGATACTTACCAATGGATCAATGCGGATACTCAAACTTCAATTAGTGGTGAAACTAATAGAACTTTCACAGCTAGTCAAGTAGGTAACTATAGAGTTGAAATGATAGTTACAGTATCAGACACTGCAGATAAAAGCTCAAAAACAAAATCAGGGCAGATAAATGTGTCTTCTCCAACTTATAATGTGAGTAGTATTCTTAGTTCTAGCAATAATAGTCTTGATAATTTAAAATTATACCCAAATCCAGCCACGAGTTATTTGAAACTGCCAATCGTTTCAATTAATAAAAACTACATTATATATAATACTTTAGGTGAAAAAATAGTTTCAGGAAAACTTGTCAATCAAGAACTATCAATTAGTAATCTATCAAAAGGGATTTATTTTTTAAATGTTGAAGATTACTCTACAACTAAATTTATTAAGATGTAGTAATTGAAATTCAATCAAGAAGGTATATTTTCTTCATTTAGTTTATTAAAGAATAATTTCTATAAGAGCTTAAAAATGTTTGGCTAAATGTGATATTAATTTGATTCTTATAGTTCTAGAAGATAATTAGGGTGGTATTCGTTAGGTTTTTTTAAGTAAAATATTGAAGTTTACTCCATTGGTATCACAAAAATCTAATTTTTGGAAAAACGTAAAGTCCAAAAAAGAGAAGTGTGAAAGAAACCTAGCCATAAATTCTTCACATAAATTTTAAAATACTTATCTTGTTGCAACTTAGAAAGAAAAAATAGTACATGAAAAAACTAGCGTTGCACTGGAAGATTATTATAGGAATGGTTCTCGGAATCATTTTTGGTTTTATTATGAATTCCGTTGATGGTGGAAAAGGTTTTGTAACCAATTGGATTGCACCTTTTGGTACCATATTCATCAATCTTCTTAAGCTTATTGCAGTGCCATTAATTTTGGCGTCTTTAATAAAAGGAATTTCCGATTTAAAAGACATTTCTAAAATTAAATCTATGGGATTACGTACCATAGGTATTTATATTGCTACTACTTTGGTGGCTATTGTTATTGGTTTAAGTATTGTAAATGTGTTTAAGCCAGGTGATGGTATGTCCAAAGAAACCATTGAAAAAATAAAAATCACATATGCTGATAAAGCAGATGTAATGATTGGTAAAGCAAAAGTTACTCAAGAAGCAGGCCCGTTACAAGCTTTAGTTGATATTTTTCCAAGTAATATTTTTAAATCGTTTGCTGAAGCTTCGATGCTTCAAGTGATATTCTTCGCTCTGTTTGTTGGAATTTGTTTATTACTAATTGGAGATAAAAAGGCAAAACCTTTGGTGAAATTCTTTGATTCATTGAATGAAGTAGTTATGAAAATGGTAGATTTAATTATGCTATTTGCACCCTATGCAGTTTTTGCACTTTTAGCAAATGTGATTATCGCTTTTGATGACGTTGAAATTTTGATAAAATTACTGTACTACGCTTTTTGTGTTGTCGGCGGATTAATTATAATGATTGGTTTCTATTTGATTCTGGTTAGTGTTTATGCCAAAAAATCGCCTATGTGGTTTTTAAAACAAATAAGTCCTGCACAATTGTTAGCATTTTCAACGAGTAGTAGTGCGGCAACACTTCCTGTAACTATGGAGCGTGTTGAAGAGCATTTAGGTGTAGATAAAGAAGTGTCAGGTTTTGTTTTACCTGTTGGTGCAACAGTTAATATGGATGGTACGAGTTTATACCAAGGAATTGCCGCGGTGTTTATTATGCAGGTTATTTGGCCAGAAGGATTAACCTTTACAAATCAGTTAGTTATTGTATTAACTGCGCTTTTGGCGTCTATTGGAAGTGCTGCTGTACCAAGTGCTGGTATGGTTATGTTAGTTATTGTTTTAGAATCTATTGGGTTTCCTGCCGAATTATTACCAATTGGTTTAGCACTTATTTTTGCTGTAGATAGACCTTTAGATATGTGTAGAACAGTAGTGAACGTTACAGGAGATGCCACGGTATCTATGATAGTGGCCAAATCGTTAGGAAAACTACACGATCCTAAACCAAAAGAATGGAATGACCATTACGATGAAGTAAAATAAGCAGAGAATCAAATTTTTCATAAATTTGTTTGAATCGCTTATCCTGAGCCTTGGCGAAGGATCTTAAATTAGTTTAGTAATATTATAAATATATAAAAAATGAACGTTTGTTTTATAATGTACAAGTGGGAAGAAATAGATCCTGAGAACGATACAACGCTAGCCTTAATAAAAGAATGTGTTAAACGAAACCATGGTGTAGCCATGTGCGTGCCTGCAGATTTAACCATCCGAAATAGTGTGACTACCGCTAACTGTACCGTTATAGGGCGCATGGATAAAACACCAAGTTCGTTAAAATCATTTTATAAAAAAGCCGATTTGCGAGAAGAAATGCTTCCACTAGCTGGTTTTGATGTTATTTTCTTTAGAGCTAATCCGCCTCTAGATCCTATTATGCTTAATTTTTTAGATTCTGTTAAAGATGATGTCTTTATCATGAATTCTTTAGAAGGGATGAGAGAGGCAAACAATAAATTATACACAGCAGCATTTGGTGATGCACATAGTAATATTATACCCGCTACACATGTATCAAAAAGTAAAAGATATTTAATCAAGCAGATCAAAGAATCTAAAGCAGATAAAATGATCTTAAAACCCTTAAATGGTTTTGGTGGTTCAGGTGTTATTTTAATTGAAAAATCTGCAATGAGTAATATTAATTCATTACTTGATTTTTATATACATAATAGTGATGGTACTTCAAGTTATGTGATTCTTCAAGACTATATTGAAGGTGCAGACCAAGGTGATGTTCGTATTTTAATTTTAAACGGAGAACCTGTTGGAGCCATGAAACGTGTTCCAGGAAATGACGATCACCGTTCTAACGTTTCAGCTGGAGGCAGTGTACAACGTCACACCCTGACTAAATCGGAAAAAGCCTTATGCAAACAAATAGGACCTAAATTAGTAAACGACGGACTTTACTTTGTGGGTATTGATGTTATTGGCGGAAAGCTAGTTGAGGTAAATGTGATGTCGCCGGGTGGCATTACATACATAAATAAAGTATATAAACTTAAAGTTAAAATAGAGGAAAAAGTCATAGACTTTTTAGAGATGAAAGTTTTAGATAAGCTCCAAGCTTTTGATAGACGAACCAGACTTAGAAAAACAGTACAAGACGCATAGCTTATAAGATTAAAGAATAATTCGAAATGAGTTCTACTATTATTTTAAAATCTCCTGCAGTTTCCGTTGAATGGCTTCATGACCATTTAAATGCTACAAATCTTGTTATTTTAGAAGGTACTATTAATAAAGTATTTGATGCCACCCAAAAACAAATACCAAACACTAGGTTTTTTGATATTAAAAACAAATTCAGTAATACCTCTGATCCTTTTCCAAGCGCATTTCCATCAGAAGAACAATTTCAAAAAGAAGCTAGAGCATTAGGAATAAATAACGACAGTGCTATTGTAGTTTATGATGATAAAGGTATATACTCCAGTGCCCGTGTTTGGTGGCTCTTTAAAGCTTTTGGATATAACAACGTTGCGGTTTTAGATGGCGGATTTCCTGCATGGTTAAAAGCCAAATACAATACAGAGCCCATGACTGTTTATGAAGGTGAACAGGGTGATTTTAAGGCAAATTATCAGCCACAATACATGTCTTTTTTTGAAGATGTTAAAAAGGCTTCTGAAAATAAAACACATAATATTATAGATGCACGTTCTGCAGGACGTTTCAATTGTACAGAGCCCGAACCTAGAGTAGGTTTGCGCATGGGAACTATTCCGAATTCTAAAAATTTACCATTTACAGATTTGTTAGAAAATGGTGTTTTAAACTCTAAAAAAGAGTTGGCTAAAGCTTTTTATATGGTAGCTAATAAAAATGACAATATTATTTTTTCTTGTGGTTCAGGACTAACAGCCTGTGTGTTAGCTTTAGGAGCAGAAATTTCAGGTTATAAAAATATTTCTGTTTACGATGGTTCTTGGACGGAATGGGGAAGTTTGGTTAAAGAATAAATTATGCTAAAGCTTTCAGTAAAAGATATTATATCTAAAATTGTAAATGGTGATACTTTTGAAGCTGTATCTTCAGACTATTCATTTACTATAAAAATTGATGACTATGTGCCTTATGCTTGTGCAGCAATTCACGACGGACATCAATTTAGAAAAGAGCTTTGGAATAATTGCATTCATACCGAATACGAACGTTGGTATGAGGGAGACCCTGAGACGAAAAACATGATAAAATCGCATCCTATAGTTATTGCAGGTTGCGATTCACGTTTTGAGTACGATTTAAATCGTGCGCCCAATGATGCGGTTTTTGTTACAGCTTGGGGTAAGGCATTATGGAAAACTCCACTTTCTGAACCCATGAAAGCCAAAAGTTTACAAAAACATGCTAATTTTTATAAAGTTACAGATGCATTAATTCAGACTTTAGAATCTAAATTTGGATTTTGTACCGTTTACGATATGCATAGCTACAACTGGAAACGATGGGATAGGGAAGTGCCTACTTGGAATTTAGGAACATCAAATATTGATAGCGACCGTTTTGGAGATGTTGTTGAGAGTTGGCGAAAAAGTTTATCGGAAATTAAATTCCCCAACCCTATAAAATCTACTTCATTAATTAATGATACGTTTCAAGGAAATGGATATTTCTTAAAATATATTACGAAAAACTTTAAAAACACCTTAGTTTTGGCAACTGAAATCGCAAAGGTGTATTGTGATGAATATGAGCAGATTATATTCCCAGAAGTAGTTAAAACTGTTGAAAGTGAATTAAAAACTCGTATTCCAGAACATGCGCAACAGGTTTATAACAGGTTTAAGAAGTAATTATGAAGATTGATGATACTATAGAAACTCAAGCGCTTTTGGAAATCGACAAAAATATCGATGTGCTAGTAAAGCAAATTGAGCTATTAAGTTATGTAAATCCTATAAATATTGAAGAAGAAAAAGAACGTTTTTTTGCTTCTAAATACCTTACAGATCCTGTTTTTAAATATCCAAACATCAATTTCGATAAGTTTAAACTCCATCGTGAGCTTTTTACACAACCTTTAGAGCGTATTGAAGATGATGAGATTAGGAATCTATACGAAGATATTATTTATGCCTATTCGGGTTTAATACAATGTATAGAAACTATTGGAACAGGTAGGAAGTTTTATTACGATTGTTTGCATTGTTTTGGAACACCAACTGAAAACGACGTTGAAAACGCCAAATTTATTCTGCATTTTGAAGATGAGAATAAAGATGTTTCCATGTTTCAACCCAAGTATAGTGCTAAAGAATCTGAAGTGTTTTTTAAAGAGTTTTCCACGAAATACGATTTTAGTTATAATATTGGGTTTTCCGATAAGATTTCAGCTATTGCTATGGTGCTCAATAATACCAAAACCTTGGTGTTAAATGCCAACCATACGTATTCAGATAATGAAATTGCGGTATTAACCAATCATGAAATTGGTGTGCATATGGTAACCACGATGAATGGTTTACTACATCCTCTTAAAATATTTTCTCATGGCTTTCCCAATAATGAAGAAACCCAAGAGGGACTAGCTGTTTTTTCGGAATATATGAGCAATAATTTAACCATAACCCGATTAAAAGAATTGGCATATCGTGTTATTGTGGTAGATAGTTTAGCAAAAGGCTATCCGTTTTCTAGAACGTTTAGGTTGTTGCACAATCAATACGATTTAGATAGAGAAAGTGCTTTTTATATAACCCTTCGAGCGCATCGTGGTGGCGGATTCACTAAAGACTATTTGTATTTGTCAGGACTAAAAAAAGTATACGATTACTACCATTCTGGTAAAGATTTAAGTGTGTTGCTTACCGGTAAAGTGACTTTGGAGTATGCAGACGCTATTGAATCGCTCATTAAAAAAGGTTACGCAGTACCTTCAAAACATATTACAGATGCTTTTGCAGAGAATAAAAACACGAATAAAAAGGTAGATTTTATTTTGAGGAGTTTGAAGTAAGTGTTTTTTTTAGTATTTCACCTATCGGACTCGTAATAGCGGTTACCATTGTTACCCAACGTTTTTATTCAGTTATGGTAAATACAGTTGATTGATTATCATTTATTTGTATAATTCCTTTCTCTTTTGTGTAAAATATGGTATTGACGATTGCATTATTAACTGTATTTAGAATATATGTTTTTGTATATTCAATACCATTTACATTTATCGAAATAATCTCATCACTGAATTCAAATTTGAGACTGTTAAATTCAGGTGTAGCTAGATATTCACCAAAGCAATCACCAGTTCTAATCGAAAATTCAAAACTCCCGTCTCTTCTCGCTTCAATTATCACACTTCCAGTGTAACAATTCGAATCATCAGTAAAAATATATTCTCCTCGCTCAATATAGACATCTGCACTTGGTCCAAATGAAATGTGTGATATTCCACCATCTGCATAGTGCTCAATTTCTTTTGATATAATTTTTAACGTGATAATTTCATCTGTGCTTAAATTTCTTAGTTTAAATGTATCGTCTAATTCAAAAAATAAAAATTCTTTAGCATCATCACTTAAGTTATAATACTTATCCTCTGGCATACAAGATTGAAGAGAGATTATGATGAGGAAAAAAAATACAATATGGTTATTTACTTTCATTTTAATTCGAGTTTTATCAAATGTTGGGTAACGACTTGATATGAAATCGTTTTAATGTTTTATATCTAATGATACTGAAACAAATTCAGCACAAGTAATATAAATTAGAGTTTTCTTACCAAAAAATCAATACATATATGTACTTATTTTTAGAATAGTTTTATAAAGAAATAGTAACGGTGTTATCTTCCACATTAAAGGTTTTATCGTTTACTTGTACATCAATAAGATTACCAAAATCGCAGCATTCTTTAGTATTAGGTTTTGATGTGTTGAAAGATAAACTGGTAACTATTTCAGAATCTATTAGTATTTCTAAAAAGTCTGATGATCCCTTTTTTTCTATATATAGTAAGCCTGATGAATTAATAATAGTAAATTGAAATAGATTTCCAGAAGTGTCTCTTATCATAATAGCTGCCTCTGAAATATTATCTTGAAGAATGATGTTTTCGTTTGTGGTATTATCAACTAAATCTACAAGAAAAAATGGAGCGGCACATAAAACGGTAGAACAATCGGGTAGACCATCATCAGCTTTACAATGAATACATAGTGCAATAATTACAAGAAAATAGGCTAATTTCTTTATCATCATTTAATAGTTTCTTACTAGATGAGTAAAACTTAGAATGGTTGCGTATTTGTAAGAGAAAAATGCTAAATAACGTGAGTTCGACATAACTAGAGATTTAAATACAGTTGATTTGTATCAACGAAGTTGTTTTTTAGAGACG
>CANMSN010000023.1 GCA_947500585.1 uncultured Flavobacteriaceae bacterium | reverse complement strand
TCCTACAAACTATTAAATGTAAAGCACAAAAAAAGTCTCATCGATATGATGAGACTTCCAGAGCGAGAGACCGGGTTCGAACCGGCGACATTCAGCTTGGAAGGCTGACGCTCTACCAACTGAGCTACTCTCGCATTAAGGCAGCAAATATATAATCTATACATTCATATACAAGAAAAATTATAACTTTTTTAAGAAGTGATACCCTAAAGCTCTGAAACCTTCATTATTATAAAACTTATGAGACCCATAATTACTAACATAGGTATTTAATTCAATAGCTTCACACCCTTTTTCTATAGCATAATTATAAATCCAATTAAAAAATTGTTTTCCAATACCTTGCCCTCTATACGCATCATCTATAAAAACATGATCTGATTCGACACTTTTTCCTGAATAATGACGTGTACAAAACCACAAACCGCATACGCCAATTAATTTATCGCCACTATAAACAACTGCACATTCATAATTTTGGTTTATCATTTCAGAAAAACGTTGTTTTAATAAATGCTGTGAAACGTTGTTATTATTTAATTTCATGACTAAAGGAATGACCTCATTAATCCGTTCTTTCTCTATAATTTTAAATTCAAAAGGCATGCGCTGATTTTTTAAGTGAAGATAAATAATTTAAAACATTCTGTTACTTTCAAACTAGCCTAAACCATAACAAAAGACACGTGACTAAACTAAAAAAACGTGTCTAAAAAACATATCCCAAAATTTAGTAACTTTAGATTTGTAAAAATTAGAAGAAATGAGAGGTAAAAATCTTAAGTATCGTTTATTAATTGGAGCTGCAATTGCCCTTTTTTTTGTTGTAAAAAGGTGTAGCCAAAGAGAAGAAAACCCTTATACTGGCAGAATGCAAACCATATCAATGACTCCAGATAAGGAAATTGCTATTGGCTTACAAAGTGCGCCACAAATGGCACAACAACATGGGGGGTTACATTCAAGTAATGAATATCAGGCTTTGGTTGATAATGTTGGAAACAAATTAGTAAACAGTAGTATAGCCAAACAAACGCCGTATAAATACGAATTTCACTTGTTAGCAGACCCCAATACCATTAACGCTTTTGCACTTCCGGGTGGACAAATTTTTATAACTTATGCTTTATTTTCGCAATTAGAAAATGAAGATCAATTAGCAGGTGTTTTAGGACATGAAATTGGTCATGTTTTGGGTCGCCACAGTGCAGAACGTATTGCAGAAAGCGAATACTGGCAAGGGTTAGCTACAGCAGGATCTGTTGGTGCTGACATGGGCGGTTTAGTTAGCGGTATCGGTCAAAATACACTATTAACAAATGGTAGAGATGATGAGTTAGAAAGCGACGAATTAGGTGTGCGATTTATGATAAACGCTGGTTATAATCCTGAAGAAATGATTGGTGTTATGGAAATCCTTAAAGCCGCAGCTGGACCAAATCGTGTACCTGAATTTCAAAGCACACACCCAGATCCAGATAATAGAATTGAAAAAATTCAAGAAGCTATAGATAAGTATAAAAATCAGTAAAACAAAAAAAGCCTTGAAAACAAGGCTTTTACGAGTGACTAACTCAAAATAATTACATATATCTTTTATAATTATTTTCTCTTTTTATCTTTTTTGTTTTTTGCTATGGCATCTTTTAAAATTACAGCTGCGTCTTTGGCACCATGCAATTCTGCATATTTTAAAGCCGTCATTCCTTTATCAGATTTTGCTTTTAAGTCAGCACCCTGAGAGATTAAAAGTTTTAAAATTTCAGTTCTGTTAAATTTTGCTGCATACATAACAGGAGTCATACCATTAGACTTTTGATTTACGTCTTCACCTCTTTTAATAAGTTTTACTACGGTGTCTAAATCGCCTTTAGCAATAGAAACACAAAAAGAATTCACTTTAAAAAAAGCTGCTGTTTCGTAAGTTTTAACTGTTGATGTTAATGGGGTAGCATTTACCGATACAATTGAAAAGCATAATGCGATTGCGGAAATAATGATTGTTTTTTTCATGATGAAAGATTTTAATTTGATTTATGATTATGTTTTTTGATATATTAAAGAGACGATAAAAATTCTAATTTGTTACACCAAAAATGATTAATAACAGATTTTTAACGTTTAATTCACAAAAAATTAACAAATTGATGGGTTTTGTAAATTATCATAAAAACCCTTTAAAATAGTACTTTTCAAAAGTTTTTTTATCTAAAATAAGTACCTTTGCAATAGATTTAAATTTAAAAAAAATGAATAAAAAAGTTATCTTAATGATACTTGATGGATGGGGAAACTCACCAGACCCAAAAGTTTCAGCAATCGATCATGCAAACGTTCCATTTATAGATTCACTTTATAAAAAATATCCTTTTGCAACTTTAAGAACTGATGGTTTACATGTGGGCTTACCTGAAGGGCAAATGGGAAATAGTGAAGTAGGTCATATGAATTTAGGAGCTGGCCGTATTGTATATCAAGATTTAGTTAAGGTAAATTTAGCTGTAAAAAATAAAACACTTAATACTGAAAAAGTATTAGTTGATGCTTTTAAATATGCTAAAGACCATAATAAAAATGTTCATTTTTTAGGATTGCTAAGTGATGGCGGTGTGCATTCCCATATCAATCATTTGTTTGGATTAATTGATGCCGCTAACGATTTTGGTTTAGAAAACACCTTTATACATGCCTTTACAGATGGTAGAGATGTTGATCCAAAATCTGGATACGGTTTTGTAACAGCACTCGAAACCCATTTAGAAAACTCTAAAACCCAATTGGCAACAATAATAGGTCGTTATTACGCCATGGATAGAGATAAACGTTGGGAGCGGGTTAAATTAGCTTATGACGCATTGGTAAATAGTGTTGGTGAAAAATCTACAAATGCAACGGCATCCATCAGAAAAAATTATGACAATGATATTACCGATGAGTTTATAAAACCCATTATAATGACTGACAATTCTGGGAATCCTGTTGCCAAAATTAAAGAAGATGATGTTGTTATCTTTTTCAATTTTAGAACAGATCGTGGTCGAGAGTTAACAGAAGCTTTATCGCAAACAGACTTCCATGAACAAAACATGCATAAACTTAATTTGCATTATGTAACGCTTACAAATTATGATGACACCTACAAAAATGTAAACGTTATTTTCAATAAAGACAACTTAACTGAAACTTTAGGTGAAGTACTTTCTAAAAACGGAAAGAAACAAATTAGAATAGCAGAAACAGAAAAATATCCGCATGTAACCTTCTTCTTTTCTGGTGGACAAGAAAAAGAATTTGAAGGTGAAACACGCATATTAAGAAATTCTCCAAAAGTTGCTACCTACGATTTAAAACCTGAAATGAGTGCTTATGAATTGAAAGATGCATTAGTAACTGAATTAAATAAAGGTGAAGTAGATTTTGTTTGTTTAAACTTTGCAAATGGCGATATGGTTGGACATACAGGAGTTATGGAAGCTGCCATAAAAGCATGTGAAGCTGTTGATGATTGTGTGGAAGATGTAGTTACTTGTGCGTTAGAAAATGGATATTCCACTTTACTTATTGCAGATCATGGTAATTGTGAAACCATGATAAATCCTGATGGAAGCCCAAATACAGCTCATACTACGAATCCAGTTCCTGTTATTTTAATTGACAATGAATTGAAACATATTAAAGATGGTATCTTAGGCGATATAGCTCCAACCATTTTAAAACTTATGGGCGTTGAACAGCCAAAAGCCATGACGCAACATGCTTTAGTATAAAATATTCAAAAAAATAAAATGTACTTTTGCAAACAACCCCAAATCAATAATTTATAATGAATTTTAGTCTCAATACACTAATAATAGCTGTTGATTTTGATGGCACTATAGTTGAAGATGCTTATCCAAAGATTGGTAAACCTCAAATTTTTGCTTTTGAAACTTTAAAAAAATTACAAGATGAAGGGCATCGACTAATACTTTGGACTTACCGAAGTGGCGAAAAGTTAGATGAAGCAGTAAATTTTTGTAAAGAAAATGGTATTGTTTTTTATGCTGTCAACAAAAGTTTTGCAGAAGAAAAATACGATGAATCTATAAGCCGAAAAATACATGCAGATTTATTTATTGATGATAGGAATGTTGGCGGGTTTTTAGGTTGGGGCGAGATATATCAGTTACTTACAAATACAACGCCACAAATTCCTAAAAAGAAAAAAGGGTTTTTTAGTTTTTTTAAATAATTCCAAAACACAAAGATCCATTATCGCCTTGATTATAAATTAATCACTACTAATTCTACTTTTTAATATTCTTTTCAATCTCATATTTTTAATTATGATTTTATAATGATGAAGGCAAAAAAGTCATTAATAATCATATATTTCCGAAAATTATTAAAATTTATTTTTAAGTATCTTTGCCATTATTTTTAAAGTATGATTATAGTAAAAACAAGAGAAGAAATTGAGTTAATGCGCGAAAGTGCATTAGTAGTTTCCAAAACATTAGGAATGCTTGCTAATGAAGTTAAAGCAGGTGTTACCACTATGCAATTAGATAAACTTGCTGAAGATTACATAAGATCTCTAGGTGCCTTACCTGGCTTTTTAGGATTATATGACTGCCCATCAACACTTTTATGTAGTGTAAACGAAGCTGTAGTACATGGTTTACCTACAAATACGCCTTTAAAAGATGGCGATATTGTTTCTATTGATTGTGGTGCATTAATGAATGATTTTTATGGAGATCATGCTTACACTTTTGAAATTGGTGAAATAGCACCAGAAACAAAAAAACTAATTCAGGTTACCAAAGAATCTCTATATATAGGTATTAGAGAATTGAAAATCAATAATCGTGTGGGCGATGTTGGGTATGCCATTCAAAATTATTGTGAATCGCATGGTTACGGTGTGGTTAGAGAATTAGTTGGTCATGGTTTAGGTCGGAAAATGCATGAAGATCCCGAAATGCCAAATTATGGTCGTCGTGGTCGTGGTAAAAAATTTGTTGAAGGTATGGTAGTTGCCATAGAACCGATGATTAATGGAGGCACGCATAAAATAAGACAATTAAAAGACGGCTGGACTATTGTAACTCAAGATGGCAAACCAAGTGTACACTTTGAACATGATGTTGCTATTATTGATGGCAAACCAGAAATATTATCAACATTTGCTTATGTTCATGAAGCTTTAGGAATTAAAAGCAATGAAGAAGATGAGTTTAGGCAAAAGGCTCTAGTACTTTAAACTTTTTTATTGCACTGAGGTTTACTGAGTTTTCGCAGAGATACGCAGAGAGTTCGCAACTTCAATTAAAAATATTTATGCATAATAAGATTACACAAAATATTATTGGAGCTGCTATTGAAGTTCATAAGGCGCTTGGACCAGGCCTATTAGAATCTGCTTATCAAGAATGTCTGTTTTATGAATTAAAAGCCATGGGATATTCTGTTCAAAAAGAAGTATCTCAACCTATCACTTACAAAGACATAACTTTAGATCATGGCTATAGAATTGATTTACTAGTTGAAAATATTGTAGTTGAACTAAAAACTGTTGAGCGGTTTACAGAAGTTCATACTGCTCAAATTTTAACTTACATGAAATTAGGTAATTACCCTTTAGGATTATTATTAAACTTCAACACTAAACTTTTAAAAAACGGAATAAAACGTTTTATAAATACAACCGAGTAAAAACTCTGCGAAACTCTGTATGCCTCTGTGAATCTTAGTGTAAGAAAAATGAAAAAACTCTTCAAACTAATTCTAAATATTATTCCCAGACCTTTATTAATAAGGTTAAGCTATATTGTCCGTCCTATTTTAGCATTCTTCTTAAAAGGAAACACGTTTACCGACCCTATTGATGGCAAAAGTTTTAAATCCTTCTTACCCTATGGTTATGGAACACAAAGAAATAATGTGTTATCGCCTTCAACATTAAGCTTAGAGCGACACAGGTTACTTTGGCTGTATCTGAAAAATGAAACTGATTTCTTTACAGCTAATAAAAAAGTACTTCATTTTGCACCTGAACAAGCATTTTACAAACGCTTTAAAAAGATGCTTAATTTAGATTATACAACTACAGATTTAAACTCACCATTAGCAAATATAAAAGCAGACATATGCAACTTACCTTTTAAAGATAATAGTTATGACATTATATTTTGTAATCATGTTTTAGAGCATATTCCAGATGACACTAAAGCTATGGAAGAATTGTATCGTGTTTTAAAACCAAACGGTATGGCGATACTTCAAATACCTCAAGATTTAAATCGTGATATTACTTTTGAAGATGATAGCATAACTGATAAAAAAGAACGTGCTAAAATATTTGGGCAGTACGACCATGTTCGTATTTATGGTCGAGACTATTTTAATAAACTTAGAAGTGTAGGTTTTAAAGTTGATGAAGTCAATTATACTTCTAAATTGTCTGAAAAAGATATTGAAAAATACTGCTTAGCAAAAGGAGAAATTATTCCTGTTGCTTACAAAGCAAAAAAAGCTGAGTTAACATAGTGTTCCCTCAACTTTTTTATTGATTAATAGCAACTATTGGACACCGTATTATTTAAAAAGTCACATAATTTATTCTGGAAAATTATTAAAAGACATGTTTTCCAAGTTTTTTTCAGCATTTTCAAAAATTAAAAACACTTTAAGTTCTGGATGCAATTTTAAAAAAGCTTTTACTTTTTCAATTCCCATAGTTTTAAAAGCCGTTGCATAAGCATCTGCTGTCATACAATCTTTCGCAATAACAGAAATACTTAATAAATTAGTTTTACTCGGATAACCCGTTTTAGTATCAATTATATGAGCATATCTGTTACCATTTTCATCAATTTTAAACTTTCTGTAAGTTCCAGAAGTTGCCATAGCTTCATCTTTTAAAACAAATGCTTTATCCCAACTCTGTGTCCCATCAAAATTTGGGTTTTCTACACCAACGGTCCAACCCTTTTTTTTCTCCGCATTAATGCCTTTAGAATTAAGTTCGCCTCCAATATTAACCAAGAAATTTTGAACATTCTTACCACTTAAAAAATCTGCAATAACATCTACAGCATAGCCTTTGGCGATAGCATTAAAATCTATAAATGTATTGGGTTGCTTAACGACTTTATTTTCAATAATAGAAACTTTATCAAACCCAACAGATTGCATTAAATTATTAATTTTAAGGCTATCTAAATTTTCTATTTTCCCTTCAGAACCAAAATCCCAAGCATTTACTAAAGCGCCAATTGTTGGATCGAAAGCACCATTTGTTTCTTGAAATATTCTTTTAGAAGCATCAAAAACATTTTTGAAGTGAGCATCAATTTCAACTGTTTCATTTCTGTTAAGTCTTGAAATATCAGAGTCGGTTTGATAGGTTGACATCGATTTGTTAATGACATAAAACAAGCTATCAAATTGTTTTTGGTAGTTAACTTCAGAATTATAAGTTACTTGATAAAATGTTCCGAAAACGGAACCTTCTAGTTTTGCATTTTCAAAACTTTCTACTTGAATTTTATTTGGTTCTTGTTTACAAGATAAAAAAGCAATGCAAAAAAAGATTAAGAGTATTTTGTTCATTTAATTCAAATTAGTTTCTAAAACTTGAATACCATTATATTCTAATAAGTACTCCTCATTTAAGTAAATAGGCGCTTTTTCATCATTTATATTTCCTAAACCTACACCTGCATATAACACTTTAGCGTCTTTATCTCTGGCATGTTTTTTAAAAGATTCCATCCAAACTACATCATAATTATTTGGATTTTCCGGTAAAATTACTGCCCTAACTATTACAAAATAATATTGTTTGGTTTTATCAATACAAACAAATTGCGGATGCTTTTTAAGCTTGCTATTTATGGCTATAAACTCGAAACCACGTTGTTCTAAATCTTTACCAACATGGTTCATTGCTAAATTATGAAGTTCTTGTTCTGTAAGTGCTTTACTCATTGTGCAAAAATAAAATAAATGTTCTGATTGATGATGACATTTTATAATTGTTTCGATGGCATATAAATACTAATCAAAATAATTTATCATGAAACTTCTTAAAATATGCTCAATTTTTACACTTTGCTTTTCTTGCAATTTTATGGCTACTGACAAAAATCTAGATTATACATATAATAACAACTCGTATAATCAATCAAATTCAAATGATTTAAAATATCACAATATTTACGATCATGATAACGGAATGGTTTTGGGGCAAATTCCATTACCAAAGGGCTGGAATTATAACGCACAAAAAAATGCCCCAATTACTGTAACTGGCCCTAATAATATTAAAGTTAATAAAACTGAAACCCAACATTACGCTTATTCTAATGATGCGTTTACATTACAATCTTTTCGGCAAATGAACAATCCTAATGTTCAAACATCTCCTGTTTATTCTTTAGAACAAATATTGCACAATCATATTATTTCATCTGCACAATCACAAGGTTATCAACTCATTAACAGTTATAATCTCCCTGAAATATTATTGTTTTGGCAACGGTATAAATCTGGAATGTTAAAAACAGGAAGTAAAACTCATTATAATGTAATGGGTACAGATTGGCAGGATAATAATGGTAATAAATCGTGTATTGTACTTATACAATCCATAATCACTAAAGACAACCTTATATCTTGGACGCTTCAATCCACTGAGCTTGAAGCACCAAAAACACATTTCAACGATGCTAAAAAGTCTTTTTTATACGCCTTAGCAAATACTCAAATAAATATGGAATGGCAGCTAATGAAAAATAATGAACTTTTAAGAAATATAAGGCAAAATGAAGCTTTTTGGGCAAATGCCACAAGAGAAAGTCAAATAGCACACAACCAACGTATGAGAGCTATTGAGTCTAGAGGAAATGCAACACGATCTATAGGAAATACATATAGTGATATTCTAGATATTAACCATGCTGGTTATCTAAAAAGAGATAATATGAATAGTTCTGGACATACAAAAAGTGTGGATATGATTGGAGAAAGAACCACCATTTCTAGTATGGCAACAGGAGAACGTTACAACGTGCAAGACGGAAGCAAATATTATTGGGTAAATAGTAATGCCCAATATTTTGGCACAAACAATTCATTTTACGACCCTAGAACAGATAATAGAGTTAATAACGAACAGTGGACGCAATTTGAAATAGAAAATTAAAAGTGATGACATTTTAAAAAAGGTTCGATGTACTATTATAAAAATAAAATTATGAAAACATATAAACTATTAAGCTCTCTAGCTATTATTATTCTATTAGTATCCTCTTGTAGCTCAAACGATGACAACAATAATGCTAATAATTTAGTTAATTTTACAACACTCGATAATTGTCCTGAATTACCTGTTGGACCTACATCTGCGTATTGGGAATACGCCAAAGGAACTCCAATCCCTTTAAACCAATTACCTGTACTACAAAACCCCCAAGCGGCTTTTTCTTACTCTCATAGTAATAAGGCACTTCCGCCTTTAACTCTAACACCGCCACAAGGCTATCAAGCGATTGACTATGTAAACCCAAACACTAACCCTTTTGGAGTAAATATAATTAGAAATGACGGTGCTGTCGTTTGGAGGTATGTTCCAATTTCAACTTACCCTGCTAATTTCTCAGACTCAAATATTCTAGATACTGAAGTTAATAATGTTACAAATGCATTTGGTTTTAGCGGAAACTATAATATCCTTTGTGAAGCAACTCCAATAGTATTCAATGAATTTGGTATAGCAAGAGTTTTTAGGGCACGAACAATAGAATTCAATAACACAACAGCTCTTATTTGGATTGCCGCAACCTATGTTGAGGGTTTACTTACCGTAAGCGTTGCATCTTCAGTATCTGCAGGACCAAGTGAAGAGTATGCTAATTTAGTTACAGATATATTTTTACCATTAAGCTTTCAGCTATACCCTTCTGGTGGTAGTCCATTATCAGACAGAGATGAAGATGGCACTCCAGATATTTTTGATAGAGAGCCAGATAACCCAAACGTTCAATAATTATTTGATTTTATAAACCCTCATATAAACAAAAACCGATGATGACATTTTATAATTGATTCGATGTACTTAAAACCATTAAAAAAACAATCATGACAAAATTAAAACCACTTTACATTTTACTTGTACTTATTTCAAGTCTATTATTAACTAATTGTTCAACTTCTGAAGACGACCCTAACAATAATCCTCCTGGACTATTTTCAGCATATGCATTCGATACAACTGTTGACGGTGCTAGTGTAGAATGGACAGAATCTATAGATACAGACGATGATCCTGTTACCTATGCCATTATTTTAGAAGGTCAGGAAATAACTTCAGGCTTAAACAAGGGGGAAGTTTATACTTTTTCAGGTTTAGAACCAGAGACTATTTATGCAGGTTATGTAGAAGCTAGAGATGGTAAAGGTGGTACTTCTATAGCAGAATTTTCTTTTGTTACAGAACCCGAAGTTATAATTTTTAATGTTAGTGCTTCTTGGTGGTTTCATTATCAAGACCCTGTAAGCGATGGTATCCGAGCAGCATTTAGAGCTGGTTTTAGAGTGCCCTATTATGAGGACGCTGTAAGTTATCAAATTGAAATAATAGATTATGCATTATTTGGCTATATACGAACCAATGATCAAAATCAAAATGGAAAAGTCTATACTTGGACTAATGAGTCTCAATCTACGCCAATCGGCCCTGTTTTTAGAGACCAAGCTATACCTGGAGAATATGGTGTAGCATTTGGTGGAACAGGAATAACAGATTCAAGTCCAAATTATAACACTACTGTTAGTAATTACGAGGCTACAATTGGCGAGGCCAGAGTTACAGTTGTAATATCAAAAAAATAATATAATTATGAGAAAATTAAAAAATTTAATCTTACCGTTTTTAATTATAATCTGTTTGTTTTCAAGTTGTTCAACTTCTGAAGACGACCCTAATAATAATCCACCTGGGCTATTTTCAGCATATGCGTTTGATACCACTGTTGACGGTGCTAGTGTAGAATGGACAGAATCTATAGACACAGACGATGACCTTGTTACTTATGCCATTATTTTAGAAGGTGAAGAAGTAACATCAGGGTTAACCAAGGGTCAGATCTATACTTTTTCAGGTTTAGAACCAGAGACTATATATGCAGGCTATGTAGAAGCTAGAGATGGAAGAGGAGGTACTTCAAGAGCAGAATTCTCTTTTGTTACAGAACCTGAGGTTATCATATTTAATGTTAATGCATCTTGGTGGATTTTTAGAGAAACTCCTGAAGGCGCTGGTTTACGTAGAATGTTGAGTGCTGGTTTTGAAGTGCCTTATTATGAGAAAGCTACTGGTTATAAAATTGAAATAATTGATTATGCCTTTGCGGGTACTGTAAGAATTAATAGTCAAGATCAAAATGGCAAAATCTATACTTGGACTAATGAAACGCGGTCCGATTTAATTGGACCTGTTAAACAAGATCAAGACATATCTGAAGGTTTTGGTGTTTTTATTGCTGGTGGAAGCATAAACACTCTTAATTCAAGCTACGCTCAATCAGAAGCTAATTTTGCTGCTACAATTGGTGAGGCAACAGTAACGGTTACAATTGGTAAATAATAGTATGAATTTGAGTTAGTTGAAAAGGCTTTATTACTTTCCTAAGAATGGAATAGAGCCTTTTAAAAAAAGAAAAACCAATAAACGATTAATAATCCATTTAATAGTAAAGTATTTGTGAAAAAATGAAATAATTGTATCTTTCCTTTAGCTATTAGCACATGGGGGAAACATTACACTTATTAGACCAATCAGAACTTGTTGATGCTATAAAATCAAACGACGCTATTGTTTTAAAAAATTTGTATATAAATAATTACCACAAAGTAGAAGCTTTGGTTTTAAAAAACAGTGGGTCTGTAGAGCATGCTAAAGATATTTATCAAGATGCTTTTATTACGGTTTGGAACAATATAAAAAACAATGCATTCACTCCAAAAAATGATACAGCTCTACAAGGTTATTTATATACTATTGCTAAAAATAAATGGACAGATGTATTACGATCAAAAGCTTTTAAAAATTCAAAAGTATTAAACCACGAAGTTTTAACTGTTGTAAAAGATGAAGATTTTGATGAAATTGATGATGACTTAAAAAATAAAAAATTAAAAACAGTAATGGCTGCCTTTAAAAATTTAGGGCAACCCTGCAAACAACTATTAAGTACATTTTATTTTGATAAAAAATCTTTAAAAGATATTGCATCAGAATTAAACATAGAAGAAACAACCGCACGTAATAAAAAATACAGATGTATGGAAAAATTGCGTACTATGGTTTTAGCCTCTAAATAAATATTAATTGAAAGATAAGAGCGACATAGCACAAGAATTATTAGAAATTATAGAACGCTATATAAATGGTTCTATGACATCTCAAGAATTGAAAGATTTTAATCAACTTCTTGAGCTAGATAATGATTTTAAAGTTAAAATAGAGGATATTAAAACGATGCTTTTAGGGATAGAAACACAATCTTTAAAGGAGCAGCTCGACGAATTTCATAAAGATATTCCTAAGGCAATAGCACAAAATCAAAACAAGAAAAAATTTGAATTTTTAAATTTCAATAAAATTGCCGTAGCTGCTGCAATTATAATTGCTGTAGGTAGTATCTGGTTTTTTAACACCCCTCAAAACGAAAAACTTTATGCTAAATATTTTACTCCAGACCCAGGTTTACCAACAGTAATGGGAACATCAGATAATTTTGAATTTTATGATGCCATGGTAAATTACAAACATGGCGATTATAATATTGCTATCGAAAAATGGAAGGCACTACAAGAAAAAAAACCTGAAAATGACACTATTAGCTATTTTTTAGGTGTAGCACATTTGGCCAATAAAAATGAAATTGAAGCTATTCCTTATTTAGAACGCTCAATTGAAGCTGAAGATGATTTTATTTTTTTAGACCACGCTTATCTTTATTTAGGTTTAGCCTATTTAAAAGAAGGTAATATTGAACTTGCTAAAAAGCATCTTAGTTTAAGTAATACTGATAATAGTAAAGAACTTATTTCAAAACTTACTGATTAAATACCTTAATCAAATGTTTAGCTTACATTATTTTAAATACTTATTTTTTCTATTTGTATGTCTTTGTTTTTCTAAATTTCAGGCACAAACCGATTCAACTTCTAGTATTTCGCATATTAGAATGTTAATAGATATTGACTCTTTACAAAAAGCTGAATACCAATTAATTAAACAAATAAATTATTTAAAGTCTGAAAAAAAATACGATTCCTTAATTTCCTATATCCCTTTAGTTGGAAGCTTCAATTTAACTAATGGAGATTCAAAAAAAGCCATTAAAAAAGCTGAAATATTTGTAAATGAATTAAAGCAATTAAACAATCCTTTAATTTCAATAGATGCATTGATTGAGCTATCAAATATTTATTTTAATGCAAGACTACACGACAAAAATTATAATACAAGTAGTGAAGCATTAATAATTACAAAACAAGCAGATGAAATAGACCCATTAAAAATTTCAGAAATTGAATACAATATAGGAACTGCACAGCTTAATCTAGGCAATATAAAAAAAGGTAAAGAGCATCTTTATAAATCTAAAAAAATATTAGAAACGCATAATAGCCCTAAGCTTGAACATGTTTATAACACCTACAATTCTATTGGAAGAGCTCAATCTAGTTTAACTCAAATAGATAGTTCTACATTTTATTACAAAAAGGCTCTGGAAACTTTGGATAAAATGGATACTACTGAGGTTAATAAAAATTATTGGAAAGCAATTGTTAACAATAATATTTCATTAAATTTTCAAAATACTGGTAAAACTGATGAAGCCATAAAATATATTACTGATGCTATTTTTGATTTTCAAAAATTTGCAAATATAACCAAAGATGAATCAAGAAAATTAAGAGCCAAACGATTTCGTTTAACCACCATAGATAATTTAGCTACTTTTTATGACGGTATTGGAGAATATAATAGAGCCGTAGAATTGTTAACATATTCATATCAGGAAAAACTAAAATTCTTAAGCGAAGACGATTCTAATGTTATGTTTTCTTTAGTATTACTTGGACATGCAAATTTAAAGATTAAAAATTATAAAACAGCAGCAATTTATACTGACAAAGCACTTGATATAATAAATCTAAATCCAGATAATTTTTCATTTTTCCATAGTTTCACACTCACTGTTAGAGCTTCTATATATGAAGCAATAAATGATTTTGAAGGTGCAAAGCGATTATATAAAGAAAGTGAAAATCTTTATAACAAAACATTCGATGGTGTCTATTCTGCTGACCATTTGGATGCATTAATAGAAATGTCAAAGTTTTATACTAAAAAAAATGAAAATGAAAAAGCTATAGAATTAGCATTAAAAGGATACTATTTCACTAAAGATAAAAAGTTCGAAAATGATTTAATCCAATTTAATCATACACAAAATTTAGCAGATGTTTATTTGGGATTAAAAGATTATGAAGCTGCTTTAAAATATAGTGAAGAATCCCTTTTATTCTTTAAAGACAATAAATTTAAAACTAAAACACTTACAGATTCCATTCAAAATGAATATAGAAAACCAAGAGCTTTATTTATAAATGCAAAATCAAAATACCACTTAAAAGATATAAAGAATGTCTCTTTCTTAGCATCATTATTAACTCAAATAAAAGAAGGTATCTCAATTTTAGAACGAAGAAAAATTATTATAAAAACACCTGAGGATTTAAGTTTACTAATCGAGGAAAATAACAATCTATTCGATTTTGCAAAACAAATCATACTAGATCTTTATGAAAAAACAAAGAATGGAATTTATATACAAGATTTGATTTCGATGCATGAATCAAGTATATACAATAGAATTCGATCTCGTTTAAATATAAGAAATAATGTTGCTTTTAATAATATTCCTAAAAAAGTAATAGAAAGGGAAAAGCATTTAAAAACTCTTTTAAACACTTCTTTAAAATCTTCTAAAAACACTATTGAAGGTTATATTGAAACTAGTAATGATTGGAATGAGTTTTTAGATTCTTTAAAGCTCGCATATCCAAAATACTATAAAATGCGTTATGCAACTATTGAAGAACCTCTAAAAAAACTTCAAAAAAATATTCGAGAAAATACAACTGTAGTCCGGTATTTATTTATTGAGAAGCAACTTTATGCAATAATACTAAATGAAAATGAGAAAAAAATTTTTAAAATAAATTCAGATAACTTAAAAGAGAATATAAATACATTAGGAGAAAACCAATCTAATTTTAAAGTAACTAGCACTTTATTACATAAACTCTATAGGCAGCTTTGGCAACCTTTTGAAACTGATATCGCAACAAAAAATGTTATAATTATTCCAGATGCCGAATTATTTAATTTAAGTTTTGAAACACTTACCTCAAAAGGAATAGAATCTTTTAATGAATTTACAACTAATAGTCTATTAGCAAAGCACAGTATATCTTATAATTATAGTTTATTGTTATTGGATGACAATAAAAAAACAATAAACTACACTAATGATTTTATCGCTTTCGCGCCAGAGTTTAATGATAAAATGAAAAGTGATTATAAAATTGCTGTTACTGATTCTTTAGTATTAGACAAATCGTATTTAACACTATTACCTCAACCTTTTAGTGTAGATTTAGCTAAAGAATATTCTAAATTATTTAATGGTAATTCTTTTTTAAATGAAAAAGCATCCAAACAACTTTTTACGAATGAAGCTAAAGAGCATAAAATAATACATATTGGTACGCATGCAGAATCTAATAATGTATCGCCAGAGTTATCGCGGTTAATTTTTGCTAAAAACACTTCAGATGAAGATAATTCTTTATACACCTACGAAATTTATAATCAAAATTTAAGTTCAAACTTAGCAATTCTTACAGCTTGTGAAACTGGAAAACCAACCTATCAAGCTGGTGAAGGTATGATTTCTTTGGCGCATGCTTTTAATTATGCTGGTAGTGAAAGTATATTAACTAGTCTTTGGAAAATAGATGAACAATCTAGTAGTAAAATTATTGAGAATTTCTATAGCTATATTAAAAAAGGCTTACCAAAAGATGAAGCCTTACAAAAAGCAAAACTTGATTATATTTCTAATGCTGAAGGTAGAACCATTTCACCGCAATATTGGGCCGGTTTAGTACTTATTGGTGATACTACTGAAATTGATATTAATACATCTTCAAATATAATCTGGTACTTATTTACTGTTTTATTAATTATTATTGGGTTAGTCTATATCAGAAAAAAATATAAAAAGTGATTTAATTTTTTAAAATCAATTTGAACTAGACCGTTTTTTTTGTAATTTAAATGCAAAAATAAATTGTATATGAAAACTACACCTCGGTTAGAATCTGCCATTACAAAATTATACAACGCTTTTCATAATAATGAATTGAACCCAGAATGTTGCAAACAATGTGCTGTTGGAAATATTTTAGACAAAACGGATAGTTGGAAACACTTATCTGATTACCATGGTTCTTTACAATTAAATTATGTAGGTAGAGTTCATCAAACTTTAGGAAGAACATTTAATGGGTATTCCCCTTTAGAATTATTGAAAATTGAGCATGTTTTTTTAAAGGCTTGTGGTTTTCAAGTACCACTTCATTATAAGAACAACAAACCTGAAACTCCTACTGAAAAGGATGTATTATTTACTGGTTTATATGAAGTTATTCGTTTTTTATGCGAATTGGATGGAGTTAATAATGTAATGGATTATACTAAGCTCTTTGAATTTGAAAATGACAAGCCCAAATACGTACTCGTTTAATCTGTGGAAAAAGACAAATAAAAAACCAACTCTCTGAGTTGGTTTTTACTTTTTAATATATGTTAGAATAATTTATTGCTTATCCTCCAAAGTCATCAAAACGTATGTGTTCATCAGGAATACCAAAATCTTCACCCATTTTCTGGACTGCTTGATTCATTAAAGGTGGACCGCAGAAATATAATTCTATGTCTTCTGGTGACTCATGATGGCTCAAATAATTATCTATTACACAGTTATGTATAAACCCAACGAAACCATCACCAGGTGCATCTATATTCTCTTTTACTTGCCAGTTATCTTCTTCCATAGGTTCAGATAAAGCCATATAGAATTTAAAGTTAGGAAAGTCTTTTTCTAAAGATTTAAAATGATCTATATAAAACAACTCACGTTTAGAACGTCCACCATACCAATACGTAACTTTTCTACCAGTTTTTATTGTTTTAAATAGGTGATATAAATGCGAACGCATCGGTGCCATACCAGCTCCACCACCAACATATAACATTTCAGATTCAGACTCATTAATAAAGAACTCACCATAAGGTCCTGAAATAGTTACTTTATCTCCTGGTTTTTGATTAAAAATATATGATGATGCAATACCTGGATTTACATCCATCCATCCGTTTTTAGCTCGATCCCATGGTGGGGTTGCAATACGAACGTTTAACATAATCTCACGTCCTTCAGCTGGATAAGAAGCCATTGAATAAGCTCTTTCAACTGTTTCAGTATTTTTCATTACTAAAGGCCAAAGGTTAAATTTATCCCATTCTGCTTGAAACTTATCTGGCGTTTCATGCTCTTCAGGATGCGCAGTAATATCCATATCTGCAAATTTAATCTCACAGTTAGGAATTTCTATTTGAATATATCCTCCTGCCTTATAACCCATATCTTCAGGAATTTCTACAACAAACTCCTTAATAAATGAGGCTACATTATAGTTACGCACAACGGTTGCTTCCCATTTTTTAATACCAAAAACCTCTTCAGGAATGGTAATTTCCATATCCTGCTTTACTTTTACTTGACAAGATAAACGAGCTCCATGAGCAAGTTCTTTTCTTGAAAAATGAGGTGTTTCAGTAGGTAAAGCTTCGCCTCCACCTTGTAAGACATGGCATTCACATTGAATACAAGTTCCTCCACCACCACAAGCAGATGGTAAAAATATTTTATTACTTCCTAAAGTTGATAGTAAAGTCCCTCCAGAAGCCACTTCTATTTCACGTTCACCATTAATCAAAATCTTTACTGGGCCAGATGGTGATAATTTTTGCTTTACAAATAGTAACAAGCTAACTAATATTAATAAAATTAATAAAAAGGCTGCAACCGTTGCTATTACTGTTCCTGTTGTTCCTGCTGCTAAAATCATACTATTCTATTATTTTAGTGTTATTAGCTATACTTCGACTACGCTCAGTATCCAATTCTTTTTCATTTTTAGTTGAAGGCTCTTCAACTTTTACTGTTTCAGTAGCTGGTGTTTCTTCTTCATCGCCACCTGTTAGCATACCACCAAAACTTAAGAAACCGATTCCCATTAAACCAGTAATTATAAATGTAATTCCTAATCCTCTTAAAGGTGCTGGCACGTTACTATATCTAATTTTTTCGCGAATAGCTGCTATGGCTAAAATGGCTAAAAACCATCCAATTCCTGATGAAATACCGTAATTAAAAGCTAAACCTAAGGTTTCTATTTCACGAGATTGCATAAATAATGACCCTCCTAAAATAGCACAGTTTACAGCTATAAGTGGTAAAAATATACCAAGAGAATTATATAATGAAGGTGAAAATTTCTCTACTACTATTTCTACTAATTGTACCATAGTTGCTATGGTTGCAATAAACATTATGAATGAAAGGAAACTCAAATCGTAATCTGCATATTCTGCTCCTAACCATTTTAAAGCGCCAGGTTGTAACAAATACTGATCTAACAACCAGTTTAAAGGCACAGTAATGGCTAATACAAAAATTACGGCTGCTCCAAGTCCTACAGCAGTTGCCACTTTTTTAGATACTGCTAAGTATGAGCACATTCCTAAGAATACTGCAAATACCATATTATCTATAAAAATCGATTTAAAAAATAATTCTACGTGTTCCATATATTTTGGTTTTTAGTTAATGGTTACTGGTTATTGGCGATTACTATTAACCAACAACTACTAACCAACAACTAATTTAATCTTCTATTAATGCTTTATTTCTACTACGTTGTACCCAAATAATTAATCCTACAACAATCAATGCCATAGGTGGCATTAACATGAATCCGTTGTTTTCGTAACCTATAGAATAAACCCCAGTTTTTTCAATTGGATCTCCTAAAACTGGAATACCAAATAAAGTACCTGAACCTAGTAATTCTCTAAAAAAACCAACAATTAATAAAATTACAGCATATCCTGCAGCATTACCAATACCATCTAAAAATGATTTCCATGGTCCGTTACCTAAAGCAAAAGCTTCAAAACGTCCCATAATGATGCAGTTAGTTATAATTAAGCCTACAAATACAGAAAGTGTTTTACTTAATTCATAGGCAAAGGCTTTTAACACCTGATCTACTATAATTACTAAAGCAGCAACCACAATAAGTTGTACAATAATTCTAATTTTAGAAGGAATGATATTTCGCATTAAAGAAATAACAACGTTACCAATACCTAAAACAAACAATACCGCAATACCCATTACAAGTGATGCTTTTAGTTCTGCTGTAATTGCTAAAGCAGAACATATACCTAATACCTGTATTGTAATTGGGTTATTATCTGCTAACGGGTCTGTAATTAACTTTACGTCTTTTTTTGAAAGTAGTCCCATATTATTTTAACGTTTTAAAGTAAGGTAAATATAATTTTAAATCTTTCTTAATCATGGCTGAAACACCATCACCAGTAATTGTTGCACCAGCTAAAGCATCAACCTCATGGTCGTCTTTTACTTCATTTTTAGGGTCTGCATTACCTTTAGCTACGGTTATACCTTTAAATACACCAGCCTCGGTTAGTATACGTTCTCCATAAAAATCATCCATAAAATAACGTTGCTTAATGTTAGCTCCTAATCCAGGTGTCTCACCTGCATGATCAAAAAACGTACCTTTCACCACCATATCTTTATCAAGAGCTACATAGCCCCAGATAGCATCCCAAAGTCCTTTACCTCTTATGGGTGCGATATAAAATGTTTCACCATCTTTCTCTCCAACGAATAATGGCAAACGTCTTGTTCCTCCATTTTTAGCTTTTGCTTGTTCCTTTTTTATATCTATTAAATAAGCTTTATCATCTTCTTTAGCTACACCATTTTCAATTACTAATTGCTTTTTTATGTATTTAGAAAACTCATCAGCAACTATATCTGTTCCAACAAAAGTAATATCTCCAACACCTTCATTTCCATTTACGCCCATAGCATAAAGGATATTCTGTTGTTTTTCCATACGTTTATTTTCATCAATATTAGGTCTTAATGATGATGCTGTAAACGCTAATAATGATCCTACAACTAATACCATCGCTACTGCGAAGATTATTGTGTATGAATTTTTATCTGTATTAACTGCCATAATTATGCTGCTTTAACTTTTAAACGTTTCATTCTTTTCTTAACGTTACCTTGAACCACGTAATGGTCAATAGTTGGTGCAAATACGTTCATTAATAGAATTGCTAAGAATACGCCTTCTGGATACGCTGGATTAAATACACGAATCATAATGGATATGAAACCAATTAAGAATCCATAAATCCATTTTCCTTTATTGGTTTGAGATGCCGTTACAGGGTCTGTTGCCATGTAAACCGCACCAAACAATATACTTCCTATAATTAAGTGTTGCCAAAAAGGCACACTCATTAATCCATAAAACTTACTAGACTCACTAATCCAACCAGAATCAACAACTCCGTTGAAAATAAGCCCCATGGTTAATGCGCCTATTAAAGTTGAAAGTATAATTCTCCAACTTCCTATTTTTGTGAATATTAAAAATAAGGCTCCTATAATGATTAAGAATTTTGAAGTTTCACCCACAGATCCAGGAATTATTCCCCAGAACATATCCCAGTAACTGAAATCTAAAGTGTTTCCTTGAGCGTAAGCACCTAATAGTGTTTCACCAGAAATGGCATCAAGATTTTGTCCTGCTGCTATGGCTTGATCGCGTTCTACAGCACCATGTACCCAAACTTTATCACCAGACATCCAAGTTGGATAGGCGAAGAATAAAAATGCTCTAATCGTTAACGCAGGGTTCAAAATATTCATTCCTGTGCCACCAAATACTTCTTTCCCTATTACTACACCAAAAATTACAGCTACTGCTAACATCCATAAAGGAATATCAACAGGAACAATTAATGGCACTAGCATACCTGTTACCAAATAGCCTTCTTCTACTTCATGTCCTTTGACTATAGCGAATATAAATTCAACTACTAAACCAACACCATAGGATACAATAACCAAAGGTAATACTTGCCATAGACCAACTACTAAGTTATCTAAAGTCCAAAATGATGCTCCTAAAAACCCCTCAGCAGAATCTATTTCACCTAAAGCTAAATAGTGTTGATAGCCCGCATTAAACATACCGAATATTAAACAAGGTACCAATGCCATAATTACGGTATTCATGGTACGCTTTAAATCGTCAGCTACTTTTATATGAGTTCCATTATGCGTGGTCTCATTAGGTAAGTATAAAAATGTATGGATGGCGTTAAATGCAGGTATCCATTTCTTGTCTTTATTTTTTACCTTAAATTTATGTAAATTTTCTTTTAAACCCATTATCCTATCTCTTTAAGCATTAAGTCTAATCCTTCTCTTATAATTTTTTGATGTGGTTGTTTAGACACACAAACAAACTCTGTTAATGCAAAATCTTCTGGAGCTACTTCATACATACCTAAAGCTTCCATTTCATCTAAATCTTGATACATACATGCTTTTAAAATTTGCATTGGATATATATCTAACGGAAATACCTCTTCGTAAGTTCCAGTAGTTACAAAAGCACGATGCTCACCATTTGTATTTGTGTTTAAGTCGTATTTTTTCTTAGGATTTAACCATGAGAAAGTCAACGCTCTTGAAGTTGATATTTTATTAAATACAGGCTTGTTCCATCCAAAAAACTCGTAATCATCTCCTTCCGGAATTACAGAAATCACATTACTGTAATAATCTAAATTACCATCTGGTTTTATTTGTTTCCCTGATAATACATTACCAGATATGATACGGTCATTAGCATCTTTAGCTACACCTTTATCGTAAATCATTGTAGAAACTTCGCTTCCTATTTTAGTAACAAAATATCTTGGCTTTTCAACAGATGAGCCAACCAAAGCTACAATACGCTCTGCGTTAAACTTTCCCGTTAGCAACAATTCTCCTATAATAACCAGGTCTTGTGCATTAACCGTCCAAACAACTTCACCTTTGTTTACAGGATCTATTTTATTAATTAATGTGCCTACATTACCTGAAGGATGCGGACCAGAAACTTTATGTAAAGCAACATCTGTTAAACCTTCAAGCGGCGAACTTGAAGTACCAATAGATATATGCACTTGGCCTTCCGTAAGTTTTCCTAAAGCAGAAACTGCAGCTTGCAATTCAACTTCTTTTCCTTGTAAAGTAAAATCTAAATCGGCAGCTAATGGCGCACTTGCATAACCTGAAATAAAAATTGCTTTGGGCATTTTATTTGGGTTTGCTATTACATCATAAGGTCGTTGCTTTATGAAAGCCCAACAACCCGATGCTAATAAATGTGCTTTTACCGCTTCAGCATCAGCAGATTCTATATTAAACTTACCATGCTCTAAAGACGTTTGCGTTTTATCAGCTTTAATTTTAATAGCCATAATACGTCTTCTAGCACCACGTTCTACTTCTATAACTTCACCAGAAACTGGAGACACAAATTTCATGTCTTCAATATCTTTATTGTAAAAAACAGTTTCTCCTGCTTTAACAGAAGCGCCTTCTTTTGCGACAAGTTTTGGAATAATACCGTGGAAATCTTCAGGTCTTAGAGTGTAGAAATTGCTTACTATGGCCTTTTCAATGGTTTTTTCAGCTTCACCCTTAAGTTTAATGTCTAGACCTTTTTTAATACGAATGTCGTTTGACATATTTTTCTTGTTGAAATTAGTTATCTAAAAATCGGTGCAAAAATACGAATTATTACTAATATATTTTTCAAATTATGACATCTTTTTTATTTATAATCATTATAAACAACTTAAATGATTTAAGGTATGAATTTTGATTATCTTTGCTTATATGTCTTATAAAATAAATACAATATTTATTTCTCACCTGTTGTTATTGCTTGCAACTTCAGTTTTCTGTCAAGTTGAAGAAGTAAATCCGCCCGATTACATTAAAACAATTACTTTTAAAAGTACCAACAGTGATTTGGGTGAATTACCCATTATAAAATTAGGGGAAACTTTTTATTTAGAATTTGATGCACTTACAAATAACGAACCTGACTTTTATTATAAAATTGAACATTACAATTACGATTGGACAGAGTCTCAATTAGCAAGACCCGAATTTTTATTGGGTGTTGATAATTTTAGAATTCAAGATTACAGAAATTCATTTAATACATTTCAGCTATATTCTCACTACAGGTTAACTTTACCAAATGCTCAAACAAAACGGTTAAAAGTATCTGGAAACTACATATTATCAATACACGACAGTGATGATAAATTGGTATTTTCAAGAAAATTCATGATTTATGAAGATTTAGTAACACCTGGAATAAGTATAAAAAGGTCAAGAGATGTTAGCACTATTGAAAGCATTCAAACTGTAGATCTAGAAATTTCTGGAGGCCGACAACTAAACAACCCATTGCAGACCGTAAGCACTGTAATTATTCAGAATAGAAATTTAAACACCGCTATTAAAAACTTAAAACCTCAATACACCATTGGAGACAAACTCATATATAGATATATAAATGAAACCGCTTTCCCGGGAGGCAATGAATATTTGTTTTTTGAAACTAAGGATGTCCGTACTGCATCTTTAGGTGTTCAATTCATAGATTTAAAAGATATTTATCACAGTTATTTGTTTGCAAATCGCTCTAGAGCAAATTTACCTTACACCTTTAATCCAGATATAAATGGACGCTTTAAAATTACGGCTATTGATAGAGATGATGTTTCTATTGAAGCAGATTACACACAAGTGCATTTTACTTTAAATCATCCTGAATTAACCAACGGAGAGCGTATTTATGTTTATGGAAATTACAACAACTACGCCTTAGATGATTATAATGAAATGATTTATAATGCAGATACTGGCAGATACGAAACCAATTTTAAGTTTAAACAAGGGTTTTATAACTACAAATATGTGGTTGTAAACCAAGATGGTAGTTTAGACGAAGGCCAAATAAGTGGTAATTTTTGGCAAACTGAAAACAATTACAAGGTTTTAGTTTATTACAGAGATTTAGGAGCCCGTTATGATAGAATTGTTGGGTTTAATGAACTTTCTTCAACCAATATCACCAATTAATCGTGCATTTCAACTAATTTTTCTTTCAAATACGTTAAAATTTATCCTTAACCACTTAATATTTATTATTTTAGCAGGCGTAAACATATAGTTTATTAATAGTTAGTATGGTTCAACAAGTAACAAGAGGTATAAAAATATCGGTAGAAACCACCTTTGAAGGCTCATTTTATAAAAATTATAAAATACAGTATGCCTTTGGATATACCGTAACTATTGAAAACCAAAGTAAAGATTCTGTACAACTTAACGATAGGCACTGGGAAATTTCAGATGCTTTAAATAATATTCAAACTGTTACTGGCGAAGGTGTTATTGGTAAAAAGCCTGTTTTAAAGCCTGGTGAATCGCATACTTACACTTCAGGATGTTTATTAACGTCTCCTTTTGGAGCTATGCAAGGGTTTTATAGCATGGTAAATTTTACTACTACAAAAAAGTTTAAAGTTACCATCCCTACATTTAAGTTAAGTGCTCCTTTTGCTATAAATTAGTAGCCTCATTGCGAATCATGGATTCCTGTCTACACAGGAATGACAACACATATGTTATTTCGAGTAAGTTTCAATAGAAAAAACCAAATCCGTTTTATAGTTGAGAATCAAAACCTTTCTTCAAAAATAAATAATACAACACCATTAGGGTCTTCTACAGAAAAACTTCGATGCCTCCAAGATTGATCTACCAAATCTTCTTTAAATTTAACACCCTTATTTTTGTATTTCTTGTAAAGCGCTGTTGCATTGCTAACTTGTAAACACCCAAATACACCTTGTGGTTTTCTGTAATCAAGACCTTTAATTTTGTGATTGTCATTTGGTACAGACAACACTTCAATTGTACCCATACCGGCTTTTAAAAGAGTTCCCTTGTCGTTTTCATTTCTATTCCAAAAATGCAATACTTCTAGTTCTAATAACTCTTTATAAAATTCAATTGTTTCATTATATTTTTCAGTGAAATAAGTTAACCTAAACGCTCCATTACTTTTCATTTTCTTAAGCTTTATTTACAACTAACCTAATAAGATTAAATACAAGTTTTAAGGTATGGTAATAAGAATTACTTATAAACAGATAAAGCTTAACAATTTATAAAATGAATTTTCGTAGAAGTAATAATTATTTAAGCCTTTACTTCAAATCTAAAAATCTTACCTCTTTGCTTCACATGAAAAAATTTACAATTGGAGTAATGTATAAATTCAAACTCTAAATCGTAGTCAAATGTATCGTCATCAACTACAAATTTATCATGAACATCAATATTTCCATAAGGAGAAATACGCTTAAAATGGTATTCAACATCATTCCCTATTTTATGTAATTCAAACCAAGCGCCAGCAGCAATACCAGAAAGCCATTGTGCTTTTTCGTGCAAATCATCAACTGGTTTAGGCTCAAGAGTTCCAATAAAAGTTGGCTCGTGGTCTTTCAACTTATCTAAAAAACATCGTACATTTTCATTTTTTTGAGACCCCTTAAACTCTGAAATAACACCCGTTTCAGAAACTTCATAAGGATGGTTTTCAGTATCTGCAAGCAACACGTTACCAACCGTACTTGGTGTAAACCATTTAGAGTTTTCAAGTTTCTTTTTTATATCTAAATTGGTTACCGAAGCAATCAAACTATCTGTTACAAAACGCGCACAATTACAAGCATCCTTAATAAATGCTGCGTAGCGTATAAAATGTTTGTTTTGCATTTTGGTAATATGTGTTCTAGCCTTTTTGTAATCAACCGCATTACATACCGAAGCTACTAATTTACCATCGCCATGTGTTAATTTAGGATGCGTTGCTAAAAACTGAAGAATTTCATCCAGATTTATAATGGTGTCGTTTTCTATTTTCGCTTTTAACGGAAAATGCAATTCATTATCGGTATCTCGTCCGCGAACTCTTCCGGTTGGCTCAGGCGTAATATAACGCCCAAAATCATGATATTCTAAAACACCCGTTTGCTTATCAATTAGAACCAAAGCCGCATGTCCTGCTCGTAAATAGTCTTTTTTTCCAATACCTATGAATCGTAAAAAAGGAGAAAACCATTCTTCAGAAACCATAACAATAGTATCTGGATAAGCCAATGTTAAAATAATACCTGTATTATTCATTAACTATTTGAGGAAGATTGAAGGTTTTTATTGAAGCTTCATTTTGTTGCAAACTTTCATAACGCATGTCCAAAACATTAGCTTGCTTTTCAACTTGTGTAATGCTAGTTGTTTTTACAAAGCCACGATTCATTATAACGCCATAATCATCGTTATTTCCACCAGCATTTTTATGAAATACTAATGCTGTATTTGCATCCAATGCATTGTCTTTTTTAAAATCTTCAAACCATTGAAAACGTTCTTTTCGCATAGATTCGCTATATAATGTTGAAGATGACCATATTTTAGGTTCTAAAGGTAGTTCTGTAAAATGTTTATCGCTTCCATCCCAAACCAATTCAAAGAATTTTAAACTAGAATTCCAATCGGCAATCACAATAGTAAAAGGTTCAATATCTTGAAAGTTATAAGTTTCAATAGCATCAACTATATTTTCAGCAACCATAAAATCTTTAGCAACTAAGCCTCTACTCATTCTATAACTTGCTTTTCTTTCATGATATTCAAATCCGCCATTAAGCACGCAAACCACTCTACTTTTTTCGCTAACACCTATCCATGTCCCGCCCGAAAGTTCATCTTTAGGAAACAACAACGTGGTATTCTCAACATCATAAAACTCTGGAGCAAGCGAAACTCTATTAGGCGCTTCATCTCGGTTTGAGGTTAATATAAAATCGGTATTATTTTTAGGAATAATAGTTACTGTACACATAAAACCTCTAGTCTTAAAAAGATTTAGCAACTTACAAAAAATAAATAAAATTTAACGTGCTTTTAGGAACTGTTCAAGCTACAAAGTCATTTAATAATTCGTAAATTTGCAGCACATTTAATGAAAATTCAATAACGAAAAATCAAAAACCATGGGAAAAGGCTTTTTTAACGTACCAATTGCAGTTAACGAACCTGTAAAATCTTATGCACCTGGATCTCCAGAACGCGATGCAGTTACTAAGACATACAAAGCAATGTTTAATAGCAAAGTAAACGTGCCTTTGTACATCAACGGTGAAGCTATTGAAACTGGAAATACCAGAACCATGTCGCCGCCACATGACCATAAACATATTGTGGGTAGGTATCATTTAGCCGAAAAAGTTCATGTAGAAAAAGCGATTTCTACAGCCTTAGAAGCCAGAAAAACTTGGAGCTTAATGCCATGGGAACAACGTGCTGCTATATTTTTAAAAGCTGCCGAACTTATTGCAGGACCATACCGTGCAAAAATAAATGCAGCTACCATGATTGCGCAGTCTAAAACTATTCATCAAGCAGAAATTGATGCTGCTTGCGAGTTCATTGATTTCTTGCGTTTTAATGTTCAGTTTATGACAGACATTTACATGGAACAACCAGAAAGCACAAGTGATGCTTGGAACCGTGTTGAATATCGTCCATTAGAAGGTTTTACATACGCTGTTACACCTTTTAACTTTACTGCTATTGCTGGAAATTTACCAGCTTGTATGGCACTAATGGGTAATGTTGTGGTTTGGAAACCTAGCGATAGCCAAGTGTATTCTGCTAAAGTAATTATGGATGTATTTAAAGAAGCTGGCGTACCTGCAGGTGTAATTAATGTGGTTTTTGGTGATCCTGTTATGATTACTGAAACGGTTTTAGCAAGTCCAGATTTTTCTGGGTTACACTTTACAGGTTCTACATTTATATTTAAAGAACTTTGGAAACAAATTGGAAATAACATTCACAACTATAAAACATACCCAAAAATTGTAGGAGAAACTGGTGGAAAAGATTTTATTGTAGCTCACAAATCAGCTAATGCAAAACAAGTAGCAACTGCTATAGTTCGTGGTGCTTTCGAATTTCAGGGTCAAAAATGTAGTGCAGCTTCCAGAGCTTATATTCCTAAAAGTCTTTGGGCTGATGTAAAGAACTATGTTATTGAAGATGTAAAATCTTTTAAAATGGGTTCGCCAGAAGATATGAGCAATTTTATTACCGCTGTTATTCATGAAGGCTCATTTGATAAATTAGCAAAATATATTGATGGTGCAAAAGCTGATGCTGATGCAGAAATTATTATTGGAGGAAACTACGATAAAAGTAAAGGGTATTTTATTGAGCCTACAGTTATAGTTGCTAAAGACCCAAAATACACAACCATGTATACAGAGTTATTCGGACCAGTAATGACTATTTATGTTTACGAAGATGATGCTTACGCAGAAACATTAAAACTAGTTGATGAAACTAGTGAATATGCGTTAACTGGAGCCATTTTATCTACCGACAGGTATGCTATTACGCAAGCCACTGAAACACTACAAAATTGTGCAGGAAACTTTTATATTAACGATAAGCCAACAGGAGCTGTTGTTGGGCAACAACCTTTTGGTGGTGCCAGAGCTTCGGGTACTAATGATAAAGCAGGAAGTGCACAAAATTTATTGCGTTGGGTATCGCCTAGAATGATAAAAGAAACTTTTGTTACGCCTACGGATTATCGCTATCCGTTTTTGGGGGAATAAAATTCTTTAAAAAATTAATATTAAAATCCTGATAGTTTTCTATCAGGATTTTTTCGTTATTTACGTAGGAAAAATTAATTATCTTTACGGGATAACGACAACAAAAAACTTACCATATCCTGATATATCCCGCAAAGTATAAGGTTCGTGGATGCGCAGCATACACAAGAGAACCGTTTGCTGCGCTCTATGAATCTTATAGATTGTTAGGTAGTAGTTATCATAAGGGTTTTCCTTAGTTTATAAATATACTAAAAGTTAGTCAGAGCGCAGTCTATACTTTGCGGGTTAGGTAGAATAAGCAAACAGTAGAAATTTTAAATTTTATGATAAGCAAATAAGGTTGAGTTGATACTTGACTTATGATGTTCTAATGCTATTAATTTATCTATTGCCTAAAAAATTTAATGTTTCGTTTGCGTGCCCTTGTGGTTATTCTACCTAACATGCGTATAAAACAAATAAAAAAACCTCACTTCCTATGAAAATACCACCAATTCAAAGCTTCGCTTTTTATAATACCCTGGCATTACAGGCCATACTAAATCGTAAATTTCATCAATATGTTTTTCGGTTAAAGGAACAATGGTCTCAATAATTTCAACTAGTTTAAAGTTTTCTAAAACCATTTGAACGCCTTCAATTTTTCGATCTAATATCACAAAATTAGTGTCAAAAGTTGGAGTTTGGTTTTCAGAAACTAGAAAAAAGCTATCTACTAGTTTTGCATATTCATTAAGCGCACTTGCTGTTTTAACAGGATCTTCAAAAGCGCCAAAAGGACAAATTTCTGGATGGTAAAATTTAACACCACTATAAGTTATTGAAAACTTGTTATGAGTTTCAGATAAAGCATTCCAAACTGGATTTTTTAGTGTGAGTTCAAAATTGTTCATACAATTCATTGATGTATCTAAATTAACTTATAATAAAGAGTTTTCAATTAAAAATACAGAAAACCGAATTCGATAGGAATAACATCCAAATAAAAATTAATTAAATTTGAAAAGTGTGTCCCCTTTCTTAATTTGACAAACGTCTTAACCATATACAAACCTTAAAAATATATAATTATGAAAGAATTTATGATGATTTTTGTTGGAGCAGATTATGCCGATTTAGGGCTTTCTCCTGAAGAGTTACAAACCAGAATGGGTAAATGGTTTGCTTGGGGCAACAAAATGCAAGAGCAAGGTATTCTAAAAGGAGGCGAAGCTTTAACACCACAAATTAGACGTATTGTTGGTGAAAACCGTACAGTAAGCGATTTAACCTCAGCTGAAGTAAAGGAAATTGTTGGTGGTTACTACACTGTTGAAGCTAAAGATTTTGATGCTGTTGAAAAAATTGCACAAGATTTTCCTGACTTCGATTTAGGTGGCACAGTTGAAATACGTGAAATCATGGTTTTTGATCGTTAATGGAACTTGAACACATAGACCATCTTTTTCGCCATCATAGTGGAAAGATGGTTTCTGTTTTAACTCGAATTTTTGGGCTTAAAAACCTTGAAATTATTGAAGATGCAGTTCAAGACACTTTTATAAAAGCAAGTATTAGTTGGCGTAATCATAAACCTGATAATCAAGAAGCGTGGCTAACACAAGCTGCAAAAAATAGAGTTCTAGATATTTTCAGGAAACTAAAAACAGAACAAAAGCACCTTACAAACATCAATCAAGGAACGGACGCTATTGCCATAAATGAACTTTTTTTAAATACTGAAATTGAAGACGCACAACTCCGCATGATTTTTACCGCATGCCACCCAAAACTCGACCCAAAAGACCGTATATCATTTGCTTTAAAAACAGTTTCTGGGTTTAGCATTAAAGAAATATCTTCGGCATTGCTTACCAAAGAAGATACGATTAAAAAACGTTTACTTCGTTCGAGAAAAACAATTCAACAATCAAAATTGAAATTTGAAATCCCACGAGGCAAAGCATTACCGCAACGCTTAGAAAGTGTTATGGAAGTGCTTTATCTTATTTTTAATGAAGGTTTCCATTCTAATAAAAAAGAAAAACTAATTCGTAAAGAACTCTGTGGTGAAGCCATTCGATTAACGCAAATACTATTAAAAAATAAACATACTCGCTCTTCAGAAGTTTATGCTTTATGTGCGCTTATGTACTTTCATTCTGCACGTATTGAAACAAAAACTAATTCAGAAAATGAACTTTTAGATTTAAAACATCAAGACCGAAACAAGTGGTATTTCCCATTAATAAAACTGGGTAACACTATGATGAATAAAGCCGTTGAAGATTCTGAATTCTCATGTTATCATTACGAAGCCGCCATTGCTGCTGAACATTTAAAAGCACCAAGTTTTGAACAAACAGATTGGGATAAAATCTTGTATTGGTATCAATGCTTAAATGCATTACAACCCATGCCCACACATTTATTAACTATGGCTGTGGTTTGTATTCAAAAACAAGATTACAATATGGCAAAAAACTATTTAAAACACTTAAATTCGGAAGATTTTGGTCAGCGTGCTTATTTATTTTATGGCACAAAAGCAGATTATTATATTAAAACAAATCAATTAAAAGAAGCTATTAAATATTTTGATTTGGCATTAGATGCTGTTAGTAATAACCTAGAAAAGGAATATTTACTTAAAAAGAAACTTATGGTACAAAATCTAATTCAATAAAAACTTAAGACATCATATTTAAATTTGAAAAATAGAATTCTTGAAAAAGAAATTGAATATCCGTGACTATGCATAATAATATTTTTGTCATTCGGAACGAAGTGATGAATCTGTTGATATTTAATAAGATTCCTCGTTGCCTCAGGAATGACAAAATCAAGATGTTTTTAGGTTTATGAAAAATTACGGATTATCCAAAAAAAGAAACATTTAATTATACCTTTCCAATTATATAAAATTTAATTATCTTTCATAAGACTTTGAAGTTAGCAATTAAAACGGCATATTTTTTGCTCCAGAAAAACTATGAAAAGACATTTTACCCTAATCTTAATTGTATTTCCGTTAATTATTTTTGCTCAGGCAAATAAAATTTTTAGACAAGCTCTTAAATCGACAGATTTAAATGAAAGAATTGAGCTTCTAACCCAAGCTATTGAACTAGAGCCTAAAAAACTAGACGCTTACTTTTACAGAGGTTTAGCTAAAAATGACTTAGGAGATTACTATGGAGCCATTGTAGATTATTCAAAAGTAATTGTAGCCGAACCCGATGCAGACACTTATTTTAACAGAGGAAATTCCAGATATAGCTTAGAAAATTTTGAAGGTGCTAAAGAAGATTACCAAAAGGCTATTGAATTAGATCCCTATTTTGTTGATGCACATTACAGCTTAGGTTGTGCAAATTATGATTTGGGTGATTATGAAACCGCTCTGAAAAATTTTAATAATGTAATAAAAATTCAACCTTATTATTCCAAAGCTTATACACTAACGGCTAATATTTTTTCTTTTCAAAAAGAATACAAAAAAGCTTTATTAGACTATAGCTTAGCCGTTTCAATTGATCCAAATGCTGAAACGTATTACAATAGAGGTGTGTTTTATATGAAGATAAATTACTACAAAAAGGCAAAATCTGATTTATCTTCATCAATAAGATTAAATGGGAATAATGGATTTGCCTACTTTTATCGCGGGGCTTCTGAACTCCTTTTAGGAAAGTATAAACCAGCCCTATCTGATTTTTTAACTGCTTTAAAATTTGATGATTTAGATTTTGATGCTATGCTAGGTCTTGCTATGACCTATTATCGATTAAAAGATATTCCTAACTCCAAATTATATTTTAACAAAGCAAAAGACATATTACAAACCAATACCGAAGCGAAAGAAGGTATTGATTTATTTGAAAACACATATTGGTATCAAAATCAGTATTACTTTTTTAAAGAAGCCTTCGTTAAATTAAACGATATATAATATTAAAATAAATTATTTAGAGTAAGATTATTTTTGTAAATTTTTACAGAATATCCCAAATATGGTATGTTTTTTGTGGAATATATTTTAATGAAAAAGCTACTAACTATATCGCTTATACTAATCCCTCTATTTTTATTTTCTCAGGAAAAAAAGCTTTACAGAAAAGCAGTAAACTCAGAAGATTTAAACAAAAAAATAGAGCTATTTTCTCAGGTAATTAAATTGAACCCTAAAAACCTAGACGCCTATTTTTATAGAGCAATTGCAAAGGACGAAAAGGGTGATTACACTGGAGCAATAGTTGACTATTCAAAAATTATTATTGAAGATCCTGATGCAGACACTTACCTAAACAGGGGTAATTCAAGATTTAATATTGGTGACTTTGAAGCAGCTAAACTAGATTATGCTAAAGCATACGAATTAGACAAAAATTTAATTAATGCTAGATACAGCCTAGGTTGTGTTAAATATGATTTAGGTGACTATAATGGTGCTTTTTTAGATTTTAATAGTATTGTACAGAATTTTTTTTATAGACAAAAAAGCATAGTTATACCAATTCATGTCTACAAATCTCTTTTAATGAGAGCACAAGTTTATGAAGCGTTAGGAAATAATTTAAAAGCTATAAAAGATTACTCGATAATCATTTATATTAAACCAAATGATGAAAATTATTATAACAGAGGAAAACTATTAATGAATATGAAACTCTATAAATACGCTAATGCTGATTTTAAGAAATCAGTACTATTAAATAAAAATAATGCTTATGCTTATTTCTACAGAGGTGCTTCATATTTGTTTTTAGGCAAATATTTGAATGCTATATCTGACTTTTCTGAAGCTATAAAATTTGATACTATGGATTTTGATGCGCATCTTGGGCTTGCAATGGCATATAATAATGTTAAAGACCCAAATAATGCAAGACTAAATTTCAACAGAGCGAATACCATGCTTTCAATAGGTGAAAACATCAAAACTATTGAGCAATATAGAAATACGTTTTGGTTTCAGAATCAGTATTATTATTTTAACAACAATGTAATCAAGTTGGCAAAACTCAACTAAGACTATTTTAGATTGAAAAATGTTATCAGCCTCGATACTTTAATGGCAAATGCACCACTTTTTTAGTTTCATAAAAATCTTCAGAAAAATAATCATTTAAGTTATAAACAGTTGTTGTTTTATAATCTTTAAGTTCTTCGGTTAAATCACCTCCTTTTAGGTATAAAATTCCGTTTTTAAGGTCGTGGTTTTGTGTTTTTGCTATTTTACCTTTTACCCAATGCACAAAAGTAGGCATTGCAGCTACGGCTCTACTTACAATAAAATCGTATTTACCATCAATGTCTTCAACTCTACTATGTGTCGTTTTTACATTAGTTAAAACTAAACCTTCAACAACCTCATCAACAACTTTTAGTTTTTTAGCAATACTATCAACCAAATGAAACTGACATTCTGGAAACAGAATAGCTAATGGAATACCAGGAAAACCGCCACCTGTACCAACGTCTAATAGTTTACTCCCTTTTTTAAATTGTAAAACTTTTGCAATACCCAATGAATGTAAAACATGGCGTAAGTATAACTCATCTATATCTTTTCTAGACACCACGTTAATCTTTAAATTCCAATCTTGATAAAGCGATTCTAATTGTTTGAATTTATGTATTTGATCTTCTGTTAAATCAGGAAAATACTTTAAGATAAGGTCCATTAGTGTTAAATTTTGAACAAAAATATACTTTTTATATCCATATTTTTACAAAAAAATGGTATTACTTAAGTTGGTTTATACCTATCTTTGCCTAAGGTATGACTAACACTATTTATTAGTAATCATATTAAAATTAATAGCATGACAAAACAAGCATTATCGTTTTCGAGAAAAGACTCTGCAAAATTCTTCAGAACACTTAACAAACGTGTTAATGATTATTTTAAAGATAATGATGTAAAACGTACGGGTAATTGGAAAATTTGGGTTAAGACTATTGTTATGTTTTCTCTTTTTTTAACACCATACTTTTTAATATTAACCATAGCCAGTATTCCTGGTTGGGCACAATTACTTTTAACAGTAGTTATGGGCATTGGTATGGCTGGTGTTGGTATGAATGTTATGCATGATGGCAACCACGGTTCGTTTTCTAATAAAGAATGGATTAATCGATTAATGGGAAGCAGTATCTATATTCTTGCAGGAAATGCATACAACTGGAAAGTACAACATAATGTATTGCACCACACGTATACAAATATTCATGGGCATGATGAAGACTTAGATGCTGGTAGAATTTTAAGATTCACAAAGCATTCTGAATGGAAATGGCATCATAAATTTCAACATTATTATTCTGTTTTACTTTATGGTTTACTTACTATAAATTGGGCAATAACTACAGATTGGCAACAAATGCGTCGTTATATGAAGCGTAAATTGTCTTATGGCAAATTCCCAAATCCAGTTTGGAATTGGAGTAAATTGGTAATTTCTAAAATTATATATGTAGCCATTTGGATTGTTATACCCATGGTATTTTTGGACATTGCTTGGTGGAAAATTTTAATTGGCTTTTTTATCATGCATTACACTGCTGGTTTAATTTTAAGCGTTGTTTTTCAATTAGCACATGTCATGGATGAAGCTGAAATGCCTTTACCAGAAAAAGATGGTACAATGAAGAATACTTGGGCTATCCACCAACTTAAAACTACTATAAACTTTAGTACAAAAAACAGAGTAGTAAACTGGTTTACTGGTGGATTAAACCATCAGGTAGAACATCATATTTTTCCACATATTAGTCATGTGCATTATACTAAAATCTCAAAAATAGTTAAGCAAACGGCTAAAGAGTTTAACTTACCTTACAACGAATATAAATCAACCCGTGGAGCGGTTATTTCTCATTTCAAATACTTAAGAGAAATGGGCAGAAAGCCCGCTTTACAAGTATAACCACTATTTTACTAAAATTAAATGCAATTACTTTCTGATAGAATTTTAAACATGGCTACGTCTGCAACGTTGGCTATGGCTGCCAAAGCACGAGAGCTTAGAGGCGAAGGAAAAGATATTATAGGTTTAAGTTTGGGGGAACCAGATTTTAATACACCTGACTTTATTAAAGAAGCTGCAATACAAGCTATAAATGACGATTACAATTCTTACACTCCTGTTGATGGTTATGTAGAATTAAAAGAAGCAATTATTACAAAGTTTAAACGTGATAATAATCTAACTTACTCACTACCACAAATTGTTGTATCAACTGGTGCCAAACAAGCATTGGCAAACATAGCTGCAGTTATGCTGAATAAAGGTGATGAAGTTATTCTACCTTGCCCTTATTGGGTTAGTTATTCTGATATTGTAAAATTAAATGATGGTGTTCCTGTTGAAGTAAAAACATCTATCGAAACCGATTTTAAAATGACTCCTTCGCAATTAGAAGCTGCTATTACACCAAATACTAAAATGATTTGGTTTAGTTCGCCATGTAACCCTAGCGGATCGGTATATAGTAAATTGGAATTAAGGGCTTTAGCAGATGTTTTAGTAAACCACCCAAATATATATGTGGTTTCTGATGAAATTTACGAACACATAAACTATGGTGAAGGTCATGCTAGTATCGCAGAATTTGATGACATGTATGATAGAACCATTACGGTAAACGGTGTTTCAAAAGCTTTTGCTATGACTGGATGGCGTATTGGTTATATTGGTGCTCCAGAAAAAATTGCTCGTGCTTGCAATAAAATGCAAGGGCAAATTACAAGCGGTGCTAACTGTATTGCACAACGTGCTGTTATTACGGCTTTAAACGCTTCACCTTCAAGAGTTCAATATATGATTGATGAATTTAAAGAGCGTCGTGATTTAATATTAAACTTATTAAATGATGTTAAAGGGTTTAAATCTAATACTCCAGAAGGTGCTTTTTATGTATTTCCTGATGTTACACATTACTTTGGAAAAACATTACGTGGAAAAACAATAAATAACGCTACTGATTTTTCTTTATATCTATTAGAAGAAGCACTAGTTGCCACCGTTACTGGTGAAGCTTTTGGAAATCCAGACTGTATACGTATTTCTTACGCAGCTTCGAAAGAACAAATTATTGAGGCTATAAAAAGGATAAAAGACGCTGTTAGTTAAAACTGCTTACTTATAAATATTGAAAAGCCGCTAATTTATTAGTGGCTTTTTTATTGAATTAAGTACCAAAAGACTGAAAATAGAAATACAAGAAAAGCAACAAATATTACTATCAATTTATTTTATCTCTCTTTTTCTCCTTTTGTAAATTTTCTCTAAGCTCTTTTAACTGTTGTGGAGTTGCTTTGGGGAATTCTTTTAATTCTAAACCTGAATAACTACCAGATAAAGAACTTTTATCTTTTCTTTTCAAAAGTGCTCTATTGGCCTTTAGCGATTTAACAGCATGCATAATTGAACCTCCTGCTCCCATAATATTGAATTTAAAACAACAAATAATTAAATGTTGGCACAATTACGATTATAATGATTACCAATACTGAAAGCTGCCTAAGTCTTGTTTGCTTATTTTCTTTTTTTATTCTTTTGCTTATTTCCTCTAACTGTTCTGGAGTTGCTTTCTTAAAATTGAATTGATGACTTTTAGACCAATCAAAACTACCAGAGATTTTTCTAAATCTTCTACTCTTGTCCAGCATTATAGATTTATTACTTCTGAGAGTACTTATGAATGATTCACCAAATGGCATAATTTAATTACTTATATATTTATTTGTATATAAGAATTAGTAGATATTTTTATAAAAATGTTACATCAATTGATAACGTTTCTTCCTTCTTAAACCTATAATCAATCCCACTAAGCCCAAAAACAAACCTATAAGAAATAATCCTAAAAGCGCTTTTTGATTAGCAAATAAATTAGACACTATTATAAAAGCAAATAAAGATAGACCCAATATTTGCCAGAGAATATCTTGTTCTAACCGTTTTCGTCCATCTAAGTTTGGCTTCAAATTAATTAAGACTTTAAGAGAATTCCAGTCCCAAATAATCAACATAATATTAGCTAATAGCATAAGTCCTGTAATAACTGGCGTGTATGCAAAATAATATGAAATTGTTATTACAAACACATTTGCGATAATTGGAAGATTCATTACAGCACCAAGTTTAGAATAGCGTTGTGTCATTAATAGGAAGCCAGCAATTAGCTGTCCGATACCTAAAAACTTCCAATACAGCCCAGATTGATATAGCGTTTCAAAAAAATGCCATGAACTATTAATAGGATTTAATTCGCCACTCTCCGCAGTAAATCTTGAACCTCTTATTTTAATAATACTTGCAAAAACGAAAGCACTTCCAATTAAATATCTGGTATAAATAATAAATATTAGTATCCAAAAATTTTCTCTTAAACGCTTTATCATACTTAATGAGTATCTGCTTAGTTGAAAATTAAAAATATTAAAGTAAGAAATACAGATAATTTTATAGTAGTTTCTGCTACACAAGATGTTATATAGCTTCTACTTTTTATACGTTGGCGAATTCCAAAAATTGATTTTGAAGATATATTATTTAAACTATGCTTTACAACGCTTTTGTACTCTGAATTTAAAAATCCCGAAGGCTCTGTAATTAAGTCGTCTTGTTGTTTTGGTAATGGTTCTAAATCTTCAGTTGTTAATACTAATTCCATGATTGATTGTTTTAATGGTTATACAAGACAGACGTTTGAATAACAAAAATGTTACATGAAATAAATTCATAACTCATTAAAAATCAATCATAAAAATTCTGAAACACCTATAAATACTAATAAATTCAAAGAATAAAATATTCTGAAAATTATCTGTTTCGCCAGAAGAAAGGCGTTAATAAAATAAGCACAGTAAATAACTCCAAACGCCCTATAAGCATTAAAAAACTACACCACCATTTACCAATACTAGGCAGATTTGCATAATTATTTACCGGACCAAAATCGCCCAAAGCAGGACCAACATTACCCAAACTTGAAGCTGCAAGACCAATAGCAGATTTGAATTCAATTTCCATCATTGAAAAGCCCAAAGCTCCAATAATGAACGACAACATATAAAGAATAAAAAAGCCTAAAATATTAAATACAATATCGCCAGAAATGGCCCTTTTGTTATATCGAACGGGTAGAATAGCACTTGGATGTAATGTGCGTTTAAACTCTAAAAAGCCATTTTTAATTAAAATTAAATGCCGTACAACTTTAACACCACCAGAAGTACTACCAGCTGACCCTCCTAAAAACATGAGCCCAAAAAAGAATACAACTAAAAATGGCGTCCACATCGTGTAATCTGCTGTTACAAAACCAGTTGTCGTAACAATAGCCAATACCTGAAATAAAGCATGCCTTACAGCACTTTCACCTTCTCCCCAAACCATTGGATGCGCTATTGATGATGCTGACACATCTGCCCTAAAATAAATAATTAAGGCCGCTATGATTGTAAAAACAGCTATAAACTTAAAATATAGTTTGAACTCTTCATCTTTAATTACTTTTTGAACTTTCCCTTTAAAAGCAAAGTAACTAAGCACAAAATTTGTACCTGCCAAAAACATAAACAAAATAATGATATATTGAATCATGGGTTGTCCGTTCCAATGGGCTACACTTGCGTTTTTTGTAGAAAACCCACCTGTTGAAAGTGTACATAGCGCGTGGTTTATAGCATCAAAAAATGACATACCAGCAACGCTTAACAGCAGTGTTTCAGCAGCAGTATATCCGAAATAAATTAACCATAAACGTTTTGCTGTATCTGTAATCCGTGGATGTAACTTATCGGCACTTGGTCCTGGAGCTTCAGCAGCAAACAACTGCATACCTCCTATTCCTAATAACGGTAAAATAGCTATTGCTAATACAATAATACCCATTCCACCTATCCAATGGGTTAAACTACGCCAAAACAACACCCCTTTTGGTACAGCTTCAATATCATTTAAAATAGATGCACCTGTTGTTGTAAAACCAGACATGGTTTCAAAAAAGGCATTCGTAAAACTCGGTATACTTCCAGTAAATATATAAGGTAAAGTACCAGATAACGACATAATTAACCAACCAAATGTTACAACTATGTAACCTTCGCGTTTGTTCATTTCCTTACTATGTTTTCTAGTAAAAACCATAGCTAGTAAACCAATGATTAATGTTGTAATACCTGCCAAAAAAATTTGAAGAGAAACGCCATCTTTATACAAATAGCCTACAAGTGAGGATAGCAGCATGAAACCACCATTAAATAACAGTAGCAAACCTAAAAAATGAAAAATGATTTTATAATTAAGTTTCATTTTTATCTAAATAATTTTTCAACCCCTTTTATAGATTGAAGTAAACTACAAACTACCACACGATCACCTTCTTGTATTTTAAAACTGCCTAGCGCTATAACACCTAAACCGTTTCTAATTACGCCGCCAATAATAGCAGATCTTGGAAAATTAATATCTTTAATAACTTTATTACAAATAGCAGATGTTGATTTAACTTCAAATTCTAATAATTCTGCATTCATGCTACTAAGTTTCGTCATGGCTACAACTTCACCTTTTCTTATGTATCTAAAAATATTGTTGGCTGCTAAAAGTTTTTTGTTGATAAGTGTTTCAATACCTACCGAATGCGACAACTCAAAATAATCCATATTCTCAACAAGCGCAATGGTTTTTTTAACCCCTTTAGATTTAGCTACTAAACAAGACATGATATTGGTTTCCGAGTTCTCACCTACAGCTATAAAAGCGTCCATATCACTTATATTTTCTTCATCTAGCAAATCTACATTGCGCCCATCACTATGGATTACTAAAATATTAGGCAGATCATCTGCAATATCAAAAGCACGCTCTTTGTTCGCTTCAAATAGTTTTACATTAAAACCTTTTTCGCTTAAATCTCTTGCACATTTATAACCAATTTGACTTCCGCCCAAAATCATCACGCTTTTTATCTCTCTATTGGTTTTTCCTGTTAACCTACAAAGTTCTTCTCCACCTCCTTCAGAAGTTACAAACACTACATTATCGCCTCTTTTAAATTTAGTATCTCCCCTTGGGATTATGGTAAACTGTGTACCAAAACGTTGAATAGCTATTGGAACAAAATGGATTTCTGGAAAAATTTCGGCAGCTTCTTTTACGGTTTTACCAACAAAAGATGCTGAACGCGACAAGGTTAAACCAACCATAGTTAGAGCACCTTCCTCAAACTCATAAGTATCATTAAAAGACGATTGTTTTAAAGATAGTTCAATCTCTGATGCTGCTAACGATTCTGGAGAAATTAACTCATCAATACCAAATTTGGTAAACCCTACTTCATCTTTATGCAGTATGAATTCGGTATTGGTAATTCTGGCTATCGTTTTTTCAGAACCCAATTGTTTTGCTAGTACACAAGCTGTAATGTTTGTAGTTTCACTTGCAGTAACAGCAATAAACAAATCAGATTGCTCAACTTTTGCATCTTTTAAAATGCGAATTGATGTAGCATCTCCTTTAATTACTTTTATATCCAAATGTGTATCGGCATATGCCAAACTTTCTTTATCTATATCTATTAGAGTAATTTCTTGAGATTCGTAAGAGAGCAGTTTTGCTAAATGAAATCCAACTTCACCAGCTCCAGCAATGATTATTTTCATTATTTATCTATCATAAAAAAGTAGAACAAAGATACTATAAAATAAATATTGCTAAGTAAAATTGGTTCAATATAATTAATTAGAAGCGTATTATGTAAAGCTTTTCTAAAAGTTTATCTTTGCTCAAAATTTTAAGATTTGTCAAAAGTAAAACCCTACAAAAACAGCGATTTAGGCAAAAAAGAACAGGTAACCCAAATGTTTGATACCATTTCTGGCGATTACGATGGCTTAAACCGAGTTATTTCATTCGGGATAGATATTAAATGGCGGAAAAAAGTAGTTAAAATCGTTAAAGAAGCCAACCCTGATACTATTTTAGATATTGCAACTGGCACAGGCGATTTAGCCATAAATCTTGCTGAAACCAGTGCTTCAAAAATTATTGGTTTAGATATTAGTAGTGGTATGCTGGAGATAGGCAAAGAAAAAATCAGAAAAAAAACTTTAGAATCTAAAATTGACATGGTTTTAGGTGATAGTGAAAACATGCCTTTTGAAGACAATAGCTTTGATGCCATAACTGTAGCTTTTGGTGTTAGAAATTTTGAAACTTTAGAAAATGGCTTAAAAGAAATTTTTAGAGTACTTAAGCCAAACGGCACATTTGTTATTTTAGAAACATCTATGCCAAACAAAACACCTTACAAACAAGGTTATAACTTCTACACGAAAAATATATTGCCACTTATAGGACGTGCTTTTTCTAAAGATAAGAGTGCTTATAAATATTTATGTGAATCTGCATCTATTTTTCCTTATGGTGAGGCTCTAAACAATATTTTACGTAAAATTGGGTTTATTAATGTTGAAGATTTTCCACAAACATTTGGTGTGGCAACAATTTATAAATCATCTAAGTAATTATATGAAACATGCTTTTGCTGTAATAGCCTTTTTATTTATCATACAAACAACTAATGCACAGTTGTTTAAAAAAGAAAAAGTGACCTATGATGCAAATCAAGGGCGTGGAACTACAGATAATAATTTATTACGTTGGGGTTATTTTTTAGGATTTAATAGTTATGACTTTAATTTTGATTATAATGAAAACTTACGTGATATTTATGTAGAAAGAAGCCCTGGTTTTAATGTAGGTCTAATTGGAAATATAAGAATTAACAGCTTTATTGATTTACGCTTAGAACCTGGTTTAATAATAACTACTAGAGAATTAAATTACAGTCGTTCCTATTTTGATGGTACAGAAAGAGATTCTGATTTAATTAGAGAAGTTAAGTCTACATATATACATGTTCCTTTATTACTTAAAATTTCCACAAAGCGTGTCAATAATTTTAAACCTTTTGTTGTTGGTGGTATTTCAACGGCTTTAAATTTGTCTAGTAACGAAACAAACCCAAACGATAATAAAAATGGACAATTTAGGACCACAAAAAACTCGTTATTTTATGAGCTAGGTTTTGGTATAGACTTTTATTTATATAATTTCAAATTCACACCATCTATTCGTGGATTATTCGGACTTGATGATGAATTAGTTAGAGATGCAGACCCAAATAGCCCATGGACAAGTAACGTTAATAGTATGCAAACACGTGGCGTTTTTATTAATTTTACGTTTCAGTAAACTTATCGTTTAAATTCACTTAACAAAATAGCGGTTGCAGTTGCCACATTTAAACTTTCTGTTACTTGAAGTTTGCCAAACCTAGGAATAGAAATTTTTTCAGTAATTATAGCTTCAATTTCTTTTGAAATACCATTTGCTTCATTGCCCATTACTAAAATACCTTTTTCTGGTAATTTAGTTTTGTATACATTGTCGCCTTCCATAAAAGCTCCAAAAATAGGTAGTTTACTTTCTTTTAAAAACACTCCCAAATCTAAATAAGTAATGTTAACTCTGGTAATTGACCCCATAGTGGCTTGAATAACCTTTGGGTTAAAACAATCAGCAGTTTCGTTACTGCAAACCAAATCGGTTATTCCAAACCAATCGCAAAGTCTAATAATAGTTCCTAAATTTCCAGGATCTCGAACCGAATCTAACACCAAAATAAGTTCATCTTTTTTTACAGGTTTTAACTCTGGTATTTTAAAAATAGCTAGAGCCTTATTAGGCGTTGTTAGAAAACTAATTCGTTTTAATTCGTTTTCAGAAATTAAAACGTAGTCTTTGGCATCAAAATTGAATGGTTCAGTCGTATATAATGCGTGAAGCTCCAAATAAGATTGCAAGAGTTCTTTTATTGTTTTAATACCCTCGGCAACAAAAAAACCATGTTGTAATCTATATTTTTTTTGCTTTAAACTCGTTATTAATTTTATTTGATTTTTAGATAACATGCAACCTGTAAATTAATGTTTCTTTTTTGGCTTATAAAGAAAATGAAAAATATCGTTAAGCTTGCTTATTACTAAAAGTATTTAAATATTTTTTTAGCTGTAAAAAATGTATTTTTGATTCCTTAATTGGGATTCTTCCTTTTTACTGTTAACTGAAATTGAATTAACAACCCTAACTTGAATAATTAAAATTTAATTTGCAAAATAAACGCTCACAAATAATCATATTTATAATAATTATTAGATGCTTAACATCTTGTGATTCGGTTAAGAGAGTAGCTGAAGACGAGCATTTGCTTATTAAAAATACTGTGATTGTAAATGACAAAAAAGACAACACAGAAACCATAAACAATTTACTATATCAAGAGCCTAATAGAAAAATTTTAGGTATCCCTTTACGTTTACATATATATAATTTAGCCCGCCCAAATATTGATTCTATTTTAGAAACTAAAATTTACGATAATCCAAGAAAAGTCGAATGGAAAACTAAATTATTATCAAAAAAACAGTTAAACAAAGATATACAAGCTAGAAAAGGCTTTAATAATTGGTTAAAAACTACTGGAGAAGCGCCAGTAATTGTTGATGAGGAACGTACAAAAAAATCTGTTAAACGCTTACAAGATTATCATATAAACAATGGTTGGTTTGATGTTAAAACAACTTACAACATTAATAAAGAGGAAAACAAGCGAGCCAATATTGAATATAAAGTTGAAACAGGAAAAGCCTTTGTAATTGATTCTATTACTAGCAAGGTAGCCTCGCCAGTTATAGATACTTTGTACAAAAACATAAAACAGAATGCTCTAATAAAAACTGGAGAGCAATATAAAACTGAAAAATTCCAAAACGAACGCGATAGAATTTCAACAGAGTTACGCAACTCAGGTATCTATCATTTTAGTCAAGATTACGTAACTTTTGAAATCGATACTATTGGTACTAATAAAAAGGTAAATGTTGGTATTCAAATTCAAGATAGAGCTATTCGAACTCCTGATTCAATAAGACGTGAACCTTTCAACATTTACCACATAAATGATGTAAACATTATAACAGACTACTCCTTTGAAAACAGAGGAAAGCCATTTCAAGACTCAATTCGCTATAATGGATTTAAGCTTTACGCCTATGATAAAATTAAGTATCGTCCAAAGGCTATAACAGATGCCATGTTTATAAATCCTGGAACCATATTTAAAGACCTTGACAAAACAAGAACCTATCGTTATATTAACGAGCTAAAAACTTTTAAATATCCAAACATAGAATATGTTGAAAATGATGATAGAACCTTAACCGATACTATTCGTTTAACACCTTTAAAGAAATTTAATTTAAGTTTAAGTGGTGATGTTTCTCAAAGTAATATTCAAAAGGTAGGGTTTTCGGTAAATCCAAGTCTATTAATTAGAAATATTTTTAGAGGCGCAGAAACCCTACAAATTTCTGGAATTGCATCCATAGGCTCTTCAGATGAAGGCAGAAGTGATGGCGATCCTTTTTTTGATATTAATGAATTTGGTGTAGACATAAAATTAACTATACCTCGATTATTTTCTCCATTCTATACAGAAAATATTATTCCAAAATACATGTCGCCCTCTACAAGAATAAGTTTATCTGCTACGAGCCAAACCAATATCGGATTAGATAAGCAAACTTTCGTCGGTACTTTTAATTACAATTGGTACCCAAATACTAAAACCACAAATAAACTTGATCTATTTAATATTCAATATGTCAGGAATCTTAACATAGATAATTATTTTGGAGTTTACCAAAACTCATTTAATTTATTAAATGAAACGGCTCAAGATGTAAATTATCAAGAAGTTGATTTTATTGATGATAATGGCAATTTAATTATTCCTGAAGGCACTGATAATTTTTTAGACTATGTTTTAGATGATGTTACCCCAAGTGAAATTTCGGATGATCAATTATCAACTGTAAATAGTATAAACGAACGTAAAAACAGATTAACGGAAAACAACTTAATTTTATCCTCTAGTTTTAGTTTTGTTAAAGATGAGCGTACAAATATTTTTGATAATAATTTCTCAATATTCCGTTTTAAAATTGAAACTGCTGGCAATTTATTATCTACAGCTTCAAAATTAATAGGCCTCCAAAAAGATAGTGATGGGAGATACGAGCTCTTTAATGTTGCTTTTTCTCAATACGTAAAAACAGAATTAGATTATGTAAAACATTGGGATTTAGGAAGAAAAAACGTTCTAGCAATGCGCAGTTTTTTAGGAATTGCTATACCTTATGGAAACTCAACAAATATTCCTTTTGCTAAGAGTTTCTTTGCTGGTGGACCAAACGACAACAGAGCTTGGACTGCATATAACTTAGGTCCTGGTAGCTCTGAAACAACAAATGAATTTAACGAGGCTAACTTAAAGTTAGTGTTAAGTGTAGAACAACGATTCAATATTTTTGAAAACTTAAACGGTGCCGTTTTTATTGACGCAGGAAACATTTGGAATGTATTAGATGACGTTGAAGACGATAGAGCAACATTTTCAGATTTCAACTCACTTAAAGATATTGCTATAGGATCAGGATTGGGCCTTCGTTACGATTTTAGCTTTTTCGTTTTCCGTTTTGATGTAGGGTTTAAAACCTATGATCCGTCGTACAGAGATGAAAATCGTTGGTTCAATGATTATAACTTCAGAAATGCAGTATATAACATTGGTATCAACTACCCTTTTTAATCATCCTTTTCATTTTAAATACCACTATAACGTTTTAGTTCTAATAAGTGTTTTCAATAGAAAAATCAAAGTTATTTATTTAACGTGAGTTCGACATAACTAGAGATTTAAATACAGTTGATTTGTATCAACGAAGTTGTTTTTTAGAGACGGTTT
>CANMSN010000022.1 GCA_947500585.1 uncultured Flavobacteriaceae bacterium | reverse complement strand
ATATAAAAAAGAAAAAAGGGAACAAAGTTTTGACATTTTGCACTATCGAACTTTGCCCCTTTAGATTATTAATTAAAACGTATAACTAACAATTCAAATTTGTGAAAAATTAAATTCTTAAAGGTTGTTTTTTAATTAAGAAACAGTACTTACAAACCATTATGAAGGCATTTATCTTTTTATTGTGTTTAACTGTTTTTGGTTTTGCAACTGAGAAGACTTTTTCGCAAGAAAAAATTATGATTGATCAAGACCAACTTGTAACAGTAAATCAAGTATTTAAAATAATTAAGCGGCATACAGATTATCGCTTCATTTATCCAAAAAAAATATTTAAAAACACTCCAAAAATTCAACTCAAGAGAGGAGAAATTTTAGTATCTAAATTGATTGAATATAGTTTGTCTAGTGCCAATATTAGTTTTAAGATTTCTGAAAATGATATTATCATAAAAAAGAAATTGCCCGCTTTTATTGATGATATTCCCCAAGGGAATCAGCTACAAGAGATCGAGGTAAAAGGAATCATTTATGATCCTAATGGTTTACCAATGTCGGGTGTAAACATAATAGAAAAAAATTCTAATAATGGTACTACTACAAGTTTTGATGGTAAGTTTTCTATTAAGGTAGCCAATGAAAATGCTTTTCTTATCATTTCTTACATAGGGTTTTCTGAGAAAGAAGTTTCAATTAAAAATAAAACAGATATTAGAGTTACTTTACTAGAGTCGGCAGATCAGTTAGATGAAATAATAATTACGGGTGGTTTGCGATCATCAGAATTAAAAGCTGTTAGACTGAAAAGAGAAGCTGCATTTATAATTGAAGCTATTACTCCAGAAGAAATCGGAAATTTCTCAGATGATAATGTGGTTGATGCTTTGCAAAGGGTGCCAGGGGTACAAGTAGAACGCGATGATACAGGTACTTCAGGAGACCGTGTTTCAGTTAGGGGTGTAGGTCCCCAGTTTGTTTCTGTTACAATCAACGGACGCACACCATTCTCGGCTGGTAATGAAGGTACAGCAGATTTTCGACAATTTAATTTGGGAATATTACCTCCAGAAGTCATTAATTCTGTATTAGTTTATAAAACTCCAGAAGCTGGTTTGGTAGAATCTGGTTTAGGAGGTACAGTAGATTTTCAAACTTTACGCCCTTTAAACACTAAATATAAAAATGAAAGAAATTTTTTCGGAGCAGTAAATTTAAGAGGAGAGGTTAATGATGCGCTAGACAATGAGGAATTAACACCAAGAATTTCTGTGATATTAGGCGGTAAAACAAAGGATGGTAAATTAGGAGCTTATGCATCTGTTATTACTAGTGAATCAAAAAGATCAAGAGATTTTGTACTAATGAGAGGTTCTCTTAGAGATGTAAGAGTCGATACAAATGGAAATGGCGTTTATAATCCAAATGTAGACGAAGTTATTCCAGATGTTAGAACTATAAATAGTGTTGGTCTTAACCCAATTCGTGAAAAACAAAAAAGATTAGGTTTGTCTTCTGCAATACAATGGAAACCAATTGAAGGTTTGGATATTATGGCAGATGTAACTTATGTTAAGTTTGATAATAATTCTTTTAGGGATGTAGGTAGGCCTACCTTTAATCAAGGAGGAGGGCAATCCATTTATAATACAAATACCGTTTGGGCACCAGGTTCATTTATTTTAGAAGATGGTTTTATGAAATTTCTAGATTTCAATGGAGCCAGTCGTTCTACGGGTCGTCTAGTAATTCAGAGTATACAGTATGATGATGAGACAGATAATGTAGTAGGAGGATTAAATGCTGAATGGAGTAATGATAATTGGAAAATTTCAGCAGATTATTCAATCTCTAATTTAGATTACATTCTAAACCTACGTTCTTATGGTACGTCTATAGCTAATGTCCTAGATCAAACCGAGATAATTTATGATGGTACCGGTACTGTTCCGAAATTCACCTTTGGAAATGATGCACTGGACCCTGCCAATTACACTTATGGAGGGAATAGGCTTAATGAAGTACAGTTAATTGCTGATAATAATGCTTTTAGACTTGATTTAAATCATAAGATTGATTCAAATGTTTCAATTGATTTTGGTGGTAGATATAGTTTTACAGAACTAGATAGTAGAGTAGCCACTTCTGCAACAACCTTTAGACCAGATACGGATCAAGTAGCGGCATTTATTGCAGCTGGTGGTATAGGCATAAAAGATAATTTTATTCCTGAAGAAAATGTAATTAGTCAATATCCAACCGTTAATAAAGACTTATTTGTTGCGTTAAATCCTGGGTTTTATGCCCAAAGAGCAGGATCAGTTTTTGAAGGAGACTTATTTGATGCAGAAGATGGAGATTTTAATTTAGATAGAGGTAGGTCATTTGCAATCAATGAAAAAACATTAGCATTTTATTCTCAATTGAATTTTGAGGACAATTTTGGAGGGCTTCCATTCAAAGGTAATTTTGGGTTACGTGCTGTTAGAACTTCTATTAAAGCTGATGCCTACACTGCTGTTACACTATTAGATCCTTTGAATGTTTTAGATCCAGTGTTTGACGAATTTATAGAAGCTACTACAACTAGTGATAGATGGGATGTATTACCAAATCTTAATTTAAATTTAGAATTATCAAAAAGGCTTAATTACAGGTTTAGCATATCTAAAGTAATTACCAGGCCTAATTTGGAGCATCTTATTCCAAGAAATGATGTTAATACGCTCAATCCAGATTCAGGAGTCCTAGATCCTAATAATCCAGAATATATAGAGAATTTAGATGAAAGATCTAGAGGTGAAATTATAGCAGGTAATCCAGATTTAAAACCGTATGCTGCATGGCAATTAGATAATACAATTGAATGGTATACTAAGTGGGGCGGAGCTTTTGTTTTAAGCGGTTTTTATAAGAAAATAGATGATTTTATATTTACTCAAACAATAGAAGCTCAACCATATCCAGGAAATGATAATTTAGGTTTAAACTTGCCATCTTCATCACAAGAGCAATTGTATAATATTACAACGCCCATTAATTTTTCTGACGCAAAGTTGTATGGTTTTGAAATAGGTTTCAACCAAGCATTTACCTTTTTACCATCTCCACTTGATGGTTTAGGGTTACGGGCAAACTTTACACATATCGAAAGTAATTTTGTAGAAGATGTAGGAGATGTAGATGAAGGTTTCCCAGGGTCATCAGAAAACAGTTTTACTTCAGTTCTGTATTATGATAAATATGGAATTGGTGTAAGAGTAGCTTATACTCAAAGAAGCGATTACTTAAGGCAGCTTGGTGGTGGAGCAGATATACGTGCTAATACTCAGTTTACTGATGGTATACAGCAATTGAATATAAGGTTAAGTTATAATATTTTTAGGAATGCACAAATATCTGTCAATGGTTCAAATATTCTTGATAATGTAAGAAGAGATTATCTCGGGAATTCTTCAAATACTTGGAATTATATAACCCTAGATCGTATTTGGACTTTTGGTTTTAGATATGGATTTTAAATAATATTTACTTACTAAAGGAAACTTTTCGAGTAGAAATCGTAAAGCACCCTCTCTCAAACAAAAATCATGTATTGCTTTAAAAAACAACCAACTAACTAAAAACTAAATATTTTTATTATGAAACTTTTATTTACACATTTATCATTTTTTTTATTTATTATATTTTTTTCTTTTTCAGCAAGCAATGTCACCGCCCAACAAGTGATCAATGTAACGGCCGGAGCTGACCTGAATGCAGTAAAGAATAATGTTCGCTCTTTGAACGATAATATGTCTGAGGACATCATCGTAAACCTAGCAGGAGGAAATTACTTCCTGACCTCAACGCTTAATTTCGATGCGAATGATGCAGCTACAAATGATTACAGAATCATCTGGAAAAATGCAAATAACGAACGCCCTATCATCAGCGGTGGAGTAGAAATCACTGGATGGCAAAACGAAGGAAGCGGGCAAGGCATCATATGGGCCTCAGTACCTGACGGGTTTAGGTTTAGACAGCTGTATGTCAATGACGTAAAAGCTAAGCGAGCTGCATATCTGGAAGACACTTGGGTGAGAGGTATTTATCAAGCAGCCGACAAGCGATTCGAGATCCATAGAGATTCAGCACAAAATGCATCCATTTTTGATTCGATTATCGAATGGAATCAGATAGGAAATGTGGAAGTAAACTATGTGCCAACCTTCGTGATGAGACAACCAAAAATTGATCGGATCGAATTGGTATCTACAGATCTGCTGCACGTTTACATTGCAGATCCGGCGGCTGAGATTCTCCGTATCCAAAACCCTTCGGATTATGAATATGATATGTATTTTGAGAATGCCTTTGAGTTTATAGACGAGCAGGGCGAATGGTACCTCGATGAGGCAGCTAACATAGTATATTACAAAAGACGAACTGGTGAGACAAATGTGAATGTAGAAGTAATAGCACCTTCCGTAGAACGATTAATTGATATACAAAACACCAAAGGGCTTACCTTTTTTGGCCTTACTTTTCAACATACTACCTGGTTGGATCCAAGTGATAATGGTTATCTAGGTTTTCAAAATATGTATGTATCACAGACTACTGGCAATACAGAAATACCAGCAGCCATTCACATAGAGTCGAGTGATAAAATCCAATTTGAAAGAAACGTCATTCGTCATACAGGAGGTACAGGAATTATGGCTTTTGATAATTCGCTCACCAACTTAAATCTTATCGGCAATGTGTTTTATGAAACTGCTGCTGGAGCGATGCAGCTAGGTAATGACGATAAGAAAGGCGTGAAGCACGAGTCAGAAGGTTTATACCAAGCAGTGGTTCAAAACAATTATTTCTACAACATAGGCTATGATTACGGTGCTCCCGTAGTATTTGGAACCTATCCTTACCAGTTAGATTTTCAACACAACGAGATGATTAATTCATTGGCCATGGGATTAAATCTTGGTTGGGGATCGGATGCTCCTTATGATTTGTTTTATCGTCCAGTAGTCAAGTACAATAAGTTTCAAAGCATATGTCAACAAGGTACTGATGCCTCTGTATATCATACCAGAAATAGGTCGCGTGGAGGCCTAATTTCTGAAAACTGGTTTGACAATAGTATCAAGGTTGTTAATTTCAGAACACTTGGACGGTACAACTCAACAATCAATGACCCGAAGTTTGGTAACATCTACATTGACAATGATGCCGCAAACAACACTTTTCTACGCAATGCACATACCAACTTTTCAGACAATGGTTATGACGGGGCAAATGGTTTGCATATAGGTCTTCTTAATGAAGGCTTAAATCTTATCATTGATGATACGGGTTCTAGTACAACGACCCAAAACAATGCAGGTCTTAGTGCAGAATATGCAGATATCGTCAACTATATAAATACAGGTAGTATTGGAGGAACTAAAACAGTAAGCGATCAGGCCTATGCCTCCTATCTAGTTGACGATCGTGATGCAGCAGTTACTTATACCGGGGATTGGACTGAAGAGTCCACAGGTGCAACTGATGGTGGAGTAGGAGGATATTTAGATACTCACACTACAGCGACTACTAATGGAAGCGAAGTGAGTTTAACTTTCACGGGAGAAGGTATTGAGTTTATTACGACAAGAAGAGGCTTTCAGGCTATTGTTGAGATTTATATAGATAATGTGCTACAAGTCACTCAGGATCTCACAGGAAGCCCCATATATCAGCAGACGTGGTACAGTAACCTATCCTTAACACCTGGAGTACATACTTTGAAAATCAAGAAAGTCGGTGGAACCAAATTAATGATTGATGCCTTTCATGTCCATCAAGGAACAGTATCGTACGGTATTCCAACGGAACTATTTGAGGACTATGAGGAGGATCCTTCAGGAATCCCAGTTTCTCATAGTTTTATTTTAGGTGCAGGGAATACAGCTGACATTCAATCTTTTGGAGATTGTGGTAACGACAAATTGGTGATTAATGATGTGTCGGCTTCTGAATCAGCGGAAGCCATTATTGCTTTCCAAAAAATAGATAAGACAGCCTATGTTTCATTTGACATTACTCCCAAACAGGCCAACAGTAGTATCCATTTTGATTTGAGATCGGCAGGCGGATCTGCTGTCAAGGTGAGCATTGGTAGTGATGGTAACATTAGATATTATCAACAAAACGGTACCCAAGTCCTGCAGAACTACAGCTCGGATACCAAATATCGTTTTCAGATCGTAGCAGATAATCTAACTAAAAAGTATTCGTTGGAGGTGAATGGTAACTTGGTTCAAAACCTTGATTTTCAAAATACGTCACTCGGTAGTTTAGATGAATTCAGGATTTTCTCCTTAAATGGCTCGGTTGGTAGTGTTGAATTTGACAATCTTATCATTAAAAACACCCATATAGAATTATCAGAGCTATATGATATAGAAGATTGCATACCAGGTACTTATAACTACGAGACCTCATTAACAGTTCCTTCCAGCCATATCGTAACGGCACCTGCTGGAAGTAGTGTAAGCGTCGTAAACAGCGTATCCTGTGACAATAACTCATTGCTCATTGACGATAACTCTTCAAGCTCAGTGACTCAGGTAGAAGTACCTTTCGCAAACACTTCTGATATTTCCCAAGTCCAGTTTACAGTAGAGCCTAGTCAGAGCAATAGTACAATACACTTCATACTTAGGGACGCTTCTGACTTGCCTGTAATACAATTAGCTTTTGTACAAAATGGTAAAATAGGATACTATCAAAATGGTGTGTACGAGGATTGGATAGATTATGAGGCCAACTTCCAATATAACGTTCGAATATTTGCTGATAATTCTACTAAAAAATATCAAATAAATATCAACAAGGAGGTTGCAGAAAATTTGGACTTTTTCAATAGCTCTGGCGGACCCGTTGATAATTTTATTGCTAAATCGCTTTACGCATCAGTAGGAGAAGTACGCATTGATAATCTAGTGTTAGTCAACGAAGAACTTGAGAGCCTAATTTTTCCTTATACGGGTTGTGCGGAAACCTGCGCAACATTTGATGTTATAGAAGCCGAAGCATATGATGCTATGTTGGGAGTTGTAGTAGGAACTAGTGGAGAAGGCGGTCAAAAGATACTGACAACCAATGGTGATTGGGCTAGGTATGAAAACATCGACCTTACTTGTGCCAGTAGTATATCGGCTAGAGTGGCGAGCTCAACCTCTGGAGGTGATATTGAAGTGCGATTGGATGGTGTTTCGGGTACATTGATAGGAACATTATCTGCAGGAAATACGGATTCATGGCAAACATGGACTACGGTTAGTGGAAATATTAGCAATGTAGCGGGAACTCATGATGTCTATCTGGTTTTTACCGGTGGGTCAGGTCTTTTGATGAACCTTACCTGGTTTGAATTCTCGCAAAATACAGCAAGTTCCGCCAAGGAAGGAATTGCCAAATTAAAAGAAAAAGAAGACTTGAATGATGATGAGTACACTTTTAAAATTTATCCAAATCCATCCAAGGATAGGTTAACTATTCAGTTGGATAAGCCCCATACCAGCCCTATCATCATAAGTGATTTGAATGGACGAATAATAGACCGTATTGTTAATACCACCGATTTAAAAATAGAAGTAGATATATCAAATATTCCAACAGGTATGTATCTATTGATTTTTGAGAATCAAGAAGGTCGATTTAGTCGAAAAATCTCGATTATGAAATAGATTTTTGAGCACAATTATAATTTACTTGACTAGTAATTCCAGTCTAGTCTTCCGCTATGGATGGCTAGACTTAACTAAAAAGACACATGAAACTCAATTTTTTAACAAAAATTATGTATTGCTATAAAAACTACCAATTAACTAATAACTAAATATTTTTATTATGAAACTTTTATTTACACGCTTAACAATTTTTTTATCGATTATCGTTTTTTCTTTTTCAGCAAGTAATCTCACTGCCCAACAAGTGATCAATGTAGCGGCAGGTGCTAATCTTAATGCAGTAAGAAATAACGTCCGCTCTTTGAACGATAATATGTCTGAGGACATCATCGTAAACCTAGCTGGAGGAAATTACTTCCTGACCTCAACGCTTAATTTCGATGCGAATGATGCAGCTACAAATGGTCACAGAATTATTTGGAAAAATGCAAACAACGAACGCCCCGTCATTAGTGGTGGAGTAGAAATTACTGGATGGCAAAACGAGGGAAGCGGTCAAGGCATCATATATGCCTCAGTACCTAATGGGTTTAGATTCAGACAACTTTATGTCAATAACGTAAAAGCCAAAAGAGCCGCATATCTAGAAGATACTTGGGCAAGAGGTACGTTTCAAGCGAGTCAAAAACGATTCGTAATCAATAGAAATGTTGGGCAGAATGCATCCATCTTTGATTCGCTTATAGAATGGAACCAGATAGGAAATGTGGAAGTCAATAACGTGTCAACTTTCGTAATGAGACAAACAAAAATTGATAGGATAGAACTTGCATCTACAGATGTGTTGCACGTTTACATTGCAGATCCAGCAGCAGCAACTTTACAGAACCAAAACCCCCCAAATTATGTGTATGATATATATTTTGAGAATGCTTTTGAGTTTATAGACGAGCAGGGCGAGTGGTATCTTGATGAGGCAGCCAACATAGTATATTACAAAAGAAGAACAGGTGAAACAGCTGGGGATGTAGAAGTAATGGCACCAGCTGTGGAACGATTAATTGATATACAAAACACAAATGGTCTTACCTTTTTTGGACTTACCTTTCAACATAGCACTTGGCTGTATCCAAGCGATAATGGCTTTCTAGGTTTTCAAAATATGTACGTGTCACAGACTACTGGCAATACAGAAATACCTGCCGCTATTCATATAGAGTCGAGTGATAAAATTCAATTTGAAAGAAACGTCATTCGTCACACAGGAGGTACAGGAATGATGGCTTTTGACAATGCGCTCACCGACTTAAACCTTATTGGTAATGTGTTTTATGAAACTGCAGCTGGAGGGCTACAGCTGGGTAACGATAACAAGAAAGGTCCAAGAGAAGGGCCAGAAGGTTTATATCAAGCTGTAGTTCAAAACAACTATTTCTTCAATGTAGGCTTTGAGTATAGTGCTCCCGTGGTATTTGGAACCTTCCCTTACCAATTAGATTTTAAGCACAATGAGATGATTAATTCATTGGCTATGGGATTAAATCTTGGATGGGGCTTTGACGCTCCTGATGATTTGTTTTATCGTCCAATAGTCAAGTACAATAAGTTTCAAAGCATCTGTCAAGTAGGTACTGATGCCTCTGTATATCATACCAGAAATAGGTCGCGTGGAGCGCTAGTTTCTGAAAACTGGTTTGATAATACTGTAAAAGTGGTTAATCTAAGACGACTTGGAAGATTTACCAATACAGTAAACGATCCAAAATTTGGAAATTTGTATCTAGATAATGATGCTCTGGATAACAATTTTGTGAGGAATGCCCACACCAATTTTTCAGATAATGGATATGGTCCCCAATTACAAAATAACATTCACATTTTTGGAGCTTCCTCAAGCCCCAATTATATAGTAGATGATTTAGGAGCCAGCACAGTAACCCAAAATAATGCAGGTCTTACTGCAGAATATGCTGATATTGTTAATTATTCAAACGCTGGCAGCATAGGTGGAAACAAATCCCCTAGTGATCATGTAAAAGCAGCCTATTTAGTAGATGATCGTGATGTAGTAGTAACTTACACAGGTTCTTGGACAACCGAATCCTCTGGCGGTGTTAATAGAGCTAATGGAGGCTATTTAAATACATATACCAGTACTACTGCAAATGGTGCTGAACTAAGTTTGAGTTTTACTGGAGATGGTATAGAATTCATAGCTCCTACGAATAGTGCTCAGGCAACTGTACAAATCTTTATAGATAATGTATTGCAGACTACTTTAAACCTTTCAGGTTCAGATTCTTATCAAGATATAAAATATACGAAAACAGGATTGAATACGGGATCGCATACATTAAAGATAAGAAAAACTGGTGGAACCAAATTACAGGTTGATGCTTTTCAAGTTTTTCAAGGTAAAACAGCTAGTACGGTATTACCATGCCCCACATTTGCAACCATTGAAGCCGAGGCATATGATGCTATGCTGGGAGTGGTAGTAGGAAGTAGTGGAGAGGGCGGACAAAAGATATTGACTACAGATGGTGATTGGGCGCGTTATGATGATATCGATCTTACTTGTGCAACGGGTATAGATGCTAGAGTTGCCAGTTTAACTTCTGGAGGTACAATTGAGGTACGAATAGACAGTGTTTCGGGTACATTGATAGGGACATTAAATGTAGGAAATACCGGTTCATGGCAAACATGGACTACGGTTAGCGGAAATATTAATAATGTAACGGGCGTCCACGATGTCTATCTGGTATTTACTGGTGGTTCAGGTCTATTGATTAACCTTACTTGGTTTGAATTTAATGAAAATCAAGTTTCTTGCCCAACGTTTTCAACTATAGAAGCGGAGGCATATGATGATATGCTTGGAGTGGTAGTAGGAAGTAGTGGAGAGGGCGGACAAAAGATATTGACTACAGATGGTGATTGGGCGCGTTATGATGATATCGATCTTACTTGTGCAACGGGTATAGATGCTAGAGTTGCCAGTTTAACTTCTGGAGGTACAATTGAGGTACGAATAGACAGTGTTTCGGGTACATTGATAGGGACATTAAATGTAGGAAATACCGGTTCATGGCAAACATGGACTACGGTTAGCGGAAATATTAATAATGTAACGGGCGTCCACGATGTCTATCTAGTATTTACTGGTGGTTCAGGTCTATTGATTAACCTTACTTGGTTTGAATTCTCACAAAATACAACAGCCAAGGGAATTACCAAATCAAAAGGTGAAGACTTCAATGATGATAAATACACTTTCAATATTTATCCAAATCCATCTAAGGATAGGTTAACTATTCAGTTGGAAAAACCCCATACCAGCCCTATCATCATAAGTGATTTGAATGGACGAATAATAGACCGTATTGTTAATACCACAGATTTAAAAATAGAAGTAGATGTATCACATATTCCAACAGGGATGTATCTATTGATTTTTGAGAATCAAGAAGGTCGATTTAGTCGAAAAATATCGATTATGAAATAGATTTTTTGAGCATAACTATAATTTATTTGATTAGTAGTAATTCCAGTCTAGCTTTCCGTTATGGTTGGCTAGACTTAACTAAAAAAGACATATGAAATACCATTTATTACTCTTTATCTTATTAATAAACATGTCTTGTCAGACAAAGGCTAAAGAGCAAAAGAATAATGATGTAGTTAAAAATACGAAACCTAATATCATATATATCTTAGCAGATGATATGGGGTATGGAGATTTATCCGCTTTAAATCCTAACTCTAAAATTTCTACACCAAATATGGATAATGTAGTTAAACAAGGCGTTCATTTTACAGATGCCCATACAAATTCTGCCGTCTGTACACCCACCCGATATGGAGTTCTCACAGGTAGATATGCCTTCAGAACTCGACTAAAGAAAGGCGTTACATGGGGTTATACACCATCACTAATCGAACCTGAAAGGGAAACAGTCGCATCTTTTTTAAAAACAAATGGCTACAATACAGCATGTATTGGTAAATGGCATTTAGGACTAGATTGGCAAAAAAAAGATGAAAATAAAGAAATCAAGGATATTCAATGGAATGATGATGTACCAAAAAATTATGATGATAATGTAGATTATACAAAGCGTGTATATGGTGGTCCTGTCGATCATGGTTTTGATTATTCTCTAATAATTCCAGCATCTTTAGATATGAGCCCATATGTATATATAAAAGATGGATTTGTTGTAGAACAGCCCACTGCTTATGCTGAAGGAAAAAAACAAGAAGAAGCTGGTAGAGGTGTGTTTTGGCGACCTGGTAAAGTATCACCAAGTTTTAATTTTAATCAGGTTTTACCAGAGTTTATAGATTCAGCTACCCAATACATAGCAACTTATGCAAAAAAGACAAAGCCTTTCTTTCTGTATTTACCATTGCCTGCTCCACATACGCCATGGTTACCAACTCAAAATTATCAAGGAAAGTCGGAAGCAGATACTTATGGAGATTTTGTAGTTATGGTAGATGATATGATAGGAAAAGTGTTAAATCAAGTGAAAGATGCAGGTATAGAAGACAATACACTTATTATAATAACTTCGGATAATGGTTCGGATTGGCGTCCTACCGACCAAGAAAAAACAGGTCATAAAGCCAATTATATTTACAAAGGACGAAAAGCAGACATTTATGAGGCAGGACACCGTGTACCATATATTGCCCAATGGAAAGGTGTGATTCCTGCTGGTCATCAATCAAATCAAGTGATATGTACAACAGACTTATTAGCTACAACTGCGGGCTTATTAAACAGACAGTTACCAAATAATATAGGGGAAGATAGTTATGATTTGTGGCCTGCATACTCAAGTGGCATTAAAGAACCCATTAGAGAAGCAATTGTTCACCATTCATTAGACGGCTTTTTTGCCATTAGAAAGGGAAAATGGAAATATACGGAAGAATTAGGCTCTGGTGGATTTACAAAACCTAAAACTATAGAAGCTAAAGAAGGAGAGGCTCCAGGGACATTGTACAATATAGAAGAAGATCCTTCGGAGAAAAATAATTTGTATTTAAAATACCCAGAAGTTGTTGAAGAATTAAGTCAACTCTTAGAGAAATATAGAACACAAGGATATAGTAGGAAAATTGATAACAGCTAATAATATAACAAGTTGAAACAATTTATTTTGAGTTTTTGTTTAGTTTTGATGTTTTTGGCTTGGGGCTGTGAAGCCCCACCAAAAACAGAAATACGACCAAATATTGTCTTTATATTGGTAGATGATTTGGGGTATTCTGATGTAGGGTATATGAAAAATAAACCAGACGTCCAGACTCCCAATATCGATATGTTGGCAAAAAATGGGATTATATTTACTGATGCTTATGCCGCTGCACCAGTATGTTCACCTACAAGAGCCAGTATTCTAACAGGAAAATCTCCTGCCGCCTTAAAAATCACATGTCATATACCTGGTAGAGATTTACAGGGCTATCTTGATATTCAAAATAGTGGTCATCGCTTAAAAGAGGCATTTTTCCTAGATTACTTACCATTAGAAGAAGTAACGATACCTGAATTGCTTAAAGAGAAGGGGTATGTAACTGGTTTTTTTGGTAAATGGCACCTAGCTGGTGCAGGGTCCGCTTTTAGTAATAGTGAAGGTGTTATAAATTCACAGTTCCATCCTGATTATCAGGGATTTGATGTAAATATTGGAGGTAGTGCTTACGGACAGCCCAAAAACTGGTTCGCACCTTACCATAATGCTACCATTTATGAAAAAACAGAAGGGGAATATCTAACGGATAGAATGGGTGATGAAGCCGAAAACTTTATTTTACAAAATAAAGGGAATCCTTTTTTTCTTTACCTATCTACATATACAGTACATACGCCACTTAAAGCTCCTCAAGAAATTGTTGACAAGTATAATGGCAATACTTATTTCGCCATGATTGAAAAACTGGATGAAAATGTTGGTAAAGTCATGAATCAGTTGAAGCAATCAAATCTTCTTAATAATACCATGGTTATCTTTTATTCCGATAATGGTGGTTTGTGGGGTAATGCCCCTTTAAGAGACAATAAAGGATCATTACACGAAGGAGGAATTAGAGTTCCCCTAGTTATAAGTTGGCCCAACAAAATTATATCTGGGCAAACCAACAGTACGCCAGTAACAAGTATAGATTTGTTTCCAACGATTATGGATGTTACTGGAGTTTCAACAAAATCTTTAGAGCATATAGAAGGCGTAAGTTTATGGCCACTCTTATCAGAACATAAAAAAATTCCAGAAAGGCCTTTATATTGGCATTTTCCACATCACCGGAAGGACGGATTGACTATGGGTGCAGCCATTCGCGAGGGGGATTGGAAACTGATTTGGAATTTTGAGTCGGATAGTACCTATCTCTACAATCTAAAGGATGATTTAGGTGAATCCAATAATCTCAATCTAGCAGAGCCAGATATTTATAATAAATTACTAACTCAACTAAAAAAATGGCAAAGTTTGGTAGAAGCAGAAATGCCGCTTCTCAATAACAATTAACCGAACCAGAAATATGAAGCTTAGAACCTCATTAAATATTACCTTTTCATCGATCAGAATAGTGACCATAAAGTATACTTTTCTGAGTCTGTTTTTTCTGTTCTATAGTTGTACCCTTCACGCCAAGGTACGGCTTCCAGATATTTTTTCAAATCATATGGTATTGCAGCAGTCTGCCGTCGTTAATATTTGGGGTTGGGCTGATTCAGGAGAAAAAGTTTCTGTTAGTGGAAGTTGGAATCAGGAAGTTGTAACAACGGTAACCGATGAAAGTGGTAAATGGAATGTGGTACTGACTACTCCTAAACCTGGAGAAGTTTTCGAACTGCTAGTTTCTGGTGAAAATGAGCTTAGAATAAAAGATGTACTTATTGGTGAAGTATGGATTTGCTCAGGTCAGTCCAATATGGCCTGGAACATGGCACGTACTGAAAACTATCAGAACGAACTTGAACAAGCCAATTCGCAGATACGTTATTTTCAATGTGAAAGACGTACTAGCCCAACTCCAGCTATAGTTGTAGGCAAATGGATAGTAGTTAATACAGAAACACTAGGTGCTTTGAGTGGCGTAGGATACCACTTTGGCAATAAGTTGAACCAAACATTAAAATGCCCCGTTGGACTTATTGTAAATGCATATGGGGGAAGCACTATTGAATCATGGATACCTCGTGATATTTTAGAGGAACAAGAATACTTTATTCCAGTACTAAACGGTTTGGATAGTATGGTGGCCGATATAAAAAATAGAATGGCTAAAGCTAAAAGAACCATCATAGCTGATTGGGAAAAACAAGTGAAACAAGCAAAAAAACCAAATAATCCACGTCCCTTTCCACAACATCGCCCTGCTCATTGCTACAATGCCATGTTAAACGGAATCATACCATACACTATGAAAGGCGTATTGTGGTATCAGGGAGAATCCAATGCAGGTAGAGGATACCAATACAAGAAGTTACTCACACCCCTCATAGAAAGCTGGAGGTCTAAATGGGATGAGTACAATTTCCCATTTTATATAGCATTATTGGCGCCACATGTAAGTCATAATCCTATGGATGTACACAAAGCAGAAATTCGACTGGCACAGATTGAAGTTGCTCAACAGACTGAAAATTGCGAAATAGCTAATACCATGGATGTAGGTAATCTCAGCGACATTCACCCCACACGAAAAAAAGAAGTGGGAGAGCGTTTTGCGTTGTTGGCACTTTCTGATACATATAAGTTCAAGGGTGTCATTGGACATGGGCCAACATTTAAAAAAATGAAAGTGAGTGGAAATGAGATTACGATTTCATTTGATTATGCTGAAGAACTAATACACAAATCGGATATCTTACGAGGTTTCCAGATTGCTGGTTCTAATGGGAAATATTATATGGCTAAGGCTAAAGTTATGGGAAATAGAATTATAGTTTCATCTGAGGATGTTCCAGAACCTAAGCATGTGCGTTTTGCACTATATGATGGTGCTGAGGTATTTATCTATAACAAATCAGGTATTCCTATGGTTCCATTCAGAACAGATGATTTTATATGGAAATCCCAAAGTAATATCTATCCTGGATATTTAAAAACTAAAAATTGAAATTATAATTAAATGTTAGGAAGAATAAATATGATGAAAAGAATAATAAGTGATAAAATTAAAATTTTAGGGATTTTCCTACTAGTTTGTTTTACATTCAGTTGTACAGACAAAGAAGCTACTTTTACCACAAAGTCTCCTAACGGTGATATATCAATTAAACTTAATGAGCAGAACGGTATTATTACTTACACGGTTTTTTGGAAAGGTAAACAAATTATTCAACCATCTGAACTATCAATTTTATCAGGAGTAACTACGAAGATTAAAAATGTTGATTCTACGATGGTGGATAACGTTTGGCGACCCGTTTGGGGGCAGTTTAGCAAGATCCAAAATCAATACAATCAACTTGTTTTGGAATTGGATTTAGAGGGAGTTACAGCTAAACTGATTACGCGTATTTACGATCAGGGCATTGGATTTAGATATGAATTAGAAGGCTACGAAGAAGGGACGCAAGCTACTTTATATTGTCAATTTAGATTAGACAATTCGGATGCACTGTATTGTCCCGCTGGAGAGAATCCTCCTTTAGGACCTTTTTTAATAGGTGATTTGGGTATAGCTGATAATCAACCTAAACTACTTATGCCTATTGTAGTAGAAAAATCAGAGCCACCCTATCTATCCATTCTTGAATCAGATTTGTTTTCAGCTCCAGGTTTTGAGGTGATTAAATTGAGATATAATACTAAAGAAAAAACATTGGTTTCTCATAATAAAACTATGTTAACAGGCGATAAAACCACTTCGCCATGGCGGGTAATTTTAATTAACGAGAAAATAGGCGATCTGGTAACCAATACAGTTCCTCTCAATTTGGCAACACCGAATCAAATTTCTGACCCATCATGGATTAAACCAGGTAAGACACTTTGGGATTGGCGAGTACATGGATATACGGCTCCGGATGGTTTTACATACGGAATTAATACAGAAAGTTATTTACGTTTCATCGACTTTGCAGCCGAAAAAGGAATCGAGTACTTCTTAATAGATGATTACTGGTATAAAAAAGTAACTAAGGGCCATTTTGAATTGTCAGATAAACTCGATCTGCAAAAAGTTATTGATTATGCTGCCGAAAAAGAAGTAGACCTATTGCTCTATTACGACCGAAGGCACGGGGAATATGGAGATGACCAACTTTTCAAGTACTATCAATCACTTGGTATGAAAGGGATAAAATATGGCTTTATGGGTGAGAATGTCCCCTTTACTAGAGAAGCAATATCTATGAGTGCAGAGAATCAATTACTCATAGATTTCCATGATACTCCTGTTCCATTTACTGGTATCGAAAGAACTTTTCCGAATGCAGTAGCAAAAGAGTACTGCCATGCACAGCAAGATTCCAGAAAAGTTTTCACGCCAGAAACCTTTATCAAAATGGCTTTGATCAATGCCATTCAGGGACCTCTGGATATGAATAACGGTAATTTTGATTTGACAGGAATAAATTCTGGGAGTAGGCAGAAAGGTCCCAAAATTCTAGAATCTTATTTTTCTACAGTAGCCTCAGAAGTTGCAAGAACCCTTATCATTTATAGCGGATTGGTTTGTATTCCTGATGCGCCAGAAGCATACATGGAAAAGGCAGATTTATTCGAATTCATTCAAAAAATGCCTGTTGGTAAATGGGACGAAAGTCGTGTGCTAGATGCTAAAATGGGTAAGTATATTTCTACTGCTAGAAGGCACGGCGATGAATGGTTCATAGGCTCTGTTTATAACCAACAGGGAGGGTTACTGGAAATCACATTAGACTTTTTGGAAGCAGGGCAAGTATATGAGGTAACCTATTACGAGGATACGGAAGCTACGCATTGCAAGACTAATCCGGAAGCTTATCAAATCAGGACAGGGCAAGTAAAAAAAGGAGATGTTATTCAAGCGAATATGGCTCCAGGAGGCGGCCATTGTATGTGGATTAACCGAGATAAGGCACAATAGTGCTAAACTTACACCTATTTCCGTATCACGGTTTTAAAAAAAGTAGAGTTGAAATAAAAAGAAATAAGAGGGATGATAAAAATAAAATTGAATATAATGCTGCTCGTGGTGGGAAGTTTTATTTTGGTTTGCTGTAAATCTGAAAAGAAACAAACCGAAGGATCATCATCACGGATAAACTTCGATTATCTAGGTATCGCAGTTCAAAAGAAGTATACCCATATATGGGGTAGTTCACCAGTTTTGGGTAAGGACGGTAAAGTGCATTTGTACGTTTCGGAATGGCCAATCCCAAAAGATGCTAGTGAAAGATTTTCAGGCTGGCACAAGCACTGCAATATCGCGCATTATGTTGGAGATACGCCAGAAGGGCCTTTTGAATTTGTGCGCACAGCAATCAAAGATCAAGATGGGGAATTTAACTCGCCACACAATCCTACCATTAAATATATTGATGGTCAGTATGTACTATGTTTTATCGTTAATGAAAATAACGACTTGAGCAAACAGCGCATCATGATGTATGTAGCAGATGATTTATCTGATAACTGGAAGCCCGCAAAAGGTGCTGAATTAGATGGTACTATGCTTAGAGTTCCTTCAGATACTATTGTTTGGAACTATGAGGCTGTTTTAGGTGTCTCTAATCCATCCTTGATAAAGGCTAACGATCAATATCTATTATATTACAAATCTGTGGTACCATTAAAGGAGAAAACAGAAAAAAATAAGGGTCGTGATTATGGTTATGGTGTGGCTATTTCCAAAAACCTGCAAGGGCCTTATGATTTTTATCCAAAGCGTGTAACTGAAGAAGGTATTCAACTGGAAGATGCATTTGCCTTCAATTTGGGTCAGGAAATTGCTTTTTTAAGTCGTGATTATATGGCTGCAAAAGGATCGCACGCAGGAGGGTTATTGTGGAGATCTAGTGATGGATTTTCTTTCCCAACAGAAAATACTACGCGAGCTTTTGAAGGCCTATCTGCTTATGTTGGTGAAGACAATTTAAAAAATGCCAATGTTTTTAGAGGCACCAAAGAAGGACATTTGGAAAGACCACAGCTTTTAATGATTGACGAAAAAACAATATACCTGTATTTAGCCACAGGAATCAATACAACACCTGATTTTGGCAGTGCTTCTCATGTATTTAAAGTATTAATAAAAAATAGCACTGTGAAATGAAAAGATGTCATATTAAAATAAGAACCTTAAAAGAGTTTTATTCAAAAACATTTTGTTGTTTTTGTGAATAACATCTTAAAAATCAAAACATTAATTATTAACAACTAAAACTATAAAACTATGAAATAAAAATCTCTCAAAAAAAATGAGGATAAAGTTTAACCGGCAAAAGTTTATGACTCTATCCCCTGAAAATTATCAATTAACTAAAATTTTTAATTAACTAATAAAAATCAAATTTATGAAAACAAATTTAGCTTATACTGTATTTCTAATCAGAAAGCGGCTATTAATGTATATCATGAGAGTATCAATATTCTTGTTTTGTACCACATTTTTTGCTTTGAGCCCAAATAGCGTTATTTCTGAAAACTCAAAACTTAAAATAACAGAAAATAAATTATTATCAGTTCATGAAGTTTTCCATCTTGTAATGGCACAAACAGACTATGAAATTTTATATGAAGATGATATATTTAAAGACCTCCCTAAAGTAGAAATTAAAAAAGGGACAATAACTACGAATAAGTTATTAAAAAGAAGCTTACCAGAAGAATACGATATTATTGTAACTAATAATAAAATTCTTATTAAAGAAAAGGAGTCTGTTGTAGACAAGAAGATTCAACAACTACAAGTATCTGGTATAATAACAGATAAATCTGGTCAACCCTTACCAGGAGCCAATATTATTGAAAAAGGCACAAGTAACGGGGTACAAACGGATTTTGATGGTAATTTTTCTTTAGTGGTTACCAATGAAAATGCAATTCTTGTTATATCTTACCTAGGCTTTAAAACCCAAGAAGTTTCAGTTAATGGTCAAAGTAACATACAAATATCTTTAGAAGATTCTACTGCTGCACTTGATGAAGTTGTTGTTGTAGGGTATGGTACACAGAAAAAGGCAAATATTACAGGATCTGTTGCTACTATAAGCACAAAAGATATCACTGTTGTTCCTACCAGTAATGTTACTGGAACACTTGCCGGTAGGTTGCCAGGTCTAATTGTTGATCAAAATACTGGACGTCCAGGTAGTGATATTGCTGGTTTATTTATTAGAGGGTTTGGAGCTAATAATAATAATAATACTGATTTAATCCCTCCACAGCAAGAAGAAAGACCACTTTATATAGTTGACGGATTCATTCGAAATTTTGTTCAACTAGATCCTAATGAAATAGAAAGTATTACCATACTGAAAGATGCTTCTGCCGCTGTATATGGAGTAAGAGCAGCTGCTGGTGTCGTTTTGGTAACTACAAAACGCGGGAAAATTGGAAAACCAGAAATTACGTTGAATTCTAATTATACAATGAATACAAATACCACGTTTCCAGAGTATGCCAATTACTTGCAATACAAGAAAATTTGGGAACTAAGAGATGATGGTGGTGATGCAGCAGCTGATGTAAATCCTGCTAGTGGTTTTATTACTACAGAACGATTTAATGCTCTTGAAAGTGGCGCAAACCCGGGTACAGATTGGTGGCGATCTGTTACTAAAAACATCACACCTATGTATAATCACAGCTTGAGTGTAAGTGGAGGTTCAGAAAAGGCAAAATACTTTGTAAATTTAGGTTTTTTAGATCAGGGTACTATCTGGAAAACCAACGATGAAGCTTACAAAAGGTTTAATGCCACAATTAATCTAGATGCAAAAATTAGTAAAAACCTTAAAGCTACGGTTAACTTTGGCTGGAGAAGAGAAGAACGAGAATCTATAAATGGTAATCAAGGTGATTTTTTCTCAATTGGTTTTGCACATCCAGCAATGCCTATCGATATTCCTGGTGGCTTAAATCCAATTGTGAACCCTTCAAATGGATGGAGTCCTGTAGTAACTACTAATCGAGAATTAGGAGGCTATGAAGATAGAACAGATGACATCTTTAATGGTGGCTTTGGATTGGATTTTGAAGTTCCTGGTATAAAAGGACTTACTTTTGGTTTTAAAGCAGGTATCCTTGAAGAGTTTAGAGATATTGAAGAGTTAAATAAGCCCATTACATTGTTTGCACAAGGTGATAATGGTCTATTAGAACAAGTTGTTTCAGAATTTACGACACTTAGAAACTTTAATTTCAGAAATTCGCAATTCACCACCCAACTTAGCGCAAATTATAATGTTCAATTAGGGAAGCATGATATTGGTGCTTTATTATTACGTGAAACATTTGAGCAAAATAATAAGAACTTTGGAGTTACTGGAAATATTGTAACAGAAAATTTACTACTTATTACCACTGCAGATCCAACGGCTTTAACACTCGCAGCTGGAGGAAGTGAATATGGGCGAGTAGGTCTTGTGGGAAGGTTGAACTATAACTACGATCAAAAATACCTGTTAGAGTTTTCTTTTAGAAACGATCAATCCTCATATTTTCCTGAGGCTACCAGAACAGGTTTTTTTCCTGGTCTTTCAGTTGGTTGGATTGCATCTAATGAAGGCTTTTTTGAGAATGTAAACTTTATTAACAGGCTTAAATTTAGAGCTTCGGCGGCAAGGTTAGGTAACGATGAAGCCAACGTTTATGATTATATTGAAGGTTTTAATATTATACCGATAGCTACCAATCCAAATGGGTCACTTCAACCTAGCACCAATGGAAATGCAATTTATAACGGTTATGTTTTTGATGGCGATTATCAACTTGCATTGCGTTCATTAGGTACTGCAAACCCTGCTATTACATGGCAACAAGCAGATTTATTTAATGCAGGTGTTGAAATGAGTTTTTTGAAAAATAAATTATCGTTTGAATTTGAGGTTTTTTATAGAGAAAGATTTGATTTGCTAGCATTAGATAATACCAATATTAATATACCAACTACTGCAGGTTCTGATGAACCATTGAGAAACATTGAAAGTATGAATAATAGAGGTTTTGAGTCTATTTTATCCTACAGAGATCAAATTGGCGAACTTAATTTTAATATTCGTGGTAATGTGTCTTGGACTAGAGAAAAATATGGTGATCAAGTAGAAATAACTCAAGGTGATGTAGATTTAGATAGGATTAGTTTACTATCAGGGCAATGGGTAAACAGAGAATTTGGGTATGTATTTGATGGGTTTTTTACCCAGGATGATATAGATAACTTAACCCTAGACTATAATGGCCAGAATAATCTATTGGGTCCCGGAGATATAAAAGTTAAAGACATTAATGATGATGGAATTATTGATGATCGTGACCAGGTGGTTGTTGCAAAAAGTAATGTGCCAGAGTGGCAATTTGGCTTATCTACCGAATTTGCTTGGAAGAATTTTGATATGACTATGTTTTGGCAAGGTGCAGCTGGTTTTCATCAGGAAATGACTGCTGAAGAAAGAGGATTAAACATTCCACAAAATGGTCCAAGGACACCTTTTGCTTATCTTGCAGATAATATTTGGACACCTGAAAACCAGGGTGTAGGCGCTGAATTTCCTGTTGATTTGATAGGGCCTACCAACAATTTTTCTCTAGATAAATATTGGATTAACTCTTCATATGTTCGTTTAAAAAACTTAGCTATTGGATATACTATACCAAGTGATGTAGTTAGTAAAATGGGAGCTAGTAAACTACGTTTATATGTTTCAGGTACTAACTTGCTTACGTTTGATTCTATGGGTTTATATCCATTTGATCCAGAATCCGGTGGAAGAAATGTTTACCCTAATCAGAAAGCGTATACATTAGGTATTAATCTAACCTTTTAATAAAAAAAATTATGAAAAAAATATTGATTAGCATTATAAAATTAAGATTAAATCTTTTTATAACTGTATTATTGTTTGTTTCTTGTACTGAAGATGTACTCGACAAAGGACCACTAAATGCATTTTCTGCTGATAATTTATGGTCAGATGTTATACTCATCGAGGCATTTATGGCCGATATGTATAATAACGCACAGCTAGTGCCTTCTGGCGAAAACTTCCGTGCATATCAAAATACAACAACCTTTGCACTATTATCACTATCTGATCAAGGTAGATTTAGAGGAAATGCAGGAGCCGTTACAGGATATAGACATGCTGATGGACGTACTAATAGTACAAACGATGATCATGTACTGCATATTTGGAATGACGCATACGAATACATTCGTAATCTTAATCTGGCACTTGAAGGAATAGGTGTTGAAAATAGCGCTTTGGATGACACCTATAAAGAGGAACGTCTGGGGCAGTTACACTTTTTGAGAGCTAATATATACTTTAAGTTGGCAAAACGTTATGGAGGTGTGCCTATTGTAACAGAAACACAAGATGTTTCGCTACCATTTGAAGAGTTACAAGTAGCAAGAAGTACAGAAGTTGAGGTTTATGATTTTGTAGCGGAAGAATTAGATCGTTCCATTGCACTATTAGAGGGTAAATCAGTACATCCAAGCAGAGCTTCGCACTGGGCTGCTTTAACTTTAAAAAGTAGAGCCATGCTATATGCTGGAAGTATTGCAGCAAATAACTCAAAACTTCCATTACAAGATGCAAATGGGTTAGTAGGCATCAATACTTCAGAAGCGCAACGTTTTTATCAGGCTTCTATAGATGCAAGTGAAAGGCTTTTACCAGTGCCTTACGGAACTGGAGAATCGCCTTTTGCATTGATGCCTGGAAGTACAACAGAGCAATACAGACAGATTTTTATTACCGTGGGACAAGCAGTAAATACTGAAAATATTATGAGGATGGAGTATTCTGGTCAAGAATCAATATCTAACGAGTATGATTTTTACTTATTGCCAAGAGCATCAAGCGATCATACAACTTGGGGAGCGGCAGTTGGTGCTAATATTGAAACCACCACATGGTTTGAATATACAGATGGTACGTCAGGAGATCAATTACCTGCGGGTTATCCAAACAACGGATCAAACTTGTTTCTAGATAACCTTGATGGCGTTTTTCATGATTTAGACGCACTTTGGGGAGGTAAAGACCCTCGTTTTGAAGCGAATATTGCAATTCCGGGTATGATGGTTGGAGATAACGTATCTTACTCTCACGATCAAGTGGTAGATCCTGTAGCAGCAGCAGCAGCAGGTGTGCCTGGTTCTGGACCTAATCAGAACCACATCAATACGGCATTGCATATCTACAAACCAGCCAACAGAGAAAACCCTGCTATTATAGCTGATACTGGTGTAGACCCAATCCATATCTTTAGAATTAGCGAAGTATATCTAAATTATGCAGAAGCCGCTTTAGGGCTAGGACAAAATGCTGATGGACTCGCTGCTTTAAATGCGATTAGAAATAGAGTAGGTTTACCTTTAGCTCCAGCCTTAACTATGGATGCAATTATGCAAGAAAGAAGGGTGGAATTATTATTTGAGAGACACAGATATTGGGATCTTAAAAGATGGAGAGAGGCAAAAGTTCCTTTTTCAAGAAATTATTTAGGAGTTAATTTTACGTTTGATGTAGCAAATGATACATATGAGTTCCGAACAGTAGATTCAGAACGCATACAAAGAAACTTTGATGATTGGCATTATTATCTTCCAATTCCTTTTTCAGAAATCAGTAGTAATGATGTGATTTTACAAAACCCTGGATATGAATAATAATTAGTTTTATAATTTAGTTTATGAGATATTCTGTGATTGTACCATAATTAATTATGGTACAATCCGAATATTTTTATTGAGAAAGGAAAGAAACTATGACTCTAGTTAAAGAATTAGAGCAACTTAGGCGAGGTAAATATTTTTCAAGATTTAGAGTAGCTAGAATCATGAGAGCTAACTATTTGTTGAAAGTCCAGATATTAAGTTGAATTATTAATCTTCAAATGGTTAGAAACTTAATATATTAAAAATAGAAGATACTCCGAATTAGGAATGAAATTTATTAGTCAATTTGAATTATAAATATTTAATACTAAAATAATCGCTCACCCCAAATAATTAACCACTTACTTTTTTATTGCAAGTCCAAAATTACTATGAATCAAAAAATAAAATTCAATAAAAGTATTCTGATATTTTTGTTTTTTATAACCCTAGCACCTAATATTTTTGCTAAAGAATACACAGTCAATTCTCCAGATGGACAGGTTTCGGTTTCCTTTGAGCTGAAAAAAAGAACACTTTTCTACACAGTTTCCAAAGACGGAATACCGATTGTTGTTTCCTCTGCAATTGAAGTTTTTGAAGGTGCTAAAATGATGGTAAAGAACCATTCAATCAAGAAGAACAAAAAAAGTTGGCAGCCTGTTTGGGGACAATTCAGTACCATCCAAGATCATCATAATGAACTGAAACTTTCACTAACAGCTAACAGAATCCCTATTACGTTTCTTTGTCGCGTATTTGATACCGGTTTTGGATTTCGATTTGTAATGTCTGATGCATCCAAGGATAAAGAAATTACATTTAATAGTGATTATAACATTGTCGGTGATGTTCGCTATTATACACCCGAAGGAGAGAAAGGAGTTATAGGTCCCTTAAAACTCTATGAATTAGAAAAGATCCAGATTCCGCTAATGGTTGAGAATCCTAATGGACCTACTATGGCCTTGATGGAATCTGACTTATTCACTGCAAATGGATTTGAAGAAGTAAAAATAAGTTATAACAAAAAAACAACAGGAGCTCGAAGTACAAGTAGGGCTATATCTATGGGTAAAGGGCATGTCACACCATGGCGTGTAATTCTTATAGGTGAAACCTTAGGTGATTTTCTGGAAAATACTATTGTTCTGAATTTAGCAGCTCCATGTCAACTGGAAGATGTAAGTTGGATTAAACCAGGTAAAGGACTTTGGGACTGGAGGATTCGTGGATATAATAATGGTGAATTCAAGTATGGTATCGATGAGGAAAGTTTACGACATTTCATTGATTTTTCGGCAGATCAAGGATTCGAATGGCTGAATATTGATGCTGGTTGGTCAAAGAAAGAAGATGAAATCAATACTATATTTGACTATTCGAAAGAAAAGGGTATTAAACTGATGCTGTACTACGATATAAGAAACAGTGTGTTTCTTGAACGAGATAAACTATTTAGTAAATATGCTGAAAAAGGAGCGGCTGGTATTAAACATGGAATTATAGGTAATGATGCAGAATTAATGCGGTACGCTATTAAAGAAGCCGCTGCAAATAAACTATTGGCCAATTTTCATGACCGACCAGTTGGAATGGCTGGGGCAGAACGAACCATGCCTAACCTAATCACCTATGAATATTGCCATGCTCAGCAAGATTGCAGGAAGGCTTTTACTCCAGAAACATTTATTAAAATGGCAATGACCAATGCACTGGTTGCTCCACTCGATCAGGCGAATGGCAATTTTGGTATCAATAGCATCAATGCCGGTGAACGAAGTAAAGGACCAAGAATTCGCGATAGTTATATTTCCACAGTCGTCAGTGAGGTAGCCCGAACGATGGTGGCCTATTCTGGGCTAATTTCACTTCCAGATGCACCAGAAGAATATTTAAAAAAAGCCGACCTCTTTGAATACCTTAAAACCATGCCAGTGACCTGGGACGATACGCGTGTGTTACAGTCAAAAATGGGAGAGTATATTAGCATGGCTCGGTGTTCTGGCGATAACTGGTATGTGGCGACAGTTAATAATCAACAAGAACGTACCCTTTCATTAGAGTTAGATTTCCTAAAACCGGATACTACCTATGAAGCAACTATATATCAGGATTCAGAAGATACTCATGGAGTCAAAAACCCAGAAGCATATACCATTACCAAATCGATGGTGAAAAAGAATGATCTTATCCCGGTTAAAATGGCACTGGGTGGCGGTCATGCCATGATTATCCGTCCAGTGAAAAAAACAGCTAACCGTCGTTCAACGCCAAATATTGTTTTTGTTATCGCTGACGATATGGCTTGGGCAGATGTAGGTTACAATGGACAAAAGCATTTTGAAACACCAAACATAGATAAATTAGCAGAGGATGGTATGCGCTTTAATCATGCGTATTCTGGTGCTTCGGTCTGCTCGCCATCACGGGCTTGCCTGATTTCTGGCATGTATTCTCCGAGGCACAACATCTATCACCCAGGAAATCGTTCAAGAGGTAAATTGGAATATATGAAGCTGGCAGTACCTAATCGGGAGGTTAAAAATGATAGTTATGACTGGTTTCAGGCCATAGGTGATTTAGAGCCAGATATCAATTCATTGGCTAAGGTATTGAAGCCTTCTGGTTATATAACTGGAAGATACGGTAAGTGGCATGTAGGTAGCAACAAGCAGGGTTTTGATATCAGCGAAGATGTTGAAAACGGCTGGAGAGATAAGGATTCTGCGAAAAAACTAACCGATGGAGGAATTAAATTCATTCGTAAAAACAAGGATAGTCCTTTTTTCCTTTATCTGTCCCATCATGAGGTACATAAACCGCTGGTAGCGGATTCTCTGGTTATTGAAAAATACAAAGCAAAAAAAGTACAGACAGGAGCGGACTTTAATCCTGTATATGCAGCAATGGTGGAAGCTGTCGATAAATCTGTCGGACGCTTACGAGCCGAGTTGCAAGCACTAGGTCTTGAAGAAAATACCTTATTTATTTTTACCTCAGACAATGGTGGCTATCCAGATGCTACCAACAACTTGCCTTTATACGGGTACAAAGGAACCTTGTTTGAAGGAGGTATTCGAATACCCACGTGTATGGTGTGGCCTGAAAAGATTGAAGCAGGGTCTACCAATGATACGCCAATCACTTTTGTGGACTACCTTCCAACGTTCGCTGAACTCTCTGGTACATCGCTAACACAGAGTAAGTATCCAGTTGATGGGGTATCACTTCTGCCATTAATAAAAGGTAAAGATATTTCTGATCGTGCCATTTTCTGGCACTTTCCGCTCTATGCGAATATAGATCATGGAGTTCACCCTGGCACTTTTCCAGTTTTTGGTACAAATCTACCTTATTGGCGTGGTGTGCCAGCTACTGTAATTCGTCGTGGGAAGTATAAGTTGATTTATTACTATGAAGATCAGTCAGTCAAATTGTTTGATGTAGTAAATGATATGGGAGAATCGAAAGATCTTTCTGAAGAGCAACCAGAAATCGCAGCACAGCTATTGGCAGAATTGAAAGCTTGGACAACAGCCGTCGAAGCACCTGTTCCAAATAAACTCAACCCAGTTTTCAATCCCAAAAAAATAAAAGAATAATAATGAATAATATTAAAAGCATACTCGTATTTCTAATGGTCTTCTTTCTGATAGAAGGAAATCTATTTGCTCAGTTAATCCATGTTCAAACCAATCAGAACTCTTTGATTTTTCAAGTAGCAAAAAACAAGAAACTATTTCAAACGCATTATGGACTGAAAATACAGAACACCCAAGGATTGCAGAACATGGCTGTTGTGTATAATGAAGCGTATCCTAGCTTTGGTAATGGACAATCAGACGAAGTAGCACTAATGGCTACACATGCTGACGGAACTATGGCCACTGATTTATTTTATACTTCTCATGAACAAAAGGTTTATGGGAATGTCCAAACAACTGTGATTCATTTAAAAGATGAAAAGAAGGCGTTTTTTGTCGATTTGTATTTCAATGCCTATGCTAATGAAAATGTAATCGAAGAATGGACAACTGTTTTTCACGAGGAAAATAAGGATGTTACGCTTTCTCAATTTGCTTCCTCAGCCATAGGATTCAAAGCAGCAGATTACTACCTGTCTCACTTTTTTGGAAGCCATTCCAATGAAATGAACTTCGTTGAAGAGCCCTTAACTAATGGTGTGAAAACCATAGAAACCAAACGAGGAGTAAGAACTACAGAATATGAAAACCCCTCATTTATGCTAGCTCTCAATTCACGAGCTCAGGAAGATGATGGTGAGGTTATTGCTGGAGCATTAGCTTGGACTGGAAATTACAGGATTGCTTTTCAAGTAGACGACCAAGCGAGGTGCCAAATGATTGGAGGCATAAACCCATTTGCATCTAATTATACGATTAAGCCCGGAGAGAAATTTGAAACGCCTCGAATGATTCTTACCTATAGTGATGAGGGAAAGAACAAGGCATCTATCAATTTACATCGTTGGGCGAGAAAATATAACCTTAGAGATGGAGATCAGCCAAGACCTATTGTGCTGAACAGTTGGGAAGGTGCCTATTTTGATTTTGATGCGGACAGACTTAAATCGATGATGGATGGAGCTGCAGAAATGGGTGTTGAAATTTTTGTTCTTGATGATGGATGGTTTGGTAATAAGTACCCTAGGAATAACCCACGTGCTGGTTTGGGAGATTGGCAAGTAAACAAGAAAAAACTTCCAAAGGGGATTGATGATCTGGTGAAATATGCTGAAAAGAAGAAAATGAAATTTGGAATTTGGGTAGAACCCGAAATGGTCAACCCAAAAAGTGAGTTGGCCGAAAACCATCCAGATTGGATCGTGAAAAGAAAGAACGATCGTGCCATGCTTCTTGAGCGTAATCAGTTGCTTTTGGATTTATCTAACCCAGAAGTTCAAAACTTTGTTTTTAAAGTAGTAGATGATATATTGACTGAAAACCCAACCATAGCCTATGTTAAATGGGACGCCAATCGGCATGTGCAGAATTTTGGATCGGAATATTTGAATGAAAATCAGCAGTCTCATTTTTTTGTAGATTATGCAAACGGACTGGAAAATGTATTGATTCGACTAAAAGAAAAGTATCCATCGACTATTTTTCAGGCATGTGCTTCAGGCGGAGGGCGAATTGATTTCAGTTCTATGCGACATACCCATGAATTTTGGGCGAGTGACAATACTGACCCCTATCAGCGTCTTTTTATCCAATGGGGAACCAACCACTTCTATCCGCCGATTGCCATGGCCGCTCATGTAACAAAATCTCCCAACCATCAGACACACAGAACAACTTCATTAAAATTCCGTTTTGATGTAGCCATGGGTGGTCGATTAGGTATGGAATTGCGTCCGGAAGATTTGGAGGAAGAAGAAGTAACATTTGCAAAAGAAGCCATAGCCTTATACAAGAACATTCGACACATTGTCCAGTTTGGAGATTTGTACCGTTTACTATCGCCTTATGATATAGATGGATACGCAGCCATCAACTATGTTTCTTCAAACAAAGAAGAGGCTCTACTTATGGTTTATAGTCACGAGCATCATAGGCGGTATGAGAGAAATTTTACAAAAATGAAGGGGTTAAACCCAAATGCGATCTATCGTGTAAAAGAAATCAACATGGTGGGTGGTAAGTCAAAAATCAACTTTGATGATCAGCTAGTTTCTGGTGAGGTATTAATGAACAGAGGTATTTGGGTTGATTTAAGAAGACCTCTTGAAAGTGCTGTTTTTCAATTAACAGAAATAAAAGATTAGAATAGCTTTCCTAAATTATACGGTTACAAGTAATGCCAATATAATAAAATTCATAAAAATGACTAAAAAACATGATATAATAACCTGCCAAAAAATATTCCGGTGCTTACTCCTGCTTCTGATTATGGGCTATGTATCATGCCAAATTCCTATAAAAACAAAACCAGAAACACCACTCGCAATTTGGTTTGATGCACCAACGGAAAAATGGGACGAGGGCTTACCCATTGGTAATGGCAGCCTAGGAGCCATGTTGTATGGCACTTCTGCTAAAGAAACCATCTGTTTGAACGAAGAGACCATCTGGTCTGGAGAGAAGCAATACGACAGGGACATGCCTGAAGCACTGGCTAATATGGATATAATTCGGCAAATGCTTTTTGATGGTAAATACATAGAAGCAGAAGAATTGGTGGAAGAAAAGGTATTGAATGAAAGACTTCCATTGGGAACACATAGCTATCAAATGCTGGCCAATTTGGTTATCGAACGCCCTAAAATGACGAAAGTTGCCAGCTACAAACGGTCTCTTGATATTCAGGAAGCCATTGCAACTACACAGTTTAAAAAAGAGGGAGTAACATATTTGCAGGAAAGCTTTTCCAGCTTTCCCGATAAAGTCATTGTTATGAAATACGGTGCTGACCAACCTGGGAAAGTGAGTTTTTCTGCCTCAGTTAATCGTACAGAAAATACAGATATAGAAGTAGCCAAAAATAGTATAAGATTTTCTGAACACGTATCAAATGGCTATGGTGTTAAATTCAACGCCATCCTTCACTTTGAGTTAAAAGGGGGTCGATCTATGGTAAAAGGTGGAAAGTTGACTGTAGAAGATGCAGATGAGGTAATCATTCGAGTGGTTGCAGCCAGTAATTATAGAGGTGATGATCCAGAAACTTTAACTGAACAAACCCTAACTAACGCATTAAAAAAACCTTACAGCGATTTGCGTAAAGGACATATAGATGATTATCAATCCTTATTTCATCGAGTCAATTTTGATATTGCTGATAGCGAGGAACCAGATTTCCCAACAAACCAACGATTGGATAGTGTAAAAGCAGGCAAAGTAGATAATTACCTAACCCAAGTACAATATCAATATGGACGCTATTTGTTGATTAGTAGTTCACGACCGGGCACTATGCCAGCCAACTTACAGGGCATTTGGGCAGATGGATTCAAACCACCCTGGAACGCTGACTATCATATCAACATTAATATACAGATGAACTATTGGATGGCTGAAATGACCAACTTAGCAGAGTTGCACAAGCCATTCTTGGAATTTATAGGAAACTTGAGAGAAATGGGCAGAATCACAGCTAAAAAGGTTTATGGAGCTAGAGGGTTCACCGCCCATCATACCAGTGATGCTTGGTATGCCACTGCTCCTTTTGGTAAATCCAGATACGGTATGTGGCCTATGGGTGCTGCATGGAGTTGTCAGCATTTATTTACCCATTATGAATATACCGAAGACAAAGAATACCTTAGAAATTATGCCTATCCTATAATGAAAGAAGCAGCTCTGTTTATGTTGGACTTTATGGTGCTACATCCAGAAACAGGGCTCTTGGTTTCTGGTCCTTCTGTTTCCCCAGAAAATAATTTCTATACTGTTGATGGTAAAATGGCTACCATCAATATGGGACCTACGATGGATAGGGAAATCATTTTCGAACTATTTAGTAATTGTATCAAGTCAGCAAATATTCTGGAAATTGACAAAGACTTTGTAGGTACACTGCAAACAAAAATGAATCAAATGCCGCCGTTAAAAATTGGAAGCGATGGTCGCCTCATGGAGTGGGTCGATGAATTTGAGGAACCCATGCCAGGTCACCGCCATATTTCCCATTTATATGCTTTGCACCCTTCCAACCAAATTTCCAAAGTAAAAACCCCTGAGCTGTTCAATGCGGCAAGAAAAACCATTGACTATCGATTGGCAAATGGTGGCGGCCATACGGGTTGGAGTCGTGCTTGGATCATCAATTTCTTTGCAAGACTTCAAGATGGAGAGAAAGCTCATGAAAATATTATCGCCCTTCAACAAAAATCGACATTACCCAATTTACTTGATCTACACCCACCATTTCAGATTGACGGGAATTTCGGCGTAGTTTCTGGAATTACGGAAATGCTGATGCAGAGCCAGGATAATGAAATATTGATCTTGCCGGCACTTCCAAAAGCTTGGCCTTCTGGTAAAATCAATGGTATTGTAGCACGAGGTGGCTTTGAAGTAGATATCGAATGGGCAGAACGCAAATTGACACAATTGACCGTGAAGTCATTGTTGGGCAATGATGCCAAACTTCGATATGGAAGTATATACAAGCAATATCAGATGGAAAAAGGAGGAACCTTGAAGTTTAATAGTGAAATGGAAAAAAAATAGACTTATTTGGAAAAAGCATCAAACGAGATAATGAAGTCATCTTGATTTTTTTACAAAAATAAAAGGGTTATAGATATTTGTGTTGTGAAACATAAAATTACAACCCAGTGTCACAAGTACTCAATAAAGATATTATAGAAATGTAAATAGTTCCATATCTACCAAAAAAAATATGGAATATTTCCCAATGAAGGAAAAGATTTTTTTGATAAAATGTAAAAAACAATAACTGTTTCAAAGGTAATATCAGATTAGAATAATATGGTCAAATTAAAGAAGCGAACGGGATATGTGAATTATTAGGATTCAGATTTGCTAAAAAAACCAAAGCGGTCTGTCAACTGCTGCAGGTATATTGTCATAATAGGCTTTAATAGCTGTAACAATGATATACCGTTTATTATATCTATAAGTACTAGGTTTTACGATCTGCACTTGGAAGGCGGTAATGAGGTTAATGGCATACCTGATTGAGGTATAGCCTTACAATGTGTGAAGGACTTAATATTTAAAGCGATACGAAATAAAAAACGGAATAATAAAAAATGAAATCACAACGTAATCTTATAATTTTTTACACGTTGAAAGTTTTTACTAGTTGTTTAGAATCTAGGCCTATAGTGCCAGATATAGCTCAACACAACTGTAACTTAAACTACATTCCAAAATAAAGCGCTTCATTAATAACGTCTTAGACCTCATCCTCACTTTTGACTTGTCATTCTGGTAACGCCTTATGTTTCTCTGGAAAGGTAAACCTGTTATAAGGGTATCCGAAGGACTTCATTTTCAAGTAAAAAGTGTGAATTAAGTCCGCCCTATAACACACCTATTTAACTAGTAATCGGAAGACCAAACCCTAAATGATCTTAACCGAATTATCGGCAAAACCTTCTCTGGGTTTAGCTTGGATAATACGGAAAAATTTAGGATGTGTTCTAGGCATTTTAAGGGGTTTATAATAGAACAAAACACCCCTTAAAATTTAATTGGTATTCCCGTGAAAATGGGAATCTTAAACTGAAAAGGGCATTATTAATCACATCTGTCATAGGGCAGATACTTAAAACAATTTAATCATGAGTACATTAAGAAACAAAGTACAGTTAATTGGTAACGTGGGAAACACCCCTGAAATCGTAACCCTAGAGAGTGGTAAAAAGATTGCTAAATTTTCAATCGCAACTAACGAATCTTATAAAGATTCTAAAGGGGAAAAACAACAGGATACCCAATGGCATAATATCGTGGCTTGGGGAAAACTTGCAGGCATCGTTGAAAACTATGTTGGCAAAGGTAAAGAAGTGGCTGTTGCAGGGAAATTGACTTCTATCAAATCAGAAATGTAGTGTTGGTCTTAAGAAAAATTGTCTAATATTTTGATGCAAGTTCAGGTAGTTATAAGATTAGTAATTATAACAAGTGCGGCTCGTAGAACCTTCAATTCTAATTATTGAAAGTTTTTTACTCACTTATAAGGTCATAACTTTTACTTAATACTTATTCGACTTTTAAAACTTCAGCTTTTTATTGCATCACTCGACTTAAGTTGTATTTTTATGTCATCATACAAAAGCGTTATCACAATATTTAAATTGTCTTAAGTGATAAATTTTTCATAATATAAATCCATATTAATAAATGAAAAATGATACTAATGAACTATTAAAATTCAATGCCTTTAAAAAAGGTAATCAAAGGGCTTTTGAGTTTTTTTTCAACAAGTATTATGATCATATTTTGGGATTTTGTATTCAATTTATTTATGACAAGCCAGAATCTAAAGGTATAACTCAAGAAGCCTTCCTAAATTTATGGCTAAATAAAGAACAAATTGAGACTATTAATGGTATTGAATCTTTTCTCTATACATATGCAAAATCTAAATGTTTAAATGCGATACGAGATCAGAAAGTTAAGGAGCGATATAAGAGTAAAACCCTCAACGAAAAAGAACGTGCTTTAGATTTTGAGATACTAAATTCAATGAATTTTGATTCTATGGCTTTAGTTGAATTAGAAGAATTGATAAAGAAATCCATACAAGATTTACCAGAAAAAGCAAAACTTGTTTTCTACAAAAAACGTTTTGAAAACAAAAAAAACAAAGAAATAGCTAAAGACTTAAACGTAACCGTAAAAACCGTGGAGGCGCACATGACATCCGCTCTAAAAATTTTAAGATTGAAATTGTCTGAATATTTACCCCTAGTACTCGTGTCAACCATTCTATCATAAGTTGTCATCTATCAAAGGATGAATTATTAAGGCAACCGTTTTCATTATTCAAACATTCCACATTTTTTTAACTTAAAAAGTTTGTCCCAATAGATATTAGGAAATATATTTGTTTTATTTTTAATTAGTCTAAATAAAAACAATAATTTTTGATTAGGGTTTATTTTATTTTAAGTGTACTTATCACATAGCGTATAAAATTTGCTCATACCAACATATAAAATCAATACATCATGATTTCTGTTTTAATTACAAAATATCTTAACGGAGAGGCAACAGAACAAGAGATTTCCTTAGTCTTTGATTGGATTGAAGTTTCAAAGGAAAATAAGAGTCAATTTATTGATCTAAAAAAAACTTGGGCAATCTCTCAGGTTTCAGATTTTGATAAAAAAACATCCTGGAGTATACTGCAAAAATCTATTTACAAAACAAAACCTCTCAAGGTCTACCCTATATACAAATACGCAGCTATTTTAATTATTTTTATTAGTCTTGGTTCACTCATTTGGTTATCTAAAGAGGAAACTACTCTTAAGACAAATAGTGTTGTTTTAGAACTCGAAGACTCAAATACTAAAATTGATTTAGTTGGAAACCAACCAATTATAAAGGATGAATTAGTTGATGTTATTTCTGAACAAAGTGAAAATGAAATTGTCTACAAGAAAGAAAATACTATACTTCCGATTTCTTATCATACTCTTAATATTCCTTATGGACAAACATATAAAGTTACGCTGTCAGATGGGAGCATTGTATACTTAAATGCAGGTAGTAGTTTAAAATACCCCAAACAATTTAATACAGCAGATAGTCGTAAGGTATTTCTGCAGGGAGAAGCTTTTTTTAAGGTTGAAAAAGATAATATGCGCCCCTTTATAGTTGAAGCTAACAAAACTAATATAAAGGTACTAGGAACAGAATTTAATGTAAATACCATAAAATCTCAAGCTTATATAGAGTGCGTTTTAGTTGAAGGTTCGGTACAGTTATTTAATAACAACAATGACATAATGCTGATCCCAGAAGAAAAAGCAACTTGGAATGCTACTTCAAAGACCTTTGATATTTTACAAGTAAATACAAAACTTTACACATCTTGGATTAACGGTGAACTTGTATTTGAAGATTCAAGTTTCAATGATATTTCAAAAAAGTTAACTCAATTTTTTAATATAAAAATAGAAAATCAAAATATAGCATTAAGAAATCAAAAGTTCAGTGGGACAATAAGTATAAAAAATTCAAGTATTGAAAACATTTTGGATTTATTAAGTTTAGATACGCCGTTTTCATACACTAATGACAATAACACGATAACAATTAGTAATAACCAACCCTAAATGATTATTAATTTTTTGAATAGAATATCAAAAACATTTCTGCTTGTTTTCACTTTTATTTTGTTAAGTACAAATGGCTATGCCCAAAAAAATAAAATTAGTTTAAATGTAAAAAATATGGCATTTAGTGATGTTGTAAGACTAATTGAAAAGCAAAGCTCTTACAGAGTAATATATAACTCTACTAAAATTAATAGCACAAAAAAAGTAACCCTCTCTATTAACAATACTACTCTTGAAAATGCACTTGAAAAGCTTTTAAATGGCAGCGAAGTATCTTATGTTATAAAGAATAATCAAATATTATTAGTTGAAAAAAAATCACCTTCTAACAAATCAAATAGCCTTCAAAATCAACGTATGATAAAAGGAAAAGTTATAGGAGCCACAGATAATTTTCCGCTTGCTGGAGCTACTATTTTAATTAAAGGAACTTCAAAAGGTGTTATTACTAATTTTAATGGTGAGTTTACCTATTTATTGAAAGGGAATGATATAAACAGTTTACTACTTGAAGTTTCTTATTTGGGTATGGAAACGACATCTCAAGTAGTTGGAAACCAATCTGAATTTATTTTTATTCTCAATGAATCTTCAGATCAATTAGATGAAGTAATTATTACCTCATCATACGGTACTAAAAAACTAAAAGAAGAAATTGTTGGTAGTATAGTTACTCTTAAATCTGAAGACATTGCTGTAGAACAAGCGTCAGAAAGTATTGATAAAATAGTAGAAGGACAGATTGCAGGTGTATTAATTGAAAACACTTCAGGGATTGGTGGTCCCGTTAAAATTAATATACGCGGACAAGGTAGTTTAACACCATTAGGAAATACTGTATTAGGCACATCAACACAACCATTAATAATTATTGATGGGGTTATTTTGACAGAAGAAGTTGGCATTGATAGTAACTTCTTTGATGGTAGTGGCAGTTTTTCTGAGGATTTATCAAATCCACTAGCCCAAATTTCTCCAGAAAATATTGAGAGTTTTACGGTTTTAAAGGATGCAGCAGCGGTGAGTATTTATGGAGCAGATGGCGCAAATGGAGTAATCCTGATAACTACTAAAAAAGGAAAAAGAGGTGGGATAAAATTTGGTTTTTCTTCACAACTCGGTATTTCAAATGCGATTAATCAAATTCAATATTTAAGTGGCGAACAATATAACGACTTAAGGAATGAATATTTAAAAAATACAACCTCAGGTTTTATTTCAGCACCTTATAATGGTGTTGATACTAATTGGTTTGATTTATTAAATGGAACAGGTATTTATAGTAATTACAATTTTAATTTTTCCGGTGCTTCAGAAAAAATTACCTATCGTACGAGTATAAGTTATAGAAAAATTGACGAACCTCAAAAAGGAAATACTACAAAGCAAGTTAATGTTGGGATCAATCTTGGTTATCGTCACAATAAGTTGGATGTTGGTTTGTCTTTTAATCCCAGTTATATCAAAAAAGATGCGCCTAATATTTTTTATAGTTATGCTTTTGCACCAACACTTTCACCTTACAAAGACGATGGCTCTTTTGCTGATGTAGGTGTTGTTGGTTTGGGAAATCCATTAGCTGCTATTGCGCAAAATAAAAATATATCCAACAGTTATGGAATTCTAGGAAGTTTAAATGTGTCATATGAAATTTCAAAAGCTTTGAGATTCTCATCACTATTTGGACTTTCTTATACAGATAAAGAACAAGACCGTTATTTTTCAGGAGAAAATGAAAGTGGGCAACTCAACGGGACTTTTATTTTAAATGGGACGCAATATCCAAACTGGGGAAGACGCGTAATTAATGAAAGAAATTCAATTAAATGGAATTGGCAGGGTCAAGCTTCTTATAATACCTTAATTGACGATATACATGCCATTGATGGAACCATTGGTTTTGAACTGTTAGAAGATAAAGCAGATTTTAAGGCTGCTTTAGCAAGAGGGTTTGTTAATCCAAATATTGTAAATAATATTTCTGATGCTATTAGAGACGACGATCCAAGCACATCTGATGATGAAACTAATTCTGGGCAAAACTATGCGGACGATATTAGCTACAATTCACGAGTCTCATTCTTTTCTCAGTTAAATTATAATTACAAAAAACGCTATTTCTTTTTAGCAAATTTTAGACGCGATGAAAGTTCTGTATTTGGTGATGATACCAACGTAGCCTACAACGGAGGTGCGGGCGTAAGCTGGATTGTTACCAACGAAAATTTCTTAAGTTCTAGTAATTGGTTAGATTTTTTAAAGTTTAAATTAAGTTACGGTACTACAGGTAATTCGAGAATTGGCTCGTACCGTTCCAAAGGACTTTATACGATAAGTCAAAATGGATATAATGGATTTGATGAGGCAACCCCTAGTGCAGCTCCTAATGGGCAGTTAAGTTGGGAGAAAAATACCAAATTTAATGCTGGTATAGACTTCAATTTTTTAAATAAGGTTGAATTAACTCTTGAATATTATTATGATGATATTAAAGATTTAATTACTAGTAGAAACATTCCTTCAGAAACAGGATACAATTCAATCCAACTTAATGCTGCAAGTATGTACAATAAAGGTTTTGAATTATCTGCTAAAGTTAAATGGTTGCGCGAGGACAATTTTAAATGGACGACAGCTTTTAATATTTCAACATTACGAAGTAAAGTTACTGAACTAGAGGGGCTAGGAAGTGAATTTTCAACTGCTGAAATAGCCCTGGCACAAAAAGTTGGGTATAGTACGTCCACTATTTGGGGCATAAAATGGGTGGGGATTGATCCAGGTACGGGTAGAGATCTTCTAGAAAATAATGGAGAAATTTATGATGCAGTAACCTATAATAACTTGTTTGATGCTTCCGATTGGATTCCAATTGGAGATAGTCAGCCAGATGCTTATGGAGGTTTTAGAAATACTATTTCATATAAAAACTTAAGTTTTTCTGTTAGAGGTAGTTTTCAAATTGGAGGCGACTTTTTGGCACAAGATGAGTTAATTTCTAAATACAATATTACTGTCAATAGAAACCTTTCTGTAAATGCATATGATTTCTGGAGAAATCAAGGCGATGTTGTGCTGCAGCCAATAGTCACTAGCAACAATCCTACTATTTCCAACTATGATAAATTTTTATATGATGCGACATTTCTAAGAATAAGCAACATTAATTTGAGTTATGCTTTTCCAAGAAATACAATAAGTTTTATTAACGCACTTTCTATTTTTACAGACATTTCTAATGTAGCGTATTGGTATAAAGAAGGAAGTCCTGAAAAAAGAAACGGGATAAGAGAATTCAGATTTACCTACCCACAAGCAAGAACAATTTCAATCGGTTTAAATGCAAAGTTTTAATAAGGTGAAAAACAACAACAAAATAAATAAACTAATAATTGCTACTTGTCTTTTTAGCGTGGTTGTCTTTTTTAATTGTAGTAGTTTTTTAGAACAAGAACCAGGTTCCCAAACGTCAATTACTGAGCAACTGTCTTCTAAAATGGGCATTCTTGAAGCACTAAATGGTGTTTTTTCAAGTATTGAAGCCAATGTTAGAGGAGAAAGGTTTTCAGTTTATGCAGATTTAATTGGAGGTAATTTAAAATTTACACCTACAATAACTGGAAATAATGCAGGCCAAATATCGGCACCTATTAATCTAGAAAATGTATATGCTTTTCAAGATATAGCCATATCTAGTGATTTAGAATCTTTTTATGATTCAAGTTATGATATCATAAACCAAACGAACTTAATTTTAGAATATGTTGATGCAATACCTGATGCAACAGAAGATGAAAAAACTTTTATAAAAGCTGAAGTATATGCTGCAAGAGCTTATACTCATTATTTATTAACTTTACTGTACTCACAAAATTATAGTTTTTCAGAAGATGCAAGTCACTTAGGTATTGTTTATAATAAAACGACGTTAAGCACAGGTATAACTTATCCTGCAAGGGAAACACTTGCTAAAACATATCAATTCATACTTGATGATTTGCAGTTGGCTTTAACCAGTTTTTCTGTTAATGGTATCTTATCCGGACCTGCTTACTCTTATTTTAACCAATCAAATACTCAAGCGTTATTAGCCCGAGTTTATTTGTCTATGAACGATTGGCAAAATGCCTTTGATATGGCTAATGAGGTTATTTTAAATTCTGGAGTTAGCTTAATGTCAAGCGAAACATATATTTCTGAATGGGAGAAACCTGACTCACCAATATCCGAAATCCTTTTAGAGTTTTCTATTCCAAGGGATGATGGTGGTAGTGTTGGCGGATCATTATCACAGTTTTATGGCTACAATTCTAAAACTGACTATGAAAAATATGTAGCGTCAGAAGATTTAATTAATCTTTTTGAAACAAGTGATGTCAGACGCAACTTGTTTTTGGAACAACCACTTCCAACGTTAGTTGACGGGAACATGGAGGATAGAACTTATTTTTTTACTAAAAAATTTCAAGATAATCCGGGGTTTGTCGCTATCAGACTTAGCGAAATGTATTTAATCAGAGCTGAAGCTTCATTAGAACTAAATCAGTTAGAAAATTGCAGAAATGACATAAATATAATTAGAGAACGAGCCAATGCATCTTTGCTTCTAGATACATCAAATTTAGAAGAAGCTCTGCTACTTGAGCGGAGAAAAGAACTTTGTTTTGAAAGTCACTATTTCTTTGATTTATCAAGAAGGAAAAAAGATATTGTGAGAAATGATGGCTGTATTTCGCAAACCTGTAATTTAAGTTATCCATCATTGAAATTTGTTTTGCCAATACCGCAAGACAATATTGATTTAAACACAAACTTGAAGCAAAATGACTCATATTAAAAATACACTTTTAGTTACCTTAGCCACACTTTTATTGTTTTCTTGCTCACAAGATGAAACGAGTAGTGCGCCAAAAGTACCTTCTTTTGTAAGATTTAATTTTCTGGCAGACAGCAATAATGAGCCTTTAGAGTTTCCAGAAGTGACTAGTGGTTTAATACCAAAATCCGATTTTACAAATACGTCGATAAAAACATTAAAAGTACCAGTAACACTAACTTCTGAGACCTTACAGAATACAGTATTTGTAAGTTACAGTGTAAACACCAATGGAGACAATACGGTATTCAGTTTAAATCCTGCTAATCAATTATCGTTTCAAGGGAATCAATTAACAGATACTATATATGTGAGTTTTAATAACCGCTGGATAGATAATCAGCGTATTACATTAAAATTGGAAAGTGTTTCAGACCCATCAGTTACTATTGGCAACTTAAATTCAACATTACCAAATGATACCTTCACGATTAATTTGGGAGAAATCAATACCACTTTTACATTTCCTGAAAATAGAATTGAAGTAATTGGTGAGGTCGGTGAGGAAGTTGAATTTGAAGTTAATTTCCCTAAAGGTTACATTGTTTCAGAGATAGAAAATGAATCTATTTTCACATTTTTAGACGGTTTCGACTACACTTTAACTAAAATCTTAGAAAATGAAACCGGGCTTACTTATAAAATTATATTAAATGACAATATTCAGAATGATGATGTTTTTTATCAAACATTAATAAGTCTAAATGATACAGAAAACTACACAGGTACTGGAAACAAAACATTGCAAATAGTAAAACCTATAAAAACGCCGAGAGATGTAACAGTCAATACGAGTTCAAACTTTTATAACCTAACGGATCCATTTTATAGAACTTATGGCGAAACATGGAATGACTTCAATAATGATGGGATTTGCCAATGGAGTAGTTACTCAGCTTTTACATATCCTATTGTAGTTTCCAAAGATGATGCAAATGCAGTATTATATGACGATATGGGAACAACTGATCCTGCAGATGACATCTATCATGATGCCTTTAGAATTGGTTTTAAAACACCAAATGCCATTACCACCACAACAAATTCATTCAATTTAAAACGATGGTTTAGCAATGAATCCACATCGGGTTTAAACTCTCCTGGTTTTGATATTAATCCTGCACTAGAATTTTTTCCTGAAAATGGTAATAGTGTTATAAAAGGTACAATATTAATTATTCCACAATTTATAACCATAGCAGGAACCAATGGCAACAGTTATTCTTTTGCTATTTCTGGCGAAGGTACTTATGAGGAAATTAGTACGGGTGTTTTTGAGTTAAAATTCCAATTAAGTTTAACTAATGATGACGTTTTAGGAGGTGCGATTATCGCTGATTATCGATTATACAACACCAACAGCTATGCCGATCCTGAAGAATTAACAACAAATAATTGTATAACAGAATACACCCTATAGTTTATGAAAACCAAGTTAATTTTAATATTAGTTATTACATGGTTTGTTTATTCATGCAAAGAAGAAAGCCAAGCTAATTATACTGATATAATATATTTAAAAACTATTTACTCAAATGGAGATGCATCCAAATGGCCTAAACCTCATTTAGATAGTTTAGTAGATAAGAATTCATTCGTAGATATAGGTTCGTTACCAAAAGTCAGTTACCCTGAAACTAATCCATATTCAAAAGAAAAAGCAAAACTTGGGAAAACCTTGTTTTTTGACCCAAGGCTATCTGTAAGTGGACAAATAGCTTGTGCATCTTGTCATAATCCAGAATTGGCTTGGACTGATAATTCCACGCGTTCCTTTGGGCATAATCGTCAAACTGGTGGTCGTAATTCTATGACTATTTTGAACTCAGCATTTGCACATACGCTCTTTTGGGATGGTCGAGCTTCAAGTTTGGAAGACCAAGCCAGATTCCCTATTGGGGATCCTTTAGAAATGAATGAACAACTGAATATTGCAGTTGACAAAATTGCCGAAATTGAGGGGTACAAACCACTTTTTGAAAGTGCTTTTGGAAATGATTCCATTTCATTACAACGGATTCAAAAGGCTATTGCTACTTTTGAGCGCACTGTAAACAGTTATAAAACAAGATTTGATAAATTTATTGAAGGCGACTCAACTAAACTAACCAATCAAGAAGTTTTAGGCCTACATCTTTTCAGAACAAAGGCACGTTGTATCAATTGCCATAACACACCATATTTTAGTGATAATCAATTTCATAACGATGGTCAGACACTTTTTGGAACTAAAGATGAAGATTTTGGTCGCTACAACATTACCAAAAACGTGGATGATATTGGAAAATTTAGGACACCTACAATAAGAGAGGTGGGTAGAACAGGACCGTGGATGCACCATGGCCATTTCCCAAGTCTTTTAGATGTGGTAGAATTTTATAATTTGGGTAATCCATCACCCATTCAAAAAAAATATTTGGGAGTGGGCAGAGATTCTTTAATTCCTAAAACATCACCCATACTAAAAAGATTAAATCTAGATAAAAACGAACAGGAAGCTTTAATAGCCTTTATGGAAACCCTATCCTCTAGTAAAGGCAGAACTTTAATACCAAAATTACCCTAATGCATATTAATTAATTTAAAACTAAAAATTATGAAAACACAATTACTTACATGCATTGCTCTAGCAATAGCAATTACATTAAACGCACAAGTGACGCTTGTAAAAGAAATTAACGATAGTGGCACATCAAGTTCAAGTCCTAATAATTTATTTGTATTCAATGGGAAAATTTATTTTGGAGCAGATGATTCAAATGGGACTAATACACCAGGAGGAGCCGATTTAGGTAGAGAACTATGGGAGACGGATGGTACCGAAGTTGGTACTACATTTTTAAAAGATTTAAGAACTGGTTCAGATTCTTCTTCACCTGGTAATTTCTTTGAATTTGGAGGATCTATTTACTTTAGTGCAAATTCAGGTGCTGGAAATGTTTTGTTTTCTTCTGATGGAACTGAATTAAATACGGTTGCTACTGGAGGTGACTTTGTGTTTAACCCATTAGAATTTGGAGGTCTTATTTATTATGTAAATACGGTTGATAATAATGCTTTATATACTTTTGATGGTACGACACAGGCTAAAGTGCCAAATGTTGGCACAGAAGATGTAGAATTTTTAGGTGCTCAATTCATCACGATAAATAACAAAATAATTGGTTATGGTCGAACTACAACCGATGATCCAATTATAGGTATAGAGCTATATGAATACGATCTTGGTTCAGATACTTATACCTTAATTAAAGATATTACAGGAGACGATGCAAATTCTGGTATAAGCAATTTTACCGCTATTGGAAGTGAGGTGTTTTTTGAAGCAACTGGAGGTCTTTGGAAAACAGATGGTACTGCGGTCGGCACAGTAGCAGTAACAGCCGCTGCATCGGCATCGGGTGTTGCTAATTTATTTGCATGGAATGGAGAACTTTATTTTGAAGGTGATGCTGGAACTGGAGATCAATTATGGAAATTTGATCCGGTAGGGAACACATTAACAAATTTAAGTGCACTTGCGGGAGACGCAGACCATAACCCTTCAGATTATGTCATTTATGATAGTTATCTCTATTATAGTGGTGCAGATGCTGCCGATACTGACAAACATTTATTTAGAACTGATGGGATAACCATTGAACAGTTAGATTCTACAATTAAAGATATTGATGAAATTGTGGTACTAAATGATGTATTGTACTTTGAAGGGGATAATGGTGCAACTGGAAATGAATTATATAGTTTTGATCCTGCCACACTGTCTACAAATGATAGTCGTGCTGAAATAATTAGAGTTTATCCAAATCCAGTATCTGATTATGTTATGGTTTCTAAGTCATTAATTGATGCTTCTTATTCAATTCATGATATAACAGGCAAAATGGTTAAAGAAGGTGTAATTACTTCAGAAAAAATTAGCCTTAATTTAGAGACAGGTATTTATTTGTTTAAGATTAAAACGGACTTAAGTACAGTAGCAAAAAAGATTGTAGTCAAGTAAATTTTATAATAAAGACAAAAGTTTCATTAATTCTCTCTTTTTTATGCAATAAAGAAGAGAGAATTATATATGAATTTGTACATATTAAATTCATATGTAATTTACTTTAATGTTTTTTTTCATTTTGCCAGAAAACAAAAAGGCTTCACAATTATGTGAAGCTTTAATATTTTAATGTACACAGAGTAGTACGATTTTTATATCAAACAGTAAATTATTACAAATAGATAGCTTTTAGTCTTGAATCGTATGATTTTCTTAGTCATAGTATACAATAAAATGTAGTAATTAGGAAAACACTCTGGATATAAGAAATAAAATATTTTGATATCTTTTTGAAGTATTCAGATAGGTCATAACCTTTACTTTGATAATAAAGGCTAATATAATTATGAACTTCACTGATTCAGAATGCAGTCAACATTTGTATTTTCTATTCTACTTCTATAATATTAAAATTATATAGCTTTTATTAAGCACAGGTCAAAATGCATTATAATAGTCTTCTTTATGGTTAGCGAAGTGGTTAAGCAATATAATTTAGCAAAATGGAACGAACCATAGGGAAATCTTCAGGATTTTCCGAATAGGCAGGAACTAAGCAATTATTTTTACACGTCTTTGTTGGCTACAGTTTTTATTTTAATTTTTCTTTTCCAATATATAATGTAAAATGTTCCAAGAATTGTTGGTAAAGTCCAAGCAATTAAATTTCCAATTCCCAAACCAGCAATAATAAATGCAGTTATAGATGCTATTAAAGCTCCGATCATTTTTCCAATGTGTGATATTAACCATGCATTCTTGGGATTCTTTGAGTTTTTATAAAACTTAAAATCTTTAATGGTCAAGAATAGCCCAAAACCTCCAAAAAACAAATACAACACGCTAAATGAAATATTATTTAAAACTCCGTAGAACCCAATCATAATCATTATTGAGGAAAAGATAAGCATACATCCAGAAACTGTTTTGTCAATCCAATCGGCTTTTGTTTTTGTTTTAAAAGTTAAAGCTTTATTTCCTGCCAAAACAAGATATATAGTAAATAAACCAATTAAAAATAAAAATAAATTTTCATGATTAGGCATCCAAGATATTGGAATTGAAATTAGCGAACTGCTTATCATTCCAATTGAGAATAGTTTCCCCATTTTCTTGTGTAATTAACTTCCTTTCTTAGCTATAATACTTCCAATCCCCGCAATTAATCCTATTCCACCAAAAAAGGCGTGAATGTAAATCATAATCTTAATCGTTTCTTCCATTTGTTTTAATTGAGTTTAACGACTCAAAATTCAGGTTATAGTTCTGTATTAGAAAGTTTAAAATCCTGAAATGTTGTTTTTTGGTGATGAGTTGTTGCCCACGTTTATGTATATGAAATGTTGCGTGTTTGTGTGCGAGGATTTTCCGAAGGAAAATCAGAAGCTAGCAAACGAGCAGCAGATTTTGGTTTAGGTAAAACTAGCAATTTTTTATATACTTTGTGGTATGCAGTTATTTTATCAGACGAAAAGATTGCATAAACGTATCTGTGTTTTTGTCATTTTGCCCAATATAAGTGACTGTATAAACCCGATTTCCTTGTCTAAATAATTTTCCTAGAATATGGCCTTTAATTCCTTTGTCAATTGCACTCTGTTTAGGATTTAGTACAAAATATTGTCCTTTCAATCCGTGTTGTTCAATTGATTCTTGAAATTCCAATTTAAAAGCTTCAGCCATTTTATTTGAGAAATTAGTAACTCCTTGTGAATAAAGTTGCTCATCAGTCATTGATTTAATCATATATTCAGGATAATCATAGTATTCTATCGAGAATATTTTATTTGGGCCTAAAGTCGAACGAAATAAGTGGATTTGAAATTTATCAAGTCCGATTTGATTGTCGATAGCTGAATAATTCGGTTCGGTTGGAAAGTCAGCTATAAAATTTCCAGGTTTAGAAGCGAATTCTCCGCCTTTGGTTTTATAAATCATTTTATCAGATTCATTACCGCATGATAGGAAAGTCAGAATAGTTAAAATCAGAATTAGATTTTTTGTCATTTTATCGGTTTGTTTTAATTGCATACAACGGTCTCCTTTACTTTGATTTATTAATTTCATAGAAGAAAAGAGGAGAACTAAAACGGTCTTTAAGTTAATGCC
>CANMSN010000021.1 GCA_947500585.1 uncultured Flavobacteriaceae bacterium | reverse complement strand
AATACTCATAGTAAATACTTGTGATTAGAATTAGTTTAGACTATAAGAAGAAATTCCATACTATACCGAAGCGGACTAAAAACTAATTATAAAGCAGAAGTAATCATATTATCTATTAGCTCTTTCTTTATAATTGGATTTGCACCTTCACTACCCGCAACTATAGCACCAACAGCACAAGCAAAGTTTAAGGCTTCTTGTGGATGAATATCTTTTAATAACTGGTTAATTAATGATGCTAAGAACGAATCTCCTGCACCTACAGTATCCACTACAGTAATTTTATAACCATTGTTATAATAAAAGCTGTCGTTATAATATAAAATAGCACCTTTACTACCCTTAGTTACACATATTATTTTTGTATTGGTCTCTTTAGCAATGAAGACTATATGTGACTCTAATGATTGTGCTTTGAAGTTTAATACTTTTGAAATTTCTAAAATCTCATCCTCATTGAATTTTATGAAATCTGCTTGATCCATTAATACTTTAAGAACCTCCATAGTATAATATGGTAATCTTAAATTAACATCAAAAATTTTATAGTTAGCTAATTTTAAAAGCTCGAAAAGGGTGTTTCTAGAAATATTATCTCTAGCTACCAAACTTCCAAAAATAAAAACATCTGATTTTTTTGTTATAGATTTGGCAGCTTCAGTAAGCTTTATTTTATCCCATGCTCTTGGATACATAATATCATAAGATGCAGAACCTTTTTCATTTAGCATTACTTTTACTTCTCCTGTTTTATATTGTTGATCTATCTGAACACCTTCTATATTTACATCTTTCTCTTTAAATAAGTCAATAATTTTATTTCCTTTTTCTTCGGTTCCTACTCTGCTAATAACTAAAACATTATTGCCTAAAGATTGTAATCGTATAGCAACATTTAATGGAGCACCTCCAATTTTTTCGTGAGTAGGAAAAACATCCCATAAAACTTCTCCAAAACAGGTTATTTTAGTCATTAGTTTGAACCTTATTATTAATATAAATTAAACATTTTTCAACACCATACTTTGAAATATTTCTATAAGCATTCGTATAGTGTTTAACAAAGAGTTTTGATGCTTTTAAATTACCAAATACGTTATCAATTTCTAGAAACAATTTAGGATTATTTACAGATGCTATAGCTGTTTTATTTAACTCTCCTTTTATAGCATCATTAATATTTAATTGTTTTCCTTTTTCATCAACTCCCAAACTATAAATTGACCAAGCAGCTATTAAGAAAGCAGCATATTTTATCGAACCATTTTCTCTTAATTGCGCCTGTATTGTTGGTAAAATAAATATTGGGATTTTTGCAGAACTTTCAGAACATATTCTATCAATTTGATCCTTCATATAAATATTTCCAAATCTTTTAATTAAAGAATCTTTGTAGCTTCTTAAATTAGTTCCTTCTAAACCTAGAAGCACTGGAGTTACTTCAGTATCCATAAAACTTCTTAAAAAAACATTCATTGCTGGGTTACTAATAGCTTCATCTATGGTATTATAACCCATTAATGCTCCTAAAACCCCCAATACAGAATGTCCCGCATTTAGCAAACTCAATTTCATTTTCTCATAAGGTGTAACATCCTCAACAAATTTTACACCTACATCCTCCCAAGCTGGTCTTTCTGAGATAAAATCATCTTCTATTACCCATTGTTTAAAGGGCTCACAAACAACAGGCCAATCGTCTTGAATACCTGTTTTATCTTTTAACAACTTAATATCATCTATTGTAGTTACTGGAGTAATACGGTCTACCATGCTGTTTGGGAATGATATATTGAAATTTACCCATTCTACCAAATCTGGTTCTGCCCTTTTTATATAGCTAATTACCATCTTCTTCGCTATATCACCATTTCCTTGAATATTGTCACAAGATTGAACTGTACAACCTTTTATTCCTTCTTTTTTTCTAAGCTTAAAGGCCTGAGCCAGATATCCAAAAATAGTTTTGGGCGCATCGGGATGTGTTAAATCATGTTGTATGTTTGGATTCTCAAAAATAAATTCTCCTGTAGCTTCATCGTAATTATATCCTCCTTCTGTGATGGTAAGACTGATAATTCTTGTCTCTGGATCAGCCATTTTCTTTATAACTGCTAATGGGTTATTAGGAGCAAATATGTATTCGACAATAGACCCGATAACTTTGATAGACAAACTACCATTCAATTCTTTAATCATAACGGTATACAATCCATCTTGGCTTTTTAATACTTGATATATCTTGTCATCAAAAGGCAGTAGTGCAACGCCACAAATACCCCAATTAGGGAGCCCGCCTTTTTCAAGAAGTTCATCGGCATAATAAGCCTGATGCGCTCTATGAAACCCACCTATTCCTATATGAACAATTCCTGCGCTAACTTTACTCCTATCATAAGTTGGACATGAGACCGTTGCAGCAATTTGCGAGAGATTCTTTTGATTAAGCTGAATATATTTATCCATTATACTTGTTTTTTATTTCTTCTTTGCATCGCCCAATAGGCAGTTACAAAATAAACAATAGTGCATATGAAGGCATATTTATAAAACATCTCACGATTTGAAGTATATACTGTTTCATTTGGGCTAGCAAACATCGTTATGCCTGCCAAAACCAAAGTAATACCTAGTACCAATATGGCAATACTTTGAAGTAATTTTGTAAATACCGAATTATCTCCTATTAAAACAGGTTCAGTTTGTGCCTGCTCTTCCTGAAATTTCTCAATGTCTTGGTTACGGATTTCTTCTTGTTTTTCCTCTTCAGGATACCTGTCTTTTGCTCCGAATTTTGACGCTAGAAGGGTATAGATTAAAATTGTAAAAATCCAGGTGGGGATGAACAAATAATAAAACGACATGACGTTTAGAAAGTCTAATCCAAATCCAAATATCAAACCAAGAATCCATGAAGCAATGGCAGGTGTACTTGTTGATAGTTGACGATAAGAAGACCAATAACGAGTCAATCCGATTCTCGGGAAAATCTGGTGTTCAGCAAAAACTATCGCTCCTACTGGAACTACCAATAGGCCTGCATAGGTTAACAACGGAAGTATTTGTGTAAACACAAAAGGAAAACAAGCTACAATTACAGTAACTAAACCTACCACCAATGTTGTTGTTTTTCTTGAATATTGTGTAAAAATAGCTTGCGCCGCTAAACCAGCCCTATAGAGATTAGCATTAGCAGTGGTCCAACCTGCAACGATAACAATTACGAATCCTGACCATCCCAAAGCGTAATATGCCACATCACCTGGATCTAAAGCTACAATAGGTTTTCCTACAATTACTGCGGTGCCTGCTCCCATAATTCCTGCGGCAATCCACGCAATATAATGGCCAAACAACATTCCCGAACTGGTAGTCCATCCATAAGATTTCTTTTTGGCATAACGAAGCAGCGCCATATCAATCAATCCGAAATGGGTTATGGTGTTGGCCGCCCAGGCAAAACCAATAACTTCTAACAGTCCTATGCCTGATTCCCCATCACTATTAGTGCCTGTCCAAATGGACTGATTGCCAATAGCCATGAAATCTTCCCAGCCACTTAGCATGGTTTCGCCTACGACTTCAAAAGATAAAGCTGGCATGAGTACCAATGCGCCACTTGTAAACATTACAAACAACCAAGGCGCACAAATTCCAGAAAATTTAGACACAGCATTAAAACCAAAAATAGCAACAAAAACCACTACGACTCCTACAATAAGAACTACCAATACAAACCATAAATTGGTTGGATACCAATTTAATTGTGCAGGAATATCAAAAGCAAAACGTACCGCAGTTGACGATACAGTAATCATTGCTGCTGATATGACCGTGAAAATAATGACGTTTGCCCAATTGTAGAGTTTGGTCATTTTATCGCCCGCAATCTTGTTAAGATATGTGTACAAACTCATGCGAGTCTCTACAGCAATAGGAGTAGTTATCAATGACCAACTTAATATGGCTAGAATATTACCAATAAGTAGTCCCAATAGGATATCCATGGTTTTTGCACCAAGAGCAACAAAAGTGGCACCAATAACAAATTCGGTTGCCGCTACATGTTCGCCTGCATATAACCCTAAAAAATGAGTCCACTTATGTAATTTATGCTTAGCTATTGGTAATTGTTCTTCATTAAGATTTTCAAAAACTTGTGGTACGTTTTTTTCAATATCCATAATTTGGTCTTATTTTTTAATTAATTATTTTTTTTCTTCAAACAATTCCTCAATTGGGTTTCTATTACTAGAATTTGGTAAAGGAATATTTAATAACATAGAAAGTGTTGGCGCAATTTGAGTAATCTCATGTTTTTTTATAGTTTCTCCTTTTGGTATACTATTACCATACCATAATAAAGGTACGTGTGTATCGCTTGTATATATGGTTCCATGTGTTGTTCCATATGGTCTTTCTACCATCCATCCTGAATGAAAATGCATTAAAACATCTCCTGAGTTTTCTAAATAAAAACTGTTGTTAATTAAATTTTGCATTTTATTTTTATATGAATTACGCTTAGCTAAGTTTGGTGTAAAAACAGCTTTAACTCCTGCTATATTTTTTAAAAAAGTAGCTGCTTTTTTAATTACCAATTCTTTCTGAGTTTTTGTATCATTAAAATAAACTTGGGTTTTATCGATAAAAGCAACATAGTCTGTATCTCCAAATTCATTAGATAAATAAGTGTTCAGTGCTTTTTTTATTTTTATTGGAGAATAAAAATTACCCGGTAGCTTAAACTGTTCTAAAAAATATGGATTATCACTAGATCCATGATCTGCTGTTAAAAATAAGGTGTAATTACCCTTACCCACTTCTTTATCTAAGGTTTTCAAAAGTATTGCTATTTCACGATCCATTCTTATATAAGTATCCTCCAATTCTTTGGAACGAATCCCAAAATGATGACCTACATAATCGGTAGCAGAATAACTAATGGTTAAAAAATCGGTTTCTTTTCCTTGTCCTAATTTTTCCTTTTTAATGGCCTCTACTGCTAATTGAGTTACTAGTGTATTGCCATAAGGCACTTCGGTAAGTAACTTATAATTACCATTATCTTTTCTAAGTTTTTTTAAATTGTATGGTAATGTAGAAATTTCCCTGCCTTCATAAACCTTCTCGAAAGCTGCAATATCTGCTCCACTATTTGTGTACTTATCTATGGGTAAAAAAGTGTTCCAAGTACTATTTAATAAAGAGTCTGATTTATGAGTCTTATTGAATGTCGTGAGCCATTTTGGAAGTTGTTTCATATAATAAGTACTGGACACAAAATTTCCATTATTAGAATTATACCAATACGCTGCATCTGCCATATGGCCTGCTGGGAAAATTGCCCCTCTATCTTTTAAGGATATACCTATAACTTTTGATCTGCCGTTACTAAATAATTTTAGCTCATCTGTTATGGTTGTTGTTTTTAAATTCTTGGGAGATCTATTTCCTATTGAAGTACTAAGCGCTTGTTTTTTATCAGAATCTACAATTGCTACTGTTGTATCTACAGCACAATAGGTCATTTTTTTTAACTTACGGTCATACCAATCATTATTAATAATACCATGACTTTCTGGTGTTGTTCCTGTATAAATAGAAGCATGCCCAGGACCTGTTGCTGTTGGTATATAATTATAATGTGTGTTTTTTACATTAAAGCCTGATTTTAATAACCTTTTAAAGCCAGCTTCAGAATAATTATCTTGAAAACGATATAAGTATTCTGATCGCATTTGATCTATCACGATTCCAACAACCAATTTTGGTTTTTCTTTTTGTTGGGCAGACAAGACATTAAGTATAAAGAGGTATAGTATAAAAAGTATTCTCATTCTACGAGTATTTTATTAATTATGTAATCCTTTTTCTCTTAAATATTCTAACACTATTTTTGGTCTATCAGTTTGGATGATATTAGCTCCTTGATTAAGTACCCAGCCCAAATGAGTATCTGGATCATCTACTATTTTTTCATCTGTATGACCCGCGCTATGAAAATGCTCTAATGTATTCATCCATAACCATAAGTCTTTGCTTTTGGCTTCAGGTATCATTTGCAGTAAGGTATCTTGTTCTGTTAATGCTCTAGTTTGAAGTATTACAGATTGGGTGTTTTCAAAAAAGGCATGTAAGTACTTTTTGGGTTTTTCAGTATCGTGCTTTATTTTAGGCATATAGAATATACTATCTATTAAACCACCAGAAAGACTTTTTAATTTTTCATAAGGATAATAACTACTAAAAATAGCTTGATCTAAAGTTTTAGTTTTTCTCAAAATAGCATAAACTAATGGTATATGATCTTCTCCTTTATCAATATTAATAAGAATTCTTCCTTTCACCTTTTTTAGAGCTTCCTCTAATGTGGGTATATTTCTTCCCGTTAAATCATCTATACCATCTTTTAATTTACATTTAGATAAAGACATATATGTTTTGTCTTTAACCAAACCTTTACAATTTGTTGTTCGGTCTAAGGTTTTATCATGCATTAATATTGGAATACTATCCGCAGTTACTGCAATATCAATTTCAACAATATCCACACCCATGTCTATAGCCATTTCAATAGCCTGTAACGAATTCTCTGGAGCATTACGCCAATCTCCTCTATGCGCAGCTACCATGACATAACTGTCTATTGGTTTTTGTAACATTTCTTTTAAGGCCGCAAATGAGCTTGTATTGGTGGCATTTAAAATATCATGATTTGGAAGATTATTAATTTCTAAATATTTTCTAGCATAGCGAAGCCCAAGTAAACGTTGAGACTTACTATCAAAATGATGCTCATCAAAATTTGTGAGTCCATCTGAAGAAACCAGAGAAGTATTAGAAACTTTTACTTCTATTTTAGAAATCTCGTTACGAATATTTACGTATTCTGGATTCCAGAGTCCTAATTGCCCAAAGATTACTGGAAGTTTCGGGCTATTTAAATCACTTCTATAATCGGCTACAAGCAAATTTAAATTCTTAAGGTAATCTTTGTAATTATTACGATTAGATTCTCCTTGATGCCAAATAATAGCTTCTAATGCAGCTGATGGTTCTTTTTCAAGTGCTTGCTTGATACGTTTTACAGTATGTTTATAATAACTGGTAGAATCTCCTTTCATAAAGTGTTTAATAGGAGTTCCTCCTCTCGCATTCACTACGAGTAAAATAGTATCTTTAGGATAGGCACGATGTACTGCTTTAGCAAAAGAATAAACAGGTCCTAATCGTTGTCTATAGGTTTCCTTTTTTATGTTCGAATACAGATTTAATGGATTACGTGCTGGTATAAAATTATTGGTATCATCTAAAACATAAACATTAGGAATACTTTCAAAATCTATTTCTTCTATTGCAGCTCTTCCTGCCATATTAGATTGACCTGTAAAAACAAATATTTTTTTTTGTGCATTTGAGTTTTGCTGTAGAAATAGCATAGTTAAAATAATAACTTTAACTAATAAATCATTTGAAAACAAATTTGCCCTTTTAGAATAATTCATCATTTTATTTAAACTTTCAATTAAGATAAATATCATTTTATTTGGTATCGTTAATACCTTATCATGATAAGAAAAGCGTAACATAACTAGTTATGTTACGCTTGAAAAAACTAACTCAAACTAAACTAAGTTTTAATTACTATGAAAATTCTTTTAAAACTAGTTATAACCGGGATTTTGTGGCAACAAATTAGGGTTTGCTTCTATTTCAATTTGCGGAATAGGTAGTAATTCATTTCTGTTTTGAGTAAAACCACGTTCTACAGTAGGATCTTCTTCAACAATAGCATTTATTGCACTATCTGCAAGACCAAGTGTTATTAAATCAAACCAGCGTTGACCTTCAAAAGCCAATTCTACTCTACGTTCGTGAATAATTTCTTCTCTTAAATCTCCTTGAGAAAGACCAACTAATTCTGGTAACCCAGCTCTATCTCTAACTAAATTTAGTGGTGCATGACCATCAGCATTGGTTTCATTCAATGCTTCTGCCTGCATTAATAATAAATCGGCATAACGTAATACAGGGACATCTAATGTTCCTTCGTTAAAAGTTGAAGAAAAATCGGTAGTAACAAACTTATATAAAAATAAATTTGTTGCAGATCCTGGAGCATTACCTCCAACAAAACCACCACCATCGGTACCATCATAGGTTAATCCATCAAAAGTAAGTCCTTCATGCATAATATTTACACTTAATCGTGGATCTCTACCAACATAAGTATTATCTGCTGGATTATAATCAGTTCCATCAGCATAATCATAAGTATCGGCAAAATTTTGATGTATGTACATAACTAATACGCCGGCTTGCCATGAATACCTTTCTAGATATGAATTTGATAAATCTATGGAATTGTATTTTACCGAAAATATAAATTCAGAATTTGATTCACTGGATTCCATAAATAATGATTTATAATCATTACTAGGTGTATCGGTATCAAATAATGAATGACCTCCGTTATCTGCAGCAGCTATGGCATCATTAATTGCCGTTAATGCTTCTGTCCAAGTTTTATTTCCTATTCTTGCTTCGTACAACATGACTTTTGCATGTAAACCTAAAACGGCTTGCTTGGTTAATCTACCATCTGAAGACGTTGTTCCTAAAATAGCAGCAGCAGCTGCAAATTCACCCAAAACAAAATCAATAATGGTATCACGATTTGTTCTACTTATTTGTAAGGCTTCTTCTCTGCTTATTGAAGTTGTTGTAAAAGCTACATCACCATACAAATACGCTAATTTCATGTATGCCAAAGCACGTAAACCTCTTGCCTCTGCCTTAATTGATTCTAAATCACTACTGGATATTCCGGTAATGTCATCAGCATTGTCTAACAATAGATTTGCTCTTTGTATTAAAACATAAGCATCTTGGTACATATCTATAAATGAAGCAGCAACTTCAACTTGATTGCCAGCAGCAAAAGCAAAGATATCTGGTGCAAAGTTTGGTGCCACAATACAATTATCACTCAAACCATCCAAAAGTACTTGCTCTCCAAACATGCCTTCGAGTTGTAATGCATCATAAATACCATACAAGCCAGCATTTAAATTTTCAACTGATGTATAAAAACTATCAGAATCAACAGAATTTAAAGGTTCTAATTCTAAGCTATCACATGACACATTGATAATAAGTATCAGTAATAAATATATTTTTATTATTAATTTCATAATATCTTTTTTAAAATTTTAAGTTAACTCCAAGCGTCACAACTTTAGCCTGTGGTAATGTAGCAGCAAAGTGGTTAGTAAATGCATTTCTTTCAGGATCTAGATCATCTAATTTAGATTTAGTCCATAAATTTTGCCCACTCAAATAAATCCTGAAATAATCAACAGATAATTTTTCCAACACTTTTTCTGGTAAAGTATAACCAACTACAATATTCTTTAATCTTAAAAATTGCCTGTCAATTATCCAATTTGAAGTTTGTGCAAGACCACCAACACCTTCTATGGTATTTCCGTTCCAACCTTCTCTATCAACGAATATTCTTGGTACAGTATTACTACGGTTTTCTTCAGTCCAGCCATTTAACCAGTATTCTCTTAAACCTGAGTGTCCGAAATTACCTGTATATCTATTTACTAATGAATTTGCAGTGCCAATACCTTGGAATAACATGCCTAAATCCCATCCTTTATATTCAAAATCAAAGTTAAAGCCATATAACCATTCTGGGTTTGGGTTACCTATTACAACCATATCATCCTCATTGATTGCACCATCATTATTCTGATCGGTATATTTAATATCTCCTGGACGTGGTGTATTACTTCCTAACCAACTAAAATCCAAAGGATCTAATAAATCTCCATTAGTATCAAAATCTTCTACTTGGTAGATCCCTCCAAATTCATGACCATAAAAAGAATTAATTGGTTCTCCTCTAATCCACCAACCTTGACCAACTCGCCTTTGATCGTCTGGACCAGATAAACTAGGATCTACTTCAAGGACTTTATTCTTAACATGCGTTACATTTGCACCTGTAGAGATTTTTAAATCGCCAATATTATGACGCATATTAAGCGATAAGTCAAAACCCTTATTTTCAATTGATGCTGCATTAACTGATATGTTAGAATCAATACCTGAAGTAAGCGGGTTAGCAAGATCTGTTAATATTCCTGTACTTTCCTTTATGAAATAATCAGCTTCAAGAGAAATTTTTCCTCCAAAAAATTTAAGATCAATACCAATATCTGTAACTGTAGTTTCTTCCCATGCTAAATTTGGATTACCTAATTTATTTAAAGAAGCTCCTGATACACCATTGTAATCAGATCCCAAAACGACTTCCGAAGCGTATGGGTATAAATTTGTGCTTTGAACACCTAGTCTACCCCAAGATGCTCTTAATTTTAAATGACTGAGAAAATCACTTTTCCAAAAATCTTCATTAGAAATTACGTACCCAACAGATAATCCAGGAAAAGTTGCCCACCTACTTTCTGAACCAAACCTTGAAGACCCATCACGTCTAATATTTGCTTCAAACAAATATTTATCTTTATAGTTATAATTTAACCTTCCAAAAACAGATTGTAATGCCCATTCTCCATTAAAATTATTTATATCTACTGCTTCTGTACCATTACCAATTCGAACTAAAGAAGTTGATCCAAAGCCTTTTTCAAACGTAGCAATTCTTCTAATAGTTGATGTTTCTTGATTAGCTCCAACTAGAAAATTAAAATTATGATCTCCAAAAGACTTATTATAAGTGGCTTGTAACCAATTTGTATAATTAAGTATTGTAGACTCTCTTGAAATTAATAAACTACCTGCTTCACGAACTGCAGTTCTGTTTCCAAATCTATCATATTGTTCATGCTCTAAACGTATATCTTGGTAAGATTCTTGTTGAAAATTCAATGCTGAAGTATATCTGAATTTAAGACCTTCAATAGGTTCGAACTCTACAAAAGCATTTCCTAAAAACTCATTACTATCTCTATCTACCCACTGGTTATCAATAAGAGCCTGTACATTATGTCTCTGAGATCTTGATGATTCAGAACCTGTACCGCCATATCTTCCTAGTTCATCATAAACAAATCCATTTGGTGCACTTACATTAAGTATAGTAAACAAAAAACTTCCTTTATTTCCATCATCCGAAAAATCAGGGATTATTCCTTGACCTTGAGGTATCCCCCTTTGAGTACTATTAGCAGGAGCATCATTCTTTGTAGCTTGACGGTTGTCACTGTTAACAAATGATAGAGATGTACCAACCTTTAATTTATCGTTTAATTTAACATCTAAATTTAAACGTGTATTCAATCGCTTTAAATAGTAATTTCCTTCTAAAAAACTATTTTGATCTAAATAACTTGTAGACCAACGGTACTTAACATTTTCTGTTCCACCAGAAATAGATAAATCGTGATTTTGTAATGAACCTGTATTAACATAATCTCCTAACCAATCTTTAGAACCTAAAGCTACAATTTCGTCGATTAATTCTGGTGTAAATGGATGAGTTCTGCCAGAATAAGCAGCAGCCTGAACATAGGTTTCTAAATAGGTTCTAGTATCTGTTACAGTATTAGCTAAAACAGTTGGAGAAGTTATACCATAATAAGAATTAATACTTACAGATGGCTTACCTGTTTTTCCTCTTTTAGTAGTAATTAATATAACTCCATTTGCTGCTCTAGTACCATAAATAGCAGCAGAAGCAGCATCTTTCAACACATTTATAGTTTCGATATCGTTTGAATTAACACTGTTTAATGGTCCTTCTATACCATCAATTAGGACTAATGGATCTGAATTATTTAATGTCCCTACTCCTCTAACATTAATTGATGCATTATCATTACCTGGTTCACCTGAATTAGTATTAATATATACGCCTGATGCAACACCTTGTAATGCTTGAGAACCTTGCGTAATTGGTCGTTTATTTATATCATCACCCTTTACACTTACAACTGCACCTGTTAAGTTAATTTTTTTCTGTGAACCATAACCTACTACTACTACCTCATCTAATTTGGCACTGTCTTCACTTAAAGCTACATTAATTGTAGTTTGATTATTTACAGAGATTTCACTTGTTAAAAAGCCTAAATAGGAAACAACGAGTATAGCATTTTCATCGGTTACTGTAATAGAAAAATTTCCATCAAAATCGGTCTGTGCCCCATTTGTTGTTCCCTTTTCTAAAATGTTTGCTCCTGGTAATGGTTGCCCATTGGCATCTGTAACTGTACCGCTTAGTTCAAACCCTTGTTGAACATTGACTTTACTTTTTTCAGGCTTTTCTTTAATTAGAATAGCATTATTATTTGTAACCGTAATCTCAAGATTTTCTAGCGACAAACTTTTTTTCAATAACTTATTGGTACTAATAATTCCTTTTTTTACTTCTACTTTAGGAAGATCATTAAAAATTCCTTCTTCATAAAAGAATTTATAATCCGTTTGGTCCATGATTAAGTCAAACACCTCATCAACTGTTAATATTTTAGTCTTCTCAATCTTAATTTTAGAATTTTGCGATACAACATTATCAGGTGTTAAAGCAAAAACCGTGGTGAAACATAAGAAAATGAATGTTCTCATAATTATCATTAAAAACCGTTTTCTGAATAGAAAACAGAAGGTAGTTAATTTAATTTCCATAAATTTGTGTGTTATTTAGTTAGTTAAACATTTTTAATTAATTAGATAATAATACCAAGGGGATAGAGCTTTATACTTTTGCCGGTTAAACTTTATCCTCCTTTTTTTAATTGTTTTTTATTTCATAAGTTATATTTTTTTGGTTAATAAATTAGTTACTCATTTCTTTCCGAGATTTGAATACTCAATAACATCATTTTAATATTATAGTTTTATCTATTATTTCGTAATTATTTATTGTATTAGATTTCATAATTGTTAAAATCTCTTCAATACTTTGATTTTTATCTAAAGACCCCTTAAATTTTATAAATTCTAAATCTTTATTTTTAAAAATTATATCAACATCATACCATCTCGATATCACTTTCATAATATCTTTTAGTGGTTTTCCTTTAAAGCTAAACACTCCTTTTATCCATGAGATTTCAGAACTCACATTTACATTATAAATCGAAATACTATTATTTTCTATATTTAAGTTTGATTGTTGATTTGGTACTAAATTTTGTTTTGACTCGCCATTTTTAACAACAACTTTACCCTCAACCAACGTTGTGTATATATTTGTTTCATCTTTATAGGCTTTTATATTAAAAGCTGTTCCTAAAACCTCTATTTCTTGAGCTTGATTTAATACTTTAAATTTAGCACCTTGATGCTTTGTACTAGAAGACACATCAAAATAAGCTTCACCATAAACAAGTTCAACTTCACGTGTAATACCTTTAATAAATGATACAGGATATTTAAGTTGAGATTCTGAATTTAGCCAAACTTTTGTTCCGTCTGACAAAACCATATGAAATTGCCCTCCTCTTGGAATGGTTAAATAATTATATACAATCTCATTAGTTTTTATATCCTCAGCTTCATATACTATTTCTTCGCCATTACTATTAGCATTTTGAGTTTGGTATGTATTGCCTTTTTCTAACGCCACAATAGAACCATCTCCTAGGGTTAAAGTGGCTTTGTTAGTGCCTGGCACAATTATATTAGTATTTACAATTTTTGGAATAGGTTCAATTGGTGTATTGTTGAAAAAACTATTTTTAAAAAAATAGGTTGAAACCATTATCCCAACTACCACAGCCGCAGCTGCATATTTATAAATTGGTTGTTTTTTTAGTTTGTAAACCAATGATTTTTCTTTTTTTATTTTTATAAGAAGAAGTTTAAGGGCCTTTTGGCTATCTGGATTGTTCATGCCATATATTATTGCATAGTGTGTTTGTATGTAATGTTTAAACACTGCTTTATTTTCTGGAATTTTAATCCATTCAGAAAGTATATCTAAATCACTAGACGTTGCCGACTTTGTTATATATTTTACTATTATTTTTTCAATTTTTGGAGACATCTTCAATACCTTAATCTTTTCTTTAGTACAAGACAGAATTAAACAACCCTTGTTTTTTTATATTTTTTTTCGCTTTTTATTATTATTTTATGATATTTACGCACTTCAAAATAAGAATTAATAGTTTTTAACCATGTCTTATTCATATATTAATAATACAGAATTCATCAAAAACCTTAAAGAAGGAGATGAAAATGCTTATGTCTACTTGGTTAAAACGTATCATAAACCACTTTTTATTTACGCATTAAGCCTAATTAATGACCACGCTCAATCTGAGGATATCGTGCAAATAGTTTTTCTAAAAACATGGGAATTCAGAAAACGATTGAATTCTGATTATTCAATTAAAAGTTTTTTATACAAGAGCACGTATAATGAATTTATTAATCAGTATCATAAAAATAGAGCCCTTTCTGAACTAGAAAAAGTATATACTGAAGCAATTGGAGAAGCTATTGATGATGATAACACTGAATTGCTTGAACGAAAAATTGCACTAGTAACTGAAGGCATTAAAAACTTACCTCGAAAATGCAAAGAAACTTTTTTGTTGAGTAAAAAAGAGGGGCTAACCAATATTGAAATTGCTGAACATTTAAATGTTTCTATAAAAACCGTTGAAGGTCAAATTACTAAAGCTTATAATTTGTTACGCAAAACTGCTTCCGAAAAAATAAAGGGAATATTATTTTTAATGTTTGGAAAAAAACAGGCTAGAACTTAATTACTAACTTTAATCTATTTAAGTAGAAATTCTATAATTTAAATTGGTTTATTCTTTTAAATGTTTTTTTTCTTTAAAAAACTCAAAGAATAAAAACCTTTTGCCCCTATTCAACTTTTAAAAGTATTTAAAGTAAATAAAACTTATTACAATTCAGATTAATATACCTTTAGATATTATTGTGTGGATTTGTTTATACTATTATCTTTGCAGCCTTAATTCAAATTAATTTAATGATACATATAACATTACCTGATGGGAGTGTAAAAACGTTTGAACAGGGCGTTACACCCATGGATGTTGCTAAAAGCATTAGTGAAGGGTTTGCTCGGAATATAATTTCAGCAAGTTTTAATGGTACAACCGTAGAAACTGTAACACCATTAACCACCGATGGTTCTTTGGTTTTGTATACTTGGAATGACGATGCTGGAAAAACGGCTTTTTGGCATAGTTCTGCGCACGTTTTGGCTCAGGCCATAGAGGAATTATATCCTGGTGTGAAGTTAACTATTGGTCCTGCGATAGAAAACGGGTTTTATTATGATGTAGATTTTGGTGAACATACGCTTTCTGAAAAAGATTTTAAAGCTATTGAAACTAAAATGTTGGAGATTGCTCGTGGAAAACATGACTTTAGTTTAAGAGCAGTTTCTAAAACAGATGCATTATCCTTATATAAAGACAATGTTTTTAAAACAGAATTAATTGAGAATTTGGAGGATGGTACCATTACATTTTGTGACCATTCTACTTTTACGGATTTATGTCGTGGCGGTCACATACCAAATACTGGTATTATAAAAGCAGTTAAAATTTTAAGTGTTGCTGGTGCCTATTGGCGTGGTGATGAAAATAAACCACAGTTAACACGTGTTTATGGTATTTCTTTCCCAAAACAAAAAGAACTTACCGAGTATTTAGAAATGCTTGAAGAAGCTAAAAAGCGAGACCACAGAAAACTTGGTAAAGAGTTAGAGCTTTTTACATTTTCTCAAAAAGTTGGACAAGGTTTACCTTTATGGTTACCAAAAGGTGCTGCTTTACGCGAACGTTTAGAAAATTTCTTGAAAGCGGCACAAAAAAAGGCTGGTTATGAAATGGTGATTACACCACATATAGGACAAAAAGATTTGTATGTTACTTCAGGGCATTATGCAAAATATGGTGAAGATAGCTTTCAGCCTATTAAAACACCAAAAGAAGACGAAGAGTTTTTATTAAAACCTATGAATTGTCCGCATCATTGTGAAATTTACAATAGTGCGCAATGGAGTTATAAAGATTTACCAAAACGTTATGCTGAATTTGGTACGGTTTATAGATATGAGCAAAGTGGTGAATTACATGGTTTAACACGGGTGCGCGGGTTTACTCAAGATGATGCGCATTTGTTTTGTATGCCAGAACAGTTAGATAAAGAGTTTAAAGATGTTATAGATTTAGTACTTTATGTTTTTGGCTCACTAGGGTTTGAAAACTTTACTGCCCAAGTTTCTGTAAGGGATCCTGAAAACCCAGACAAATACATAGGTGATGTTGCAAATTGGGAAAAAGCGGAACAAGCCATTATTAATGCAGCTACTGATAAAGGATTAGATTTTGTTATAGAAAAAGGCGAAGCTGCTTTCTACGGTCCTAAGCTAGATTTCATGGTGAAGGATGCTTTGGGTAGACGCTGGCAACTAGGCACCATTCAGGTAGATTATAATTTGCCCGAACGTTTCGATTTAACTTATAAAGGCAGTGATAATGAGTCTCACAGACCTGTTATGATTCACCGAGCTCCTTTTGGAAGCATGGAGCGTTTTGTAGCATTATTGTTAGAACATACAGGCGGTAATTTCCCGCTTTGGCTAATGCCAACTCAAGCAATTATATTATCAATTAGTGAGAAATATGAAAAATACTCTGAAAAAGTTTTAAATTTGCTAGAAAATGACGAAATTCGCGCCCTTGTAGATCACAGAAATGAGACTATAGGCAAGAAAATTCGTGAAGCCGAAATGCAGAAACACCCCTATATGATTATCATTGGGGAGCTAGAAGAAAAAGAAGGAAAAATAACTGTGCGACAGCACGGTGGAGAAGATTTAGGGATGATTTCGATTGAAAACTTCTCTGAAATAATAAAAAAAGAAATAAGCAAAACGTTAAAATCGTTTTAAATAAGTTTAACTTAAAACCATAAAGCCATAGCAATTCGTAGAAGAAGACAACCCAATAGAAGGGTATCACAAGAGGATAAGCATAAAATTAACTCTAAAATTACAGCTCAACAAGTTCGTCTTGTTGGAGACAACGTAGAAATTGGTATTTATACCAAAGGAGATGCTATGAGAATAGCAAACGAACAAGAGTTAGATCTTGTAGAAATTTCTCCGAATGCTGATCCACCTGTTTGTAAAGTTATGGATTATAAAAAGTTTCTTTATGAGCAAAAGAAACGTGATAAAGCCATAAAATCTAAGGCGACAAAGGTTATTGTTAAAGAAATTCGTTTTGGTCCTCAAACTGATGATCATGATTATGAATTTAAAAAGAAGCATGCAGAAAAATTCTTAAAAGAAGGTGCAAAGTTAAAAGCTTTCGTTTTCTTTAAAGGACGTTCTATTATATTTAAAGAACAAGGTCAGATATTATTATTGCGTTTAGCGCAAGACCTTGAAGAATTTGGTAAAGTTGAACAAATGCCAAGGCTTGAGGGTAAACGTATGACTATGTTTATCACTCCAAAAAAATAGCTTCGGCTGTGTTCAGCTACCAATTTTTAGCTGAAAGTTAGATTAAAAAATATATCTTATGTAAATAAGATGCTGAGATAAATTCAGCACAACGTAATTAAGCGAAATAATTAAAACTAGGAGAAGAAAATGCCTAAAATGAAAACCAAATCTAGTGCCAAAAAACGTTTTAAGTTAACAGGTACTGGTAAGATTAAAAGAAAGCACGCTTTTAAGAGTCACATCTTAACAAAGAAATCTAAAAAGCGTAAGCTAGCTCTGACTCATGATACTTTAGTACATAAGGCAGACGAGGACAATATTAAAACTATGTTACGTTTAAAGTAACATTAGTTTTAATCGGTTAAAACAATTTATAAACCCTGGAGTTAGGCAAACAAAAAGAGTTAAAAGTTATGAGTTAAAAGTTTCAAATCTAAACTTAAAAAAGATTAAGACTATAAACTTAAAAACTAAAAAAACCGCCTACTACAAAAAACAATTAAAATTATGCCAAGATCAGTAAATTCTGTAGCAAAAAGAGCCAGAAGAAAAAAGGTTCTAAAACAAGCAAAAGGTTACTTTGGAAGACGTAAAAACGTTTGGACAGTAGCAAAAAATGCGGTTGATAAAGCGATGCAATATTCGTATAGAGACCGTAGAAACAAAAAGAGAACATTCCGTGCATTATGGATTACGCGTATCAACGCTGGAGCCAGAGAACATGGTTTATCTTATTCTCAATTTATGGGTGCATTAAAAGCTAATGACATTGAATTAAACCGTAAGGTTTTAGCAGATTTAGCAATGAATAACCCTGAGGCTTTTAAAGCTGTAGTAGAGAAAGTAAAATAAGGCGTTTCGCCTATTGTAAAATCATAGTATTCGCTTAATAAAAATCCGATTCTTAATTGAATCGGATTTTTTTATGCACCAAAAGCAGTTACAACAATGGTTCTAGCCCCTCCATAATCTCTATGCTCGCAAAGATAGATTCCCTGCCAAATACCTAAATTTAGTTCCCCATTAGTTATTGGTATTTGTACTGAAGCGCCAAGTAAAGATGCTTTGATGTGTGCAGGCATATCATCAAGTCCTTCGTAAGTATGCTTAAAATACTTTGCGTTTTCTGGAACCAGAATATTAAAATGACTTTCAAAATCGGTTCTCACCGTATAATCAGCATTTTCATTAATAGTTAAACTCGCTGATGTATGCTTTATAAATACTTGCAATTGACCTATATTAATCTCATTTATTTCTGGAATGACATTTAGAACAAAATCTGTTATTAAATGAAAGCCTCTTTTATGAGGTTGTAATTGTATTTCTTTTTGATAATATTTCATCTGTTTTAAGAATTTATACTATAAATGTAATATAATCCGTTTTAAATTTTAAAATTATCACCTTATCAAGTATTCTATTAATTTTAATGACGCAACCATTTTTATGTTTTAGTATCTATTAGATATAAAATATTATAAATGATGACAAATAAATTCTTTTTACTATTAACTTGTTTTTTTATACTGACTAATTGTAGTTTAGATAATGATAATATTATTGAAGACCAACAAGAATATGACCTTGAGTGGCATTTAATTGAGGTAACAGGTGGATTTACTGGTGTTGATCTGCAATTTGATTTAGATACTATTATTGGAGTTTTTGATAATGGTGGTGATAATAATGATGCCGATAACGATAATATATTAACCATTGTAAATAATAATACCGATGATACTAAAGAAGACTTTCTAGATTCTGGCACATACAGCTATTCAATAACTCAAGAAACTAATGGCAATTATATTACTATAGAAGGAACAGAATTTGGAGAAGTTACATTCCCAACGACGACAACTCTTTTAATAGATACTAATGAGTTATCTACTGGCTCTGGTGCAGACGGTTTTGTTTATACTTTTCAAAGAGTACTAGTTCCTATAGATTAGTTTCATTAGGTTTTTTGCTTCTTTTTTCTAGCTGCTGGAAAGAGCACATTGTTTAATATTAATCTATATCCTGGTGATGTTGGATGTAAATCAAGCTCTGTCTTAGGGTCTCCAACTTTGTGTGTGTAGTCTTCTGGATCGTGTCCTCCATAAAATGTAAAGAACCCTTTTCCTTTTATACCATGTATATATTTTGCTTCTCCGTTAGATTTTGTTTCACCCATAACCAGAACATTAGATTTTATTTCATTTCTAGTAAATGAAGTGGTTTGTCCCATAAACCCTTTTACTAAAGCTGTATGGTTCTGACAAAGCATGGTTGGAATAGGATCCCATTTTGCCGAAAAATCCATAAGTGAAAAATAGTCAGTAGTTTTAGAAACCATACGTTTTCGAGTCATATCTATAGAAGAAAACTCATAAACTCCAGGGCTACGTTCTAGATTAAAATTTGTAAAAGCAAAGGTTTTATTATAATCAATTTTGTTCTGGTAACCTGGGTCGCTACTGTCACCATCAAACATGGGCTCACAAATATCAACGCCCTCTGCAGACAAAGCGATATCAAAACTATCTGTTGCGCTACACATAGCAAACATAAAGCCACCTCCAATTACGTAATCTCTAATCTTTAAAGCAACATCTAATTTTTCCTCCGACACCTTACTATAGCCTAGTTTTTCTGCAAGAGCCTCAGCTTCTTTTTTTTCATTTATATACCAAGAAGATGCCCTATATGCACCATAAAATTTTCCGTATTGTCCTGTAAAATCTTCATGATGCAAGTGTAACCAATCAAATAAAATAAGGCCATCATTTAAAACTTCTTCATCATAAATAGTTTCATAAGGAATTTCGGCATATTGTAAAACCATTGTCACGGCATCGTCCCATGGTTGTTTGCCGTAAGGTGTATAAACGGCAATCTTAGGCGCTTTTTCTAAAACTACAGCTTCCATGTTTTGACTCGGGCTACTGATATCTTCTAAAATACGCTCAGCACTAGAATCTGAAATCACTTCAAAAGAAACACCTCTAATTAGACATTCACGTTGAATTTTTTCGATATCTGGTAATAAAAAGGAACCACCTCGGTAATTTAGTAACCACTTGACCTTTAATTCTTTATTAAGAACCCAATAGGTTATACCATAAGCCTTTAAGTGATTTTTTTGGCTTTCAGCATCCATTGGAATTAGTATATAGGATGCAAATGTATTTATTGATATAAATAAGAATAAAATGATTAGCAGGGTCTTTTTCATAGACCGAAAGATAATTAAAATTTACTTTTGTTTAATCCCATTTAACAGTAGTTTAATTATTAAAATGGCACATCATCTTCATCATCGTTAAAAGAACTTCCAAAGGCTTGATCTGGACTTGCTTTAAAATTATCAGACTTAAAGGTGTCATCATTTGCAGCTGCATTCATTTTAGAATGAAACTCAAAAGGTGAATCAAAATCATCCAAATTATCAAACTTACCTAAATGACCAACAAATTTTAATCTAATATTTTCTAGACCTCCATTACGGTGTTTAGCTATGATAAACTCTGCTTGCCCCTCGGTTGGAGAACGTTCATCATCATCCCATTCATCAATTTTATAATACTCTGGTCTGTAAATAAATGATACAATATCTGCGTCTTGCTCAATTGCTCCAGATTCACGTAAATCGGATAATAACGGTCGTTTACTACCTCCACGAGTTTCTACAGCTCGCGATAATTGTGATAATGCAATTACAGGCAAATTTAACTCTTTAGCCAAAGCCTTTAAGTTCCTAGAAATCATTGAGATTTCTTGTTCACGATTTCCACCATGACTACTTCCCCCAGTCATAAGCTGTAAATAATCAATCATGATTAGTTTAATACCATGCTGAGAAGATAATCGTCGAGCTTTAGCACGCAAATCGAAAATAGAAAGCGAAGGTGTATCATCTATGAACAAAGGTGCTTTTTCTAGCCCTTTTACTTTTACGTTAAGTTGCTCCCACTCGTGTTTTTCTAATTTTCCAGTTCTCAATTTTTCAGAAGACAATCCTGTTTCGCTAGAAATTAAACGGGTAATTAATTGTACTGATGCCATCTCTAAAGAAAAGAAAGCAACAGGAATATTTTGATCTACAGCAATATTTCTAGCCATAGATAATGTCAATGCGGTTTTACCCATACCAGGACGCGCCGCTACAATAATTAAATCAGATGGTTGCCAACCCGAAGTTAATTTATCAAGTTTGTTAAACCCCGTTGGAATGCCGCTTAAACCTTCTTTATTTGAAATTTCTTCAATCTTCTTTTTAGCCTGAATTACTAAATCTTGAGCCGTTTCACTCGATTTTTTAATATTTCCTTGAGTTACTTCGTAAAGTTTAGCTTCAGCTTTATCTAATAAATCGAAAACATCTTTAGTTTCATCATAAGATTCTTCAATAATTTCACTTGAAATTTTTATTAAACTACGTTGAATGAATTTCTGTAAAATAATACGTGCATGGAACTCGATATGAGCAGAAGATGATACTTTTTGTGTTAAAGAAATGAGATAAAAATCGCCTCCTGAGAGTTCTAATTTTGAGTTTTTCTTTAACTGTGTTGAAACAGTTAATAAGTCTACAGGTTCACTGTTTTCAAACAGATGAAATATAGCTTCAAAAATATGCTGATGTGCTTCTTTGTAAAAGGCTTCTGGACTTAAAATATCAATAACCTCATCAACCCCTTTTTTGTCAATCATCATCGCCCCTAGCACAACTTCTTCTAAATCAAGTGCTTGAGGAGGTATTTTTCCTTTTTCAAGACTAATTATAGTGCTTTTATCTACTTTGTATCCTTGAACTGGGTTTGGTTGTTTCATAACTACGAAAGTAATTAAAATTGAAGTATTTACTTGGTGTACACAAATTATGATTGTTAACCAGTAGTTAACAATTTAACTGTTAATAACTAACAAATATTGTGAATAGCCATAAAAAAATCTGAAGTTAAAAACTCCAGATTTTACTATGTTATGATTTTAAACAGTTTAGCCTTTATAAACTCCCATTTGTGCATATTTATCCATACGCTGAGAAACTAAATCTTTTGGTGATAAGTTTTTTAGCGCTTCATAATGCTTAGTAATCGCATTACTTACTGATAAAAACGTTTTCTTGCGGTCTCTATGAGCACCACCAAGTGGTTCTTTAATAATTTCATCAACTAACTTTAGTTTTTTCATGTCTATAGCTGTTAATTTTAGAGCTTCAGCAGCTTGTTCTTTATATTCCCAACTACGCCATAAAATAGATGAACAAGATTCTGGAGATATAACAGAATACCAAGTGTTTTCTAACATTAAAACTTTATCTCCAACACCTATACCTAAAGCGCCTCCAGATGCGCCCTCGCCTACTACTATAGTTATAATGGGCACTTTTAAGCGTGTCATTTCTAGAATATTTCTGGCTATGGCTTCACCTTGTCCACGTTCTTCAGCTTCTAAACCCGGGTATGCACCAGGTGTATCTAAAAGTGTAACCACTGGAATACCAAATTTTTCAGCAGATTTCATTAAACGTAAAGCTTTACGATAGCCTTCAGGATTTGCCATTCCAAAATTTCTATATTGACGGGTTTTAGTATTATATCCTTTTTGTTGACCGATAAACATAAAACTTTGGTCTCCAATTTTACCTAAACCACCAATCATAGCCTTATCGTCTTTAAAGCTTCTATCGCCATGCAATTCTAAAAAAGAATCACCACAAATGGCTTTAATATAATCTAAAGTATATGGTCTTTCTGGGTGACGTGACATCTGTACACGCTGCCAAGGTGTTAGATTTTTGTATATATCTTTTTGAGCTACTTTTAACTTTTCCTCAATTTGAGAACAGGTTTCAGTAACATCTACTTCGCTTTCTTCCCCAATAATTTTACATTTTTGGAGTTGATCTTCTAGTTCTTTTATTGGGAGTTCAAATTCTAAATATTCCATAAGAATTTTAATTTAATGTCGGTTACATTTTGGTTAGGGTACAAATATAAAAACTTTAATGTTGATACACTGTTAAGAATGTTTTCTTTTTAGTAATCTGCTATTTTTTAATAGTCCATTTAATATTACGATTGAAAGAATTAACGAAGCGCCATAATAAAACGAAGGACTCATTTTTTCTTTTTCTGGAAATAAAATAATAGCCATTACTATTCCATAAATAGGTTCTAAATTATAGGTTAAAACAACAGTATATGGACTTATAAGCTTCATTACATAAACGGATGCAATAAATGCATAAGCTGTACAGATTGATGCCAAAATAAAAAGGTAACCAAAATCTGATTGACTTAAATTAAAGAAGTCTGCCGAAAATCCTTCACCAAAAATTAATATATATATTGAAATAAAAAGGACACCACTTAAAAATTCGTAAAATGAAATAACGGTGGCGGTATGTTGCTTTAAAAACTTACCGTTAAGTACAGCAAATAAAGACGAAAAGAATGCAGATGAAATTCCTAAAATGATTCCTGTTAAATATTTTATCTCACTTTGTGTGATTATAAAAACACCAATAATTACAATAACTCCAAAAAGAATTTCATACCAAATTATTGTGCGTTTGTATATTAAAGGTTCTATAAAAGATGTAAAAAAAGCACCTGTAGAAAACATAGCTAAAGCTATAGATATATTGGCTTCATCTATGGCGCCAAAAAAAGTAATCCAATGTAAAGCAATAATAATTCCTGCTATTGAAAACCTTAATAAAGCCTTTGGAGTAATTTTTAACTTAACCTTTGCAATTTTAATATATAAAAACATTAAAACAGCTGCAATAACCATTCTAAACCAAACCAAAGGAATTGCTTTTATGGTAATAAGTTCTCCTAAAATGGCTGTGAAACCAGCGATAAAAACTAGAAAATGTAAATGAAGATAATTTTTAAGTTTAGCGTTTAGCATTATACAGCAAGTAAGTTGCTAAAATACCAAAAATGATATTGGGAAACCATACAGCTATTAGTGGTGGAAAATTAGATTGTTCTGCCATAACACCAAAAATTTTATCAAAAAACACAAATACCATGGCAATACTTATACCAACAGCTAAATTCATGCCCATACCACCTCGCCTTTTTTTAGATGAAACGGCTACTGCAATAACAGTTAAAATAAATACCGAAACGGGTAAACTCCATTTTCTGTACAATACTAATTGAAAACGACCAACATTTGAAGATCCCCTTGCTTCTTCTTTAGCAATAAACTGTTTTAATTCGCCATACATTTTTGTTTCGGCTGCATATATAACTGGAATAAGGTCATCAACTTGAAAATCGTAAAGTGTATCTTTTTTAGAAATTATTTCCAATTCATCTTCATTCTGACCGACATAACGTTTTGTGTAGTTAGTCATTTCGTAAGTAGCTGTTGAATCTGTTTCAACATATTTAATTTTATCAGCAGATACTTTATAAATAAGTTCGTTACCCTCAAAATGTTCTAAAGTAAAATTTCTACCAATACTATTCTTAACATCAAAACTACTTACATAAATAATATCATTGTCATTTATTTGTCTAAAAACATTTGTGTTTTCTACTGCACTCCTACCCTTTTTTAAATATTTATAGCTAAAATCATTAAACCCCTCGCTAGCTTTCGGGGCTAAAAACAGACCAAGAATAATGGCTAAAATTCCAACAATGGTAGCCCCAATCATATATGGTCTTAAAAAACGTGTAAAGGAAACGCCAGAACTTAAAAACGCAATAACCTCTGTATTGTTTGCTAATTTAGATGTAAACCAAATTACAGATAAGAATAAAAATAATGGAAATAAGAGGTGTGCAAAATAGATGGTAAAGTCATAAAAATACCAAAGTACTTCTACTAAAGGCACCTCGTTTTCTAAAATTTTACCAATTTTTTCGGCTAAATGAACTGTTATTGCAATAGGAATAAACAGTAATAGCATCATTAAAAATGTAAATAAATAACGTTTTAATATGTACCAATCTAGTATTTTCAATTTTGATGTTTAGGTGTTTAGATAAAAATAACTTTTAACTTTTTTACAATCTATTGTCCATTTGTTTTACCATTTTATTTTTCCAAGTATTGAAATCTCCTGCTAATATATGTTTTCTTGCTTCTCGAACCAACCACAAATAAAACCCTAAATTATGTATGGTTGCTATTTGCTTACCTAGCAACTCATTAACTGTAAATAAGTGCCTTAAATAGGCTTTACTATATTCGGTATCTACAAAAGTAATTCCCATATCATCAATTGGAGAAAAATCTTCAGCCCATTTTAAGTTTTTTATATTTATGGAACCATGTGCTGTAAATAACATACCGTTTCTAGCATTACGAGTTGGCATTACACAATCAAACATATCTACTCCTAACGCAATATTTTCTAAAATATTGATTGGTGTACCTACACCCATTAAATATCTTGGTTTTTCTTCTGGTAAAATAGAACACACAACATCTGTCATTGCATACATTTCTTCGGCAGGTTCACCTACTGACAAGCCACCAATAGCATTTCCAACAGCACCTGAATTTGCGATATATTCAGCAGATTGTTTTCGTAAATCTTTATATGTACTACCTTGAACTATGGGAAAGAACGCTTGATTATAATCATATTTTAAAGGTGTTTTTTCTAAATGGCTAATGCATCGATCAAGCCACCTATGTGTCATATGCATAGAACGTTTTGCATAATTATAATCGCATGGGTATGGTGTACATTCATCAAAAGCCATAATAATATCGGCTCCTATAGTGCGCTGGATTTCCATAACATTTTCGGGCGTAAATGTATGGTAACTTCCATCAATATGCGATTTGAATTTAACCCCTTCCTCTTTTATTTTTCTATTAGCAGAAAGCGAATACACTTGATAACCTCCAGAATCGGTTAATATATTTCTATCCCAATTCATAAATTTATGAAGTCCTCCAGCTTTTTCTAAAACTTGAGTTCCTGGTCGTAAATATAAATGATAGGTGTTTCCTAATATGATATCTGGATTTATATCATCCTTCAATTCACGTTGATGCACACCTTTAACAGTTGCTACTGTTCCTACTGGCATAAAAATAGGCGTTTCTATTACGCCATGGTCGGTAGTTATTTTTCCAGCTCTTGCTTTACTTTGCGAATCTTTCGCTTTTAATTCAAATTTCATCAGTATCTACGTATGAGTTGGCAAACCTACATATTTTTTATTTTTCTGAATTCTTTTTAACAAGAATTATAGAAGATAATACATGTCTTTTAAAAATGATTAGCAAAATAGTTTTAAAACCACCTACTGTGTGCCTTTTATAAATTTATAAAAAGTAATAATATTTGTTTGGCAACGTTTTTGATATAGTTAATGAAATCTTAAAACGAATATTATGAAAAGTTTAAAAAACTTTCACAAACACTTTAAAAAACAAAGTGATGTGAGTAAAAATCTATTTTTAATTTTAGTAATCGCTATCATTATTCCTTTATCAACAAATGCCCAAACGGCAAAAGGTTTTGGCGTTAAAGCTGGATTAAACTACAATGCTAATGGCGACTATTTTGAATCTATTACTACTAATGCTGAAAACCCTGATAGAAATATTGGCTATCACATAGGTGTTTTTGGGAAATTTGGAGATCAAGTTTATTTAAGACCTGAGGTAGTGTACACAAGTACAAAAAGTGATTATAGTGATGACAGCTTTAAAATGCAGAAACTTGATGTTCCTGTTCTAGTTGGACTGAAAGTATTAGGCCCAATAAGTGTATTTGGCGGACCATCATTTCAATATATTTTAGATTCTGAGTTTGATGGTATCTCCATTAATAATATTGAAAATGATTTTTCTGTAGGACTTAATTTTGGTATTGGACTTAACCTTAATAAACTGGGTATCGACTTAAGGTATGAAAGAGGTTTTAGCGATAATGAAGCTACTTTTTTAGGCAACAATGGTGTTGGTTCGAGTAGATTAGATACAAGACCAGATCAGTTAATCTTGAGTTTGTCGTTAATTTTATAACAATTTAGATTATATCGCATAAAAAAACCACTTAAGTGTGGTTTTTTTATATAAATAGTAAGGTAATTAATAATTACTATCCAAGTAATCAAAAGGTTTAACCCCATCGGTATCTTTAAAAGTTATAATAGTACCCGTGTAATCACCATCTAGTTCTTTGACTATTTTGTTTAAAAGCACTTGATTGTATTCCAATATTGTGGATTTAACCTCTGCCACAGAAGATTTTGTTATGGTGGTTATTGTAATTTCATCTTCGGTTAAAATGCCATCTCCGTCATCATCAGTATCTTGATAATTATATAATTCAAACTCAAAACCAGAACTAGTAAAAGTATCGCTATCTGTGTTATCCAATAATTCGCCATCACCATCTATATCTTCTAAGTAGGAAGGAATTCCATCTCCATCATGGTCTATGTGAAACATTTGTAACAATTCAAACTTAAAAATTAAAGGTGAATACCATAAAGTAGAATTAATGCTACTGGAAGAACTAGGAAAATATGCTAGACCAGATGGCAAAAACATCATGCCCATCCCAGAATTAACAAAGGTTAAAGTACCATCGCTATTTTCAATATATGTTTCAGCGGTTTTAAATTCTGGCAAAACTTTTGTCCAGCCAACAATTACACTAGTCAAATCGAAAAGATTTAGTTCAGGATTAACCAAACCCCCACTATCGAATACTTCATCATCCAAGGTTAACCCTTCATAATTTACCCGAACATTATCCGCAAATGTTATAGCATCTCCACCGCCTTTGTTTAATTCCAATACATAGTATTCATATTCGGTTTCTGCATTAATCGCTTTTTTTGGTTCTCCCACGGCGGTTTTTAGTTTGATGTATCCATCTGGAACTGTTTCACCTTCTATAACTTCAACAATATTAATATCGGTGATTTTTGGGTTTTGAAGTGACGCAAAATATGCTTCGTTGTAGTAATGAGTATCTAAATAATTATTTAAGGAGTCAATATCAGCAAGTCGTTGCTCTTCTCTATCGTTTAATACTATTTCTGTAAAACCATCGTCATCATTATTACAGGAAATTAAGCCAAATAATAAACATAAAATAAATACAGTTATTTTTTCTAATTTCATATTGCACATATATTATTTTGGTCTAAAAAAACGTTTTATGTTAATTGTAAAAGTTTAATGTAGATATTAATTATTTTTGAGGCTGCAAGATACAATTTAAATATAATCTTGCACAATAACATTAACGTAGTTTTCACAATAATTGTATGCGAATAGATAAGTATTTGTGGTGTATTAGGTATTATAAAACAAGAACAATTGCAACCACTGCTTGTAAAAAGGGACAGGTTAAAGTTAATAATGATGTTGTAAAACCAAGTAGGGAGGTATATGCACAAGACACTATTGAATTAAGAAAAAACCAAATAAACTATAAACTTATAGTTAATGATATTCCAGAAAGTAGAATTGGTGCTAAATTAGTTGATATTTACAGAACAGACATTACACCAAAAGAGCAGTTTGAAGCACATGAATTACTAAAATATTCAAAAGATTATTATAGAAAAAAAGGTGTTGGCAGACCAACTAAAAAAGATAGAAGGGATATTGACGATTTTACAGATGAAAATGAGTAATTTTATATTTTAATTAAAAATTTAGTATAAATGACTGTTATGAATAATATCATACTAAACCACAACGAGATTAATAATAAAATAAGACGTATTGCTTTTCAAATATATGAAAGTAATGTAGATGAAAAAGAAGTGGTTTTGGCTGGAATTGATAGTAATGGTTTTATACTTGCCAAAAAACTAAAAGCTATTTTGCAAAAAATATCTGACATCTCTCCAATTATTTGCAAGGTTATAATTGATAAAAAAAATCCTGAAAAAAGTATTGAAACCTCTCTTTCTCCTGATGATTATAAAAACAAATCTTTAGTTTTAGTTGATGATGTTTTAAACTCTGGCGCTACTTTAATATATGGTGTGAAACATTTTTTAGATGTGCCTTTAAAACAATTTAAAACTGCTGTTTTAGTGAATAGAAATCATAAAAAGTATCCTGTTAAAGCAGATTTTAAAGGCATCTCATTATCCACTTCGCTGCATGAACACGTTGAAGTTGTTTTAGAGGGTAAAAATTATGAGGTGTATTTAGAATAATTGAAAAACTAATTCTTCAATAATATCTTTAACTGTTTTGTTATCTGTAGAAATTACTATCTGTGCTTGATTATAAAATTGAGTTCTTTCAAAAAGGTGTTTCCCTATAAATTCAGCTAACAATTCGTCCGTTTCAATATGTGCAATTAATGGTCTCTTTCCTTTTTCTCCTTTTAATCTTTCAATTATAGTTGGTATGGTGGCTTTCAAGTATATACTGGTCACATGGTTTGAATTTAAAATAACATCCATATTATTACTATAGCATGGGGTGCCTCCTCCTAATGATAAAACTAAATTCTCTTTTTCTGTGATTAGATTTTTTAAATAAGATGTTTCTATGCGTCTAAAATAAATTTCTCCTTTAGATTTAAAAATATTAGTAACTGATGTTTTTTCTTTTTCTTCAATATAATCATCTAAATCAATAAAATCATAATTCAATTTAGTCGCTAAAATTCTACCTAAAGTTGACTTTCCTGAAGCCATATATCCAATTAAAACTACAATCATTTTTACGCTATAAATTGATTATTAAAAACATACGTTTTAGCAATGCAAAAAAACGAAAATTTCTTTAGAAAAAGTATGGTTTTATTAATTAAACATTTTATATTTGCACCCGCTAACGGCAATACGTTAGCATTTTTAATTAATGACCTGGTAGCTCAGTTGGTAGAGCATCTCCCTTTTAAGGAGAGGGTCCTGGGTTCGAGCCCCAGCCCGGTCACTGGAATTACTTCAAGATTATTCAAAAAGTCCATAAACGTAGTGTTTATGGACTTTTTCATTTTAATTACTTTCAATTGATATCAAATAATAGCATCAAATAGGTGCGCTATTCGGTGAGTCTTTTTTAGAACTAAAAAGACTCACTGAATAGGGGTTAATGTTTTGATTTTTAGTGTTTTATAATTTGAATTTAAACTAGAAAATTGTAACTTAATAACATAAATATACCCAATTATGAATGATAGATTTTCAATTTTGTTTTATCCAAAAAGAAAAGGCAAAAATAAAAATAGAAAAGTTTCCATATATCTTAGGATAACAGTTAATGGCAAGCGCTGTGAAATAAGTATAAACCGTAAAATTGACCCTGCCAAATGGAACTCTATTTCCGGAAGATTAAATGGAAGTAACGAAGAAGCTTATCAGCTCAACCAATATATTAATTCCATTAGTTCTAAACTTTATAAAATTCAAGAAAAATTTATCATAGAAGACATTCCATTTACGGCTTTAATGATTAAAAATAAATATCTTAACAAGGATGACGTTAGAAAAACACTGCTACAAATATTTGAGGAACATAATAATCAAATAGAAAAGTTAGTTGGTAAAAATTATTCTAAAGGTTGTTATTTAAGATATGTCCGCACCTACAAACATTTAAAAAGTTACATCAATGAAGACTATAAACTGGATGATATTTTTGTTCAGGAAGTGGATTTAAAATTTATTAATGGTTTTGAATACTTCTTAAAAGTAAAAAACATAGGTAATCAAAATACTATAACGAAATATATTACGAATTTAAAAAAAATCATTCGAATTGCATATGCCAATGACTGGATAAGTAAGGATCCCTTTTTTCACTGGAAAGCAAAATGGGAAACTGTAGAGCGTGATTATTTGAACGAATTAGATATTCAAAAAATGATTAAAAAAGAGTTCAATGTACCCCGACTAAATTTAGTTAAAGATATATTTGTTTTTTGCTGCTTTACAGGCTTAGCGTATGTTGATGTCCAAAAGTTGTCTCGAAATGATATTGTTATTGGTATTGATGGCGAACGCTGGATTAAAACTAAAAGAACAAAAACAAACACACGAAGTCACATTCCTATCCTACCAACTGCGGAGGCTATTCTAAATAAGTATATCGAACCCGCAAAGTATAAGGTTCGTGGATGCGCAGCATACACAAGAGAACCGTTTGCTGCGCTCTATGAATCTTATAGATTGTTAGGTAGTAGTTATCATAAGGGTTTTCCTTAGTTTATAAATATACTAAAAGTTAGTCAGAGCGCAGTCTATACTTTGCGGGTTAGGTAGAATAAGCAAACAGTAGAAATTTTAAATTTTATGATAAGCAAATAAGGTTGAGTTGATACTTGACTTATGATGTTCTAATGCTATTAATTTATCTATTGCCTAAAAAATTTAATGTTTCGTTTGCGTGCCCTTGTGGTTATTCTACCTAACATCCTGATATCATTCACACTGAACGTGTTCTTCCTGTTTTAAGTAATCAAAAGATGAATGCTTATTTAAAAGAAATCGCAGATATTTGTGACATACGAAAGAACTTAACGTTTCATTTAGCTCGACATACATTTGCAACAACGGTAACACTAACTAATGGTGTACCTATTGAATCCGTAAGCAAAATGCTGGGTCATAAATCAATAAAAACAACCCAGCATTATGCCAAAATATTAGATAGAAAAGTAAGCGATGACATGAAAGTTTTAAGGGATAAATTTCAAATTGCCAAAGACCATAACATCTGACTCACAATTTTGTTTTAAGGCTTACAAATCTACTCCCATTTAGTTCTTTGAGTTCAACCATTAACTTTTCATGGTCTCCAAGAACGAACTTGGGCAATACATAAACAAATCGCTTCTTCCCTCCTGGCCCAATATCATTAGGCCTTTTGTGTTTATAAATAGCAGCTTGCTCCAAGCTCTGGAAAGACGCTTTTCGCTTTTTGTTCCCCGTAGCTCTATAAATTTTCAGATAATCGATCTCAAAATCAATTTCTGAGTTATTTTTTATTTCAAAAACTAAGTAAACCTCAGAAGAATCATAAGTCTTTTTTTGCAATTGAAGTCTCATTCCATTTTCACGTTTAGAAGCCATAGATCGATGCTTTAATTTCAGCAAATAAGCACTGACCTTTTGAAAATATGGTGTGCTACTTTCATCCGAAGGTTTTGGTTTGAGGATAGGTATGGACTCAACTTCTTTAGGTCTCTCACTACCAATACGTTCTTTTTCCGAAATGAAATAATTAAGTTTTGACAATTGATCCTTGTACTTTAAGATATAGGAATACACATAGCCATTTTCAGTTACGGCCAACAAATTACTGTCTTTACCCGGAGTTGCTTGTAATAAGCCAAAGTATTGCGCCTTTTCTCTGTTGTAAGTAAACACAAAATTATTTGCTCCCGTTAGACCTTGACGAATAGCTTCAGGAAAAAAAAGTGCTACATTTTTACTTTCGTTAGCATAAATAGTATCTAGGGGTTTTTGTGCGATTATTTCGTTAGAGAAAACGATAAGGATTATGATGATCTGTTTTTTCATGGTTCTGGTTTTAATATAAGTTTGTAATTATCTGCTACAGTAACTCTAACATTTCGGTTATTGCGTTGGAATATATTCTTGACACCACTGACTTGAGGGACACCAGCAATATTAATATCATTGACGACATCTTCTATAACTTCCTGACTAGCTTGAGCTCTAAAACTGTTCTCTATATAAATCCCTTCACTCCCATCTTGAAAATCAAAGGCTTTTAGCTTCACTGGTTTATGCTGGATGTGCTCAATGTTGATAATCGTTCTATTGGGTTTAAAACTGACAAAACCATAAACAGCTGTATTTTTTGGTAATATATGATTACCAATTTTTGCAGCTTTAATCAATCGCATCAGTAAACGATAATTAGCCAATACCGTTTGTGTGCCATCCACTCTAGCGTAAATTAGGCTATCCGTATGTTTAAAATTTTGTGAAGCATTTTTTGAAGGGTTCGATGCAAAAAACAATTGATGCTCTAAAGCCAATTCCTTAGTTTGTATTTCGTTTTCCTCAATATTTTTTTTAAGAATGGAATCCCTTTTGACTGGTTTGTGTCGCTCTATAGGCTTTGGAGTTCTAATTGTTTTATCAGAATAACTAATACGCCCTTCATTATAGATACTATCTACGATTCGCATCTTTGTCTTATTTAATAAATCTTGATCATAAAGTCCTGTAGAATCCAATAAACGCTCATCATAAATACTAGGTGCATTCGTTTGCCTCACTTCCTTTAAATCATCTAAGGCTTCCAGCTTAGAGTCATATGCTTTTTGTTCATCTTCCAATTTAGGAACTGGAATTTTATTGTTTTCAATGGTAGGCTTTTCATCTTCGCCCAATACTATCGAAGTATAAAATCCAATAAACAGTAAAACGCCTATGATGACTAATGTAAATACAATTCTATTTTTTTTTGCTTTCATAATTTTCTAATTTTTGTAAAGTGTTTTCAAAAAAGTTGGTAATTAAAAGGCCGTGGGTGTTATTAGGAAAGTGTCTATCAACATGGATGAGATGCCCAGAAGTACTCAATTCATACGTATCGGTCACGGATCCTCGATTAATTTCAAAAATGGTTTTAGTTTCAAAGCGGTAAGGTTCTTTTTGAATATCTACCTTGGATTGAATACTCAAGACGTTCTGCACTAGTGAATATTGTAATAGCCGATTATATACGCCGTCTGCTTTTTTCTGTCTGTACAACGCATCTATTGAGCTATTCCCTAACCACAAGGCCTTCTTTAAATGCTTTTCATAATTACTGGCATCAATATGATAGAAATAGGTATGGAACAAATCTATATGTGCTAACACTTCCACTTCTAAATTTTCCTGTTGAGACACCAGTTTAATTGGAATGATCTCACCTGCTGTATTAACCACAAAAGCATTATTAACCGTCTCCTTATGTAATTTAATAACCAGGAAAACGGAAACCATGCATGTTAAAACGGCTCCAATAACGACCACCAAAACTATAAACCGGTTGAGCTTGAGTACTTGGTAGATATTCTTATAAGGTGTTTTCATGATGGGTATATGCTATGAGTTATTAGATGTATTTGTTACTTATCCTCCTGAAAAAAGTCTAAAGACAAAGGAGGTAGCTCTTCGATAGAGTTTGAATTTCAATAGCACTATAAATCCTATAGAACCAAATTGTAACAATGGTGCAAAAAAATGGCTTCCCCAATCCGTTCCGAATAGATCGGTCCAAAAGTTGCTGTTAATTTCTGTATAAAGATTATTCTCAAAAACATTGACTAGGAAAAAGGCAGGGACTAACATATAGACTCCAGCATAGAGTTTAAAGAAATTATAGGCCAATGCTCTAAACTTTTCAAATACAGCCAAACTAATCACCAAAGGAAAAAAAGCTTGCATGATGCCTAACAAGAAATAACGCTCTGCTAAAAACAAGGGGTAGATGAATAGATCTAATAGCCATAAAAATATGCCCCCGATAAACGCCATAAGTTTTAAACTATATAGTGGTGTCACCAAGGCTTCATATAACATCGCCATAGCTTTTTTGGCGGCTTCCAGGGCACCCACATCCTGTTCCAAATCTACATCTTGCATTTGTAATGGGAGGAGTGCCGGAGCCGTGTCTCGGTATTGGTTTTCAATGGCTACAAGAATCGTGTCAAAGACGTCTAATACTTGCGTAGAGAAAATAACGAGAATAACTACGGCAAAATTCTTTGCCAATTCTGTTGGTGTCAAACCCCAAGTAAAACCGTCGTTATTGGCAACACCCTCATTGTATTTTTTTAGGATATTAATGAGAAAAAACAATATGGCTAGCGTCTTCATTCCAGTAATGGTGTACTGGGAGAAGTCACTGTTTTTGATGGTGGTAAAAACCGCATCAACATATTCCAATCCGATACCTAAAAAAATACTTGCCATTAGAAATTAGTTGCTCTGTTATTGATTTTATCTTGCATTTCTCGAAAAGCAATAATTTCCTTGTAACGCCTGGTCTTGGCTTCAATCTCTGCCACCATGTCTTTCGATTGTAATTCAATACCCTTTAAGACTTCTGCTCGCTCTGCATCCGTCATTTTAAGATTCCCACTAGAAAGAATTTGATCGATATAATCCAGACCTTCCAATGAACTTTCAATGATGCTATTAAAGGATTCTGATACTTTGGTCACTTCATCAGGTTTGATATAGGGTGAATTTAAAATCTCCCTTAAATCATCTTGGACAATATTAAAAAGCTTTTGGTTGTTCTTAGCCAATTCGTTAACAGCCTTAAGCTGTTTGATCACATTATTGACCTGTTCAATATTCTCCTTTTGTGTCCTTAAAAACTCTACAGTTTTGAGTAATTCCGAGGTCTGTTTTGCAGATTCAATCAATGATTTGGCTAAACTGATAAAGTTGGTGTTGTCGTATACAGGCATCCCTTGACATGCAGCACTTGCTGGCAGTAAGAGGATAAGTATACATACAATGATCCATGTTTTAAATGTGTTTTTCATAATAGGTTGTGTTTAAGAATTAATAAATGTGTTAATGGCGGTTTCCATATTTTGAGTTTCTTCATAAATGGCCATAATAGCCTCGCTTTCTTTACCATCTGTGAGGTAAGCAGCATAAACTTCTTTTGGGACTTCGAGACGGAAAATGTTGCTTTCCTTCCCGATCTTGATAAACATTTCTGTGTATTTTCGATCTCCAGTGAGATTATTACGAATCGATTTTAATTGATTCAAATCATGACTTGAGAGATTCAAACGCTTTTGAAGTTCCTCATAGCCTTTCTCATTTCTAAGACTGTAAATGACTTGTGTATTCTCTAGAATACTGGCTGAAGTGGAATTATCTGGCAGTTGATTAATGGATTGTAAAATGATGCCGATGGCACCGTTCTGTTTACGAATGGCTTGGTAATAGAATTCTACACTCTCCAAAACATTGCCAAACTTCAATTGTTTAGCAAACTCATCAAACAATATGATCCCCCTTTCAGAACGATTACGCCAAATGGTACGCTGAATAGCAGACTTGATGAGTTTTAACATCACCGAAAGGATTTCCTTATTGTCCTTGACTTCATCCAGTTCAAAAACAATCAAACGTTTGTCTTCCATTTTATACGTCTGGTCTTCACTGACATTGAATAAAAAACTATAGAGTCCGTGATCCACATATTCTGAAAGGATATGTAAAAAATTGTAAACGCTAAAATGCGTTTCTCTGACTTTAATCTCGTCAATTAGGGTATCCTTTCTATTGTCTACGAATTGATATAATGACGCTAACGAATGTCCAGTTCGAATAGCCTTGTAGTAATGCAACAATACTTTTTTTACGGCGACTTCTTCCGCTTTGGTTGTTTCTTGACCTGAAGCTAAGAGTTCCAGTATAAAAACAGCTAAATCCTCTAAGCGTTCTGGCGTTAAATCACTGTCATTTGAAATGTAAAACGGATTAATTCCCAGGTTTTTTCCTTGCTCGTAGCGTAGAATAATATGATCGTCTGGGTACAACTTAGCAAACTTGGCATACGAACCTCCTAAATCAATAATCACCAAGCGTACTTTATTCTCGAAATACTGGCGTAAAATGTTATTGGCCAAAAAAGATTTCCCTTCACCTGTTGGCGCGAAAATGGCAAAATTCCGCGCTTTAATACGTTTTTTATTTTCGTCCCATACATCTTTGAGCACCGGTATATTATGTTGCCTGTCATTAAAAATAACCCCAGTGGCATCTGACAAGTAATTTGAATTGTTTATGTATAAACAGAGGGCGTGTTTTAAATCGGTGACATATACATCTTCATTTGAGAAGTTCGATGAGAAACAACAATACGAATTCAAAAAATAATGTTTGCGTTCTTGACCTTTAGGATAGTAAGGCACAATATCGAGTTCCTTAAACTCCGTTTTAATCTTTGATGCAATAGTACTCAGCTGTTCAGCTTCAGGAGACCAAAAAATGATGTTGAGATGCCCTCTTATGATTCTCGAGTTATCATCTTTATTTATTTTGGCAACAATGTCCTCAATCTTTTCTAAGATGATTTTATTTTGCGTTCCAAAATTGGAGCTTTTGTTTAACTCCTCTATTTTTTTATCCAGTAGTTTTCTCCATTTAAGCTTATCATCTAAATATATAATTTGATTAATCATATGGTTTTCATCGAGGTTCAAACCGATCCCATCAATAAACCCTTGATGGAACACAAAATCATCAGAAGTAAATTTGTCATTAGTCTTACTCGTTTGTACGGTGCCTCCAAAACAGAGTTCACTGTTAACTGCCAGCACATCAAAATGGTTTTCGCCGATGTCTATACTTGATTTTTTGAGTTGAATATCGGTATCAAATCCATCATTAAACCCATTAAAATAGGTATGGGTCAGATTCATTATGCCATGAGATTCCATAGGACTAAAAGACAGCTTTCGACTGTTATTAATAAAAGAAATAGCGTCCTTAACACTTGTGACGAATTCCTGAACCTTATGATCCATTTTTTTGTGAATCCCTTTTTCTGCTTTGCGGAATGGATTGGTAAACTTTGAAGCATTTAAGGCTTTATTATAGGGCAGAATAAAAAATAAATAGCAATGGTGTTGTATGTATTCCCGTCCTATAAAATAATCGTGAGTGGCTTTTTCCAAAAAGCTATGATTAGGGATATTGGTGCCATCGGAAGCTACTTTTTGATAAATATCTTGTTTGTGGATTACCGTTCCTGTTGGTAAAGATTTGAATGCCTGAAACCACGAACCATGAATATCTTCAAAGTCTTTTTCAGAAAGTGAATAAATTTCAGGTAAATGCCCTTTATAACACAGCACCACATTACCATTATTGGCAAATAGACTATGACCTTGAATATCTATAATTGGATAATGTCCAGATAGGTTTATTTTTTTCATGACGATTTATTAATACGTGCCCATTATGAGTCTTCATAATAGAGTTGACTTTCTTTTTTGTTACTGATTGTTTGTGGAAACACGTTTTTGAAGTACAATACACCTGCATATTTAGTAAGGTTAGTCAATGCGATATATAAAGCAGTATTCCATATAAACACAGAGATAATAACCAAAAAACTAAACGAAAAGATAATAACCAGTAGTGATCCCATTACCGATGTCATCATGAGTGCGAACAGTGCTATGGGTAGCCCCATAATCACTGCGCGCTTTCTTATATGCTTATAGACTTCATAGGTTTTCACTAGACCACAATGGTTATCAGGTACGTAAAAATGCCTACGACTGCCCCTGCTATCAGGACAAAGACCAATACACGTGTAATTCCTTTTTTCAAATCGGCATTCTCACCAAAGAAATGACCTGCATTGAATAAGAATCCAATCAGGAAAATAACTCCCAAAATGATAGGAAAGATGCTTCTGATGGTATCGGAAACATCATTTACAGAATCTTCTATTCCTCCAATTTGCGCAAACATGAGATTTGAAATAGCAAATAATAAAGCGGTTAAATACATTGATTTTTTCATACTAAAATGGTTTAAGTTTTGTTTCATTTTTATAGTATGAAAAATACATTATATTTGAATACAAATTACTGATTATCAGTATTTTATGTAAATAATATTATTTAAATTCCTTTGATTTTAATTGCAAACAAAGCAAACTAAATCGTATGAAAATTGACATAAAAAATCCAATCAATTATGAAAATAAAATGGAAAACAAGGCTCAAAAACGTCAGTTTTGTGATTTTGATACTAAAAATGTGTTTGATTTTTGGTCAACGAAAAGTGATTATAATTGACCCTGGACATGGTGGAAATGATTCTGGTGCCATTGGTGCAAATGGTATACTAGAAAAAACTGTGGTTTTGAATATTGCTAAAGGAATTATTAAACTTAACAAAACACTTTTGGAGGATAAATTTGATATCTACTTAACCAGATACAAAGACACTTTAATTTCGTTAGCAGACAGAAGCCAATTAGCTAAACATTTGAACGCACATGTATTTGTGTCTTTACATTGTAATGCTTCACAAACGCCTTCAAAAGGGATGGAAGTTTATATCCATAATTCAGAATATAAAAATACTAAAAAATCAATTGTACTTGGTATATCTATATTACATGAGAGTACTCAAAAACTGGGTTTTAAAACGCGTGGAATTAAATTTGCTAATTTTCAAGTGCTTCGAGAAACCATTCAGCTATGTCCTGTTATACTTGTAGAAATGGGATTTCTAACGAACATCGATGAGGCTAATTATTTTTTAAAACTTAAAAACATTAAGGCTATGGCACTGACTATTTTGATGGGTATTACTAATTATTTAAATACTGGGTTATGGTAGTCTTTTTCAATAAAATCATCCAAAATATAGAAAAACTTTTAACAGCAATCGTTCAAGAAATTATGTTGTGGATAAAGGCTAAAAAATAATTAAACACTTTTTTTCTACCCACCTATCTACCCACTATGGTAGGATATAATTGATTTTCCAATACCCTCCTTTTGCACTTCCTACTCTTTCAATAAGACCTTTATTTTTTAAAATATCTATATTATTATCAATGGCAGTAGCAGTCACACCTACTATTCCTTCTAATTCCCTTTTGGATACTTTACTATTTTTATGAATTGCTTTAATAATATTAACTCTATTATCTGTTAGATTATTGACCCACTTATCCACCCACTTATTAAAATCGAAAGGTCTTCTTAATGTCACAGTAAATATTCCTTCAGTATTAAATTCAGGTGGTGTTAAATTTTCTTCTATCATTAAATTTTTCATTCTGCTAATACCAGAACCTACTTGTTCTACCATTCTTATTCTTTCAAAAAGACCAAATATCAAAGGATTTCTACTTAAACTTCTTTTACCAAATTCATTTTTGGGAATGCCACTTATTAAACCTCCAGGATTTGAAACTTCAACTCTATCATTAAAAACTTCAATAACAATACGAGCACCTTTATCATAATAATCTCTATGTGCTAAAGCATTAACTATGGCTTCTTTAAAAACTGTCTCGGGAATTTCCCAAAGCTCTTTTCGTGGTTGTGAACCCTCCCCTTCAATATCATAACGAACATCTAATTTCTTTTTCAACCAAGACATCGCTTGAAGGAATTGCTGATACAAAGTACCCTTCATTGTCTTGTCATCATCAATATATCTTTTATCAATACCGTTAAAAACAATACAGCGTATGACTGCCTTTTCAAAAAATTGTTCTGGTTTTTGTGCAAAAAACAAAGCAGCACCATTTTTAAGAAATCCCTCTTTGGTAACTAGTTTCAAATTATTAAAAACTTGTTCATTTGAAACGGTGGATCCTAAACCTGCCAATTCTCTAAATTGATTAATATTAGCCTCAGGGATATCTTGGGTTATACCAATTGCTTTACATGGTGCTTCATCATAATATATTCTATCAGCCTGCTGGAAGAAATCCCTCATTTCTTCAACTGTTGTTAATTTTTGAGAATTGGGGCCTTGGCGTACATAAATTGCACCAGAAAGGACATAGGGCTTATTTACTCCAGACGGCACTTCTATTATTACTATATCTTTCTCATCAATATTTGCATTATAAACATCGCAATGTAATGTAGGTGTTATTTCATTTATAGAATTTTGAAGCGCAGAGCGTTTTACATTATTAAAAGTGACTCCTTGAATGACATTATTATCGTCTACACCGATAATAATTGCTCCCCCAGATGCATTTGCAAAGGCACAAATCTCTTCAGTAATTTCTTTGACCTTGCTTGGAATCGTTTTTTTAAATTCAACGTTGTATCCCTCTCCAGAAAGAATAAGTGATTTTATTTCGGCGGTGCTTAACATAAATTAGCTGATTAATACGATTAACAAAACTATTGAAATTGTTTTATTTTTGAGTCTATATACTACAATTTTATCGGTGTTGTTTCGGTGTTATTCTTTATTTTCTTTTATCCTCACTTACTTTATCAAAAGCAATCAAATTAAACAGCTCTCGCATCCTAGAACGCACGCGACTACCATAACGCGCTTCCAATTCTTGGGCATTTAAATTTGTTGTGGCATGTGTTTTAATATGATACTCTAAAAACAAATCATAACGAGATAATAGGATTTCACCCATCACATTACAATCCTTACCATAATGTCTGCCTATAGGTTCCACACCTAAATCATCAAAACAAAAATAATTGCTGTTCCCATAGTCTTCAATGGTTTTATAGCCCAAATGGTTAAATCCAAAAACAATATTTCTTGCTGGAATCATTTTATAGGGTTTTTGATGCGGAACGATATACCTTAACAATTTCATCAAACTTGTTTTCCCACAGCCAACAGGACCAGATAATAAAATACCTTTATTGATATCTATATCAAAACGCTTACAATTGGTTTCATCTCTTATAAAGTAATTACATAGTTTAAAAACAATCTCACGATCCTCCTCTATAATTTCAAATTTTTCTCCGAATAACAACCTCCCCTTGGTATTCAGATAAGCAAGCATCATTTCAAAATCATAAATGATTTCATTCACCTTCAATTCACCAAGGCAATACTTAGTCTTGCCTTCAGTAATGATATGTGGTTTAGCCTTGCTCATAGAGGTTCATCGTAATTTTTATCTGAACTGGTCTTGAGGTTGTCCAGATATTGGTCAACTGCTTGTTTTTTGTTCAACTTTTGAGAATTTTGAACATTTAAATCTTTAAAAATTTCGCGTTTGTTATTGTTTTTTTTGTTTGTTATTGTTTGTATATGTTTGTTAATAGATACCAGCGCTTGTCCATCGCTAGTACAAATTTTGGTCTGGTTAGAGTCCATAGCTTGTCCACTGCTAGTACAAAAATTGAACATCCTAATTTGACTACCATGAAAGGCATTGTGAGACGGCAAGTATTTAAAATAGCTCCAATGACTCAGCTCTCTTATACAGCGATGATAGGTTGTTCTCGAGCCAATTTTAGATAAGGTCATCACATCATTTCTATTGATGTAGAAAGCTTCTCTAAAAAAGTTGATATTCCATAAATGGAACAACGCCATATACAAACTAATATGTGTTGGATTTAAACGGGAATCTTTATAGAAATGTATAAACACCGCATTCAAATGTTTAATATAATTGATGTCTTCCAAAACTCATTTGCGTTTAGTATTGATTTTATTTTCTTCTAATACCTGCATAATTTCTTGATAATCATAGTAAAGCACACCGCCTATTCTAGTATAAGGTAACGTGCCATTAATCCTTAAGTTTTGTAGTGTTCCTGGAGATATTCCTAAAAGTGCCCTGACTTCTGGAGATTTCAGCCATTTCTTGGTAACCTGACCAGATTGATTGTTGAGTAGTTTTTTAATGTCTTCTAATAATTCCATTCTGAATTCTAGAAGATCTTCAGTTGTGATAATTGTTGCTCCCATATGTTCCTATAGTTTAAAAAGCAAAGCCGCCCGTAAATCCCTAATTTAAACTGACGACTTTGCAGTGATTTGAATTTTACAAGACAAATCTGAAAAACTTTTTTTTGATACTATCCATAGTTAATCCATAGGTGGGTATTTTTTATTACCATTTATTTTATCGGGTTTTATAGTGCTATACTAGCGTGACATGTATCAAATGAGATTAAAACACCATACATGTTATTAATTAAATTTAGCATCTGTAAAACCCAACTTGGGGACACCTAGGGATTATTCATCAGACTCCTCAAAACGTTGGTTCAAGACCTCTATCAACCGATCTAAAAATTTAGTTTTACTGGATTTTCGAGCTCTTATTTCTATAAACGTATGGTAGTAATTCCCTAAATCGATATTAAATAGTTGCTCAAACAGAGACGCCATCTCTTTAATATCAGCAGTCCCACTATTGATGGCACCACTGCCATGTAAGGCATATATCAATTCAATTAATTCAGTTTTGTTTCCTGTCCAGAAAAGTTTTGTAGACGGTTTCATGGGTTTCAATTTGGGGTTAACAGTATGGTTTTCTAATTTTTCAATCTCTTGTTGTAGATATACGATGAGCATATCAAAAGCCATAATAGTAGCCACGGTACAATCCTGACATGTCGAAAACTCGTCATCTATAAAAAAATGAAACGATTCCGTAGGGGATCGTAAATCCGACTGTCCTCGAATAAAGTATTGCTCATCTAAAGTAGTTGCACCGCGTCGATAATAATGATAGAATTCTAAATTATCATTAAAATAGACCTGGAGCTTATTAATTTGATTGTTTAAATATTTTACCTGAAATTTAGAACTGCTCCTTGGCCGTTTACTTTCGATATTATAAAGTTTGACATAGTAAATGAGCTTACTAAAAATTTGAGGTTTGATGTGCTTAAAGAATCGAATCTCTTCCTGAATAGAAAAAAAGCCTTTTTCTACAACACTTTTTCTAAGATGTTTGATACACTTTTCAGTTTGTGTAATACCCGTTTCTGCCTTGTATAGAATATCCTCATTACAAGATTCCAAAGTTTCTAATTTCGCTTCAAATTCTGATATCAAATCTTGGTACTTCATACAAATACAAACCACTATCTCCCTTATTCATTGTCATTCTAGTATTCCCATAAGCTCTAGGGTATAATTATCCGCCGTTTGAATATAGGCATACTTTTCTTCAACTGTAGCCCCTAATTTTCTCTTTTCAAAAGACGCCGTCATGCCTAAATCAATATGCTTGTATTTTAAACTAATGGCACGCTTTATGGTTTGATATAAAAGTTGGCGGTAGGTATAAAACGCTGAAAGGTAGTCATAATCCATACCCACAAACGCCGGGACGTAGGTGTCGTTTCGATTGTTGTAACACAGCATCACACCAATCATCTTTTCTGGCTGATCCAACAAACTCAAGGTGATAAATTCCCAATTCGAATGCGCTGACATAGCTTCAAAAAGTTTTTCAGGAAATGAAAATGTATTGAGTCCTAAATTATTTTGATGCACATTATTGTATAAGTCTTGAATCTGTTTTAATTGTGATGTATTGCATGTCTTTAAAACGTTTATGCTTAACAACGGCTCATATTTTAGAATCTCATGCCTTAAATGCCTTCTATTCCGAGAAGATAATTTTGCGATATACCCGTCCAGAGTTTCATGCATTTCAAGATCAATTTTACAGGCATTAGGCATTTGAACCCTAACGAAACCCTGACCTTGAAAATAAGGATGTAAAGGATCTTGTCCTGAAAAGTCTCTAAGCACGACCATTTTAGCTTGAACGTCTAACTCTAGCTTTTCTAAGGTTAGCATCAGCGTATCCAAGGCTTGTTGTTTTAATACATGCTTATCGTCTATATATAAATGCTTCCCTTCCGTAAACAAGGAACCAAGACTCAACACTTTAGATGTTAAATAATATGGTGCTGTTTGTCGTTTTTCCTCAATAAACTTGGACGCACTCACCTTAGCCAACATATCATCTTTCCATAAACCTACCGTCAAGAATGTGGCTAAAATAGGTTTCTGCGCTTGGTCATAGATTATCAAATAATAAAACCTCCAATTGTGTTCTATACGCGCATGACCACTAAATGTTTGCTCAAGGAATTTAAGGCCTTCCCAATCATAAACCCCATGTTTACCAACACTGGCATTCCAAAGGGTTTTATCTATTTTTAAAATAGAATCTTCCAATTGAACCCTGAGATTGGGCTGTACCGTATCTGCTACTTTTGATTTCACGTCTAACTTGAAAGCCTTACAAACGCGGTGCATATTAGTATGCGTATCTTCTAAAGCTCTTGGAAAATGATGCACCATCGCAGCAACTAAATCCTTGATTTCTGATAGCTCATTGTGTCTGGATATCGTGATACGTACCCCCGTATTCTTAACTGGTACAGCGGGGAATATGCCCAAGTTGACATAAAACCCTTCCTTCATGAGTCGGCTAACAAAGTTATAGCCGGTTTTTGGCGTACCCGTACCTATAAAAAATACTGGCGATTTATTCTGATCAATAAGTGGCAGATCTGTGGCTTGCAATAAGTCATTAAAATAATTCACGCGTGCCCTTAAATCGTTTTGAATCTCATAGATTTCAGGGGTTAAATGAATGTTTGCCGAAGCTGTAGCCGCTGCTACCGAAGCTGGTTCCAATTGCGCCGAAAAGGTCAAAGGGCCTCCAAAGGTTTTTATTTCGTCATACATTTTCTTATTGGAACAAACGAGTACCGCCCCACTCGCTCCAAAGGTCTTACTCAATGTTCCGAACAATAAGATATTTTCTGAAAGGTCACCAAGTTCACTGAGTGCATAACCTGTTCCACGTTTTCCAATCCAACTCATCCCATGAACATCATCGATATAAAGGTGCAATTGGGGATATTTTAGACTAAGCGTTTTCAAATCCTTAAGCGGAGCAAAATCGCCATACATGGAATAAATCCCATCTGCCATATACCAGATTCTTTGATGTTTATCAGAAAGCGACTTTATTTTATCTTCCAACATATTTAAATCGTTGTGCCGAATCATATCAATGGGAACACTTCTATTTTTTAAAACCTTGGCAGCACTTTGCACGCTCCAGTGCACTTGATGGTCGAGTATAATAGCATCTTGGTCACTAACCGCATTGGGAATCACCCCCATATGCCCCAATGTACTATTCTTTGTAATGATGATGGGATTCTGGTACATCTGAGTCAGTTTCTCTTCCAATGCTCTGTAGAGCGGATTGGAGATATACGATTTAGATAAAGGAAACTGCGTCCCGTACTTTGTAATAGCATCTATCGCTGCGGCTTTCAATCTCGAATCCTGTTCCAATCCCAAATATCCCGTAGTTCCAAAATGAAACAGTTTCCTATTATCAATACCAATGGTTCTCCCTGAAAAATCCTCACCATCGGCATACAAATGCATGATGCCTTCTTGTTTTGCATCTGTAAAAACTTCGTTTACCGTGTCTAAAAAATTGTTGTGTTTTATTTTTGCCATCTGATTATATATTTAAGTGTCATATAATTTAGTCTTATTTGTAGGAAATTAGAGAATGACAACATTCCATAATCCCTTAGAGTCAATTTTTAATCCCCAACAGACAAAAAAAAGACTATGAAAACTGGGGTAAATGGATAAAAGACATCGAATATTCTTGATTATTTTGTAAGTTTATGATGTCAAACCAGTTTTCTAGATCATGCGGAATTATTTCGAAAATGACTATACATCCTATAGATTTGATGACGGTATATTGCATATCGTATATCATCAGGACGTTATTATTGATTTAAAAGCGGCTATGCAAATCGTTAAAGACAGACTGCATTTACATGAGGGTAGATTCTTACCGATTCTTTGTGACATTCGCGGTATAAAAGAAATCAATAAATCCGCAAGAGCTTATGTCGCCATAGAAGGCTCAACACTCATCAAAGCCGTCGCTGTTATTGTTGAGCCACCAGTCTCAAAAATGTTATCTGAATTTTATATCAAAACCAGCAAGCCCCCTATTCCAACTGAATCTTTTGAGAATATGGAAGACGCTTTAGCATTCTTGGATCAATTTAAAGATTCTAAATGATGGACCTATGACCTATAATTTTTTTAAGGTCATTTAAACACTCTCACATAGTACTAATAACTAAATTCTGAAATGTGAGTATCAAGAAGAAAAAAAGAATACAAAGAATTAACCAGATGCTACTAGAAATGGCCTCAGGAAACTTCTTCTATCGTTTAAAGCGTTCTACGAGAAATGACAACTTGGTAGCCATCACTATTTCACTCAATATGCTAGCCGAAGAGATACAGGAAACCATGCTGCATCAAGGCTATGCCAACTCAAATACCATCATCATTCCAGTTATACAAATGAGCTTTGTGATAAACGAGCAAGGCACGATACTGATGACCAATCAACAAACGGCTAATATACTATCTGTTTTGCATGCCGATATTGTTGGGAAATCTTTTGAAACCTTTTTAGCAAAACCATCTAAAACCGTATGGACAAACACGTGGCATACATTGAAACAAAAAGAATTGTATGATACCGCTGTAAACTTAACGTTTAAAACAAAAGGCAACTTGTTGATTCCAAAAACCTGCTATATCACCACATTTAAAGGAAAAGAAAGCACAAAAAGAAGAACACTGGTAACCGTAATTCATCATTCCAATAATCAGGATAGAATAGAACAGGATTTAAAAAGAAGCGTTATTCAATTCACGAAACAACAGAAAGACGACCCAGATGATACAGTCTTTAATGCTCAAAAACCAAAAGTGCGTTTAAGTTTTGAAGATATTCGAAAAATCAGAGAAGGTCATGATATCATCATTAATAATCTAGAACAAGAACTTCCGTCGTTAAAAGATTTTGCACTTCAATTGGGTACGAATGAATTTAAGTTAAAATATGGCTTTAAAGAATTGTACGGGACGACGGTCTATCGTTTTTTAACTCAAGAACGCTTAAGAAAATCAAAAATGATGATTCAATATAGCGATCAATCCCTAAAGTCCATCGCTCATATGACTGGCTTTAAAAGTATGTCGCGTGTAATAAGGCATTAACTTAAAGACCGTTTTAGTTCTCCTCTTTTCTTCTATGAAATTAATAAATCAAAGTAAAGAAAACCGTTGTGCTTCATTCGACAAACCGCTAACCAATGATAAAATTCTTTAGAAAAATTAGACAAAAACTGCTATCTGAAAATAAATTCAGTAAGTATTTGATTTATGCAATCGGAGAAATAATTCTTGTTGTAATTGGAATTTTGATTGCACTTGGGATTAATAATTGGAATGAAAATCGAAAAATCGAGAAAATTGAGGAAAAATACTTATCGGAATTGTCCGAAGCCATAGAGTTGGATATCCTCGATTTAAAATCCAATATAAATAACTCTCAAAAAACCATAGAAAGCATTGATTTATTATTAAATCATTTAGAAAAAAACTTACCTTATAACGATTCGCTAAATAAACATTTCACGAGAAGTTCATTATTTACAAATCTTATTACAAATTCTTCGGTTTATGATAAGTTGGCATCAACTGGATTAGATATTATTTCAAGTGATAGCCTTCAGAAAAAAATTGTAAGATATTATGATTACTATTCACCTTATTTAAGAAAAAATGAGGAAGTAATCGTTAATCCCCATCACAATTTGAGTGTTAGACCTACAATGATTGAGAAATTCAGTTATTCTTGGCTTTTGAAACCAGCAATTCCGAATTCTTACGAAGCGTTGAAATCTGATTTAGCTTATTTAAGTCTTTTAAAAACAACTAAAGAAATAATAGCATTTAAGCAAAGTATGTCAAAAGACTTACTTGAGGAAGCTTCACTTTTACAAGCAGACATAAAAAACCACCTAAATGATTAATTTTAAACTAAAATAACGAAAGCACAACAATGGCTCCTATGAAAAGCACTAGCCCAGTTCTTCAAAGTTAATATTTATTTTTTAATTATCTCATAATGATGATCGTGTGGT
>CANMSN010000020.1 GCA_947500585.1 uncultured Flavobacteriaceae bacterium | reverse complement strand
ACCAAACCGTTTAGAAGTTGTCAAATGCAAATGCTATTAAAATAAAATAATCTTTCAATAATGGCCTTAGTCTTTTGCAAGCAATTTTTTTGTGCTTTTATGGTATTTATCTATAAGCCTAATTCCTCTGCTATTTGAGACGTTCCAAATCGTTTCATTACACCATTTTTGTTCTGTAGTTACCATATTTTCTTTTTCGTAATTACTTACTGTCCAAAATCAATAATAAAACAATTAATACATATGATTAATAAAGAACAGTTAATTTCTAGGAGAGAATCAATCTTTAAATCATTTAATTCTCTAACTGTTTAACTTATTAATTTAAACGATATTTTTTACTACACTTAACAGAGGTGAAAGAACCAAAGTGGAGTATTGGGTCATTTTATTGAATATTTTTGCATACATTTATATCAAATTAAGTTCATTTTACATTAGTGCTAAAATTAGGTGCGTTATTCGGTGAGCTACCTAATTAAAATAATTATAACTTTTTGAATATCAATATATTAAAATTTAATTTCAGACCCCAGCCCGGTCACTTAAAATCAACTAAAAAGCCCCAAAACTTATGTTTATGGGCTTTTTTTATTTTAATTACTTTCAGTTGACATCAATTAATAGCATCAAATAGGTGCGCTATTCAATGAGTCTTTTTAGTTTAAAAAAGACATTTGATTAAGAAAGAACAGCTAATTTCTAGTAAAAAATCAATCTTCAAATCATTTAATTCTTTAACTGTTTAATTGATTAATTTAAAAGATGATTTTTATTACCTTTTGAATAGACGCGACAGAACCGATTTGTTTTTATATTTTAGCAACTTAAATTAATTAATCAATCCAAATTACTTAAATAGTTATCGGGAATCTATTTACATTTTTATAATAAATATAAACTGCTGGTTCTGTCCCTAGAGCACCAAACCATTGTGGACAGTAAGGAGCCATCCATATACAATCTCCTTTTTTAACTGGATACCATTTGTCATCCAAGCGATATATTCCCTGACCTTCTAAGTACATGAGCCCATGTTCCATGATGTGGGTTTCAACAAATGGAAGATTTGCACCAGGATTATACTTGAAAATATTTATTGCCATATCAAAACTTAAATTTTCTTGATCTGGCAATAAATTTTGCATAAGCAAGTTTGGATCTTCACTATAAATAGTTTGCTCTATATTTAATTGATTATTGATAATAACTTTTGGTGCTTGAACATTTTCAAGTGGTTCATAAACCTTATGGAAGGACAGTATTTTTGTGTTTTCTTCAGCATTTAAAATGTCGTATTGCTCATTGACAGGAACATAAACATATCCGCCTTTATTAACCTTTACCTCCTTTTTATTTATCTTAAAAATACATGTACCAGATAAAACATAAAAGAAGATTTGAGATTTATGAGTCTTGCCTTGTAATTTACTTTCAGTGGTCATAGTTGTAATTAACTGGCAAAAGTTTGCTCCCATGGCTTCATTAATCACGACATTTACTTCACAATCTGTCCAATTAGGTAAAGCACTATTAACAAATCCGTCGCCAGTTATTAAAGCGTGATTTCTTTCTACTACCGTGGTAGATAATGCGGTAAGTTTTATTTTATTCATGTTTGTTACTTTTTTTGTTTTCTAAAATTATTATTTCATTTATAAAATTATCACAAACTTTTAAAGCCTCAGCAATATCATGAGGTGCTACATACTCCAAAGGGTTGTGACTTATACCTGCTTTACAACGTATAAAAAGCATCGATACTGGGGCTACTTTTGAAATCATAACGGCATCATGACCAGCACCACTTGGGATTTCAATTAACTGGTTTACTCCAGATGATATGATACTGCGACCAAGTGCTTGCTTTAAATTAGAATCGCATAATACAGATGGGTTTGCCTGCATAATTGACCACTTGTATTTAAGTAATCTGCGTCTGGCTATTTCTAAAAGTTTTCGTTTTAACTTTTTGGTTATCGCAACTAAGAACAAATCATCAGGAGAACGTAGGTCTAGACTGTGATTAACTCTACCAGGAATTACATTGGATACGTTGGGCTCTAAATTTAGTTTACCAACCGTAGCAACCAAATTAGTTTTTTGTTCTCTTCCTATTTTTTCAACTTCTAAAACGAACTCTGCAGCGGCGCAAAGGGCATCATTTCTTAAGTCCATAGGGTACGTGCCAGCATGTCCGCATTCCCCAAACCATTCAATATTTATTCTGGTCTGTGCGGCTATACTACTAACTAAACATACTGGTAAGTTTTCTTTACATAAAATAGGACCTTGTTCAATATGCGCCTCAAAATAGCCTAACCAATCTTTTTTAGGAATAAAAGCATTAAAAATGTCATCAATATCTCCTTTATTTTCATTGATGACATCATTTAATGAAACACCATCATCGTCCGTTCTTTCTAACCAAGTTTTATCAAATTCTTTAACCAATACAGAACTGCCTAAATAAGCCGTATTGAATCGAGCACCCTCTTCATCAGCAAAGGCTATAACGTTTAAATGAAAAGGTAGTTGTATATTTTCTTTAAGGATTCTTTTTACCACTTCAATACCTAACAAAATCCCCAAAGGACCATCATAGTTACCTGCATTAAATACAGTATCGTAATGTGAACCCATTACAAAATGTTTTGCTTTTTTATTCTTGCTCTGCAAAATGCCTTTTATATTACCGATGCCATCTTTAGTAACTACCAAACCAGCAGTCTCCATCCAAGAAATTAATAAATCACCAGATACTTTATGGGCAGTAGTTCCATAAAATCGAGATAAGCAATTGGCATCATCACTTAAGTTACCAAGTTGATTTAACCGATTTACAATACGTATTACAGTTTCGTTTGTTACTATATTTTCCATTAAATTATTGTCTCAGTTTTTCTGTGGATAAAATAAATTAACCGCATTCTAGCTATGGGTTAAATCTTTCAATACCGCTTTTAGAGTCATGACTCCTTTTTCTATAGCCAAAGGTGAGCTGTACTCATCCGGTCTATGACTTATGCCGTCTTTACATGGTATAAAAATCATGGTTGTAGGTGCTATTAATGCCATGAATAATGAGTCGTGATAGGCCCGACTTATCATTTTTTTTGATTTGAACCCAAGTTTTTTAGTTATGTTCTCTAGGTTTTCTATCAACATTTTTTCACAAATGGCTGGCGGATCGCAATTAACCATTTCTAGCTTATAATCGACACCTCTTAAACCACAAATGACTTTAATTCTATGTTTAAGAGCCTCTAAGCATTTGTCTCTGGTCTCTACATTTGTATCACGCAAATCTATCTCTAAATAAGCTTCTCTGGGTATGCTATTTACCGCTCTTGGCTTGATGTCAAAAATCCCAACGGTGGCCACAGTATCATCACTATTGGAATCTTTAGCTATTTTTTCTACAGCCAACATTATTTCTGAGCCAGCAACTCCAGCATCTTTCCTGTCCTTCATTAAAACAGCTCCTGCATGACCACCTTGTCCTGTTAGGGCTACCTTTAAGGTGCTTGGTGCTGCTATTCTAGTGACTATGCCTATATCAGTACCTTCTTTTTCTAAGATAGGCCCCTGCTCTATATGCAGCTCTATAAAAGAGTGGTAGTGATTTTTAGATAAAGCGACATCATCCAGACTTGTAAAAAAACCAGCTTTCTTTCTAGCATCATCAAATTTCTTTCCTTTATCATCAACTAATTTCAACACTTGTTCTTTGTTTAATTGACCAGATAACATTCTGCTGCCTATACATCCTATTTTAAATCGTGTAGGTTCTTCAGAAGTAAAAAGAATTAATTCTATTGACCGTTTTGGCTTGTACCCTTCTTTTTTTAAATCTCTTATTGCTGCCAAACCACCAAATACGCCCACAGTACCGTCGTACATTCCAGATAAAGGAATAGCATCGATATGAGATCCCGTAGCAACTGCTGCCAATGTTAGGTCTGTACCCTCCCATCTGGCAAATATATTTCCAATAGCATCAAATCGTATTCTCAAATTTATTTCCTCACATAAGGAAATAAAATAACCCCGCGCTTCTAAATCTTCTTTTGTGTATAGAACTCGTGTAATAGCTGGAAACTCTGATGAAGAGTAGGTTGCTAACTTTTGTAATTCTCTATGTACCCTATTCATCCATCAATTCTTTTAATGCCCCAATAATCATATTAACATGGTTTTCGGTACAACTTTCTCCCATAATACCGATACGCCATATTTTACCTGCAAAATCACCTAGTCCTCCTCCTATTTCAATATTGAAATCATTTAACAAGGTGCTTCTCAAGGTAGATTCATCTTTGATGCTCACAGGGAAATAAACCGAATTTAAATTAGGTAATCTATTTTCTTTATCAACTAAATATTTAAACCCTAGGTTTTCCAAGCTTATTCTTAATTTATTATGAACTTCTTGATGTCGTTTCCATCGATTCTCAAGACCTTCTTCAATAACAAGATTTAAAGCTTCGTGAATTGCATAAACAGAAGACACGGGAGCCGTGTGGTGATACGCTCGCTTTGCTCCAGTCCAATAGTTTTTTACCAGATTTAAATCCAAGAACCAACTTTGCACTTTTGTTTTTCTACTTTCCAATACCTTTACGGCTCTTGGAGAAAAACTTACTGGTGAAAGTCCTGGAGGAGCACTCAAATTTTTTTGTGTTCCTGAATAAATGGCATCAATACCCCATTCATCAACTTTTAAAGGGACACCGCACCACGAGGTTACAGCGTCTACGACCAAAAGTGACCCAGCATTATGTACTTCATCACTTATTTGTTGTATTGGTTGAAGCGCACCTGTTGATGTTTCAGCATGCACTAAGGCTACTAATTTTGGATTAGGACAAGTTTTTAATGCCTCTTTTACTTGCTTTAAACTCGTAACTTTACCCCAAGGTGTTATGATTTTATGCACTTTTGCCCCACAGCGTTCTGCAATATCTACCATACGACCACCAAAAACACCATTAATACAGATAATGCATTCATCTCCTGGTTCTAAAAGATTTACCAAACAGGTTTCCATACCTGCACTACCTGGAGCTGACACTACAAAAGTCAAATCGTTCTTGGTTAAGAAGGTGTTTTGTACCATAGCCTTAACCTCATCCATCATATTTACAAAATGAGGGTCTAAATGTCCTATTAGAGGAGATGCCATCGCTTTTAAAACTCTAGGATGTGCATCTGAAGGCCCTGGCCCCATTAAATATCTTTTTGGCGGATTAAATGTATATTTCATATGTTAAATTATTAATGTTATTTAGTATTATTCTTTATTTGTAATGAATTTGTAATAGCTGAGCAACAATATCAATTGCTATTTCTTTTGGAGTATTCCCTGAAAAAGTTAAGCCGACTGGACAGATCACATTATCCATGCCTTCTGCAATATTTAAGTCATTTTTCATCATGTTATTAAACCGTACATATTTTGTTTTACTACCTATTAAACCCAAATATTTTGTCTGATTTTCTATGGCCATTGCTATGATATCTAAGTCAATACCGTGATCATGAGTCATTACTAACACATAGCAATTTTCTCCCCAGTCTATAGCGTCTTTAAATGTTTTAAAATCCTTGATTGAAACTGAGCAAGTTTTTACACTTTTATCAACATTAATAGTATCAAACCAACCTTCCCTTGAATCAATTAAAGTCGTTTTAAATGGCGTTTCAACCAAAAGGTTACTTATTTGAACACCTATGTGTCCAGCTCCAAACAAAAAGAGTTCTGGAGCTTGGTTCATGGGCTCTATCAATAATTCTACTTTGCCACCACAACATTGTTCAAACTTGGGTCCCAATGTAAATGAGGTTTCAATAATTGTATTTTCCTCAATAGCCTTTAAAGCCTTTTCAATAACTTCAAACTCCAGTTTTCCACCACCAACAGTTCCATATGTGTTTTTATCTTTGGTAACAACCATCCTAGAACCCAAATTGCAGGGTGCAGATCCAAGACACTTAGTAACAGTAACGAGTGCTATTGGTTTTCTTTCTACCTGAAACGTGTTTAATAATTCTAACCAATTTAACATATTGACCCTTGCTATACTATTTTTAACTTCCTCTATACGTTGAATAACCAAACGGACTTATTAACAAAGGAATATGATAATGTGTGTTATCAGTTATCTCAAATTGTATAGCAATTTCTGGATAAAACCCATTTATATCATTCCTTTTAAAATAGTTTGATGTTTGAAATTCCATCTTGTAAATTCCAGGTTGTAAAACCTTTCCAACAGGTAATAAATCCAAAATTCGTCCTTCAGTATTTGTAGCGCCAACACAAATGGGCTTCCATTCATCTTTTTGCTTTGCCTTTAATGTACTCACTACATTTTTTGCAGGAATTCCCAATGAGGTGTCCAATATGTGTGTTGTGATTTGACTATTCAAATCAGTCAGTTGCTTGAATCCTTCAATAAGTTTAATCAATCTTATAGTTGTTATTTTATGTTGCTCATTCATGGCTAAATAAATTTCATCGGCCTCATTATGTTTTAATCTAGAACCGATAATAGCTAACATTTCTTCGGCAGATTTACCGCTGGCACTCACAATAAAAATATAGCCGAATTTCTTTTCATAGAGTTCATTTGCTTTTGCTAAGGCCTCAATGGTTTCCATATCTGCTTCACTAATTTTGGACTGTTCATCTCCTGCCCATTGCAAAGTGCTTGCATATTTCTCTTTTAAACTTTCAATATCGCCTATCTTAGGATGTCCTAAAAATGCTTGTTTAAAATCTTTAATTATACATTGGTCGTACCAAATTTTGGTAGCGATATTGATAAGTTCTCTTTCAGATTTGAAAGGTCTCTCCTTCAACATCTTATTTACCCAAGCTCCAGAAGCGCAGCACTGTTGCAAATGAGTGAAGCCTTCTTTTTTTGGCAGCGTGTTTAATTGTTTTAATGTTATCATATATTTTATTTTGGCGCACCTTGATTTATCCAACAATCAATTAAATCTCGCTCTTCTTGAGTTATTTTTGTTTGGTTGTTGTTAAAAGGCATGTTTTTACTCACTACAACCCTTTGGTATATTTTGTCACGTAAATTATATATTTGTTCTGCGTTATCGTATTTAACACCATTTGGCGCTATTTTCCAAACTACATCTGTGGGGTTTGATGAATGACACTGCACACACCTATTATTGATTACCGTTTGAACCTCGGTAAACGAAACCATTTTTTTACATTGTTCGTCATCAGATTTTGTTGGAGCTGTTATAAATGCCATACTTAATAATACTACTACTGCTGTAGGCATCACCCAAACTGAAATATGTCCTTTCTCTCGAATATTTAAATAATGTTTTATACCTGCGGTACCTAATGTAATTCCGAGTAGAACTATCCATTGATAAGCATTACCAAAAGTGCTTGGAAAATGGTTACTAATCATAACAAACAATACCGGAAGCGTGAAATAGTTATTTGTGTACGAGCGCAAAAACGCGGCTTTACCATCCGCAGGGTTGGGCTCCATTCCTTTTTTTGCAGCGGCTACCATTCGCTTTTGCCCTGGAATAATCACAAAAAAGACATTTCCTGCCATTAATGTCCCTAAGAATATCCCAAAGTGAATGTATGCTGCTCTGCCACCAAAAACCTGTGCATAAAACCAGGCGTAAAGAAATACTAAAGCCGTAATTGCTAGAGTAAATAAAACTTTATTATTACTAAGTCTTTTACAAATCTGGTCATATATCAACCACCCAACAAGCAATGAAGTTATACTTAATACAATAGCTTCCAAAGGTTTTAAGAGTAGAACCTCTGGGTCTATTAAATACGAACTGGCATTAAAATAATAAACAATAATTAACAAGCAAAACCCAGATAACCAGGTGAAATAAGCTTCATATTTAAACCAATGGAGATGCTTGGGTATCTCTTTTGGGGCGACCTTATATTTTTCTAAATAGTAAAATCCACCACCATGAACAGCCCATAAATTACCAGCTAATTCTTCCCTTACACCTACTGTTCTGTTCAATGCGTTTTCTAAAAAAACAAAGTAAAATGAAGCGCCTATCCATGCTATGCCAAAAGTTATATGAATCAAGCGCAGAACTAAGTTCAACCATTCAAAAAAATGGCCTTCATAAATAGTGCCTTTTATAAAGAGGTAGAGGATACTTAATGCGCAAAGCGAGGCCACAACTATCGCAGCATAAAACCAATTTTGAGCTGTTTGAAGTGAATCTGCTTTTTCATAATTTCCTACGGTTTTAAAATCTTTAATTAAAGTATGCAACCTATAAGTAGCACCAACTAGTACTATAAAGATTAAAAGCCACCCCATGCATATCATCGTTATAGATTCAATCATTGACATTGTCTTTATTTTTTTTCAGTAACAGCGTTCCTTTACCTTCACTTATCATTTTAGAATCCTTAACCACTTGACATCCGTTAACAAATACGTGTATTATTTTTCCCTTAATTTTTTGACCTAAATATGGCGTAGCTTTATGTTTATGCTCAATATTATTTTCCGTAATAGTATCTTTGACATCATCCCAAATAGTAATGTCGGCATCAAATCCATTTTTTAGTTCTCCTTTTCGGTTATTTAATCCTAAAAAACGAGCTGGTTTTTTAGTCAACAACGGAATCAATTTTTCTAGTGATAAGCCTCTTTTTTGTCCTTCGGTAAATAGTATGGGTAATGTAAATTGAAGCCCAGAAATACCACCCCAAGCCTTAAAAAAATCACCACTTTCCAATTGTTTAATTTTTGGTGGTGCTGGAGAATGGTCTGAGGCTAAAAAATCAAAACCGTCGTTTAAAAGGTACCTCCAAAGCAAATCATTATTATGCTTTGTTCTTATAGGTGGCGCGCATTTATGCAATGTTGAGGCATCAGGTATATTTTCTGAATTAAAATATAAATAATGCGGACAGGTTTCTACAGTTAGTTTATTTGTTGTTTGTTTTCTTTCTTTTATAATATCGATACCTTCCGATGCAGATAAATGAACAATATGAACTTTAATATCAAACCTTTGTTGAATTTGTAATGCCAACTCAATGGCCGAGGTTTCCCAATGTTGTGGTCTAGAATCTAGATATTCTTGATAACTTTTTGGATTTATTACTGTTGGAACATCCTTGTCCTCTAATTCACAATGCAACAGTAATGGGATGTCATGCTTTTTTAAAATTGGGGCAATTGTTTCCAAATGCGCTTTTGAAACATTTGGAAATTCTTCAATCCCAGAATGTGATAAAAACCCTTTTATACCAAAGACCCCCTCATTTAATAAACCTTCAATATCTTTACTATTAGAAGGCACTACACCTCCATAAAAACCACAATTTACATGCAATTTATCTCGTGTCGCTTTCTGTTTTATTTTAAATGCTTCCACAGTTGTAGTAACTGGATTTGCATTTAAAGGCATATCTATTAAAGTTGTAACGCCGCCACATGCGGCAGCTTTAGTAGCCGTATGAAACCCTTCCCAATAGTCTCTTCCGGGTTCATTAATATGCACGTGGGCATCAATTATCCCTGGCATAATAATCAAGTTTTGGTAATTAAAAAAAGGATATGTTTTTAGTCTGTTATACCCCTTAAAAATCGAATGAATCTTTTTGTCTTTAATGTGCAGTGTCGCCTCAATAAGTTCATTATTGATAAAACAACGCTTGCTATAAATTAAAAAATTAGTCATTCTACTAATTCTTATATAAACTCATTAAAACCTTTTCCGGAGTCATGGGTGCATGAAACTTTAATTTGTATTTTGGATTGAACGCTTTTATGGCATTTTGAATAGCAAAAAAGGCACCAATCCCATACATCAATGGAGGCTCTCCTACCGCCTTAGATTTTAAAATTGCCATGTCGTTGCCCTTTGTTTCAAGCGGTATTACCTCTACATTTTTAGGGACAGAAAAAATATCTGGCACTTTGTATGTAGATAATGCATTTGATAGCAACCGCCCCGCTTCGTTATAAGCTATTTCTTCCATGGTCATCCATCCCATTCCTTGTATCAATGCACCTTCTACCTGTCCAAGATCTATACCTTTGCTCATACTTCGACCGTAATCATGAACAATTTTTACTTCATCAAAAACATACGTTCCTCGTAGGCAATCAACGGTAGTAATAAAAATGGCTGTTCCATATACATGGTAAGCAAATGGATGCCCTTTTTCTTTTGTTTTATCAAAATGAATTACTGGTGTTGCATAATGTGCATTTTCTGTTAATGCCACACGTTTAAACATGGCTTTGCTAATAAGTTGTTCCCAACTAATTTCTGATTTATTATTGTTTAAGTAAACAAACTCGTCTTTTAATGCAATCTCCTTTTTTGAAACCTTAAAGTCTTCAGCAATAATATCTTTCAATCTATCCAAAAGGGCATGACATGCTTTTAAAAGCGCCTTACCATTCAAGTCCGCAGTAGAACTTGCAGCTGATGGAGAAGTATTGGCAACCCGAGTTGTGTTGGTTGATTCTATTTTTATTTTTTTAGGATTTATAGAAAAAACTTGAGCTGCAATTTGCACCATTTTTGTATTAACTCCCTGTCCCATCTCTACGGCAGCGGTGCTAATTCCCAAACTGCCATCTTGATAAATATGCACTAATGCCCGAGCATGGTTCATAGAAGTATTAGTAAAAGAAATACCAAACGTAATAGGCATAAAAGCGTATCCCTTTTTGAAGTCATTGTTTACAGAATTAAAGTTTTTAATATCCTTTTCAATTGCTTTAAAATCAAAAATCGCTTTTGCAGATTCCCATGTGTTTTTTGCTTCAACTTGTTTTGCTATTTGCCCATAAGAGAATGCATTATTTTCTTGTAATAAATTAATCTCCTGAATTTTTCTAGCTGGTACCCCAATCTCAGAAGCCGCATTAGCTATCGCTGACTCTATAACAAACATACCTTGAGGCCCTCCAAAACCACGAAAGGCTGTATTTGGGGGCAAATTCGTTTTACAACTGTGGACGGTTGATAATACGTTTGGGACAAAATAACTATTAGTGGCGTGAAACAATGTTCGTTCTGCGATGGCAGGGGATAAGTCTGCAGCAGCACCAGCGTTTTGTAAAAACTCTACTTGATAAGCTTGAATTTTTAAATCTTTTGAAAGTCCAATTTTATAAGTGCTTTCATAGGGATGACGCTTGCCCGTCATTCTTAAATCATCATGCCTATTTAATATTAATTTGATAGGTTTTTTAAGATGATATGAAGCCAAAGCAGCCATAACCGCCCAAGGCGTCGCTTGGTCTTCTTTCCCCCCAAAACCACCGCCTAAACGCACGACGTCAACTTCAATTTTATGCATAGGTATTCCAAGAACCTTGGCTATCGTTTTTTGCACTGAAGTTGGCCCTTGGGTTGAAGATGTGATTTTTATGTTCCCATTTTCTAATGGTTCAGCATAAGCACCTTGCGTTTCTATGTATAGGTGTTCTTGCCCGTTTGAGAATGTCTCACCCTCAAAAATATAATCGCAAGCTTTAAATGCTTCCTCAACATTACCCAAATTAAAAGACCTAGGGGCGTTAATGAATTTTTTTTGGGTCTTGGCTTCTCTAGCGGTAGTTATAATTGGAGCATCTTCAATATCAATTTCAATTAGTCCTATAGCCTTTCTAGCTACAAATTCAGATTTTGCAATAATCAAAGCGACAGGCATCCCACAAAAATGAACTTCATCCTCGGCGAACAAAGGTTCATCAGGAAAAATACCTCCTATCTGGTTTTCCCCAGGGACATCTATATAAGTAAAAATACGTTCAACACCTTCAAGAGCTTCAGCTGCAGTGTAATCGATAAATTTAATTTTTCCATGTGCTTTAGGAGCATCGAAAACAACACCGTAAAAAGTACCTTGTTTTATATTGGTATCATCCACGTATATAGATTCTCCTCTGACGTGCGTGTAGGAATCCATGTTTTTTACGCTAGCCTTCAAATCGTTTTTAACAGCATCTAGCTTTATTTTCAATTCGCTATGTGAAATATTTTTATGCATATTTCATCAAACTGTTTAATGTTATTATTTCTGGAAAAAGTTCTATGAAATGCGCAAAAAATAATTGACGTGCCAATAAACGCTTGTAAGTATTGGAACCTCTAACATCACTTATTGGAGCAATTTCCTTTTGAAGTACGATGTTAGCCTCATTAATCAATTCTAAACATATTTTTTTACCCTTTAGAAATGCACATGTTTTATCTAAGTATTTTGGTATGGCATCAACACCTCCCATTGATAAATGAATGTCACTTATTGTTTCATTATTTACCATTATATGAATGGCGGTATTTACACTAGCGATGTCTAAATATTCGCGCTTGCACACTTTTTCAAAATTAAAAAAGGATATTTCTGAAGGTAATTTAAAACTAATGTTTTTTAAGAGCTCATCGTCGTGCAAATCATAACATTTATAATTCTTATAGAAAGTTTTGAGCGGAATGATTCTTTCGTTTTTACTTTTATCAATAATGGTAATGTTACTATTTAAAGCTAAAAAGAAAATCGTCATGTCTCCAATTGGTGAAGCATTAACCAAGTTACCTCCAAAAGAGGCCATATTCCGTATTTGTTCTGACGAAACAAGCTTAAGGTGTTTTTTTATATTTGGGAAATATTGATGTAATTCTGAATGGTTCCACAAATCTGAAACGACATGTCCAGCACCAATGGTACACCTATTATGTTCTATGTAAATGCCCTTTAGGTTTATGTTATCTGAAATGAGATGAATAGTACTATCCCTTAAAACATCTGGTTTTTGAACATATAGGTCTGTACCCCCAGAAACAAAAACTCCATCTTCCACATTTTGGTGTTCTGTTTTTAATTGCAGTAATTTTTTGGGAATATCACCAAAATAATTAGGAATAAAGTTATTATCCACGAGCCATTTTATTGACAATTTACCACTAGAAAACTCTAATTGCTTACAAACGTCATTGGCAGCCTTTTCTATAGATTTGTATCCTGTACATCTACAAATATTACCACTAATGGCTTCTATGGCGTTATTTAAATTTTTCTCAATATTTGATAAGCAAAAACCAATTAGGGATACCACAAAACCAGGTGTGCAAAATCCACATTGCGTAGCGTAATTGTTCTTCATGGCATCTTGCGAAACGTTTAAGGAATTATTTAAATTCATACCTTCTATTGTAACAATATGCTTACCATTAGCATTTCCAATTGGCCAAATACATGATGTCATGCTTCGATATTCCACACAACCATCTATTTTTAAAGTACCAACCAATACTGTGCAAGCGCCACAGTCACCTTCACGACAACCTATTTTTGTTCCAGTTAAGTGCTTTTCATACCTAATATAATCTAACAAGGGCATACTGCTATTTACATCAGCATTTGTAATTTTATTATTAAGAATAAAATTTATCATTATGGGTTAATATTTTATTTTATCCTCTTTCTCTTGCCACTTTTTAAAAGGCTCAAGTGCTATCTCGCGTGCTAATTGTTCGAACGGAATACTCCTTTTTTCGTAAGGCAAAGCAATCTCTTGATAAATGAATTCATCATCAAAACCAATGTTAGCAGCATCTATCTGGTTACTTCCATAATACACTTTATCTGGTCTTGCCCAATATATGGCCCCTAGGCACATTGGACAGGGCTCACATGAGGTATAAATTTCACAACCATCTAGCTGGAAGGAATTCAAATTTTCACAAGCATCCCTTATGGCGGTTACTTCTGCATGAGCTGTTGGATCGTTGCTAGAGGTCACCTTATTATTTCCCTTTCCAATAATTTTACCATCTTTAACCACCACACATCCAAAAGGTCCTCCTTCATTATTATCCATTCCTTTTAAAGCTGCGTTTATAGCTTCTTGCATAAATGTTTCTCTATTAATCATAATTTTTTATTTAATTTGGTTTTTCAAGAACCAATTTGAAAGTTCATTACCTAAGGTCATTTTTAAACTATTTATATTTACTACCAATTTTCCAGATTTTAGTTTACTGGGAATTACTCCATATTCAGCTTTATTGAAAGACGTATCAGTTTGTCTAACTAACATCATGTATTCACTACCCCAATTCGCTCTTACTAGCTTGTATTCTTGATATTTTTCATTTTTAGTTACAGTGTTCAGTTTAACGAAAGTTGTTCCTACTGAAAATTCCAGTTTTGGTTTAATATCTATTAAGGGGCTTAAAATTATTTTAGACATTTTACTTCGTACTAATATTTCTTTATGCTTTGTTTAATTCCAATGCCAGTTGAATCATATCTTTAAATGCGTTCTGCCTATCCATAGCTGATATGGCTTGACCCTTTAATATTTGATCTGATACGGTCAAAATGGCCAAGGCTTTTTTATTATACTTCGCTGCGATAGAATACAAAGCTGCCGTTTCCATTTCCACCCCCAAAACCCCATAAGTTTTCCAGCTTAACAAAGGATCTCCTAAATGACTTTCTCCGTAAAAGAAATCTGATGTTAAAACTGAGCCTACATGAAATTTGAGCTTGTTCTTATCTGCAAGAGCAAATGCGTTTTGTAATAACTGAAAATTAGCAGTTGGTGCAAAATCACTTCCACCAAATCGTATTTTGTTCATTCCTGAATCTGTACAGGCACTCATCACCAAAATAACATCCATGATGTTAATTTGTTCCTGAATGGCACCACAAGAGCCGATTCTAACCAAAGACTCCACCTCATATTCTTCAATTAATTCGGTTGCATAAATAGACATGGATGGTATACCCATTCCTGTTCCTTGCACGCTAATCCTTTTTCCATTAAAAAACCCAGTATAGCCTAACATACCTCTAACATGATTATAACAAACAGGGTTTGTTAAAAAATTTTCAGCAATAAATTTAGCTCTCATTGGATCTCCTGGTAAGAGTACAAAATCTGCTATATCCCCTTTTTTCGCATTATTATGAATACTCATTTATGTTACTTTTTTTAATTTCATCATTACTATGTTTATATTTAAAGAGTAAAGCAAATGCAACACCAATTATTATGGCATAGGCGGCAAACACCAACCAGATACTCTTCCAATCTCTTATATTTATCAATGTAAAATGGTCTACAACATAACCACTTGCGTATCCTCCTAAAATTACGCCTAAGCCGTTTACCATCATCATAAACAGGCCTTGTGCACTAGACCTTAATTTTGGTGATGTTACCTTGTCGACAAAAAGAGCCCCTGAAATATTGAAAAAATCAAACGCAAGTCCATAAATTATCATAGATAAAACTAAAAATAACAAGCCCGTGCCCTCTGGACTCCCAAAACCAAAAAAGCCAAATCTAAAAACCCAAGCTGTTAGGCTTATTAGCATTACTTTTTTTATTCCAAACTTTTTTAAGGCATAGGGAATTAAAAGTATAAACAACGCTTCTGACAATTGCGACAACGACATTAAAAACACGGCATGTTTTACAGCGAAAGAGTCCTTATAATTAAGCTCAAAATCAGTTAAAAATGGTACTCCCCATATATTGGTAATTTGTAACGCAGCACCCAAAAGAATTGAAAAACAAAAAAAAATCGCAACATTTCTTTGCTTAAAAAGCACAAACGCATTAAGACCAAAACGTTGTATTAATGTTTTATCTTTAGTTTTAAAAATGGGGGTTTTTGATAATGTAAAAGCATAAAAACCCAGAACCAATGAGGCTACTGCACTCAAATAAAATTGATTAACACTGGCCTTCCAATCCATAATATCAATTAACCAAGCTGCAATAATAAACCCAACGGTTCCCCATACTCTAATAGGTGGAAAATCTTTAACCAAATCAAAATGTTCTTTTTCTAGATTGTAATATGAAATGGAATTGTTTAAGGACAACGTAGGCATATAAAACATGGACACTAAAAACATCAAAACGTAAAACAAATCATAACTCTCCACAAAACCCAAACTGATTAAAAGACCTGCCAAAACCAAGTGGCTGAAAGCAAATAATTTTTCGGCAGATAGCCAATTATCAGCTATAACACCCATAATTGGAGGCATAAACAAAGATGCAAACCCTAATGTGGCGTAAACTGAGCCTATTTGTATGCCATTAAAATTTAGTGTAACTGACATATACGCTCCAGCGGATAGTAACCAAGAGCCCCATGCAAAAAATTCTAGAAAATTTAAAATGGTTAAGCGTTGTTTAGTACTCATTTATCAAAAACAAAAATTATTTTATGCTAATCTTTTAAAAGACTTTCAATAGTATTATAAATTATAACGACAGAATAATTATACATCTTCGTGCCAATTCACTATTTAGTACGTTTTAGTTTCAAATACCCCTTTACTTTTATTGCTATTTTATTACGTTTTATTAATGTTTCAATAACATTATTTATTTATTATTATTTATTTTTGAGTAAACAACTAAATCTCTCTCTTTGGACTTCAAACAAAATTCTTTTTTAGCGGAACAATTAAAATCAGGAAACGAAAAAGCTTATAGGTTTTTAATGGAATCTTATTATCGGCATTTGTGCAATTATGCCTTTAGTCTCATTAAAGATCATGATAAAGCTGAAGATATTGTACAAACCGTATTTATTGATGTTTGGTTTAACCGAAAAAATATCAATTCGCTTTATTCTATTAAAAATTATTTATACAAATCGGTCTACAATAAGTTTATAGACGAGTATAGAAAAAATAAGCGCATGGTATTTATTGAAAAAAAACATCTTGAAGCCATTGATTTAATCGTGGAAAAAGATGAAAAAGAGTTAGATGGCTTAATCACATCGATGAACAAAGAAATAAGTAATTTACCTGAAAAGTGCCAACAAATTTTCCTTTTGAATAAAAAAGAAGGGCTTACACATACCGAAATATCTGAATACCTAAATATATCAATAAAAACTATAGAAGGCCATATGACTCGGGCTTTTAAAATACTTAATAAAAAATTAGGCGATCAGTACAAATCCATACTTTTTATTATGTTCGACCTTAAACTTAAACCTTTAAAAAATTAATAAAAAAACTCGGTAAGCAAAAGAAAAGCCTACCGAGTTTTTTAATGTTAATACTAATTAATTGCATCCACAATCTACAACTACTTTTCCCCTAACTTGGTTTTGGCTGCCAGCTACAACAATTATATAAACTCCAGAGGGTAATGTTGTACCCGATTCTAAGGTATTCCAAGATATAGTCTTGATACCTTCTAAACGATTTATTTTTTTGGTTATTTGTAATTTACCCGTTAAATCGTAAAGCGTCACATTAAGCTCTCTATCACTGGTAAATTCATTACCAAGTGCAATATTAAATATCCCTTCTGACGGATTTGGATAAACCAACGTTTTTAACTGTACATCTTCAATCTCTGTAATGGTTGTTTCCTTTTCATTAGCTTGTTTTGTGTAAGGTCCACCACCAGGAGGAGGTGAAAGAACAATAGCCTGACCCCTGTTATATTGGCAGTTAGCGATTTCTCCATTATAAGTTTTATTATTTACATCTGCAAAAGCAGTGTTGTTCGCCACCTTAAATGGATTATTGTTATTTAATAAACTAAAAGCATTTATAGCACCTATATCGCCAGCATACTCTCTATTGAAATAGTTTTGGAAAGCATGTGCATACATATCGGTCCTACATATAAGTTTACCTCCATGAATACCTGACTGATTCTGATTTGTACCTAATCCTAAATATCCAAGATCTACAGAATTATAAAGTAATGCATAATTTTGATAGGCAGTTGCTGAACTACTTGAGTCAAATTGCCCCTCCAGTATGGTATTATCCAGTCCATAAGGGATATACATACAATCAAACTTTCCATCTGGTGTCCCTATAAAAATTCTCGATTCGTACTTACTAACTGATAATCCAAACCATAAAAGTTTGGTGTCATCAATGTCATCAAAATATCCCGTATTATTTGGATTCCATATATTAACATCCCAATATTCCGTACCTTCTTTTCGAGATATGAAAAAGTTCTTATTACTACTATCCCAACCACATTTCCAAAGAATATTTGATCCATTTTTTATTTGAGCTATAACAAAATCATTGCTTAATTTGGAAACTGGAATGGGTATATCGTATATACTAAACCCTCCATTATCAGCATTGCTAAAAGCATTCAAATTTTCATCATAGCCAGATGGAAGGGAAGGATTAGAGCCAATTGTAGATGCTGACTTTTTATTATCTCTGTAACTCGAAAGTTGCTTTGGAAAATCTGTTATAATATAAGAAAAATCTTCCTCATCCAACCACTCAATATTTGCTCTTTTATCGGTACCTAAAGCGACATATCTTTTATTAGACTCGTTTAACCATGCACCTTCGCAAGCTGTAATACCTGGACACGACACCCCAACATGTACAGCTGGATCACTAGTATTCAAAGGATAAAGTGCTTCATTCATGTGTTGTCTAAAATCATTTTGTACCGAAGACCAATCTTCTGCATTTGTGTTCTCTGTATATGAATCATCTTTTAACCTAATTTCCATACCAACAACCGTTGCTGGATGATTTATTGTAGGATCTCTTGCAATTTCTAACCAGTCTTCCCAATAGGTTAAAAAACTCGTTTTTAAAGTATAAGTACCATTATTATTATTATATAACTCTTCTCCAACCTTTGGTGTGTACATAATACCCGTTTTTTGATAATAATTAAGTATAGATTGTACCGTTGCATTTTCACCAAAACGATCTGTATTAGTATCACCAGCTCCCCAAAATAGATCATCTTTAGTCTTGATACTCTTTAACATAATTTGATTGTTCAAATTATATTCACAAATTTTATCTACTACTTGCAATAATACCATATCAGCCACATCATTATCTGTAACTCCAGCAACAGCTGCAAGTTTGGTAGAATACTTACCAGCCTTATTACTTAGGTCGAAATTAATTGGCTTTTTAATATTATTGGCTTTGATAAATTGAAAAAATTCATCCAAGGTCATCATTTTTTGAACATCACCAGAATCTGTACTATTAAAAAATCTATCAGATAAAATAAACCCCCCTGCTGGTGTTGTTTCAAAATCATATATAGATAAATCTTTATAATCCGCTGATGTATAATCGATATTCTCAATGAGTCTACTAATTAAATCATCATGCATAATAAAGGTAGTTACACCCGATAATTTGGTACCAGTGCCGTCATTAGGATCTGTAAATTCTAAATAGCCAGGTTTAAGGTCTATTTCCAACCAATCTATACTGCTATCATCTTCTCCTGCTTTTATAGCTGCTTGAGAATTTTCTGGAACTCCAGGTGCACCCCATTTACCGCGATGCGACACATTTAAAGGGAATGTTTTACCATCATACAAGCTACTAAAGTCTATTTTGCCGCCTGCATCAGTTTTAGTAGTTTCTATAATCGACATAGTTACCGCTAAAGTTCTCACGTCTGAGTTTGCCATAGCCACATTACTATTTATATTTAACTGCATCCTACTATTTCTATGGTCAGAGTGTGTTGCCGTAATATGATATTTATCTGGACTACCAGATTTTTCTTGTATCATAAACTGTGTCCAGTCATTATTTGATGTTGCCGGATCCATATCTATAAAGCTAGTTCCATCAACTCTTAAACGCCTTTTAGAGCCACCAGCTGCACGCTGTATATGGTATAAACCGTCTTGATGCTTAACAAACTGCCACTCCAAATCCTGTGGTGAAGTAGCTCCTGAAATATCATCTACAGTATAGGCCTCTTCATCACTACCATTAGATGCTAAATACATGCCATTATCAGCTAGTATGTGGTAAACACTTGCTTCATCAGGTTGAAAAACTTCACTTATATATAAAGCTGTGGCTGTGCCATAAAAATTAGGATGAACCAGATTAACATTACTAGTACTAGAGCTCCCATTTATTCTAAGTTTTTGATAATTGTATTGTTCTATTCCCGTTAAAACAAGCATATGACTTTCAGGATAATTATCATCAGTATTATCAAGCCATGAAAATTGTTTATACTCATCGGTGTATGAGACATTTAGCATTTTTGCATCAGAATCTACATCATCTCCTGCCAATCGAGGGTATGAACCGCCAGCGGCTCTTTGTACATACCATCTATCGTCAATACTTATAAATTCCCACTCTAAATCTTCAGCATTTGCATCAGCTAAACTTACAACCGAATAAGGGATACCCGATTCCCCATCTGATGCCAGATATCCACTTGGCGAAAATATATGATATACTTTATTAGGGTCTATGTTTGTACTTGAAGAAGGAATTTCAATCGGATAATTATCTTCTCCCAAAGTAGTAGCCCCTGAATTTGTATAGACCTCTACCTCTGCTAAAGACAGTGGTTCATTATCATTTTGAGTTATACGCAAATAGCGGGCTTCTGTACCATTGCCACTTATTGCAAGTGAGCCCTGTACAGTGGAATTGTATGTACGGGTAAGCGTTTCAACTTGGTTTTCGTCTAAAAGCTTTACAGTAAAGTTTGTAAGGCGGAATGTACAACAATCTGTCCTGTTATAAATAACTATTTGATCTACTTGGTAAGTCTGATCTAGCTCTAATTGCCACCATTGTCCAACTCCTGAAGAGGTATGTGTTACAGAACCATCATTATAAATACCGTTAGTATCTCCATTAATGGCTCGTCCAGCTATGCCTCCTGCTAGTATAGAAGATTGGGTTGCGGCACCTAATAAGGCAACATTTTCGTTAGGGACATAAACAACTCCTTTTTTTGGATATACGGCAACTTCTGCCAAAGAAAGTGGTTCATTAGCATTTTGCGTTATACGAAGGTACCTTGCAGCCGCTCCATTTGGACGAATAGCACGACTACCCTGTACTATTTCGCTAGATGTATAACTGAAGGTTTCAAGCCGGTTTTCATCAAGAAGCGTTACAGTAAAATCTGTAAGTCGGAATGGACAACAATTCGTTCTATTATAAAGTACAATATCTGCTAATTCGTAGGTCTTGTCTAACTCTAATTCCCACCATTGACCAACCCCTGAAGAGGTATGTGTTACAGAACCATCATTATAATTACCATTAGTATCTCCATCTATGGCGCGTCCAGCTATACCTCCAGCTATTGTAGAAGATTGGGTAGCGGTGCCCAAGGCTGCAATATTATCTACACTATTAATAGGCTCACCTTCAAAAATAGGTTCACCTTCAAATATCTGTACTTCTGCTAGAGATATGGGTTCATTTGCATTTTGTGTTACACGAAGGTAACGGGCCTCTGCGCCCTGTGCATTAATGGTTCGAGAAATATTTACCGTAGTACTAGACGTATAGGTATAGGTTTCATTCTGGTTTTCATCAAGAAGCGTTACAGTAAAATCTTTAAGTCGGAATGTACAACAATTCGTTCTATTAAATAGAACGATGTCTCCTACAGTATATGACTTATCTAGCTCTACTTGCCACCATTGACCAACCCCAGAAGATGTATGTGTTACAGAACCATCATTATAATTACCATTAGTATCTCCATCTATGGCGCGTCCAGCTATACCTCCAGCTGCTGTAGAAGATTGGGTAGCGGTACCAAGCATAGCCAAATTTTGCGCCGTTGTATTACTTTCTTGTTCTTGTACTTGCTCATCTACCTGCCCAGTAATCTGAGAAAACAGGTCTCCTATAGTATTCACATCAAAGTTTTCATCTACTTCTACAATAGCTATATCTGCAAATCTCATCTCTTCATCTCTTAGCCTAGATTTTTGAATTAAACTTCTGTAAATTCCCCATTTTGCTCTTACAAAATCAGCTCCTGTTTTCCACATTCTAAGGCTATGTGTTTCAAAACTCATCAACTCTTCTCCTGTAGCAATATCTGTTATTTGTAAACGGTAACTAGCCTGTCCCCATTCTCCAAATTTTATAGACTCGTGCGCCTGCACCCATTTCCCCAAAAAGGGTGATAACTCTTCTGAATGTAACGTACGTTGTGAAGTTTCATCGGGGGAGTATCTTAAGCGCAGCATTTGTGGGGTACTTATTGTAACACCATCATCAGCATATTTCTCGCCTTGAGCGGTTAAGGTTATTAACGGCATACTTTCTTCATCAGGGTCTCCTCCTTTTGATTTCAGTTGGTGTATGTGCGTAAAATTATCTGTAGCCTTAAAACCATTTGGCAACTTAAATTTCCAAGAGTAGATATGTGTTTCGCCTTCTACCGCTTTTTGAAAATCTTGCGATTGATCATAGGTTTTTATTTCCACGCGCTGTCGATCAGGATTTCCTTGCCCTACTATATCTTGATTTTTATATGGAAAAGTTTTACAACGATCTGTATCTACATCCGTATAAATATTAAAGGCATAAACAAGTTTCCCTAAACTCGTGTCATAAACATTTGTTATTCCATTTTTTTGCTGCCCAGTATGGGTGGCATCTGAATGTTCTACAGCACCATAAATACAGGGTATACCACTAACATCATCTTCTAAATTAGTACCTAAGTTTTCTGGTGCAACCAAATTGCTGTTTATGTAATTATAAACACTTAAATCACTCTCTTGTGCCGTTAAATAAGATCCTTGATAACCACCAAAATCTAGAGATGCAGAAATGTATCCGCCCTGACCTGTGCTTCCATGCCCAGAAATAGATACATCGTCTAAATAAACATAATCTGTTCCATCATCGCCTTCAGCTTGCAATTTTAAAACAACATCAGAAGTAAAACCAGAACCTGGCAATGCATCACCTGTAAAAATATTGTTTGGCACGACAATACTGATGTTTCTGTATATAATATCATTATCAAAATCAACACCGGCGGTCCAGCGTTTTACATGCGTAAAAGTAATACCGGCATCTCTAGAAATATATAAACTAAAACCATCGGCTGAGTCATCCATTTCTGTAGCATCATATTTTAATATACTTTCTGGAACAAACTCTAAACCTACCGTCTTGAAAGAAAAATTTAATTGAATTTCTTGGTATGGCCTAAAATCAAGATTTTGGGTAAATATTGAAGAATAGTATTCCTTTTCACCAGAGAACTCGTTATTTGGATCTTCTAATGCTACATTATCATAATAATCCTTAATACAAGCAACTCTTGTGCCGCTTATTACATGAGAAACGGTTGTGTAGGCATCTACTCCTCCATCTAACCAAACGCCCCAAGGTGCCGCTTCTGCGCCATCAAATTTCTCAGTAGGCATTGTAAGGGTTTTACTAAGCGAGCTTTGAATATCTGCTGGCTCTAAAGGATTAATAGAAATTGTACCATTTCGAGATCTTAGCGTTAGTTGATCTATATAAAGGGAATAATTTGCATCATCATTAAAATGACTTTTTATTCTTACTTTAGTAACATTTGTTAGTGCAGTAACAGGTGTATACACATTAGCTATAGTCCATGCCATTGTACTGGTTTTATAAAAATCAGTATGTAAAGTATTCATTGAGAAGGTTTGCATGGTCTGATAAGTCATCCCTCCATCTGAAGAATACTCCACTGAAAAGCTATTGTCTTGAGCTGATGCCGTGGCTGTTGTAGCAGAGTTATTTATAACCACATATTGAAATGCAACGTGAAGTCTATCAGCATTAGAGCAGTCCAACATTTTGGTAGTTATAGCACCCCATCTATCTTTATAATTGGTACTGGAATTACCTGCAGGCCCTTTTAAACGCAAGGATTGTGAACCCGTGTGAATATAGGTCGCATTTACGTTTGTATAAACATCTGATGCTGGTTTTATCCATGGACCAAATACATCTACAACATTACCATTAGAATCCGTAGTAGTTTCGGAAACACTCTCGAAACCCTGTGTGCCACCAAATGTGGTCCATTGTGCATTTAAATGCCCGCTAAGACCTACGAACATTACAAGTAAAATTAATTTTTTCATTTTTACAGCAGTTATATTATTAAACAATATTTATTGATCTATCACACCAATTTTAACTTTAATACGCTGTAAAGATGATACCCCCTTTACTTTTTACTGTTTTTTTATTTTATATTTTTAATCTAACTTCATCGAAAATAAATAGTTGATGAAAAAAATAATCTTATTTTTTGTCTTACAAATAACGTTTGTAATTCATGCACAACACATACAATTTTTGGATTTACCTTCTTTCTTTGATAGGGAATTTGAAATTTCTGGACTCACTGGAAATAGGGACAATTTGTTTCTTGCTGCTGAGAGATGCGAAAAAATATTTGTAGTAAAAAAGGAGGACATGACACATGTAGAAACTATCCATTTAAATACTGAAAAACTAAAATCCCCTATCGAAATAGAAGGATTAACCCTGTACAAAAACTTTTTACTCATCGCAGATGAAAAAAAGGGTAGAGTTTTATCGTATAACTTAACCACACATCAATTAAAGGTATTGCCAACTAATGGAAAAGACTTGAGTTCACTTACAGGAAAATATGGAATGGAAGGCATTGTAGTAAATGAAAAATCTGGAATCTTATATGTCCTTAGAGAAAAAAACGAGAAAAATCAAAGCGAAATACATAGGTTTGCTATATCTGAAATAGATGGTTTAATAGAGTTAAATTATTTAAATCACACGATTATTCAGCACGAAAACTCAGACTGGAGATATGCAGGACTTTCTATCGATTATATTAATAATCGTCTTTTATGTTTAAAGTCGTGTTATGTAGAAGATTGGTCTGCTTTAAATAAGCGTGAAATTGATTATATAAAACTGGACGCTTGCTTCAAATCAACCCAATTTACTTACCCAAATACGCTTTTATCACTTAGTAAAGACGTTCTTTTTATGAAAAAAACATATGCCACAAATATAGAGGGGATTTATTGTGATTCCAGTCACATATACATAACTAGCGATAATGGAGAAGGTGAAAAAGATTGTAGCCAAATATCGAGTAAAACGGCTATGATTAGAATAGAGTTAAAATAAATAAGCCAAGGATTAACCGCCTACGTTACAATTGATAAAATAAGAATTCATATACATCATTTAATATAACCATAGACTTAACGTTAAAGTACTTCATAAAAAAAGCGGAGAATATCTCCGCTTTTTCACTTAAGTAAACAACTCAATTTACAGTCATTATGAAAAACTGTCTTTTTATATTTTTTTAATTAAACAACTCAACTATTGGTTTTTTATTAGCTGCGTTTGGTAAAGGAATACCTAATAGAAAGGAGAGTGTTGGAGCTATTTGTGTTATGTCATAGGGCTGTATAGTTTCGCCTGCTTTTATATTGCTTCCATACCACAATAAGGGTACATGGGTATCCCCATTATAAGCATTACCATGGGTTGTACCATAGTTCCTTTCTGGCATCCAACCTGAATAAAAATGCAAGTATATATCTCCTGAGCCTAAGGGATTAAAACTGTTTTTAATAAAATTATTGTTTAAACCGCCAGATAGTGTTGGTGTATATACTTCTTTTATACCAGCTACTGTTTTTAAAAAGTCCCTAGCCTTTTTAACTACATTGTCTTTGGGTATTCTTGTTTCCTTGAAATAGATTTGTGTGTTATCCATATAAGCGATATACTGGTCTAAACCAAACTCTGAGGAAAGTGATTCATTCAAATCTTTTTCTATTTTTTGAATATTATAAAATTCACCCGATATCCCTTTTGATTTCAAAAATACTGGAGTATCTGATGCACCGTGATCTGCTGTTAAAAAAATAAGGTATTTACCTTTTCCAACGTCTTGGTCTAAAGCATTTAACAACTGAGCAATTTCTCTATCTAGTCTGACATAAGTATCTTCCAATTCTTTAGAACGTATTCCAAAGTGATGGCCAACATAATCAGTACTTGAATAGCTTATAGTCAAAAAATCAGTTTCAATGCCTTTACCCAATCGTTCATTTTTAAGGGTACTCAAAGCTAATTGTGTTAAAAGTGTGTTCCCATAAGGAGTTTCTGGTAATAATTTAAAATGACCATTATCTTGCCTTAGTGCTTTTAGATTATAAGGAAATTCACTAGTTTTTTTTCCAACATAGACTTTTTCAAATGACGCATTATCAACATCACTATGTGCGTATTTTTCAAAGGGTAATAATGGACTCCAAATCAAATTGAGTAATGAATCTGCTTTGTGCTTTTTATTAAAAGCCACCATCCAATCAGGTAGTACTTTTGTGTAGTAGCTACTTGTTATGAAATTTCCATTTTCAGGATTATACCAATAGGCCGCATTAGCCATATGACCCGCAGGGAAAATTGCCCCTCGGTCTTTTAAGGATACGCCAATAACTTTTGAGCGTTCATTACTAAAAAGCTTTAGCTCATCTGCAATGTTAGATACCATTAAATTTCTTGGAGATCTTCTTCCTAATGGATTTTTATGAGTTTGTATTCCTGAATTATCTACCATATTCACCAAGGTATCTTCAGCGCAGTATACCGCTCTACCAAGAGCTCTACTATACCAGTTATTATATACAATGCCATGATTTGTTGGTGTTGTACCTGAATATATGGAAGCATGCCCCGGACCAGTACCTGTTGGCACGTAATTATAATGTGTATTCTTTACATTGTAACCATATTTCATTAACCTTTTGAATCCTAATTCTGAATAATTATCTTGAAAACGATATAAGTATTCCGCTCGCATTTGATCGACCACAACTCCAACCACTAATTTTGGTTTTTCTTGTGCAAAAGTGTTCACAAAACAAAAGCTCAGAATAAAAACAAACGCACTTCTATTTAATGATTTTAACATATATTATTAAATTATAATTCTTGAGATTGTAGTAAAAGCAAAAAAAAAAAAATTGGTTTTATTTTTGTATTCTTTTTATCAATTATGTAAACCTTTCTCTTTTAAATAGTCAAGTAATAATTTAGGTCTATCGGTCTGTATAATATTGGCACCTTGACCTATAACCCAACCCCAATGTAAATCAGGGTTATATATGGCTTTCTCGTCTGTATGACCAGCAGCGTGGTAAGTATCCAGAGTATTCATCCATAACCACATGTTTTTTGATTTGGCAATAGGAATAATATCCAACAAACTATCGTTCTCAGATAATGCTCTGGTTTGTAGAATAACTGATTTAGTATTTTGAAAAAATGTGTTCAAATAGTTTTCTGGTGCTTCTGTGTCGTGTTTGATTTTAGGCATGTAAATAATACTATCTAAATATTTACCTGCTTTTTTTTTAAGTTTTTCATAAGGGTAATAACTACTAAAAATAGCCTGATCTATGGTTTCTGTTTTTTTTAACACTTGATATACACTAGAAATATGGTCTTCTGCTTTATCTAAATTGATTAGTACTTTCCCTTTAACTGCTAACAATGCTTGTTCTAAAGTAGGTATTTCAAACTCTGTATCGTACTGCAAACCGTCTTTAAGTCTGCATTTTTTCAGTAATGAATAAGTCATTTTATTAACTTCTCCTTGGCATGTGGTTGTTCTATTTAGGGTAGCATCATGCATCAATATAGGAATGCTATCAAGCGTTACAGCAACATCAACTTCTACGATGTCTACACCCATTTCAATAGCCATTTCAATAGCTTGAATTGAGTTCTCAGAACCATTGCGCCAATCGCCTCTGTGTGCTGCTACCATCACATAATTTTCTATCGGTATACTCAGCATTTGTTTTTTGCTTTCAAAACAATCGGCTCTAACTGCATTTAATATATCTTTTTCAGATGCTCCCTTGAATTCCAAATATTTTCGTGCATATCTAAGTCCAAACAGACGTTGTGACTTGCTATCAAAGTGATGGTCATCAAAATTTGTCAAACCATGGGAAGATACTAAGAATGCATTGGGAATAACGGACTCTGTTTTTGATATTTCTTGTCGGATATTTTCATATTCTGAGTTCCACAACCCAAGTTGTCCAGTAATTAAGGGTAAATTCTCAATGCTTAAATCTTTTCTGTAATCAGCGATCAATGTATTAACCTTGTTAAGGTAGTTTTTATAATTACCCCTATTTGATTCCCCTTGATGCCAAATAAATGCTTCTAATGTTGCAGATGGTTCGTTCTTTAAAGCCTGTTTAATTCGCAATAGGGTTTTGTTATAATATCCTAAAGTGTCACCTTTCATAAAATTTTCAATGGCTGTTCCGCCTCTGGCATTTACTACCAATAAAATACTATCCTTTGGATATGCCCTACTTATGGCCTGAGCAAAAGGATAAACAAGACCTAGCCTTTGTCTGTATGGTTCTTTTTTTATATTTGAATACAGGTTTAAAGGATTGTGTGCAGGTATAAACTTTTTCTCATGGTCTAAAACATAAACATTAGGAATCGTTTTAAAATCTATTTCTTCAATGGCTGCTCTACCTGCCATATTAGATTGCCCCGTAAAAACAAACATTTTTTTTTGTGCCCTGAGTTTATGTGCCGAAATTGAGATAATTACACAATAAAAAAGTAAAATAAATACCTGATAACTATGGCTATTTTTACAAATTCTACTCATAAGATATTATAATTGTTTTAAAAAAAATGTGGCCATCCTAAGATTTTAATCTCTGTTGATGTTTGTAGTTTTAACTATATGTTTTACGCAGATTATAAAAATGGCGTAATATAACTCATATGAATATTACGCCATAATTAAAAACTAACTCAAACTAAATCCTCATTACTTTAAAAATCCTATTAAGATTAGTTATAACCTGGATTTTGTGGTAATAAATTGGGGTTTGCTTCTATCTCAATTTGTGGTATAGGTAGCAATTCATTTCTATTTGGAGTAAACCCACGATCTACAGTAGCAGCTTCTTCTATAATGGCATTAATTGTACTATCTGCAAGACCAAGTGTAATTAAGTCAAACCAACGTTGACCTTCAAAAGCCAATTCAACGCGACGTTCATGAATAATTTCATCTCTAAGCGCCGCTTGAGAAAGTCCAGATAAAGCAGGTAAACCAGCTCTATCTCTAACTAAGTTTAATGACGTATATACATCTCCGCTAGTTTCGTTCTGTGCTTCGGCCTGCATGAGTAAAATATCAGCATATCGAAGTACTGGCACATCTAATGTACCTTGATTAAAGCTTGAAGAAAAATCAGTGGAAATAAATTTATAAAGAAATAAATTAGTTGCAGTTCCTGGAGAATTAGCACCAACAAAACCACCTGAATCGGTACCATCATAAGTTAATCCGTTAAAGGTAAGCCCTTCGTGCATTATGTTTGCACTTAATCTTGGGTCTCTGCCAACATAAGTAACATCTGCAGGATTGTAGTTCGAACCATCAGCATAATCATAAGCATCTGCAAAATTTTGATGTATGTACATTCTCAATATTCCTGCTTGCCATGAAAATTCTTCTTGATAAGACACTGATAAATCAATAGAGCTGAATTTTACTGAAAAAATAAACTCAGAATTTCCCTCATTTGCTTCAGTAAATAAAGATTGATAATCATTTGCAGGTGTGTTTGTATCAACTAGGCTATTTCCTCCACTATCGGCTGCAGTTTTAGCTGCATTTATTGCCGCAAGAGCATCAGTCCAAGATTGATTGCCTAATCTTGCTTCGTATAGCATCGTTTTCGCCCTGAAACCTAAAACAGCCTGTTTGGTCAGCCTTCCATCAGAAGCAGGAGATGTACTTAATACCGCTGCAGAGGATTCAAATTCTTCTAAAATGAAATCGACAACTGTACTACGACTCGTTCTACTAATCTGTAAAGCTTCACTTCTGGTTATAGAGGTTGTTATAAATGGAATATCTCCAAATAAATAAACCAATTTCATATAGGCCAATGCGCGTAAAGCTTTTACTTCTGCCTTGATATTAGCTAAATCTGAACTTGTAACACCAACAATATCATCAGCATTATCTAATAGTAGATTTGCCCTTTGTATTAAAACATAGGGATCTTGGTACATATCTATAAATGACTGAGACGCTTCAACTTGTTGACCTGCGGAAAAAGAAAATATATCTGGTGCAAAATTATCTTCAACTATGCAGTTATCACTTAAACCATCTAATAGCACCTGTTTACCATAAAGACCATCGAGCTGTAGTGCGTCGTAAACACCATACAAACCTGCATTTAAATTTTCTGTGTTGATATAAAAGTTTTCGGAATCAACAGAATTTAGAGGTTCCAAATCTAAACTGTCGCATGAGATATTCGAGATGAATACCAAAAATATAAATATTTTTATTAATGATTTCATAATATACTTTTTAAAATTTTAAATTAAGTCCTAAGGTAAGAACCTTCGTCTGAGGTAAAGTAGAAGCAAAATGATTTTTAAATGCATTTCTTTCAGGATCTAAATCATCAAGCTTTGATTTTGTCCATAAGTTTTGTCCACTTACATAAACTCTTAAATAATCAACAGAAAATTTTTCTAATACGTCTTTCGGTATTGTATATCCTACAACAATATTTTTAAGTCTTAAATATTGCCTATCAATTATCCAATTAGAAGTTTGTGCTAAACCACCAACATCTCCAATAGTTCCTCCATTAAACCCTTCTCTATCAACAAATATTCTCGGCACCGTATTACTTCTATTTTCTTCAGTCCATCCATTTAACCAATACTCTCTTAATCCTGAGTGTCCAAAATTACCTGTATATCTATTTACTAAGGAATTTGCTGTACCAATACCTTGAAATAACATCCCTAAATCCCATCCTTTATATTCAAAATCTAAATTAAAACCATAAAGCCATTCTGGATTAGGATTACCAATTACAACCATATCGTCCTCATTAATCTGGTCATCATTATTTTGGTCTGTAAACTTGATGTCTCCAGGACGAGGATTCCCATTACCAAACCATGTATAATCCAGAGGATCTAACAAATCTCCGTTTGTATCAAAATCTTCTACTTGATAAATTCCACCAAATTCATGACCGAAAAAAGAATTAATAGGTTCTCCACGAATCAACCAACCGTTACCAACACGTCTTCTATCATCTACGCTAGCCAAACTAGGATCTACTTCAATAACTTTATTCTTGACATGTGTTATGTTCAATCCTGTCGAAATTTTTAAATCTCCAATGTTATGAAACGTGCTCAGGGATAAATCCCAGCCTTTATTTTCAATAGAGGCTGCATTAACAGATATGTTTGAATCAACACCAGAGGTTAGAGGATTAGCTAAATCTGTTAAAATTCCTGTACTCTCTTTTACATAATAATCTGCTTCAATGGATATTTTACCTTTAAACAATTTAACATCAACACCAAAGTCTGTAACCGTAGTCTCTTCCCATGCTAAATCAGGATTTCCTAATTTATTTAAAGCAGCTCCTGATACGTCGTTGTAATCAGCGCCTAAAACAACCTCTGAAGCATATGGGTATAAGTTAGAACTTTGTACACCTAATCTACCCCAAGACGCTCTTAATTTTAAAAAACTAATAAAATCTACATTCCAAAAATTTTCTTTTGATAATACATATCCTGCTGATAAGCCTGGAAAAGTTGCCCATCTACTCTTAGATCCGAATCTTGAAGATCCATCACGTCTTACATTTAATTCTAAGAGGTACTTGTCTTTATAGTTATAATTCAACCTACCAAAAACAGACTGTAGGGCCCATTCGCCGTTATAATTTGAAATATCTAAAGCTTCAGTGCCATTTCCGACTCTAACTAAAGAAGTAGATCCAAAACCTCTTTCAAAAGTTGCTATTCTTCTAATTGTTGATGTTTCTTGATTAGCACCTACTAGTAAATTAAAATTATGATCTCCAATAGACTTTTCATAAGTGGCCTGTAACCAATTGGTATAGTTAAGTATTTTAGATTCTCTAGAAATCAATATACTACCTTCTTCACGCACTGCAGTCCTGTTTCCAAATCTGTCATACTGCTCATGCTCTAAGCGCGTATCTTGATGTGATTCTTGTTGAAAATTAATACCAGATGTATATCTAATTTTAAGACCCTCTAATGGTTCATATTCTACAAAAGCATTTCCTAAAAATTCATTACCATTTACGTCTACCCACTGGTTATCGATTATGGCCTGTGCATTATGTCGCTGTGATCTTGTTGATTCTCCTCCTGTACCACCATACCTTCCAAACTCATCAAAAACAAATCCATTTGGTGCACTAACGTTTAGGATAGTCCATAAAAAACTACCTTTGTTACCATCATTAGCAAACTGTGGAACAACGCCTTGGCCTTCTGGTATGCCACGATCTGAACTACTACTAGGGGCATCGTTTGTTGTAGCCAATCTGTTATCAGAATCAACAAAAGCCAATGATGTACCTACTTTAACTTTATCCGTTATTTTAAAATCTAAATTTAATCGGGTGTTTAAACGTTTTAAACAATAACCGCCCTCTAAATAGTGATCTTGATCTAAATAACTTGTAGACCAGCGATACTTCACATTTTCAGTACCTCCTGAAATAGCTACATCATGATTTTGTATTGATCCAGTATTTACATAGTCATCAAGCCAGTCTTTAGAACCTAGAGCGGCTATCTCATCAATTAATTCTGGTGTAAAAGGATTATTCCTACCAGAATATTCTGCAGCCTTCACGTAGGTCTCTAAATATAATTTAGTATCTGTAACGTTATTTGCTAAAACTGTTGGAGATGTGATGCCATAATACGTATTGTAACTTACAGAAGGTTCTCCTACAGTTCCTCTTTTAGTTGTAACCAAAATTACCCCATTTGCAGCTCTTGTTCCATATATTGACGCAGATGCAGCGTCTTTTAAAACATTTATAGATTCAATATCATTTGAATTTATACTGTTAAGCGGTGCTTCTATACCGTCAATTAATACTAAAGGATCTGAATTATTCAAAGTACCAATACCTCGTATATTTATAGAAGCTGTATCGCCACCTGGTTCACCAGAATTTGTATTAATAAAAACACCAGATGCTACACCTTGTAAAGCCTGAGATCCCTGTGTAATAGGCCTCTTATTAATATCATCACCTTTCACACTGACTACTGAACCAGTAAGGTTTACCTTTTTCTGGGATCCGTAACCAACCACAACCACCTCATCTAATTTCGCAGCATCCTCGGCTAAAACGACTTTAATATTACTCTGGTTTTTAATATTTATTTCTTGGGTTATAAAGCCTACATAAGATATTACAAGTACTGCATTTTCATCTGTAACATCTATTAAGAACTTCCCATCAAAATCTGACTGAACACCATTACTCGTTCCTTTTTCAACAATATTGGCTCCAGGTAGTGGCTGACCGTTTTCATCTGTAATTAATCCTGTGATTTCAGTAAAGACAATTTTATCTTCTTTGTTTTCCCTATCCTCAACATCATTATTTTTTCTTTTAACAATTACTGTATTATTTTTTGTAAACAAATATGTGAACTCTATAGGTGATAGATATTTTTCAAGTAATTTGCTGACTTTAATAGTACATTTTTCAATGTAAAGCTCAGGCGCATCTTTCAACAAATCATCTCTATAGATAAATTTATAATCTGTTTGATTTTTAATGAGCTTAAATACTTCTTTAATTGTCATTTTATGATCATTGTCTATAACAACGTCAACGTCCTGTGAAAAAACACTTTCCGGACTTAAAGCGAACATTATTGAACAAAAGAAAAAGACAAAAATTTTCATAATTAGTTTTGTGAACGTTTTCTTTAGATAGAAAAGCTCGGGAGTAAATTTAAATTTCATAAATTTGCATTGGTTTTAGTTAAACATAGTTTTAATTAATTCTGAAAAGTGTAAAAGGCTACTACTGTGCAAGGTGCTAGCCTTTTTTTAATTATTTTATTGTAATAGTTTTATTTTTTACGTCAAATTGAATTTCACCATCACTTGTCTGTTCAATATAATTCAATATTTCTTTAATAGATTTCGCTCTTTCTAACACGCCAGTAAAGCGAAAATCCTTAGCTTCCATGTTATTAAAAATTATTTCTGTATCATACCATCTTGAGAGGACTTTCATCATTTCTTCCAGACGCTCACCATTAAAAGAGAACAGCCCTTTTACCCAAGAAATTTCATTGGAAACATCTACTTCTTTGATACTTATGTCATTTGAATCAAGAACAACGGAAGCTTGTTGATTTGGTTTCAAGATACGTTCTGCAGAACCTTTTTTAATTAAAACTTTTCCGCCAACAAGCGTTGTTTTAATAACATCGTCTTCATTGTAAGCCAAAATATTAAATTCTGTTCCTAGTACATTTATTTCTTGGGATTTGGTGTAGACACTGAACGAATCTCCATGATTGGCTTCACTTGGAGAAACTTCAAAATAAGCTTCACCGTAAACCAGTTCAACGCTTCTTGGTTTACCCTCTATAAAACTCGTTGGATATTTTAATTGTGAATCTGAATTTAACCATACTTTTGTTCCATCAGCTAAAACGATGATAAATTTACCCCCCCTAGGAATGGTTAAATAATTATATACTTGTTTTTTTCTAGTTCTACTTTTTGTATCATTTTGACGAACATAAAAAACATCTTCTCCCTGATCTATGACTTCACCCGTTTTATATTTTTGCCCTTTTTGTAAAACAATTTTATTACCATTGTCCAAAGTAAGCGTCGCTTTACTTGATCCTATAGAAATTTCAGTATCATTTTTATTAACTGATGACTCATTATTGAATTGAAAAAAATCAAAATAAAAAACACCAATAATCAGCAATATTGAAGCAGCAACCGAGAGTCTTTTGAAGACCAATAAACGTTTTTTACGTTGGAGGTATTTAATCCTCTGGCTTATTTTATTTATCGCCGTTTCCACATTATAATCAGCCATATTATAATTAATTAAATAATCAACTTTAACTAAATCATTAAAAATAGATATTTTTTCTTCGTCTTGAAGCGAATTCTCCAATAGCTCTAGATCATCTAGGTCTGCCTCATTGTCAAGAAACTTCACTATGGCTTTTTCGATTGCTCCGTCTTTCATTTAAAATTTTATCTTTAATACGTGCGTGATTTCAATACCCCTTGACTTTTCGATTTTTTTTTTACTTTTAAGAAAAATAATTGACAAATACCTTTCTCTGAAATAAAATTTTCTACTAAACTAAACTAGGTTTGAAGTTAAATAACTTTATCGTAGAAACTATTAGCATCAATAGTCATCGGAATCTTAAAAGCATCAAGAATAGTTGCTCCAATATCAGAAAACGTATTCCTTGTCCCTAAATGTATTCCTTTTTTTATTTTTTTACCTAATACTAAAACAGGAATATATTCTCTTGTGTGATCTGTACCTTTAAATGTAGGGTCATTGCCATGATCTGCACTAATAATCAATATATCCTCATCACCTAGCGCTGCTATGACTTCAGGTAACACTTGATCATAGTCCATTAAGCATTTAGCATAACCTTCCACATCTCTTCTATGTCCGTAATGCATATCAAAATCGATTAGATTTGTAAATATTAAGCCCTCAAATTCTTGTTTCATGGCCTTTATCGTTTCTTGAATACCTTCTTGATTATTTTTCGTCTTGATACTTTTTGTAATTCCGGATCCAGAAAAAATATCGGAAATTTTACCAATAGCCAATACCTCCTTACCATGGTCTTTCAATGCGTTTAAAACGGTTGATATAGGAGGCTTTACTGAAAAATCCTTTCTTCTCGAGGTACGAACAAAACTACCTACATCCCCGATGAATGGTCGCGCTATTACCCTACCCACTTCAAATTTTCCCTTTAATAATGCTCTAGCTTTTTTACATATCTCATATTGTCTTTCTATAGGAAAAATTTCCTCATGCATAGCCAATTGAAAAACACTGTCTGCTGATGTATATAAAATTGGATTTTTTGATTGCAAGTGTTTTTCTCCATATTTATTTATAATATCTGTACCAGAACCTGCTTCATTCGCCATAAAGCTTACACCGGTCTCTGTCTCAATTATAGTTAGTATTTCATCAGGAAACCCTTCAGGAAAAACAGGAAATGGTTTTTCTAAATGCACACCACATATTTCCCAATGACCTGTAGTGGTATCCTTACCTAAAGACTTTTGCTTAGCTTTGCCAAAAGCTCCAACGGGATATTCTACAGATGGTAAATGTAATTCAGCATCTATATTAGCCAATCCAATTTTTGATAAATTTGGCAAACTAAAATTAGAGACATGTTTAGCAATATTACCTAAAGTATTTGAACCTTCATCTCCAAAAAGATGTGCGTCAGGTAAAGCACCAATACCAACACTATCGAGTACCATTAAAACTACTTTCATTTTTAAAGTCTGTTTTTAAGAGCTTCTATTGGCTCTGGTACATAATGCCCTTTGCCCCCTGCTCTATCATCATTAAAAGTTACTGGAATAGTATTATTTTCTGTACGTTCATGCCATGTATTATCCTTTTTACCATCATCTACGCGCTCCATCGTTATACAATCTTCAACAGGGCAAACCAATGCACATAGATTACAACCCACGCAATTTTCATCAATAATACTGGGTATTCTGTTTCCGTTGCTTGACAAGGATATGGCTTGATGGGCCCCATCATCACAAGCAATATAGCATAAATCACAGCCTATACACTTGTCTTCGTTTATTTGTGCCTTTACATCATATTCTAAATTCAAATGTTTCCATTCTGTTACATTAGGTAGTGCCTTACCGGCAAAATCATATATGGTCTGATAGCCTTTATCGTCCATAAATTGTCTTAAACCAGATTCCATTTCTCGAACTATGCCAAATCCATAATGCATGGCGGCCGTACAAACCTGTACAGATGTTGCACCTAAAAGCATGAATTCTACAACATCCCTCCAGGTTTCAATACCACCTATTCCACTAATAGGTACATGGTTTATTTCCTGATGTTGCGCTAAGTCTTTAACCATATTGAGCGCTATCGGCTTTACTGCAGGACCACAATACCCACCGTTGGTTCCTTTGCCATCCACTACCGGATATGGCGCATAAGAATCTAAATCCACACCTACTATACTCTTAAAGGTATTTACTAAAGAAATAGCATCTGTTCCCCCTTGAACAGCAGCTAAACCTGGGTCTATGATGTGTGAAATATTTGGTGACAGTTTTGTAATCACTGGTATCTTAGCGGCATCCATAACCCATTCTACAATCGTTTTTAAAACCGCTGGTTCTTGACCAACCGCAGATCCCATGCCCCTTTCACACATACCATGTGGGCAGCCAAAATTCAATTCTATGCCATCTGCTCCTGCATTTTCAACATCTTTTATAATTTGTATCCATTCCTCTCTAGTATCAACCATTAATGAAGCAATGACGGCGTGATTTGGAAAATATTTTTTTACTTCTTCCATTTCACGTAAGTTGTCTTCCAAAGGGCGGTCTGAAATCAATTCAATATTACTAAAACCCGCCATACGTGTATCTCGATAGTTTATAGCGCCATATCTACTGGAAACGTTTATTGTAGGAACTCCGAGTGTTTTCCATACAGCACCTCCCCAACCTGCTTCAAATGCTTTCATAATTTGGTATCCAGAATTAGTTGGCGGTGCTGAGGCCAACCAAAATGGGTTTGGGGATTTAATTCCTGCAAAGTCTATTGATAAATCTATCATATTTTTACGCTTTTGTTTTTAACCATTCATCTATTCCTTTTGCCGCCAATTTACCATCATAGGCACCATTAACAACTTCTGCACCCCCATTTATAGCATCTCCGCCCGCAAAATATTTTGCGTTAGAAGTTTGGTTGGTATTTTCATTAACAACTATTCGTGACTTCGAGTCAATTTCTAAATTTGGTATTAAATCAAAAAATGTACGTTGCTTTGCCTGCCCTGTAGCCTTTATGACCATATCACAGCTTAATTCAAACTCGCTATCGGTTACTGTCTGAAGTTTAGCATCAATTACTTCGGTTTTAACAAACTTGACAGCTTCAACCTTTTTGTTTCCAAGTATTTCTACTGGAGTTACATTAAAAAGCCCTCTTACACCTGCTCCTAATGCTAAATCATATTCAAAATCGTATGCGCCTTTTACTTCTTTAGATCTTCTGTATGCCAAAATAGTTTCTTCCGCACCCATTCGTGCTGCTTCAGAAGCCGCATCCATGGCTGTATTCCCGCCTCCTAAGACAATCACTTTCTCAGGTATTTTTAGTTCATGATGTGTCATTCTTAATTCTTCAATAAACTCAACTGCCCCAACTACATTTTCTAAATCTTCACCTTTTATTTTGATTTGTGCTGTCGCACCCAAGCCTACACCTAGAAAAATAGCATCATATGTTTTTTCAAAAAGCGCTAACTGTTCTCGCTTTAAAATAGGCGTATTATATTTAATAATAAACCCTAATTGATTCTGGAGGTATTCGACTTCATCTAAAACTTCTTTATTCGTAATTTTATAGGGTGCTATGCCGTAAACCGTTAAACCAGAAGGTTTTTCTTTTGCTTCATAAATAATGACGTCATACCCTAGTAAGCGAAGCTCGCAAGCACATGCAATACCTGCTGGTCCAGCACCAATTACAGCTACTTTTTTACCGTTAGAAATTCCTGGTTTATATAGACCTTTATTGGAACTTATAACATGGGACGTTGCATAATTCTGTAATCGCCCTATTTGTAATGGAGGCACATCTTGATGGTTATATACACAGGCACCTTCACATAAAACCCCTGTAGGGCATACCGTTGCACATGCATTTCCTAACCAATTTGCATCATAAATTGTTTGGGCTGACCCCTTGACATTCTTAGTATTTATTTGTTTGATAAACAAAGGAATATCTATACCCGTAGGACAAGCTTTTATACAGGGTGCATCATAACAATAGAGACATCTTGAGCTTTCGTAATACGCTTCGGTATCGTTCATCAGCGGTTTTTTTGGTTTGAAGTTATATTCAAACTCTTCTTCACTTTGCGGTCTTTTATATTCTGCCATTATAATTGTTTTTATTTTACAGGTCAGTAAGTCTAGAATATGTTTCTGGTCTTCTATCTCTAAAAAACTGCCATGTAGATCGAACCTCTTCAATTAAATCCAAATCAAATTCAGCAACCAACAGTTCATCATCATCTCTTGAAGCTTGGGCAAAAATTTGCCCTCTAGGATCTACAAAATAAGATTGACCATAGAACTTACCTAAATTCCAAGGCTTTTCTTCTCCTACACGATTGATACAACCCATATAATAGCCGTTTGCAGCGGCATGTGCTGGTTGTTCTAATTTCCATAGATACTCGCTCAATCCAGCTACAGTTGCCGATGGGTTATAAACTATTTCGGCACCATTAAGTCCTAAAGCCCGCGCACCATCTGGGAAGTGCCTATCATAACAGATATAAATTCCTATTTTAGCATATTTTGTTTGAAACACGGGATACCCTAAATTACCAGGTTTAAAGAAAAATTTCTCCCAAAAACCATTGGTATGCGGAATATGATTTTTCCTATATTTACCCAAATATTTTCCATCGGCATCTATTACAGCAGCTGTATTGTATAACACGCCAGCTTGCTCCTTTTCATAAATTGGAACGATGATTACCATATCATACCTTTTTGCTAAAACTTGTATTTTTTGTACTGTTGGACCAGGAACAGACTCTGCCGATTCGTACCACTTTTTATCTTGTCCAGGACAGAAATAAGGCGTATTAAAAATTTCCTGAAGACACAGAATCTGCACACCTTGTTTACCCGCTTCCTCTATATATGGAATATGTTTATCAACCATAGCATCCATTATTTCTTGAATGCTTCCCTCACCTTCTGTCATGGGTAAACTCATTTGTATCAACCCAGATTTTACTTTTCTTGCCATAATTTTTAATTTATTACGATTGTTCTACCTCTTTTTATAAATTTTCCATTGCCAGGAGCTGAATAACATTTGTTAGCTTCTATAACCACCTTACCTCTTAAGATTACTGTTTCCGTCTTTCCTTTTATCTGAAAGCCTTCGTAACCAGAATAATCGACATTCATATGATGTGTTTTAGCAGAAATAATATGCTTTTTATTCGGATCAAAAATGACCATATCCGCATCGCTACCAATACCGATAGTACCCTTTTTGGGATACATCCCGAATATTTTAGCGGCATTGGTACTTGTAATCTCTACAAACTTTGTCAAAGAAATTTTACCTTTCATCACGCCTTCAGAATACAGGAGTTCGATTCGGTGTTCGACAGCTGGATGACCATTGGGAATCTTTGAAAAATCATCTTTTCCCATAAGTTTTTGTTCCCATAAAAAAGGACAGTGGTCTGTACCCACAGTATGTATAAGACCTTGATTAATACCTGACCATAAGGCGTCTTGATCCTTTTTCTCTCGAAGTGGCGGACTCATGACCCACTTAGCGCCTTCAAAACCGTGTTCATATAATGATGCATCTAATACTAAATATTGTGTGCAAGTTTCAACAAAAACCTTTTGATTACGCTTGGTAGATTGACGCACCGCATTTAAAGCACCTTCACAGGTCATATGTACAATATATCCTGGACAACCTGTGTAATGAAGCATATCTGCAAACCTAGCAGATGCTTCAGCTTCTGTAATTTCTGGTTGCGACAAGTAATGGTATAGTGGCGATAAATTACCCACTACTCTATTTTTTGCGATTAATGAATCTATCATATCGCCATTAGTAGCATGTACTGTTACCAGACCACCATGGGCCTTAACGACTTTCATTAATTGAACCATTTGACCGTCATCAATCATGAGCGCACCTTTGTAAGCCATAAAAGTTTTGAAAGAACTAATACCCTCTTCTTCTATGAACTGGACAACTTCTTTTGCTACTTTATCATTAAAATCAGTAATCGCCATATGATAAGCATAATCACCGACAGCTTTATTTTTTGATTTTTCTTGCCAAGTTTTTAGAGCATTGTAAAGCGTATCACCTTGTGTTTGAAGTATAAAATCAATAACCGTTGTAGTACCACCAAAGAGCGCTGCTCGTGTACCAGTTTCATAATCATCACTCGAATAAGTTCCCATGAACGGCATATCCAAATGTACATGTGGATCGATACCTCCTGGAAAAACCAGTTTATTTGTAGCATCAATCATTTTATCCGCTTTATAGTTTAGGTCTTTACCAATAGCGACTATTTGTTCGCCTTTAATAAAGATATCCGCAACATAATCTTCAGAAGCCGTTACGATATGACCATTTTTAATGATTATAGACATTTATTTGTTTTTTTCATAATTATAAAATACAACACAAAAGAGGTTGTAAAACCAGTAAAACAGGACATCGAATACAAAAAACTTAGAGCAGGTACCCAATAGCCTATTAAAGCTGAACATACGCCAACAGCTAATGTCAAAATAGCCACTTTATTATACCCTGAACTACCATAAGCATAAATACCGTCTGTTTTATACAGCTCCTTAATAGCTAAGTTCTTTTTTCTAATTAGGAAATAGTCTGCTAATAGAATCCCTAATACTGGTCCTAACAAGCCACTTACAAATACAAGAATTACTGATATTTCATCAAGCAACCACCAAGGTGCAATTAGTACACCTATAATTGCTGTAATATAACCACCAGTTTTAAAACTGATTTTTTTTGGCTTTAAATTGGAAAAAGCGTTAGAGGGTGCAATAACATTGGCGGCAATATTCGTACTTAATGTGGCTAGCAACATAAAAAGTTGTGATACAACAACCACTAATGGGTTTTCAAATTTAGATAGTAATGTTACGGGATCCCAGGGCGCATCGTTTGCTATTAAGATATCTTGAAAATTAATTACTGCTGAACAAGTGACAAATATCCCGACAAAAGAGTAAAGTAGCATTGTCCCAGGTAACCCCACAAACTGGCCAAATACTTGGTCTTTCTGGTTTTTTGCATAACGCGTAATATCTGAAATACTTATTGCCATAGTTGCCCAAAAGCCCACCATGGCAGTGAGCCATAATATATAGAGCCAAAGTTTTGATTCGCTTTCTTGATTATCTATTTCTATAGGGTCTATAATGCTTGATAGCATGACTTTACCTGCCATTGTTTTTTTGAATTGTACCTGAAATCTATTCGTATAAACATTAACAGGTTTATCGGTTAGCTTTTGCCAAATGGCATTTTTAGAAGATTGTGTAAGTAAACGGTATTCATCTGCCTTTGCAATAGCCGCCTTGTTCTTTAATGGATTTAATTCAAGTAAAAAACCATGCTCATTTTTTTTTATTGTTGCTGCAGGAATGGATAACTGTTTACTCTGATCTAATACGGTGGAAAAACTTCCTGCTTTGGAAGTTCCCCAAAAAATCAGTAAAACTCCTATACTAATAAGTATAGGAGCAGAGAAAGCTTCTAGCCATTTTATACTTTCTGTTCCTCTTTGTATAAAATAGACATTTATTACCCAAAAAATAAAGAAACTTATAAATTTTCCGATAGATAAGCCTAATTCTCCCGGAGTATCGCTAATAGCATTAAAAATGGCATAAATGGCCAAACCTCCGACCCAAGTTTGAACTCCAAACCAACCACACGCTATTAAACCTCTAGTTACAGAAGCTATATGAACCCCCTTCGTTCCAAAAGCAGCACGACCAATAACTGGAAAAGGAATGCCATATTTTACACCAGCATGTCCATTTAAAACCATAGGAATAGTAATAATTAAATTTGCTAAACCTACTATAAAAAGTGCCTCGTACCAATTTAACCCTGTTTTAATCATATATGATGCTAGCAAATATGTTGGAATGCATACAGCCATTCCAATCCAAATGGCAACTAAGTGCCATTTCCCCCAGGTTCTACCCTCAGGATCTAATGGAGCTAAATCTTTACTATATAGTGGTGAGTTTTTTATTTCAGAAAGCATGCTATCTATTTTAAATAATGAGCATCAGCAATTCCGATGGCTTCTGAAATGATTCCAAGACCTTCATCAACTTCTTCCTTAGTAATATTAAGTGGTGGTGCTACAAAAATCCAACTCCACCTCACAAATGTAAACATCCCTAATTCCCTTAGTTTACTCCCTATCTGGTTTGTAAGCATCATCTGGTTAGCTTTAGCATTCCATGGTGTCATGGGCTCTTTGGTTTTTCTGTTCTTAACTAATTCAAAACAACCCAACAATCCCGTATTTCTAAAATCACCTATGGATGGATGCTTTTCTTTTAATTTTTCTACTTCCCTCTCTATATATACACCCATTTTTGCGGCATTGTCTACTAAACCCTCATTTAAAATATTCAAGTTTTCTATGGCTGCTGCGCATGACACAGCATGTGCCGAGTACGTTAAACCCAAAGGTAAAGGCGCATCGTTAAATGCATTTGCAATAGTATCTGTGACGGTAATCGCACCTAGAGGAAGGTAACCAGACGTTAGTCCCTTTGCCATACATAAAATGTCAGGAACCACATGGTGATGGTCTATTCCAAACATTTTTCCTGTTCGTCCAAAACCACTCATTACCTCATCAATTATCATTAAAATACCATATTTATCACATAATTCACGTACTTTTTTTAAATAGAAAGGAGGATATTTTATACATCCTGAAGTACCTGACTCCCCTTCAAATAAAATACCAGCAACAGCTTCTGGATTCTCAAATTGGATGACGCGTTCTAAATGAGCAATAGCGCTTTCACCGCACTCTTCTATGGTTGTGGAATTCCATGGACATCTGTAGAAATATGGATTTTCCACGTGCACAAAGTTATTGAGGGCTTGGTTATCAATAGGAAACTTTCTGGGATCACCACCTGCAGACATGGCTCCATAGGTAGCTCCATGATACGATCTGTAATGCGTAATAATTTTATGTCTTTTTGTATATACTCTTGAAAGCTTGATAGCGTTTTCAATGGCCTCGGATCCCCCTAATGTAAAAAAGGTTTTATTAAGATTACCTGGTGTTATCTCTTGAAGCATCTTTCCTAGTTTACCTCTAGGTTCTGTAGCCATTCCTGGATATACAAAGCTTAAGTTCTCCATTTGATTTGATACGGCACGAGTAATTCTTTGATTTCCATGACCAATATTAACATTCATCAACTGTGATGAAAAATCCAAATAGCGTTTCCCATGCAGATCATAGACATAGGAACCTTTAGCGTGACTTGCCTCTATAGGGTCAAGACCACCTTGTTTTCCCCATGAGAAAAGTGTATAATCTAGATTATTTTGTAAATTTTTAGTAATCATATTTTTCTAAAAAAGATTTTGTAATTAACTCATCCAATTTGTTTTTGCCTCTGGACTCCACTTTATGCTCGTCTTTTTATTCTGAGTCCAAAACTCAATAGAACTTTTCCCTGTTATATCACCAGCACCAAATTTCGATTCATTCCATCCTCCAAATGAAAAAGGTTCACGGGGGACTGGTACTCCTATATTAACGCCTATCATGCCTGCACTTGCTCTATCCATAACCAATTTAGCCATACTGCCATTTTGAGTAAAAACGGCAGCGGCATTGCCATAGTTAGAATTGTTTTCAATTACAATGGCTTCATCTATGTTTTTTGCTCTTATTATAGATAATACTGGGCCAAAAATTTCATCTTGTGCAGCTGCCATATCTGGAGTTACAAAATCGAGAATCGTAGCTCCTACATAAAATCCACCTTCTTTACCTTTAACTATTGTTTTTCTTCCATCTAAAAGGATTTTAACGCCATTTTCTTCTGCTTGTGTAATATATCTTTCAATACGTGCTTTAGCATCCGCTGATATTACCGTGCCTAAGCTCTTACCGGGAATTAATTGTTTAGCTTCTTCAACCATAAGGTCTATAATATGTTGCACCTTATCAACGCCAACCATTACTGACGCCGCCATACAACGCTGACCAGCACAACCAGACATGGAGGCCAATATATTGGAAGCTGCCATTTGAGGATGCGCATCTGGCAATACCAACAAATGATTTTTGGCTCCACCTAGAGCTACACAGCGTTTTAAGCTAGACGTAGATCTCTTATAAACTATTTTTGCCACACTAGTAGAACCTACAAAAGAAACCGCTTTTATATCTGGATGATCGCAGATGGCTTCTACGGCTTCTTTTCCGCCATTTACAACATTAAATACACCATCAGGAAGCCCAGCCTCTTTTAGTAATTCTGCCATTTTCACAGCACTTAACGGCACTACTTCTGATGGTTTTAATACCATAGTATTACCCAAGACCAAAGCATTTGGAACCGTCCAGTGTGGCACCATATTTGGAAAATTGAATGGCGTTATCGATGCCACAACACCCAAAGGTTTTTTTTCCAACCTACACTCTACACCTTTACTTACCTCCTGTACCTCATTGCCAATAATTTGTGGCATGGAAACACAAAATTCACACAACTCGATGGCCTTAGCAACTTCTGCTCGAGCCTCATCAATAGTTTTGCCGTTTTCAATTTTTATAATCGATGCCAGTTCATCCATATGTTCTTCAAGTAATTGTCTATACTTAAAGAAAATTTGTGTCCGCTCTTTTAGTGTTTTACCTGCCCAATCTTGAAAAGCACTTTTGGCAAGTTGAACCGCATTGTCAACATCTTTTTGAACTGATAAAGCTACGCTCGAAATAACTTTTCCATCAATAGGGCTAAGAACTTGTATCGTAGCTTTACTAACAGAATCTACAAACTTGCCATTAATAAAATTTTTTACTTCAGTAAGGGTTTTTGGTAATTGCATCATTACTTTTAATTTTCTTTATATATTAATTTTTCCGTTCAACTTGTTATTCTTTTCAAAGTATAGAGAATTAAACCTTTCATATCTTCTCGATAATTTTGATTTGCGTTTTTATTCAACCTATTGGCAATGATTAAACAGATAGCTACTGCTTTGTGCCCTAGCATTTTGGCCAAACCATACATTGCTGAACTTTCCATTTCATAATTAGTTATTCTAAGACCATCCTCTTCGAAATGGGATAGCACTTCATTAATATTTTCTAGTTTAGCACTTAAGCGCAGCTCTCTTCCCTGTGGTACATAAAATCCTGGAGATGTGACTGTTATTCCTAATTGTGTTTTGTCACTTTTAAGTTTGTTTACAAAATCTTCTGATGCGTCAATAACATAAGGACACAGATATATGGAGTGTTCCTTTACCAACACGCGCATGAATACTGAGAATTTTTCATTGATAACATTTTTACTTTCCTTGTAGAAATAGAGAAGATTGTCAAAACCAACGGACTTTTCTGAAATAACATAAGAATTGACTGGAAGGTTTTTTTGAAGACTTCCTGATGTACCTATTCTGATAAAATTCAGACTGATTTGCCGCTTCTTTATTTCCCTAGTATCAAAATCGATATTAACAAGGGCATCTAATTCGTTCATAACAATATCAATATTTCCAATCCCTACTCCTGTAGATACAGCAGTAATTCTTTTTCCATTATAATTCCCTGTTAACGAAACATATTCTCTATTACTAATTTTAAATTCAATTGAAGACATAAAAGAAGCTATCACTTCAATACGGTTTGGATCGCCCACTAAAATAACAGTATTGGCAACCTGACCTGGTTTGAGATGCAAATGGAATACACTACCGTCTTTATTTAAGATTAACTCAGACTCTAATATTTTTCTATTCATATTTTTTTCTTTAAGCCATCTAAAAATTAAATCACCTCTAACTCTAATTAGAAAAGTCATTTAGATTTGAGCTTATGCTCATTTTAAAAACGAATTCATCTTAATTTAACTCAAAACCACATAAGTTTAAATGAGTTACTATATTGAATTAAAAGTATATTTTTCAAATTAATATACTTAATTATAGTTTATATTTAAGTTAATAAAACAAATATAATGCAATATTTAGTTTATAAAAATAATTATTGAAAAAATATTCAAAAAAAAACTTTCTCTATATTTGTGAAGTAAAAATCAAAGAATAATATCGTTTTAAGATGAAAGAAGATTTGAATTATCTACTTTTTGAGAAAGAAGTATACCATAACAACACAAATGAGAAAAAACCTTTTTTTAGATTTCAAAATGATTTAGCAGAAGCTATTGTGGAATCTCCAGGACACTATAGTGACAAAGAAGTAAAAAATATGCGACCTTATTTGAATCAAGTCTTAAAATCTGGTGGGGTTGCTTATGAAAAACCCATGTCTGAAAACTTAAAAGAAGAAATAATTAAAATACTAAGACAAAGACTATCACCGAAAGATCCACTATATAATAAACTGGATGAGACTTTTAACCATGCCTATGAGCTCTTGAAAAAAAAAGACAAAAACAAATCTGTGTTTGCAAATAATGATGATTATGAAGAACTCATAGAATGGAGCTCCAAGGCCAATAAGTTTATAGCTTTACTTCATGAGCCTGGAGAAATATTCTGGTCAATCAAAGGAAAATCCAAAAATGACATTGACTATATAATGAATAGGCTATTTAGAATAATATTAAAAAATTTTCAAGAAAATGAGCTCACTATTTTAGATAAAATTAGAAACGATAAAAATATTAATATAATAGAAAACGAGTTGAAAGAAAAATTCACCTACTCCATTTATTTGCCAAACTATAATACGACAATTACTTTTTGGCAAAAACTTTTTGAGTTTTTCTATTATGAAAAACTGGACTTTAAAGACAATAACCCTGAAAAAACCAAAACTGTAAGTGATTTTTTTAAAATAATAAATGGAAGTTCTTCAATTAACAAACAAGGTTTCATTAGAGTTTTTAAAATAGACCCTCACCTAACTGCTATCCCACTATTTTTTTGCCAGTCCAACAAAGGTATTCAGTATAATGAGCAACCTATTTCAAATGAAGAAATTTTTTTTATGAACTTAAACAAAGGCATTGTTGAACAGGTCGTAAAATTATCTCCCAATAGCAGAGAAGCCTGGAAAGAAAATGTTTATTTTTCTTTAATGAATATTGATGAGCAAAATAAATTAAATATTTCAGAAATACGTTTTGTTGATTATGAACAAGACATCTTATCTTTAGTAAATTGTTCAATTTAAAACGCCAAATTTTTCTATTTTACTAAATATAACATTATATTTTTTTAAGTTAAACCCAATATTCATACCATTTCATTACTGAGCCACATAACTGTTAAATCTAGATCATGCTTTTTATTACTTTTCAATAGATTAGATAGCACTAATAGTTTCAATAAAGATATATGCACTGTATTACACATTGAATATTTTTGCATAAATTTACTTTTAATTAAGTTCATTTTACATTAATGCTAAAATTAGGTGCGCTATTCGGTGAGCTACCTAATCATATCAATTATAACTTTTTGAATATCAATATATTAAAATTCAAGTTCAGACCCCAACCCGGTCACTGGAATTACTTCAAGATTATTCAAAAAGTCCATAAACGTAGTGTTTATGGACTTTTTCATTTTAATTACTTTCAATTGATATCAAATAATAGCATCAAATAGGTGCGTTATTCGGTGCGTGTTTTTTAAAAATAAAAACGGATCATTCCTAATTGTTGTGTTTAAGCAAAAATAGTCGTTAATCTAAAGAGGAAGAATTCAATATTTTTCACACCTCTAAATTGCGCTCTAAAAGCTTTAATTTTAGCATTAAAAGATTCCGCTGAGCCATTGGTACTTCTATTAATAAAATAGTTTAGTATAGATCGATAGTTTAATGTTATCGTATTTGCTATTGTATTGAACGCACTAAAACCAGATTGTTCCACATCTTTATACCAGTGTGCGAGTTTTGTATACGCTACTTCTATTGATTTAGTAGTATTGAAAATATTTCTGAGACCTTGTACCAAATTAAAAGCCATTTTTATGTCGGGATATTCTTGAAACATTATTTTACTTCTCTCATATTGATTTTTGGTCCAGTTTGATGGCGCTTTGTAGAGTAAATAACTACTTCTTGCCAAGAGTTCTTTTCTAGTCTCACCATTACTAAACAGGCGTGGTCTGTATGTTTGGTTAGTCAATCTGGCTTTTTTTATGGCTTCATTCTCTAAGTCTATTGCGTCCCATCTGTGTTTAATTCTAATGTCTTGCAATGCTTCTAGTGCAAGCTTTTGCACATGAAAACGATCTGTAACTTGTATGGCTTTTGGGAAGCATGTTTTTGCTATAGTTTTCATTGAGTTGGCCATATCTAATGTGATTTCTTTAACCATTGCTCTTTTTTTAGCTGATATTGTAAGAAGCTGCTTTATAATAGGCTCTACTTTTGTACCAGCAAAAATTGCTACAATGCTACCTTTGTTTCCTTTAGCTTTTTTATTTGTGATTATGGTATAGAGTTCACCTTTAGAAAGAGCTGTTTCATCAATAGATAGGTAAGCCCCTATATTTTCTGGAAAGATAAGCCATTGTTTGGCGTGTGGTTTTTGTTTCCAATCTTTAAACTCCCTAAGATAGTCTCTGTATTGTCTACTGAGTTTTTTGCCATCAACGTTATAAAACCCAGCTATAGTATGGCAATCAGAAGCTTTAGTATCTATTAATTTCTTTTAAAAAAGCAGCGAACTCGGTGGTCATCCGTGTTCCCTGTGCAACTAAATTCCAGTCTCTTTGTACAACTTGTTTCGTTGCTTTATCAAGCCATCTTCGCCGCTTTACATGCAAATAAACTGTGTTTCCTCTGAGCGGAAAATCTTGGATGGTTATTTGCTTATGAAACCCATGAGCGATTAAAATACGGGAAGATTCTTCTTTAGGCATAGTGTTACGCTCTTCAAAATAAAGGTGCATCACTTCGCCATTTTTAGTATTATTTACTAAATCAAAGTGATTGATTAAGAATTCAGGTAAAATAAGTTTGAGTAGCTCTAAATAATTGTCCAAATCTTTTTTTTAGCAAAATTAGGAACCTTATTTCAATTCTCACACACAACTTTTGAGAATGATCCATAAAAACACGCACCGAATAGGGGTTAAAATATTGATTTTTAATGTTTTATAATTTTAATTTAATGTATTAAAACTAAATCTTGATCAACAATACTATGAAATTAATGAATTTAAAGAAACCTAAAAAAACTCTATAAAAGTGATAATTTATAGATATAGAAATATTAAAGTTAGAACAGCTGGATAATATTAATCAAGCTACTTATGCAATCCTTTTTTAAGAATTATTGGTGATAGCTTTTAGAAATTTTGAATACAAAACTCTTCTAATTTTTCTGATAATACTTACTAAATACTAAAAACAAAACCCCACATAATAACCAAGCAGGTAATGTCACAAAAGATAAAAACACATCAAATTGAACGGATATAAAGTAGAATATTCCAAAGCTAATGGCCCAAGCCCAAAACACAGATTTATTGAATGACAAATTAGCTACTTCAGCATAGTTTTTGACTATGCCAACCTTTCTATGGAAGAAATGTTCAAATACTATAACCGCTCCAAAAGGCGCTAAAATAAACCCATAGAGTGCAACAAAACCTAAAAGTTTCATGGCAAAAGCAGGAAATAATCCAGCTATTGTAGCCACCGTTCCTGCTAAAATTGTCACTTTAGCAGTTGATAATTTTGGTAAAATAGCTTGAAACGCTAATCCAGCCCTATAAATAGTTGGGTTGGCAGTTGTCCACCCTGCTAGTACAACCGCAATTATTCCAAAAATACCAATAGCATTATTTGCTAATGGCCCTGGTGCTACTGGTGGTGCATCTCCACTACTTAAAAAAGCTTGTGCCTCTGGAGATTTTAAGTACACTGTATATAACAATGCTGCAGCTATCCAAGCCATGTAATGACCTACGTACATCCCTGCAGACGTTGCCCAACCTGCTTTTGCTTTCTTAGCAAATCTAAATACTGATAAATCAGACATACCAATATGCATCGCTCCATTTGCAAACCAAGACCATATCACAACATGCCAAAATGTAAATTTTATTTGTCCCGGAAATGGCTCAGCGCCTTCTCCCCAAATATTCCAAAAATCAGAAAAACTACTTACTTCTAATTGATTTAGAGCAACTATTCCACAAGCAATAAAAGCGACAACAATTATTGGTGACATCCAGTTAGCCGCTTTTGTTACCGTATCATAGCCACGTGCTGCAATAATAGAAATAACTGCCCCAAGAAGAATAACAATGATAATCCAAGTTGCACCATTAGGCATAGTGTCGGTTAGCTTTGGCATCGGCATATCAAATGGAATACCTACCGCTGTGGCCGAAACAGTTATCATAGAACCTGCTAAAAAGCAAAACAAAATACCATTGGCTAAATTGTAACCTGTTACTAGTTTTTTGCCACAGATTTTTTCTAATTGAAAATATAATGTCAATCTATTCTTAATAGCAATTTCAGCAGTTAAAAATCTCCAACTTAAAACAGCTAATAGATTTCCTATTAATAATCCAACAATCAAATCAAAAGCACTAACACCCGCTGTTAAGAACAAGGGGCCTATCATAAATTCAGTACCTGCTGCATGCTCTCCAGCATACATGCCTATAAAACTTTTCCAACCTTTAAGTTTAGATTTAGGTACGGGAGTTCTTTCAAATTCTCCTCCTACTATATTTTCAATGTCTTCTTCAATGTTAAATTGGCTCATAATTATTTAGTTTTATTTAGTATTGGTATTCTATATAAATTATTTCAAAATAAAAGGCACATGTTTTTTAAGTGCATAGTTCTGTTTTAAAAATTTTGAATTCAGTTTATTGTCTGAAATTGAAATGGCAGCACCTAAAGCTGAACCAAGTGATGCATCGGTAGTACTTAATTTTTTATCCTTAAAGTGATGAGATAACAACTTTATATAAATATCATTATTGCTAAAACCACCATCTACATAAATTCGAGCAATACTATTGTTGACTAAAGCTTCTTTTATGGATTTAATTTGTAGCATTACTAGTTCTATCATTAACTGATGGTAGGCGTGTTCGTATTTATGGTAAGAGATATGAGTTTTCTCAGGCATATCAACATCTGTAGTACTCTCCCATCTGTAACAATGTTTAAAGTCTTGAATAATTTCAAAATACGTATCATAATCAAACTTAACACTCCGGTGATAATCACTGTTAACACCAAAATGTTTATCAAGTTTTTTGACCTGAACTTTGTATTCATTTCCTAAAAACATGCGCGTTGCCTTAACAGGCTTACCATTAATACGCATATAATTAATGGTATCTTTATTATTAATCTCTTCAGAAATTGGCTTTTCTGTAAACGGATTAAAAACAATACTCCATGTGCCTGTAGATACTAAAACAAACTTTTTTTTGATACTTCTTACATAAGGAAGTAATGCTGCCGAACTATCATGTATACCAACGCCTATTTTGATCCGGCTACCATTGTAGTTCATATTTATACTGGTTTCGGTTGAAACTATCGGTGGTAAAATTTTATCAATTTCTTCTTTATACACCCAAGTATGGTAATCTTTTTTGCCGTAATCCCACAATGCGGTGTGACAACCAATACTGGTGTATTCACTTAACGGAATACCTGTAAATATATAACTAAGATATTGTGGCAGGTGCAACGAATATTTTATATTACCATAAATCTCGGGCTTGGCTTTTTTCAACCAATACAACTGTAATCCAGAGTTTAACATACTTAAATCTGCACAACCTGTATCTCTAAGAAATGCTTCCCTAGGACCATGTGCTTCAAAAAATTCAGCAACTATGTTTTCGGGTAGTGGCTTTGTATAATTGTAAAGTGGTGTTAATGGATTGCCATGTGCATCAATATGTACAAAACTTGCTCCATAGGTTGAAAAATTTATCGCTTTAACCTCAAACGCTTTAGCTTCAATGATTTGGTTAAAAACGGCTTTTAGCCATTTGTGTAATGCAAGAAGGTTTTCTGTTGGATGCCCGTCCTCATCTTCAATTTCATCAAAAGAGATATATTCTTTATGAACTTCTTTAAAATCTTTATCAAATAAAAAAAACTTTTTATTGGTTTTACCAATATCAAAAACTGCGGTTACCTTTTTCATATTTAAAAGATTAAAGTCCTGTAGCTACTGTGTTTTTTCCTCTTTCTTTGATAAGACCGCTTCTTACATATAAAGCTCTGTAGGCATTAATTGGATTTAAAACGCCGCCACTATTTAAACGCGCTTTTTCGAGTAAAGGTCTCACGTCTGTTCTGTATGCACCTTGTAAAATTTCTTGACATTTAACCACATCATTATGAGATTGAGCAGCTTTTAATGCCGATTGGTCAATAAGTAATGCTTTAGCGTAAGCTTCTTGAATGGCTTCTAAAGATTGAATTAAGTCTTCTAAAGGATCTTTTACGTTATGACTCGCATCAATCATCCACGCTAGATCTGGATTTTGTGGATTGTTTTGCATCCCGTAAACCAATTCATTAAAGATTAAGAATAAAGCATATGGCTTAATACTTCCAACGGTTAAATCGTCATCACCATATTTACTATCATTAAAGTGGAAGCCTCCTAATTTGCCTTTCAATTGTAAAATAGAAACAATTTGCTCAATGTTAGAATTCGGAAGGTGATGACCTAAATCTACCAAAGTATAGGCTTGTTTACCGCATGAATTGGCTAGCATTAATGAAGCGCCCCAATCTTGAATAACCGTACTATAAAAATTCGGTTCATATGGTTTATACTCAATTAACAATTTCCAATCATCTGGTAAGCCTTTATATATAGCTTTAAGACTATCTTCTGTGTTTTGAAATGCTGTTTGGAAGTTATTCTGTCCAGGAAAACAAGAGCCATCTGCTAACCAAACGGTTAAGCTTTTAGACCCTAATTTGTTTCCAATATTGATAACATCTAAATTATGAGCAATAGCTTGTTCACGAACTGCTTGACTTACATTGCTTAAAGACCCATATTTATAACTTTCTTTGGCGTCTTTTTGATCCTGAAAGGTATTAGAATTTACGGAGTCAAATTTTATATTTAACCCATCAGCTTGTTCTTTTATAGCGGTATAATCTGAAGGAATGTCCCAAGGAATATGCAATGACACAGCTCCAGCTGTTTGAGTTAAACTATGTAAAACGCCAATATCTTCTATCTTTTGTTCTAGATTTGATGGCTCTCCATAAAAAGAGAAACGTCCAAAACGGGTACCACCTGCACCTAATGCCCAACTTGGTATAGCCACTTGAAATTCTGCTAATTTTGAAACAATATCCAAAACGTTATGACCTTGCTTACTTAATTTGTTAGCTAAAAAATCAAAGTTTTCTTGATGTGAATCAATATCTTTTATATTTATGCTTTGTATTTGGTTTTGATCTATTTTCATCGGATTTTTATTTTAAAAAACATACTCACTCAAATTCTTATCTAACAAAAGCATTTGCCATACCACCATCAACATTAATGATGTTTCCTGTTGATTTATCAAGAATACCCACAAAAGAAAATACGCCATTAGCAATATCATCTGGGGTAATAATTTCGTTCAACAAGTTTCTTTTTGCGTAAAATGCTGGTAATTCTTCTACCGTAATGCCATTTGCTTTGGCTCTACCTTC
>CANMSN010000019.1 GCA_947500585.1 uncultured Flavobacteriaceae bacterium | reverse complement strand
TCGTCTTTGTTCATTGTGTATAAAATTTAAAATTAATCAAAAATTAAACTTTACACACTTAATGAGATACTACCTTTCAACGGATAATTCAGATAAATTGACTAACCATAAAAAGACTGTTTTTTAAAACTTTCAATTAATTCTATCAATACTTAGTATCAATTTTTTTTTATATGGTTATTACTTGACTTATTAAATGCATTAACTAACTTCTCAAAACCGACAGTTTGCGTTTTGCATAATGCAAATATCTCAATGTTTATAAGCTTTAACCCGTAAAATATATCTTTATATCTTTCCTAAATTTGATGTTTAATATTGAAATGTATTTCGTACTTTTATTCTAGGCGTTGATATTCTCCATTAGAAAAATGAGTGATCTGTGATATCATTCTTTTAATATGTTGTCTGCCTTCTCTTTAAGTGATTTACCTGCAATGTAAATTTCTTAATATCAGTGAATTATATTTTTATGATGTACTAAAACAGAGAATTAACAATTTAAAAAAATCTAAAAATGAAAAAATTAGTATTATTTTGCTTACTGTCAGCAATTGCAGTAGGATCAATGGCTCAAAAGAAAGGATTGCCAGCACTTGTGAACGAATCGTTTCTTAAAAAATATCCTAATGCTACTGAGGTTAAATCCAAGAAACAAAAGAATTCCTTTAAAATTAAATTTAACAACCAAGGGGTTAAAACAACCTCGGACTTTGATTTTGATGGAAACTGGAATAAATCGGAATCTATTTTAAAAATTAACGCTATTCCAGATATTGTAAAAAAATCTATTGAAAAAAAATATCCAAATGGCTCATTTAATACTGCCCTGTTAACTGAAACTAGCGATGGGAAATACTTTTACCAAGTAACTGTTGATACAGAAAAACTCACTTTTGATCTGGAATTAGATAAAGCTGGTAAAATTACTAAAACAGATAAAATAGTAAAAGAAAGTTCACAACCTATAAAAAGCAATGATGGTGATAATGGCAGTGATGGAGAACAATAGTTTTATGCAGAAGTTCTCTTATAGAATTTTTGTAAGATAATTTTAAAATGAATACTAATTAAAGCAAATTAGTATTTACATTAATTAGTATTCATTTAATTTTCGTATTTGTTGTTTTAAAAATAAAAGATATGAAACAATTTACTGGACAAGATATACTAAACTTTGTAAAAGAACTACTAAATGATGAAGCCTGTAAAGCCAATTTGGCAAAAATAAAATTGCAAAATGGCTTTAGCTGCATTTGATATGGTCATACTAAAGGATGTTTCCACATGACTAAGTTTGGTTTGCAAAAAAAAGATTGCAGCGTCCTTCGTCCTCGCAATGCGTTTTAACTATTAGCTATGGAGCCTATCTCTTCAATAAATTTATCCGCCAAAGCATCAGCTTCTTCTTGCGATTTTGCTTCGGTATAAATTCTAATAATAGGTTCGGTATTACTTTTACGTAAATGTACCCAACTTTCAGAGAAATCTATTTTAACACCATCAATGGTCGTTAGTTGATCATTTTGGTAGCGTTCTTCTATCGCTTTTAAAATACCATCAACATCTAAACCGGGAGTTAGCTCAATCTTCTTTTTGCTCATATAGTAATCAGGGTAGGTTTTTCTTAGTTCGCTAACACTCATATCCTTATCAGCTAATAAGCTTAAAAATAATGCCACACCAACTAGTGCATCACGACCATAATGCGCTTCTGGGTAAATAATACCGCCATTACCTTCACCACCAATGACTACTTTATTTTTCTTCATTAATTTAACCACATTCACCTCGCCTACTGCACTAGCCTCATATGTTCCGCCATGTTTTTCAGTAACATCGCGCAGTGCTCTGGTGGAACTCATATTGCTTACCGTATTTCCTGGTGTTCTACTTAAAACGTAATCTGCACAAACTACCAAAGTGTATTCTTCTCCAAACATCTCACCATTTTCATCCATAAAAGCTAAACGATCTACATCTGGATCTACCACAATCCCAAAATCTGCTTTATGCTTTTTAACAGCATCTGATAAATCTCCTAAATGCTCTTTAAGAGGCTCAGGGTTATGCGGAAAATGTCCGTTTGGTTCACAATATAATTTAATAACATCAACACCTAGGCGCTCTAAAAGTAACGGAATAGCAATACCTCCCGTAGAGTTTACACCATCTACTACAACCTTAAATTTTGCACTTTCTATAGCCTTAACGTTTACCAAGTCTAAATCTAAAACTTCAATAATATGTAAATCTATATAAGCTTTGTTTTTTGTTATTTTCCCTAAGCTATCTACATCAGCAAACTCCATGTTATCACTCTCTGCTATATCTAAAATTTTTGCGCCCTCTACGGCATCTAAAAATTCACCCTTGGCATTTAATAATTTTAGGGCATTCCATTGTTTTGGGTTATGGCTGGCTGTTAAAATGATACCACCATCGGCATGTTCTAAAGTTGTAGCCACTTCAACTGTAGGGGTTGTAGAAAGACCAACATCAACCACATCAATTCCTAAACCAATAAGCGTATTCATTACCAAATTTTGCATCATCTTACCAGATATACGGGCATCTCTACCAACAACAACTTTATAGATGTCTTTTTGCCGCTGTTGCTTTAGCCAAACGCCATAAGCAGATGCAAATTTAACAGCGTCAATTGGTGTTAGGTTCTCGCCTACTTGCCCGCCAATGGTTCCTCTAATTCCTGAAATTGATTTTATAAGTGTCATATTATTTTTTAAAATTTAAAAACAAATATACAATTACAAGTTGCATTTCTTAAATGGTAATTCGTAAATTTCACAAATGAACTATCTAGCCCATGTTTATCTTTCTGGAGATAATGATTTAGTAACTATTGGTAATTTTATTGCCGATGGCATTAAAGGAAACACATACAAAAAACGCAGAAAAGATGTACAAATAGGTGTTTTACTGCACAGAAACATTGATACTTTTACTGATGCACACCAAACTGTTAGAAAAAGCACCAAGCGTTTACATGAAAAATACGGACATTACTCAGGTATAATTGTAGATATTCTTTACGATCATTTTTTGGCTAAAAACTGGAAAAATTATTCTGATATTCCTTTAGACGACTATGTAAATACTTTTTACGATTCTTTAGAGAAACACTATGATATTTTACCTTTAAGAATACAAAAAATGATGCCATATATGATTGCTGACAATTGGTTGTTAAATTATGCTTCAATTGAAGGCATTTCAAGAGTTTTGGATGGTATGAATAGGCGAACAAAAAATCGATCAGGTATGGATAAAGCCGTTAATGAGTTAGAAGAATTTTATGAGGAATTTGAAAACGAATTCACTTTATTCTTCGATGAATTAATTCACTTTTCAAACAAAAAACGACATGAAATCACAAAAGAAATCTATGAAAAAGTTTAGTTATTTACTCATAATCACATTGCTTTTTTTTTCATGTAAAGAAACGGTTAAAACCAAAAAAAAGGCTTTAATTACAGAAAGTGCCATGGTAGTTTCAGCTAGAGAAGAAGCCTCAAAAATTGGAAGTGATATACTAAAAAAAGGAGGCAATGCCTTTGATGCCATGGTTGCCACAGAACTTGCTTTGGCAGTTACATATCCTTGTGCTGGCAATATTGGTGGCGGTGGTTTTATGGTATATAGAAAGGCTAATGGCGATATTGGTGGAATTGATTACAGAGAAAAAGCGCCAAAAGCTGCAACCAAAGGCATGTACTTAGATTCCTTAGGGAATGTTATTCCAAATAAAAGTACAAAAGGTGCTATGGCTGTAGGTGTTCCAGGAACCATAGCTGGTGTTTTTGCAGTTCATAAAAAACTAGGTTCTTTACCAATTGAAGCTATTATAAAGCCCGTTATTGAGCTTGCAAATAAAGGTTTTGTTATTACAAAAATGCAAGAGGCTAGAATAAAGAGCAAACAAGATGATTTTAGAGACGTAAACAAAGATTCAATACTCTTCTTAAATAATTACAAAGAAAATGACACTTTAAAACAATCTGCTTTGGCAAATACTTTAAAAGCTATTATGTATAATGGCAGTGAAGCGTTTTATAAAGGAGAAATTGCTAAAACACTTGCAGAATTTGTTCAAGATAATGGCGGTATTATTACAGAAGAAGATTTGGCGTCTTATGAAGCAATATGGCGAACACCAATCACTTTTACCTATGATGACCTAAAAATTATATCTATGTCTCCACCTTCAAGTGGCGGCGTATGTTTAGCCCAAATAATGAAAATGATTGAACCTTTTGATTTGCATAAATTCGGACATAATTCAACAAAAACCATTCAAATAATTACCGAGGCTGAACGTCGCGCTTATGCTGATAGAAGCTTTTATTTAGGAGATCCAGATTTTGTAAACAATCCAATTGACAAACTAATAAGTACAGATTATTTAAACCAAAGAATGTCTAGTTTTTCATTGGATGAAGCAACAAAATCAAGCGATGTTTCTCATGGAAACATTCAAATTGTTGAAAGTAACGAAACTACACATTACTCTATTATAGATCAATTTGGAAACGCCGTTTCTGCAACAACTACATTAAATGCTTATTACGGTTCTAAATTATATTGTTCTGAGTTGGGCTTCTTTTTAAATAATGAAATGGACGATTTTAGTAGTAAACCCGGTGAACCCAATATGTTCGGACTTATTGGTGCTGAGGCCAATAGTATAGTTCCTGAAAAGCGCATGCTAAGTTCTATGACGCCAACAATTGTTGAAAAAAACGGACAATTATTAATGTCCGTTGGCACTCCAGGCGGATCAACAATTATTACATCGGTACTACAAACTATTTTAAATATTCATGAATTTAATATGAGCATGCAGGAAGCCGTAGAAGCACCAAGATTTCATCATCAATGGTTACCAGATGTAATTATGATGGAACCAAATTCTTTTGATAAAAACACTATAAATGAACTCAAAAATTTAGGTTATTTTATAAATGAAAAGGATTCACCAGTTATTGGCAAGGTCGATGGGATACTCGTTTTAGATGACAAAAGGTTACAGGGTGGTGCAGATTATCGAGGTGATGATACAGCGGTCGGTTTTTAGAGCTTTTCTTTTCCTAAATCAATAGCATTTAATACTTTAGATGCCAAACAACATTAAACCAAACTCCATTTCATGGCAATTAAACCTAAAAAAATATTAAAAATTATTACAGGTGCCATTATTTTTTTAACGCTTCCTAGCCTGTTACTTTTTGGCTTTTTGTATTTTAAATACAACGAAGATTTACCTACTGGTATTCAAGGAGAAAAAGCAGATGCGTTAGCACGTAATATGTTAGATGCTTTAAATTATGAAGCTTATAAAAAAACCAATACCATTGAATGGACTTTTAAAAAACGCCATCATTACATTTGGGAGAAAAACAAAAACATTTGCGAGGTTAGCTGGAAAGATTATAAAGTTCAACTTGATTTAAACGATCATACTAAAAGCAAAGTTTATATTCATAACTTTGTTATAGATAGTGAATTGGCAGACGAACTTATTGAAAAAGCCATTACCTATTTTAATAATGATTCCTTTTGGTTAGTTGCGCCTTATAAAGTTTTTGATGATGGTGTTGAGCGCAGATTAGTAAAAACTAAAAATAATAAAGAGGCCCTTTTAGTGACCTATACTTCTGGCGGATCAACCCCTGGTGATTCCTATTTGTGGTTGTTAGATGATAATGGGAAACCAAAAGCATTTAAAATGTGGACTTCTATTTTACCATTTGATGGTTTAGAAGCCTCGTGGAGCGATTGGACAACTACAGAAACTGGTGCGCAATTACCAACATTTCACAAACTTTTAGTTTTAGGTTTGGAAATTGATGATATAAAAGGCGTTAACTAATATTACTTACTCCGCTGCCCCACAAAATTATGACTCTTAGATTTAAATAACACATTAAAACTTGTTAAACTGCCATATATCCTGGTTATGTATTGTTGCAAATCAATTTTACCCTGTTCGTCTAAATTACTAGAATTAATGCGTTGTTCCATAACTCGTAAACGGTCGCGAACCATTGTTATTTTATGAAAAAAAGTGTTAATTGGTAATTCATAAGATTTCATAGAAGTATCTGCAGGCTCTAAAATAAGTTTTCCGCCTTTATATTTATCGGCAATTGGCACAACTTCACTAACATCACTCCATTTTTTTAGAATTTTCACCAAACTACTTTCTACCTCAAAAAAACTAACGGTATCTACATCGCCATCAGCTGCTTCAATAACTTCAAAATCACTATCTAAATCTATCGTTTCTAATCCGTTTTCAATAAAAGTTACCCAATAATGTAAAGATGTTACATTGGTTACAACCCCTTTTCCGTATTCTGAGTGATTAATTCTTGATCCTATTCCTAGTAATTTCATTTGTAATTGTTTTGATAATTTTGAGTACAATTATAATAAAAGTGAAATAAAACTTCACAAGAAATTAACATCAAAAATCGTAACTTTGCACTTTTGCCAATTTATGAGCCAATTTGATGATTTTATTGAAGTAAAAGGAGCACGAGTACACAACCTTAAAAATATTGATGTATCTATACCTAGAGAAAAATTAGTTGTAATAACTGGTTTGTCTGGAAGTGGAAAATCCTCTCTTGCTTTTGATACTATTTATGCTGAAGGACAACGTCGATATATTGAAACATTTTCGGCTTATGCACGTCAGTTTTTAGGTGGTTTAGAACGACCGGATGTTGATAAAATTGATGGCTTATCTCCAGTTATTGCAATTGAGCAAAAAACCACAAGTAAATCACCTCGATCTACGGTAGGTACCATTACAGAAATTTACGATTTTATGCGTTTGTTATTTGCTCGAGCTAGTGATGCTTATAGTTATAACACAGGCGATAAAATGGTAAGTTACAGTGATGAGCAAATTAAAGAACTCATCATTAAAGATTTTAATGGGAAACGTATTAACGTTTTGGCACCTATTGTACGCTCCAGAAAAGGCCATTATCGGGAGTTATTCGAACAAGTTGCCAAACAAGGTTTTGTGAAAGTGCGAACAGATGGCGACATTAAAGACCTTGTAAAAGGCATGAAATTAGATCGTTACAAAACGCATGATATTGAAATTGTAATTGATAGACTTAAAATAGATGATACAGTTGATAACGATAAACGCCTAACTGAAACCATAAATACGGCTATGTATCATGGTGAAGATGTCTTGTTAGTTATAGATCAAGACACTCAAGAAACGCGCTATTTTAGTAGAAGTTTAATGTGTCCTACTTCTGGAATCTCATATCAAAATCCAGAGCCTAATAATTTCTCTTTCAACTCGCCAAAAGGTGCATGCGATAACTGTAATGGTATTGGTGAATTGTATCAAGTTAATGAAAATAAAATTATTCCAGATGATTCCCTTTCTATAAAAAACGGTGCTTTAGCGCCACACGGTCCCGAAAAGAATAGTTGGATTTTTAAGCAGTTTGATACCATAGCACAACGTTTCAATTTCAAATTAACTGATCCTTATAAAGGTATTCCAGAGGAAGCAAAACACATGATTTTGTATGGTGGTAATGAAAAATTCTCTATTGAAAGTAAAACTTTAGGCGTTACCCGCGATTATAAAATAGATTTTGAAGGCGTAGCTAATTTTATTGAAAACCAATACAAAACCGCAGATTCTACCTCTTTAAAACGTTGGGCAAAAGATTACATGGACAAAATTAAATGTCCTGTTTGCGAAGGCTCTCGTTTAAAAAAAGAGTCTCTTTATTTCAAAATAAATAGCAAAAACATAGCAGAACTTGCCAATACAGATATTGTTGAACTCTCAGAATGGTTTAACGATTTACATAATCACCTATCTGAAAAACAATTAAAAATAGCTGAAGAGGTTGTAAAAGAAATTAAATCTAGATTGCAGTTTTTATTGGATGTTGGTTTAGACTATTTGGCATTAAATAGAAGTTCAAAATCTTTATCTGGCGGCGAAGCACAACGTATTAGGCTAGCAACACAAATTGGGTCGCAACTCGTTGGTGTATTATATATTTTAGATGAACCTAGTATTGGATTACACCAAAGAGATAACGAAAAGTTGATAAACTCTTTAGTGTCACTCAGAGATATTGGAAATTCCGTTATTGTAGTGGAGCATGACAAAGACATGATTGAACGTGCCGATTATGTTATTGATATTGGTCCAAAAGCGGGAAAACATGGAGGCGAAATTATTAGCATTGGCAATCCAGCTGAGTTAAAAGCCCACAAAACACTTACGGCAGATTATCTAAATGGGAATAAAAAAATTGAAATTCCTAAAAAACGTCGAAAAGGAAACGGCAACTTCCTAGAATTAAAAGGTTGTACGGGTAATAACTTAAAAAATGTATCGGTTAAATTCCCCTTAGGAACAATGATTGGAGTTACTGGCGTTTCTGGAAGCGGAAAATCCACTTTAATTAACGAAACCCTCTACCCTATTTTAAATGCACATTATTTTAATGGTGTAAAAAAACCAATGCCTTATAAAAGCATTAAAGGTTTAGAGTATATTGATAAAGTTATAGATATTAACCAATCTCCAATAGGTAGAACACCACGAAGTAACCCCGTAACTTATACCAAAACTTTTGATGAAATAAGAAGCCTATTTGCAAAAATTCCAGAAGCCATGATTCGTGGTTATAAAGCGGGTCGTTTTAGTTTTAATGTTGCTGGTGGACGCTGTGAAACATGCAAAGGCGGTGGTTTACGCGTTATAGAAATGAATTTTCTACCAGATGTTTATGTAGAATGTGAAACCTGCCAAGGCAAACGCTTTAATCGTGAAACATTAGAAATTCGTTACAAAGGAAAAAGCATAAGTGATGTGCTAAACATGACCATTGATGACGCTGTTGGCTTTTTTGAACACATTCCCAAAATATATAGAAAACTAAAAACCATAAAAGACGTTGGTTTAGGTTATATTACGCTCGGACAACAAAGTACGACGCTTTCTGGTGGCGAGGCACAACGTATTAAGCTTGCCACAGAATTAAGTAAACGCGATACCGGTAATACGTTTTATATATTAGATGAACCGACTACAGGTTTACATTTTGAAGATATTAGAGTATTAATGTTAGTTTTGAATAAATTAGCTAACAAAGGAAATACGGTTTTAATTATTGAACATAATTTAGATGTTATTAAAACTGTTGACCATATTATAGATATTGGCTATGAAGGCGGAAAAGGTGGCGGACAAATAATTGTTGAAGGTACTCCAGAAACTATTATTAAGCATAAAAAAAGCTATACAGCTAAATTTCTTAAAAAAGAATTACAATAAAATAAAATAATTATGAGAAGAGAAAAACATCATAAAGGTTGGAATGAAATAAAGACTAACGATTCTTGGGCCATTTTTAAAATCATGGGTGAGTTTGTAAATGGTTACGAAAAGCTTAGTAAAATTGGACCTTGTGTCTCTATTTTTGGATCTGCAAGAACAAAACCCGACCATAAATATTACAAACTAGCAGAAAGTATAGCAAGAAGTATTGTAGAATCTGGCTATGGGGTTATTACAGGTGGTGGACCAGGAATTATGGAAGCTGGTAACAAAGGAGCCCATTTAGGCGGAGGAACTTCTGTTGGGTTAAATATTGATTTACCTTTTGAACAACACGATAATCCTTATATAGATCATGATAAAAGTTTAGACTTTGATTATTTTTTTGTTAGAAAAGTGATGTTTGTAAAATACTCGCAAGGTTTTGTAGTTATGCCTGGTGGTTTTGGAACATTAGATGAATTATTTGAAGCCATAACGCTTATTCAAACACATAAAATTGATAAATTCCCTATTATTCTGGTTGGTACAGATTTTTGGAAAAGTCTTTTAGACTGGGTTAAAACAACACTTTTAGAAGGTTTTGGAAACATAAGTCCTAAAGATTTAGATTTAATTCATTTAGTTGATACCGAAGATGAAGTAATTGCAATTTTGGATGCGTTTTACAAAGATTCTCAATTAGCACCTAATTTCTAATTGAAAACCCTTTTTATAAAATTATCGTTAACATGATATAAAGGATAATTTTTCAATTATAATTCTAAATCTATATTTTGCTATATTGCAACGCCTTACATGAATTATCAACCATTAATACTCAAAATAAATTGAAATTTCGCGTTTTAATTTGTGCCGTATTCTATATAATATGTTTTCCAAGCTTTAGTCAAAATAAAATTGACTTAAAAGCAAGTTTTGATGTTGAAAAAAACCAGATAATAATAGCTCAAACTATTCAGTATCATAATACTACAAATGACACGCTAAAAACTATTTATTTAAATAATTGGGCAAATAGTTATGCTACAAAAAAAACACCTTTGGCCATTAGAATTGCTGATGAGTTCAATAATGACTTCCATTTAGCAAAAAATGAGGATAGAGGTTATTCTGTAGTTACATCAATCAAACAAGAAAACACAGATCTGGATTTCAACCCTTTAAAAGATCAAATTGATGTTTTAGAAGTTCAGTTAAAAAATTCAATTAAACCAAATGAAGTTTATGTTATTCATTTAGAATATGTTGTTCAAATACCCAATAGCAAATTTACTAGCTATGGAATAACTAGCAACGGCGACTTTAATTTACGTTATTGGTATATTACGCCTGCAATTTATGATGGGCAATGGTATTATTATAGCAATAAAGATTTAGATGATTTATACATTCCTAAAGCTGAAGTTACTTTAGGAATTGAACATCCAAACGGTTATGCACTGACTTCGGAACTAAATGTTACTGAAACCATACAAAACAAAAACAAACAACTTGTAAAGCTTCATGGTAAAGATAGAATTAACACCAAACTTTTTTTAAGTAAGCAGTCAAATTTCAATACCATCCAAGGTGATGATTTTACTCTAGTTTCTAATATAGATGATGAAGGTTTAGGTGTTATCGATAAAGTTTTAATTACAGAAAAAGTATCAAAATTTTTGAAGAAAAACTTTGGTCAATATCCGCACAAAAAACTATTACTAACTCAAACCGATTACGACAAAAACCCTATTTACGGTCTTAACTTTTTACCGAAATTCATAAAGCCATATCCTAATCATTTTCAATATGAATTAAAGTTATTAAAAATAGCTGTAAATAATTACTTAGAAAACACGCTACTTGTAAATCCAAGAAAAGACCAATGGTTAATTGATGGTATTCAAATTTTTTATCTCATGAATTATGTAGATGAGTCCTATCCGAATATGAAGTTTTTGGGTTCTATTGCAGATTTTTGGGGCGTTAAATCATTTCATGCTGCAGATATGCTATTTAATGATAAGTATGTATTAGGGCATATGCTTATGGCACGAACTAACAGAGACCAACCACTTACCATGGCTAAAGATTCTCTATTAAAATTCAATCATAATATTGCAAATAAATATAAAGCTGGTGTTGGACTTAAATATTTAGATGACTTTATTAATAGTGATATTTTAGAAAATACTATTGAAGACTTTTTATATCACAACAAATTAAAACCTATTACTTCAAAAGATTTTGAAACCTTTTTAAAGTCTAGAACTGATAAAAAAATAGATTGGTTTTTTACTGACTATTTAAACACACGAAAGAAAATAGATTTTAAAATAAAGAACGTTACCAAAACTGAAGATTCCATTACGCTTACCATTAAAAACAAAAGAGATAACAGTATGCCTGTATCGCTTTATACATTGAATAACGATAGTATTGTATCGAAACGATGGATTGAAAATATTAATGACACAAAAACTATTACGATTCCCCGTGACAGTGCTAACAAGTTAGTTTTAAATTATAATAAACTTATACCTGAGTTTAATTTAAGGGACAACTGGAAATCGTTAAAAGGTTTCTTTTTTAATAACAAACCATTACAATTTAGGCTTTTTCAAGATATTGAAGACCCTAATTATAATCAAGTGTTTTTTATGCCGCTTCTTGAATTTAATAATATTTATGATGGTATAACACTTGGAATTAGAGCCTATAATAAAACATTATTACGCAAACGCTTAAATTACAGAATTGCGCCAAAATATTCCTTAAAGTCAAGATCGCTAACAGGTTCTTCTGTTATTTCTATGACACATTATCTAGAAAATAAGAACCTATATGCTATTGATTATGGAATTGGTGTAGGATATTCATCTTATGCTGAAGATCTATTTGTTAGGAAAATTACACCTTCTTTAAGATTTCTTTTTAGAGAAGATGATGATTTTAGGTCAAATAAAAGACAGTCTGTTTCCTTTAAATATATAGATATTCATCGAGATAAAGATTTAAATAATGTACTTACATCATCTGAACCTAATTATGGTGTTTTTAGTGCACGCTATACAAACTCTAACGATAATCTTATCAACTTCAATAAATGGTATACCGATTTTCAAGTGGCAAAAAAATTCAGTAAAGTATCATTTAATTACGAATACAGACGCTTATTTGAAAGTAACAGACAATTAAATTTAAGAGCATTTGCTGGAGCATTTCTAAAAAACAATAATTCAATAAATTCTGATTATTTTAGTTTTGCATTAGATAGACCAACAGATTATCTTTTTGAATATGGTTATCTTGGGCGTTCTGAAGCTTCAGGTATCTTCAGTCAACAATATATAGATGCTGAAGGTGGGTTTAAATCCAAATTAGAAACGCCTTTTGCCAACCAATGGATTACTACTTTAAATGCCAGTACAACACTTTGGAGGTATGTTTTGGCATATGGCGACATTGGTTTAGTTAAAAACAAATTTGATGTCCCTCATGTTGTTTACGATTCTGGTATTAGACTAAACTTAGTGACCGATTATTTTGAAATTTATTTTCCAATATATTCTAACCTTGGTTGGGAAATTGGACAGGAAAATTATGATCAAAAAATTAGGTTTAAATTCACTGTAGACCCACAAGTGCTTTTAGGTTTATTTAGAAGACGATGGTTTTAAATATTAAACAATTCTATCTAAAATCGTTGTTTCAATGATAAATTATCAAAATTAACCCATTTTAAATATTATTTTTAAATAATTAGCAGTAATTAACTTGCTTTTAATATTGCAAAAAAGGTAAAGATTAACTAGTTTTGCATTAGCAAATTCCTAACTACATGCAACCCTTTTCAGACTTGAAAAATAACATTTCATTTGAAGATTTCAAAACAGAAGTTTTAAGCGATTATAAAATTGCTGTTAAAAGTCGTGAATGTAGCTTACTAGGTCGTAGAGAAGTTTTAACAGGAAAAGCAAAGTTTGGCATTTTTGGTGATGGTAAAGAAGTGCCTCAATTAGCCATGGCCAAAGCCTTTTTAAAAGGAGATTGGAGATCTGGTTATTACAGAGATCAAACTTTTATGATGGCAATTGGAGAATTAACCATGGAGCAATTCTTTGCGGGTTTATATGCCAATACTAATTTAGAATTAGAGCCCATGTCGGCTGGTCGTCAAATGGGTGGGCATTTCGTAACACATAGCTTGGATGAAAATGGCAATTGGAAAGACTTAACAAAACAATATAACTCGAGTGCAGATATTTCACCTACTGCAGCACAAATGCCACGTTTACTAGGTTTGGCTCAGGCGTCAAAAATATTCAGACAAGTTAAGGGCATAAATACCAATAATTTTTCTAAAAATGGAAACGAAGTTGCCTGGGGCACTATAGGTAATGCGAGTACTAGTGAAGGTTTGTTTTTTGAAACCATAAATGCAGCTGGTGTTTTACAAGTACCCATGGTAATTAGTGTGTGGGATGATGAATATGGTATTTCAGTGCATGCAAAATATCAAACTACAAAAGAAAACATTTCCGAAGTATTACAAGGGTTTCAAAGAGATAATGAACAGAAAGGCTTTGAAATATTAAGGGTAAAAGGCTGGGATTATCCTAATCTTGTTGAAACGTATCAAGAAGCCTCAATTATAGCTAGAGAAGAGCATGTACCTGTTTTAATTCACGTTTTAGAATTAACACAACCTCAAGGCCATTCAACTTCTGGTTCTCATGAGCGTTATAAAAATGCTGAACGACTAGAATGGGAAGCCAATCATGATTGTAATAAAAAAATGAGATCGTGGATTATTGAAAGTGGTATAGCAACCAATGAAGCATTAACTGAAATAGAAAGAACAATAAAACGCGATGTTAGAACTGCTAAGAAAAATGCGTGGACAACATTTTTAAAACCCATTCAAAATGAACAGCAAGAACTACTTTCAATATTATCACAATTAATTTCATCGAGTTCTAATGGTGTTTTTATATCTAAACTTAAAGATAATTTAGCTGCCATAGATGAGCCTACACGAAAAGACATATTATCATGTGCTAGAAAAGCATTACGATATACTATTGGGGAAACTTCTACAGAAAAAAATCAACTAAAAAATTGGATTAATAGCTATTTTGAAAAAGTTCAACCTAAGTTTAGTTCGCACTTATATTCAGAAACTAACCGATCTAATATTCTTATTAAAGAAGTAAAACCGACTTACAATGACGATGCTAGTCTAGTAGATGGGCGAATCATTTTACGCGATAATTTTGATAAAATATTCAGCAATATTCCTGAAGCACTTGTATTTGGTGAAGATACAGGTAATATAGGCGATGTAAATCAAGGTTTAGAAGGTTTACAGGAAAAATACGGCGAATTGCGAGTTGCTGATTCTGGAATACGGGAAGCTACTATAATTGGCCAAGGCATTGGTATGGCGCTTCGAGGTTTGCGACCCATTGCCGAAATACAATATCTAGATTATGTTTTGTACGCTTTGCAAATTATAAGCGATGATTTGGCTACAACACATTACAGAACTAAAGGAAAGCAAAAAGTACCTTTAATTATTAGAACAAGAGGCCACAGATTGGAAGGCATCTGGCATTCTGGGTCTCAAATGGGTGGTATTTTAAATTTAATTCGAGGTGTACACGTTTTAGTTCCTAGAAACATGACTAAAGCTGCTGGTTTTTATAATACTCTTTTACAAGGTGATGATCCGGCATTGGTTGTAGAATGCTTGAACGGTTACAGGTTGAAAGAAAAAATGCCCGATAATTTAGGAGATATTAAAACCCCAATAGGTGTTGTTGAAACGGTTAAAGAGGGTACAGACATTACTTTGGTTTCGTATGGTTCTACACTTAGAATAGTTGAACAAACGGCTAAAGAATTACTAAGCGTTGGTATTGATGTTGAAATTATTGATGTTCAATCTTTATTACCCTTTGATTTAAATCATGATATTGCAAAAAGCATAGCTAAAACGAATCGTGTTATGGTTATTGATGAAGATGTTCCTGGTGGTGCATCTGCATATATTTTAAATGAAATACTTAATACCCAAAATGCATATCAGTATTTAGATAGTCAGCCAAAAACTTTAACTGCAAAAGCACACAGACCTGCATATGGAAATGATGGTGATTATTTTTCTAAACCATCTGCGGAGGACATTTTTGAAGCTGTTTATGCAGTAATGCACGAATTGAGTCCTATTGATTTTCCGAAATTAAGATAATAGTCTTATTTTTAGATTTCTAAACAGAAATCTATTGTTCCCCAATTTTAATAGTTATAGTACGCCCTTATTAGTTCTTGTTCTTCAAGGACTCATATTTGCTATCTTACTTTTAATGAAATACAAACGAAAAGGCAATATTTCAGATTTATTTCTTGGGCTAATTCTACTATTTACCTGTTATAACCAAACGTGTTACACTCTAGGTTTTATGGGCTGGTACGATGAATTTAGGAATACAAAAATTAATTATTTCTTATACAATATTGCTATCGTATTGGGACCTTTAATTTTTTTGTATGTCAAATCAATAACCACATCGAACTTTGTATTTAGAAAAAAAGATTGGTGGCATTTTGCATTAGCCATAGCTTTTGTTTGTTACAGATTAATAATATTTACTTACGATGCTTTACAACCAGGATTTAACGAAACACAAAATGGCATTTTAAAAATAAATATTGATGAAGCCATTATTCAACCCATCATGGGCTTTATTGAATTCCCGTTCATGCTATTATACTTAGCATTTACATTACAATTGTTTTATAACTACCGAAAAAGGATTACTCAATATTTCTCTAATACCTATAAATTGGAACTTAATTGGATACTCAGTTTTCTCATTTTATTCACACTTCTATTTTTATATAATACCATACAAACCATTATAGGGACTTTTGTAACCGATTTAAATTATCAACAACGTTGGTGGCTCAATCTTTTTGCAGCATTAATAACACTTTACGTAGGCATAAAAGGGTATTTTACAGATACTACAAAGCTTAAAAAATTAAATTTCAGCTTCTCACCTAGCTTAGATGCCATTCCTGAAAACACGAAAGCAGACAAAACAAAATCTATTCCTGATTCAGATATTGAAATTGTAAAATCCTTGATGGAAAATGATAAAGCGTATTTAAATCCTGAATTAAATTTATCAGATTTAGCGAAACAAGCTAATATGTCTAGAGCGCAACTTTCAGAAATTATAAATTCGGGTTTTAACAAGAACTTCAACGACTTTGTAAACATGTATCGGGTTGATGCTTTTAAAAACATGCTTAAAAATAATAAGCACCAGCAACTTTCACTATTAGGTATTGCCGAAGAATGTGGTTTTAACAGTAAAGCAACTTTTAATCGTGTGTTTAAAAAATTAACGAACTTCTCTCCTAGCGAATATTTAAAATCAGAAATAAATTAAGACGTCTCAAATCGTATTTAAGACCTTATAAACACTATTTAAGTCTCTGAAAGCGCAATAGTATTTCATCTTTGTAACATAATTAATCATAAAAATTACAAGATGAAAACAATTTTAAAAAAACTTATTACACCTATAGTTCAACCAATTTGGTTTGCCGATTTAATGTTTGCTACTATTAGGATTGTGTGCGGTATAGCATTATCTGTGAGCTTTGGATCTGATAAATTTGGTGTGCCATGGACTGCCGAAAGTCAAAACCTTAATCTATTTGAAGTCTCGGCTTGGTTTCCTGAAGACGTAGCACAATATGGCGGTATTTTTGCCATTGCACCAGTATTTTTTGCTTGGATGGGTGCTTTCAGTGAAGCTGTTGGCGGTATATTTCTAGCTATTGGTTTAAAAACACGCGTCGCATCATTTTTAATTATGTGTACCATGCTAGTGGCTATTTTTTGTCAAAAAATAAACGGTCCTCTTTGGAATATGCTTCCAGCCATGAGTTTTCTTTGGGTATCTATTTACAATCTGTTTCTTGGGTCTGGTCGTTTTGGTTTAGACTATTTAATTTCTAAAAATTTAAAATAAAAATTATGAAAACATTAATGATAACACTTAGCACGCTATTTATAACAACAATAAGTTTAGCACAAACAACCATATCAATTAAAGACTTTGAAATTCTAAATAATACAAATTGGGAAGGAACACTTTCATATTTAGATTATCAATCTGGCGAAATATCAAATGTAGAAACAACGCTTCAAATAAAAATTGAGGGCGATAAAGTAAAATCAAACATGCAATATACTTACGAGCCTAATAAAAATAATAAATCATCAGTTCAAATAAAAAAAAGCGGTACACACTATGGCAATGAAAAAATAGTTTCTAACACCTTTAAAAATGGTACACGAACCATAGTAACTACTTATACAGGAAAGGATGATAATAGGAAAGCCAACATCTTTATTACTCATAAATTCAATAATACATGCTATACAATAAAGAAAAAAGTAGTTTTTATAAACACCAAGGAAAGTATTGTTAGAAACACTTACACCTTTAATAAAATATATTAAAATGAAAACTCTAAAAAAATTACTAGTGGCTACTGTTCTAATACTGTTTAGTAGCTGTGTTCAAGACACTCATTTAAAAACTATTCATTTTAAACTAGACATGAGTAATGTAGAAAATGCCTCAGAAGTTGGTATAAGAGGTAGTCATTTACCTTTATCATGGAATGAAACCACCTTTATGAAAGACGAAGATAATGATGGTATTTATGAAGTTAGTATTACACTGCAATCTGCTAGTTATAATATCGAATTCAAATTTGTAAATAGAAATAAAGAATTTGAATTAAAAGATAAAAAAAACAGAAGTATTCGCTTTGAGTATAAACCAGAAACGATTTTATATGAAGCCGTATTTAATTTGCCAAACGCAGAAACATCAATCTTAAAATAAACAGTTATGAAAAAAATCACATTATTGCTAGTATTTATAGTTACAACTTCGCTAGCACAAGTTAAAGGAAATGGTAATATTAAAACGAAATCGTTTCCAATAGAAAACATAAAAAATATTAAAATCAATTTTTACGCTCATGTTACTATTGATGCCTCAGTAGAAGAATCATTAACCATTACAACAGATTCAAATATGTTTGAACTTATAGAAAAAGAAGTTGTTGATGGTACATTGTATTTAGACCAAAAAGAATGGATTTCACCATCAAAAACCTCTAAAATCATTATTGGTGCACCAAATATAAATCGCGTTGAACAAGGCACACATGATATTACTACAATTATTAACATTGATAATGATGAGCTGAGAGTAAATGCGCCCATTGGCAAAGTATTTATAGAAGGTAAAACCAAGGAATTACGCATTAGCTCTGAAGGTTCTAAAATTGATGCTACAAAACTATTAGCCGAAAAAGCTTATGTAAACCTTTGGAGTTGGGGTACGGTAAAAGTAAATGTTACCGATATGCTTTGGGCAGATGTTTCTAACAAGGGAAAACTATTCTATGTGTCTAAACCAGAAAAATTGGATATTAAAACGAAACACGATGGTAAAGTATTAAGTTTAAATAACATCGAGAAGATAAAAAATCCAGAAGCTAAATACATTAATTTTAAAATTAAAAATAATTCTGCTAATAGAAATCATTTTGAAGTTGTTGGTCCTAAGCAAGATGGCTCTAAATTCGGATATGGTTTTCCTATGATGCCATTTGCTATTAGAAAGGAAACTTGGACGGTTGGCACCAAAGTCTATAAAACAAATAAATTAGGAGTAAAAAAATTGCTAATTACCATAAAACCAGAAGATGAAAATATGGTCGTCAAGCTTTTTTGAATAAACATAAAAAAATCATGACACTTGTTATGGTTTTTCTATATTTATAAACTTATGAATGATCTTGAAAACAAAACACCTTTAATAACTAGAGATTGGTTAGCAATAGAACGTACAAAACTGGCTAATGAACGCACATTTTTAGCATATTTCAGAACCTTTATTGTTTTTTTGGGTACAGGTATTACTATATTAAAGCTTGAGTTTTTTTCTGAAATGAAATCTTTTGGCTTTATATTATTAATTCTATCTCCAGTAATATTAATTATTGGTTTAGTCCGGTTATTTTCTGTAAAACGAACCATTAAAAAACACTACAAAGTATAAATGAAAGCAGTTTCAGTAGTGACTATACGAAAAGAGTTAAAACATCTATCTTCTGATGAGTTAGCCGAATTATGCCTTCGTTTATCACGGTTTAAAAAAGAAAACAAAGAACTACTCACCTATTTATTATTTGAATCGACTGATGAAGACGGTTATATAGAAAGTGTAAAAAGCTATATGGATGATGAGTTTGAAATTATAAACCTAAATAGCTATTTCTATATTAGAAAAAGTGTGCGTAAAATTCTTAGAAACGTCAAAAAGTATGCTCGGTATTCACAAAAAAAAGAAACCGAAGTTGAACTCCTACTCTACTTTTGTAAAAAGTTAAAAGATTTTAAACCAACTATAAAACGTAGTACACAGCTTCAAAACATGTATAATCGACAACTATTACTAGCCAAAAAAATAATTAATGGTTTACATGAAGATTTACAATACGATTTTAATTTAATGTTAGAAGATTTATAACTTCAATTTTATCATAAAAAAAATATAAATCTGTTTAATATTCCATAAAAAATCCAGCAATAAAAGCTGGATTTTTAAATTTATGTCGAGTTATATCTATTTAATTTACAACCAATCTGAACCCTTCACCATGTATGTTAAGGATTTCTACTTTTTCATCTAATTTTAAATACTTACGGAGTTTAGCAATATAAACATCCATACTCCTTGAAGTAAAGTAATTATCATCACGCCATATTTTAGTTAATGCCAATTCACGTGGCATTAAGTCGTTTTCATGTAATGCTAATAAACGCAGTAATTCATTTTCTTTTGGTGATAATTTAATAGGATCCCCACCTTTATAACGTAAAAAACGAAGCTTAGAGTTCAAGTCGAAACCACCTATTTTGAACTCAAATTGTTTACTATCAGAAATGGTTTCTGTTGCCTTGCGTTGGATAATAGCCTTAATTTTCATTAATAGTACTTCACTATCAAATGGCTTATTCAAATAATCATCTGCTCCAACTTTGTATCCTTTTAAAACATCTTCTTTCATAGCCTTAGCTGTTAAAAATACAATAGGTATATCTGTATTCTTTTCACGAATTTCTTTAGCTAAGGTAAAGCCGTCTTTATAAGGCATCATAACATCTAGAATACATAAGTCGAAATCGTCTTTCTTAAATTTTTCAAAACCTTCCATTCCGTTTTTTGCATGAACAACATCATAATCATTCATCATTAAGTAATCTTTAAGAACTGTTCCGAAATTTGGATCGTCTTCAACTAATAAAATTTTCTTGTTTTGTGCTTCCATATTTTATGTTATTATGGGAAGTTTTATGGTAAATATACTTCCATTATCTTTTTCACTTTCTGCAGAAACATGACCTTGATGATCTTCTACAATTCGTTTTACATACGCCAGACCAAGACCATGACCTTTTACGTTATGTATATTTCCAGTGTGCTCTCTATAAAATTTTTCAAACACACGCTTTAGGGCCGCTTTACTCATTCCGCTACCATGATCTTTAACCTTTAACAAAATATTGTTTCCAATATTTTCTGTATATATTTCTATTTTTGGTGCATCTGGCGAATACTTAATCGCATTATCCAGAATATTAACTATTACATTGGTAAGATGAGTTTCGTTACCTAAAATCGATGATTTATCTGCATTCAAAAATAATTCTATAGACCCTTGCCTATCCTCAACAATTAACTCTACATGCGTAATGGTATCTTCAATTAAGTCGTGTAGTTTAACCCTATCCTTACTAATATCTAATTCATTTTTTTCTAATTTAGATATTCTTAAAACATTTTCAACTTGTGCATGCATACGTTTATTTTCTTCCTTTATCATGTTTAGGTAACGTACAACCTTTTCCTTATCATTAATTATTTTAGGATTCTTAATAGAATCTAAAGCTAAGTTTATTGTAGCAATCGGCGTTTTAAACTCATGCGTCATATTATTTATAAAATCTGTTTTTATTTCAGATATTTTGCGTTGTTTAACCAATTGATATAAAGAACTAGTGTACGCAATAATGATAACTAGTGTAAAAACTATTGACAACATCATCATTCCTAATATTGATGATAAAATAAACTTACCATCATCAGGAAAATTTATTAAGAGTTTATATGGTGTTTGGCTATTATCATCATAAAAAATAGCAGAACTAAACGTTGATTTTTTATCATACTCAAAATTATCGCTTCTAACTTTTGTTGCTAAATCATTACTGTATATTGCAAATTCATAGTCTATATCTATATTATCCTCTCTTAATTTCCTAGTTAATAAACTTTCTATTTCATCTTCAGAAACTCTAGTATGAATAGGTTTTCTCTTTAATTCTTGCTTAAAATTTTTCTTTAAATAATTTATTTGTGGCTCTAATATTGGTCCGCTATTAATAATCCTTGAAATTGGACTTTGATCTATATCTTTATCAATTAAATCTGAATTATTATAGATTTCTAGCTTGGAACTCCCTGTAAATCGCTTAAAATTTATACTATCAGTATCAAACCCGGCATCTAAAATTGAAGACGACAGTTTATAATTCTCTTCTAAAATACCTTGTGAGTAAACAAATGTTTCATTTGTATCGTTGTTTTCTTGGTAAATAAATAATTGAGAAACGACTGTCGAATCAGATTTCTCATTCTTATCTAAACTTTGATAAACATCAAAAAGTCTATCTAATTCATTAGATTCTAATTTATTTGCCACATAAATTAAAGCTTTTTTTACATTGGTCTCAAAACGCTTCTTTTCATTTTCAACAGAATTATTTATGTAATACGCCTGAACAGATATTATACCTATAAGCGACAAACTCATTAAAACGACTAATAGGACAAATATTTTTTTACTCATCAATCAAATTTAACATTTTAACATTTAGCCGACTTATCATTTAACCTTACATTAACAAAAATGTTAAAATTGGTAACTTATTTCAAGCGATCTAGTATTTGCTTATGAACTTTAATTACTTGATTTTTAGTGTTTTCAAGTGCAATGTTTTCGATTACAAAATGAGAACGTTTTACTTTCTCTTCATCTGTCCATTGGTTTTTCATAATGGCCTCAATTTTGGCTTTTGTAGTATCATCTCGTTTTAATAAACGTTCAATTTTTAGTTCTTTTGGTGCTGTAACCGTTATAATAAAATCACATGTTTTATAACCATCATTTTCAAAAAGAATAGCCACTTCTTTAATGACATAAGGTGACACTTGCTTAAGCACCCATTTTTCAAAATGCTTTGCAACTCTTGGATGAATTATGCTATTCATCTTTTGTAAATATGATTTATCATTAAAAATGATATTGGCTATAAAAGGCTTATTTAATGCATTATTTACATAGGCCTTGTCTCCAAATAACTGAATGAGTTTCCTCTTGATAATTTTAGAGCGCTTCATGAGTTTTTTAGCCTCGTCGTCAGCTATATAAACTGGAACACCAAGTTTTTTAAATTCTTGAGCCACAGTGGTTTTACCACTACCAATTCCGCCTGTTAAACCAACTATAGTCATTCTGTAATTATGAATTCAATGTGTTGCTGACTTATTTTAGTATTTTTAACCGTATTAGGAAACTTTTTTAATTCAGGTATTAAAACAGATTGATTATTTATGGTTTTATTATAATCGCAAACTACTTTAAAATCTTTACTTTTTATACTATTAAAATTACTTAAACTTACATAATAAGAAACATGCACTTCTTTTGGAAAGAACTTCAAATTCTTTCCTTTTGGAACATTAATAACATTTACAGGAATTTTTAGCGTTCCTTCTGTATACTTTTCAACTTTAGCTTTTAAACCGATACTGGTATTAGAAAATTTTAAATCTTTTTGATTTTCAGGAAGTTTTAATGCTATAGATTCTACAATATCTGTTCTTATATTTTGCAATCCAATAGAATCTGTTTCTATATAATTAATTGTTTTTACAATAATATCTGGACCAATAATTTGTATAGAATCGGGTTCTAGTATATAATCACCTGAAACATTATACCCTGGCTCAAATTTTATATGAGAATTAAGTTTTATTGGTACTTTTTTTATATAATTTACACCATACCTAAATGTTAATGTATCTGGAGATATATTTAGCAGTTCTACTTGTTTATCAAACTGTGTGTTATTTAAAAAAGCCTTCGGTTTACTCCAAACAAAAACGGAATCTTTTTTATAAACATCTTTACTAAAATCTATTTTTATTTTTGGTTTAGAAAAGTAGTAATTGAGCCATTTAAAACCATGAGTTTTTAAGGTAAGTGCTAAAACTGCACTTGAATCGTTAAGTATAACATTAGCTTCAGGAACATTAACTTTATCAATGTTAAAAACTATAGTATTGGTATATTGCTTAGAGAGTTTAGTAAATATTAGGATAACAAAAGCTGATACTAAAAACAAAATAAATACATTTATCTTTTTGTTTTTTATAGATTTTAGTAAATCAGATTTAATTTTTTTTATCATTTCTATTTAAAAAATAGTTCTGGAAATTCTTTTTCTGGTGCTTTATTTAATACACCTATGTTCAATGTAGATTTGAAAAACCCATAACCGTAACCTACAAATTGTATTATAATTGCTATTATTGATAAAAACGATATAATTAGACTATTTGTAGAAACTAATGCTACAAAAAACACTAATAAAAAGTATAGTGCATAGGCTATTAAAAACCATTTTAAGTTACTAAAAAATAATAGCAAAGCAACGATAAAACCTAAACAAAATAACGTTGGAAACCAATAGGTTGTTTTTTTTGTTTGCGGATGCCATTTGTTTAAAATAGGACGTACTAAGCCAAATTTATAAACTTGTTGGTAAAACTTACGCCACGATATTCTTCGTTTATGATATACAAACGCTTTAGGTATTAGTTTTGTTTTATACCCCAAACCCCAGAGACGTATTGATAAATCTGGATCTTCTCCCGGGTGAATTCTTCCAAAACCTTTTGAATCTTCATAAGCTTTTTTAGAAATTCCCATATTGAAACTTCGGGGTTGAAATTTATCTAAAGCTTTTTTATTTCCGCGAATCCCTCCTGTTGTTATAAAAGAAGTCATAGAAAAATTTATTGCTTTTTGAAGATTTGTAAATGATTCATGTGCCGCATCTGGACCACCAAAACAATCTACATAATTTTCTTTTAAGCTTTTTTCTACTTCAGTTAAGTAGTTCTCAGGAAGTATACAATCAGAATCTAAAATAATAAAATAGTTCCCTTTCGCTTGTGTTATTCCAAAATTTCTTGAATCTCCTGGACCTGAGTTTTCCTTAAAGAAATAGGAAATATCTAGCTTATCTTTAAACGCTTCAATAATAGTTTTTGAGGTTACAGACGAGCCATCTTCTACAATAACAATTTCAAATTTAGTATCCGTTTTCAAGCCAGTAAAACTTTGCAAAAGTTCTTGTATTTCTTCTGGCCGATTATAAACAGGTATAATAAATGAAAAGTGTAATTTCATAACACAAAAGTAACAAAAAAGCCACCGTAAAAACGGTGGCTCCTTTTTCAATTTTATAAATCTTTATTCTTCTCCTACAAAGGTTGACATAACTGCATCACTAACGCCCATATTGCTAAAACCACCATCATGAAATAAGTTTTGTAATGTTACACGCTTCGTTAAATCACTAAATAACGATACCGTGTAATTCGCGCAATCTAAAGCTGTTGCATTGCCAAGTGGCGACATTTTTTCTGCATAAGCAATAAAACCATCAAACCCTTTTACACCGCTACCAGCAGTTGTTGGCGTTGGTGACTGTGAAATCGTGTTTACACGTACTTTTTTATCTCTTCCGAAAAAGTAACCAAAACTACGCGCAATACTCTCTAAATAGGCCTTATTATCTGCCATATCATTATAATCTGGAAATACACGTTGAGCCGCCATATATGTTAAAGCAACTATACTTCCCCACTCGTTCATCGCGTCACTTTTGTATAAGGTTTGCATCAATTTATGAAAAGACATTGCAGAAACATCCGTTCCTTTTTGAGTCCAATCATAATTTTGATCGGTGTAATGTTTACCTTTTCTAACATTAATAGACATTCCTATTGAGTGCAAAACAAAATCAATTTTTCCACCAAGTATTTCTTGAGACTTATCAACTAAATTTTGTAAATCCTCTAAAGAAGTTGCATCAGCGGGAATAACTTGAGAACCTGTTTTTTCAGCTAACTCGTTTATCTGTCCCATTCGCATAGCAACTGGTGCATTAGTTAGCACAAATTGACCACCTTCTTCATGAACACGTTCAGCTGTTTTCCAAGCAATTGAATTTGAATCTAATGCTCCAAAAATGATTCCTTTTTTACCTTTTAATAAATTATATGACATATTTGGTTAGTTTATATATGTTGATTTTTTATTCGTTTAATTAAGGGCAAAGATACTAATTAATTAAGCAATTCTTTAGCATGTGCAATAGCAGAAGAAGACATTTCTATACCTCCCAACATTTGCGCAATCTCTACAATACGCTCATCATGATTTAGCTTAACCAAATTGGTTTGTGTTACATCGTTTACATCTTCTTTATACACTTTAAAATGCGAATGACCCTTAGCTGCAATTTGCGGTAAATGCGTAATAGAAAACACTTGCATAGTTTTACTCATTTGCAGCATAATATCTCCCATTTTATTTGATATTTCGCCAGAAACACCTGTATCTATTTCATCAAACATAATGGTTGGTAATTGTATGTAATTTGACAAAATCGATTTTATAGCTAGCATAATTCGTGATAATTCACCACCTGAAGCTGCTTTTTTAAGTTCATTAAATTGTCCGCCTTTGTTTGCTGAAAACAAAAAGGATAATTCATCTTTTCCATTAGCAAAAAATTCATCGCTTAAAATAACGTCAATTTTAAACTGTGCGTTTGGCATACCCAAACTTTCTAAAATAGTTTCTAATTGTTTTTTTAGTTCTGGAATAACCTCTAAACGTTTATCATGAATAGTTTTAGAAATGGCATTCAATTCATTTTCTTTCAATGAGATTTCTAATTGCTTTTTATTGATGGTATCATCCAAGTTTTCAGTTATAGAAACTTTTTTTTCTAAATTATTTTTAATATCAATTAACTCAGATACATCAGAAGCCAAATGCTTTTGCATTAAATTATGAAGCGTTTTTAATTTTGCATCAACAACTTCTAATCGCATTGGGTCTAAATCTAAATCATCTTGAAGCGCATCTATTTCAGTAAAAACATCATCTATTTCAATGAAACTACTATTGACTCTATTGTATAAATCTTCATATTTTGAAGAATATGTAGAGAGTTTTTGTAGCGTATTCTTTAATGTTGTTAAATTTGATAAAATCCCAATCTCTTCTTCACCTAATAATTGATAAGCTTCACCAAATTTTTCTTTAATGTTTTCTATGTTATTTAAGGTTTCATACTCTTCTTCAAGTGTTTTTAACTCACCGTCAATTAAATTAGCTTCAACTAATTCATTTAGTAAAAACGAATTATAATCGTGTTCCTTTATAGCTTCAGCTTGAAAATCTAAAAGTGCTTTTAGTTCTTTTTTAAGCTTTTTAAAACTCTTTAATTCTAGTTTATAAGTTTCTAAAACATTGGTGTTATTTGCTAAGCCATCAATCACTTGAAACTGAAAATCGTTACTAGTTAATTGCAATGTTTGATGTTGTGAATGCACATCAATTAAGCGCTCCCCTAATAATTGTAAACTATTTAAATTTACAGGAGAATCATTTACAAACGCTCTTGATTTTCCAGAAGGCAAAATTTCTCTACGAATTATAGTTTGTGGTTCATAATCAAAATCTTCAGCTTCGAATAACGCTTTTAAATTATAATTAGCAATGTTAAAAACGGCTTCAATAATGCACTTTTGCGTATTATCTTTTAAACTGCTTAAATCTGCACGTTTACCAAGAATTAAAGATAAGCCTCCTAGAAGTATAGATTTTCCTGCTCCAGTCTCCCCTGTAATTATTGATAAGCCATCATTAAAATTGACTTGTAGATTGTCAATTAATGCATAATTTTTTATGGATAGTGATGTTAACAATGTTTTTTAATGTTTATTTCTGAAAAATAAATATAAGGAAAGCGTAACTAAAATAAGATTTTTAAAACGTAATATTTTGCCATTTACTACTATGCATTGGCGCTACTTTTTGTAGAGCTTCTTTTACACTGGCTATATTAACATTTGGACCACCGGTAAATATTTGTTCAATTTCATCTGCTTTAGCATCAAAAAATGTGCGTAATAGAAATGAATTGGGCCTGCGACTATTCATAGCCTGAAAACTTTTTAACGATGATGCAATTTGCTCCTTTCCTTGCTTTGAGTTTTCACTCATAACATCTAAACCTTCTCTATGGTAGCTGTAAATAACATCTCTATATTCCTTAAAGGTGGGCGATAAAATATTATCAATAAGTATAAATCTGCTTTGTAAACCATCTTCTAACTTCCAACCAGAAAAATTTCCTTGTTGTGAGTAGTTAGTTATAATTTGTGCTTGTTTGTAATAATCGTCACCTCCGTTAGGAGAAAAAGAATCGGCATCCAATCCTAAAATTATTTGAATATGAAATGCTAAAACTGATATTAAATTAGATTCAAACTGGGTTGGATTATATATTAAATTTTGAAATTCTAAATATTGGAAATTAAAATCCGTGTCATTAAAATTATAAATCGGCGTTGTAAATGACGACCCGTAAACTGGTCTGGATGATTGTACTTGTAATGATGCCTGGAAAGATTCACCACTATAGTTTGTAATATTTATAAACATACTACAGTCTATACGCTCTTGTGGCGCAAAGGTTTTTCTAGTCCACTTTGTATTATTTATAAACTCATTTAATTGCTTTTCTAAAGTTTTAAAAATAGGAAAGTTTTCGTTTCCTGTTTGTTGTGCATTTACAACTACTGTACAGTTTAATTCCTGTGCCATACCAGAAAACCCATAAAAGAACAATAAAACAATAAAAATATTACGCATGAATTTCTTTTAAAATTTTGTTTAACAAATCGACTGCAACTTCAGATTTAGATTTCAATTTAAACTGAATGATTTCATTTTTATCATCAATAAAAGTAACTTTATTGGTGTCACTTTTAAAACCAGCACCTTTATCATTTAACGAATTTAAAACAATTAAATTTAAATTCTTCTTTTTTAATTTTCCTTTGGCATTTTCAAGTTCATTATTCGTTTCTAAAGCAAAACCAACTAAATATTGTTTCTTTTTTATGTCTCCTAATGATGCTAAAATATCCTTAGTTTTCTCCAACTCTAAAGTTAACGTTGATTCCTTCTTCTTTATTTTCTGAGTAGCAACTTCTTTTGGTTTAAAATCTGCTACTGCTGCCGAAAGTATCGCAATATGTACATTACCAAAATGCATATGCGCTGCTTTATACATATCATCTGCACTTATAGCTGGAACAACATCAATAAGACTATGTGATAGGTTTTGGTGTGTAGGACCTGTTATTAAAATAACCTCGGCTCCCAGGTTTGCTGCCGCTTTGGCTATTTCAAACCCCATTTTACCGCTGGAATGATTTCCTATAAATCGAACAGGATCTATAGCTTCGTAAGTTGGACCCGCAGTAATTAATACTTTCTTTCCTCGCAATGGCAGTTTATCTAAAATATCATTTTCAATAAATGAAACAATATCTTCGGGCTCTGCCATTCTGCCTTCACCTACCAAACCACTTGCTAATTCGCCACTAGTAGCAGGAATTATGATATTTCCAAAAGATTGTAGCTTCTTAAAATTTTCATGAGTTGATTTATGTTTATACATATCTAAATCCATAGCAGGAGCAAAATATACTGGACACTTTGCCGATAAATAAGTAGCTAATAATAGATTATCGCTAGAGCCATTTGCCATTTTAGATAAGGTATTTGCAGTAGCAGGAGCAATTATAAATACATCTGCCCACAAGGCTAAATCTACATGGTTATTCCAAACTGCGTTTTCATCCTCATCGTTTGTAAAAGATGAATGTACTGGATTTTTTGAAAGTGTTGATAAGGTTAAAGGTGTTATAAAATCTTTAGAAGCAGGCGTCATTACTACTTTTACATGAGCACCAGATTTTATTAATAACCTAACTAATGAAGCGGTTTTATAAGCAGCAATACCACCACTAATTCCTAATAGTACGTTTTTGCTGTTTAATATACTCATAAAAGTAACTTTTCAGAAGAAAGAAAACCCATAAGAGAATTCTTTTCAATTAAACAATTAAACTCCAAATTGATACGTTTTCATCAATTTGGAGTTTAATTAATAGACTAGAAATTTAACAATTATTCTTGTGAATCTTCGTCTGTATTTCTAAAATAAATTTTTTCTGTTAACCATTCTTGAACAGCTAACGCATGAGGTTTTGGTAATTTTTCGTAAAATTTAGAAACCTCAATTTGCTCTTTATTTTCAAAGATTTCTTCAAGACTATCATTGTAAGTAGCAAATTCTTCTAACTTATCAATAAGTTCCTTTTTAATCTCTGTGTTAATTTGTTCTGCACGTCTTGCGATTATAGAAATTGACTCGTAAATATTCTCTGTTGGCTCGTCAATTTGATTTCTATCATACGTTACCGTATTAACTGGAGCATTGGTTTTTTTTAAATCCATCGTTATTTTTATTTAACTTGTTGTGCTGTATATTTTTTTAATTCTTCTTCTATGGCTATAGCCATATTATCAACTTCTGGTATGTATTTAGAATTTACAAAACTCTTTTTGAAAACAATGTAAAACTCTTTTGCCTGTTCTAAACGTTCCTTTTTTAATTGAACTATACCTGTTAATGTTCTTTTTGCTTCTAAACTATTCATTGCCAATTTGTAGGCTGAATCTAATCTATAAAATAAAGCTTCTTCTTTTAAAGTAGAACCAGGAAATTCAAAAATAAAATTATCAAATGATTTAACTGACGCTGGATAATCTGATATTCTATTGTATTGCTTTGCTATTTCAAATGCTTTTTTCTCTAACTTAAAATCTAACTCTTTAACCAGTTCATTGGCTTCAGCTATATATTTTGAATCTGGGAATACATCAATAAAATTTTGTATTTTTTCTAATGCTTCTTTAGTCTCTTTTTGATCTTTTGTATAAACTGGCGATAACATATAATAACTCTTTGCACTTAAAAAAGAGGCTTCTTCTAATTTTTCGCTTTTAGGATAACTAGCCGCAAAACGCTCAAACTGGTATGCTGAAATGTAATAATCTTTCATTTCATAATATGACATGGAATACAAATACATTAACTTTTCAGCTTGTGGTTTCCCTCTGTAATTAGGAACTATTTGAGCAAAAAGCCTATTCGCTTTGGAAAATTTACCTTGGCTATATAAAGAATCTCCAAGTTTAAACTTTCCAGCAATATCTTCAGATTTTAGTGCCTTTTGATATTCGCTACAAGAGCTCAGAATTGCAAGTGTTATTAATATGTAAAAAAAGTTTTTCATAAATGTAAAAGAGGATGCAAAATTAAGTTATTAATATGGATTTTAAAAATATTATTTCAAGGCTAAAATAATGGCTTAAACTTAGTAATTATTAGGTTTAAGTTATATTTAACATCCTAATAGCTTTTTACAAAATCTTGAATTTTTCCTTTTAATGCATTTGATGCAGGAACAAGTGGCAACCTTACTGTATCTTCACATAAATTTAAAGCTTCAAAAACAGCCTTAATTCCTGCAGGGTTATTTTCTTCAAAAATGTAACCAATAACATCCATTAACTTAAAATGAAGTTTATAGGCTTCTTTGGCATCTCCTTTTAAACCTAAACGAATCATATTTGAAAAATCTTTAGGAAACGCTTGAGCAATAACAGAAATTACGCCGCTACCTCCAGCTAGCACGACACCCAAAGCTAAATCGTCATCACCAGAAATAACTAAAAAATCATCTGGTTTGTTTTTTATCAACTCCAAATATTGAGCTACATTATTTCCTGCTTCTTTTACGGCAATTATATTATCAAAATCTTTTGCTAATCGTAAAGTTGTTGAAACTTCCATGTTTTTTGAAGTACGTCCAGGAACATTATACAATATAACATCTATAGGTGATGCATTAGAAATGGCCTTAAAATGCTGGTAAATGCCTTCTTGTGTTGGTTTGCTGTAATATGGTGAGACAGATAAAATCGCATCAATATTTGTTAAATCAGTCGTTTTTATTTCTTCAATTACGGCCATGGTGTTATTACCCCCAATACCCAAAACCAAAGGTAAACGCCCTTTATTTGCTTTAGTTATAGTAGCTATAATGGCTTGCTTTTCTTGTTTAGTTATGGTTACACTCTCGCCAGTTGTACCACAAATTACAAGATAATCGGTGCCATTGTCAATATTATAATTAACAATATTGATTAAAGCATCATGGTCTACACTCAAATCAGATTTAAAGGGTGTAACCAACGCCACTCCAGTTCCTAGAAACTTACTATTCATTTTTAAATTTTATTTAATATAGTTAGGTATTTAAATAGCTCCTGTTTAAAAAGACTAAATTCTTTAAAATTAGTTTTTATAATTAAATCGTTTATTTGTTCATCAGTTTGTAAAATCCCGATTTTTAATTCTGCTTTAGATACGGCTGTAATCATTTTTAACTCTAATTCATCAGTTGTATAATAACTAATTAAAGCATCAAATTTTTTATCGACAAAATATTGCAATTCAGGTTTTTTAATAAGCCCTTTCCAGCCAAAATCTTTTGGACTAAAACAAACATCCCAAGAGTTGAAATTGCCTTTATCATTAGAAGAATATGCAATAATTTTAAGATTATTTGGGTGAACTTTTATTAGATTGCCCAACTCCCTAAACAACTCAAAATCAGATAGTTCATCTATATTCAAGATAACACCTAAACTCTTAATCTTACTATCTGAAACATTAACCTGTCTTTCAGATAATAATTTATCTAAGTACTTTTTATTAGATTTTTCTTTAAAACCTTTTAAAATCATTTACCTTTATACTTTGCGCAAAGGTAACAAAAGTACATTCAAAAATTAGTTTTATAAATGAGGTTTACATATTTATTTGTTTTGTTAAATATTTTTATTTTTTCAAGTTGTAAAGAACAAAAACTAGAGCTTAATAAAATTGAAGGCAAACTAATTGAAGTCTCTGATAGTTTAGAAAATGACCCTGAAATTGAAGCCTTTATCTCCACCTACAGAAAGCGTATTGAAAAGGATTTGGATAGTGTTTTAGCCTACTCGGTAGACACATATTCTAAAACTGATGGCGAACTAAACACAGCTATAGGTAATTACATGGCAGATATTGTTTACAATGAAGCAAACCCTGTTTTTAAAAGCAGAACAGGTTATGATGTTGATATGGTATTGCTAAACCATGGTGGTATACGTTCTATTTTATCTAAAGGGAATGTCACTAAAAGATCTGCATACGAGCTTATGCCTTTTGAAAATAGTATTGTAATAGTTGCTCTTAAAGGTTCTCAAATAGAAGATGGTTTAGTTACTTATTTAAGTAAATCAAAACGAGCGCATCCGATATCTAATTTAAAACTAGTATTAAATAAAGATAATGAGATTATTGAAGCTAAAATAAAAGGAAAAGATATTGTCCCTAATAAAACCTATTACGTAGCTACAAGTGACTATTTGTATAATGGTGGCGATAATATGATTTTTTTTAAAACTAATGATAGTCTTTACAGATTAAACTATAAAATTAGAAATGCCCTAATTGATAATTTTATGAAAGTTGACACTATCAATCCTGTTATTGACGATAGATTCATCCAAATTAATTAAAACGACCTATGAAACGTAGAGAATTTATTCAACAAGCCTCATTAGGAACCGCATTAGTAACACTTGGAAGTTATGGTTTACAATCGTTTGCAACTGTAAATAAAACTTCAAAAATAACCATTTTGCATACTAATGATGTACATAGCCACATTGATGCTTTTGGTCCTGAAGATGGTAGAAATGCCAATAAAGGAGGTGTTGCTCGTCGTGCGAGTTTAATTGAATCTTTAAGAGCTGAAAATCCTAATACATTATTGTTAGATGCTGGTGATATTTTTCAAGGCACTCCATATTTTAATTATTATGGTGGTGAGTTAGAATTTAAACTCATGAGTAAACTAAAATATGACGCAGCAACTATTGGAAATCATGATTTTGATAACAGTATTGATGGTCTTTATGCACAACTACCACATGCCAAATTCCATTTTATTTCTGCTAATTACGATTTTTCTAATACTATAATGGATACACATACTAAGCCCTATCACATTTTCATAAAAGATGGTATTAAAATAGGTGTTTTTGGTTTAGGAATTGAATTAAATGGTTTAGTAGCTCCTAACATGTTTAAGGAAACTAAATATTTAGATCCTGTTGAGATTAGTCAAGATATGACTAGAATATTAAAAGATGATGAACACTGTGATTTAATCATCTGTTTATCACATTTAGGTTATCATTATAGAAATGGCTCTAATAAGATTAGCGATTTAAGTCTCGCAGCTAAAACAAAAAATATAGATTTAATTATTGGTGGTCACACACATACTTTTTTACCTAAACCTACTGTTGTTAAGAATATTGAAGGCAAAAATACCTTAGTAAATCAAGTAGGATGTTATGGTATTAACTTAGGTAAAATAGATTTTTATTTTGATAGTGATAAGAATAAATCTGCTAACGGAACTTCAATAATAGTTTAAACTAACACTTTGTCTGAAGGTAGCTTATTGTGTTCTTTACCCTTACATACGTTTTATTTTCAATAATAGCATATTTAAATACTTGATAAAGCCCTAAAGCATATAGCGTTCTGCTTATCATTACAAAAGTCCAATCGTATAAATAATACTGGTTTACATAATTTAGAATAACAGAAAACGCAAAGCATATTGAAGCCACTAGAAATGATATAGATTGTTTTGTTTGAGTGTTTAGATATACTCCGAAAGAAACAAATGATAAAATCATTAAAACTAAACTGTTGGCTCCAATCATAATTATTTCGTTAGAATCTATAACAATTCTTAATACCTCAAATATGATGTATAGGAGGTATAAGTTTATAGAAAAAACAACAACCAAATAAATACCTATTATCCTATTTACCTCTAGAATTTTAAATTTTGATAATGCTATAATTGTCATAACCACATAACTTATCAAATAAGAAGTCTCAGAAAAATTAGTCATTAGTATGTCGTAATCATCGAAAAAGTAAGATACATCTCCTAAAAAAGAAAAGAAAAGAAAGAAAATTAAACCAATGCTTAAATAATTATGCTTTAAAAGAAAAAATGAAAGAAATACAGGTATAAACAAAGGTAATGTAGAACTTAAAAGTAATCTATCTTCACTTACTGCACTAACTATACTCAAGGCAATCAAAACTAATAAAGCACAAAAGAACACTTTATCAAATGTAGTTTTAAACAAATTTTTCACAATATTATTATAAGTAGGTTAAATCAAATATAACAATTAAAGACATTACGTCGTAAAAAATAACCATTTTATCGATGAAATACAAAAATAGACTTCCTGTATAAGCTAAATTAATTTTAATTGAAAAGTTTTTAAGTTACATACGTCTAAGATTTAAAATCAACTCAATTAATTTTCAATGAAAAAGTATTTCCCTCTAGTTTTAAGAATAATTGTTGCTATTATTTTAATTCAAACACTCCGCTTTAAATTCACTGCCCACCCTGATAGTATTTATATTTTTAAAACTGTAGGGTTAGAACCCTATGGCAGAATAGGTATTGGTATTTTAGAGCTCATAGCTGGTATTCTAATACTTATTCCTAAAACCGTTTGGATTGGAGCAACGCTTACTCTGGGAATAATTGGTGGTGCTATTATGATGCACTTAACTAAATTAGGAATAGAGATAAATAATGATGGTGGTGTTTTATTTGCTACGGCACTATTAACTTTTACTCTAGCCGCAATCGTTCTATACTTTTATAAAAAAGATATTCCTTTTATTGGTAAATAGTAAGTACTGTTTACTCCGTTAACATAAATTCACTTTCATCTCTTGATTTACTTCGCATTTTTGATTGATAATACAAAAAGCTAAAAGCGCCAAGAGAAAGTGTAGTGGCCAAAAAGCTTAATACACTTCGCTTTGCAACATAAATGAAAGCAATATCAATAACCTCAGAGAATACAATACATAATACCCCTAAGAATAAGTATAAAGATTTCTGATTATCCTTATGAAAATAATTTAACAATGCGGCAGATAATAACAATAGGGTAACTATATTGTAAAGCATCTCAAAATAGTAATCTATATTCATAACAATATTTGGTTCTACAATAACTTGTAAAACATACAATAAATATAAATTAAGAATGGTTAAAACTATAATATGAATTTTGAAATTTTTAAGTAGATGTGATATACAAAGCGATTTTATTATTTTAATAAATAAGAGCGCATAAGCAATTATATACATAGAATTAGCAACAAAGTATTTATAATCACTTAATATGGGACGCTTTTCTACAGGAAAAAATTCAAGTATTAAAACAAATATATCAGCAACGGCGTAAAACAATAAAAATAATAAAAAATATATATTTTTAGTTTTAACAAAAAAGATGTACATCAATGCAATAGATGGCGTAATCAGATTATCAAAATAAAATGACAAATCCTGATTTCCTGTAAATTCGGAGCCAACAAACAAAATGTATAATACTATAATAAAACTTACTAAGACTTTTGATTTGTCCATAATTGAGTTTTTTATTCTAATACAAACATAACATAATTTTACAATTAAACGTAAAAAAATATCTTTTTATCGATAATTTACATGTTTTATTTTATTCTTTGTAAGAATTCATACTCATTTATAAGCATTATATCTAATTTCTCTGCCTTATCCTTTTTACTAGGTCCCATATTGTTTCCTGCAACTATATAACTTGTTTTTGCAGAAATAGAACTACTTACCTTTCCTCCATTATCTTCAATAAGCTTTTTTAACTCATTTCTTGAGATACTTTCAAAAACTCCAGAAATGACAATCGTTTCCCCTTTTAATATATTTGTCATTACACCAAATATTTGTTCAACTTTAAATCTTCTATCAATTTTTTCTTCTTCAAGTTCTTTAAAAGAATTGAAAGAATTTGTTTGACTTTGCGGTTTTTTCCTTTTAATAGAATTAGTTAATGTATTTTTAAAAAATGAGTCAACATCATCAATCTCTAATAATAGTTTTGAAAAAACTTTGCCACAGATATAAGCATCTTCTAAAGCATTATGATAATTGTCTTGCTGAATAGAATAATATTCTGCTAAAGTGCTTAATTTATAATTTTCTAATTCCAAAACCTTTCTTGAAATTCTTAATGTACAATAACAATTATTAATAGGGTTTTTTAAATTATATCTTTGAAGAGAATAATTTAAAACCGAAATATCAAAACTAGAATTATGAGCAATAATAACTTTGTTGTCAAAAAAATGATTGATATTATTCCAAACTTCATTGAACTCAGGTTCATTTAAAACATCGCTTTCTCTAATTCCATGAATTCTTGTCGCAAAAGGATTGAATTTTCCAATATTAGGGTTTATCAATGAATAATATTCATTTACAACTTTTCCTTTGTTAAACTCAACTATTCCAATTGAACAAGCGTTTTTCCCTTTAGCCGTTTCAAAATCAAATGCAACGTAATTCTCAATCATTTTATTAACTCATAAAATTCATCCTCACTTATCATTTTTATATTTTCTTTTTCCGCCTTTTCCTTTTTACTTGGTCCCATTTTATCACCAACAATTAAAAACGACGTACTCTTAGACAACGAACTAGCATTTTTTCCGCCATTTTCCTCAATCATTTTTTTAAGTTCATTTCTATCAATATTGAACTTACCAGAAACAACAAATGAAAAACCATTTAATTTTTCAGAATTCAACTCTTTTTTTTCAATTTTAAAGTTAAGCCCAGCTCTTTGAAGCCTATCAATTATCTTTATATTTTCTTCATTACTGAAAAATGACAAAATATTATTTGCAACACTCTCGCCGATATCTCTTATAGCAACCAAATCCTCAAAACTAGCTTTGACCAAATCTTCCAACATTAAAAAATGGTTCGCTAAATTTCTTGCACTAACCTCCCCAACGTCCCTTATTCCTAAAGAAAACAATACTTTATCAAAAGTTCTTTGTTTAGACATTTCGATTGATTTTAAAAGATTTTCAGCAGTCTTACTTTGAATTCCAACTCGACTTCTATCACTTACCTTAATTATAAACTCTTCAAATTTATCTTGCTTATTATATTTAGAAATATTCAAAGCTTCATCTATAAAACTCAAAGAATCTAAATTAGAATCGTCAAATAAGTCTAAACTAGTAGTACTTGAAAATTTTAAATCTAGAAGTAAATTAAAAGAAGAAAAATGCTTAAAGTTTTTATAGTAGTATAAATCTACCGCATGTAATTTTTTATTTAGAATGTCTTTAAATTTATTAAATTTCTTTAAATCAATTCCATTTGGCAATTCAAATGCTTCTGAAAAAATGTCTTCAATTTTATTTAAATGTTTAGCTATTAAATCTGAATCTGAACGAGTTAGATTTCCCCAACCTTGACTTAACCCATAAATAGACTTACCAATAGGGACTTGCAACTGACTATCCTTTTTTAATCCTGCTTCTTCATTATCTAACCACATTCTAATTCCATTAATCTCATTGTAATTTAAATAATATAAATCTGAGTAATTATGAATTTTATTATGATGATATAATAATTCTATAATTCCTATACCCAAACCATCAATATCCATTGCTTTTCTTGACACAAAATGTTGAATGCGTCCAACAATTTGTGGATGGCAGCCATTATAATTTGGGCAAAAATGTTTTGCTTCGCCTTCTAATCTTTCTAATAGTGTTTCACATTCAGGGCATTGTGTAATATATTTTGTAGGTTCAGAATTGGCAGGACGATTACTTAAATCTACACCAAGAATTTTAGGTATAATTTCTCCACCCTTTTCAACGTAAACTTCATCGCCTACTCTGATATCTAATTTTTCTATTTGATCTGCATTATGTAAAGAAGCACGTTTTACAGTAGTTCCAGCCAACTCAACAGGCTCTAAATTAGCCACTGGTGTTATAGCACCTGTTCTTCCCACTTGATAAGTAATGCTATTTAGGCGTGTTGAAACTTGCTCCGCTTTAAATTTATATGCCATAGCCCAACGTGGCGCTTTGGCTGTATACCCTAACTCCTCCTGTTGCTGCAAATTATTTACTTTAACTACAACACCATCAGTTTCATAAGGTAAATTATGGCGTTCTTCATTCCAATAATCCACAAACTCTAAAACGTCATCAATTGAGTTAACAAGTTTTGCAACATTTGGTACTTTAAAACCCCACTGACTTGCTTTTTTTAAGCTTTCAAATTGGGTAGAAACGCCTAAATTAGATCCTGTTAAATTATACAATAAACATTCTAAAGGACGTTTGGCAACTTCTGCACTGTCTTGCAATTTTAAACTTCCTGAAGCCGTATTTCTGGGGTTTCTATAAGGCTCCTCTCCTATTTCAATGCGCTCTTCATTCATTTTATTAAAGCCATCAAAGGGCAAAACAATTTCTCCTCTAATATCAAATTTAGGAGGATAATCGCCTTTAAGTTGTAATGGTACCGATTTAATGGTCTTAATATTTGCAGTTACGTTATCACCTTGAAATCCATCTCCGCGAGTAACTGCTTTAATTAATTTCCCGTCTTCGTAAGTTAAACTAATAGATGCACCATCATATTTTAGTTCACATGTGTATTGTATTTCACCATCAACTAGCTTTTTAATTCGGGTTTCCCAGTCTTGTAAATCTTCTTTTGAATATGAATTATCTAAAGAATACATTCGATGCTCATGCAGGATAGTTTCAAAATTCTTAGTTACTTCACCACCAACGCGCTGAGTTGGTGAATTGGCATCAAAAAACTCTGGATGCTTTTCTTCTAGGTCTTGAAGTTCTTTTAACTTTAAATCGAAATCGAAATCTGAAATGGTTGCATGATCTAAAACATAATAGTTGTAGTTATGCTGGCGGAGTTCTTCTCTTAATTGATTTATTTGTTGTTGTACGCTCATTAATTTATACTTGCTTTTATCATTCTATCCTTTTTAAAGATATCTTGCTTTAATTCTATAGTCTTAAAGTTATTATTTCGTAATAACTCAATCATATCCTGACCTAAATATTCGTTAATTTCAAAAAACAAAACCCCTTTATCACTTAAATTATTAATCGCAAACTTAGTAATCGCTTCATAAAACTGCAACGGATTATTATCTTTTACGAACAAAGCCAAATGAGGCTCATTATTTAAAACATTTGGCTTCATTAAATCTTTTTCTAGCGCTCTTACGTACGGCGGATTTGAAACTATTACATCAAATTTATGAGATATTGAGACAAATTCGGCATAACCTGCGGTTAAAATATCAGATTCAATGAATACAACTTCAACATTATTTAAATCAGCATTTTCTTTTGCTACTTTTATAGCTTCCTTACTTATATCTAAGGCATAAACTTTAGCATTCGGTAAGTTTTTAGCTAACGAAATGGCAATACATCCGCTTCCTGTTCCTATATCTAAAATATTAATTTGTTTACTTTCTGTCTGATCTTTTAAAATCCACTCAACCAATTCTTCAGTTTCTGGTCTTGGAATCAAAGTGTTCGTATTTACTTTAAAATTTAAACCATAAAACTCGGTTTCTCCTATTATATACTGAATTGGTTTTTGATTTTTAAGTAAATCTAAAGCATTGAAAATTTCGTTTGGTTCTTGAATCTCCAAATTCGGATTCATAGCTAATTCAATTCTTGATATTTTAGAGTAAAAATCAATCAAAATATAAAAGAAACTATCTACTTCTTCCGAACCATAAATAGTATCTAATTCAACGTGAAATTTATTTTGGATAGTCTTTAATCGCATAAATCTTTTATCATCCAAACACCACAAGAGTAATGTCCTGTATTACCTAAAGATTCCTCTAAATGTTTAAAACCATAGCTTTCATATATATGAATTGCAGCTTTTAGCTGTGGTGCAGATTCTAGGTAACATTGTTTATACCCTAAACTTTTTGCAGCCCTCATACATTTTGTAAACAATAATTTTCCAAAACCCATACCACGTACTTTTGGCGAAAAATACATTTTCTGTATTTCGCATACATCATTTTCAAAGTCCTTTAAAGGTTTTACGCCTCCACCGCCTAATATTTCACCATTGTTTTCAACTACAAAGTAGATATCATTTGGGTTTTGGTAAGATTCATACATCCTAGGCGTTTCAGCATCAGCGTAAGCAGTACCTTCCAAAGGAATATTAAACTCATGAAAACATGCCCTAATTACTTGTTCTAATTGCGCATTGTCTTGAGGTTCAATTTCTCGAATAACTATAGTATCTTTGTTCACTTACAGACTACTTTTAAGCAAGTGAAGATACATTAAATCTGAAAAATTTGGAATGAAGCAACTCATAATCTTATCAACAATAGTAATGACATTTTTTAACTGCTCTGTAAACGAAAAACCAGAATTCTTGGGCGTAGAAAATATTAAAGTCTTGGAATCAAATTCTAAATATGTGACTATAACAGCAGATGCACTGTTTTTAAATCCTAACAACATAGGTGGCGAATTACAAACTGATGAAATAAAAGTGTTTATAAACGACAATGAAATGGGAACTATTTCAACCAAAAGTTTTAAAGTACCAGCAAAAAAAGATTTTTCTATTCCGCTAAAAGCTAACATCCCAACAGACAGTATTTTTAGCGATAAAAATTTAAGTGGATTACTTGATAGTTTATTTAGCAAAAAAATAAAAGTGCAATATTCCGGCGATATTAAATATAAGGTTCTAGGTTTTTCTTCCACCTATACTATTGATAAAACTGAAGATGTAAAAATTAAATACTAGTATTGACTGAACACGAATTTTATATAAAACGTTGCATGGACATTGCCAAAAATGGTTTAGGAATAACCAGACCAAACCCAATGGTTGGTAGTGTTGTTGTTTATGACAATAAAATAATTGGAGAAGGCTACACAAGCGCATATGGAGGACATCATGCAGAGGTAAATGCAATAAACTCGGTTTCGAATACAGATTTATTAAAAGAAGCAACGCTTTATGTAACGCTAGAACCGTGTTCACATTTTGGAAAAACCCCACCTTGTAGCGATCTTATAATTAAACACCAAATACCAAATGTGATTATTGGTTGTATGGACGACAATGAAAAAGTTGCGGGAAAAGGCATTAAAAAATTAAAAGATGCTGGCATCAATGTTATTGTTGGTGTTTTAGAGAGTGAATGCAAAAGTCACCACAAACGCTTTTTTACTTTTCATAATAAAAAACGCCCCTATATAATTTTAAAATGGGCAGAAACTGCTGATGGTTTTATTGCTCCAAAAACGAAAAATGAGCAAAAACCAGTTTGGATTACAAATGAATATTCCAGACAATTAGTTCACAAATGGCGCACTGAAGAACAAGCTATTTTAGTTGGAACTCATACTGTTTTCAAAGATAATCCCTCTTTAACAGCTAGAGATTGGAAAGGAAATAATCCAACTCGTATTGTAATTGATAAGGACAATAAACTATCTAAAAATCATTCTGTTTTTAATAATGAGGCTGAAACCATAATTATAAACAAAGACACTATTGATTTCTCAAAGAACATAGCAAAACAAATAGGTAACGTACTTTTTGAAAACAATATAACATCTGTTATTATTGAAGGCGGCTCAAAAACGCTTCAAACATTTATTGATGAAAACCTTTGGGATGAAGCTAGAATATTTACTAGTCAAATTACTTTTAAAGACGGGGTAAAAGTACCAATATTTTCTGGAAAATTAGTTTTAGAAAAATACATTCTAGAAGATACGTTGAAAATCTTCATAAACAATTAATAAGATCCTGAAACAAGTTCAGGATAATAAAATATGATTAAAACTATCATTTTCGATTTCGGAAACGTGTTTATTAATTTAGATATTGAAGGAGCTATTAAGGAAACTTACGAATCACTTGAAATAAATGAGTTTTCGGAAGAAATAATAGCCTTCAATAGTTTTTATGAGCAAGGTCTGGTTTCTACAGACGAGTTTTTAGAATTTTACTCTGAAAATTTCCCAAAGCTTTCAAAAGAGATATTGATTGATTTATGGAATCTAATACTCAAAGATCTTCCAGAATATCGGTTAACTTTTTTAAAGCAGTTAAAAGCTTCTGCTAAATACAAACTTATACTATTGAGCAATACTAATGATCTTCATATCAATTGTATAAAGAATACTATTTCATTTTATGAAAATTTTAAAAATTGCTTTGATAAATTTTATTTATCTCACGAAATTCAATTAAAAAAACCTAATCAAGATATTTTTAATTTTGTTTTAAGCGAAAACCAATTAAGACCTGAAGAATGTCTGTTTATTGATGACAATAAAGACAACATTGAAACGGCAAAAAATCTAAATTTTAAAACGTGGCATATCAATCCTGATACAGAAGACGTCGTGAATTTATTTAAGGTAAAGAATAATTTATTTTAAATAGTTGTGACTGAAAAAGACACCTATAAAACCATTGAAAAACCAAGTGAATCTGTTCTATTTAAAGACAAAAATAGTAAGTTTTTTGGTTATGCTATTCCTGTTTTAAATGAAAACGATGTGAAACTTAATCTTGATAAATTAAAAAAAGAACATCATTCTGCACGCCATTGGTGTTATGCCTATCAATTAGGAACTGAAAACATAACATATCGAACCAACGATGATGGCGAACCAAACAATAGTGCAGGCTTACCTATTTACGGGCAAATACAATCTTTTGAAGTAAGCAATATTTTAATTGTTGTTGTTCGCTATTTTGGTGGTGTTAAATTAGGTGTAGGAGGATTGATAAATGCCTACAAGACAACTGCTCAGTTAACATTAGAAGCTTCAGAAATTATAGAAAAAACGATTAATGTAAATTATCTTATTTCTTTTGATTACAAAAACATGAACACAGTAATGCGAATTATTAAAGAACGTAATTTGAATATTATCAATCAGAAATTAGAATTAAACTGTAAAATAACCATTTCGGTTAGAAAAAAAGACGCACAATCTGTTTTTGAAACTTTTCATCGTTTATTTGAAATTGGTATAGAAACATTATAAATTAGTTCTCATAAAGATCTAATATGTATTGGGGCGCTCTGGTTGGGCGGTTAGTTTTCATATCAATAAAAACTAAAGTTGTTGAGGCTGTTGTTAAAACTTCTCCTTTATCATTGGTTATTTCGTACTCAAATTCAATCTTAACTGTGGGCTTACTCTTTAGTTGAGTTTTTACATTAATTACATCATCATAACCCGCTGATTTTTTATAATTTATATTTAAAGAAACAACTGGCAGCATGATACCATTTTCTTCCATGCTTTTATATGAAATACCTAATTTTCGTAACCATTCAATTCTACCCATTTCTAGGTATAATGCGTAGTTCCCATGATAAACCACACCCATTTGGTCAGTTTCACCATATCTCACTCTAATTTGTATTTCATCGATTTTCATAGTATAGTTTAAATATTTTTTTGTAGATTCGGCTACGCTTTAAACATGAGGAAATATTTTTGAAAATTCAATACTAATTCATTTTTTTTTTAAGAATTTTGTTCACATATTTGCGTCACTATTAAGGGGGGATTGAGAATTAACTTTCTCATTCAAATTACTAACTAACAAAAACCACAACACTAACAATGAGTATGACTGCGCAATCGGTATGGAATAATTGTCTACTATTCATAAAGGATAATATCCAACCGCAAGCTTACAAAACTTGGTTTGAGCCAATTTCTGCAGTTAAACTTACTGATAACGCATTAAGTATTCAGGTACCCAGTAAATTCTTTTACGAATGGCTTGAAGAACACTATGTAAAAATCCTTAAAGTATCACTCACAAAAGAATTAGGGGAACATGCTAAACTTGTTTACATTATTAAAATGGAAAACACTTATGGCAATAAACAACCTTTTACAGAAAAAATTCCTAGTACCAATAGAGGTGCTATGAAATCTCAAGATGTTGATGTTCCTTTAAACAATAAAAGTCCGGAATTACGAAATCCATTTGTTATTCCTGGTATTAGGAATGTAAAAATTGAATCTCAATTAAATCCTAATTACAGTTTTGAGAATTTTTTAGAAGGTGACTCTAACCGTTTAGCGCGTAGTGCTGGATTAGCAGTTGCTGCAAAACCTGGTGGCACATCCTTTAATCCATTATTAATTTTTGGTGGTGTTGGTTTAGGAAAAACACATTTAGCCCATGCCATTGGTGTTGATATAAAAGATAAATATCCAGAAAAAACAGTTTTGTACATTTCTGCTGAAAAATTTACGCAACAATATATAGATTCTGTAAAGAAGAACAACAGAAATGACTTTATACACTTCTATCAAATTATAGATATCTTGATTATTGATGATGTGCAATTTCTTTCAGGAAAAACAGGGACTCAGGATGTATTCTTCCATATTTTTAATCACTTACACCAAAATGGGAAGCAAGTTATTTTAACTAGTGATAAAGCTCCTGTTGATATGCAAGATATTGAGCAACGCTTATTATCACGTTTTAAATGGGGATTATCAGCTGAACTACAACATCCAGATTTTGAGACCAGAGTTTCAATTTTAAAGAATAAATTATATCGTGATGGTGTTGATATGCCAGATGATATTATAGAATATGTTGCTAAAAACATAAAAACTAATGTTCGTGAGTTAGAAGGCGCAATAATATCTTTAATAGCGCAATCATCTTTTAATAAAAAAGAAATTACTTTAGATTTAGCTAGAACTATTGTTGAGAAGTTTGTAAAAAATACAAAACGAGAAGTTTCTATTGACTATATCCAGAAAGTAGTGTCCGATTATTTTCAAATGGATGTAGACACCCTACAATCTAAAACCAGAAAACGTCACATTGTACAAGCCAGACAATTAGCTATGTTTTTTGCTAAAAAGTTTACAAAAGCTTCACTCGCAAGTATTGGTTCTCAAATAGGTAAGCGTGATCATGCTACTGTTTTACACGCTTGTAAAACTGTTGACAATCTATCTTCAACCGATAAACAATTTAGAAAATACGTTGAAGATATTACTAAAAAACTTTCTGTTTAAAATCATTTAAAAATGACTAAAATCCTAATGGTTTGTCTGGGTAACATTTGTCGTTCTCCATTAGCCGAAGGTATTTTAAAATCTAAACTTTCTAACGCATTCATTGTTGATTCTGCTGGAACTGCAAATTACCACACTGGTAGTTCTCCTGATAAGCGTTCTATTGCTGTTGCTAGAAAATACGGAATAAATATTTCCAATTTAAAAGGAAGGCAATTTAATGTTTCTGATTTTGATAGGTTTGATATCATTTATGTTATGGATGAATCAAATTTCAAAAATGTAGTTAAACTATCTAGAAATGACAAGGATACTGCTAAAGTGAAAATGATTTTAAATGAAGTTTATCCAGATCAAAATTATGATGTCCCTGATCCTTATTACGGTGGAGATGACGGTTTTGAAAACGTTTATAGAATGCTCGATGAAGCGTGTGATATTATAGCAGAAAATTTAACTAAATGAATTCAAAAGGTACACTTTATTTAATACCAACTACGCTTGGTGATAATGATCCTTTAGAAGTATTGCCCCTTTTAGTGAGAAAAGTAATTGAAGAAACAAGCATATTCATTGTTGAAAATGAAAAAACAGCAAGACGTTTTATAAAAAAAATAGCTCCAGAAAAATCTCAACCGTCTTTAGAACTTTATGCTTTAAATAAGTTTACTGAAGCAAGCGAACTTCCAAGCTTTCTAAGCCCTTGCTTAAATGGCATCAACGTTGGCTTGCTCTCTGAAGCTGGATGCCCAGGAGTTGCAGACCCTGGAGCTGATGTTGTGAAGATTGCACACGAAAAAGGCATAAAAGTAGTACCTTTAGTTGGTCCGTCATCTATTTTAATGGCTATAATGAGCTCTGGTATGAACGGACAAAGTTTCGCCTTTAATGGCTATTTGCCTATTGACAAAGGAGAAAGAAAAGCCGAAATAAAACGTTTAGAACGTTTGTCTTTTGAGCAAAACCAATCGCAGATATTTATAGAAACGCCGTATCGTAATAATAAAATGATAGAAGATTTATCAACTATTTTAGATAATAATACAGCTATTTGTGTGGCTTGCGATATTACACTTTCAACTGAATTTATAAAAACACAATCTGCAAATGCATGGAAAAAAAATAAGGTAGACCTCCATAAGAGACCTACCATATTTATTATTCATAAAAGTTAGATTCCCCACTTTCACTTCGACTTCGCTCAGTGACCGCATGAGAATGACCATTAAGCCAATTTCAATTATATGGCTTTGGCCAATTTATTTGGCTTTACAAAAGACGTATCGTAACCAGAAAACCGTTTCATATAGTGTTCAACTGTGGTTCCGTAACCATCAGTGAAATTATCTAATCCATAGCTTCTAAGGTATTTTTTTACGCTACCAGGTCCAGCTAGATGCGCGGCAGCTAAAATACCAGACTCTGTTACAAGAATGCCATTAATTTTTTTTCCAACAAAATTTTTAATATCTCTTCTTAAAATCCATTTATTTCTTGAAGCGTTGGCTATAAATGCCTTTTCTTGAAGTACTGGATTCTTTAAAAATTGAACTGGATTATGAATTCCAATCATTTTCAAAGTTTCTGACCCAAACTGATATTTTCCTAAATATCCGAATGTATTAACAGAAGCATAATTGCCACTAGATTCTTTAAATGCTAATGCTTCTTTAAATCCTACAAAAGACTTTCCTAAAAAAGGAGAGAAAGTCTCGTTCACATCATTTGACGCTAAAATATCGTCTTCGATATTCTGGTCAAGGTTTACAGTATAGTTTAACTTTAAACCTTTTGTTGAGTATTTACTCAAATCTATTGTTTCATTTGAGGAAAATGAAACTCCTAACAGAATACATATTGTAAGCGCGAGGGCTGAGTAACTTGCAATATTTCTAATCATAATTTTTAAATTTTTTAGTATAAATTATTCAATACTATACCTGAAAATTTGAGCGTGCAAAATTAGATATTTTTTCAATACTGTCAAAATTACTCGTTTAACTACTTATTTTAGTTGTAGAATAGATGAAAAACAGCTCCATTTTTATTAAATTCTAATGCTGGAAAAGGTATTTTTATCATGTTAAAAACGCTAAAAATAGACTTTAAAAACATTGAGTTTGTTTTAATAGCATTCAAATTTAAATCAAAACTTAAATAGTACTGCCTATAGCGCGAATAACTTGTTAACACTTGATTGTCAATAACTTTTGAGCCTGAAAGCATCCCTTCACCTCCATAGCCTATAGCTAAGTTTAGCCATTTAGGAATTTTACTTTCTTTAAAAAAAGCATGTAAGTTAAAACTAAGCCAATAGGTTTGACCGTTATAGTCTTTTAAAACCTGTTCTAAAGTTGTTTCACCTAACTTACTAGGATTTAAATCTGCGTATTTTGTTTGATGAAAAGAGAACTTTAAGGCAATTCGTTGCTCTTTCCATAATAATTCTTGTCCAATATACAAGCCAGTACCTGATGCATTTGCCAACATATCGCCCCAAGAAAAACCCCATTCTTTAGAATAACCATCCAACACTTCTACTGCGGTTAAAAATCCAAAACCTAATGTTGCTCCATAAATTAATTGATTCTTTTTACTCACGCCGCTCCAATTAAGTAAACTTGCTCCAAAACGCCCCATTTGATAAGATGAAAACACATGCCCTATTTTATCCATTTGGAGCCATTCATTATTATCGTTTACAAATTGAAATTTAGAACGCTCAAAATCTTTATACCAAAGTTCATTTAATCCAATTAAGGTAAGTCCTGCAACTGATGCTTCAGAAACTAACACAGCGTTTCGTCTAGGCTTATTTAAAGTATCGCTAGGTGTTAAAAAAGAATTTAACTTAGATTGTGAATACGATAAAGATGAGATTAAAATACAAAACAGCGTATATTTTAACCTCGAAGAATTCACTATTTATTTATACCTTGAGATGACAAATACCGTTGATATTCCCTAGCATTTACATTATGTTGCGCCAAGGTTTTAGCAAACTTATGAAAACCAAAACGTTTAGCATCTGCAGCAAAATATAGGTATTTATGCTTTTCATAATTTAAAACAGCATCAATGGCTGAAATATCGGGCATTGCTATAAGTCCTGGGGGTAATCCTCTATTTTTATATGTGTTATAGGGAGATTCAATCTCTTTATGGATATTCAAAACGCGTTTAATAACTGTGTTCTTATATTCAGGAAGCTTATACGCAGCAAATTTTAATGTTGGGTCTGCTTGAAGTGGCATACCAATTCGTAACCTATTCATATAAACCCCTGCTATTCTAGGCTGTTCACTAGCTGCTTTAGATTCTTCATAAACTATAGATGCTAAAGCTATGACTTGATTAGAGGATAAACCTATATCTTGAGATTTTTTTATTCTACTAGCATTCCAAAAACGTTTATATTCCTTCAACATTCTAGCTCTAAATTCTTCAGCAGATGTATTCCAGAAAAACTGATAACTATTTGGTAAATACATCCCCAGAGCTGTTGCTTCATTAAAACCATTATCTTCTAAAAACGTTTTATCACGCACAGCGTTTAATATGGAAACACTATCGGCTTCAATATCTTTTGAGATTCTTCCTGCTAGTCGTTCTAATGTACTTTGGTTATTAAAAGATACTCTTATTTGCAGATTATTACTTCTAATAGAATTAATAATGTCATTATTAGTCATACCTTTTTTTATGGCATACTTACCAGGTTTAACATAATTTACATATTGTTTTCTTTCAGCTAAGTCATCAAAAGAATCAATATCATTTAATAAGGGTTCTAATTGAGTTCTAACATCATCATATGTATCTGTTGAAGCAATATAAATATAAGCCTCCTCATTGTTAAAAGCTGTATTTGGTTTTAACATCGCTTTGTAAACAAAATTTGCAAAATAAGCTGCTACAATTAACCCAATAATGGCAATAGCCCAAAGTATTTTTTTTATGTACATTTAATTATTTATAAGCTGAAATAAATATTCGTTTTTATAAGAACCATTAACATAGTTCCATTCTTCTTTAAGTCCAATTTGTTTAAAACCTTGTTTGCTAAACAGATTTATACTAGCTTCGTTCTCTTCAGATATATTGCAGTATAGTTGATGTAAATCTAAATACTTAAAGCAGTAATTTATTAATAATCCTAAAGCTTCACTACCATACCCCTTATTTCTGGCATTAGGGTTATTTACTAAAAGACCAACTCCTGCCCTTTTATTTTTAAAATCGAAATCGAAAATATCAATCAATCCTAAAGGTTCGTTTTTATAACTTGAAATGACAAGTCGTAATTGTTTTACTTCAAAAATATCTTTGTGAGCTTGTTCTAAATATTGCTTTATTAAGTATTTAGAATATGGTGTTTGTGTGTTGCTAATTTCCCAAATAGTTTCATCGTTTTCAATAGTATGAATAAACTCCAAATCTTCTGGCTCTAAAGCACGTAAGTATATATGTTCACCTTTTAGAGTTATCATATAGTGCCTTTGTAAACATATTTCGCAGCACCAATAAGCCACACATTAGTATATGAGCCATTTTGAACGCTAAATGATACTTGTAATTCACCACCTTCAACTTCTAAATTTATAAGTGTACTTTTAGTTTCATTAATGGCATGCATAGCCAATGCCACAGCTGTAACTCCTGTACCACATGACAAAGTTTCATCTTCTACGCCGCGTTCGTAAGTCCTAACTCTAAAACTAGAATCTGATAGTTTCTTTACAAAATTAACATTACTTCCAGCTTCGTTATATGGCTTACCGAACCTAATTTTGGCTCCTTTCGTTTTAACATCAAAATTATCAATATTATCTTCAAATTGCACATGGTGAGGCGAACCTGTATTAAGAAAAGTATGGTTCTCATGTTTCTCAATCAAATCAACATCTAGCATTTGAAGCTTTACAATATCATTTTCAATTGTGGCATGATGCAAACCATCAATGGCTTCAAAAACAGTCTTATTATTTATAACTCCTAACTGTTTTGCAAAGGCGACCAAACAGCGTCCACCATTACCACACATGGAACTTTCATTTCCATCAGCATTGTAATACACCATTCTAAAATCTAAATCTGGATGATTTTCTAATAAAATAAGTCCGTCAGCACCTATGCCAAAACGTCTGTCACATAAAAATGCAATGTGTTTGGTATCTTTTTTGTTGAATGTTTGTTGACGATTATCAATCATCACAAAATCATTTCCTGTTCCTTGATATTTATAAAAAGTCTGTTGCATAATAAAGCACAAATATATAAATAGTAAAGGAATATTTTAGTCAATATTCCTTTGCTTAGATTCCAGCTTTCACTTCGACTTCGCTTAGTGATCAAGCAGGAATGACAATTTCAATGGAAACTTGAACAAAGTGTTGAAGAAAGCGTTATAAAAACTGTTTTTCGGATTGTTAAATAGTCGTTAAAATAGAAGTTAAAAATCGTTAAAAGAAGATTTGCAACTCAATAATTAATTAATTTTAATCGTTAATAAAACTTAAACTGAAAAATTATGAAGAAGATTTTAACATTAGTATTTGTTTCGGCATTAGGTGGCATTTTAACCCTTGGTGCGTACAAACTCTTTTTAGAAAAAAAGAATACTGTATTTGTAGCGTCAAATAATGATACTCCAACATTTTTACCAACGAATAATGTTAGCAACTTATTTAAAACTGCTGAGAATCCAAATTTTACAATAGCTGCAGAAAATACTGTAAATGCTGTAGTGCATGTTAAAAATTTAAGTATTTCAAGAAATCAAAACCCATTAGAAGCCTTTTTTTATGGAAAAAGCCAACCCCAATATCAATTAGGAACTGGCTCTGGAGTTATTATAAATTCAGATGGTTACATTATTACAAATAATCATGTTATAAATAATTCAGACAAACTATCAGTTACGTTAAACAATAATAAAACTTATGAGGCTACTATAATAGGAAGCGACCCAAAAACAGATATTGCGCTTTTAAAAATAGAACCAGATGAAGAATTGCCTTTTGTAACTTTTGGAGATTCTGATAATGCAAAAATAGGCGAATGGGTTTTAGCAGTTGGCAACCCTTTTAACTTAACATCTACAGTTACTGCGGGTATTATAAGTGCAAAATCTAGAAATATCACACCAGATGGAGGTGATGGTAATACGCACACTTTTATTCAAACTGATGCTGCTGTAAACCCAGGTAACTCAGGTGGTGCTTTAGTAAACACAAATGGAGAACTTATTGGTATTAATACTGCTATTTCCTCTCAAACAGGTTCTTATATTGGCTATTCATTTGCTGTGCCTAGTAATATAGCACGCAAAGTAGTTGAAGATATCATGGAGTATGGTAATGTACAAAATGGTGTTTTAGGAATAATAGGTGGTACTTTTAATAGTGAAGTTGCAAAAGAAATGGGTGTTACATATTCAGAAGGTGTTGTTGTATCCGAAGTAATTAAGAACTCTGGAGCTGAAAAAGCTAACATAAAAGAAAATGATATCATTAAAAAGCTTGATAATATTGAAGTATCTAAATTTGAAGATTTAAGTGGCTACATAAAAACGAAACGTCCAAATGACGTAGTAAAAGTAGAATTATTAAGAGATGGTAAAATACAAACAGTAAGTGTAACTTTAACAAACCCCGAAATATTCTCTGTTAATTTTATGAAAATGGAACTTCAAGATTTATCTGACAGTATTAAAGAGGCATATGGTACTGATTATGGTGTTATGGTTAAAGATACTAAGAACAAATGGTTGTATTCAAATTTGGGTATAAATGAAGGTTATATTATTACTGGAATTAACGATACTAAATTAGAATCTATTCAAGATGTAAATAAATTGAAGGATAAATATGGTGATGATATGATGGATAAAATTAAAAAATTAGAATATATCAATACTAGAGGAGAGAAAAAGGAAGTACTTTTTAAATAAAACAGATTCTTCAAAACCTTATAAACCCCAAAAAAATAATTTTTTTTGGGGTTTATTTTTTTCGACAAAATACACTACGAAAACGTTTGAAATATGGTATTTTTGAAAAATATAAAACATAAAATCAAACTATCTTGCCTATGAGTTTTAACAAGACTTATGAAAACGAATTGGCTTTTCAAGCAGACCGTAGAAGAGCTTCAGTAGAATTTATTAAAATTATAAGCGACCTCTGGTACGACAGTTCCATTGAATTGGTTCTTTTTAGAAACCAATTAATTGATAGAAATGTTAGCCAGATATTAAACTTACATGAATATGCTGGTAAATTTGTACAAAAACCAATTTCTATTTTCGACTCAGTAGAAATTGCACAAGCTATAAAAACATTAAACATTCCGCCAGCAAAACTTGATATTGGAAAACTTACTTACGAATATCATTTAGAAGATAACAAACACAATAATGTTACTGCATTTGTATCATCAAAATTAAAAGATGCCAATAAAAATGGACAAATAGAACCCAAAGATGTTGTGCTTTATGGTTTTGGTAGAATTGGACGCTTAGTCGCCCGTGAACTTATGGCACGAACAGGAAAAGGAAGTCAATTACGTTTGCGAGCTATTGTAACTCGCGGACATATTGATGCCAAAATTCTTGAAAAAAGAGCTTCATTATTGCGAAATGATTCTGTTCACGGTGATTTTTCAGGTACCGTTTCTGTTGATGAGAAAAAGAATGCATTAATTATAAATGGTACTACCGTAAATATAATTTCGGCCAATGCTCCAGAAGATATAGATTACACAAAATACCATATAAGAAACGCTTTAGTAATTGATAATACAGGTGCTTTTCGAGATAAAGAAGCTTTGAGTAGACATTTATTATCAAAAGGTGTGGATAAGGTATTATTAACAGCGCCAGGAAAAGGAGTCCCAAATATTGTTTACGGAGTTAACCACCATGAAAATAACCCAGACAAAGTTGATATTTTCTCAGCTGCATCTTGTACAACTAATGCCATTACGCCAGTATTAAAAGCTATTGAAGATTCTTTTGGTGTAAAAAGCGGTCATTTAGAAACGATTCATGCTTATACAAATGATCAAAATTTAGTCGATAATTTTCATAACAAATACCGTCGTGGTCGTGCTGCTGCATTAAACATGGTAATTACCGAAACTGGTGCTGGAAGTGCCGTTTCTAAAGCGTTACCTAGTTTGGAAGGTAAATTAACCTCTAATGCTATTCGTGTTCCTGTGCCTAATGGGTCGTTAGCCATTTTAAACTTAGAGTTAAAAACCAAAACAACGCTTAATAGTGTGAATACTATTTTAAAAAAATATGCTTTAGAAGGTGATTTAGTAGAGCAAATAAAATATGAACTAAGCGATGAACTAGTTTCTAGTGATATTGTTGGAAGTTCTGCTCCATCTATTTATGATAGTAAAGCTACAATTGTACGTAAAGATGGAAAAAATATCATTCTATATATTTGGTATGATAACGAATATGGTTATAGCCATCAAGTTATTAGACTTGCAAAATATATTGCTAAGGTTAGGCGTTATACTTACTATTAATACAAAAGTCGTCCAAATTAAAAGTTAAATCGTATTTAAATTAAGCTCATTTTTATGGAGCTTTTATTAAATATAAATATCTTATTTTAGTAAATATTTTTTATAACTTCGTAAAACCAAATACAACCAATTTTTAAATTAATTTTAAATGAAATTTATTAAATACCTAAGCATCATAATCTCTCTGCTTACTATTTCACAAACATCCTTTGCACAAACTACAACTCAAGAAGATAATCGCTCGCTGAGCGATGGTACAATTGATGAAAAATTTGATTATATATTAAGAAAATCAGGTGATTTTAGAGGTACTAATGGTCAAATGTATGAAGCTGTAAAACGAAGCATGATTCTTACGTTAAGAGCTCACACTATAGATTCTTTAAAAACGGTACATAAAGATTTGTCTGCAACACAAGCTGTAGTAAAAACTCAAGCAAAAGAAATTACAGATTTAAAGGCTAGTCTTACTAACACACAAACTAGTTTAGATAATACCAATGCTGAAAAAAATAGTATGTCGCTACTTGGTATGCAAATGAGCAAAACGAGCTACAATGTACTTATGTGGACTATTATTGCTGGATTATTAGCATTATTGCTTTTCTTTATTTATAAGTTTAAAAATAGCAATACAATTACTAAGAAAGCAAAATACGCTCTTGCTGAAATTGAAGAAGAATTTGAAGAGCACAGAAAAACAGCTTTAGAACGCGAACAAAAAGTAAGACGTCAATTACAAGACGAAATTAATAAACAGAAGAAAGGAAAGTAAGAGTGCTTTAATAAGTTATTCAATAACTTAAAAAATAATTATCAAAAATTTTAAAACCACTTTGCAATAGCATAGTGGTTTTTGTTTTTGATAGAAACTTGACTTTATCAGAAAAAAAATATAAATTCATGCCAGTTCATTAAAAAATAGATTAATTAAGGAGTGAACATTGAGGTTGTATTTTTATTAAAGTTTGGACAAAAAGAGCATATAAACAACCTATTAAAAAAAGGAGAAATTTATATGAACACTATTCAATGGTTCAAAAATTATGAAAAAGATGGAATTGGAGATATTTACGAAGGAACTATTGAAGTTGAAAACATAAAAAATGGAAAACTAACTTTCAAAATCCCGAATAACCCAATAACACTAAACAGTACTAATTTTCAATTAAGAAAACATCATAAAGGACATATAGGAAATATATTTTCCACCTACGCTATATCAACTTTGTTATTAAAAAGGAAATCAATTCATCGGATTGATAAGAGAATGAAAAAATTCGGTACTCATTGTCTTATTATTAAAGATTTAAAACAGTTTTTAGACTCAATAACAGATAAACTTACTGAAATGGGAATTGAAAACTCTCATAATATTGTCAAATACAAAAACTTAAAAAAGAACAATCATAAAATCAGTTTGTTTGACAAAACCCATTTATTGAGTTACCAAAAAGAACATCGAATAATTGCTTGGACAGAAAAAAATTCTGTTCTTAAATTTGATATAGGTTCTATAGAACATTACGCTGAAATGCACCCAATCGATAAGATAATTGAATCCTTAACAGTTGATTACAAAAAATGAACACATTGCCTAACCCGCAAAGTATAAGGTTCGTGGATGTGCAGCATACACAAGAGAACCGTTTGCTGCGCTCTATGAATCTTATAG
>CANMSN010000018.1 GCA_947500585.1 uncultured Flavobacteriaceae bacterium | reverse complement strand
TGTAATAAGGCATTAACTTAAAGACCGTTTTAGTTCTCCTCTTTTCTTCTATGAAATTAATAAATCAAAGTAAAGAAGACCGTTGGCATTCATTGAGACAGAACGTTAAAATGAAACACCGGAAATTAATAAGAAGCGGAATTACTCACTCAAACGGAATTGCAAAAGTTTGCGGAATAAATCGCTGACCGAATTCACTCAAACTATAAGAAAGCGGAATTAATCAATTAAAAAAATAACAATATTAAAATGGATTTAAGACCTGGGAAATTTATTCTCTTTTTTGGAATTTTTAGTCTATCAATTTCTTGTGTGCTGATTTATGTTATGTTTTTCGTGCTTAAAGAAAAAGAAAATGGCGGACTTTTGAGTGTCATTCTAATGTTCATTGGCTTTTTCGCAATCGGACTTTATCTTACATTACATTATTATAAATACAGAGTAATAATTAACGATAAGTCAATGATAATTAACAACGAGTTTGGCTCAAAAAAAGAAATCTATTGGAATCAAATTGAAAAAGTGAATTATAATAAAACCTTTAATATGATTATAATTTATGCAAACAAAAAGAAAAAATGGATAAGCCCAATCTATTCGCACATAATTGACTTTATTCCGTCTGACAAATATTCTGAAAGTCTAAAACAACTGATAAAATAAAACAACGAAATGCCAACATGCGTATATAACAAATAAATAAAACAATTTTCAATAGTTATAGAGGTAAGAAAGAATGCGTCATTTACTTAAATTGTACGCATTTGTTCTGTCTCAATAATCCTCAACCCATCATCAATCAACTTGCCAACTTCTGGTCTGTTTTGTTTTATAGTTTCTAAATGCTTTAAAATACTATCACAGAGTGTTTTTTCATCGCCTTTAAAAGCCAATTCATAAAGTTCTACAGGTAATAACCAATCATTTGGGTGTTTTTCAATAAGTTGCTCTAAAACCTTGGTTCTTGAAATGGTTCTGTTTTTGTCTTCTCTATAATCTCTAACTTGTTGGTAAAAAGCTTCTAGCTCTAATCGTTTTGCAGATTTTTCTATATGAATGGTTTGAGATGCTGTTTTGTGTGTAATTAAATCAAAACTATTCAAATCTGCAGGTCCTGAAAATGCTGAAACTATATTTTTTCCAACAGCCATATCATAAATACCATATTCTGGCTTAAACAACATAGTATCGCCATGCGTAACGGTGCAATTTTTAAAACTTATAAGTATTATTTTTCCTTGAAGATTCCGTTTTCCAGTAATAATTTCTCCAGACACTTTTATGTTCCCTTCAAACTCTAGCGTAACAATTTTTTCTTCATAAATATTATAAGCTGCTAAATCTCGCGGACTCATATCTTCAATAGCTAAATTAATGCCTTTTAATTTCCCAATCGGTGATCCGAAGCCATCTAAATGATTTGCAGTACCATGTCCTACGAGTTCCTTTTCCCGATAAGCCAATGCTGTTTTTCCTGACGTTTGAATATAAATAGGGTTTCCATTGCTTTCTATAACATTACTAAAAATTCCAGAAATTTGAAGTCCGGTGCTTAACTCAATAGTGCCTAAAGCATTAGAATTTATAAGTTTATTAATTCCTGAAAGCCCGCCTTTTCTTAAGGCCATACTGTTTGCAAATTCTTCTAAAACAAGACTTAAATGCGCAAAATCTGGTGTTACAAATAGTTGAGGTTGTGGCTTTGTTATATCAAAATCTTTATAAGTTGCTTCAATGGTGTAGGGTACTTTTTTAACTTCATCTGTCATACACCAAGCACTTTCGCCAATAGATGATAACAAACCTGCTCCATAAATTTTAGGGTTTTCAAGAGTGCCAATTAAACCATATTCAACAGTCCACCAATGTAAATTTCTTATGAGAGCCATTTCACTGGGTTCTCCCATATTTTGTTGTAATACCTCAACTTTTTTTTCTGCATTAACAATATCCGCTTCGTTAGAATTTGGAGCTTCTTTTAAAATTGATAAATGCCTAACAGCCTCGTATAACTCATAATCTTTAGCTGATGAAATGGCTTTACAACCAATTTCCCCAAAGCGTCTTAGGTATTCTGCATATTCAGGATTTGCAATTATGGGTGCATGTCCTGCGCCTTCATGAATGATATCGGGAGCTGGGGTGTATTCAATATGTTCTAGTTGACGAATATCACTGGCAATAACAAGAATATTATAGGCTTGAAATTCCATAAAAGCATTTGGTGGAATAAACCCATCTACAGCAATGGCTGCCCAACCAATATCTTTTAAAATACGGTTCATGCCATACATATTTGGAATAGCATCTATAGAAATCCCCGTTTGTTTTAAACCATCTAAATACGATTTATGGGCAACCTTAGATAAAAAGCTTACATTTTTACGCATAACATAGCGCCAAACAGCTTGGTCTATAGCAGAATAGTCCTCGTAGTTTTGAGGTTTTATAAACTGAAGCAAATGCTTCGGTAAACGATTCAATATATCATTAGACTCAATGGAATTATGCATAATTTATATTAAACTAGGTTTAGCTAGGTAAAAATACGGAATATTCAAATAAATCACTCATGTGTTAGGATTTTAATAACACATGAGTGATTATTTATTTTTACTCTAATCTAAGGATTTTCATATATTTATAAAACCTAAAAAGTAATATGTATACAAGACGAATATTTCCCATTAAAGGTGTTTTAAAATGGACACGCCGACACATTTTTTTATTCTTATTTATCGCCTTAATTCCTGTTGTTTTATTTGATGTGGTTGGCTTAAAATGGTTGCACGTGCCTTGGTTGCCTTTAGGTGTTTTGGGTACCGCAGTAGCATTTATTGTAAGTTTTAAAAATAACGCGTCGTACGATAGGCTATGGGAAGCACGTAAAATTTGGGGTGGTATTGTAAATGCATCGCGTTCTTGGACGATTATGGTGAAAGATTTTATAAATAATACCCATGCAAAACAAACAAGAACAGATGCTGAATTACAAATTATAAAACGCGAATTGGTGCATAGGCATATTGCGTGGTTAACTGCTTTAAGATATCAATTAAGGCAAGAAAAACCATGGGAAATGCATCTAAAGGCAAAAAAATCTAATAGAGAATTTCGAGAATCACACTTTAGAGTTTGTGAGGATGAAATAACAATTGAAGATGACATTAAAAATTATTTGTCTGAAGATGAGTTTAATGAAGTTTTTTCTAAAGGAAATCAAGCATCTCAAATTCTAGGCATTCAATCTAGGCGGTTAAAAAATTTAATGGACGATGGTCTAATTGAAGATTTTAGGCATATGGAAATGATGAATTTGTTAGTTGAATTTTATGCACTTCAAGGTAAGAGTGAACGCATAAAGAATTTTCCTTACCCAAGACAGTTTGCAACATTAAATTATATGTTTGTTTGGATATTTATCTTGTTATTGCCGTTTGGAATTATGGAGGGTTTTGAAGTTATTGGCGATCATATTATAGATGATTTAGCAAAACATGCCGAACATACTAGTTTAGCACATCGCATACAAGAATTTATAGCCATGCATTTTGTGTGGTTTTCAATTCCTTTTAGTGCGTTAATTGCTTGGGTATTTCATACTATGGAAGTCATAGGAGAAAATACTGAAAACCCTTTTGAAGGAGGGCCAAACGATATACCAATTACAGATATGAGTAGAGGTATAGAGATCGATATTAGACAGCTTATTGATGATACCGATATTCCAGAACCTTATGTTTGGAAAAATGATATTGTTATGTAATTGAATTGTAGTGTTCGCGATTTGAAAAACAATGATGAATTTTACCTTTAGAAAAGCAAAAGTAACAGATATTGATAATCTTGAAATACTTATTGAAAAATCAGCTAAATCAATAAATGCAACATATTATTCTGAAATAGAAATTAATGCAGCGCTAGGAAATGCATGGGCAGTTGATAAACAATTGATAACAGACGAAACTTATTGGATTGTTGAGAATAGTAATGGAGAGGTTGTTGGGTGCGGAGGATGGAGTAAACGCAAACTATTATTTGGAAAAAGTGATACAATAAACGCTTTAGATAATGAGTTAATTCCTGGTATTGATTCGGCAAGAATTAGAGCTTTTTTTGTTCATCCAGATTTTATTAGAATGGGAATTGGAAAGGAATTACTTAAAAAATGTGAAGCTGAAGCTACATCATTAGGTTTTAATTCATTAGAATTAGTAGCCACTTTGAGTGGAGAAAAATTATATGCTTGTAATGGATTTACATCTAAAAAGTATTATGAAGTTGATTTAGGTAATGGAATAACAAATAAAGTTGTTTCAATGTACAAAAAGTTGGTTAGTTAGATGAAACAACCATGAAAAACGATACCTTCTGTAAATAAAAAAAGCACCAATTGGTGCTTTTTTTAACTTTATTATTGAATAACTTCAGGTGGATATTTCGTCATTATTTCGGTAACAAACTCTTTAATGCGTTCCTCTTTTTTATCCATTTTTCTACTTAAATAACCAGTGCCCATACCTTGCCATACTAATTCTTTTTTATTGGCGTCAATAAGATCTATATATAAATGACCTTGTACGCTAGTAGATACGTTTGGTTGGTTCCAGCCCATACCCCAACCAGGTCCAAAACCGCCCCAGCCCCATCCAGGTCCAAAGCCACCCCAACCCCAACCGCCCATACCCCAGGCGTTGTTGTAAACGTCTACACGTTGTTGAGATTTTGTAAAAAGACTTACGAGTATGTCTGGGTTTTCAGATTTCACATACCCTTTAGCTAAAAGTTCAGATTCTATAGCTCTTAAAATTCTACGCTTATCCAAATCGCTAACTTCAGCTTTATCAATTCCTGTTTTAAAAAATGCAAAGGTTTTGTACTCGCTAAAACTAGCATCTTTATCATAATCTGCGGCAACTTTTATAGAGCTGCATGATGTTACCACTATTAGAAGCGCTAAAAGAGGTAAAGTTTTTAATAATTTTTTCATAACTGCAATGTATTTATGTTAGTTAGATGTTTTAGTCTTATAAGTTAAGAAAAAACACTTATTTAAACTAAAGATATAGCATCAATAATCGTACCAACTCTTTGGTTTAAAACGACTAACAGATTTATTTTATCTTTTTTGTGCATTGGTTTTAATGTTATAACCATATGGGCAATGCCTACAACCACTTTCGCAACAGTATCCGCGTTTTAAGTGATATTGCTCAGTAAAACAGCGATAACCTTCAGGTGTTAGGTAGTAATCGCCCTCTTCAATGGGGATGTTTTTTTTCATTATAACAAATATAATGTAAATTGGGTTGATTTTTGAACACGGTTTACTATGATTTTTATTTCTAAATATTTGATTCCTAAAGGATATAACGGATTAACTATTTATCCATTTGTATTTCTTAAAAAAGAACAATTTAAACAAGACATGATTTTAATAAATCATGAGAAAATTCATTTAAAACAGCAATTAGAAATGCTAATCATCCCCTTTTATGTTTTTTATTTTCTTGAATTTTTAATACGATTAATTCAATATAAAAATTGGAATAAAGCATATAGAAATATCTCTTTTGAAAGAGAAGCATACACCAACGAAATGAATTTAGAATATCTAAACAATCGTAAAATATGGGCATTTTTTAAGTATATTCGTATTAATGATTTTTGAGTTTGAACAGGCTATAAATGAACAGGTTATAATCCCAAAAAGCAAGGGTGTAGAATTGTATGTTAAGCGAGAAGATAAGTTGCATACATTTGTTTCTGGAAATAAATACAGAAAGCTAAAGTATAATCTTCTTGAAGCTGATAACAAGGGTTTTAAAACGTTACTAACGTTTGGAGGTGCTTATTCAAACCATATAGCTGCGGTGGCTTCAGCTGGAGATGCCTTGGGGTTTAAAACAATTGGCATTATAAGAGGTGAAGAATTACAAGATAAAATAGAAGAGAACCCTACATTACGTTTTGCTGCTGCTTGCGGGATGAAATTTAAATTTGTTTCAAGAGACGTTTATAGACAAAAAACATCAGAAGGGTTTTTAAATAGTTTAAAAGTTGAGTTTGGTGATTTTTATCATATTCCTGAGGGTGGCACAAACGCATTGGCTATTAAGGGTTGTGAAGAAATTTTAGTTGATTCAGATAAAAATTTTGATTTTATATGTTGTAGTGTTGGTACAGGTGGAACTATTTCAGGATTAATAAATTGTTCAAAACTTAGTCAACAAGTTTTAGGTTTTCCTGCATTAAAAGGTAGCTTTTTACAACAAGATATTTGTAAATTTGTAAAACAAGACAATTGGAGTTTAATAAACGAGTATCATTTTGGTGGTTATGCTAAAATAAACACAGAATTAATCAGTTTTATTAATCAGTTTAACGCTGATTATAATATACCTTTAGATCCAGTTTACACAGGTAAAATGTTTTTTGGTATTTTTGATTTAATTGATAAAAATTATTTCCCAAAAGGATCAAAAATATTAGCAATTCATACTGGAGGTTTGCAAGGCATAGTAGGTATGAATTCGCAACTGAAGAAAAAGGGTTTAACATTAATAAATTAAAAATGAAGAGATTTTTTTTATACTTACTTTTTGGGTTCATAGTATTTAGCTGTAAAACTAAAAAAGAAGTCGTTACTGAAACAAAGAAAGTCAATACAGAACAAGCTCCTGCAAAAGAGAATACTACAAAAAGAAGGATTCCTCCAGTTGCTCCAAAAACTTATGAAACCCCGCCAGCTAAAACCACTACCACTAAAACTTATGTAAGCGACACCGAGAGGTATATAGATACTTATAAGGATATCGCTCAAGTTGAGATGCGACTTTATGAGATTCCTGCAAGTATAACATTAGCGCAGGGTATTTTAGAATCAGCTTCGGGTAATGGGAGGCTTTCGGTTGAGGCAAATAATCATTTTGGAATTAAATGCCATGAGTGGACAGGTAAAAAAATATATCATGATGATGATAAAAAGCAAGAATGCTTTAGAAAATATAATGATGCTAAGTACTCGTTTCGAGATCATTCCTTATTTATAGCCCAGAGAGATCGGTATTCAAAACTATTTCAACTTAGAAAAGAAGATTACAGAGGTTGGGCTAAAGGTTTGCAAGCTGCTGGATATGCCACCGATAAAAAATACCCTCAAAAATTAATTAGCCTTATTGAGCTTTATGAGCTGTATAAATATGATCAAGCTGTTTTAGAAGATACGTTTAAAAAATCGTCACCTGTTACAGACATAGAAGAAGTTGATGAAGTGGAAGTTGCCGAAGTTACTAAAGAAGAAATACCAGTAAAAGAAGAAGTTAAAGTTAAACCTTTAGTCGGAAAAGGGGTTTATATTGTATCAAAAGGAGAAACCTTATATTCTATATCTAAAAAACATAATACTACGGTAAAAGAACTTCAAAAGTTAAATGGTTTAAGTGATAATACGATTAGTGTAGGTCAAGCATTGGTTGTCACTGCTTCGTCTGATGCCAGTACTAGTACTACTGCTACTACCAAAGCTGTTTATAAAGTAAAAAAAGGCGATACTTTATATTCTATATCTAAGAAGCATAATATTACCGTAAAAGAGCTTCAAAATATGAATGGTTTAAGTGATAATACGATTAGTATAGGTCAAGTGCTAGTGGTTAAGCCATCTTCTAAAAATTAAATTAATACATGATTTATAAACGTAGTAGTGCGTTGTTTGCAGACGCTGAAAAAGTAATTCCGGGTGGGGTGAATTCGCCAGTTAGAGCTTTTAAAGGCGTTGGAGGAACGCCAATATTTGTAAAAGAAGCCAAAGGTGCTTATTTGTACGATGAAGATAAAAATAGGTTAATAGACTATATTAATTCTTGGGGCCCGATGATTTTAGGTCATGCCTATAAACCTGTTGTAGATGCAGTAGTAGAAAAAGCTAAAAAAGGCACATCCTTTGGAATGCCTACAGAAATAGAAACTAAGATCGCCGAATTAGCAGTTTCAATGGTGCCAAATATTGATAAAATACGTTTTGTTAATTCGGGTACAGAGGCCTGTATGAGTGCAGTTAGGTTAGCGCGAGGTTTCACAGGGAAAGATAAAATCATCAAATTTGCAGGTTGTTATCACGGCCACTCAGACTCGTTTTTAATTCAGGCAGGAAGCGGTGCAAGTACATTTGGTACGCCAAACAGTCCTGGTGTTACAAAAGGTACAGCAAAAGACACTTTGTTAGCACTTTACAACGATATTGAAAATGTTACCGAATTAATTAACGCGAATAAAAATGAAATAGCTTGTATTATTATAGAACCTGTGGCAGGTAATATGGGCTGTATTCCACCAAAAGATGGATTCCTAGAAGCACTTAGAAATTTATGTGATGCTAACAATATATTATTGGTTTTTGATGAGGTCATGACGGGATTCCGTTTAGCAAAAGGTGGCGCTCAAGAATTATACAGTGTTTATGGAGATATTGTATGCTTTGGTAAAGTTATTGGAGGTGGATTGCCTGTTGGTGCTTTTGCAGCGCGACATGAAATAATGAATCATTTAGCGCCTTTAGGTCCTGTTTATCAAGCAGGAACATTAAGTGGAAATCCATTGGCTATGGCAGCTGGTTTAGCGATGTTACAAGAGTTGAATACGGATGCTGAAGTTTTTAATAGACTAGCTGAAAAAACAGCTTATTTACATAAAGGAATCGCTAAGGTTTTAAATGAAAATAATGTTGCGCATACTATAAATAGAGTAGGCTCTATGATTTCTGTTCATTTTGATGAGGCTGAAGTTATAGATTTTGAAACGGCTGCTAAAGGAAATAATGATACGTTTAAAAAATTCTTTCATGGCATGCTAAACGCTGGTATTTACATAGCGCCAAGTGCTTTTGAAACTTGGTTTATTACGGATGCTTTAACTTATGAAGATTTAGATTTTACAATTGCTGCTGTAAATAAAGTTGCAAAAACTTTATAATAAATAATACTTTTTAGGTTATATAAAAAATATCTTTTCGGGATAACGACAATAAAAAGCTTACTATATCCTGATATATTTACGGGATATGAACAATAAAATCGACTATATAACACATTGTAGCCAATTTGAGAATTGTGATAAAATAAGTAATTGAAAATTAATTAAAATTAGGAATAAAGTTTAGTTTTGAACTTATTAAAAAATAACAGAATGAGATTACTAATAAAAACTGCTGTTTTGTCATCAATTTTATTGTTTGTAACTGGTTGCAATTATGAATTTTCTGAAGATTATTTCAAAGAAATTCAAATAAATGAACCCAACGTAAACATTTCATTGAATGGGTTTACAAACGGTGAACAAACCCGTTCATCTAAAATGGTACAATATGCCATTTCTGGAGTTGTGAATTATGAATTTGAAATGATTGTCAAAGTTAATGAAGTAGAAATTTATAGAAGTCAAGAAAGAACAGGAGACTTTTATTTGTTTGTTGATGATTTAAATGATGGTAATCATAATTTAACAATTGAGTATATATTTCCAACAAATTCTGGAAGTTTAGCTGATGCTTTGGGAGGAGAATTTTATACAGGAGTGACATCTTATAACTTTATTTTAGATAAATCATTGGCAAGCCCATTTGGTATTGAATCAATAGATATTGTAGAAGGTTCCATTTTTATAAACTTAAATCCCATTGCAGATAATAACTTTGAAGAAGCTTTTCTGGTGATAAAAAATGAATATGATTTTATTTTGGAAGAAAGACCTATTGCGCAAGAAGACTTAACTAACTTACAAATACATGATGACCAAACAATAATTTATAATCCTAGTTATGCAATTAAAGTAAAAAATGCATTTAAGGAGGATATCTCCGATTTTGTATTACTTCCTACTGAAAAAATGCAATTTACCTTAGAGTACATTGATTATAGCAATTATAAGATGATTTATAATGGACACCCTTTTTATGGTAATTTCGATATAATGAGAATAGAATATTATGATTTTTTCAGCGGCAATAGAAATTATATTATAAACACTATAGGCGGCGAGCAAATAATCCATCACTCCTTTGACACAAACAGGACCTACTATCCCGCTCTAAAATTTTTTAAAAATGATATGTTAATAGAAACAATTGGTGACCCTGCTCATATATTCCAATTTATTTAGTGATAAATTATATTTTATTAACCCAATGGATTCAATCCTAAAATTAACATTAAAAAAATGATTATTAGAAAGGCTTTTACCTTCATTTCACTATTGTACTTTGTTTGTCTAAACGTTGAGGCTCAAAATAATATTTCAGCCATAGTTGAAATAAATTACAATACATTATCTCACAGTAATTTGAGAGACTTTCAACAAGAACTATCAGACGATATTGACGAAGTTAACTTACGCATTAATGATGATTTCGGAGCGAATATCGGTTATTCAGTCGGAATAAAAGTAGAAGATATTGACACACAATTTTTTATTTCTTATAATTCTACAGGAGGAAAAATATCATATTCAGATTTTTCAGGTATTATAAGACTTACACAACTTCTAAAGGCCTACACTTTAGGGGGAGAATATCAATTTAAGCTATCAAATGATAACAGCAAAGAAATATTCTACTTTGGAGCAAGAGGTTTTGTCAATTACTCCAATCTCGACTTAGAAAGCTATTCAAATATTTCTGATAATGTATCAAGAGAATCCATTGGTTTTAACTCAATTGATATTGGTGTTGGATTACGTTTATTTTACGATATTCCTATCTCGGTAGTAAAATTAAGATTAAACTTAGGGTATGACCTAATGATAGGAGGAGATTTAAAGTTTAAAGAAGATAATGATTTTTCATTGGAGGACAATCAAGGAGATCGTGTAAAAACTGGATGGAGCGGTTTCAGATCTGGGATTGGAATTGTCGTTCCTTTTTAACAGTTTCATTTAAGAAAGTGAGACAATGATTAGTGAAAATATTAAAAACTGGCTACAACATGCGTATAAAACAAATAAAAAAGCGCATTTCAATCATTGAAATGCGCCTTTAACTAACAAACTATAATCAACAAACTAACTAACTAAACTATTCTTGTTTTTTATTTTGTTTACCCTTTTTTTTGAGTTCTTTTCCTTTTTTTTCCATTCTCATTTGTGCTTTTTCCCATCTAGCATATTGCTCATCATTTAGTATATTTTTCATTTTTGCTTTCATAGCAATTTTATGATCTAATTTGGCATTCATCATTTTTAAACGATCTTCTTCTGTAGGCTTTTTTAATTCGCCACTTTCTTTCTTCACTTTGCGTTCTTCCATCATGGCTTTTCTTTGTTTAGCATTTTCTAAATTTATTTTTTGAATTTCTTTTTGTTGAGATTCATTTAAATCTAATGCTAATGTCATTTTTTTAGTGCGTAAAGTAGCAGCTTCTTCCGCAGAAAGATTCATGAACATGTCACCTCTTTCGCCATTGTTTGGTCCTTGCTTTCTTTGCTGTTGCGCAGTAGCTTGTAATCCGATAAAAGCTATAGCAATTAATATTATTTTTTTCATTTTTAAATATTTTAAGTTTTATTGCTATTAGGACTTAAGCGGTTTAAAAAGGTTTAAAAGAGGCTTTAGTTTTAACTTGATATTAACACTTGAATGATTAATCGAGTGCTTAATTTTTGTGTTCAATTATTTAAAAACAGGCACTTGTATGCTTATGCCTGTTTGCAAGTCGGGAGCGTTGTTTGTATAAGTATCTTCTTTGAGGTATAAGGCTATTTTGAAGTTAGGCCTTCCGTAAGTATAAATAAAAGTCCAGTTATGTTGTGCTTCATATAATGTAGAAACACCATATTGCCAACCACCATTTATTTCTCGCCATTTTCCTTTAAGTGAATAATAGTCTGCTTCTACTTTTTTATTGTAACGCGATTGTATTTGATAGTTAAAGCCAAAAGCATGATAATTATTCTTTTTAGTATATTTTGTATACTCAGTATTTCCTTCAATAGTTCCTATGAAGGGGTTATTTCCTAAATCTATAACCGTACCAAAATCTATTATATTTTTGTGAAGTAAATTCATTCCGAGCGCAAAATTAAGATCACGTTTATTCTTTAAATTAATGTGTTTTATAATATTAAGAGACACTCCTAAATCTACTGAAGGATTAAATTTAGAGGTGTTAATACCTAAATGACTACCGAAATTGATAAATATATTTTTTGTTTCATTTATTGATAATGTTGGGTAATAAAAATGATTAAATTCAATGCCTCCTATGAAGAAATCGTTGTTTTCTAACTCTAGAATATTTCCGTTTCTATCAGTATATTTAAAATTAACTTGGTTAAGGCCGTAATAACGCCTTCCGAAAGGGTCTTCGCCACCGTTTATGTACTATGAAACCATTCGATAGTTTCATCACCAGTAATAAAAGAGAATGGGTGCTTGCCTTTGGTAATTAAATAAGAGCGTAAAGCAATGCCTAATTCATGTTTTTCATTTAAAGGAATGTTTACTTTTAGTCTAAATTCTTTAATTACAGCATCAATTACAATATTCATATAATCAGCTGGTGTGGTTTCTTGATCTATAAAATTGAAAGCACGTTTATTCCACTTGGTTTGACTAAATTGTTCTCTAATTTCTGGGTCTTTAGGAAAATAACCTTCTACAAATGGATGAAAATTATTGCCACTTACAGAAGTTATATTTAGTGTTGGTGTTTCAGGAGGTGCAATTTTAAAGTTTTGATTAATTCGAGAACTAAAAATCCCAAAGTGATGTGTCGTTAAAATACTCGGGTTATCAATGCCATTTTTAATAGATAAGCTATCTGTTTGTTGCGCTATTAAAGCAGTTGTAAAGCAACTAAAAATAAGATGCGCAATTTTTTTAAGCATTAAACAAAAATAATAAACTTGCTAAACCAATTTTGTTAAAGTTTTATTAGTCCTAACTTCTTTGGAATCATTAACAAGGTTTAAAGTGGCTACGTATAAATTTTCCTTTTCCATTTTGCTTTTTAACCACGCATAAAAACTCATAACAAAAATATCTTCACGTTGTTTTTCTATCCATTCAAAAGAATTCTCAACAGTGTTTTTAAACTGTATTGTTGTTACTTCTTCTGGATTTTTATAATAATACTCAACTAAATTCAGATAAGTGATAACCCGTTCTTGTTTAATATTTTTTAAATATTTAAAGTAGGATCTTTTAAAACTTAGTAATCTAGACTCTACTAAATCGATATTTTTAAGTTCAATATGAAGTAGTATTTCTATTAAGTTCTTTTTTATGACCCATTCTTTTCCAGCTTTTTCTGTATACCATTTATCTGTATGATAGAATTTAGAAAAAATACGATGTGACTTTTTGAAATCATTTTTTTGAAAATAAAATACAATTAAACTTAAATGAATATCTAATAACGATTCAATATCTTGATGTTTTTTGTTAGTGAAAGGTTCTAAAATTTCTATAGCTAAAACCTGATTATTACTATAGTTTAGATTTAGAGCTTTTAATAAATGATATTTTAATTTAAATGAGCTGTAGTGTTTTTTGTTTTTCAGTAGCATATGCTCATGCATAATTTCTAAATACTTTAAAGACGCCTTAAATTTTTTATTTCTAAATAAGGTATTAGCTATAGCATATAAAATTTGAATATGATAATAGGGCTGTTTCTCCTTATTTTTATGCTGAAGAATTGATTTATAGGTATTAATTAAAAAAGGTTCAATTTCTAAATAATCTTTAGATGCAAAGGCTGAAATACTGGCAATAGTAACTAATTGATAAAGAGACTTAAAAGACAGCGCATCGTTTAAAGTAATATGGTGCTCTTCAAAAGTATTATCTAATATGGTTTGAAAATCTAAAACTTCACCTTTGTATGCAATGTTGTTTATGGTTTCTCTAATTTTTGTGTAAACAATATTAAGCTCATCTTCTAAAAGAATGTTTTTTTGATTGTTTTTAAATTTAAAAATAAGTGCTTCTAATTCTACAGAAGTATTAGCGTAGGCATATTGAATTTTTGTGTGATAAATTTCATTTAGTAAAGCAAATAAATGATGTTCGCTTGCTAATGTTTCGGCCTTATCTAAAATGTTATATGCAACTTTATATTGTTTTTGCTGTAAAAAGGCTTTCGAAGCTAATATGTATTTTATGATTTGCATATTGATCGAGCCTTCTTCTTGCAATGCTTGATTTGCAGTAAAGTCTATGACTGATAGGTACAATCGTTTTCTTAAAGCGTGGTAGGCTTCTCGTTTTTCAGAACCGTAAAGTTTTATGCAAGTAGATTTAGAGTCTAGTTTATCGTTTAATAAGTAATTAAATAGCTCAATATTTTTTGTGTCAGCACGCTTGTTCTTTTTTTCTAAATAGGATATGAATTTTTGTTTGTCTTCACTAGAAAATGTAGAGACTATATTGTTTAAATTATTCATTTAATCGTCATTAAATATTTTATTATATCAATGAATATAGTAATTATTAATTAAATGGTATTAATTATATCGTCAGTTTTTATAAAATATTGTATTTCATGATTTGTTAAAGAGTTGCAGTTTTGTCCAGTAATCATTAAAACAAATATTATGAATTATGAAACAACAGTTTCGGTTGATGAAAAATCAAAAGAGACAAAATTAAAGAAAGAGATTAAAGTTTATGATCAAAAACCAACAGCAGCTTTTAAAGGAGCTTCGTGGTCTGCGTTATTAATTGGAATGACATCTTATTGTATAGGTTTATGGAATGCAGACATGATGCTTAACGAAAAAGGGTATTATTTTACCATACTTCTTTTTGGTTTGTTCTCTGTAATTTCTGTTCAAAAAGCAGTAAGAGATAAAATGGAAGATATTCCTGTCACCGATATTTATTACAGTATTAGCTGGTTTACAACCTTGGCATCTATTGTGTTATTGGTTATTGGATTATGGAATGCCGATTTACTTTTAAGCGAAAAAGGATTTTATGGTATGTCGTTTTTGCTAAGTTTATTTGCGGCTATTGCGGTGCAAAAGAATACTAGAGACGTGCAGTATATAGATAGGAATACAAAAGAGGATTAATAAAACATATTTAATCAAAACAAAAATATTAAGGGTTGTTTTGATGGTTGGTTAGTTAACCCAAAGCCCCGTGACTTTTGGTTGCGGGGTTTTAAAAAATCTAGGATATGCAATCATTACTCACAAAAGATTTATTGAAATTCTCTGAAGAAAATTTGTTGCCATCTATTTCAGATAGGAGAAGACTATTAGAGGTTCTGGCAGTTATACTAACAGCAATTGGGAAATTTATATTTATGGATTATCTTGATTGGAGATTGCTATTTGTTGTTGTTATAATAATAGCTTGGGGAATTTATGTGTACTACAGATATAAACAAGAAAAGAATATTTTAAAATATTGGGGATTTAGAACGGATAATTTTAAACAGACAGTAAAACTAATACTACCTTTCGGAATCACATCAATTATAACATTTATTGGTATTGGCTTTTATCAAGATACAATTAATATAACATGGCATATTTTACCAATATTAATTACTTATCCCATTTGGGGAGTAATTCAACAGTTTATAACTATTGGTTTAATAGCAGGAAATTTAAATCATTTAAAAAAAATTAAATTGAATAAATTTTCAATCATAATAATTACAGCTATTTTGTTTTCAGTAGCTCATTTTCCATCAATTTGGTTAATGGTGGGAACATTCATTTTAGCATTATTTTATGGTTTTGTTTATTTAAAAAACAAGAATATTTATGCCATGGGAATATTTCATGGGTGGTTAGGCGCATTGTTTTATTACACTGTTGTAAATAGAGACCCATTTCAAGAAATATTCTTAAAACTTATAAATTAAAAATCTATGAATTCAAAAATTCAAAATGATATTAAAGAGCTTGTTTCAGAACAAGTTATTTCACAAGATGTAGCCCTGAAAATAGAATCGTATTATCAATCAAAACAAACCGATTATAAGTGATGTATTAATTGATTAGGGTTCTATTAAAGACTATGTAGAGCAAGAAGACTAAAAAGGGGTTCGTTCATTTATTGTATCTTAGTATTCTAACATATTTTCACGATGCCTTATTGGTTAAATACACTCATAATTGTTCTGGTTATTTATATAGCAATAAGTATTGCATTATATTATTTGCAGGATTATATGCTCTTTAAACCTGAAAAGCTTTCTAAAGATTTTGAGTTTTATTACGAAAATCAAGATATTAAAGAATATAATTTAGAAACCAGAGACGGTGCGGTTATTAATGGATTGCTTTTTAAACCCAAAGGCGAATCTAAAGGAGTAGTGCTATACCTAAAAGGCAATTCAAAAAGTATAAAGGGTTGGGGGAAATTTGCTGTTGATTTTACACGTCACAATTATAATGTGTTAATGGTTGATTATCGAGGATTTGGAAAAAGTACTGGCAAACGTTCTCAAAAAGCCATTAAAAGAGATTTGCAAGAAGTATATAATAAGATCAAAGAACGGACTACCGAAGATAGAATTATTTTATACGGTCGTTCTCTAGGTTCGGGTTTTGCAGCAAAATTAGCTTCAATGAACAACCCTAAAATGTTAGTTTTAGATGCGCCATATTATAGCTTAACAAAGGTTACAGCACGTTATGCACCTTTTATGCCTTTATCAATACTTTTAAAATATCCTTTACCAACATATAAATGGTTAAAATATGTAAAGTGCCCAATTCATATTATTCATGGTACGAATGATAAATTGATTCCTTATAAAACCAGCGTAAAATTATCTAATATAAGCCCGAAATTAACCAAGTTACATTCTGTTATTGGAGGCGGGCATAAAAATTTAAATAATTTTGAATCCTATCATAAAATGATTCACGACATACTTAATACAAAACTTCAAGACATCGATTTATCAACCACAAGTATTCATGTTAAACACAGCTCCAAACCCACTAAAACGAAAGCTTAAAAAACTACTTTTAGTTTTAATAGGCCTCTATGTTATGATTTCAGCTTCCTTATATTTTTTACAAGAAAAACTATTGTTTTTTCCAACAGTTTTAGAGCAAGATTACATGTTTAATTTCAATCATAATTTTGAAGAATTAAATTTAAAAACTGATGATGGAGCAAAATTAAACGCCATTCATTTTAAAGTTGGAAACCCTAAAGGTGTTATTTTGTATTTTCATGGAAACGCAGGTGATTTATCGCGCTGGGGAACGCTTGCAGAATTTTTTGTTGATAAAGGATATGATGTGTTAATTATGGATTACAGAACCTATGGAAAAAGCATAGGAAAACTCAGTGAAGCTGTTTTTTATACCGATGCTCAATTGTTTTATGATTATTTAAAGAAGCAATATGATGAAAAAGACATCACCCTTTATGGGCGATCTTTAGGTACAGGGATCGCAACCAATTTGGCTTCAAAAAACAAACCTAAACAGCTTATTTTAGAAACACCGTATTACAGCATTTTAGATGTTGCAAAAGATAGATTCCCGATATTCCCTGTTAAAAAACTATTGAAATATAAATTTTTAAGTTTTGAATTTATTCAAAAAGTAAGTTGCCCCATTACCATGTTTCATGGTGCTCAAGATGATGTGGTGCCATATATTTCAGCACAAAAGTTATTTGGAGTTGCACCAAAAAAGCAAACTACTTTTGTAACTATAAAAGGAGGAAATCATAATGACTTGATAAATTTTGAATCTTACCATAATCAAATTCAAGAGCTGCTTCCTTAATCTACTTCAAAAGTAGAAAAGTGATACACTGGAACCCCTGTATTTGTAATGCCTTCAATTTCTATAGCATATCTACTTTTAGCATCACTTGTGTAAAAAGATACTTCTGCCTTCGAACCATCATTATTAAGTATTATTTTGGGTTCCCAATGCAGTGTGTTTCTAATATCTTGTTTTGTTGCCATATTAAAGCTGTCTGAATAGTCTGGAGCATAAAACTCTCGAGCAGTATAAAAACCATGGGAATAAAAATCAATAATTCCTGGTTCACGTTTTACATTTAAGTTGCTGCTACCTAGTTTGCTATATATTGCAATGATGCCATTTCCACTATTACTGTAAGCGGTAGCATTGGCACCTAATAGAACGTCAATAAATTCTATATCATTCCCTGTTAAAAAAGCAACATCATCAAGATCTACAGGAAACCCATCTAATAAAATGCGAGGAGTACGGTTTCTTATGGTTATGGTGTCATTGATAACCGTTACACCAGGCAAATTTACTATTAAATCAAACAGAGTTTGCGAATAGGAAATGGGTATGTCATTTAAGTCTAATCTACGTGTTGGGATAATAAAACCTGTTCTTTCATTAAGCTCATCTTCGCGCTCCTCTTCTTTAGTTTTTTTATTTGCAGTAATTATAATTTCATCTAGTTTTTCAGCACCCTTTAAATATTCAGCACCTATATCTAAAATATTTTGCGACTTTTTTATAAAGTTTGTAAAAATGGTTTCATCAATACTACTAGGCATTGAAGTATTGTTATGAGAGATTTTAGGGCTAAAATGTTTATTGTTACGCAGCAAAATATCAACATCTCTATTATTGTCAAAATCACTTTTAAAATGCTTTACCCGAGCTTCAATAAGTGTTGGAACTGAATCATGAAAAACATAAGGTCCAAATTTAAAGTCTCCGTTTTGATCAGATTGTTTTAATTCTTGATGGGGTAAGGTACCCATAAAAGTAAGCCTAGTAGCAGTAGAAATGTTTTTCCCTTTTTCTTTTAAAGCTTGAGTTTTTCCAGAAATATAAAGTCCTTTCTCTATTTCATATTGGTCTTTTTCAATATTTTTATTGTACAGAATGTCATTCCATTTAAATCTGCTCCAGCCATGTGTGAGCATTACTAAATCTAGTAGATACCGGCGTCTGGAATCGTTTTCTTTTTCAAAAAAATAGCCTGGGTTTTCAATATGCCCTCTTAAATCCGAATTTAATAATAGATAGGTTTTTATGTTTTCGTTATTTGAGTTTTTTTCAATGGCATCTAAATCATTAATAGTTAATGATAAATTTCCTGAAACAGGATTTCCACCCTTATCATTCAAATCAATTTCTAGCGTAACTTTTTCTCTAGTTTTAACAGACGCTTTACTGTTATTTAAGTTGATTTTAATGTTGTTATTAGGATTGTCAATATAAACCAAACGCTCGCATACAGGTTTTCCACTATTGTTAAATAGAGTAAAACTAGTTACGCCAGAATTTAACTCTGCAGTATTAAGCTTTATTGTATATGTGTTAATAGCCGTTTCTAGGAATTTTTCAAAAATAACTTTTCCGCGTTGATGACCAACTAGCAATGCATTTTTTAGTCCAATAGTATGGTTAGCGGTAATTTTTAAAACAATTTCATCACCATTATTTTGTAAATTAAGGCTGAATCCCTGTGGTAATGCTTTTGGCAGTGTATATTTTTCTTCTTTGCCATTAATCATTATGCTTGCTTGGTAGGTTTTATTCGGTTCTGGCATAAATGATATCATACTCAAACCAAATTTATAGGTTTTGAATGTGGAAACAATATTATTTTCAGAATCTATTATATTGCCTTCAATATTAATATTTCTGTTTTCTTTGTCTTTTACTTTAATGGCAACTTTTGATTGGATACCATTAATTAAATAACCACCTTCAGGATAAAAATTAATATCTGGGCGTTTGGTAATAATTTTTTCTTGTGATGGGATTTCTTTTTGAGTAGCGTTTAATTCAATATTTCCATTTTGCAAATTATTGTCAACACTCGAATCCCAAATTTGAATGTTTTTTTGAAAAAAGTAATCGGAACTACTATTTCTCATATAGTTTGTGTAGGCTCTTAATAAATATGTACCAGGTTCCCATTCTTTTTCTATTTTAAAATCTCCAGCTACACTTATATCATTTGTATAGAGTTGTCTTTGTGATACAATAGAGTCTTTATCATTTATTAATTCAACATAAATGACATTACTTTTAGAAGATTTTAAATGATTAATTCCGTTAACTAAGTAAGTTGCGTACCATATGTCATCACCTAAAGCATAATAGGGTTTATCAGTTTGAATGTATACTTTTTCTGGGAAGTTAGTAGTGTAATCGTCTAACTTTTCTAATACTAAATCTTGAAAACCTGTAAATACAGTAAATGATAAACAGAAGATTATTAAACAACTAAATAATATTTTTTTTATCATTTTTTTTAAGGTTAGTTAGTAAAAATTAACAAAAATAGCATCAAAATTAATGTCAAGGTAGTAATAATCACACATTAATTTTAATTAAAAAGCGTTTTTTCTCACTTTTTAATTAAAAAAAATACCAATGCATTAATTAAATATTTAATCTTAGACTATGTTGGTGGTGTTTCGTTTAATTAAAAAGCAAAGTTTTTAAGAAATAATATTGAGTTTAAGCTTTTTGTCTTAAAGAAGTTATAAAAAGATATGTATTGGTGTTAAACATTTCTAAAATACTTTTTCATACGGTAATAATTACCTCTATTTGTAATGAGTTTAGTTAATAGATATAGTTAGTTTGGTTAGTTAAAAAGCCAGTAATTTTAAAATTACTGGCTTTTTTAATGTTATAAAAATGGTGTGATATGCTTAAATGGTTTCAACAAATAAGCCATCATCGGTCTTTTCAACCTTAACAAGGTTATTCTTGGTTAATTCTTTAATGGCTTTATCCCATTTTTTATTTGATAAACCAGACTGAGATTTTAAATCTACAAGCTCTAGTTTTTTAGCTTTTTTCAAAATTTCAAAAATAGCTTTAGCATCATCACTAATGGCAAGAGGTTTTTTTTCTGGTCGCATTTGTGGAAAGAATAATACTTCCTGTATAGATTGATTATTGGTTAAAAACATAATCAATCTGTCCATGCCTATACCCATTCCTGATGTTGGAGGCATGCCGTATTCTAAAGCACGTAAAAAATCATGATCTATAAATTCTGTAGCTTCATCATCGCCTTTTGCAGCAAGTTTTAATTGATGTTCAAAACGCTCACGCTGGTCTATAGGGTCATTTAATTCAGAATAAGCATTAGCTATTTCTTTACCACAAACCATCAACTCAAAACGTTCGGTTAATTCAGGATTGCTACGATGTTCTTTACATAACGGGCTCATTTCTTTTGGGTAATCCGTAATATATGTTGGCTGAATGTAATTGCCTTCACATTTTTCACCAAAAATTTCATCAATTAGTTTCCCTTTACCCATAGTGGCATCAACTTCAACACCCAAATCTTTAGCAGCTTGTCTAATCTCATCTTCAGTTTTACCAGTAATATCAAACCCAGTAAAATGTTTAATAGAATCTGCCATGGTTACTCTAGCATATGGCGCTTTAAAATCTATTTCGTGTTCGCCAAATTTAGCTTTTGTAGTGCCGTTTACAGCAATTGCACAATGCTCTAGCAAACGCTCACAGAAATCCATCATCCAATTATAATCTTTGTACGCCACGTATATTTCCATGGCTGTAAATTCAGGATTATGAGTTCTGTCCATACCTTCATTTCTAAAGTTTTTAGAAAACTCATAAACACCATCAAAACCACCAACAATTAAACGTTTTAAATATAATTCATTAGCAATTCGCATGTATAGCGGAATATCTAAAGCGTTGTGATGTGTAATAAAAGGACGAGCCGCTGCACCACCCGGAATAGGTTGTAAAACAGGCGTTTCTACTTCAAAATAGCCTGCATCATTAAAGAATGAACGCATGGCATTAAATAATTTTGTGCGTTTCACAAAAACATCTTTAACCTGGGGGTTTACAACTAAATCGGCATAGCGTTGTCTGTATCGTTGCTCAGGGTCGGTAAATGCATCATGTACCTTTCCTTCTGCATCCGTTCTTGGTAACGGTAAAGGTTTAAGTGCTTTACTTAATAAGGTAAAGTTTTTTACCATTACCGTTTTTTCACCAACTTTTGTGGTAAATAAATGGCCTTCAATACCTATAAAATCACCAATATCTAGTAATTTTTTATAAACGTCATTGTATTTGCTTTTGTCTTCTCCGGTGCAAATTTCATCTCTATTAAAATAGACTTGAATACGACCTTCGGCATCTTGTAACTCAGCAAAACTTGCATTTCCTTGAATACGTCTCGACATTAATCGCCCAGCAATAACAACTTTATTGCCTTCTTTAAAATTCTGTTTTATAGATTTTGATGTGTTTTTAACAGGGTATAAATCGGCAGGATAGGGGTTAATACCCAAATCGCGTAATTTTGTTAACTTTTCTCTTCTTACAAGTTCTTGTTCTGATAATTGCGACATAGTCTAAATGCTGTAAAATTTTAAAGGCACAAAGATAAACATTTGATTTACGATTTACGATTTACGATTCATGATTTTTAGATAGCTTTGTAACAAATTGTTGATGTTAGCGTCAAATAGGTATCATCAATTAAAAATCAAAATTAAATGAGTTTCTGGAGAGTTTTACTGTCTATTATTTGTCCACCTTTAGCCGTTTTAGATAAAGGTTGTGGCTCTATTATTATTGTCTTCTTATTATGGCTTTGTGGTTGGGTTCCTGGAGTTATTGCAGCGTTAGTTATACTTAATAATCCTAAAAATTAAATTATCTTTGTTCACATTTTTAACCCTAAAATTTATTTAAAAGTGAACAGATTAACCTCTTTATTATTTTGCTTTATAGCTTTATTACTGGCAAGCTGTCATTTTTCTGAAAATATTTATTTAAATGAAGATGGTTCTGGTAAAATGGAATTTAGTTTTGATGCGTCAGAAATAATGCAAATGGTAGGAGATAAAATGGCAGAGAGCACTGGTGGGCAAGACATGGATTCTACATTCACTTTTAAAGAGATTTTTGACCAAAAACGAGATAGCATTTCTACTTTAACACCAGAAGAGCAGGAGAAATTGAAGGCATTAGAACCGTTTTCTGTACATATGCTCGTAAGTGAACAGGAACAGAAAATGAATTTTGAAATTTTTACTGATTTTAATAATGCTAACGAATTACAAGATATGTTTACAGCATTGAATACTGTTAGTAATTTACAAGGTAAAAAATCTGCTAAAGTTAATGATCCTACTAATCCGTTTTCGTCAATGGGAAGTGGAGGTAATTCTAATTTAAGTTACTCTTTTAATAATGGTGTTTTTAAGCGAACAGTAAAAATTCTTGATAAAGACGTACAAAAACAGATAGTAGATAGCTTGGGGCAAGCTGCAATGATGTTTGCTAATTCAAAATACAAGCTTAAATATCATTTTCCCAGAAGAGTAAAATCAGTTTCAAATGAAAATGCTTTGTTTAGTGCAGATGGTAAAACAGTAACTATTGAATACGGTTTAATGCAATATATGACGGACCCTGAGGTGATGAATTTGGAAATTGTACTGGAAGATTAAGATTGAATAAAACTATTGAAATACAAGATTTAGGCTTAAAAGACTACAAACAAACTTGGGATTACCAAGAGCAGTTGTTTAAGGGTATTGTAGACACAAAAATTAAAAATAGGCGAGAAGATGCTGGTTTAAAAACCAATAATTATTTTTTGTTTGTTGAGCATCCGCATGTTTATACGTTAGGTAAAAGTGGTGATGTATCAAATTTACTTTTAGATGAACAACAACTTACTGAAAAAGGAGCAACATTTTATAAAATAAACCGAGGTGGAGACATTACATATCACGGCCCTGGGCAAATAGTGGGTTACCCTATTTTAGACTTGGATAACTTTTTTACCGATATACATAAATACCTGCGCTTTCTTGAAGAAATGATTATTTTAACATTAGCAGAATACGGTTTAAAAGCAGAAAGAAGCCCTGGAGAAACAGGAGTTTGGTTGGATGTTGGAACGCCTTTTGCTCGTAAAATTTGTGCTATGGGCGTTCGTGCAAGCCGTTGGGTAACCATGCATGGTTTTGCCTTGAATGTGAATGCCAATTTAGGGTATTTTGATAATATTATTCCTTGTGGCATACGCGGTAAAGCGGTAACGTCTTTAAATGTTGAGTTAGCTCAAAAAACAGTTGATGAAAATGAGGTTAAAGAAAAATTGCTAAAACACTTTAAGAGGCTTTTTGAGGCGGAGTTTTTTTAGAAGCAAGCTTTTTTTGATACTGCATTCAAAAGATTTTTCATTTTTCTTATGAATAGTTTATATTACATTTACAATTAATAAAAAGTTCTCATTGATATCTGCATCATCCATAGATCAAGTGTTTGAAACCGCCCGAGTTGAGGAGGTTATTGGCGATTTTGTTCAGCTAAAAAAAGCAGGGAGTAACTTTAAAGGGTTAAGTCCGTTTAGTGATGAACGTTCACCAAGTTTTATGGTGTCGCCAGTGAAGCAAATTTGGAAAGACTTCTCTACAGGAAAAGGCGGAACTGCCGTGTCATTTTTAATGGAACACGAGCATTTTACATATCCAGAAGCTATAAAATATTTAGCTAAAAAATATAATATTGAAATTGAAGAAACTGTTCAATCGGACGAACAAAAGGAAAAGGCTAATGAAAAGGAAAGTTTGTATCTGGTTAGTGAGTTTGCTAACACCTATTTTCAAAAAATATTACATAAAACAGACCAAGGTAAATCTATTGGATTAAGCTACTTCAAAGAACGTGGTTTTACCGAAGAAACTATAAAGAAATTCGATTTAGGATATTCTCTAAACGAGTGGCAAGCTTTTACCGATGAGGCCTTAAAACAAGGTTATAATATTGAATATCTCGAAAAAACAGGACTTACTATTGTTAAGGAAGATAAGCGTTTTGACCGTTTTAAAGGGCGTATTATGTTTCCTATAAAAAGTATGAGTGGTCGCGTGCTGGGTTTTGGTGGTCGTATTTTAACAAACGATAAAAAAGCTGCTAAATATGTAAATTCTCCCGAAAGTGATATTTACTATAAAAGTAAAGTGCTCTATGGTATTTATCACGCGAAACAAAGTATAGCTAAAGAAGATAATTGTTATTTGGTTGAAGGCTATACAGATGTTATTCAGTTTCATCAAACGGGTATTACAAATGTGGTGTCATCTTCTGGTACAGCGTTAACATCTGAACAAATTAGACTTATAAATAGGCTAACAAAAAATATAACCGTGCTATTTGACGGAGATGCAGCGGGTATGCGAGCATCGCTTCGTGGTATCGATTTGATTTTGGAACAAGGTATGAATGTGAAAGTTTGTACGTTTCCTGAAGGTGAAGATCCAGATAGTTTCGCAAAACAAAATACGCTTGAAGAGTTAGCATTGTATTTAACCGAAAATGCAAAAGATTTTATTCAGTTTAAAGCCTCTGTTTTATTTGAAGAATCTAAAAATGATCCTATAAAGAAGGCAGAAACTGTTAGAGATATTGTAAATAGTATTTCTAAAATTCCAGATCGTATTAAAAAGGAAATTTATATTCAGGAATGTGCCAGAATCATGGATATAAGTGAAGAGGTTCTTTTTAGTACATTGGCTCAAATTGATAAGAAAGAATCTCAGGAAGAGAATAAACAATACAAGAAACAACAAAAAGCCTTTGACGTTATAAAACATCAGCAACCTATAGAAAAGGTAGATGTTCAGTATGTTTTAGAGCGTAAAATTATTGAAGTTCTATTGCTTTACGGAAATAAAACAGAAGATTTTGAAGATTTAGTTTTAAAAGAAAATGATAAGGGAGAATTGATTTTAGAACCCGTTATTCATCAAGCAAAAGTATTTGAAAAAGTATTTTTAGATTTACAAGATGATGAAATGGAATTTACAAACGAGCAATTTAAAAGTTTGTATTATACTATTATAGATAGATTGAATCAAGATACGGAGTTTGAATTAACAACCTTTATAAATTCAGTAGATTCTACAATGTCTAACGAAATTTCTACTATTCTAATGGAAGATGAACGCTATGCGTTAGACGATTGGAATAGAATGAATATCTTCCCAAAAGAAAAAACGCATAGCATTGCTCAACTAGTTAGTGAAACCATTTTAAGTCTACGTTGTTTTTTAATAGACCAAAAAGTAAAAGAATTTCAACAAGAAACGCTTCAAAATAACAGTAACACGAATAGAAATATACTTGAAGAGGTAAAAGACTACTCGGGCTTAAAAATGCTACTGTCTAGAAAATTAAACAGAGTATTATAATATTACAATAACTCTTTATTAAGTTTAGCTTGATTAACTAAATCAACTAAATTAGTAACTTTTAATTTTCGCATTAAGCGTGCTTTGTATGTACTAACAGTTTTTTCGTTAATGTCTAGTTCTTTAGAAATTTCTTTATTCTTTCTACCAATAGTTAAAAGTTTTAAAACTTCTGCTTCTCTAGTAGATAGTTTCTTGTAAAAAGACCCATCTTTATTAGTTCGCGTACCAAAAGCCAATTGTTGTGTTAATTCATTGCTTAAATGAATACCACCGTCATAAACTTTTGAAATAGCTTCGCTAATAGTGATGATGTTAACAGTTTTTGAGATATATCCACATGAACCCGCTTTAATGGCGTTTATGGCATATACTTCTTCTGGTTCACCACTAAAGATAATGGTTTTAACATCAGGGAAGTCATTTTTTAAATAACGTAAAACGGTTAAACCGTTGAGTTTTGGGAAATTTACTTCCATCAAAACAACGTCTACTGGATTTTTTTTGACGAACTCCAAAATGGCTTCGCCATCGTCTACACTTCCAACAACTTCAATATTTGAAGATGAAGTAAAGAGTAGTTCGAGACCTTTTCTGATAATCGGATGATTATCTGCTATTAATAATTTTATCATAATTGAAAAGCTTTATTATAATTGTTTTAAGTTGTTATTATAATTTGAGAGAATAAGCTTAACGTAAAAGTAATACTTTTTTAGTTACTTAGCAAAAATCATTTTAATTTACTAGGTATTTCACAAATTGGTATAGGAATCATCTTATGTTTATTCGAATTATTGAATTTTTTGTAAATTTTAAATACCTCAAGTTCTCTTCCTTCAAAATCACTAAGTGTTTTGCTTTCATCGTCCATCTTCATTGCCCACTCCAATTCTGGATATGAAGCCCCTATTTGGTCTTCATCACTTCTAGCGTCACCAAATAATCCGTCGCTAGGTGCAGCGTTCATAATAGATTCTGGAACCTCTAGGTATTTTCCTAATTCATATACTTCAGATTTCAATAAGTCGGCAATAGGGCTTAAATCAACACCGCCATCACCATATTTTGTATAAAAGCCTACGCCAAAATCTTCAACCTTATTGCCTGTACCTGCTACTAACAGTTTATAAAGTCCGGCGTAATAGTAAAGTGTTGTCATGCGTAAACGCGCTCTTGTATTTGCTAAAGCCATATCTAGAGTAGCTTGGTCTGCATCCGATAATACTTCAGTTTTAAATTCGTCAAAAACAGGGGTTAAGTCGGCGCGGGTATCACTAACGTTGTTAAATCTCTTTTTTAATTGCGCAATATGCTCATGAGCTCTAGATACGTGACTTTTAGCTTGGTGAATTGGCATTTCAATACACAAAACATTTAAACCTGTTTTAGCACATAAAGTTGATGTTACTGCAGAGTCAATACCTCCAGAAATTCCAATAACAAAACCATTTACTCCAGCGTTAGTAGCGTAGTCTTTTAACCAATTAACAATATAATCAACAACTTTTTCTGTTTGCATTTTAAACAAATTTAAATCTAAGAATAGTACCTTTGCAAACAAAAATAAAGTAAACACTCAATTAATAAAAATTTATGTCGTTTAAGTTTTATATGAAAATCACATTTTTGTTTTTTTTTACATTAATTACTGTGTCTTGTAAAGATGATAGCCAGTTAGAAAAAGAAATTGCTGGGATAAACACCGATATTAAAGTAGAGCGTTTTGATAGATATGCAGCCCAAGCTTCATTAAATGATTTCTCTAAATTGCGACAGGCATATCCTTTTATGTTTTCTGAAAATGAAACCGATTCTTCTTGGGTGGAAACTAAAAAGGATACTTTTCAAATACAATTATTTACCGAAGTAGATAAGGTTTTTGGAGATTTTAAAAACACTGAACTAGAAATTGAGTCGCTTTTTAATCATATAAAATATTATTTTCCAGAGTTTAACTCACCAAGAGTTATTACTACTACAAATTATGTGCGTTATAGGAATCGTGCTATTGTTACTGATACCATTGTGATTTTAGCTTTAGACACATATTTAGGAAGTAGTCATGAGTTTTACGGAAATATTCAAAGATACATAACAGCTAATTTAAAAGAAGAGCAAATAGTGGTTGATCTTGCTGGCGAATATGCCAAAAAATATATTTACCAAAAGCAAAAGAAAACATTGCTAGATGAAATGATTTATTTTGGGAAAGAGCTTTATTTTAAAGATGTTATGATTCCTTTTAAATCAGAACATGAACGTATAGGCTATTCGCAAGAAGAATTAAATTGGGCCGTTGCAAACGAAAGTTACATTTGGCGTTATTTTGTTGAGCGTGAATTACTTTTTAGCACAGACTCTAAACTCCCAAGTAGGTTTATAATTGATGCGCCATTTACCAAGTTTTATTTAGAAGAGATTGATGCTGATTCTCCTGGAAGATTAGGACAATATATAGGTTGGCAAATTGTAAGAGCTTACATGAAACAGAACGATGTTGCATTAAAAGACATGCTTATTACAAGTGCTGAAGATATTTTTAATAATTCAAAATTTAAACCCCGTAAATAATGGCTAATACAAAGTCTAAAATAGATTTAACTGTAGAGTTGGATGAGAACCGTATTCCTGAAAAACTGCATTGGACAGCAAAAGATGGCGGTATTACAAATCAGGAAGCCAAAGCTATGATGCTTTCTGTTTGGGATTCTAAAACAAAAGAGTCTCTACGCATTGATTTATGGACTAAAGATATGCCTGTTGATGAAATGAAAGTGTTTTTTCATCAAACATTAGTGGCTATGAGCGATACTTTTAATAGAGCGACTCAAGATGAAAAAATGACCGCAACAATGAAAGATTTTTGCGACTATTTTGCTGAAAAATTAGAGTTGAAGAAGTAAATGAAAAACGTATCGGAGTTCGTTTTTCTAACACAAATTGAGTTAGTGAGAATTCAATTCCATATTCCCATTTAGAGTATCTATATATTCTAAAACATCATCTTTTCCAATGTCTTTTGAAGATGAAGTTATAAAATAATTTGGCATATCTTCCCAAGTTTCTAGAAGTATATTTTTATATGCATTTACATGATTTTCTATAGCTTGAGGTTTTAGCTTGTCGGCTTTAGTAAAAATGATTGAGAAAGGAATGCCATTTTCTCCAAGCCACTGCATAAATTCTAAATCTATAGGTTGTGGTGTATGTCTAATATCTACCAAAACAAAGGCAGTTACTAATTGTTCACGTAAGCCAAAATATTGTGTTATAAATTTTTGAAATACCTTTTTAGAACTTTTAGAAACGCGAGCATAACCGTATCCTGGTAAATCCACCAAATGCCAATTTTTATTAATTAAAAAATGATTTATAAGTTGGGTTTTTCCTGGTCTTCCAGAAGTTTTTGCTAAACTTTTTCTACTAGTAAGCATATTAATTAATGAAGACTTACCAACGTTACTTCTACCAATAAAGGCATATTCTGGCAACATGCTTTTTGGGCACTTAGCAACATCAGAGTTGCTCATAACAAATTCGGCAGACTTAATTTTCATGACAAGTGTTTTTGTCATTCCCTTGAAGCAGGGAATCTCATTAAATTAAACTATATTATTTTGGGGAGCATTCAGAAATACAAAAAGCATGTTTATATAAGGTTTTAAAACCCTCTTTTTTGTAACCAAGAATCTAATATTTTGTTAAATTCTTCAGGATGTTCCATCATGGCTGCATGTCCGCATTTATCAATCCAAAACAAATCAGAATCTGGTAAGAGTTCATTAAATTCCTCTGCAACTTCTGGTGGTGTAACGGTATCATTTTTACCCCAAATAATACAGGTTGGTAGTTTCATTTTTGGTAAATCCTTTGCCATATTATGGCGGATAGCACTTTTAGCAATAGCTAAGGTTTTTATTAGCTTATTACGGTCGTTTACGGTTTCATAAACTTCATCAACAATAGCTTTTGTGGCAACTTTTGGGTCGTAAAAAACCTCTTGCGCTTTCTTCTTAATAACTTCGTAATCACCGCGTTTAGTGTAGCCACCACCCATGGCACTCTCGTATAACCCGGAACTTCCAGTAATTATTAATGCTTTTACTTTTTCAGGGTAAATTTTTGTGTGGTATAAACCAATGTGGCCTCCAAGCGAGTTGCCTAACAAAATAACCTCGTCAAATCCTTTAAAAGCTATAAAATCATTTAAGTATTTCGCAAAACTCTTTACGTTAGTTTTTAGTAAGGTCATGGTATAAATAGGAAGCTCAGGAATAATAACCTTATAACCTTTTACACTGAAAAAATCTATAACAGCATCAAAATTACTCAATCCACCCATTAAACCATGTAGCACTATAATTGGAGTGCCTTCACCCGCCTCAATATAACTGAAGTTTTTTTCCTTTTTTAAATGATGCGCCATTAAATTAGTTAGTCATTGCGTTGAAAACAAATATAGTTAAATCATTCATATTTCAAAGGTTTTTAATTAATTGAAAAATACTTCAAGAGATTAAATTTTAATCGTTTTCTAAAAAATTATGTTGCGCTTAGAATATTAATTTCAAAAAATTAGAAGTATATAAATTAAAAGACTTCTCTAATTCTTTGTCTCTTTTTTATGCAATAGCTTGAGTATTAGCGGTAATTACTTTTTATCGACTAGAACTACTAATAAATCTCAATTAATAAAAAATTTATTAACAAAGTGGTATAAAGTGGTAAAATGTGGTAAAATTTTCAATATATTTGAATCTTAAACGTTTAAAGCATAGCGAAATACTTTTGGACTTATTAACAGGAACATACGAATGTAAAGTGGATGCCAAAGGCAGACTAATGATGCCTGCTGCTATTAAAAAGCAGTTAGCTTCAGTGCTGCAAGATGGTTTTGTGTTGCGTCGTTCGGTATTTCAAAAGTGTTTAGAATTGTACCCAATGAGCGAGTGGCAGGTGTTGATGAAGAAAATGAATGCCCTAAACAAGTTTAAAAAGAAGAATAACGATTTTATTCGTCGTTTTAATGCTGGGGCTAAAATTATAGAGGTTGATATTAACGGGCGTTTGTTAGTGCCCAAAGATTTAACGGTTTTTGCTGGTATTTCAAAAAATATTGTTGTGGCTTCTGCTATAAATATTATTGAGATTTGGGATAAAGATTTATATGAAGAAGCAATTAATGATGCTACTGTTGATTTTGCAGATTTAGCTGAAGAAGTAATGGGACAAGATGATGATGACTATGGAATATCATAACCCAGTACTATTATCTGAAACGGTTGATGGTTTAAACGTTAAAAAAGATGGGGTTTATGTCGATGTGACTTTTGGCGGCGGCGGACACAGTAAAGAAATTTTAAAAAGACTTGGTGATAACGGAAAACTATTTGCTTTTGATCAAGATTTAGATGCTCTTGGAAATGCTATTGATGATGCCAGATTTACATTAATAAACGAAAATTTCAGATTTATAAAGCGTTTTTTACGATTTCATGGTGTGAAAAAAGTGGATGGTATTTTAGCCGATTTTGGAGTGTCCTCGCATCAATTTGATGTCGCTGAGCGTGGGTTTTCTACACGTTTTGAAGCAAATTTAGATATGCGCATGAATCAAGAAAACAAGCTTTCAGCCTTCAATGTGGTTAATGAATATGAAGAGGAACAGCTAAAACAAGTGTTTTTGCAATATGGTGAGTTAAGAGCATCACCAGCTATGGCAAGATTAATAGTTGAGCATAGAAAAACCGAGCCTATTGTTACCAGTGAACAATTAAAAAAGGTATTAAAAAAATTTCTGCCACCAAGACATGAAAATAAAGTATTGGCTCAAATTTATCAAGCCATTCGTATTGAAGTTAATCAAGAAATAGAAGCATTAAAAGAGTTTTTGGAGCAAACTCCAGAGTTGTTGAATGAAAAAGGACGATTAAGTTTTATTTCATATCACTCATTAGAAGATAGATTGGTAAAGCGTTTTATAAGAAACGGATTATTTGAAGGAGAACCAGAGCGTGACATGTTTGGGAATTTTGAAGTGCCATTAAAAAAAGTAAATGGTTTAATTGTGCCTACAGCAGAAGAAGTGAAAATAAATAGCAGAGCAAGAAGTGCAAAACTTCGGATTGCAGAAAAAGTATAAGTGAAGAAAAATATATATAACATATTAAAAGGAACTTTTTTGGTGAGTGATGATTCGTTTAAGAATTGGCGTTTCATCATTTTTATTTCGGTTTTAGCACTTGTTATGATAGCGAGTTCACATAGTGCGGATAAAAAGGTGCATGAAATAGCACGATTAAGTAATGAGGTAAAAGAAATGCGTTCGGCATTTGTAGATGGTCGTTCAAAATTAATGCGCGTTAAAATGGAATCGGCAGTTGTAAATAAAATGAAAGAAAAAGGGTTGTCACCTTCATTAATACCTGCAAAAAAAATAAAAGTTAAAACACAAAATTGAAGTAAAACTTGGCAGCAAACGAAAGAGGTATATTAAATCGATTGTATTTTATTTCAGGATGTATGTTCATCTTTGGGCTTGCCGTGTTGTTCAAATTATTCAGTATTCAATTTCTTCAAGGTGATAAGTATAGAGCATTAGTTGAAAAGCGTGATATTAGAAACGTAACAATTCCTGCAAATAGAGGTAATGTGTACGCTGATGATGGGAGCTTGTTGGCAACATCTATCCCTAAGTACAACATTGCTATTGATGCTGTAATATCTCCAACTAATGAATTTGAAGAATTTATAAAGCCTTTATGCGATTCGCTTTCAAATTACTCTGGGAAGTCTTCAAGTTATTATGAAAAATCCATTAGAAAAGCTCGAGCTAATAAGAACCAGTATCTACTGCTAGGAAAAAATATAAGCTATACAGATTATATACGATTTAGAAGTTTTCCGCTTTTAAAACTTGGGGCAATTCCTGGGGGTTTAATAGTTAATCAGAATACTAAGCGCGAGTTTCCTATGGGAAGTATCGCTAGGCGAACTATTGGTTATGAGCGTATAGATGACGAAGGGAATTTAACAAGACCTGGAATTGATGGTGCTTTTGGAATAAAGTACCTAAGAGGCGTTGATGGAAAGCGGTTAAAACAAAAAATTGGTAAGAATAAATGGAAGCCTCTTACAGATTATAACCAAGTAGAGCCAAAGGATGGGTATGATGTTTATACGACTATAAATGTAAATATTCAAGATATCGCTCACCATGCACTTCTGGAGCAACTCGACAAATATAAAGCCGATCATGGTTGTGTAGTGGTAATGGAAACTAAAACTGGCGAGGTTAAAGCTATTTCAAACTTAGGACGAAATAGTAAAGGTTTATATACTGAAAGATTGAATTACGCAGTTGGCGAGAGCCATGAACCAGGATCTACGTTTAAGCTCATGGCAATTACTGCTGCTTTAGAGGATAAAGTTATTGATACAAGTGATGTTGTTGATACAGAAAAAGGAAGATTAGTTTTTTATGGAGAAACAGTTGAAGATTCTAATCGTAGAGGGTACGGAAAAATATCGGTTTCAGAAGCTTTTGAGTTGTCTTCAAACACTGGTATCGTGAAAGCAATCGATCAGGCTTACGGAAAAAATCCAAGCAAGTTTATAGATAGATTGTATGATATGAACTTACAAGATAGTTTGGACTTATCTATTATAGGAGAGCCGAGTCCTATTATTCCAGATCCTAGAATTAAAAATGGACGATGGAGCGGTATTGCTTTACAATGGATGGCTTATGGTTATGGCGTATCCTTTACTCCGCTTCAAACACTTGCATTTTATAATGCCATTGCTAATGATGGAGAAATGGTAAAACCTAAATTTTTAAAAGAGGTTAAAGAGTTTGATAAAATTATAGTGCCTTATAAAAAAGAGGTTATAAATAAAAGAATCTGTTCAAAAGAAACTATTAGTAAAGTTCAGCAATTACTCAAAAATGTAGTTGAAAAGGAACATGGTACAGGTCATAAATTATATTCTAAAAACTTTTCCATGGCTGGAAAAACAGGTACTTGTCAAAAAGATTATCGCGATAAGGAAAAGCTGAATTACATCTCATCATTTGCGGGCTATTTTCCTGCTGATAACCCTAAATATTCCTGTATAGTAGTTATTCATGAACCAGATAGAGATGTTGGGTATTATGGAGCGGATGTATCTGGACCAGTATTCAAAAAAATTGCTCAAAAAATATTTATAGATACGCCAGTAATTGATGAAATAGAGTCATTAAAAGTTAAAGTAGCTTCAACAGAAAACGAATACGAAAGTTACTATGAGACAGCCAAAACTTATAAAACTATTATGCCTAATCTAGTTGGCATGCCAGCAATGGATGCTTTAGCACTTTTAGAAAATATGGATATAGAAGTTAAGGTAAAACTGAATGGTAATGGTATTGTTAAAGAGCAATCTGTAAATAAAAGCACAAAATTAAAAAATAATCAAACCGTCATTTTAAAAGCATCTTGATAGCATTAAAAGACATATTATATAAGGTTACATTAAATGCTGTAGTAGGTAGCACAAGCATTGATATTAATACCATTGATTTCGATTCTCGAAATATCAAAAAAAGTGATGTGTTTGTGGCTATTCGAGGTAGTATTGTAGACGGACATGATTATGTAGATACCGCAATTAAAAATGGAGCAATAGCAATAATTTGTGAAGTTATACCTAATAGTTTTGTTGATGATGTTACTTATATAGAAGTTGATGATTCTAGTAAAGCTTTAGCTATTATGGCTTCTAATTATTATGATACACCATCAGAAAATTTAAAACTTGTAGGTGTTACGGGCACAAATGGAAAAACTACGGTTGCTAGTTTACTATATCAACTTTTTAAAAATGCAGGTTATAAAGTAGGTTTATTGTCAACAGTAAAAATAATGGTTGATAATACGGAATATAAGGCTACACACACCACGCCAGATTCATTAACCATAAATAAATATTTGAGCAAAATGAATAATGCCGGTGTTGAGTTCTGCTTTATGGAAGTTAGCTCACACGGAATTCATCAAAATAGAACAAAAGGATTGCATTTTGAAGGTGGCATATTTACAAATCTATCACATGATCATTTAGACTATCACAAAACTTTTGCAGAATATAGAGATGTTAAAAAATCATTTTTCGATGAGTTATCATCAAAATCATTTGCCTTATCAAATATAGATGATAAAAATGGCTTAGTGATGCTTCAAAATACAAAAGCGAAAAAGTACACCTATGCCTTAAAAAACTATGCAGATTATAAATCGCAAATATTAGAAAATCAATTTGGGGGTTTATTGCTCAAAATAAATGACAGTGAAGTTTGGACACGATTGATTGGTAATTTCAATGCTTATAATGTTTTGGCAATTTATGCCACTGCCGAATTATTAGGCTTAGAAAAAGTAGAAATACTTAGGCTGGTTAGTGATTTAGAAAGTGTTAGCGGACGATTTCAGTATTTAATTTCAGACGAAAAAATAACCGCTATTGTAGATTATGCCCATACGCCCGATGCCTTAAAGAATGTTTTAGAAACTATTAATAGTATTAGAACTAAAAACGAAGAGCTCATTACGGTTGTAGGTTGCGGAGGTGATAGAGATAAAACGAAACGTCCAAAAATGGGGCATATTGCTACAGCATTAAGTACAAAAGTCATCTTTACTAGTGATAATCCACGAAGTGAAAACCCAGAAACTATACTTGAAGAAATTGGAGCTGGTGTTGAACCACAGAATTTTAAAAAAGCGCTAACAATTGCAGATAGAAAACAAGCTATTAAAGCGGCTTGCCAAATGGCGCAACCCAATGATATTATACTAATTGCTGGAAAAGGTCATGAAACCTATCAGGAAATTAAAGGCGAACGGTTCGATTTTGATGATTATAAAATAGTACAAGAATTTTTAAAACAATTACAAAAATAATATCATTCAGAGCGTAAGCGAAGAATCTCAAAAGATAATAGATGCTATATTACTTATTTGAATATTTAGAAGAACAATTTCAGTTTCCTGGGGCAACACTTTTTGGTTTTTTAACCTTTAGAGCGGCTTTGGCTATGATTTTAGCTTTACTTTTTTCAACCATTTTCGGTAAAAGAATAATTCGTTTTTTATTAAAACAACAAGTTGGTGAAACCATTAGGGATTTGGGTTTAGCAGGTCAAAAAGAAAAAGCTGGAACGCCAACAATGGGAGGGATTATTATTATTCTAGCCACATTGATTCCTGTTTTATTATTAGCAAAATTAGAAAACATATACATTATTCTATTAATAGTTACCACACTCTGGATGGGAACTATTGGATTTATAGATGATTACATCAAAAAATTCAAAAATGATAAAGAAGGATTAAAAGGGCGTTTTAAGGTATTGGGTCAGGTTGGTTTAGGGCTTATTGTAGGAGCAACTTTATTCTTTCATCAAGATGTTACGATGAAAGAGAAATTACCAATTGAACAACAGCGTATTTTACTAGCTGAAAATCCAGATATAGCAGCTTCAAAATTATTTAAAGACGAGGTAAAGTCAACCAAAACAACCATTCCTTTTGTAAAAGGGAATGAGTTCGACTATGCAGATTTAATTACTTGGATAAATCCTGATTTAAAAAAATACGCATGGATCGTTTTTATTCTGATAAGCATATTCATTATCACAGGAGTTTCAAATGGTGCCAATTTAACAGATGGTATTGATGGTTTAGCAGCGGGTACTTCGGCAATAATCGTACTCACTTTAGGGATTTTTGCATGGGTGTCGGGTAATATTATTTTTTCAGAGTATCTCAATATTATGTACATACCAAGGGTAGAAGAAATTACTATTTATATAGCGGCATTTGTTGGAGCTTTAATAGGGTTTCTTTGGTACAACACGTATCCAGCACAAGTTTTTATGGGAGATACGGGTAGTTTAACCATTGGTGGTATTATTGCGGTTATTGCTATTGCAGTAAGGAAAGAATGGCTAATTCCTGTGTTGTGCGGCATATTTGTGGCGGAAAATGTATCAGTCATTATGCAAGTAAGTTGGTTTAAGTATACCAAGAAGAAGTATGGAGAAGGGCGACGCATATTTAAGATGTCGCCATTACATCATCATTATCAAAAATCAGGATATCACGAAAGTAAAATAGTAACACGATTTTGGATTGTTGGCATTTTATTAGCCATACTATCAATCGTGACATTGAAAATACGTTAAAAATCCTTGCGAAAGCAGGAGCTTATAATATAAGAGAGAATTGAGCAAAGAAGAAAACCAGCAGAGTGAGAAGTCCTTCCCTTTTGGGGAAGGATTTAGGAAGGGGCTCTTAGTCATATTAGGCGGAGGAGAAAGTGGCGTAGGAACAGCACTTTTAGGAAAAGAAAAAGGATATGACGTTTTTGTTTCCGATAAAGGAAAAATAAAAGAAAAATACAAGCAAGTTCTTATACATAATGCCATTGAATGGGAAGATGAAAAGCATTCTGAAGCTAAAATTTTAAATGCAGATATCGTCATGAAAAGCCCTGGAATTCCTGATAAAGTGGATTTGGTAAAACAAATTCGAGAAAAAGGAATTCAGGTAGTTTCAGAAATTGAATTTGCTTCAAAGTTTACTAACGCAATTATTGTTGGAATTACAGGAAGTAACGGCAAAACAACAACTGCAACATTAACACATCATATTCTAAAACAAGAATTGAATGTGGGGCTAGCAGGAAACATTGGCGATAGTTTTGCGAAACAAATTTTAGAAGATGACTTTAAAAACTACGTGTTAGAGATTAGCAGTTTTCAGTTAGATGATATTATAGATTTTAAACCAAAAATTGCTGTTTTGTTAAACATTACTCCTGATCATTTAGATAGATATGATTACAAATTCGAAAATTATATCAAATCAAAATTCAGAATAGCAATGAATCAAACCAAAGAAGATTATTTGATTTATGATGCTGATGATGAAGTTATAGTAAATCATTTAAAAAACAATCCAATTCAATCCACATTATTGCCTTTTTCACTAACAAAAGTAATCGAAAACGGCGCGTATTTAGATAAAGAAAATATTAAAGTAACTATAAATAACAACCAAATAATTATGCCAACAAACAACTTAACCCTCGAAGGAAAACATAATATTAAAAACGCAATGGCGGCCTCAACCGTTGCGCACTTATTAAAAATAAGAAAGCAAACTATAAGAGAAAGTTTAGAAAACTTTCAAGGTGTTGAGCATCGATTAGAGCAAGTATTAAAAATAAATAAGGTGCAATATATTAATGACTCTAAGGCCACTAACGTAAATGCAACATATTATGCTTTAGAAAGTATGGATGCGCCAACAGTTTGGATAGTTGGCGGCGTTGATAAGGGTAATAATTATGAAGAGTTATTCCCGTTTATAAATGAAAAGGTAAAGGCTATTATTTGTTTAGGAGTTGACAACGAAAAGCTTATGACGACTTTTGGCAATATGGTTGATGTCATTGTTGAAACTCAATTTATGAGTGAGGCGGTAAAAATAGCTTATAAAGTAGCAGAATCTGGAGATAATGTATTGTTATCACCAGCATGTGCAAGTTTCGATTTATTTGAAAACTATGAAGATAGAGGGCGTCAATTTAAAAATGCAGTAAGAAATCTATAAAAGTGCAAACAGTATTTAAAAACATAAAGGGAGATCGGTTAATTTGGGCAATAGTTGCACTGTTGGCTATATTATCATTTCTTCCTGTTTATAGTGCGGCAAGTGATTTGGCTTATAGCAAATACGACGGGAATACTTTCATTGCATTTGTAAAGCACTTCATGCATTTGTTTTTAGGATTTGCTATTATGTATGGAGTTCATAAAATTCCGTACAGATATTTTAAAGGACTATCATTAGTTATGATACCCATTGTTTTGGTTTTGTTAGTAATCACCATGCTACAAGGAACGGTTATGGGAGGAGCAAGCGCAAGTAGATGGATTAAAATACCAGTTGTTGGCGTATCGTTTCAAACATCAACATTGGCATTTGTTGTACTTATGGTATATGTGGCTAGGTATATGTCTAAAATAAAAGATAAAGAAATAACATTTAAAGGGTCTATTTTGCCACTATGGGGCCCGGTATTTATGATACTAGCTTTAATTTTACCGTCAAATTTTTCAACGGCAGCCATTATGTTTTTAATGGTTATGATATTGGTTTTTCTTGGAGGTTACCCACTACGTTATCTAGCGGTTATTATAGGAACAGGATTAGTTTGTTTAGTGCTTTTTGTAATGGCAGCTAAATTAACATCTGGACCGCTGAATGTAAAAGTAACTACTTGGGAAAATAGAATTAAGAACTATTCTAATAACGAAGATACACAAGCAGATTATCAAATAGAAAAAGCAAAAGTAGCCATAGCATCAGGAGAGATATGGGGTGTTGGACCTGGGAAAAGTGTTCAAAAACATGCATTACCACAGTCATCTTCAGATTTTATTTTTGCTATAATTATTGAAGAATATGGTTTGTTAGGTGGTTTTACAATAATGATTTTATACATGTGGTTACTATTTAGAATTGTTATCGCAGCTCAAAAATCGGACACTATTTTCGGTAAGCTTTTAGTAATAGGTGTTGGTTTGCCGATAGTATTTCAGGCATTAATAAATATGGCTGTTGCTGTTGAGTTGTTTCCAGTTACAGGTCAAACCTTGCCATTAATAAGTAGTGGAGGAACATCTATTTGGATGACTTGTTTAGCTATAGGAATTATATTAAGTGTAAGTGCAAAACGCGAAGAAATAAAAGAGCGCGAAATAAATGATGGTAATCCGTTAGAAATTTTATCGGAAGCTATCTAATTTTTGTTGATTTCCTGCAAGGTTTTCAAAACCTTGTAGGTATAAAGAAAAAAAGAGTGAATCGTAAATCTAATAGTTATAGAATCATATTATCAGGCGGAGGCACTGGCGGACATATTTATCCTGCAATTGCCATTGCTAACGAATTAAAAATGCGTTTTCCAGATGCTGAGTTTTTATTTGTTGGCGCTAAAGATAGAATGGAAATGGAAAAAGTACCTCATGCTGGATATGAAATAAAGGGACTTTGGATTTCTGGATTTCAACGTAAGCTTACTCTTAAAAACCTGATGTTTCCTTTTAAACTTATTTCTAGTTTGTGGAATGCAAGAAAAATAATAAAATCATTTAAACCAGATATAGCCATTGGTACAGGAGGATTTGCTAGTGGGCCATTGTTACAGGTTGCAGCGTCAAATAATATTCCGTGTTTAATACAAGAGCAAAATTCATATCCAGGAATCACCAATAAAATATTAGCTAAAAAGACTAAAAAAATATGTGTGGCTTATGATGGCTTAGAGCGATTTTTTCCTAAAGATAAAATTATAAAAACGGGTAATCCTGTTCGACAAGGCTTATTAGGTGTTGAAGATAAAACAGTTGAAGCCAAAGATGCTTTTGATTTAAAACATGGAAAACATACACTTTTAGTTTTAGGAGGAAGTTTAGGAGCAAGACGCGTAAATGAATTAATTGAAAAAGAATTAGATTTTTTAGATACCCAGAATGTTCAAATTATATGGCAATGCGGAAAGCTATATTATCAGCAATATAAAATTTATGGAAACACTAAAAATGTTCAGGTTTATGAATTTTTAAATAATATGGATTTGGCTTATGCTGCTGCAGATATAGTAATTTCTAGAGCAGGAGCAAGTTCGGTTTCAGAGCTATGTATTGTTGGAAAACCTGTAATTTTTATTCCATCACCAAATGTGGCTGAAGACCATCAAACTAAAAATGCGATGGCCATAGTAAACAAGAATGCCGCATTATTAATAAAGGAAGAAGATTTAGAAGCAGATTTTGAAAATAAGTTTTCGCAGTTAATTGCATCATCAGAAAAACAGAAAGAGTTAGGAGAAAATATAAAAAAATTAGCATTAGTAAATGCTACAAAGGATATAGTAGATGAGGTTGAGAAACTTCTAAAAGGATAAATGAATTTAAATAGCATACATAACATCTATTTTATTGGCATTGGCGGTATTGGCATGAGTGCTTTAGCGCGTTATTTTCATGCTAATAATAAGTGTGTTTCAGGTTATGATAAAACTCAAACTGAAATTACAGATAGTTTGCTTGCTTTAGGTATTGATATCCATTTCAAGGATGCGATTGAAAATATTAATACGTCATTTTTGAATTCTGAAACCACATTAGTAGTTTACACACCAGCCATTCCAAAAAATCATTTAGAATTAAATTACTTTAAGTCAAATAATTTTAATGTTTTAAAACGATCTGAAATACTAGGTTTAATAACGGAAAACACGTTTTGTCTAGCCGTAGCTGGTACACACGGAAAAACAACTACGACAAGTATATTAGGTCATTTAATGAATGCCTGTAATGTTCCTGTTACTGCTTTTTTAGGTGGAATAAGTGAAAATTATAATTCAAATTTAATACTCAATGGTACTGAAGTTTCTGTTGTTGAAGCAGATGAATTTGATCGATCGTTTTTAACGCTATCACCAGATTTTGCATGTATAACATCTATGGATGCAGACCATTTAGATATTTACGGAGATGCTTCAGAATTAAAAAAATCATTTGAAGATTTTTCAAAAAAGATAAAACCGAATGGTAAGCTCTTTATTAAAAACGGATTACCATTAAGCGGCATTACATATGGTATTGAAGATGATTCAGATTACACCATTCAAAATATAAAAATAGAAAACGGCACATATGTTTTTGATGTAAAAACACCAGAAACAGTGCTGGAAAATTTACAATTTAACCTACCTGGTAGACATAATTTGTCGAATGCATTAATAGCCTTGGCGATGGCTGTTCAATATGGTTGCCCGCACTGGCAGCTCGCCAAAGCTTTAGCATCTTACAAAGGTGTAAAACGACGATTTACCTATCATATTAAGACCGAGTCTTTAGTTTTTATTGATGATTATGCACATCATCCTGCAGAAATAAATGCGGTGTATCAAGCGGTTAGAGAAATGTATCCTAATAAAAAGGTGCTGGCTATTTTTCAGCCACATTTATATAGCAGAACACGGGATTTTATAGATGAATTTGCTAAAAGCTTATCCCAATTTGATGAGTTAATATTACTAGATATTTATCCAGCTAGAGAATTGCCTATCGAAGGCGTAACTTCAGAATGGTTACTCGGTAAAATAGATAATAAATATAAAAAGCTAGTTAGTAAAAAGGAATTGATAACAGAGATTCATAAAACATCAGCGCAAATTATTTTAACAATAGGAGCAGGTGATATAGGAGAGGAAGTAAAACATATAAAAAAAGAATTAAGCATTGCGAGTTAATTGGGCTTACATAAAGATGATTGTTTTGTTAGGCATTTTAGTGTTTCTATTTGCATTTGCGGCAGATAGAAATATTAAAAGAACAGTGTCAAATCCTCATGTGAAATTCACAGGAGAAAACAATCTTTTTATAACTAATGAAACTGTTAGTAAATTGTTAATACAAAATTATGGTAGCATTAAAAACCTGCCCAAAGAAACTTTAGATTTGAATAAATTAGAAAACGCCCTCAAGTCTAACCCAATGATAAAAACTGCAGAAGTGTATGTTGCTGTAAATGGTACGCTTAATGCCGAAATAGAACAAAAAACACCTATTGCAAGAGTGAGTACAAATGCGTCTTATTACATTGATGACGAAGGTTTTTACATGCCTTTGTCTAGTAATTATTCCGCTAGAGTGCCATTAGTTACTGGTCATATTGAGAAAAATAATTTAAAAAACGTTTATAAAGTTGCTAAAAAAATTAAAAATGATGCCTTTTTAAAAACGAATGTTATTGAGATACACCAAAATGCAAATCAAGCCATTTATTTAAAATTAAGGCAGTGTAATTTTTTAGTAAAAATAGGAGATGTTAATTTTTTAGATAAGAAAATTAACAACCTAAAAGCGTTTTATAAAAAAAGTTTAAAAGAGAAAACACTTAATAATTATAGTAAAGTCAATTTACAATTTGACAACCAAGTAGTATGTACCAAAACGTAAACCATGGAGCATAATATAGCAGTAGGATTAGACATCGGAACCACAAAAATTGTGGCTATGATTGGTCGTAAAAATGAATATGGCAAAGTAGAAATTTTAGGCATTGGTAAGTCTAAAAGTTTGGGTGTGCATCGAGGCGTAGTCAATAATATTACACAAACTATTCAGTCTATTCAACAAGCCGTTCAAGAATCAGAAGTTGCTGCAGATTCAAAAATTGAAGCTGTTACTGTTGGTATAGCTGGACAACATATTAGAAGTTTACAACATAGTGATTATATAACCAGATCAAACTCTGAAACAGTCATAGACGATGATGATATAGATCGATTAATTAATCAAGTTCATAAGTTAGTTATGCTTCCTGGAGAAGAAATTATTCATGTATTACCACAAGAATATAAAGTAGATGGACAAGGCGAAATAAAAGAACCTATTGGTATGTATGGCGGTAGATTGGAAGCTAATTTTCATGTGGTGGTTGGGCAAGTATCGTCTATCAGGAATATTGGGCGTTGTGTTCAAAGTGCAGGTTTAAATTTAGAAGGTATTACGCTTGAGCCTTTAGCTTCAGCCAATGCTGTTTTAAGTCAGGAAGAAAAAGAAGCAGGTGTTGCTTTAATTGATATAGGAGGAGGTACAACAGATTTAGCCATTTTTAGAGATGGCATTATTCGTCATACAGCAGTTATTCCCTTTGGAGGAAATGTAATTACAGAAGACATAAAAGAAGGATGCTCCATCATTGAAAAGCAAGCTGAATTATTAAAAATAAAATTTGGTTCAGCATGGCCAGGAGAAAATAAGGATAATGAAATTGTATCAATACCAGGATTAAGAGGTAGAGAACCCAAAGAAATTACGTTAAAAAACCTATCAAAGATTATACATGCGCGTGTTGTTGAAATTGTAGAGCAGGTTTATGTTGAAATTAAAAATTACGGTCACGAAGAGCAAAAGAAAAAACTAATAGCAGGTATTGTTTTAACAGGTGGTGGTAGCCAATTAAAACACTTAAAGCAATTAGTAGAATATATTACCGGAATGGATACCAGAATAGGATATCCTAATGAACATTTAGCTGGAGATAGTGATGAAGATGTTACTAGTCCTTTATATGCCACAGCAGTAGGATTAGTTTTAGACGGTTTAAAACGACAAGAGCGCGTAAAGATAGAACAAGAAGAGGAACAAGTAGCTGATGAAGCCCCATCATCAATTGAAGATGAAGTTAAAGAAAAACCAATTAAGGAAAGACGCTCCTTTCTTGATAAATTAACAGAACGCGTTAAAGATTTTTTAGATAACGCAGAATAGATTGAAATCCATTGAACAAAAATATTAAAGTATAAAAACCCCAGTAAAACAGAATTTATGAGCAGCAAAAAAGAATTCGAAAGCATTGCATTTGATTTACCTAAAAACCAATCAAATGTTATTAAGGTTATTGGAGTTGGCGGTGGAGGTAGCAATGCTATCAATCACATGTTCCAACAAGGGATAAAAGGTGTCGATTTTTATGTATGTAATACAGATGCACAAGCCCTTCACAATAGCGGTGTTCCAAACAAAATTCAATTAGGTCTAAATTTAACAGAAGGACTTGGAGCAGGAGCTAACCCAGATATTGGAGAGCAATCTGCTGTTGAAAGTTTTGATGACATTTCTCAAATGTTAGACACCAATACTAAAATGGTTTTTATTACTGCAGGAATGGGTGGAGGTACAGGTACTGGTGCAGCACCAATTATCGCTAAAATGGCTAAAGATAAAGACATTCTTACCGTTGGAATTGTAACCATGCCGTTTGCTTTTGAAGGTAAAATGCGTATCGAACAATCTCAAAAAGGTATTGAGAGATTAAGAGATGTTGTAGATTCTTTAATCGTGATTAATAACAACAAACTTCGTGAAGTTTACGGAAATCTTGGTTTTAAAGCTGGGTTTTCTAAAGCTGATGAGGTGTTATCTACCGCTGCTCGTGGTATAGCAGAAGTTATTACACACCATTACACACAAAACATCGATTTACGTGATGCTAAAACCGTATTAAGTAATAGTGGAACTGCTATAATGGGGTCAGCATTAGCTTCAGGTCAAAACCGTGCTCAAGATGCTATCCGTAAGGCTTTAGATTCTCCATTATTGAACGATAATAAAATTACTGGTGCTAAAAATGTATTGCTGCTTATTGTATCAGGATCTCATGAGATTACTATTGATGAAATAGGAGAAATTAACGATCATATTCAAAGTGAAGCAGGTCATGGTGCCAATATTATTATGGGTGTTGGAGAAGATGAAACTTTAGAAGAATCTATTGCTGTAACCATTATCGCTACTGGGTTTAATGTTGAGCAACAAGATGAAATTTCTAATACAGAAACAAAGAAAGTTGTTCATTCATTAAGTGAAGATCAAGATTTAGATGCCGTAGAAAGAGAACCAGTTGTTATAGCTCCAATCATTGAATTAGAGAAAAAAGAAGAGCCACCAATTGTTAAGCATACTTTAGAAATTGAAGAGGAAGAAGAACTTAGTTTCTTTGAAAAAAGTTTGATTGAAAAGCAAAAACTTTCAACAAGTTCTCAAGATATAAACTTAATACCTACTACAGATAGTATTAAGAATATTGATATAGTTTATGAAAACGTTACGGCAAATATTGAAGAAGATGACGATTTCATCATAAAGCCAGTGACAAGAATGTCTAATGAAATAGAGGATGAGGATGTTGAAGAAGAACAGCAAATAACATTGACTTTTGATTTGCCACTCTCACCTAAAGAAGAAAGTATTAAAGAAGAAGAAAATGATATTATTTCACATGATTTGAATGATGATATTAAAAAGATTCCTGTTAACGATTATGTTGAGTTAATAACTGTTAACGAAACAACTGAAGAAGGCAATGTGCGCTATGCGTTAGATGATTATATAGAAGTTGAATCTTCTTTAAATAAAAATCAGAAGTCTAATGAAGTGATGGAAGAAGTGGAGCAAGAAATTGTTTTTGAAAAGAAAATGATTCAAAAAGAAGAAGTTGAAGAATTGGCTACCGATGAAGTAGACCCAATGAATAGTCCTATTTCAGAATTACTTAAAGAGCGTGCTGAAGAAAGAAGACGTAAGATGAAGGACTTTAATTATAAATTTAATAATGCAAAGATTGATGATATAGAAAAAGTGCCAGCTTATAAAAGACAAGGTGTTAATTTAGATGAAGCGAAACACTCATCAGAAACAGATTTATCTAGAACTAGTATAGGTTTAGATGATAATGATGATATTCAATTAAGAAGTAATAATTCATTTTTACACGATAATGTAGATTGATATACATTGGACTTACTGTGTGTTATGAATCCGAAAAGTTTCCCTCAGGCTTTTCGGATTTTTTTATTCAACCCCTTACCTTAACTAGAGAATAAACTTTTTAATCGAAAAGAATTCTTCGAGACTTTGCATCGGGGTAACCTTTGAAACTATCATTCTTAAGTGGTCACTGAGCGAAGTCGAAGTGAAAACGGTAATCTAAATATAAAATTTTGGTTTTTGACCTTTTTCAGGTCAAAATGCGATGCGCTGAGCAAAGCCGAAGTGAAACCAGTGAAATGCCTCTATGGCTCTGCCTCGAGGATAATTGGTTTCAAAAAATTCTTTATTTATTTTTGTCATTCCTGTAAAGGCAAGAATCTATTTTTTATATTCGCATTACGTTAAATAATACAGAACAAATGGGTTTACAACAAGAAATAATGTCTGCACTTAAAGACGCAATGAAATCAAAAGATCAAACGGCTTTAACTGCTTTACGTGCTGTAAAATCTGCTATTTTATTGGCGCAAACTGAAAGTGGAGCTAAAGAAGAACTAACTGAAGAACAAGAACTCAAAATACTTCAAAAGCTAGTAAAACAGCGTAAAGATAGTGCTGCTATATATTTAGAACAAGGACGAGAGGATTTAGCTGCCCCAGAATTAGCTGAAGCCGAAGTAATAAGTCAATTTTTGCCAGAAGCATTAACAGATGATGAAATTGAAAAGGTTGTTGTAGCAGTAATTAATCAGGTAGGAGCAGAAGGTATGAAAGATATGGGTAAAGTAATGGGTATGGTTAGCAAAGAATTAGCAGGACAAGCTGATGGCAAAACCATTTCTAGTATTGTAAAGGCTAAGTTGTCTTAATAATTTAAATAATAATGGCTGCGTAGTTCAACTGGATAGAATATCAGATTTCGGCTCTGAGGGTTGGGGGTTCGAATCCCTTCGCGGTCACGAATAAATAAGGAGGCTATGCGTCAAATCAAGATGTCTTGAATTTGTAAGTAAAGCTTTTTTATTTTCAAAGCGGCGCTTTGAGGGATCAATTTTAATTAATCCTAGCGGTCACTAAATTGAAAAGCAACAAACAAATTTATAGTTTGTTGCTTTTTTTTGATTACGTTTAGAGTAATTAATATTTTATACAATCGTTATGTCATAATGATACATATTTTAATCACAGAAAATTTTAGTTTAGCAAGCCAAATAATTCTAGGGATTTTTTTCGCTATTCTAGCTTTTATTATCTTCTATTATGCTTTTAAGTTAATTGAAATTGGATATGTATTGAACTACAAAAAGCCGCTTTATAATCATTTTTATTTGCGTTTAAGAACATTAAATAAAAACCAAAAAGGTATTTTACGTAATCAGTTTTCATTCTTTAATAAGCTTAATGATAAAGAGAAAACTTATTTTGAACATCGATTAGCATCATTTATAAGAGATAAAGATTTTATAGGTAGAGACGGATTAAATGTTACAGACGAAATGAAAGTATTAATATCTGCAACAGCAGTTATGTTAACCTTCGGATTTAGAGATTTTTATATTAGTTTCATTTCTAAAATTGTAATTTATCCTACCAAGTTTTATTCTAACACTAATGCTACATATCACAAAGGAGAATTTAATCCAAGACTTAAAGCCTTAGTTTTATCTTGGGAAGATTTTGAAGAAGGCTATAAAGATGAAAGTGATAATGTAAATTTAGGTATTCACGAACTTACACATGCAATTCATATAAATAGTTTAAAAGCTCGTGACATAAGTTCTACAATTTTTAGCGATTCTTTTAAAGAGTTATCTACATTACTTTCTTCCAAAGAAAGATTAAGAGAGAATCTAGTAACTTCAAAGTATTTCAGAAATTATGCCTATACTAATCAATTTGAATTTTTAGCAGTAGCCATTGAAAATTTTATTGAAACTCCAAAAGACTTTAAATCCCAATTTCCAGAAGTTTATGCTATAGTAAAGCAAATGTTTAACTTTAATGTGGCAGGTTATTAATTGAATATGACATTTATCATAAATTTTAATGCTTTAGTTTAATAATTTTATTGAATACTAAACTAAAACATGAATGTCATGATACGAAAAGCACCAATTTCAATGATAATGACAGCACCTGTTATTACATTAAAAAAGAAGGATAGTCTTGAAAAAGCAAAATATCTTTTTAAAAAACATCATATAAGACATATTCCTGTGGTTACCAATAATGTCATTGTTGGCATGTTAAGTTATACTGATTTGTTACGGTTAAGTTTCGCAGATTTTACAGATAACATCGTAGATGATAGTGATGCTTTAGTTTATAATATGTTTACCATTAAGCAAGTTATGAGCCAGAATATTGTAAGTGTATCACCATCTAGTTCTATAAAAGAGGTAGCAGAAATATTTGCTACCAAGGAATTTCATGCCTTACCTGTTGTAGATAATAATAAACTAGTTGGCATTATAACTACAACAGACATTATTAGGTATTTACTAAGTCAATATTAGCAACCCTATGTTATAAAGCTTTCCGTACAGATATTTATCATAAAAGTATAAATAATTCTATGCTAATTTTATCACATATTTAAAAGCAACTAGTTATGAAACAGCGTACACCAGTCTCAGTAATAATGACAAAAAATATTATTGGATTAACAAGATCAGATGATTTACAACGTGCCGAAATGTTATTTAAAAGACACAAAATTAGGCATATTCCCGTAGTATGTGGCGAAGCAGTAATAGGCATGCTTAGTTATTCAGATTTGCTTAAAATTAGTTACGCAGATATATCTGAAGATGAGCATAATGTAGATGCTGTAGTTTATAATATGTTTACTATTGAACAAGTTATGGTAAAAGATGTAGTAACTATTTCTAGTGAAACTCCAATAAAGGAAGCTGCTGAAATTTTGGCAAGCAGAGAATTTCACGCATTGCCAATAGTTGATGATGGTACTTTAGTTGGAATTGTAACTACAACAGATTTATTAAACTATTTTATAAAACAGTTTTAAGAATTGGCAATAGCCTTTAAGTCTTTAATAGTTTTTAATTGATTATCGCTTTTAAAAACATGGCTACCAGCAACTAAAACATCAGCGCCAGCATCTATAAGAGCTTTTGCATTTTTATCAGTAACACCACCATCTATTTCTATTCGGGTTTTTAAACCTTGTTGATTAATCATGTCTCGAAGTTTTTTAACTTTAGAATAAGTCATTTCTTCAAATTTCTGACCTCCAAAACCTGGATTAATAGACATGAGAAGTACCATGTAGCATTCTGGTAAAATATCTTCTAAAACAGATACGGGTGTAGTTAAATTTAAAACAATACCAGCTTTACAGCCCACATTTTTAATTTGTGTAAGTGTTCTATGTAAATGTACAGTAGATTCGTAATGCACAGTAATAATATCTGCACCTATTTTAGCAAATTCTTCAATATAACGTTCTGGTTTTTCTATCATTAAATGCACATCAAGTGGTTTTTTAGCATGCTTTTTTATAGCTTGTATTACAGGCATGCCATAAGAAATATTTGGTACAAAGTGACCATCCATCACATCTATATGAAACCAATCGGCTTCACTTTTATTTACCATTTCTATATCGCGTTGTAAATTAGCAAAATCGGCAGCTAAAACAGAAGGTGCAATTAGTTTAGAATTCATTCGTTTATTGAGTGTTTTTTGTTGAACAAAAGTACTATAAAAAAATAAACCCGCGGTAATCAGCCGCGGGTTCTTTCATCAATCAAAAAACGAACAGTTATGTGTAACTGTTTGTTGTGGTAATTTAGTCGTAAAAAATTTACTATCCTAAATATGTTTTTAATATTTTACTTCTAGACGTATGTTTTAATCTACGAATAGCTTTTTCTTTTATTTGTCTTACACGCTCACGAGTTAAATCAAACGTTTCTCCAATTTCTTCTAAAGTCATTGGGTGCTGGTTTCCTAAACCAAAGTATAAACGAATAACATCAGCTTCACGAGGTGTTAACGTTTCTAAAGCACGTTCAATTTCTGTACGTAACGATTCGTGTAATAATTCTCTATCTGGATTTGGTGATTCTCCAGAGTTCAATACATCATATAAGTTAGAATCTTCTCCTTCAACTAAAGGCGCATCCATACTTACGTGACGTCCTGAGTTTTTCATGGACTCTTTAACATCGTTAATAGTCATATCCAATTCTTTTGCAATTTCTTCAGCAGAAGGTGGGCGCTCATGACTTTGCTCTAAAAAAGCAAAAGTTTTATTAATTTTATTAATAGAACCAATTTTATTTAATGGTAAACGTACAATACGAGATTGTTCAGCCAATGCTTGAAGAATCGATTGACGAATCCACCAAACTGCGTACGATATAAATTTAAAACCACGTGTTTCATCAAAACGTTGTGCAGCTTTAATTAAACCTAAATTACCTTCATTAATTAAATCTGGTAACGTAAGTCCTTGGTTTTGGTATTGTTTAGCAACAGATACAACGAAACGTAAATTAGCCTTCGTTAATTTTTCTAATGCGATTTGATCACCAGCTTTAATACGCTGTGCTAACTCAACTTCTTCGTCAGCTGTAATTAAATCAACCTTTCCAATTTCCTGTAGATATTTATCTAACGATGCGGTTTCTCTATTAGTAACCTGCTTCGTAATTTTAAGTTGTCTCATCTAATGTTTTCCTGTAATTTAATTATGAATAAATAGGTCGTTCTATGGTTATACGTACAAATGTTACATTTTGTTACAAAAAAGGTAAATAATTTCAATCGTCTACTTATTAAGACACCTAGTTTTTAAAAAAGTCACATTAAATTGTATGTAGATTTATTCAAAATCATCTTTTTTCAGCTAACCCTCTAGTTAACCAACCTCTTCTATTTGCTGTAGCTATAGCGTAAGGCGTAATCCAAAACAATCCAAAAGTATACAGAATACTATAAGTGTAAGCCCAAAACCCTTCTAATGACTTATATCTATTGGTAAAGAAGATTACTGAAAATGTTGAAAGAATTAAAATGCTCAGTAGCGTAGAACCTAAGAATAACAATGGATGTACTAAAACAAAAAACAACATAAAAAGTACCATAGGATAACTCATGAGTATTCTTAAAAACTGACTTACAAATAAAACACGAGAACCAAATTTTGAACCTTCTCTAAAATTTGTGAAAACATATTTTGCCATTTCAAGATTTTCACGCACATTGCTACGTCCCCATCTAATAAACATTTTATATAATCCTGGATATTCTTCAGGTACATTGGTGTAAGCCACCGCATTTTTCTGAAATAATACGTGCTTGCCTTGTTTTAAAATCATGTTGGTCATGGCGCGATCTTCCCCAATATCCGAGGGTTGCCCCATAAATGTTTGATTAATCCATTCCGGTAAACAATTATGGACTGCGTTACTACGATATGCAGCTAAAGCTCCAGGTGTACACAATACAGATTTTAAATTGCTTTCTGCAGAGCGTACAAATTCAAAACTTAAAACAAAACTCACATCTAACATTTTAGGAAGCATAGCTTTTTTATTATTTAAAACGCGAATGTTTCCTGCAACAGCACCACAATTTTCATTATTTACAAACGGACTTACCAAATGTCTTAAAGTGTCTGTATTTACAATAGAATCGCTATCTACAGTAACAAATACATCACCAGTACCTAAATTAAAACCACGATATAAAGCATGGCGTTTTCCTTTGTTTTTAGGTTGTTTGAAAATCTCCAAACGATCGCCTAATTTAGCTTTGGCATCTAATATCCAATCCCAAGTATTATCCAAACTACCATCGTCAATGGCAATTAGTTGCAATTTGTCTTTAAGATAGTCACTTTTTTCTAAGCTCATTAATGTGTCCCAAACTTGTTTTCCTTCGTTATAAGCAGGAACAATTACTGTGCAAGTTGGTAATTCGTTATCGGTTACCGAGGCAATTGGCTTATATTTAAAGTAGTTGTAAAGCATATAGATGAACAGTAATGTTTTATAAGCTAATAAGGCTAAACCAATTAAACCAAATATACCTCCTAAATAAGAACCCACAGCGTTTATGTGGAATTGTTCAAAATCGTTATGAAATACAGAGAATGAATAAAGACCAATAATCATAACTAAAAAAGTACTTAATAATATGATTCTATTATAAGGACTTTCTGTTTTTCCATTACCTTGAATAATGGTGTTTATATTGTCTTTTAGATTTTTTACACTTTGTTTTACAAATGAAAAAATAGTTTTGAGGTTAAGTTTGGGAGCCATAAATTCAATAGATGTATTAATTACTACTTACATTATAGATTTACGATACAAATGTTATTTCAGATGCTTTTTAAGATTTATTTAAGGATTAAATTTTTGATTTGGTTTTTATTCACAACAATTTGATGAACAAAAAGAAACCCTAAATGGAATTGCTTCCGTCTAGGGTTTATATTAAAACGTAAGAAGTTAAAAGAAATTAATCTTCCTTCTTGTCTTCTCTAGGTTTTCTATCGTCTCTGCGGTTATCGCGTCCACGATTATCTCTACCTCTGTTATCACGTCCACCAGAACGTTTGTCATCTCTTGGTGGTCTTGCAATATAACCTTCAGGTTTTGGTAAAATAGCTTTACGAGATACTTTTTCTTTGCGCGTTCTTGGGTCTACACCAAAATACTTCACATCAAAAACATCTCCCATATTAACTACATCAGTAACATTTTCTGTTCGTTCCCAAGCCAATTCACTTACGTGTAATAAAACCTCGTTTCCTGGAGCATCCATATATTCAACAACAGCACCAAAATCAAGCATTTTAATAACTTTTACTTGGTAAACATTACCTACAGTTGGTTTAAATAATAAAGAATCTATTTTTGCCATAACAGCATCAATACCTTTTTTACCAACACCTAAAATTTCAACAATACCTTCTTCAGTAACTGGATCTTCATTTATAACGATAGTTGTTTCAGTTTCTTTTTGCATTTCCTGAATCACTTTTCCACCAGGTCCAATTAACGCTCCAATAAATTCATTAGGAATACGTCTTGAAATCATTGTAGGTGCATGATCTTTAACATCTGCATTAGGTTTAGCAATTGTATCAGTTAATTTACCTAAAATATGTAAACGTCCTTCACGAGCTTGTTTTAAAGCATTTACAAGAATTTCATAAGACAATCCTTTTACTTTAATATCCATTTGGCAAGCCGTAATACCATCAGCAGTACCAGTAACTTTAAAGTCCATATCTCCTAAATGATCTTCATCACCTAAAATATCTGAAAGTACAGCGTATTTTCCAGAATCTGCATCAGAGATTAATCCCATAGCAATACCAGAAACAGGTTTCTTTAATTGAACTCCAGCATCCATAAGTGCCATAGTACCAGAACAAACTGTTGCCATAGAAGATGAACCATTAGATTCTAAAACTTCAGAAACTACACGAACCGTGTAAGGGCAATCATCAGGAACCATACCTTTTAAAGCACGTTGTGCTAAGTTACCGTGTCCTACCTCACGACGAGAAGTTCCACGAATTGGTCTTGCTTCACCTGTTGAAAAAGGAGGGAAGTTATAATGTAAATAGAAACGTTCTTCACCTTCAAAAGATGGCATATCTATTTGGTTTGCTTCTCTAGAAGTACCTAAAGTAACTGTAGCCAATGCTTGAGTTTCTCCACGTGTAAATATTGCTGAACCATGTGTAGATGGTAAATAATCAACCTCACACCAAATTGGTCTGATTTCGTCAGTTTTTCTACCGTCTAAACGTAAACCTTCATTTAAAGTTAAGTCTCTAACCGCCGCTTTCTCAGCTTTAGAATAATATTTAGAAATTAATCCACCAATATCAGCCAATTCTTCTTCAGAATATGTTGCTTTTATTTCTTCTTTAATTTCAGCAAATGCAGCACTACGCTCATGCTTAGCAGAACCTGCTTTAGCAACAGCATATACTTTATCATAAGCTAAATCATGTATTTTTTGAGCTAAATCTGCATCTTCTCTTTCTGGCTCATACTCACGTACTTCTTTTTTACCAAAAGCTTCAGCTAAAGCTACTTGAGCAGCACATTGTACTTTAATAGCTTCGTGTGCAAACTTAATTGCTTCAGTCATTTCTTCTTCAGAAATCTCATCCATTTCACCTTCAACCATCATTACAGAATCCGCAGAAGCACCAATCATCATATCGATGTCAGATTCTTCTAATTGAGCTCTAGTTGGGTTGATAATAAATTCACCATTTACACGACCAACTCTAGCTTCAGAGATAGCGCATTCAAATGGGAAATCAGATAATTGAATAGCTGCCGAAGCTGCTAAACCTGCCATAGCATCTGGCATTACCTCGTCATCATGAGACATTAATTGAATCATCACCTGAGTTTCAGAATGATAATCTTTTGGGAATAATGGACGTAAAACGCGGTCTACTAAACGCATCGTTAAAACTTCCCCGTCACTAGGTCTAGCTTCTCTCTTGAAGAAACCACCTGGGTAACGTCCTGCAGCAGCAAATTTCTCTCTGTAATCTACCGTTAATGGTAAAAAGTCAACATCTGCTTGTCTGTAATTGGAAACAACTGTACATAACAACATACATTTTCCAGATTGCACAACAACGCTACCATGCGCTTGTTTTGCTAATTTTCCAGTTTCAATAGAAATTTCTCTACCGTCACCTAGGTCAATGACCTCTTTAAAAACTTTTGGAATCATAAATTTTTTCTTGTAATTCAAGCATAATTTTGCTCAAATCATGTTAAACAATGGTCGTTGTGTTGTGTGTAGTTGTTGTGTGTGTGACCAATGAAAAACTATAACTAGCTTCTTCTATATTTTGTCATTGCGAGTCACGCTTTTTTTGCGTGATGTGGAAATCTGCTCCTTATGGAAAAAAGATTACCACGTTGTTACCTCCTGGTAATGACGTCGTAACGTGTTTAAATTATTTGGGTGTTACCCCGCCCTTCGACTTCGCTAAGGGTAAAAAAACAAAAAACCACGCGAAAAGCATGGTTTTTATTTTTTAGATTATTTTCTTAAACCTAATTCTTTAACTATCGCACGATATCTTAAAATATCTTTCTTAGTTAAGTAATCAAGTAAGCTTCTTCTTTTACCTACTAATTTCACTAAAGAACGCTCAGTATTATAATCTTTACGATTATTTTTTAAGTGCTCAGTTAAGTGATTAATGCGTTGCGTAAATAACGCGATTTGTCCTTCTGCAGAACCAGTATCGGTTTTCCCCTTACCGTGCTTTGCAAACATTTCTGCTTTTTCTTCTTTTGATAAATACATGCTAATATTATTGTAAATGATTGTTATGTACACGAAAGCCTTTCTTTCGAGCGGCAAATATAGTAATTTTTAATGATTTGCTAGTGTTTTAAATAAAAAGACCTGTCAGGGTTTAAAAATCTGACAGGTCTAAATCTATTTTGTTGATATTTAAGCTCTTAAAGGCTGATTCAAAATTAAATCAATGTATTGATTTACTCTGTTTTTCAGTTCTTTTCTGTGTGTAATAAAATCTAAGAAACCATGTTCTAATAAAAACTCTGAAGTTTGGAAACCTTCTGGTAATTCTTTTCCAGTAGTATCTCTAACAATTCTTGGTCCTGCAAATCCAATTAAAGCACCAGGTTCAGCAATATTAATATCGCCTAACATAGCAAATGATGCGGTTGTGCCTCCAGTAGTTGGATCGGTACATAATGATATATATGGAATACCTTCATCGGCTAATTGTGCTAGTTTTACAGATGTTTTAGCTAATTGCATTAAAGATAATGCAGCTTCCATCATTCGAGCACCACCAGATTTTGAGATCACCATTAAAGGTATATTATTTTTCAATGAATAATCTGCAGCACGTGCAATTTTTTCACCTACAACACTTCCCATAGAACCTCCAATAAAAGCAAAATCCATACAAGCAACAACTAAATCTTTTCCTTTAGATTTACCTACAGCACAGCGTACAGCATCTTTTAAATTGGTTTTTGATTGCGCAGCTCTTAAACGCTCAGGATATTTTTTTGTATCAACAAATTTTAAAGGATCTTTAGATTCTAAATTGGCGTCTAGTTCTTCAAATTTATTATCATCAAAAAGTATTTCAAAATATTCGTTACTTCCTATTCTTACATGATAACCGTCTTCTGGACTCACATAAAAGTTTTTTTCTAACTCTTCTGCATCAACAATTTTACCAGTTGGAGATTTATACCAAAGACCCCTTGGGGTGTCTTTTTTTTCTTCTGTAGTGGTTGTTATACCTTTTGTTTTTCTTTTAAACCAAGACATAGTACTCTGCTATTTTATAATACCGATTACAATGTTAAATCGTTATTCAGTTAGGGATTTCAGTTGCTTATTTTAACTTTTATGTTATTAAAATAACATGATCAAAAATTAAGACTGTTGGCAAAATTAAACCTTATATTTTAATTTTAGGGTAACGGCCCTTAAAATTTTACGTTTTACCTAAGTTTTTGTAGGTATATAACATTAAAAAATCCTGCAATTTGCAGGATTTTTTAATGTTTAAATTTATCATGTAAATTTTATAATGTATTTACATTATTTAAATCTTCAAAAGCTTTTTTCAAACGTTCAACGAATGTTTTTTCACCTTCACGTAACCAAACTCTTGGATCGTAATATTTTTTATTTGGAGAATCATCACCATCTGGGTTTCCAATTTGTGATTTTAAATACTCAGATTTAGCTCCCATATAATCACGGATACCAGACATAAATGCATATTGCAAATCAGTATCTATATTCATTTTTATTACTCCGTAGCTAATACCTTCTCTAATTTCTTCAACAGTAGATCCAGATCCACCATGGAATACAAAATCGATATGATTATGCTCCACACCGTATTTTTTGGTGATAAACTCTTGTGAGTTTTTCAATATTTTTGGTGTTAACTTTACGTTACCTGGTTTGTAAACACCATGTACATTACCAAATGCAGCAGCAATAGTAAATTGCGGACTTACTTTACTTAATTCTTTGTAAGCATAAGCTACTTCTTCTGGTTGAGTGTATAATTTAGAATCATCAACATCTGTATTATCAACGCCATCTTCTTCACCACCTGTAATACCTAATTCAATTTCTAAAGTCATGCCCATTTTAGACATTCTTTCTAAATATGTTTTACAAATTTCGATGTTTTCTTCAATTGGTTCTTCCGAAAGATCAATCATGTGCGAACTGAAAAGCGATTTTCCTGTTTCTGCAAAGTGTGTTTCACTTGCATCTAATAAACCATCAATCCAAGGTAATAGTTTCTTGGCACAATGATCGGTATGTAAAATTACGGTAACACCATAAGCCTCAGCTAGTGTATGTACATGTTTTGCTCCAGCTACTGCTCCAGCTATAGCTGCTTTCTGGCCGTCGTTACTTAAACCTTTACCTGCATTAAATTGTGCACCACCATTAGAGAATTGAATAATTACAGGAGCGTTTAAAGCTGCTGCAGTTTCTAAAACTCCATTTATAGTATCAGACCCTATAACATTTACTGCTGGTAATGCGTATCCGTTTGCTTTGGCATGGTTAAAAATATCTTGAACTTCTGTGCCAGTAGCTACGCCTGGTTTGATGTTGTGTCCCATTTTCAAATAAATAATTGATTAATAATATAAGATATTTCAAAAGTAATCAATTTTTAAATAACGTGAGTTCGACGTAAAAAGTTTAGTTTTTATTGAAGAAAAAAGCAGAATATTTAGTAAATTAAAGTACT
>CANMSN010000017.1 GCA_947500585.1 uncultured Flavobacteriaceae bacterium | reverse complement strand
AGCTAATCGTTTTGCTTCCGCCTCTTCTTGCGCTTTTGCTTCTGCAGCTAATTGTGCCAATCGGTCTTGCTCAGCTTGTTTTGCTTTTTCAGCTTCTTCCGCCTTAGCTTGCTCTTCAGCTAATCGTTTTGCTTCTGCTTCTTCTTGCGCTTTTGCCTCTGAAGCTAATTTAGCCAATCGTTCTTGCTCTGCTTGTTTTGCTTTTTCAGCTTCTTCCGCCTTAGCTTGCTCTTGAGCTAATCGTTTTGCTTCCACCTCTTCTTGTGCTTTTGCTTCTGCAGCTAATTGTGCTAATCGGTCTTGCTCAGCTTGTTTTGCTTTTTCAGCTTCTTCTGCTTTAGCTTGCTCTTCAGCTAATCGTTTTGCTTCCGCCTCTTCTTGCGCTTTTGCTTCTGCAGCTAATTGTTCTAATCGGTCTTGCTCTGCTTGTTTGGCTTTTTCAGCTTCTTCTTGTGCTTTCGCCTGTTCAGCTAGCTTCACTTGAGTATCCTCATCCGCTTTTGGCTCGGGTTTTTTAACTGGCTTACGGTTAGACTTTGTAACAGGTTTCGATTTCTTTTTAGGAGCTATTACAAATGCCTCTTCATCATCATCACCATTGTAATAGTACCTTTCTTTATTCTTAAATTTATAGGCTAAAGTAATTTCATGAGAATTTCCAAAGACATCTAAATCCCCTATGGCTTTTTCAAAATTATATTCCAATGCTATTTGTTCAGTAATATTTAAACCTAATCCTCCCGAGGCTCCATAAAGTGTATTATAACCTACTTGTGCCCAAATTCCTTTAGGCACCGTTAACATTACAATTCCGGATAAAACGGTTTTATCTGTTTTGAATTCTGAAATAAATAAACTTGTAAACTTACTCTCATCAAAAAAACCACGACTATCTAAATACCCCGTATACATGAGATGACCTTGAATACTTTGTTCGGGGTTTTCTTCAATAATTTTAGATGTTGTTAAATTATAAGACACTAAGTTGTTTATAGAAACACCAATGTCGAAAAATGCGGTACCATAATTTATTCCAGGGTTTAAATTAAGTAATAAATTAGAAGGAATATTATTTAACGACGAATCTGGAAAATTGGTAATGACTTCACCTGTATTTATACCACTATTATTAAAACTTATATTTGTTCCAAAGGTTAAGTTACTATCACGATTAATAACTACGTTGTATGCAAAATTTGCTACCCCTCCAAATGTGGTTAATACCCCATAATTTTGTTGAAAGAATCCCAAACCAATACCTATATTTTCTCTAAACCTACCAGAATAACTGAATAAATAGGTTTGTGGTGCATTATCAAATTGAACCCACTCGCGCTTATTTGTAAAACTGATGTATTTATTCTGCTCTCTTACAAAACTGAATGTTGGGTTAAGGGCATATCTATTAAATTTAAGCGAATTCCTAACAGGTAAATCAAAAGCCACCACACCGTCTTCTTGCGAATAAATTAACTGTGTTAAACATAAACACAGGAATAAGACGATATGTGAGAGCGAAATTTTCATTTTATTTGATAACTGTTATAGAACCTTTGCGGGTTTTATTGTCTTCTGTAGTTATTATATAGTAGTAAACAGGGTTTACAGCATTAAAATCTATACTGTTTTCTGGCCAATTATTTTGATAATCTTTCGTCCTTAAAACTATTTCACCTTGAGAGCTTATTATTAAAACTTCAGTATTTGTTCCGCTTACATATTGTTTCGGAATAACCCATGTATTGTTAGTACTATCTCCATTAGGGCTAATTAAATTTGGGATATCTGGTACATCTGGAAAAGGTTCAGCCACTGTAAAAAATAGTTCGGTTGAAGATTGGCATCCTGTAGTTTGTGTTATTACAACTTTATAACTACCTGTTTCAGTAGCTTCATAACTATTGCTTGATGCACTTGGTATTACAGTTTCATTTAAAAACCATTGAAATTCTGGATTTACAGCATCTGTAGTAACATTTACTTCTAAGGTTCCTTCATCATCTAAATTATTAACATCATCTACATCTATACTACTTGTAAAACCTCCATTATCTAAAGTAATTGAAGCGTTTGTAGAACATGTTCCTAAATCTATACTTACCGTAAATACACCAAATTCATTGGTTTCGTACGTTTGATTTGTTGCACCTTCAATTAGTTCTCCATCTTTAAACCATTGGTAGCTAACGCCTGCTGTTGTAGCTAATATTGTAGGCCCATCAGATGAACAATAAGGATTTCCTAAGCTGGAATTAATTTCTGAAGCACCTCCAGCACCTGCCTCATCTATAGCTACACGATTTGAAAATGAATTAGAAGTACAAGACCCATAATTAGTTTCAGCAAAATAGGTTCCTGGTTCATTTACCGATAGCGTTTCACTGGTTTGTATAAAAACAGATGTTGTTGGACTTGTTTCTTTAAACCAATTAAAAGTAAGCGATGGGTATTGCAACGGAGAATCGTTTGTTGCATCTACTCTACTGTCGATAGTTAACAAATAACTACCTCCAGCACAATATGTAGCTGTAGAAATTAAATTATTTATAGAAAATGGAGTATCATGTATTTTATAATATGCCGAAAAAGCATCAGAACTACTACTTGTTACTACTGGGTCAGTACTTCTAACCCTAAGTTTATAAGCTTCTCCTGCAATTGTTGTTGGTACAGAAAAACTAATTGCAGCAGATGATACATTGAGTTCCTCTATATTAGCAGGAAGTATTTCCGGGTCTGTAAAATCGCCATTCTCATCAGAAAGTACTATTGTAAATTGGTTAGTTGACGCAAATGTTGATGAAAAAGAAAAAGTAACATTATAAGTGTTAAATGAAGGACTAGCACATGCTTGACTAAAACCTAAGGTAGGTTTAGTAATTGTCTGGGCATTAATAGTTATTGTTAAACTAAAAAGAACAAAGTATACAATTTTAAAAATAGTAAAGTTCCTCATCACATATTATTTTCTTTAATAAATCCCTAATAAGCCATTATTTATCTACGCTTTTAGTAAAATTGAATAGCTATTATTTTAGGGGATGTTAATTTTTTTAAGTAAGACTGATAAAAGCATTTAATCAATAATTTTCTCTGAAGCATATTGGGTTTGTGATGCTTTAATTTTATTAATTCTTAGTCTAAAATCTGGAAGTTTCTTATTGTCTGAATTTATAAAAGTTTCAGAATTAGAGCTTTTCGAATATACATTTAGAAAGGCACTATCGCCATACCAATTCTCTAAATCTTCATTATTAGAATTGTATTCTATAAAAATGTTTCCATTACAGTTATGGAAATACATATCGGTAAACTTAATTTTTTCTAAATTTTCTTGATTAACTCTAATCTTCTCTTCAAATAATACTGCTGGGTTAAAACCAGAAATAACACTCTTATTTAAATCAAGTTCTGCGTTTTCAGCAACATAAACTGCTTCTTTTACCAAGCCTTTTTCAACATCAGCCTTTAAGTTTTCACTATCATTAACCAAGGTTAGGTTTTTTGCTATAACCTTAGTTACTTTTTTAGAAAAATCTACTTCTTCCTTTTTATCATACGACGAAACGTGTAAACTTCTTGCACCATCACTACTCGAAATATATGGCGAACGAATGGCAATTGAGTTTAATAATTTGGCCTGAGCTCCAAAACTAAATTTAAAATCATCAGCGTTAGATTTGTAAGAAACCATATTGTTTAAATTAGGTTCACCTCCCCAAACTTCAAAAGAATTTCCTGCAGAATAACTTATCATTATGTTTTCTAAAATGGTTTTGCTTCCTATTCCAGCTAATAATAAACCATTAAAATAGCCTCCATTCTTTATTCTATTGCCTGCGTATTCAATTCTAACATACCTTAAAATACCTGAATTATTTTTAGAGTTATCGCCTCCAAAATTTGTATTGGTGTAAGTAGACACATCTAATTGTGTATAGAAGTTTGCCACAGATCCATTACCAAATTTATTACTAGGTGCATCACCAAGTACAATTAATCCGCCCCAATCTCCAGGACGCTTAACAGTTTTGTTTGAAGTGAAAATAATTGGGTCTGTATCTAGACCATCGGCAATTAGCGTGGCATTTCTTGATATAGTTAAAGATCCTTTCGTTTTATAATCACCTAAAATAACTGTTCCAGGTTCAATAGTCAATGTAACACTATCTTTCACAAAAACATTTCCCAATAGCAGGTAAACATCTCTTTTGGTTAACTTGGTATCCTCAGTAATATTTCCAGCTAAGATTTGTGTTGGCTCTCCATAGTCTTGCTGGTTTGGCTGAAAATCTGTCCAATTAAACAACCAGTTGTTTGCACCTATTATTCCTTTTTCTTGCTGTGCATAAACATTTCCTAGTAACATAAAAAATATGCAAGCTATAAGCGTTAAGTTTTTCATCGTAAAATTTTTATAGTTTTAGGCTTAATATTATAATTTATAATATGCTTCAAAAATAGTAAAATAATCCATGAAATACATATTATTTCGTTAAAATGCATATTTTAACAGTATTCAAAACTTATATTATCGATGAAATGCACATTTATTTGCCATAAAATAATAAAGAAAGAATTATCTTTAGCAGTAAAAACAAAAAAACATTGACTAATTTTTATGATACATCTGTTATATAAAAGACTACTTTTAAAAAAGTTGAATGTATATAATCACGCATAATCATATTTTTGCCATTCAGAACCTAGTGAAGAATCTGTCTAGAAAAAAAATCAAGATGACTTTAAGTTATGACGGATATTCAAAAAAAAAGAACAAAAGCTAAACAGTTGTTTAGCTTTTGTTCTTTTTAAACTAATTATTTTTATTAACTAGATATTAATGAAATTCGCTATACTCATGTAACGATTTCATTGTTTCCTCATAGAATAATATAGCCGATATTAAATTTTTTGTATCTGAATAAGGCAATATCCCTTCTTGAAACTCTCGTGTAGATTCTAAAAAAGCATCCGAAGCTTCAAATTGATTGTCCAACATTTTTCTATTATCACTATCATTAGGAATTCCTAAAGTAGACATTGTAACCCCTGGCTTCGTAGCAAATGCTATGTAAGGTAATAGCTTAACAAGACTTTCTATACGTTCTGTATACAAAACCAATAATTCACCTTTACCCATGCGTTCTAATTCGCCTTTATTGTGGTATTTTTTAATTGAAACTCCTTCTGGAATAATACTTTTAGGTGCATTCTTTTTTTGAGCAAAACCTATGCCTGCAATTAAAAAAAAGCTAAAACTTAATAAAATAAACTTCATTTTCATGATAACGATTTAAGGGATTATTTAGCAAAAATATGTAATTAAACGAAAAAAACAAACGTTTTGTCGATTATTTTAATAATTTATTTTTTTGAAGAATGAATTTATTTGCCGGAATTGAGACTAACTGCTATTTCAATTTCAGACAATGATTGTCTTTTAAATGGCTTAAGATTTATTTACCAATACAAAAATTAGCAAATATATTCCCTAATAAATCGTCATTTGTTATTTCACCTGTAATCTCACCAAAATAATATAAAGCTTGTCGGATATCAATAGCTAACAAATCACCAGATAATCCAGACTCTAATCCCTCTTTCACCTTTTGTATGTCTTCAAAAGCTTTTAGCAGCGCATCATAATGGCGTGAATTTGTAACAATAGTGTCATTATTTCTTAATACGCCGGTATTAACAAAAGATAAAAGCTTGTCTTTTAAATTTTCAACACCAATACCTTTTTTTGCTGATAATAATTCTATACCATCAATTTTTGATTGTAATGTATTTATTTCTTCATCAGAAAGCATATCCACTTTATTTGCAATAACTAAAAGCGGTTTTAACGGATATTTGTTTTTAATTTTTTCAAGTTCAATTTGAATCAATTTCAAATTCTTAATTGAATTAAAGCTGTCAAATAAATAAATAACAACTTGAGCTTGGTCTATTTTTTCAAAGGTCTTTTTAATGCCTATGCTTTCAACTACATCTTTAGTTTCACGAATACCAGCGGTATCAATAAATCGAAACCCTATCCCTCCTACCGATATCTCATCTTCTATAGTATCTCTGGTAGTTCCTGCTATTTCTGATACAATAGCGCGCTCCTCATTCAAAAGTGCATTTAACAGTGTAGACTTTCCAACATTAGGTTCGCCTACAATAGCAACTGGAATACCATTTTTAATAACATTTCCAACCGCAAACGAATCAATTAATCGTTTTAACACGAAAGTAATTCGCTCTACCAATGCCTTAAATTGTGTTCGGTCTGCAAATTCTACATCTTCTTCAGCAAAATCTAATTCTAATTCAATTAAAGAAGCAAAATTTAAAAGTTCTTCACGAAGTTTAGCTATTTCAGATGAAAACCCGCCACGCATTTGTTGCATCGCTATTTGATGAGAGGCTTCATTATCACTAGAAATCAAATCTGCTACTGCTTCGGCTTGACTTAAATCTAACTTACCATTTAAAAAAGCACGCAATGTAAATTCGCCTGCAGAGGCCATTCGACATCCTTTTCTTAAGAATAATTGAATAATTTCTTGTTGAATATAATTTGAACCGTGACAAGATATTTCTACAACATTTTCACCTGTATAGGAGTTTGGGTTTTTAAAAATTGAGACTAATACTTCATCAATAGTTCTTTCTTGATCAATAATATGCCCAAGATGTATGGTATGAGTAGCTTGTTTACTTAAAACTTTACCTGAAATAGATTTAAACTGACGCTCAGCAAAGGTAATAGCATCTTGTCCAGACAGACGAATAACAGCAATAGCACCAGCTCCAGAAGGTGTTGCTAAAGCTACAATAGTGTCTTTATTTATCATGTAACAAAAATACTAAATTTGAAATGTTAACCGCTTAACTTAATATAGATAAATACCATAATTACGTTTTTTTAAAAAAGTTAAAGGTTTATTCAAATTCTAAATTTTATATGAAGCTGTTTCTATCAATAACAGTGATTATTTCTCATCTATAAAATTAAAATTTTCATTTTTATTAAATAATTAATGGATTAACAACTAGAATAACAATAGTTTACAATTATTATATATTTAACTTTAATATATTATGCAAGCATAGTATATTTGCAACTTGATTTTTATAGTTAAATAAAAGTAGTTATGTGACGTAAGAATTTTATATGTGTCACATATACTAGCAACCCAAATTATCGTTTATAATTTAACCCCCTAGAGCAACGAGGTAAAGATTTGCAGTAAAATGAAAATAACAGAATCTGATTTTTCAAATCAAATTATCAAGTTCGTAGAGAATAAATTAGGTAATATCTTTTTTTTCAACCATATAGCTGTTGTAGAACTACATGAAGGTATCCATTTTGATATTAACAACGCACCAATGGTCATTGATGAACTAAATTCGTATTTTGGAGATAATCAACCTTATGGCGTTGTGGCCAATCGTATAAATTCTTATTCTGTAGATTTATTAAACACACCTTCATATAGAGAAAAAGCCAAAAACTTATACGCTTATGGTGTAGTTGGTCATGATCTTGCTAGCAAAATGAATGCCGAGTTAGAAAATGATTTTTGTCTTTCTGAAAAAGTAGATTATGATAATATTTATGAAGCTATTAATACCGTTTACAATAAGTTGAAAACTAGCAATTTTTTCTCTTTAAACTAAATAAATACCATCAGATTTAATTTCAATTTGGCGTTGTTTGTATAAAGTACCAATCGCTTTCTTAAAGTTCTTTTTACTCATTTGAAGCACATCTTTTATGGCTTCAGGACTCGATTTGTCAGTAAGGTTTAAAAAACCACTATTATCGTGTAATTCATTCATAATACGCTCTGCATTAGGTTCAATATTTCTATAGCCTATTTGCCCTAAGCCAATATCCAATTTATTTCCAGGTCTTATTTTTTTAACAATACCTTTTATTTTATCGCCAATACTAAGGTCTTTAAAAATTTGATCTTTATAAATTAAGCCTAAATGTGTTTTATTGACAATAACATTCATTCCAATATCTGATGGATGTGATACAATTAAATCTACTTCATCAAATTGCTGAACCGTTAATTCTCTATTATCTAAAAACCGATTGGTTTTACTTGATGCTACTAACCTATCGGTTTTTTCATCTAAGTAACAATGTACCAAATACCAACCTCCTGGTTTCATTTTGAAAGCTTGCTCTTTAAACGGGCAAAATAATTCTTTAACCAAGCCCCAATCTAGAAAAGCGCCATAATTCGTAACTTGATTACAGCGCAATAAGGCAAAATCATCGCGCATGATGTATGGCATATCGGTTGATGCCACAGGGCGTTCTTCATTATCTAAATAAACGAAAACCTCCAGCTTATCCCAAATTTTAAATTCCTTAGGAACATACCTGTTGGGTAATAAAACTTCGTTGTCTTCTTCATCAATTAAATAAACACCGTGATCTGTTTCACGAAGTATTTCTAATGTATTTACTTGCCCTAATGTTATCATGGCGCAAAGGTAATCATATTACGTTTTGGATAATAAAAAAGCGCTACAATAATGTAACGCTTTAAGTTTTTATAAAAAATGCTATTTAGTAAGCAGATTCTTTTTTAAAGTGCTTAGTTAATAAGTAATACACAACAGCTCTGTATTTGTTTCTGTTTGATTTACCATATTGTTCAATAACTGCTGCGATTCCAGCATCTAAAGCTGGACCATCAGCTAATCCTAGCTTTTTAATTAAGAAATTGTTTTTTACGGTTGCTAATTCTGATTCATCTGACCCTGAAACAGTTGAAGCATCAGCGTTGTAAATTGATGGTCCACAACCAATAGTTACTTTTGTTAATAAATCCATGTCTGGAGTTACGCCACATTTATCTTTTAAATCTGCTGCGTATTTAGCAATAAGTTCATCTCTTTTACTCATAATTAATAGTCTTTTTAAAATGTTTGTAAAATACTGTTTAAATATACCTAATTTTAGACATAGTTTAAATTAAAATGTCACATTATTTACTTAATATACTTAAAATAGTTTAAAAGAACAGCGTCGTTAACTTCCTTAGGTGTAAATACTTCCAAAAGTTTTGGCTGTTTATGAGGGGCATAAAAAGATTCTAAACATGTTTGTAATTCTTTAGCATTAGAAGCTTTTTCATATATAAAACCATACATTTTACACAAATGTTCTGCAGTTAAATGATGATTGGTTTCAAAATAGGTATCGAAATTTTCAGTGTCTTTATGTCCTGGAAGAATCCTAAAAATACCTCCTCCTCTATTATTTATAACTATAATTCTAAAATTATTTGGAATATAATTATTCCATAGCGCATTACTATCGTACAGAAAACTTAAATCGCCAGTAATAAAAGTTGTTTGTTTTGCATTGGCTACTGCACTACCAATGGCTGTAGATGTGCTTCCATCAATACCACTAGTTCCTCGATTACAAAACACTTCTAAGGTTTTATTTAAGTTGAATAACTGGGTATAACGAATAGCAGAACTATTACTAACTTGAAGCACCGTGTTATTGGGAATGGATTTTAGAACCACATCAAAAAAAGTGAAATCGGAAAATGGAATCTCTTTTAAATACGCATTATGCTTTTCCAATCGCTTTTGTTTTATAGTAGTCCAAATGGTTTTATAATCGCTTTTTACATAGTGTGCAATCTTAGAAATAAAACTTGTAAAAAATTGATTAGGATTATTTTGAATATGATTACTTAAACAAAAAAATGTATCGTTAGCTTTTTTAATATCAATATGCCAATGCTGTTTTGGAGCATGCTTTCGCAACAGGCTTTTTATTTTTTTAGAAACTATTAAGCCTCCAAAAGTGATTAAAATATCAGGTTGCAATTGTTTCTGTTCGTATTCAGATAACGGTGCAATAATTTGATCGATACTCGGAAAAATACTGTCGTGATGTAAATTAGATGTTGTTTCCGTAAAAACAATAACACTATCATCTTTAGCTAATGCGTCAAGGTGTTTTTGTTCAATAGTATTTGGTGTATTTACGCCTACTAAAATCATTTTTTTAGTCGCAGCATTCCAATGTTCTAAACAATTTTCAATCGTGTAATCATCAACTTCATTTAATTTATTTGGAACTTCTATAACTTTAGGAGAAACACTCAATTTATCAACGGTTTCATATAAAGGTTCATCAAACGGAATATTTATATGCACAGGTCCGTTCTTAAAAATAGCAAGGTTAATGGCCGTATTTATTTCTTCTTCATTATGTGTTTGAATATCTTTCTGCAACCCCAATAAACGCTCAAATTTGTTTTCTAAATTCTTAATAATGGGTAGCTCTTCATGAGCAGGCACATATTTTTCATCTTTTAAATCCAACTTCAAATTTGCTGAATATAAAATATGGTTTTTAAAAACGTCTTTCTGGTTAATAGTTTGTCCATCACCAATACCAATTAAATGTTTTGGTCTGTCGGCAGATAGCACTACCAAAGGAATATCGCTATAAAACGCTTCAGAAATCGCTGGATAATAATTGAGTAACGCACTACCCGAAGTACATACAACAGCAGCTGGTTCTTGTAATTGTTGTGCAATGCCTAAAGCAAAAAACGCCGCACAACGCTCATCTACAATACTATAGCATTTAAAATAAGGATCGTTTGTAAAACCAATAGTAAGTGGCGCATTTCTGCTACCAGGAGATATTATAATATGTTTTATTCCTTTTGCTTTACAAAGCTGAACTACGGTTTGTGCAAGCGGAATTTTAGGGTAAACCATCTAGTAATTTTGTTATACAAAAATACAAAATAGCTAAGTAAAATGACCTTTATAAGATAGATTTAATCACTAACGATTTCGATATGGTTTCTTGCCATTCACTTTCAGCATCTGAGTTTTCCGTTATACCACCGCCAACATAAATAATGGCTTGATTGTCTTTAATTTGCATACAACGTAAGTTAACGTAAAGTTGCGTACTGCTTTTGGTAACGGCGTAAGCTCTGTTTTCTATATTTCGTTTTCCAGAACGCGGTGCAACAGTAGTTTCACCATTTAATTCGCCTAAAAAGCCCGTATAAAACTCGCGGTTATAATGCTCGTGTTTTAAAATGAAATTTTTAGCTATTTGCTTTGGTAAGCCACAAACTGCGGGTGTTGGGTGCAACACTTCAATAATATGCTTTAATGCGGTATTTGGCTTTAATTGTGCAGAAATTAGTGTTCTTAAATGCAATAAATTTCCAGCACGAACGGTTTTAACCTCTGAAGCATCAATTCGATTTACCGATGATTTTAAATTATCAATAATAAAATCAGTTACATATTGCTGTTCTTGTTTTTCTTTTTGCTGCCATTCTACATCTAAACTTCCTTTATAATCTTGCGTACCCGCTAATGCCATGATAGAAAACCGATTGTTTTCAATTTTTAATAAGGTTTCTGGAGTTGCACCTAACCACAATCCAACCTTAGGATGATACCAACAATAAATTAATGCCGATTTATAATGTTTGGTTAGATTTCTAAAAATTTCAATCGGATTTTTCTCGTTTAATGCTACCGTTTCACACCGCGACAAAACTACTTTCTTTAATCCTGAGTTTTTTATGGCTTCAACACCTTTTTGAATTAAATTGATGTGCTGCGTTTTTGACTTTTCTAATAAAGTATCATCAAATTTACTTTTATCAACCACTATGGGATCGCAGTATGGTTGGTGACCATAAATAACTTTAGAAATCTGATTCGGAATAATAACGGTTTTCTCAATGTCATCAAAAGGCGAAAACACAAAGCCCTTTTCTGAAAAATCTTTTACAAAATGCAGATTGGTACCTTGTTGCAATCTTGCTATTAATTGTTCTTGATTTGGCTTTCTATAAGCTACAAAAGGTAACTTATTACGAAATTGCATGCTAATCTGCTCGAAAAAATCGTCTGATATCATGCTTATTTTTTAGGTAGAGAAATCGTGGTTAGTTTACAAACCGAAATTAAATTGTCAGCGTCATCGGTTACACGAATATCCAATAATTGTGTGGTTCTTCCTTTATGTAAAAAAGTCGCTTTTGCATATACAAAACCTTCTCTAACGCTTTTTAAGTGGTTTGCCGTAATTTCTATACCGCGCACAAAAAATTCTTCTGTATCTATAAAAATATGTGTTGCAAAACTCCCTACACTTTCGGCTAAAGCAGCTGTTGCACCACCATGTAAAACACCATCGGGTTGATATACTCTTGAATTTACAGGCATTCTTGCTGTTAAAAAATCCTCTCCATAGTCAATAATCTCAATTTGTAATGTTTCCATTAAGGTGTTTTTACAAGCTAAATCTGCTTGTTCCAAAACCTTTTTTTTAGATAATTGCATAGAAATAATATATTTTTAATTTCGATTGCAAAAGTACAAAATACCGATGATAATTGGGCTGTCATTGCAAGTCGTATTTTATCGCTTATTAGACTTATAAATGGTAAACTTCATTGCGAGGCGTTTTTCGACGAAGTAATCTTTTAAAATGAATTACATTAAAAAAATAACCAATGATTAAACAGATTACCTCATCAGGCAAAAAACCTGATTCGCAATGACGTATAGAATTATGGAAACATCTACTTTAGAAAACCAACGGGTACAATTATAGCTTTTAGATTTAAGCAACTATACGCATTAACATCTATTGCAAACCTAGAAAATAAGCTAATAACCTAAACAGAACCAGTTTGTCATTCAGATGAAAGAGGGATCTCACAATAAACACTCAAACACAGTATGGGATTCCTACTGATGTCGGAATTGACAAAAACATGAAGTTTTTGATGCTACAATATGCGTTTGAAACCTTAAAATTTGATAAAGTAGAATTTCGGGTAGATGAGCGCAATATGGCCTCTAGAAAAGCCGTTGAAAAAATTGGTGGTACGCTTGAAGGTATATTGCGTAAAAACATCTTAATGCGTGATAGTTTTAAACGAAGTTATTGTTGTTATGGGATTTTGTTGGAAGAATGGGATATTATTAAAACTAAATTTTTTAATGGGTTTTAGTTCTTTTTTGTGATAGAATGCGTGGTCAAGTAACCAATTTGGCACAAGTACGAATCCGATAAAATTCCTTAATAATTTTCCAAATAAGCAACTTGCTAAAGCAATTAATTATACATGTCTTAAGTTTTGTAACTCATTAATGTGTTACTCGCGCATTACTAGCTCTTTGTCTATTTGGGAAACAACATCCATGGCAGATTTATAAGCATCATTATAAAATGATGATACATCTACCATTTTCCTTGAAGCTAATAATAGTTTTTTAGTAAAAAACTTGTCGTTTAGCATTGATTCATAGTGTTTCTCTCCAATAATAAATTTACGTAATACAGTATCTAAATAATCATAATCAGACATTAGGTTTTCATATAATGACAAATAATCATATTGTTTTAATCCATTTTCAACAAGCGATACATATGCATATCTAAATTCATATAATCTGCTTATACTATCTCTTAATGATTTATTAGAAATTATAGATAACCCTTTAATCTTTGCTTCGTCAAAATAAGAAGTATGCAGGTTTATTGAAATATTTGAACGTACCAAATCTAAGAGTTGTTCTTCAATTAATGAGTCCAAAGGTTTCTTATCTACAAGATGAAAACTTACAATGCTATCCCTTTTCCACATTTCTTTGTATCGCTTAATGTTGTGATTTATATCAATAGTATCCATCAAAATATTTTGTCTAATTCCTTTTAGAATGTCAATCTCAACAACCTCTAATTTTCTTTCTTCATTTGAATTATTTATGCTTAAAGCAATTAAAATTCCAATAACTACAAGAACAATTTCTCCAATTGCATAAATTAGATATTTGCTGAATTTATTTTCAGTTAATAGTTGTTGACGAATTTTCCGAAAGAATTTTATCATTAGAGATTGATTTTTCTAAAGATATAATAATAAATTGACTAAGCTGTTTGAAAAAATGAAGGCTGACGATCTGATATCGTTTTAATATTTTATATGAGACGATACTGAAACAAGTTTAGTACAAGTAAGTGAAGTTATAAAGAGTTGTAAACGAAAACACCTCACAAAATATTGAAAGGTGTTTAAATTGATTTTTTTTTCTCTAATCTTTACTCAATCACTAATTTAAGGCTACCTAAGCCTAAAGCTGTAGAAACTTTTGCTATATAAATGCCATTGGATAAATCAGTCACATCCATAGTGACCTCAAGCGCGTTTGTATGAAGCATTTTAACCTGATTACCAAGCATATCAAAAAGTGTAATAGATTTAATAATTTCAGTTTTTGAGCTTATAGTAACATAATCATTAGCTGGATTTGGGTAAATGTTTATATAGTCTATGTTAAATGCTTGGGTATGGCCATTGCTTAACGTTGTGGCTACTTGTGCGATATCATCAAACAAAAACGTTGCATTAGCTGATGCATCATTTGGTCCGTTATAGCCCAACATTAATGTTAGTACATTATAAATGGGATTATCACCGTTTGAAAGATCCCAAGTGTAGGTAGCCCATTCGCCCGATACGGTAGTTAAAACGTCTTGCTCTTTTCCGAAAGCTTCTACGTTACTTTCTAACTTAAACTTCAATAAGGTGCCTACTGGTGCATCGGTATATACTTTCATTGAGATGCTTCCAAAAGCAGACATATTCGCAATAAAGGATGTTAATGCCAACTTACTACGCATAAATCCTGCACCACCGCTTCTAACAAATTGCCCAACGGTAGCACTGGGATTGTTGACGTCTATTTGCGGATTTGGAATAACAGATGCTATTGCTCCGAAAAAATCAGTAAAGTCTGTGGTAACGACGCTGTTCTCAAAATCAATTGGCAGCGTAGTTGCCGTAGGTTCTGGTATTGGAGGTCCTGTTTCTTGTTTTATATCATCAAATAAAAATGTAGATGTTGTTGTGCCATCGCCTACATTTCCAAAATCGAAAAGAAACTGTATTCTATCATAATCGTTAGCCTTTCCATCAAAATTCCAAGTTGCTGTTTCCCAAGCACCCGATACGGTGGTTAAATAGTCTAAATTAGTTGTGCCGCTTGCATTTTCTAATTCTAACTTTATACGTGTACCTACTGGAGCTGTTGTATACACTTTCATGGATATCTGCCACAGGGTAGACAAATCAATAGTATTATCAAGAAACACTTTACTTCCTGCAAAATATTCGCCACCACTTCGTACAACTTGTGCAACGGTATTACTCATATTATTACTATCCATTTGCGGATTTGGAATAATACTAGCTATGGCGCCATTATAATTTAAGAAATCGGTATCGACCTGTCCAGCTTCAAAATCAATTGGTAACGACATGGGTACTGGTGGTGTTGGTCCTACTATTTGTTCAACATCGTCAAAATAAAAGGTTGACGTGGCTGAACCATCGCCTAAATTCCCGAAATCGAACATAAAAACTAACTCGTTTAGGTTGTTAGCTGTACCAACAAAAATCCATTCAAGAGTTTCCCATGCACCAGAAACTGTAGTTGTAGCATTAACATCTACTGCTGGCCCTGAGCCTTCTAATTTAAACTTGACTGTGGTTCCTACAGGAGCTGTTGTATATACTTTCATTGAAAGCTTTGTTAATACAGAAAAATCAAGATTGTTTGTTAGCAAAATTTTACTCCCTGCAAAAACAGCTCCTCCATCTCTTACAATCTGCGCAACAGAACTACTGGTATTTATTCCTGATGGATTTGGATTTGAGGTTACAGTAGCCGTTCCTCCATCAAAATCTACAAAGTCTGCAGTGGTAACATCACCCTCAAAATTAATGGGTAAACTTTGAGAAAATCCTAAATTAACAATTAGTAAAATAAGTAGTGCGTAAAAATGCTTCATATGTGAACTTAGTTTAAATGATAATCAAAGATAATGGCTAACTAGAGGCAAAAAGACAAACCAACCAATACAAAAACCATACATAGCTAAAAGATGGCTTTTTAAACTACTGTGATCTCATTTTTATAAAATAACCTGAGTTCGATTAATATCTTTAGGAGGTATTAGTTATAACTCACTGTTTATCATTAAATAAAAATAATTATAAATCCTGCAAGGTCTTTTTTTTGACCTTGTAGGTATAAAGCACTGATATCAAAATACCTACAAGGTATTTAAAACCTTGCAGGATAATAGTACTCATTTTAAAATCAGGCATTTAATAATCGAACTCAGGTAAATAAGTAATTCTAATTAGTTGTTTAGACTTAGTAAAAAGTATTTGATGTCTGTTCGAGTGATTTTCAACAGAAAATTGTACTTCGACAGGCTCAGTAGAACTATTCGATAACTCTTTTGTAAAGCAAAAAAAATATATTTCTCAATTCTAGTTTATTGAGCAAGATTGGAAAAGTGTTTATATTGGTTACCGAATATATTTGTTGTAACAAAACAAAACAATGAATCTGAAACAAACTAATAAAGCCTCTTATACTCAAAAGTTAAACCTTATTATTGAACATATTAATAATAATTTGGATAGCAAGATTGATATAAAAACGCTTGCTGAGATCTCAAACTTTTCGCCGTTTCATTTTCATCGTATTACAAGAGCTCTTTTAGGCGAACCCATTGGCGCATACATATCTAGAACGCGACTAGAAACAGCTGCAAAAATGATTCGATATTCCAGTTTAGGTATTGAAGCTATTGCGTATCATGTGGGGTTTGAAACGCCCTCATCATTATCAAAAGCTTTTAAAAACTATTTTGGAGTTACGCCTACAGCTTACAGAAAAAACAAATTATTCACCTTTAAAAAAATGAACATCGTGAAAATCACATTAAACATTAAAAAACCAAAAATTCAAGACATTGAAAACAAACAGTGTTTATACTACCGCATGTATGGTGCCTATCAAACCTTAGATTATATGGGCGCTTGGAAAAAACTTTGGGAACAAGTTAAAGCACAAAAACTGTTTACTAAAGGCATCCGACACTTTGGTTTACCTCATGACGACCCAAAAATTACTGATGAAAACAAAATTAGATATGATGCCTGCTTAATAATACATAAAGATGCTAAACCTATTGATGATATTGGTATAAAAACCATAAAAGGAGGCAAATTTGCTGTATTTTTATATCAAGGCTCGTATAAATATTTTGCAGAAGTTTACGACTATATTTTTAACGAATGGCTTATTGAAAGCGGTTATGAAATAAGAGACGAACCTGTTATGGAGCGCTACATAAGTCACCCAGAACGTGTTGCTGAAGAAAAGCTTAAAACTGAGTTTTATATACCTATAAAATAAAAGTTAATTAGCATTACCCAAATTTAACTTGTACGCCATGACTCTATTGTGAAAAAAGGTGGGAACAAGTAAGATTTGGGTTTCTGGTATATAATCAATATCAGCAGCTCCAATAGATTGGTCTTCAGTATCTAAAAGTTTAATTGCAGACCAATCTTTAGCATAGATATAAAAAAGTTGACCGCTCCAACCTGATGTTATAAAATCGCCATTTTCTAAACGGATAATACCATCTGCTTGACCAACATCTTTTGTAAGTATTTTAAAAGTATGGTCATCATTATTTACAAGTCCGAAAATAGATTCTGCAAAATCAGCATAATAAACACCCTCTTTTTGCCATAATAGGCCATTAAGTCTTTTACCTTCTGGATTTGTAGAATGAACCCCTATAGTGCCATTTTCTAATTTATGAATTGTGTTAGAGTTAGACCCTGAAAAATATACAACGCCGTCTGGACTTACTGTTAAATCATTCAATTGCGGGTTGCCTTCAACAGTATATTTATTTGAAATTTTTCTGTTTTCAATATCAATTTCAACTAAATCATCTATATCGTTAACGTACAATTTACCATTAGAAATCCCCATTCCTTTTGGTGCACTTATACCTTCAATCCATTTTAATGCTGTTATTTCTCCTTCAATATTTATTGTAGAAATAAAACCATTATTATCCTTTTCCCAAGGTCCATTATTTATGTTTGCGACATAAATAGTTTGTGATATTTTATCATATATAACGGATTCGCAAGTAGTTAATAATGAATCTGTTTGCCAAATTAATTCCAAACTTGGTTTTACGGTTTCAACACTTTCAATATTTTTTGGTTTTTCTTTTTTCTTTCCGCAAGACATGATTAAACAAATATTTAAACAGGTAAATAAGATGTATTTGAAATTCATTTGAAAAGGTTTTAATAATTCATATAATTTCTACTAAATTATTGAAATTATGATATTCAAGCAAAAACTTACTGAGACTATTTTAAGACGCTTTAACCTCTTTTTCTAAAGCTAAATAATGACTAATAGTATTATTACTATCGTGTAATACATACACATCTATTTCGCAATTATAAGGCTTACCGTCTTTTTTGTAATTAAGTATTTCTTCTTTAAAACGATGCCCCTTTTTTAAATGTTCTCTAAAAGATTTACGTTTACTTTCAGAAGAAGATTTTCCTTGTAAAAAATTAGGCTTTTTACCTTTAGCATAATTTGCTGGGTAACCCGTCATTTTTGTAAAACCTTTATTTACCCAATATATATCTTGATTAAAATCGGTAAGTACAATAGCATCAAAATTGTTATCCTTCAATGTTTTTTCAACATCAATAGACCAACCATACTTTTTTTTGAATTCTTCTAAAATGCTAATTTCTGCTTGTTTATTAAAATGCTGTGCTTGCTGCAATAAATGCATCGAATAAATATCCCAACATTTTAAAGGTGGTCTTAAAATTTTTTTATTGATTTTCATAACTTCTTTTTATTTGCGCAGAGATTAAAAAGAAGCAATACAACATCAAATATTCAAACAGATTGAATATTAAAATGTTTTATATTCCTTGGCTTTTAATCGCGAAAGCACAGTTTATATTTACAATAAAGGGAAGTATCTGGCTTATAATTATATAAATAATTAATTACAGTTGCGCGACAGCTTGTGATTTTAACACAATTCCTTAATTAGTTAGCGTTAAGCTAAACCTTTACACATGCCAAATGTATAGAAAAATTTTGTAAAGTATGAAAAGAAAACTCTAAACTAATTTATCAAATTAGCAACAATATCTTTAACAGGCAAAATAGCATTTGTATGTTCTATACTAGGTCCAGCAACCCAAACCGTTTTATAAGTTACTTTGGTAGCTGCATTTTTAGTAGCGTTCATACCTATTGAAAAACGAATCATTTTTACCCACTTTTTAAGCTTCTTGTTTTTATTTAAAACAGATTCTAACCAAGTTTGTTTTGTACCGATTTTTTGAACGTAAGGCGTGTTAATTACAGTACATGGTGTTCCTGAAATACGTTCAGTCATTACAATATCTTCAGCGCCATAATCTACGCAGGCTTGTTTATAATCATCAGTCACTCCAGCCTCAACGGAAGCTATAAAAGGGCTTCCTACTGAAACACCATCTGCTCCATAACTTAACATATCATCAATATCTGCTTTACAACCAACACCTCCAGCAGATATTACAGGAATATTCAAATTACTTTTTAGCTCTTTAATTAAAGCTTCGGGCGACATATTTCCTCGATGCCCTCCGGCTTGGTTGTTTACAGCTATGGCAGCGTCTGCACCTAAACCTTCTACTTTTTTAGCAAATTTCAAGTCAACTACATCACAAAATACTTTAATACCAACCTTATGTGCTTGATTTATAGTTTCTTCAGGACTTCCTAGTGAAGTAATAATAAAATCACAACCTTCTTCACAAATAACACGCAATTGCTCTTTATACTTTGTGTTAGATTTATTTACAATAAGATTAAACCCAAAAGAGCCTCCCTCAACTTTAGCTGCTTTTAATTCATGGATCGCTGCTTTAAGCTCATCTAAAGTTCTATAGTTTAAAGCTGGAATACATCCGGCAATGCCACTTTTCATAGCTTCAGAAACCATAGCTACATTTGAAACCAAAAACATGGGTGCTTGAATAATTGGGTATTTAATGTTTAAAAGTTGGGTAAGTTTAGTTGTCATTATAGAAATTGATTTCAACAAATATAATAAATATTATGCATGCATAGTAAAATCTTTTCTATGAATCTAAAAAACGATAGTAAGCCGTTTTTAGATAAGCGCCCTCAGGAAAACTAATTGGATGATCTGTATCATGCTGGGTTTTTAAAAGTACTTTAAAGCGACGATTGTTTACATTTAATACCTGATTATTAATATCATAAAAAACCTCGGCAAGCACTCTAGATGAACACGACGCCAAAACTAATAATCCGTTTTTTGAAGTTAATTGTTCTCCTAATTCTGCTAATTGTGTGTATTTTTTTATTGCTAAATCAATCTCGGAAGCTTGTTTTGCAAAACTCGGTGGGTCTATAACTACAACATCAAAAGTGATTTTATTTTTAATTAACTTTTTAAGTTCTTCAAAAGCATCACCATCTATTATTTTATGTTTTCCTGAGTACTTATTTAATTTACCATTTTCAATAGCTATTTCTAATGCTTGCTTGCTTATATCTAAGCTCGTTACTTCTTTCGCACCATTTGCTAAAGCATGAACCGAAAACCCACCAGCATATGAAAAAACATCCAAAACTTTTTTTCCTCTACTCCACTCACCCACTTGTTTCCGATTAGCACGATGATCTAGAAAATAACCCGTTTTATGTCCTTTAATAACGTTAGCTGAAAAATTAATACCATGTTCTACAAATTGTACAACCTCGTTTTCCAAAGTGCCAAAAACAACATCACCATCTTTAAGTTTATGTGATTTTGATTGTTCTAAACGTCTGCTTAAACGAATAACAACGGTATCAACATCTGATATTTTTTGTAAATCTGAAATTATAGTCTCTAAATAAGGCAGCCATAGTTCTGAGTATATTTTCACCACTAAAACGGAAGCATAAACATCGGCTATTAAACCAGGAAAACCGTCATTTTCACCAAATAAAAGTCTGTAACTGTTCGTATTGGTTTTTAGTAATGGTTGTCTTTTTTTAAAAGCTTTGTTTATTTTTTTTTGAAAAAAATCAGCATTAATTTCAACCTTTTTGGTACTACTATGGAGCATTTTTATCCGAATAGGCGAATTGGCATCGTATAAACCTAAACCAATAACTCTATTTTTATTTTTTCCGAAAATAATAGCCAAATCTCCAGACTTCGCATCATCATTTATCTTAGTAATATTGTTTGAAAATACCCAAGGGTGACCTTGTAAAACAAACTGCTCGCCTTTTGAGTTTAGTTTAACGGCTAAACGTTTGGGGTTGTAATTTGATTTTATTTTTGAAGAAAAGGACATACTTTATATTTAATGTAAAAGTAACTGTTTGTAATAAAAAAACGCAACCATTTCTGATTGCGTTTTCATTCAATTCTAAAAGAGAATTAATTAATATTACGAATTCCTAATATTATTTAACCTCTTCAAAATCTACATCTTCAACATCACTTCCTTCTGCTTCTCCATTTTGGCTAGTATCTGGTCCTGGAGCTCCTGCACCACCTTGTTGCGCTTCAGCAGCTTGTGCTTTGTAAATTTCTTCACTCGCAGCTTTCCAAATCTCATTAAGATTATCAAGTGCTGGTTGAATAAGTGCTAAATCTTTGGTTTCAAATTGCTTCTTTAATTCAGCTAAAGCTTCCTCTATCTTAGATTTATTATCTGCTGATAGTTTATCGCCGGATTCTTCCAATAATTTTTCTGTTTGAAAAATCATAGAATCTGCTTCATTTAATTTTGAAGCTTGTTCTACCGCTTTTTTATCAGCTTCAGCATTGGCTTCAGCATCTGCTTTCATCTTTTGGATTTCCTCTTCTGTTAATCCAGATGAAGCTTCAATTCTAATATCTTGTTTTTTACCTGTTGCTTTATCTTCAGCCGATACTTTGATAATACCATTGGCATCAATATCAAACGTTACTTCAATTTGTGGTGTTCCACGTCTTGCTGGTGGAATACCATCTAAATGAAAACGTCCAATTGTTTTATTATCGGCAGCCATGGCTCTTTCACCTTGTAGTACATGAATTTCTACTGAAGGCTGATTATCCGCAGCAGTAGAGAATACTTGCGACTTTTTAGTAGGAATCGTAGTATTCGCTTCAATAAGCTTAGTAAATACGTTACCCATAGTTTCAATACCAAGAGATAATGGTGTTACATCTAAAAGTAATACATCTTTAACATCACCAGTTAAAACACCACCTTGTATAGCTGCACCTAGAGATACTACTTCATCTGGATTAACCCCTTTACTTGGCGCTTTTCCAAAGAATTTCTCTACTGCTTCCTGTACGGCTGGAATTCTTGTTGAACCACCTACTAAAATAACTTCATCAATATCACTTTTACTTAAACCAGCAGCTTTTAATGCCGTTTGGCAAGGCTCGATGGTACGTTTTACTAAATCGTCAATTAATTGTTCGAATTTTGAACGTGTTAACGTGCGCACTAAGTGTTTTGGTCCGCTAGCAGTTGCTGTAATATATGGTAAGTTGATTTCTGTTTGCGCAGAAGATGATAACTCAATCTTCGCTTTTTCAGCAGCTTCTTTTAAACGTTGTAAAGACATCGGATCTTGACGTAAATCCATGCTCTCATCTGCTTGAAATTCATCTGCTAACCAGTTGATGATTTTTTCATCAACATCATCACCACCTAAATGCGTATCTCCATCTGTTGATAGTACTTCAAATACACCGTCTCCTAATTCAAGGATAGATACATCATGCGTTCCTCCTCCAAAGTCGAAAACTACTATTTTCTGGTCTGTACCTTTTTTGTCCATACCGTAAGCTAAAGCTGCTGCAGTAGGCTCATTTATAATACGTTCTACTTTTAAACCAGCAATTTCACCAGCTTCTTTAGTTGCCTGACGTTGACTATCATTAAAGTAAGCAGGTACTGTAATTACAGCACGACTTACTGATGTTCCTAAATAATCTTCAGCAGTTTTCTTCATTTTTTGAAGAATCATTGCAGATAATTCTTGTGGTGTATATAAACGCCCTTCAATATCTACTCTTGGAGTATCGTTATCACCTTTAACTACTTTATATGGTACACGTTCTGCTTCTTTTTTAGACTCAGAATATTTATTACCCATAAAACGTTTAATAGAATAAACCGTTTTTGTTGGGTTTGTTACTGCTTGACGTTTTGCTGGATCACCAACTTTAATTTCACCACCTTCTACAAAAGCAATTACCGATGGCGTTGTTCTTTTTCCTTCCGCGTTAGGAATAACTACTGGCTCGTTACCTTCCATTACAGAAACGCAAGAGTTGGTTGTTCCTAAATCGATTCCAATAATTTTACTCATATTATATTTTTTTATTGTGTTGAATGTTCATTTTGAATTCGCTTTGTATAAGTCAATGATTATGCCAACACCAAAAGTATGACATAGTGTCATATACTTCTTTTTGGCGACTTATCGCTATCACCTTTCATTAACCTATTTTAAACTTTCTGCTACAATACCTAACACAAAACATATTGATTTTTATTAAACTACTAAAATTAGAACTAGATTTTAGTATTTTTACAAACTATCTAAAACTAAAAAAATGTCTGTAGCTAAAAAAGAATATAAGCGCATTACCGTAAAAACATTAGTTGATATGAAAGCTAATGGTGAAAAAATATCCATGCTAACGGCTTATGATTATACCATGGCAAAAATTGTTGATGGTGCTGGTATAGATGTTATTCTTGTTGGCGACTCTGCAAGTAATGTTATGGCGGGTCATGAAACTACGCTTCCCATTACTCTAGACCAAATGATTTATCATGCATCATCAGTTATACGTGCTATAGACAGATGTTTGGTTGTCGTAGATCTACCTTTTGGAAGCTACCAAAGTGATCCTAAAGAAGCACTTCGTTCGGCTATCAGAATTATGAAAGAAAGTGGTGCGCATTCTGTTAAAATGGAAGGTGGTCGTGAAATTAAAGAATCCATAAAACGTATTCTAAATGCTGGAATTCCTGTTATGGGGCATTTAGGCTTAACACCACAATCTATATACAAATTTGGAACCTATACCGTTCGTGCAAAGGAAGAACAAGAAGCATCCGATTTAATAGAAGATGCAAAAATGTTAGAACGCATTGGGTGTTTTGGTATTGTACTTGAAAAAATTCCAGCTAAACTAGCAAAACAAGTTGCTGAAAGTGTTAGTATTCCTATTATAGGTATTGGTGCTGGACCAGATGTAGATGGGCAAGTTTTGGTTTTACACGATATGCTAGGGATGACACATGAATTTAATCCTAGGTTTTTACGTCGCTACATGAATTTATATGAAGATATGACTACAGCTATCTCTAGTTATGTAGATGATGTTAAAAGTATTGATTTCCCTAATGAAAGTGAAAAGTATTAAGTTTTCAGTAACAGTATTCAGTCTTACTTATTCTCTTAAAACTTTGCGTCTTTGCGTCTTTGCGCGACAACCTAAATAGTAAAATTCGTGTCAAAAAAAACCTTTTCAAATAAAAACAACCTTCAAGTCTTATTTGAAGATAATCATATCATTATTGTAAATAAACGCGCTGGTGATATTGTGCAAGGCGATAAAACTGGCGACAAACCTTTAAGTGATGTCGTTAAAGAATACATAAAAGATAAATACAACAAACCTGGAAACGTCTATTTAGGTACTGTACACAGACTAGACAGACCAACAACGGGACTTGTAATATTTGCAAAAACAAGTAAAGTACTTCCTAGACTGAATAAATTATTTATTTCTAAAGACATCAAAAAAACATACTGGGCGGTTGTAAAAAATGAACCTACAAAGTCTCAGGATACTTTAACGCATTGGTTAAAAAAGAATCCTAAAAACAATAAGTCTTACACATATTCTAAAGAAGTAAATGAGAGTAAAAAAGCTATTCTTCATTATAAACTAATTAAAAAATTAGATCACTATTTTTTATTAGAGATTAATTTAGAAACGGGAAGACATCATCAAATACGCACTCAATTAGCAACCATAGGCTCCCCTATAAAGGGCGATTTAAAATATGGTTTTGATAGAAACAATAAAGATGCTAGTATTCATTTACATGCTAGAAATATTTCGTTCATACATCCTGTCAAAAACGAAGTGATTAATATAAATGCTCCTTTACCAAAAGATCCAATTTGGGAGGCTTGCTCATCTTAATTCATTATATTTAATAAAAAAATTTGAATTCAATTACCAACATATTAGCTGCTCAAAGGGCATTTTACCAATCTCAAAAAACTAAAGACGTCGCTTTTAGGCTATCACTTTTAAAGGCTTTAAAAAAAGAAATAGTTTCCAAAGAAAAAGTCATTTTGGAAGCATTGTACAAAGATTTTAGAAAATCTGAATTTGAAGGCTATATCAGTGAGTATGGTTTGGTTCTTTCAGAATTAAATTTAGCTATAAAAAACCTTAAAAAATGGGCTAAACCAAAGCGAATTAAACCGTCTATACTTACATTTCCATCTACAGATTATATTTATAAAGAGCCTTATGGTAGCGTGCTGGTCATAGCACCTTGGAATTATCCATTCCTATTGGCCTTAGACCCACTCATTATGGCTATCGCTGCTGGAAATACCGTGGTATTAAAACCAAGTGAACTCACGCAACACACATCAAAAGTACTTACAGAAATAATTAAAAATGTATTCCCTGAAAATTTAGCTGTTTCCATTGAAGGTGGTATTCCTGTTTCAACTATGCTACTTGAACAGAAATGGGATTATATATTTTTTACTGGAAGTACAAGAGTTGGAAAAATTGTTGCACTTGCGGCAGCTAAACATTTAACACCGGTAACTTTAGAATTAGGCGGTAAATCACCCTGCATAATTGATGATACGGTTAATTTAAAATTAATAGCACGACGCTTAGTTTGGGGCAAACTTCTTAATGGTGGACAAACCTGTATTGCTCCCGATTATGTTATTGTGAAATCAGATATTAAAGACGAACTGATAGACGTTTTAAAGAAAGAAATCATTAGAAGATATGGTAAAAACCAAAGTGAATCTCCTGATTTTCCTAGAATAATAAATAAAAAAAACTTTTTAAGATTAAAAGCGCTACTAGAAAATACAACTATTGCTTTTGGTGGCGAAATAAATGAAAATGAAAATTATATCTCCCCGACGATAATTTATGAACCAAGTTTAGAGAGCAACGTTATGGCTGAAGAAATTTTCGGTCCAATCTTGCCCATATTAACCTATAAAACGGTCGAGGATATAAATACAATAATTAACAGTTTTGATAAACCTTTATCCTTTTATATGTTTTCGGAAAATAAATCATTTATAAATCAAATTATCAATACTTATAATTTTGGCGGTGGTGTTATAAACGATTTACTAATACACTTTGGAAATCATCGTTTACCCTTTGGAGGCGTTGGTGCTAGTGGCATGGGGAAATATCATGGTAAACATGGTTTTGATACCTTTACAAATGAAAAACCTATTATGAAGCGAGGTAATTGGTTTGATCCATCGCTTCGTTACGCACCATATAAAGGGAAAATGAGTTTGTTAAAAAAAGTGTTTAAATACTTTGCATAGTTTATGAAAACGGATAATTTATAACCAATTTTACACCTTCATTAGGCTTCGATTTTAAATCTAATGTCGCATTTATTAGAGCTGCCCTACTTTTCATATTAATTAAACCTGAACCTTGCTCTATTTTATTGATGTCAAAACCTTTTCCATCATCTGTTGCTATTATAGTTAAATTTTCAGGTTTGTAATTAAGCGTTATCCCGATATTTTTGGCTTCAGAATATTTTACTGAATTAGATAAAAATTCTTGTAATATTCTAAATATGATAATTTCATGTTTTCTGTTTTTAAAATCTACTTTATCACCTTTAATTTCAAGTTCAGCTGAAGTAAATTTCATCTTTTTGAGTCTATCTAACTCATTTGTAACAGATTTTTCGAAACCAATATTTAAAATCACATCATTATTTAATGTTTTTGAAAGCGCTCTAACTTCTCTTAAACTGTTACTTAAAGCTTCAGAGGTATCTTTAAACTTTTCCTTTACATCATCTGTAACCTGCATTTTTAATATACTTAATTGCATACTGGCAAAAGAAAGTAACTGCCCCACGTTATCATGTAGCTCCCAACCAATATTTTTTAAAGTTTGTTCTTGAGTTTCAGTTTGTGCTTGAGCAATTTCTTCTTCAAAAGCTTTTTGTTTTTCTATTTGATCTAAAAGCAACTTGTTTTTTCGCCTCTGGAATACAATAAAAAATATGATCACTAATGAGGTTACAATAACCAAAACAGTAATCATATACACCAATAAATAACGTTCTGAAGCGGTACTCGCTAATCGTTCTCCGGTTTGCACCATATTAAAGCAAAGGTAAAAGTTGAATACATTATTATATTAGCAAAGATGTAAATTATTCTTCTTAATTTGATATAATCCCAATCTCTATCATAAACATCTACTTCATAAGCAGTGTAATTATCATAAAAAACAATAGGGGTTATAATTAGCCACCAAATAAATATTGCAGCACTAATATAAAAGTTAATGGACTTGTAAAAAGCTAAAATCTTATCACTAAATAAAATTTCAATAAAATAAAATACTGTACACAAAAACACGATAATAGCTCCTAAAATACTTATTATTGGAAAAAAACTATTAAAAAATGCTTCCCAATGTAATAGTATATAAATTACTGAAAAAATAAGAAATGAATAACTTGCGTACTTTACAATAGCTATGAATGATTCTGTTTTTAAGATTTTTCGATAATAAAACGCAAAAAACATAATGGCTCCTATTTTCCAATAAAGTGTTGAAAACCAATAGTTTTTTTGAATTAAAGTTCCAATCAAAAAATAAAAAAAATTATCATGATACACTAATCTTGTATAACCACTTAAAAAATCGAATATAGTTAGATAAGCTAGAAAGTAAATAAAATATTTAACCTCAGTATTTTTATAGTTTTTAAACAATAGTAATCCAGTTAAAGCAGACATTGCTTCAACAAAGTGTGTTAAAAGAGAGTAATTTTCTAATAAAAATTCTTGCAAAATTAATTAAGGATATCCACTACTGCCACCTTGACCATCATTTAAAGGATCAACAGGAATATCATCTCCCGCTGTAGCAAAATTAAGATTCAAACTACTTGCTTTAGATGTGTTTTTATAACCTGTTGGTACAATAAACATCGTATTTCTGTTCTTTTTACTTGGTTTTGCTTTTTCACCATAATTTCCTAAATACACGCGAACACCTGTCATGGTATACCCTACAGAATCCGATTCGTTTTTTGCAAAGTGTAAATAATCTTCAAGGTTTTTTAAAGTCCATTTTACAGAACGTGTCACTTTTTTAGAACCTTCAACATCTAAGGTAGAATCTATTTCAGTTTTATTATTTTTTTCCCAATTATTACTTAATTCTTCGGCTTCTAAAATAGTAATAACGCCTGTTGGTTTGTCAAATTCTGGAGCCATCGCATTCATATCATCTGGTCTCGGACAAAAATAATAGGTTAGTACAGCTCCAATAATAAATCCTAAAATAAGGTACGCTAATTTTTTCATGTTCAATTGGTTTTGGTTAATAATCAATAGCCTAAAATAGTAAAAAGATTTAATTTACGTAAGATTATATTTCCTAAATTATAAATTCATCGGTAATTTATGCAGGAAAACCGAGCATATCGCCCATGCCTACTGTAAATAGCCAACATCCATAAATGGCATGTTCTATAGATACTAAAAGTGTTGATTTCGTTTTATTGTAGGTTAAGGCAAATAGTAAGCCTCCCAGAAAAGTTAAAACTAATACTAATGTGTTTCTAAAAAAAATATGTGCTAATGCAAACACCATAGCATTTATAAATATGAACAGCCTTTCATTAGAAAAAAACATTTTATACCGATCAAAATAAAAAGTCCTATAAATTAGTTCTTGAGGATAAACTGAAAAAAAACTATAAACGAATAGTATAAAAACCCACAGTTTGGGTTTATTAAGTAATACATTAAAAAGTAGTTCTTTATTGGTTATCCATACAAAAAGCGATGTAAAAACTGAGATAGCTAAAAGCTTAACCAGTGTTTGTTTCCAAAAGCGTTTCCAATCTAGATTAGGTGACACTTTAAACTTTTTCTTTTCAACTTTTAATAAAACATAAATGATGTAAAGAAATCCGAAAAAGCCAAGGCTTAATTTAATCCAAGGCGAATAGTTTAAAGCAAAACTAATAGGCACCAAAATAAAGATGATAAAAAACTCTGATACTTTATAAATAGTCGAATTCATATTAAAAGCTAATAGCTGTAGAATGTTTTACTTCATTAATAACAAACATACTATGTGTACTACCTATATGATTTATGGTTGTTAATTTTTTTACCATAAATTCTCTAAATGCTGCCATATCCTCTACCAAAACTTTAAGTAAATAGTCGTAATCACCACTTATGTGGTAACACTCTAAAACTTCATTTAAATTAGCAACCTCTTTTTCGAACTTCATAACATAATCTTGGGCATGCTGTACAAGCTTTATATGACAAAAAACAACAAAAGACTTCTCAATTTTTTCTTTGTTTACTAATGCTACATATTTATTAATAAACCCTTCTTTTTCAAGCTTTTTAATACGCTCATAAACAGCTGTTACAGATAGCCCTAATTTATTAGATAGTTCTTTATTAGTTTGTTTACTATCATGTTGTAAATATTCTAATAGTTTTTTGTCTGTGGTATCAAATATCATAATTGAAAAATTTTCTTAAAAAGCGCTATAGCAAGTGATTTACAATATAAAAATCTATATTAAACACTTAATACAGTTTTATTTTCTAAATATAGTGTTTTTTATTGTTTTTAATTCTATTTATATCGAATTTTGAATTAAATATAACTCAAAACCATGGCTTTTAAACCTGCAAATAACATACAAGACTTACAATATTTTGGCGAATTTGGTGGTGTTAACCCTTCAATTTCAGATTCATCAACATATACTTTTCTCTCAGCTAAAACCATGTTTGATACTTTTGAAGGTAATGCAGATGGTTGTTATTTATACTCGCGACACTCTACGCCTTCAAATTTATATTTAGGTGAAGCTTTGGCAGCCATGGAAGGTACTGAAACCGCCAATGTATCGGCATCAGGTATGGGTGCCATTACACCCGTATTATTACAATTATGTGGTGCAAGTGACCATATTATTTCCAGTAGAACCATCTATGGAGGTACTTACGCCTTCTTAAAAAATTTCATGCCTCGATTTAATATAAAAACATCGTTTGTAGATATTACCAATTTAGAAAAAGTAGAATCTGCCATCACTAAAAATACCAAAGTTTTATATTGTGAATCTGTTAGCAATCCGCTTTTGGAAGTTGCGGATATAAAAAATCTATCTAAAATTGCCAAAAAACATAACCTAAAACTTGTTATAGATAATACGTTTTCACCTTTATCTATATCTCCTGCCGTGTTGGGCGCAGACATTGTTATACATAGCTTAACCAAGTTTATAAATGGCTCTAGCGACACTGTTGGTGGTGTGGTTTGCGGAACTCAAGAATTTATTAATAATTTACGAAATGTTAATGATGGCGCATCTATGTTATTAGGTTCTACAATGGATAGCTTACGTGCAGCATCAATTTTAAAAAACTTAAGAACGTTGCATATTAGAATGCAACAGCACAGTAAAAATGGTCTGTTCTTAGCTAAAAAATTTGAAACTGATGGTTTAAAAACGGTATATCCTGGTTTAAAATCGCACCCTTCACATGAACTTTTTAAAAGTATGATGAACCCACAATATGGTTTTGGGGGCATGTTAACCATTGATGTTGGTTCTTTAGAAAAAGCTAACGCACTTATGGAACTTATGCAAAATAAAAACCTTGGGTATTTGGCAGTTAGCTTAGGGTTTTATAAAACGTTATTTAGTGCCCCAGGAAGCTCTACATCATCTGAAATTCCTGAGGAAGAACAGAAAGAAATGGGTTTAAGCAATGGTTTAATTCGTTTCTCAATTGGTTTAGATACCGATATTGAACGTACTTATAAAATGATGCGTAAATGTATGATAGAAATTGGTGTTTTAAAATAAAGCTCAAAAAGAACACCTTATATTAAATACCTTTTGTACGTTCCCATAAATCTGACATTACGGTTTCTATGTTTTCAAACTTAGGCTCAAAGGGTTTCATGTTAAGTCTACCATTTTCTTTATACAATAACATTCTAAATACAGATGAATTGGGGTCATTTTCTTCTAAAAGCGGGTAACGTAAATCATTGTATTGATATGCATTATCTTCTATTTTATACACACTAAAATACCCATTACTAAACCATGATAACTCTTTTATATCTTGAAACACTTCCGGGTTTAAATCACGTTTCTTAGGCAATTCAATAAAATTTAAAAATCTGTTTTTAGTGTCAAATAACGAATAATTTGCAGTAAAATAAGACGTTTCTGTTTCGGCAATACCATACCATAATATATTATTTAAAATAGCAGGTTGGCTAGAATATCTTTTATAATCAATACCATTTTCTTTTAACGATTTCCTAAAAACTGAATCGATATAAAGTTTATTCCCTAAAGTAAAAAGCATATAAACTGAGCTTATACCTAAACCTAAATTTAGCCAAAGTTTTCTTCTATGAGATTGTCGATTAAAAAACATCAAAACAATCATACAAACTAAAAAAGGTAGTGTGTAAAGTGGATCGGCTACTGCTATATTATTTAATGCAACCCTATAATTTGAAAAAGGAGCAAATAATTGTGTGCCGTATGGTGTAAAGCAATCTAGAATTGGATGTGTAAAAAGTGACCAAAAAAATAACGAAATCCAATCTTTTTGAGAGGTAATATTAAAACGGCTTCCAGTATTGTATAATTTATAAACTAACCATCCTAAAATAAAAGCTGCTAAAACGGTAAACAAAATAGAATGCATAAACCCTCTGTGAAATAACATAGCATCAATTTCGTTGCCATAAAGCCAACCTCCTACTAAAACGTCTAAATCTGGGATTGTACCGCCAATAGCTCCGAAAAGCAAGGCTTTGTTTCCTATTTTCTTTCCTAGAACTGCCTCCCCACAAGCGGCACCTAATACAATTTGAGTTAATGAATCCATATAAGTTGGCAAAGTTAACCAACTTTTTATGTTTTAATTGAGTTTAATCGAGGCTATAACTTTTTACATTAAATTTAGATGAATTATACTCATTTATTTTTTTACTTAAACGTAGTATATCATATCTAACATTCAACTTAAGCTCAGATATTTCATTTAATTGCTTTTCATTAGTCTTAAAGGTTAGTTTTGATTCAATAAACTCAATATATTGTAACGTTTTTAAATGTCTAACAAGTTGATTATTGTATTTTTTAATTATTAATTCATTAATAGAATTCTTAGAAATATCGTTCTTAGTATTTTTGATAGAATTTCTTTTTTTAATACTACTGCTTGTTGTTTTTACTTGTTTAAAGTCAATAGCAAACATATCTTTATAGCTATTAAAAGTAAAGTTGGGACAAAAAGATACTTTTTTGATAAAAATTTCTCTCTTAATATCTTTCGTCATAAGAAGTATCAAGGTCAATAGGGAGTCATACAATATAGAATTTATCATCATTAAATAAATTAAACTTGTTATTCAATTATTTAGACACATGCATTGGAGTAAAAAGTCACATTATTTTAAAATAAATAAGATTTTTTCGACAAAATACATATTTCTTTAACATTTAATAATAATTTTCTTTTTTTCGTAAAAGGTTTCTCTTTGTTTAGATACCAAGATTTTTGTAACATTACATAACCAAAAAATCAATATGAAGGACAACAAAAATATTTCTGAATTTAAAGCTGACAATCAAAACATCATTGAAAATAAAGAATTAAATATTTGGGAGGCTTTAATTCCAGTTGTTTTACTCATGGCAATGCTAGCTTACAATATTTTTTTTGTTGAAGGTCAAGAATGGTTTGGAGCCTATACCAACCAAATTATTTTATTAATTGGAGGTTTAGTTGCTCTTTTTGTTGGTGTTTTTAATAAAGTGCCTTTTTCAACCATCCTAACTGAGGTATGGGAAAACTTAAAAAGTGTTTTTGTACCAGTTATGATTTTATTTTTAGTTGGTGCTTTAGCGGGTACATGGTTAATTAGTGGCGTTATTCCTGCCATGGTTTATTATGGTTTACAAGTATTAAATCCGAGTATATTTTTACCTGCCTGCGTCATTATTTGCGCTATTATATCAATAGCTACTGGGAGTTCTTGGACTACCTCTGCTACCGTTGGTATTGCATTAATTGGTATTGGAAGTGCCTTAGGAATACATACAGGAATGATAGCAGGTGCTGTAATATCTGGCGCATATTTTGGTGATAAAATGTCACCGTTAAGTGATACTACAAACCTTGCTCCTGCTATAGCCGGAACAGATTTATTTACGCATATTAGATATATGACCATCACTACTGTACCAACGGTTTTGGTAACTCTGGTAGTTTTTGGAATATTAAGTGCAACTATGGAAACATCTGGAAGTTCTGATATAAGTAATTTATTAGCTTCAATAAATTCAACATTTAACATAACGCCATGGCTTTTTATAGTGCCTGTAGCTGTAATAGCTTTAATTTTAATGAAAACAAAACCTTTAATTGCTTTAGGTACTGGCGTTTTAATTGCAGCTATTTTTGCCTTTATTTTTCAACCAGATATTTTGAATACCTTAAGTGATTCAAAAATGGGCTCTGTAATAACTTCTATTTTAACAGATACTCAAATAGCTACCGATAATGAAAAATTAAATGAACTCTTTTCTGCTGGTGGTATGAACGGTATGCTTTGGACGATTTACCTGATAATAAGCGCTATGATTTTTGGTGGTGTTATGGATGGCATTGGAGCTTTAGCCAGAATAACCAAAGTATTATTAACCATTGCCTCTTCAGTTTTTGGATTATTTTCTAGCACCGTTATTAGTTGTTTAGGTTTAAATACTATTGCTTCAGATCAGTATTTAGCTATTGTAATTCCAGGAAAAATGTTTAAAAAAGCTTTTGAAGATAAAGGTTTAGCTCCAGAAAACTTAAGTAGAACTTTAGAAGACTCAGGTACGGTAACTTCTGTATTAATTCCTTGGAATACTTGTGGTGCCTATCAATCTGGTGTTCTTGGAGTTAGCGTTGCAGACTATTTTATCTATGCTATTTTTAATTGGTTAAGTCCATTTACAACCTTATTATTCGCGGCGTTCAGAATTAAAATAAAACAACTAAATAATTCAAAATAGTTTTTCCATTCTATTTCACAAAACTTTATCAAGTTCGCATTTTAATAGGTCTATTTTTATTCATTTGGTAAAAAAATAGGCACTTTTTTTAAGCGATACACTTCCTTTATTCTTTCATAAAATTTAATAATGAAACCTTATTCTATATAGTTAATTCGTTATCTAAATTCGCAGTAATTAAGTCTAACACAAAAAAATTAAAATATGTCATTAGTAGGAAAAAAATTTCCAAATTTAAATGTAGATGCCATGAACGACATGGGCGATACTTTTAAATTAAATGTTTTAGAAGAAGCTGTAAATAATAAGAAAAAAGTTGTGCTTTTTTGGTATCCAAAAGATTTTACTTTCGTTTGCCCAACCGAGTTACACGCTTTTCAAGCAGCTTTAGGTGAATTTGAAAAAAGGAATACTATTGTAATTGGAGCATCTTGCGATACTCCAGAAGTGCACTTCGCATGGTTAAGTACAGCTAAAGACAATGGTGGTATTGAAGGTGTTACTTATCCAATTTTAGCAGATAGTAATAGAAACCTATCTTCCATTCTGGGTATTTTAGATATTACAAATGAAACTTATAACGAAGAAACCGATTCTGTGCAAGTTGAAGGCGATAATGTTACTTACAGAGCAACGTATATTATTGACGAAGAAGGCACAGTACAGCACGAAAGCATTAATAATATGCCATTAGGCAGAAATGTTGGTGAATACCTTCGTTTGGTTGATGCTTTGACTCATGTTCAAGAAAAAGGAGAAGTTTGTCCTGCAAACTGGGAAGAAGGAAAAGATGCTATGGGCGCAAATAGAAACGCAACTGCTGAGTATTTAGCAGCTCACGTAAATTAACGAGGATAGTACAAACAAAGTGAAGCAATCTCTCTAACTAATTGACAGATTGCTTCATTTTACTTGCAATGACCTTTTAAACCTCAAATTATGTTACAAGAATTAAATACAGATAATTTAAGCGAATTAGTTGCCAATAACGATACTGTTGTTGTACAATATTCGGCAACTTGGTGTGGTAATTGCCGTATTATGAAGCCTAAAGTTAAAAAGCTAGCTTCAGAATTAGAAGATATAACCTTTGTAATTGCTGATGCGGAAAAGTTTCCAGAGTCCAGAAAACTAGCAAATGTTGATAATTTACCAACGTTTGCGACTTTTAAAAAAGGCCAATTTATAAATCAAGTTCAAACCAATAAGTTTGATGTTTTAAAAGAACTTGTTGAAGAAGTTGTTTAAACAATAATGTCAGGTTGAGCAAATTAGAAACCTAAACCTTTCAACTGCGCTCAAGGAGACAAAAAGTATAATTAAATGAAGTTACCAGTAATTAAACACCTATCTCAATTTATAGAAGATAATGACGAAGATTTCGTTGTGGAAACCATAGAAACTCTAGAAAACTTAACTGAAGTACCATCTTTAAAAGATGAAGAACTTGATGTTATAGGAGAACTTATTTCTAATATGTATGGTGCTCTTGAAGTTAACAAAATGGTGAAAGAAGGCACTCCAAAAAAGGAAGCCTTAAATACGTTTATGCAACGTGTTATGGGGTCTATTGATAATTAATTGAAAAAGAAAAATGTTATTATTTTAACCCACTTTGCTTTTGCAAAGTGGGTTTTTGTTTCTATATGAGGTTGAATTATAAGACTAATTTAAAATAAATTTTGATTCTTTTTTCTGAATAATTAGTATTGTTCTTTAAGTTTAGTCTGTAATTCTAGTTGTTTTAACGAATATTTCATATAATTTTTTGCTATTTTTAACATCGATTTTACATTTACACAAGATTTATACCCAAATCTATTATTAATTTAAACAATGATAATTATGTTAAAAAGAAACATGAATAACTTTGACCGAATTACAAGGTTTATTGTTGCCCTACTTTTGCTAAGTTTATATTTTTTTGGAAATGTTGGTGGATATATTGGTATTCTACTAATCGTTATTTCCAGTCTGTTTAGTTTTGCTAGTATTACTGCATTTTGTCCTTTTTACAAATCAACTAATTTATCGACTTACAAAACATCCAAAGAATTTCTTGACGAATAAATATGACTAATACACATAAATAATAAAAATAAATCCTGCTTAAAGCAGGATTTATTTTTATTATTTATAAGAAGTCTTACTGAAATATGCTTAATTTAAGTGTTATACAAACAAAGGCTTATCCTTCATCATCGCATTTACTTTTGCTTTCACAGCTTCAAGTGTTGCTTCATCTTCAAAATTAGTAATTACTTCATCAACCAAATCTACAATAGCTAACATATCTGCCTCTTTTAAACCACGCGTCGTTACTGCAGAAACGCCTAAACGAATTCCTGAGGTTACAAATGGCGATTTATCATCAAATGGTACCATATTCTTATTTGCAGTAATATCTGCTTTTACAAGCGCTTGTTCAGCATCTTTTCCTGATACTTTTTTATTACGTAAATCAATTAACATCATATGGTTATCGGTTCCTCCGGAAATAATATGATAATCTTTAGCAACCAAAGCTTCTGCCATGGCATTTGCATTTTTCTTTACTTGCAACTGATATTGTAAAAACTCATCGGTTAAAGCTTCTCCAAACGCAATGGCTTTAGCTGCAATAATATGCTCTAAAGGTCCGCCTTGGTTTCCTGGAAAAACGGCAGAATCTAATAAAGACGACATTTTACGGAAGTTTCCATTCTTTAAGGTAATTCCGAATGGGTTTTCAAAATCTTGCCCCATCATTATCATTCCGCCTCTTGGACCTCGCAACGTTTTGTGAGTGGTTGTGGTAACGATATGGCAATGCGGAAGCGGATCGTTTAAAATCCCTTTTGCAATTAATCCTGCTGGATGCGATATATCTGCCAACAAAATAGCACCAACACTATCTGCAATAACTCTAAAACGTTTAAAATCGATATCACGAGAATATGCCGAAGCACCAGCAATAATTAATTTTGGTTGCTCTTTAGTAGCTATATCTTGAATTTTATCATAATTTAAAACACCCGTTTCTTCTTCAACACCATAAAATGAAGGCGTATATAATTTACCAGAAAAATTAACTGGCGAACCGTGTGTTAAATGCCCACCATGGGACAAATCGAAACCTAAAATTTTATCTCTTGGTTTTAAACATGCATGGTATACCGCTGTGTTTGCCTGACTTCCAGAATGTGGTTGCACATTTACATATGCTGCACCAAACAAGGCTTTTGCTCTATCAATAGCGATTTGCTCAACTTCATCAACCACTTCACAACCTCCGTAATAACGCTTACCAGGATAACCTTCTGCATATTTATTGGTTAACACAGAACCTGCTGCTTCCATAACCTGTTGGCTTACAAAATTCTCTGATGCGATAAGTTCTATACCATGTAACTGGCGTTCTTTTTCGGCTTCAATGAGTTCAAAAATCTGTTCGTCGCGTTGCATAAAATGTATTTGTTTTTAAATATTTGGCAAAAATATGAAATACATTATTCAAATTGATTAAAAAACATATAATTACTATCAAGTTTTTAACCATTTTATTAACGGTTAAATTTAACTTATATTTTCATTCTTTTTTACGGTTAAAATAAAAAAATTATGTACGTTTGATAAGAATTCAATAACAAAAAAATAAAAATAGCTATGCCGTTATCTGCTAACAATCCTGATAGAAAATCGTGGTTACACGTTGATAAAAATTCAGATTTCCCAATACAAAACATTCCGTTTGGTGTGTTTTTAACCCGTGATGATATTATTACCATTGGTACACGAATTGGCGATACTGCTATAGATTTAGGAGCGTTACATCAACTAGGCTATTTTGAAGGCATTCCTTTAACGGACGATATTTTTCTTCAAGATACCTTAAATGACTTTATAGCAGATGGCAGAAAAACGTGGCGTGCTGTAAGAGATAGAATTGCTGAAGTTTTTGATAGCAATAACAAATCTTTAAAAGAAAATAAAAAACACAAAGAAATTGTATTATTTCGATTAGATGAAATAGAAATGCAATTACCAGTTCAGGTTGGCGATTATACCGATTTTTATTCCAGCATAGAGCATGCTACCAATGTTGGTACTATGTTTAGAGATCCTGACAATGCGTTGTTGCCAAATTGGTTACACATACCTGTTGGGTATCATGGTAGAAGTTCATCAATTATTCCTTCTGGAATTCCAATACACAGACCACAAGGACAAACCTTACCAAACGATGCCACAGAACCTGTTTTTGGCCCAAGTAAATTGGTGGATTTTGAATTAGAAATGGCCTTCATTACTACAGATGCTAACGATTTAGGAGAACCTATTCCTATTGCTGAAGCCGAAGAATATATTTTTGGCTTGGTGTTATTGAATGATTGGAGCGCTCGTGATATTCAAAAATGGGAATATGTGCCATTAGGCCCGTTTTTAGCAAAAAACTTTGCTTCTTCTATCTCGCCGTGGATTGTAACTTTAGATGCTTTAGAGCCTTTTAGAGTTGAAAGCCCAAAACCATTAAAACCACAATTGGATTATCTTAAGTATAAAGGAAAAAAGAGTTACGATATCAATTTAGAAGTGGCTATTCGTCCAAAAGGTGCCAAAGAAACCGTGGTTAGCAATTCTAATTTCAAATACATGTACTGGAATATGGTACAACAATTAGCACACCATACAGTTAACGGTTGTCCTGTAAATTCTGGCGATATGATGGGGAGTGGCACAATTTCTGGTCCAACACCAGATTCTTATGGCTCTATGCTCGAGCTAACCTGGAAAGGTACAAAACCACTTAAAATGAAAGATGGAAGCGAACGCAAATTCATAAATGATAATGATACCGTTATTATGAGAGGCCATTGCGAAATTGATGGCACCCGAATTGGTTTTGGTGAAGTTTCAACTAAATTACTTCCTGTTTACTCTAAAAAATAAGATTTAACCTACGTTTTTATTTAATTTTATTCATTTCGTCGGATTTATTAGCTTTTTATCCTGTGTTTTAGTATTTTGGCACCACTATTGAAATAGTACCCAAATAACCTAAAATTTAACTAGATGAAAAAATTATTACTTTCTACAATAGTGTTAGCATTGTTCATTGCGTGTAGCACAAGCAGACAAATGGAAAAAGCAGTAGGTATTGGTAATTATGACCAAGCCATAACTGACGCCATTGGTAAACTAAGAGTTAATAAAGACAAAAGAGGTAAAGAAGATATTATAATTTTACTTGAAGAAGCTTATAACAAAGCCACAGAACGTGATTTAAGTAATATAGATTACCTAAAAAAGGATCAAAACCCAGAGAACTTTATTCGTATTTACGATGCGTATGTTAATTTAGATAATCGTCAAGAGCGCATTAAGCCTTTACTGCCTTTATATGTAAATGGTAAAGCGGTTAATTTGAATTTTAATAATTACAACAGTCAAATTATTAGCTACAAAAACAGTGCGTCTGAACAAATTTACAGTAACGCTACTGCCCTATTAAAATCTAATAATAAATTAGATTACAGATTGGCTTATAACGATTTACGTGAGATTGAAAACATAAACCCAAATTATAAAGATGTGCGCCAACTTATGGAGCTGGCACACCAAAAAGGAACAGATTTTGTTTTGGTTGATATGGTTAACGATTCTGGAAAAATAATTCCAGCACGTTTAGAAAACGATTTATTAAACTTTAGCAGTTACGGACTTAACAACTTTTGGGCAGTTTACCACGGCACGCCAGAAGATAAAATTAATTACGATTATAATATGCGTGTTAATTTAAGAGGCATTAATATTTCGCCAGAACAAATTAAAGAGCGCCAAATTATAAAAGAAAAGCAAATAGCTGATGGAAAAACCAATCTGTTAGATGAAGCTGGTAACACTGTAAAAGATAGCCTTGGAAACAACATAGAAGTAGATAGAATGAAAACCGTACGTTGTGAATATTATGAATTTACACAATTTAAAGCTACCCAAGTAACGGGCAATGTAGAATATGTAAATTTAAACACCAAACAATTGGTAGATGCCTTTCCGGTAACTAGCGAGTTTGTCTTCCAGCATATTTATGCAACCTCTAGAGGCGATAGACGCGCTTTAGAAACCAGCTTAATACCGTTTTTAGAAAGACGCGCTGTACCCTTCCCTAACGAAGAACAAATGATTTACGACACTGGTGAAGATTTAAAACTCCAGCTCAAGAATATTATAAATTCTTATACTTTAAATTAGAACTTAAAAACTCCCAAAATGATTTGGGAGTTTTTTATGTTACTCTTATCTTACTTTATATATTGAAAAGTAGCGCTGAAAATATGCGTCAACCTTTCAGATGAACTCAAGCCGAATTTTTAAATTTTTCTATTTAATTTTTTATTGGAAATCGTCAAATTTAAAAATTTACTGATTTCAAAAAAAGCCTAAGCCATAGTCTTAGAAAAGACTTTCGATATTCTTTACATGCATTCTTGCCAGTAGTTTTATTTCCATTCTAGTTTAAATTTCTGTAGTAATGCATCTGTCATAAATTCCTCTTTTAGTTTAATAAAAGAAAAAGTCTTGTTACCTAAATCTTTCATTGATGCACCAATTTGATAGAAATTTATATTGTCAATTATAATAAATCTGTCGTGAAAAGACTTTGAATATCTAATTTCAAGACCTTTATATTGTTTGTTGAATTTATCTTTTAAAACTTCTAATAATTCTGATTTAGCTTTTGGGTCAGTTAAAATCTTTACTTTGACATTATCATTCTTAGAAGTTAATAGTTTAAGAGTAGTTGAGTCAATGTATCCATCAATTAAGACAATTTCATTCTTTGCTTTTTCAATTAATGACAATATTTCAAAACTAGCATCAAACTGTGATTTTTCACTAAAAATCTTTTCTTGATAATCTTTTTCTATTATTGAGTGTTCAATATCCAAAAGAATGTCAATTAATTTTTGTTTGATTTTAAATAGCATACTTGGAAAAGAAGTCAACGAGTGAGACCACCAAGCACGTGTTAATTGCCAATTTTCATTTTCAGTTAAAATATGCGAAATATAGTTGCCAACAACTTCAAATTGACCAGGTGTAAATAAAATTTTAAAAGTACTACCTTTATTCTGTTCTATAATTTGCTCTATTTCAGAGACTGACATAAGAACTGGTCTGTAATTCGTTGATTTATTGTTAAAATGCTTTGACTCTGGAATTGAAATATTTCTAATATCAGTAGTTCCGTTATAAATGTTTTTAAATTCAAAAGTCGGTTCGCCCCAAATCAGTCGATACTCAGGTAGCGTTTCATCATTGTATTTTTCGTTGACTTCTCCATCAATGAAATCTATTAACTTTTTATTTTTTACTGTTTTGTTTAAACTTTTTACTTTAGTTATAGCTTTAGAAACTTTGATTTCGTCCTCAGTCAGTAATTCAATCAAATTTTGTAAATCGTTTTTTATTCCCATTTTAGTTTTCTCAAATTACTGGTAACGACTGGATATAAAGTCGTTTTGATGTTTATCTTTTTGATACTGAAACGACTTCAGCACAAGTAAGCGAAGTTAGATTTTTCTTACCAGAAAGCCAACACTTAGTTCTACGTATATTTTAAGAAAAAGATTATTCGTCAATAAACTGTGTGTAATGCTGGTAACGCTCAAAAATTTGCTTTACGTAGTTATAAGGTTCTGTACCACGTACGTATCCGTATTTAACAACGGGGTCGTTATAGTTTTTAGCTAGTCTTAATTCTAAAATCATCTGTTCTACATGGTCATCCCAAACATTGGCATTTAACTCACGTTTTTTAGCAAGGTTTTGCGCATCTATAACATGGTATAATCCGCAATTGTAAGCCGCCAAGGTAAATTTAATACGTTGTATAGAATCTGTTACCGCCTCAAAATTATTCCATAATTGTTTCAGGTATTTAGTACCACCTTTAATACTTTGGTTTGAGTCTGCCCTATTTGTAACGCCCAATTCTTCAGCAGTTTTTGGCATTAATTGCATTAACCCTGAAGCTTCTGCCCAGGAACTAACTCTGGGGTCGAATTTTGATTCTTGATAAATTTGAGATGCTACAAGTCGCCAATCCCAATTTAAAGCTTTTGAATAGGTTTTTATTAAACCGTCATACGGACTTATTTGCTGTTTGTTTAAGCTATAAAAATCACTTTTTACGAGTCGTCTGTAGTATTTTTTATTTTTAAAATACTTATTATAAATAACATTAAAATCAATTTTCCTTTTTAATTGTTCTAACCACTTATTTGTAGATTTTAATAAGTTTTGAGAATCTGGTCGTGTTGCCCAAGCTATTCTTTGAGAAAAACTAACTGGCACCTTAACATCTAAAATAGGATGATAGGTTGCCACTACATTTGCTATATTTTGGTCTGCAATGGTATATTTAATATTGCCTTCTGCAACTTTGTCTATTATTTCGTCGGTAGTCATTTCACCAGGAAGTATATCTATATGTATGGTACCTCCCAATTCTTCCGATAAATTAGAAATTCTTTCTCTGTATGATGAAAGTGCTCTTACAGATATGGTATCGTCCAACAAATCTATGGGTTTATGCACAATGGCTTTTTCTAAATTGGCCCAATGCATGTGCCTCCAATTATCAGGTTTTTTTTGTACCAACACTTGTTTGGTTAAATACAAATGGTCTGTAAATGAAACAGCTTCTTTTCTACCGTTGGTAATGGTTAAAGCATGCGCTATAATATCGCCTTCACCATTGTTTAATTTTTCAAAAAGCTCGTCTATATTTTTTACGACTATAATTTCTAAGTTCACATCCAGAAATTTTGAGAAACGCTCCAGTAATTCAAACTCGTAACCCATTGGGCGGCCTTTATACAGGTAATACGTTGTACTACTATAAATCATTAAAGCGCGTAAAGTTCCTGAGGCTTTAATCTGTTCTAAATCTCTGTTTTGGTTAATTTTAATAACTTCTTTTTTGTCTATAGCATCTTTTTCACAACAAAAAAGCAGCAACAAAACAACATAAAATAGTTTTATAGGTTTACTAAAATTAACTTTTAAATACATTAAAATTTTATTGATAAACTCTTATATAATCAACAACCATAGCACTTTCTTCAAAAGAAGGATCGATATCTGGTTCAATAGCTATATTTAATAATATATATTGATCGGTTGTAAATGGCCATGTTTCAGGATTTTTTAACTCAGGTTCGTACACATAATGCACCACATCATCTACACTAAACACTATTTTATCTTCAGTCCACGCCATGCTATAAACATGAAATTGATTTGAGACATTTTCTAAAACCTGACCTCCCAGATTCACCACATCATCTCCTGCACTAGACGCTGTATGTACCGCACTTTGAATACGATTTTGTTTTTTGCCCCAATGTTCTAAAATATCAACCTCGCCACAAACCGGCCAATATGTAGTACCATAACCTTGTTGTTGCCAATACGCTCCGGGTTCATCTATATTTTTATTAAGCATCCATATTGCTGGCCATGTACCAATACCAAAAGGTAATTTTACGCGTGCTTCTACCTTACCGTAAGTAAATGCAAATTTTGAATTTAACCGAGCCGATGTATATTGTTTTATTTCTCCCTGATCTTCAAATAGTTCTTTTTTGGCTACAATATTTAAAAACCCATCTTTTACATATGAATTTTCTATGCGATTTGTGTAATGATTTATTAAACCGCCATACCAATCGCCACCAGCTGGTAATTGTGTTTGATGAAACCAATTTTTAGGATTAATAGGGCCATCATTATCAAACTCATCAGACCAAACTAAGGTATTAAATGTGGCGCTTGAGGTTTTTTTGGTTTTAGCACAATTTAGTGCTGTAAGGCATACAAAAAGCAATACTATTGATGAAGAGAAACGCATATTTAGATTGGTTGTAAAAAAATTATATTTCTAAATATACTATATACTTGGTACTAAAAAAATGAAATAGCTATTAAAGTGTGATATCTTGTTGAATATTACCGCCATTTAATTGATGAAATTTCCAGAAATAATTCTTTTAAGATTTGCAGTTGAATGGTTGTATACGTAAACCCAAGCTTTAATTTTGGTGTTGTTTTCAAGAAAAACAGTAATGGTTTCCCTTTTAAACAAATGTGGTTTTGGGTCATGTTCTCCCAAACCTTCATAATCGTCTAAAACCTTAAAAACCAAAGCAGGGTCACTAATTTTAAATACACTACCAAAAACACGTTCTTCGCTTACTTGTGCTGAACTTGTTTCAGTATTATCACTCAAAATAGCTCCTGGAAACCAATCTACTAGGTATAGTTTTCCATAAAAATAACCTTTACTCACAAAAACAGAATGAGCTGCCAAAAATTTCGACATCGCATTATCATTTTCATTTAGTAATGTGCCGTAAACGAATAAATAAGAAGGCCTCATTTCTGTTTTTATTAATAGGTTAATAAATCAATACTACCGCTTATCATTTAATTGAAAGGTAATTATAATTTTCCATATAGTTTTAGCTATTATTAAAATCTAAAAACCATGAAAAATTATAAGGCTTTTTTAAAGCTAACTTACCTACTTGCCCTAACAACCTTATTCCTTTTTAGCAGCAACAGTTACGCACAAAAAGCAGGAACAAAAAAAGTACCTGTAAAAGATGCAAATGGCAAAGTTACTAGGCTAACCAAAAAAAGTGGAGGAAATGCTACAACTTCGGCATCAGGTCAAACCCTATTAACAAAAGAAGAAAAGGAAACATTTAGAGCTCTGCATGATTATATTGACCAATTTGATTACTTGTCAAAAAACATCAATTCTCAACAGATAGATAAAATGCAAGCTGAGTTGGAGGCATTGGGAAGTTTAACCATATTTCAACAAGCTAAAGATTTGCTAGCTTCTTACAGAAACGAAAACAAATATATTGGCGATGTTGAACATCTTACCTATAAGGTAGATGATATGGAAAAAAACTTCAATGAGGTCTACTTCCCAAAAGTGAGTGAAAAAATTGGTTTATTACAAAATGAATTGAAATCTGCTAAAAGTCCTTCAGCAAAAACGATAATAGTTGAAGATGCCTTAGAAAAATGGGAGGCCATGACAAAACTTTTGCTTATTTATGATACGATTAGCACTAATGGCGGTTATACTGGTCATTTAACGACCGCTAAAGCAGAAGTTGATAATTTAAAAAGTAAATTGGCTAAAGTATATGCTGCCAATATAGGAACCGCTTTTCATGCAAAACATTTGAAGGAAATCCTGGTTTCTCAAAATCCGATTACATACAGTGTAGTAAAAGAATCTGATTTTGTTAAAGACATTGTATTGGATGGAAAAAATGGTGGTGGGCTTTATCTTTTAGCACTATCATCGGGCCATACGTATAAAGGGATGACTACTGGTAACAATCGTTATAAGTTTGTACTGAATTTCGATGAAAACATAGGTACTAATGAAATATCACTCACTTATAATGATGGTATTATGTTAAGCCCTGAAGATAAAAAACACTCCTATTTTACATTTCCTATTGTGCCTGCGATAAACGAGTGGAAAAATGAAGATAATAGAAATACGATGTTGCGAGTAACAGAAGGCTTTATTGAAACCTTATTTGACAATCAAGAACATCGGTTAGAGATTATTCTATCTTCAAATCTACATTATGGATCCTCTTATGGCAAATTAAAAAGAATCTTCAATATACGTGCTACAGAAGAAGGTATTAATGCGTTACAGAAAATTGTTAGCAACATAAAAGCTGCTGATCTAGCGGACGTAAAACTTGCTAAAAGAGGCCCTCTTTATAACGATGGTATTGCACAACAAATTAAAAGTTATGTAGAAACTAATCACGATTATAAAGTATCTACTGTTTCCCTACCTCGTAGTGGTTATACCATATTTAAAAACTCGCTTGGTATTCCGCTATCTAAAGCTACCATTTTCGAGTTTACAGGCACAACTAGTGATGGTGAATATTTTTTAGTAAGAGGTTTTGTAAAAAGAGCCTATACAGGTGGTGGCAACTACAGCTCCGCTTATTCCTTCCATATTACAAATAGGTGGGCTACCATCAAAGAGAATCTAAACAAATTTAGAGATTAACATAGCTTATAAAATTCTTTTCAATTATTTAAAACCAAATCTTAATATTATGATAAAAAATTACTTTAAAACTCAAACGGTATTGCTTAATCTAAAAAGCCTATCCAATCAACTAATTATAAAACAACTATGCTTAGTAGTGGCACTTTGCTTAGCAATTTGTGCACAAGCACAATTTACAGAACAAACAGGAGTAAATAATCCTTTTGATGGATTTGATGTAGGATCAAATTCACAACCATTTTTTGTGGACTTAGATGAAGACGGTGATTTAGATCTAATTACAGGCGAAGATCAAGGCACCTTTCTCTATTATCAAAATAATGGAAATAATACCTTTATTCTGCAAACAGGAGTAAACAATCCTTTAAATGGAATTGATTCTGGAGATTTTGCATCTCCGTCACTTATTGACTTAGATGAAGATGGTGATTTGGATTTAGTAACAGGAGGAACTGATGGAACAATTAAATACTATAGAAATGATTTAAGTGCTGGTTTTACGCAATTGTTAGGAGCAGATAATCCTTTTGATGGAATTGATGTTGGCTCTCACTCAACACCTACACTTGTAGACTTAGATAATGATAATGACTTGGACTTAATTAGTGGTAATAGTTCAGGAACTTTTCCATTATATCTTAATAATGGTAATAATGTGTTTACAGAACAACCAGGAGCATCAAGTCCTCTTTTCGGACTTGATGCAGGTATCTACTCATCGCCAGTACTTATAGATATAGACAACGATGGTGATTTGGATTTCGTTAGTGGTAATAGTTCTGGAACATTTCCATTATATCTTAATGATGGGAGTAACATATTCACGGAACAACCAGGTGCATTAAGTCCTCTTTTTGGACTCGATGCAGGTACATTTTCACAACCAGTTTTTGTTGATTTAGATAATGATAGTGATATGGATTTAGTTAGCGGAAACAATATAGGAACTTTTAGATACTATAATAATGATGGCTCTTTATCAACTGAGTCATTTAGTCTAAATGATTCACCATTTTCAATTTATCCAAATCCTGCAATAACAACTTTACATATAGAAGCGCAACCTGCTTTAAAACAGTCGATTATTTATAATTTACAAAGACAAAAAATAATACAAAGCTCCTCAAACACCATAGATGTTTCAGAGCTTTCAAATGGGCTTTATCTTATAAAAGTAGAAGATGAAAATGGAAATATATCGACTAAACGTTTTGTAAAGAATTAAACTGAAAAGCATGAAAAACCGCAAAATTATATTCGTCCTATCCGTAGTTTTTTTCTCTTGTATATGTCATGTATTTGCGCAAAAGAGCTCTATTTCATTGGATTATAAAGAATACTACAATCCAAGAGGCGAGCAATACCGAATTGTTTTTGTCTGGGATACTAAAACAGGGAAATCTGCCAGATATTATTACAATAAAAGTAAGTGGCATAAATCTGAAGTTTCACTTCCTGATAATCCAACAGATGATACATCAAACCAACAAGGTGAGATTATGATGAATTACAATGAGTATTACAATACTAGAGGTGAACAATACCGTATTGTTTATGTATGGAATACCAGAACAGGGAAATCTGCCAGATACTATTACAACCAAAATAAGTGGCACAAATCTGAAGTTGCACTTCCCGATAATCCCACTGGTGATACATCAAACCAAGTTGGTGAAATAATGATGGATTATAGCGAGTATTATAACCCTAGAGGACAGCAATATAGAATTGTTTATGTATGGAATACCAAAACGGGGTCATCTGCTAGATATTATTACAATCAAAATAAATGGCACAAATCTGAAGTTGCGCTTCCTGATAACCCTTTAAAATGATCACTTATAATTTATGAACGACATACCAGCAGAAGAAGAAATATTAAAAAAAGAAAAAATAGGGTATCTAAAGTCTAAATTAAACCTTTTGAAAGGGACATTATATTTAACACCTAATAGGCTTGTTTTAAATGCTCATAAAACCGGAGTAAGCGGGTTTGGTATTCTAGGGATGTTCTTGAAACGACAGGTTGAAAAGAAAAACTTTGGCTTTAATCTCGAATTTAAGGACATAGAAAACATATCTCAGGGTAAACACGGCGCACAAAAAAATGTCTTAGAGATTATGACGATACACAATGAAATATTTAGGATTATTGTAAAACGATATGAAGATTGGGAGTACGACTTAAATAAGAGGATATAATATTTAACAAAAATCATTATTAAGTAACGCTAATAATGATTTTTTTTTGCGTTTTGAAACTGGCAACGTTGTTTTATCTACCAAAATAACATAACCATTATCTTTATTTATATAACTTTCTAAGTGGTTTAAATTAATAATATGTGAATGATGAATTCGAATAAAGCCCATATTTTCAAGCATATCCTCAAAATCCTTTAAAATTTTTGCAACAATCAACTTTTTTCCAGTATTTAAATAAATAGCAGTATAATTTCCATCTGATTGCAATCTAACAATAGTTTCTAGTTCATGTAAAAAAATACCTTTTGATGTGGGAATTGCTATTTTTTTATATAACGGATTTAGGGTTTGGTTATGAATAAAATTCTTCAGTTGCATCCTAGTAGTTTCTAATGAGGCTTTTTCTGCTTTTTCAACTGCAATGACCAGTTCTTCACTATCAATAGGCTTTAACAAATAATCTAAAGCACTAATTTTTATAGCATCTAAAGCATATTCACTGTAAGCTGTAGTAAAAATAACTTTAAAGCTATAGTTTCCTATGTCAGTTAATAAATCAAAACCATTGCCGTCTTTTAACTGAATATCTAAAAAAACTAGCTCTGGTTTTTCAGATTTGATTAGTGCTTTAGCTTCTTTTAACATAGATGCTGAACCACAAAACTCTAAACTTGGACAATGCGTTTCTATTTCTTTTTTTAAAGCTGTAATGGCTTGCAACTCATCTTCAATAATAACTATTTTCATATTACCATAATTTTAATATTGGTATCCTAATTATAACTTCGGTACCAGTAGGGGCTTCATGTTCAATAATTTTAAAATTGTTAGAATTTTTAGAATTATTAATGACCTGAACCCTTTCTATTGTTATTTTTATAGCCTTGGATTTATGATTAGATTTACCATTAATTTTAGATGCTTTTATACCAATCCCGTTATCTATTACTCTGCTAACTAAATAATCATTTTCCATATAAAAATCTATGTTTAATTTTCCTTTTATTAAACTTGGTGCAATACCATGGATAATAGCATTTTCCACTATAGGTTGTATTAATAATGGTGGTATACCTATTTTCTCCCTTTTTATATCCTTTGAAACGGTTATTTTGAAATCGAAAATATTTTGATAACGAAGTTGAACTAATTTTAAATAAAGCTGGAGCATCTCGATTTCTTTATCTAGAGACACCAAATAATCATCATTTTCTAAAATGAGTCTCAATAATTTTGAAAACCGATTAATATATCTATTGGCTTCATGTATATCTCCACCAGAATAGTACCCTTTAATGGTATTAAGTGCATTGAATATAAAATGTGGATTCATTTGAAGCCGCAATGCTTTTTGCTCTAATTCGGCAGTTTGCTTTTCTAAAAAAGCTTTTTCTTGTTCTGCCCATAACGCTTTACGCTCTAATAAAAAACGTTTTTTAATAGAATTAATACGTTTTTTCACCAAATAAAACAGAATTAAAGAAAAAGTGACACTAACAAAAAGTATGAATGGAATCGTTTTCCAAAATGGTGGTTTTATCTTAAAATTAATTGCTTTTGCAGGACTGTAAACACCATTATTTCCAGCAACTTTAAGCTCTAGCTTATAATTACCATGCGATAAATTTTTGAAATCAATTTGTCGGCTTTTTGTCTCTGTCCATAACGTATCATTGTTAAATTTATACCTATAAATTAAATTTCCAAAATCTGTATATGAAATTCCTGTATAACTTATTAAAAGGTTATTTTCTTTATATTCAAGATTATTTATATTAGAATTAGGTAGCCCATTAACTAATACTTTATCAATGATAATTTTAGGAGCGTGTTGATGGTTTTTTATTTTATCAATATTGAATGAAACAAGACCTTTATCGGTTCCTAAATATACATCCTTGTTAATAATTTCTATGGCATTAATTTTATCTTTTTTAATATTTAATAAACTATTTACATCTAATACTTGAAACGCATTGCCATCAAACTTTAATAAATTTAAACCATTATTGGTACCGACTAAATAATTATTATCATCTATCTTTTTAATGCTATTACACCCATTACTATTGAGTTTTTGTTGTGTAGTTATATGATTTACGATGTTCTCGTTTTTTAGAACAATCAACCCTTTAGAGTTACTTGCTGCAAAAAGTAGCTGCGATTTTTCATCATAATATAAATCTAAAATTGAGGTATTCAATACTTCGTTTAAAGATTTTATTTTATATAGTTCGTCATTACTATAATGATATAGTCCTGTGGTTGTTCCAAAATAAATAACACCAGCTTTACCCTTTATCATTCTATTTGTCCGCCTTTTTAAAAGAATATTTAAATCGTTGTTATAAATGTTAGATGGAGGCATTTTATTTTTATACGCTAAAAACGCTTCGTTTTTGTATTTAAAAACTGAAAAAACTGCTAAATATGTATAGTCATTATCAAACAAAATATCTTTTGCGCCAAATGGGTAATTTTCTCTTTTTGAATCTTTAAAATATTGAATACTTTCTGTTCCAATTATAAAAACTCCATGATCATGGTTACGTATTCTTTTTATTAGATTTTCAATTTTAGGGATTTTTAAAAATGTTATTTCATTAAAAGTGTCTAGTTGACTAATAAATAACCCCGCTTGCGTACCAATCCAAATACGATTATTCGATGCTGCATATAGTGCATTTACTTTTTGATTAAGTTTATTAAGTTCATACCTAAACACACTAAAATTTGGTATAAATTTTATACCATGATTTAGTGTTGTAACCCAAAAATTTCCTTGGCTATCTTTTAGCACACTAGAAATAATATCTTTTTCAAAGTAGGTTCTTATTGAATCTTTACTTTTAACCAGAAGTCCTTGGCGTGTTCCTACCCACAATTCATTATCAATTGTGTTTAAATGTATTACTTCTTTATTGTTTGTATCATAAACTTTTTTGCATCCAACATTTTTGAAGTGATATATGCTAGTTCCTGTAGAGAAAAAATAAGTGCCATTATTAGTAGCTGTAAATCGATAAGCTCTATCAGTTATTACATTTTTATCTAGTTCAAATTTCGTGCTTGTTTCTAAATTTAAAATATAGTCTTTATTTAAAATATATTGTTGTTTATTAACATTCCAGATTGAAAATGAAGTTATATTATTCTCTTTTTTGTGTACAACTTTATTTTCAGCATCAATTGTAGAAATAAAACCATTACTATATAAAAAATAAATATTTCCTAATTCGTCTTCACTAACATCTATTGCCATTTTCTGATAAGAAGCAAGTTCTAAAAAAGGAGTTGTTTTATTATTGAAAAAGTACCCGTCTTTAAAATAGGACAATTTACCATTAAGACTTAAAAACCAAAGCCTATGCTTGCTATCTTCAAACAGTTTAAATATTTCATTATCTGCTAAACCATCGTCGGTATTAAACTGTTTAAAACTGTAACCATCAAAACGCAATACGCCAACATCTGTAGCAAACCACATATATCCCTTACTATCTTCAAAAGCACTATAAATATTTGAGGTTGGTAATCCTTCCTCAATACTATAATTAACATAATATGGGTCTTGCGAAAAACCTACAAAATGACTTAAAAGAACTATTATGAGTAGTCTATACAAAATTTAATGTCTAAATTTTTATAAATATAGGCTTTTGTACAATAAACCTATATGGGTATCTAACGTGTTAATAAATGAAATACACCATTTAGCATACGAATAACTCCATTAACTAAATCAGGCAATACACTTATAATTATTCCATTTTAAACAAATAATAAATTCAATTGCCCATTTATCATTTTTAAGTATGCCTAATAAACAAAAAATAGGAGTTTTAAGTCCAAATTTTAACTTAAACCTATTTATAATGAAACAAAACAAACCCTATTTGAATTACCTATGTTTATTTATTTTCTCAATGCTTTTTAGCCAATTTATATTTGGACAAGCATTTGTAACCACTTGGTTAGTAGAACCAAATGACTTAACTATTACAATACCTACTACAGGTTCAGGATACAAATATACTGTAGATTGGGGTGATGGCACTTCTGATACCAACGTTACGGGAAATATTTCTCATACCTATCCAGCCACTGGTAATACGTCCGATTCTTATAGCGTGAGCATAACAGGTGATTTTCCTCGTATTTATTTTAATAATGACAATGCGGGTAATAATTTAAATCAGATTACAGCAATTAATAGCTGGGGCAATATTGAGTGGTCTTCAATGGCACATGCATTTGAAGGAAGTAATGCTAACCTTCATTTACCTACAGATTCTCCTGACCTTTCCAAGGTAACAGATATGTCTTTTATGTTTAGAGAATGTAATAGGCTTTTAGATTCAAATGCATCCATGAATAATTGGGATGTAAGTAATGTTACCAATATGGAATCCATTTTAGAGTTCTCTGATTACAGAGGATCCTTAAGAAATTGGGATGTGAGTAATGTTACCAATATGAAAAGAATGTTTGTAGGTTGCGTAAACTTCAACAGAGATTTATCTTTATGGGATGTAAGTAAAGTAAAAAACATGAGTCAAATGTTTTTACGCGCTAGCGCTTTTAATACAAATATTAGCAATTGGGATGTAAGTAATGTTACGGATATGAGTCAAATGTTTGATAGAGCTTCAGCTTTTGATCAAAATATAGGAAGTTGGAATGTAAGTTTAGTTACCGATATGAGCAATATGTTTAGAGGAGCAGGTCTTTCAACTTCTAATTACGATGCATTGTTGATAGGATGGAACAACCTTACAAGTCTACAAAACGGGGTGATATTTGATGCAGGCACTTCTAGTTATAGTTGCTCAACAGCTGCATTTAGGTCTAATATTATTAATACCTATTCATGGAATATTTCAGATGGTGGGATTTTTAATGATACTACACTCCCGACAGTTGTTACAGAAAATATTACAATACAGTTAGATAGTTCGGGTAATGCTACCATTCTACCTTCTGACATTGAAAATGGAAGTACTGATGATTGTCAAATTGATTTATCAACTGCTTCATTGGACAAATCATCTTTTACTTGTACAGATATAGGGACTAATACAGTAACGCTTTCTGTTTCAGATATAAGCGGCAATATTGGCTCTAGCACAGCTATTGTTACGGTAGAAGCATTCCCTAACACGGTAATAAGAGCAATTAGTAAAACGACGACAATCGTGCAATTAGATGCAAATGGACAAGCTACTATTACTCCTCAAGATGTAGATGGAGGTTCAACTACCAATGGATGTAATCTAACACTATCTATAGATAAGAACTCTTTTGATTGTTCAAATTTAGGAGTAAATAGTGTAACCCTAACTGCTTCAGACGGTACTTTTAGCGATTCCGATCCAGCATTAGTTATTGTGGAAGATAATCTTGCACCAATTGTTATTACACGTGATATAAATATTACGCTAGATCCATCAACAGAATTTATCATTCCATCAAATATTAATAATGGTAGTACAGATAATTGTGGAATAGCAAGTATAACTTTAGATAAAAGTAATTTCTCTTGTGCAGACATTGGTGCTAATACAGTTACCCTAACCGTAACAGATATAAATGGAAATGTGGCTAGCGAAACTGCCACAGTATTTGTTTCAGATAGAGATATACCCAATGTAATAGCACAAGATATTACCGTGCAGTTAGATGCTTCAGGAAATGTAAATATCTCAACTCAGGATATTGACAATGGATCGTCTGATAATTGTTTTATTGATACACTGATGTTAGATCAAACAGATTTCAACTGTTCTAATTTAGGTGTAAATACAGTAACCTTAACTGTTACCGATGGAAGTGGTAATGTTGGTACAACTACAGCACAAGTTACAGTTGTTGATAATACAAATGTATGTCCAAGTTTAAGTATTAAGGAAAATATATCTAACAAAACAACTGTATTATTATATCCTAACCCAACTAGCACTAGTTTTTCAATTGAAACAAACAAAATCATTGAACATATTGATGTTTACAGCTTACAGGGAAAAATTGTGAAATCTTTTGATACTCAATTATCCAATTATAATATTGAAGAATTAAACTCTGGAATTTATTTTGTTAAAATAAAAAGTGACAATGATGTGTTCACTAAAAAAATAATTAAAGAATAAATTTTATTACTAGTTTTTAGTTAAGCAAAAGCACCCCTTCGGGTGCTTTTGCTATATAAACCTACTCAAATCAATCTCATTAATAGCCCCATGAGAATCATGCGCCACCACTACTCCATTTTTAATTACTAAAAGTTGTGGCGATTCATGCATCACTTGAAATTTAGTAGCAATTTCGTTAGAAATATCTCTGTAATTCAATAAATCTAAATAATATAAATCTAAATCTTTTTCGGTAAGCTGAAAACCATCAACAAATTGTCGCATGACCATGCTACTAATACCACAGCGGGTTGAATGCTTAAAAATAACCTGTGTTTTTGTCGCAGATTTATTTTCTATATGATTTAATTGTTGCAATTCATTTAAAGGAATCCAAGGCAAAACCTTTTCTTCTTTTGCTTCACCTGAACTTCCAAATATATTATTAAATAATCCCATAGACTTTTCTTTTTTTTATTAACGTGCGTTCACTGAGCGTAGTCGAAGTGAAATCATCTATTAACTTTTTTATACTTAAGTCGAAACCTTTTCTAAATCTTACAAACTGACGAAAAGTCACTATAAACCATGCTTTAGGCGACATTTTGTCTCTTTTATTCGCATGGTAAGATTATTGACTTAGTGATATTGTAAAAGTAAAATAATTAAAAATAAATTTCTGCTTTCACATAAAGTAAAACAAAAAGAATAATAAGATCTCCTCCTGTGAGGAAATAACAAAACACATTAAAATGAACTTAAATAATTATACAATAAAATCGCAAGAAGCCATACAGCAAGCGCAACAAATTGCTCAAGGTTTTGGTCATCAGCAAATTGAAAATGAACACATTTTTAAAGGTGTTTTTGAAGTTGATGAAAACGTACTGCCTTTTATATTAAAAAAGCTAAACGCAAATATTTCAATCTTGCAACAAGCATTAGATAAGCAACTGGAAAGCTTTTCTAAAGTTTCAGGTACAGAACTCATGCTTTCTCGTGAAGCAGGAAAAAGCTTAAATGAAGCAGCTATCATCGCAAAAAAAATGAAAGATGATTACGTATCTATTGAGCATCTTATTTTGGCTGTCTTTAAATCGAATAGCAAAATAGCTCAGATGTTAAAGGATCAAGGCGTTACTGAAAAAGGCTTAAAAGCTGCTATTGAAGAATTACGTAAAGGTGAAAATGTAACGTCTCAAAGTCAAGAAGATACATACAATTCGCTTAATAAATATGCTAAAAACTTAAATCAGTTAGCTAAAGATGGTAAGTTGGATCCTGTTATTGGTCGTGATGAAGAAATCCGTAGAATTCTACAAATTCTTTCACGTAGAACTAAGAACAATCCCATTTTAGTCGGTGAACCCGGAACTGGTAAAACCGCCATAGCAGAAGGTTTAGCACACAGAATAATTGATGGTGATATTCCTGAAAACCTAAAAGACAAGCAAATTTTCGCTTTAGATATGGGTGCACTTATCGCTGGTGCAAAATATAAAGGTGAGTTTGAAGAACGTCTTAAAGCAGTCATTAAAGAAGTAACGACTAGTGATGGTGATATTGTGCTATTTATAGATGAAATACACACGCTTGTTGGTGCAGGTGGCGGACAAGGCGCTATGGATGCTGCTAACATTTTAAAGCCAGCTCTAGCTCGTGGCGAACTTCGTGCTATTGGCGCAACGACTTTAGACGAATATCAAAAATATTTTGAAAAAGATAAAGCTTTAGAGCGTCGTTTTCAAAAAGTGATGGTTGATGAACCTGATACTGAGAGCGCTATTTCTATCTTACGTGGTATTAAAGAAAAATATGAAACACATCATAAAGTTCGTATTAAAGACGAAGCCATTATTGGCGCAGTTGAATTATCGCAACGCTATATCACCAATCGATTTTTACCAGACAAGGCCATTGATCTAATGGATGAAGCAGCTTCTAAACTGCGTATGGAAATTAATTCTAAACCAGAAGAATTAGATGTTTTAGATCGTAAAATCATGCAAATAGAAATTGAAATTGAGGCCATTAAACGTGAAAAAGATGAATCTAAATTAAAATCATTGCGTTCAGATTTAGCAAATATCAAAGAACGACGAAATGAAATTAATGCCAAATGGAAATCTGAAAAAGAAGTTGTAGATAATATTCAAAACACAAAACTAGCCATTGAAAACTTTAAATTAGAAGCTGAAAAAGCAGAACGAGAAGGCGATTATGGTAAAGTAGCAGAATTGCGTTACGGTAAAATTAAAGAAGCACAAGAGCAGCTTGAAAGTTTCCAAAAGCAATTACAAGAAAATCAATCTGAAAGTTCTTTAATAAAAGAAGAAGTTACTTATGATGATATTGCTGAAGTTGTTGCAAAATGGACGGGAATACCTGTTACTAAAATGCTTCAAAGTGAACGTGAAAAATTGCTTAAACTTGAAGATGAATTACACAAACGTGTCGTAGGGCAAGAAGAAGCTATTGAAGCCGTGAGTGATGCTGTGCGCAGAAGTCGCGCAGGGTTACAAAATCCACAAAAACCCATTGGAACCTTCTTATTTTTAGGAACTACGGGCGTTGGTAAAACTGAACTTGCCAAAGCTTTAGCAGAATACCTGTTTGATGATGAAAATGCCATGACCAGAATTGACATGAGCGAATATCAAGAACGACATGCTGTTAGCAGATTAGTTGGCGCACCTCCAGGATATGTTGGTTATGATGAAGGCGGACAACTTACAGAAGCAGTTAGAAGAAAACCCTATTCAGTAATACTTTTAGATGAAATTGAAAAAGCACATCCTGATACATTTAATATCTTATTACAAGTGCTAGATGAAGGTCATTTAACAGATAATAAAGGGCGCGTGGCAGATTTTAAAAACACCATTATTATTATGACTTCTAACATGGGAAGTACTATAATACAAGAACGTTTTGAAGCTACAAAAGATATTGATTCTACCATAGAGGCTGCAAAAGTAGATGTATTAGCCTTACTAAAACAAACTGTTCGTCCTGAGTTTTTAAACCGAATTGACGATACGATTATGTTCACCCCTTTAAGCAAAGAAAATATAACAGCAATTGTTGGTTTACAGTTAAAAGGTATCACTAAAATGATTGCGCAACAAGGCATCACTTTTGATGCTACTCAGGAAGCTGTGGCATATTTAGCTGAAAAAGGGTACAATCCTGAATACGGAGCAAGACCAGTAAAACGCGTCATTCAAAAAGAAGTTTTAAATGCTTTAAGTAAAGAAATACTCGCTGGAAAAGTAACTACAGATAGTATTATTTTACTAGATGCTTTTGATGATAAACTCGTGTTTAGAAATCAAGGTGACTTGGTTACAGAGGAATTCTAATATATGATTTTTGAAATATAAATTAATTAAAGCCCTATTTAGTTGCATCATGAATAGGGCTAATTTTTATGTGTTCAAATAATTGAAGTAAAATTTCATCCCTATCGATTTATTTTTTAACTTAGTAGTAAAAATCTACTATGGGTGTAATTAAATATATAGACCAAGGGCATGCAGAAGTTTTCATTTTTGATCATTTTATTATAAAACAAATTAGAGAAGGCGTTGTTATTGATGAAGAACACAAAGATGAATTGGCATTATATCTAGCGGCTAATTTTAAAGATAAAAATATCGCCTACATCTCTAATCGTGTGACTTCTTATGCAGTAAACCCTTTGATTTACAAAGATGTAGAAAAAATACCCAATTTAGTTGCCATTGCCATTGTAACTCATGATAAAAAAATGAGTGATAATGCTACTTATGAAAAACAATTTTACAACAAGCCTTATGGTATTTTTGATAACTTGGTTGACGCTATCGCTTGGGTAAGTGACCTTGTTGTAAAGCAAGACCAAAATGTAGCTAAAGGAAATACTATTTAAACTACAACAACAACCCTCCTAATTTTAAGCAACTATTTACTAAATACTTTTGATTGTTGACTAGTTTTTAAAAATCACATTCAGTAAATTAAAAGCAGCATCTTAAAATTTAACACGCCTTTTGTAACAAAAAGGCAAATAAAACGTCTATATAAATGGTTGGTTGTCTGTTTAATCGCAGACGGTTTAAAGCAACATGATTCTTTAATGAGATGATTGTTGCTTTTTTTTGTAACAAATAAATTGATGAAGCTACTTATAAAGCAAAACAAATATTATTTATGAAATATCTTTTATCCCTTTTAGTATTATCAATTGTTTCAACGTCAACAATACACGCTCAGAAACTAGAGAATTCAACACTTTGGAAAATCTCAGGAAACGGTTTAGAAAATCCGTCTTATTTATTTGGCACGATTCATATTACATGCGATGCATCAATAGATGAAGATGTTCAAAAAGCACTAGATGAAACCTCTCAAATTGTTTTAGAGTTTGATATGGACGACCCTACAATGCAAACAAAAATGATGGGTGGCATGTACATGAAAGATGGAAAAACTATTAAAGACTTTGTTTCTGAAGAAGATTATATTATTATTGATTCCCTTTTCATAAAAAACATGGGGATGTCTGTAAAAATGATGCAAAATGTAAAACCATTTTTCTTAACAGCTATGTTATACCCTAAAATAATTGATTGCCCAATGCAATCTTTTGAAATGGAATTAATTAAAGTTGCAAAAAATCAAGAAGAAGAAATAAACGGTTTAGAAACCATTGAGGAACAGTTACAATTATTTGATGATATTCCTTATGAAGATCAAATAGCAGATTTGTTACGAATGGCTAAAGATAATCTTGAGTATGATAAAACAACTTTTGCCAAAATACTAGAGATTTATAAAGAAGAAAATATTACTGATATGCTGGACATGATGAACGATGTAAATAGCGTAACAGTATCAAAACATCAAGACAAACTCCTTGCAAACAGAAATAAAAATTGGATTTCTAAAATAATAGAATACTCTAAAAAACGGCCTACATTTTACGGCGTTGGTGCAGGACATTTAGCTGGTGAAAATGGCGTTATTATGCTTCTTAAAAAAGAAGGCTACTCAGTAACCGCTATTCAATAATAAAAAATTATAATTAATATATAAAAAATATACCAATTGGTATATTTTTTATATATTTGCTAAAGTATGACAACTAAAGCAGAACTTACTTCTCAATTTATATTACAAACTGTTGCACCTATTTTTAACAAAAATGGTTACGCAGCCACAAGTATGTCTGATATTACAAAAGCTACAGGTTTAACAAAAGGCGCTATTTACGGCAATTTTAAGAATAAAGAGGACCTTGCCATTGCTGCTTTTAAATTTACTATAAAAAATATGATGAAGCGCATAGCAAATCATATGTCAAGTGGCAACTCCCCTATTGAAAAACTTTTTTTAATTACTGACTTCTACAGGAATTATTACGATTATAGCAAACAACTTGGAGGTTGCCCCGTTTTAAATATTGGAGTTGATGCAAATAACCAAAATACACTTTTATTACAAAACGTTAGACAAGTTATTGAACGCTTACAAGACCAAGTAGCAACACTTATTGAAGATGGCATTGAAGCTGGAGAGATATCTACTGAAGTAAATGCTATGCAATTCGCAAAACGCTTAGACACCATGATACAAGGTGCCATTTTCATGACTTACACCATGGATGATAATTTTTATATAAAAGACACCATGGATGCTATTGACGCCTTAATAACAAACGAACTCAAAGCATAATATTTTTTTAACCTAAAATATACCAAATGGTATATTTTTAAAACTGAATTTAAAGATGGAACAACTATTACAAGCACTAACAAGTAAAACAAAAATCAGATTTCAAGATTGCGATCCATTTAATCATCTTAACAATGCGAGTTATATTAATTATTTTATGAACCATCGTGAAGATGCCTTAATTGAAAATTATGGAATAGATATTTATAAAATGGCAAGAAAAGAAGGCAAAAGTTGGGTGTCTAGTAGTAACCAAATAGCTTATTTAAAACCTGCATTTTTAATGGAAACGGTCGTTATAGAATCTCAATTAATAAAGTTTGATGATTCCTATTTGCAAGTTGAAATGCGCATGTATAACGAAGATAAAAGTCATTTAAAAGCTATTATTTGGTGTGGTTTTGTTCACTTTAATTTATTAAGACAAAAACGAGAAATGCATTCCAAAGAATTTATGGATTTATTTCAATCTATAAATAACCCTGTTGAGCTACAAACTTTTGAAGAACGCGCATTTCAATTTAAACCTCTTGTCATAAAAAAAAATCCTTAACAAGGAAATAATGTTAACATATTTATGTTATAAGTTAATATGTTTTACCGTTAATCTAAAAATGCATTTATTTCTAAATTTTACCAGAATTTATTTATAAATTAGCTACGAGGAGTATTCCTATTTATAAACTAAAACTTAACCCAACTAATTTCAAAATATTGTTAATCAATACCTTAAACAAAAAAATATAACTTTACTAATGAATATTTCAAATTATATTGATTATACCTTATTAGAGCCAACAGCTTCAGAACGCGATATTATAGAGCTATGTGACGAAGCTAAACAAACTGGGTTTTATGCCATATGCATAAATAGTTGTTATGTGGCTTTAGCTAAACAAATATTAGACAATACCGAAGTTAAAATTTGTACGGCTATAGGCTATCCATTTGGTGCTATGGCTACAGCCTCGAAAGTATATGAAGCTAAAAAAGCTATTGAAGATGGTGCAGATGAAATAGAAATGGTTATTAATTTAGGCTTACTTAAAAGTAGAAATTATGTTTCTGTTTTAAAAGATATAAGTGATGTTAAACTTGCTATTGGAAAAACACCTTTAAAAGTAGTCATAGAAATTTCAGAGCTAAGCAAAAACGAAATCATTAAAGCTTGTGAAATTTGTTTAGATGCTAAGGTCGATTTTATTAAAACATCAAGCGGATTCTCTAAAAGTGGTGCTACTTTAACTGCCGTAAAAATCATTAAAAAAACAGTTAGAGACCAAGTAAAAATTAAAGCTTCTGGTGGTATAAATGATTATGAAACTGTAATAAAATATATAGAATCTGGTGCTGATAGAGTTGGAACTACCGTAAACATTCAGAATGTTAATAAAGCGCAATTCAACAGAAACATAAAGATTTACAAGAAATATATTGAAAATCTACAAAACAAAGAGGCGCAAAAATCTAATTCAGTAAATGAAAACTCTGAAAACAAACAGTTTAGAGATTTTTAGATTGAATTGATTAAACTTCAATAGTTTAATAATTGTTTAATACATTTGATTAGGTATACTTTTTAAAGTAAAATACTATGAAACTGTTAAACAATTATATAGACCACACCCTTCTTAAGGCTACTGCCACAAAAAGAGATATTATTAAGCTTTGCAATGAAGCTAAAGAATTCAATTTTTATTCGGTTTGCGTTAATAGTTCTTATGTTGCTTTAGCAAAAAATGAATTAAAAAACACCAAAGTAAAAGTTTGTAGCGTTGTTGGGTTTCCACTTGGAGCCATGAGCACCAAAGCTAAAGTTGAGGAAACTAGAGCTGCTTTAAATGATGGCGCAGACGAAATAGATATGGTTATTAATGTCGGATTCCTAAAAAGCAAAGATTTTGATTACGTTTGGAAAGATATTGAAGCTGTAAAAAGCATCATGCCAAATCATACTTTAAAAGTTATTCTAGAAACTTGCTACTTAGAAGAATTAGAAATAATAAAAGCTAGCGAACTTGCCATACAAAGTGGTGCTAATTTTATAAAAACATCTACAGGCTTTGGGATTAGTGGCGCAAATATTCACGATATAAAACTCATGAAAAGCGTTGCTAATAATGAAGTAAAAATAAAAGCCTCTGGTGGTATAAAAGACGCTAAAACCGCATTAGAATATATTAATTTAGGTGTTGAACGTTTAGGTACATCCTCAGGAATTGAAATTGTTTCTGGAAAATCATCACATTCAAATTACTAAAAAATGAGCGTACATATTGAAGCTAAAAAAGGAGATATTTCAGAAACCATTTTACTACCAGGCGATCCTTTAAGAGCTAAATGGATTGCTGAAACCTTTTTTAAAAACCCTGTTTGCTTTAATAAAGTTAGAGGCATGTTAGGCTATACGGGAACATATCAAGGAAAACAAGTTTCAGTGATGGGAACAGGCATGGGCATTCCGTCAATTTCAATTTATGCCCATGAACTGATTACTGAATATGGCGTTAAAAATTTAATTCGAGTTGGAAGCGCAGGTTCTTATCAAAAAGAGGTAGAAATAAGAGATATTGTTTTAGCCATGGCTGCATCTTCTAATTCTGGACTTAACGAAATTCGTTTTGGCGGTGCAGACTATGCCCCAACTGCTAGTTTTGAATTATTTCAAAAAGCTGTGGAAGCTGCAAAACACAAAGAAATTCCTATTAAAGCCGGAAATGTATTTACTTCAGATGAGTTTTATACTGATGATTTCGAATCTTATAAAAAATGGTCGAAATTCGGAGTGCTATGTGTTGAAATGGAAACAGCAGGTTTATACACTGTTGCGGCAAAACACCATGTAAACGCTTTATCTATTTTAACGATTGCAGATTCTTTAGTTACTGGAGAACGCACAACAAGCAAAGAGCGAGAAACTACTTTTAAAGACATGATAGAAATTGCTTTAGAGTTAAACTAAATTCAAACTACAGATCTAGTACTCACAATATATTAACTGAAATATTTTTAAGCTCAATTTTAGAAAGCAGACTCAAACTACCTGCTTCAAACAAGCTATCTAAATTTTCTAATGTTGCGTTTTCATTTATTGGCTTATAATTTTTATAATCTACAAATCGAATCCCATTAATATAACGCTCATTATAAGCTTCTCGAAAACGCAATCCTAATCCATCATCTTCATTGTAAGAGTAAGCTATATAGTCCGCTTTAAAGGTTTGTGTATTTATCCAATATATAAAAACATCTTCAAAATCTTCACCTCCGCCTTCTTCACTAAAGGTAATTTCTATTTTATGACAGTCTATGTCTTTTACTTTCGTTTGCTCTAAATAGGTTTTATGTACAGCTTTTCCATTTAATCCATGCGGCAAAACAGAAAAGTAATGCACAGAATTTACAGAAGCAGAATATTTTACAGCCATAGAATCTAAAACTGACATAGGAAAATTATTTACAAAACGCTGAAATCCTTTATTATTTATAGCATCAGTAATTTGAGTTATAGTATCAAAATATTTATTGGTTTTATCTGTAAACACGCGTTCTAAAATAAACTCACCCTCTTTCCGGATTGCTTTGTAATGCTTATCTCTAAAATCAAATTCAATAGTTGAATTTTTAATTAACTCGCCACCAGAAACCTCAATGGATTTATTAATAATAACATTAGCAGAAAATCGATTGGGTTTTACTTCTTTTTTACAACTAACATATATAAACACTAAAAAAAATAACGATAAATACTTCATATAAAATGTTTACGACTTAAAGTAGCAAAACTAATTAATAAATAACAATAATAAAGAACAAAGAACTACCACGTAAGGGTAGTTGAGCAACTTTCTAAAAGCTATAAGTTAGATTAATTAAAAATCAATATTTATGAAACCAATTTATGCTCTTACATTAATTATGGCTTTATGCTTACTTAATTGTAATAGTAAAACACCTAAACAAGACTTAACTATGGAAAAACAAATGATTGAAGAAAAAAATTATCCAAAAACCGACAACTACCCAGAAGCTGACACTAATGACAGCAATATGGAAGAAGATTTTGTACGTGCAGCAAATGCTTATGTTAAAAAAGAATTAACAGCACTCAATGCTATTATTACAAGTAGAGATTGGGTGGTTTACAATGATATTAATGGCAGACCCATTAAAAGAAATAGAATTGCTGTAGTTACCACGCAAATTGAAAATCGCTGTTTTTTACAACATATGTTCTTTCAACAAAATGCCGATGGTTCAAATTATGGTGAAACCTATGTGAGTGATGTCTATGGCTGGAAAGAATTTGATTGTAGTCTAAAACATTAGTTTTACAACAAAATGAACTTAAAAAGAACTCTTAAAAATATTATATAAAAGAGTTCTTTTTAATTTAAATCGTTGTGATTTAATTTCAAAAAGACACTATCCCGTAAAGTGTGTAAGTTATAAATATAGGGTTTGGCTTTTTTAAAGCAGAACCCTTTTTTCAAA
>CANMSN010000016.1 GCA_947500585.1 uncultured Flavobacteriaceae bacterium | reverse complement strand
AAACCGTCTCTAAAAAACAACTTCGTTGATACAAATCAACTGTATTTAAATCTCTAGTTATGTCGAACTCACGTTATGCTATATATTAAAACTCGCGTTTTCCAAATTCACTATCAATAAACTTAGATTTGTTTTTAGCTTTATTAAAGGTATATGATAAATTGAGCGTTACCATATCTACCTCATAAACATAGTTTGTTGTTGTAAAAAACTCATCGGGTCTAGAGGTTGTAATACGTTGCTCATTAGTGTTTAAAAGTCCCATATCAATATTTTGCCATTGTAATGTGGCTATTAATTGATTATCTAAAAACGACTTTTTAAACGTTAAGTTTGGTGAATAAAATCTTGAGTCTTCGCCTAAAGCTGTATTCCTATCAGATAGATAATTGAAGGTAAATTGAAGTGACGCATTATCACAAAAATTATAAGTAGAGTTTAAATTGATTGAATATATGGTTGCTTCACTATTTATACCATAACTTCTTTCAACACCATCTCTGTGTCTAAAATTCAAAACACCATCAATGGCATAATTATAAATATTTGCTCCAATAAAATTAGTCCAATTTTTAGTTGGTTTTATGGTTGCTCCCACTTCTAAACCTAATGAATTACTTTTTCCAACGTTAGAATAAACCCGATTTATAATACTGTCTATAACCGTTCCATTAGGCTGATACGCCAGAGTGTTTACACGGTTTATAACATTATCTACATGCCTGAAATAAGCTGTAGCGTAAACAGAATTACCACCTTTTATTTTTTTAGTAACACCTAATTCCACTAAATCTATAAATTCAGGACGCAGAGTGTTATCGCCTTGCTCAAAAACTTCGGAATGCTCACGCTCTGCAAAACTATTCATCTTAAATGTTGTGGTACGTTCTACACGCTTGCTATAAGCTGCTTTTAAGTTGGTTTTATTATTTACAGCGTACTGAAGTGATGCTGATGGAAATAACTTTACAAAATCGAATTCATACAAATTGGTTGTAGTTTCGCTGGCTAATTTTTCCGTGTAAGTTCTATCCATTGATTCTAAACGAACTCCTGCATTATAATCCCATTTATTTTTTGAGCCAGTAAGTTGCGCATAACCAGAATGAATAGTCCGTTTTAATTCAATATCACTTGAAAATTCTGGCACCAAATTACCATCGCGTTCATAAACAAATTCACCTTCATGATCTAAATCTCGATATTGATATCCCATTTCTAAGATTCCGAACGAAAAGGGTTTCCAAGCGTAGTCTACATTAATTCGTGTTCCGTACAACGGATTATCATTAGTATTAAATTCTTGTTGATATATAATACTTTCATCAGGAAAACCGACATTATCATTTTCTGTTGGTCCACCTAAAAAAGTATATTCGTATAAAAATGATGTTGATAATTTAGATTTATCATTAAAAGTATGTGCGTAATCAAAGCTTCCTAAGGCAAAATCTCCTTTTCTAACTCTAAGGTTATGGTTAAAGTAGGTAAACTCATAAAGTCTATTATCACTGCCAATAGGTGATACAGCATAATTATTATAAACAATATCTGCTAATCTATCTTTAGTTCGTTTTCCAGCAAAAAAGCCTAGTGAAAACGTATTGTTAACGTCTGGTGTAAAATCTACATTAAAACGTCCGTTATAACTTATTTCATCAAAACTACGTTCACCATCAGACGGTAAAAAAGTAGTTTTGTTTTCAGCTTGATTTACAATAAACATATCACCCTCTCGCCTACCAGAGATATCATTTCGCTGATAACTAGCACCAAAAGATAAATTCCATTTATCTGCTAATTTATTTACTGTAGCATCTATCCCGTAACGTTTTGCTGCTACTTGCGTATCGTAAGGTTCTATAGATGGAAAACCACCACGTACATTCACTTGCGCGAAAGTCCCATTTACAGCTCCTTTTTTTGTGATTATGTTTAGAATGCCTCCCTTTCCTTCAGGATCATATTTTGCTGATGGTGCAGTGATAAGTTCAACCGTTTCCAAAGCATTTGCTGGAAGCTGTGATAAAATACTGCTAACATCGCCTTGTGTGGGCTTACCGTTTATTAAAACAGCAAAACCTTGACTTCCTCGAACACTTATGTCACCTTGCCCATCAACAGTAACAGAAGGTAGATTTTTTATAACATCAACGGCACTACCGCCTTCACTATTTTGAAACTTACTACTATCAAAAACTTGTCTATCAATTTTATTTATAACAGTTGAGCGTTCAGCATTTACAACCACTTCATTAAGCGCATTTCCTAAAGCTAATTTTATAGTTCCTAAATTTAAAATTTGGTTTCTTTTGGTTATCGAAATATCTTCAATTTTCTTTGAAGTATACCCCATAAATGAGGCTTCTAAATAATATAAGCCTGCTTTAATATTTTCAATTAAAAAAGAACCATCAGCATTGGTAATCACACCGCTAACCAAACTATTATCCTCTTGGTTGTATAAAGCAATAGTTGCGTATTCTAAGGGAGAATCATCTTGATCATCAATAATTTTTCCTGAAATTTGTGATAGTGTGGTATTAGATATAAATAGAAAAAGAACTAAAAACAACAGTTTTTGTGTCATAAAACTTAAAATTAGAATTGTATTTTAATGAAGTACGAAATTAGCTTTTTTTTCATATTGAAGTTGTTAAAATCTATATTTATTCGGCACTTATAATCAAGTGAATTTTATGTGATTTTTTAAATAAATTTTAACACATAGAAAATTTCATGACACTATATTTGTTAAGCTTTTATTAAAACAAATAATGAATTATAAATTACAGTATATCTTCTTCTTAAGTTTAATGTCGTTATTATGTAATTCATTAGATGCCCAAAATACTACCATAGAAATTACAGGAAAAGTTGTTGAAGCTAACAGCAATTTACCCATAGAATATGCAACCATTTCTGTCTTAGATAAATCTACAAACACCCCTATTACGGGAACCGTTTCAAATACAGAAGGCTATTTTACTGTAAATACTGAGTCTAATAATTTTTATATTGAGGTTAGCTATATTGGTTATACAACTATAACTTTTAAGACGTTTACCATTTCCAACAACAGTATTGACTTAAAAGAAGTTGTATTATCTGAAGATTTACAAGCGTTAAGTGAAGTTGTAGTTCGTGCTGAAAAATCTCAAACAGAATTTAAACTAGATAAGCGTATTTTTAATGTGGGTAGCGATTTAAGTTCCACTGGTGCAAGTGCCTTAGAAGTTTTAAATAATGTGCCTTCTGTAAATGTAAGTATAGAAGGAGAAGTTAGCTTACGCGGCAGCCAAGGTGTTCAGATATTAATAAATGGAAAGCCTTCAGTTTTAGCTTCTGCTGACGGGAATGCTTTAGGAACAATTACTGCAGATATGATTGATAGAATTGAGGTCATTACCAACCCTTCAGCAAAATATGATGCGGCAGGTACAGCAGGAATTATCAATATTATTATAAAAAAATCTGAAAAGCGAGGTCTAAATGGCTCTGCCAGTATAAATGTTGGAGTGCCCAATAGTAATAGTTTTGGTTTGAGTATAAATAAACGCACTGAAAAATTCAATTTATTTAGTCAAATCGGTGCTGGTCTCCGAACATTTAAAGATATTAGAAAAAGCATTAATCGTGATATTCTTAACGATACAACTATTACAAGTAACGAGCGTAGTAATTTTGATGAAAAATTTAGTAGTTTTCTTTTAGGAACAGATTATTATATAAACGACACTAACGTTATTACACTTTCTGGCTCTTATGCTTATGAAGTTGAAGACCAAACATCTAACGCAGATTTTAATAGGTTATTTAATGAAAGTAATGTAATAGATAATTGGGTAAGAAAGCAAACTACTGAAGCAACCAACCCTAAAATACGATACGAGTTACAATACAAAAAGGATTTTAAACGGCATGAAGACCAAGATTTATTATTTAGCGCTTTAGGTAGTAGTTTTGCAAAAGACCAATCTTCTGTCTTTGAGAACACGACTATTACAGGTGATGAACCCAATAGTTTACAAGAAACCCGTACAGATTATTCTCTTGAAGATTATACATTTAAATTAGATTATACGCATCCTTTTTTAGAAAAATACACTTTAGAAACCGGTTCGCAATATGCGATCAATATAGTATCTAATGATTTTGAAGTCAGCAATTTTATTGATGATGTTTGGGTAACAGATCCAGATTTAACTAACGTATTTGATTTTGACCAAAAAGTATTAGCTTTTTACAATACTCTAGCCTATGAAGGCGATTTATGGGGTTTAAAAATTGGACTTCGAGTAGAAAACACAAACATAAACACCTTGTTAAAAACCACAAATGTATCTAACGAAAACAACTACACCGATTTATTTCCTAGCATACATTCGTCCTATAAAATTTCAGATGGGTTTTCACTACAAGCAGGTTATTCTAGAAGAATAAACAGACCTGGATTAAGACAATTAAATCCTTTTAATAACATCAGAAATAATTTTAATATTTCTAGAGGCAACCCAAATTTACAACCAGAATACACCGATTCTTATGAGATTACGAGTATTCATAAAATAAAAAATGCATCCTTAAATTTCAGTTTATACAATCGTTATACTACCGATGTGGTTGAAAACATAATCACTTTTGAAAATAATGTTAGCACCTCGCAACCTGAAAACATAGGAACTAGTAACACCATAGGTTTTGAGGCTAATGGTAAATATAACCCTGTAAATTGGTTTACTTTAACGGGAGATTTTAATATTAATTATTTTGACAGAACAGGTGTTTTTGAAGCACAAAATTTCGATTTTAAAGGGAATAGATGGAATTCTAGTATAACTTCTAAATTCAAATTACCATTAGAATTCGATTTTGAAATGTCTGGAAATTATAATTCTAATTTTGTTAGTCTTCAAGGTGAAGTATCTGAAAGCTATTTTATTGATTTTGGGGTTAGAAAAAAGATATTAAAAGGAAAGGTTATTTTGAATTTAAGTGTTCGTGATGCCTTTGCAACACGCATTGATGAAAGCTTTTCTTCGCAAGGAGATTTTTATTCTCTCGATAGTAGACAACGCGGACGCTTTGTAACTTTTGGCATTAGCTACGGATTTGGCAAAGGTGAAGCTATGGAGTTTTCTGGACAGCGAGGACGTTAACGCATATTTATTTCAACAAAATTTTATTAATGCCCTGAATCCAATCTTCAATATTTGTTTTATTAGTGTTTAAAGCCATACTCCCATTTCCATATGGTGCATAAACGTTTTCATTGGTTACCGAAAAAAATCCGATACATGGCACTAATGCGGCACTGGCTAAATGCATCACCCCATTATCTGCAGCAATAAAAATAGAAGTGTTTTTAATAATAGCTGCCATTTCTCTAATATCTTTGCTATAAAAATGAGGGGCTTTAAAATTGATTTTAGAAATATTTTCAATAGGCAACATTTCAATAATATTGTAATTAGGATATTCTTTTAATAAACGTGAATAAAACGTTTCCCACCAAGTTTCAGAATAACACTTATGCCCCGTTGCATTCGTATAAATACAAATGGTTTCTTTATCATTTTTTATAATATCATTTAAAATTTTCTTTCCGTTAGAAATTTCTTCAGCACTAAGTTTTATATCTAAAAGAGGTAATTCGGTTTCATTCTTATTGAATCCTAATTTGCTTAAATAATGTCTTAAATTATAAATAGGAGATTTTGAAATATGCTCATAGTCTTGAAACGTGTTTTCAAGCTCTGTATAAGCTTCTCCAAAAACTTTAATTTTGGCACTAGCCATTTGAGTTAGTAATCTCCCAGAGGATGAATTTTTATCACCATTAATTACTAAATCGTACTTCTTGTTTTTTATTGAAAACCAACTTTTTGCATATTTAAACAAATTGCTAAAAGGCTTTTTTGGAAGTTGAATAATTTTATTAACCTGCTTATAGTTTTCAAATACGGGAAAGGCTACTCCGCCTTTTACAAATAAATCGACTTTACAATTAGGAAACGTATTTATAACTTCCTGAACAATGGGTGTTAATAATAATTGATTTCCTAACCTGTGATTTGGTCTAATAATTAGAACGTTCTTAATATCATCAATTTTAAAATCACCAATTTTTGGCTCAGAATAAGAACTACCAATATTTTTGGTAATGCTGTTCATTAATTTTCTTCTGATATTATTAATCCACTTTTTAAATGTCATTATACCTAATGTTTTCCACAAATAATTGGTGCGAAATTACAAATTTAAAGAAGAATACTAATCTAAACCATAAGAATCAGTTTGAGATATTTATTTAATTGAAAAACAGCGTTTTACATGTTTTTTAATTCACTTACTAAGTCTGTTAAAGCAGATTTGGCGTCACCAAAAAGCATAGATGTTTTTGAATTATAGAACAGTTCGTTTTCTATTCCTGCATAACCTGCATTCATGGTTCGCTTATTTACAACAATGTGTTTTGCGTTTTCAACATCTAGAATAGGCATTCCGTAAATAGGACTTGCTGGATTGTTGTGTGCTGCTGGATTTACAACATCATTAGCACCAACAACTAAAACAACATCTGCATTATTAAATTGTGGATTAATATCATCCATTTCAACCAATATACTATAATCTACATTAGATTCAGCCAATAAAACATTCATGTGTCCTGGCATTCTTCCTGCCACTGGATGAATAGCATATTTTACATTCACGCCTTTATTTACAAGTATTTCTTCCAACTCATGAATAACATGTTGTGCTTGCGCTACAGCTAAACCATATCCTGGAACAATAATGACATTAGTGGCATAATTCATCATAATAGCAGCATCACTAGCATTTGTGCTTTTTATGGAACCCAAAGTTTTATTACTGCCTTCTACAGCGTTTGTAGCAGTAAACGAACCAAATATAACAGATGCCAAAGTTCTATTCATAGCTTTACACATAGCTACAGTTAATATAATACCTGCAGACCCAACTAAAATACCACCAACTAGCATGACCATATTATTATATAAAATACCTGTAATTGCTGCTGCTATTCCCGTTAATGAATTTAATAATGATATAACTACAGGCATATCTGCACCTCCAATAGGCAACACAAAAAGAATCCCATAAATTAAGCCCCCAATTAATAAACCATATAGTAATAATGGATTGTATCCACCAGAAACAATCATATAAACAGCGAGTGCAATAACCATTATAAAAAACATATTATTAACAATATTGTACTGCGGTATTTTAATTACACTTTTTAAAGAACCATTAAGTTTTCCCCAAGCTATTAAACTTCCTGAAAAAGTTATGGCACCTATAATAATGCCTGAAATAATAGTGATTGCTTGCATAGAGCTATCTATGTTTTTACTAAACTCAACCAATCCGATGAGTGTTGCACTCGCACCACCAAAACCATTGAATAACGATACCAGTTCTGGCATTTTAGTCATTTCAACTTTAACTGCGATAAACCAACCAATAATAGAACCCAGTAATATAGCAATACCTATTAAAACATAAATAATAGTTGCTACTTGCAAATCATGAATAAAAATAGTGCCTACAATAGCAAGCCCCATACCAGCGGCAGCAATTAAGTTTCCGTTTTTTGCTGTTTTTGGATGTCCAAGTTTATTTAAACCAACAATAAAAGTTACCGTAGCAATAAGATATATAACACTTAATAAAATATTCATTATTTCTTCTTTTTAAACATTTGTAACATTCTGTGCGTTACGGCAAAACCACCAACCACATTTAAAATTCCTAATACAACAGCTAAAAAGCCTAAAGTTAAAGCCAAATAATCATTTGGATCTGCGTGTAACATAACTATAATAGCTCCAACTATTACAACGCCACTTAAGGCATTTGCACCAGACATTAATGGTGTGTGTAATACGGCTGGAATACTTTTAATAACCTCAATTCCAACAAAAATGGATAAAATAAGAATGTATGTAATTTGAATATTATCGCGAATGAATTCTATTAATTGGTTCATATTGTTTGTTTATTTTTTTCTGATTAGCCCGTCCTTAACAATCAAGGTTTCATCTGTAATTTCTTCTTCCAAATCCCATTTAAAAGCATTGTCTGCAGTAAGATGATTGATAAAGTTGAAAATATTTTTTGCAAATAATTCACTGGCGTTAGTGGAAACACTTTCTGGTGCTATGGTAGTTCCAATAATCTTTACGCCATTTATTAAAACGGTTTCATCTAGTTTACTAACCTCACAATTACCGCCTTGTGCAGCAGCTAAATCAATAATTACTGCGCCATTTTTCATCTGCGACACTTGATCCTTAGTAATTAAAACTGGTGCTTTTCTACCAGGTACGTTAGCAGTAGTTACTACCAAGTCTGCTTGAAATAATGATTTATTAACTGCTTCTTTTTGTTTTCGTAAATAGTCATCAGACGCCTCTTTTGCATAACCACCTTCAGACGTCTCTCCTTCGTTATTAACAGAAATAAATTTGGCACCCAAAGATTCTGCTTGCTCTTTTGTTTCTGTTCTAATATCGGTAGCTTCTACAACTGCACCCAAACGTTTTGCAGTAGCAATGGCTTGTAAACCTGCAACTCCAACTCCATAAATTAAGACTTTTGAAGGTGTTATGGTGCCCGCAGCTGTCATCATCAATGGAAATATTTTAGTCATTTCATAAGCGCCTCTAATAATTGCTTTATAACCTGCTAAATTATTTTGAGAACTTAAAACATCCATGTCTTGAGCTCTTGAAATTCTAGGCATAGCATCAAGTGAAAATGCTGTAACTTCTTTTTTAGCAATGTTCTCGATTAATTCAGGATTAGATTTATGGTAAAGTTGACTAATTAATATTTGACCTTTGTTAACTAGTTTTAAATCTTCTTGATCAAAAGGGTTAATTTTTAAAAGAATGTCAGCTTCTTTAAAAACAACATCTCTTTTTTCAACAGATGCACCTTCACTTTTATAATTAGAATTTTTATAAGATGAATGCGTTCCTGCATCTTCTTCAACAAGAATTTTGAAGCCTTTAGCGATTAGTTGTTTTGCGATATTTGGTGATATTGAAACTCGCCTCTCCCCTTTTTGAGTTTCTTTAAGAACGCCTATTTTCATTTTGGTTAGTTGGTTTTAAGTTGGCTAATATATTTAAAAACCAAAGTAAACCATGTTCGAAATATAATCTGTTTTGTGTAAAATCTAAACTTTTAAAAGTTAATTAAGTAGTTTCAGTTTTTATTTTGAATAAATAAATAAGAAATGCAACCCTTCACTTTTTTAGTTGTCTATAATAGTAGCTTAAAAAATAAAACCTATTTTAAGCCGAATTAAATACTAGTAAATTTAGTTGGAAACCAACATTTTATACACACATAAAGATCTTGTTGAAAAAAGCAAGTTAGGCGATAGAAACGCTCAATACAGCCTATACGAGCTTTATGTGGACGCTATGTATAATGTGAGTATGCGAATGATGCGGATAAAAGAAGATGCAGAAGATGTAGTTCAAGATAGTTTTATTGAAGCCTTTAATAATTTATCATCTTTTAGGTATGAGAGTACTTTTGGATCTTGGTTAAAACGTATTGTAGTTAACAAAAGCATTAATCAATTAAAGAAAAAGAAAATACCCATTACTCCTATTGAAAACGAGATGTATCGTATAAAAAATGAAGAAGAAGACGAAAAGGCAGATGCGATGGATATTAAAAAGGTTATTAAAAGCATAGGGTTGTTGCCTGCTGGTTATCAACAAATTATAAATCTATATTTAATTGAAGGTTACGATCATGTTGAGATTTCAGAAATATTGAATATTACACCATCAACCTCTAAATCGCAATATCACAGAGCAAAGAAAAAATTAATTGAAATTATAAAGACACTATAATGGATAATTTTGAAAAAAACATAAAGGAAAATATAGCACTTTTTGATGAGTATAAAGCCGATAAAAGTAAGCTTTGGTCAAACATTGAAGCTGGTTTAAACTCTCCAATTTCTAAACCAAAAGTAATAAAACTTTGGAATAGGCCTGCTTTTAAATTAGCAGCCACTATAGTTATTGCATTGGGCTTGTTTTCATTGGTAAACGTTTTTAGTAACAGAGAAATAGAACAGCAAAACCACATAGCAAATCAAGAATTGAGCGATATTGATTCTTACTATAAAGGTTTGGTAGCTTATCAGGTAAAGTTGGTGCAAAAAAGCTCAAAATTATCACCAACTCAGAAAAAAGAGTTTCTATCATTTATGGATGAGTTAGATACAGAATACGAAACTTTAAAGTTAGAATTTAGTAAAAACCTAGATAGCGAAAGAGTTTTGGAAGCCATTGTGGTTAATTACAAAAAAAGAATTGAATTAATTGAGAACCTATTAAAGCAAATTAATAGTTCTAAAAATACAGAAGAAACCGATGTTTACACTTTATAAAAAAATAGCAACAATAGCATTATTGGCGGTAAGTGTCTCAATAAACGCTCAAGAAACGTTGACAAAAAAGATTGAGAAAACTTTTAAATTAACCAATGCTGGAGAATTACATTTAGATAATAAATACGGTAATGTAACTATTAACGGATGGAATGAAAACAAAGCTACCGTATCCATAGCTATTAAGGTAACAAATAAGAAAAAGGATAATGCCAAAGCACTTATTGACCGTATTGAAGCCAATATTAGAACAGCAAGTAATTTTATTAGTGTTGAATCTGATATTTCAGAGAAAAATACCAGCTTTTTCTCAAGATACTTTAATAAAGTAAATCCTTTTGATTTTGATAAAGGTAATGTAGAAATTAATTATACCGTTTACTTACCTATTAATGCAGAAATTGATGTAACAAATAAGTTTGGTGACGTTATTATTGATAATTGGACAGGAAAATTAAAAGCAAATGTTGAGCATGGTGATTTATGGATAAACGATAACGTTGCCAATGCCAATATAGATATGAAGTTTGGCAAATTGAGAAGTAAATCTATTACTTATGGTACCATAAATTTAAAAAACGGTGATATAGATATTGAAGATTCAAAAGATTTATTACTCAATACAAGTGGAGCAAATATTGAAATTGATTCGGTTACAAATTTAGAAATTACTTCTAGTAAAGATGAAATATCCATCCAAAATGTAGATTATATTCAAGGTGAACTTAAATTTTCTAATGTTAAAATAAATACTGTTAAAGACAAAATAGCATTGATAATGAATGTATCAGAATTAAGAGTGTCAAAAATAACCAATACCACTCCTACTCTAGATATCAATCAGGAATCTTCAGAAGTTCATATTAACATAACCAATTTATCTTTCAGCTTTAAAGCAAATCTTGAAGAAGGCTTACTTCGATTGCCTAAATCTTTTTCAAATATTAAAAGCAATGTCATAGACAAAAGTAAGCGTATCAGGGAAATTACTGGTAACTATGGGAAATCTAAAACGGGCACATTCACTTTTACAGGGAGAAAAGGTGCTATTGTTTTAGACGAATAACTTCAAGATACATTAAAAATAACTTAAAAAAAATAAAATTATATGCAACCAATAGCTAATTGGCTTGTCTATACTAATAACTAATGTCAAAAATCAATCAAATTATGAAAAATTACAAACTAATCTTCTTATCAATTCTAACTTTTTATTTCAGCAATTTACAGGCTCAAGAACAAGACAAATCTGAAAGCGATTATATTGAATTTAACGACAGAAAAAATACAGTACATGGTGTTTACATAGGTTTGAATTTCCAATATGGAACAATTGAAAAATCTGATACTTATTTAACGAGCTTAAAAATTGCTTATGTAGCAAATCAACAATTTGAAGTGGGTTTTGTTGGAACAGGCTTTTATTCCGATTTAAATAATCTAGGTATCGACTTTAACAATAGAGATTTAGTTGGTTTTTATGGCGGACTCCATTTAGAACCTATATTGTTTAGTAAACATAAACTAAACCTGTCATTTCCTTTGCTTATTGGTGGTGGTGCGGTTGGTTTAGTTCAAGGAAATATAGATGATGCCGTTTGGGATGATGATGATTGGGAACCAGTTTTTGTAGTAGAACCGGGCATAAATGTACTTTATAATATTTCCAGATATATTCAATTTGAAGCAGGAGTTAAATACAGGTTTTCAAGTAGAATAAATTTAGAACCTGAATATGATTTTTCTAGAATTAATGGGTTTTCAGCTGGTTTAGGTATTAAAGTTGGTGTATTTAATATGGGAAGAAACCGTTATAAAAAAAATATAAGTCATGAAGATTGATAAAATAAACTCACAGTACGTTTTTGCTGAAAATAATAAGGTATTACTTAGAATTGATGCAGAAGCAAACACTTGGTATCCAATTAATTTTCAATGGATTCCTGTAATAAAATTAAATAAATCAATGAATAAATAAATCATCAAAATCAAATCAAAATGAAAACGAGCAGACTTTATACATTAATCACCCTTGTTACATTCATCTTATCATCTTGTAGTATAGATACTATAAGAGTAACAAATAATGATGTTGTTACTTACAGAACAGTAAATATTACAGATTATAACGCTTTTGAAATAGCTAACGATTTTAATGCCTATATCACTTTTTCAGATACAGAAGAATCCATAAAAATTGAGGCTAATGACAATTTACATGACTATATTATCGCAACTAAAGAAGATAATAAATTAAAAGTTCGCCTTAGAAATAACGTAAATATTAAAGGAAAAGAAACACTTAATGTTTATATCACAACAAAATCGATTACAGATTTTTCAGCTGTAGCTGATTCTAAAATAATTTTAGAAAATGCATTAATAGAAGATAATGTAAAAATAAATGTAACTGCTGATAGCTTTTTTAGCGGTGAAGTACATGTAGATTATTTGGACCTTAAACTTTCTGCTGATGCTAAAGCAGATTTATATGGCAATGTTGGTATTTTAAATGCAAACTTATCTGCTGATGCTAATCTAACAGATTACGATTTGCATGTTGAAAATCTAAAAATGAAAATGGCAGCCGATTGTGATGCAAATATTACTGTTACAAATACTATTGATATTGAAGCTACAGCTGATTGTACCTTACGATACAAAGGTGATGCTGTAATTATCTATCAAAAACTAACTGCAGATTCCAAAATTAAAAAAATGGATTAGCTATTATATTTAGCTTTATATAAAACATTTAAAACTAGGCCTCCAATAATGAGAACAATACCCAGTATGCTCCAGAGTGTATAAATTTCATTAAACACAAACAACCCGAATAACACTGTAAAAATAACTTCAATATACTTTAGGGGTGCTACTTGGTTTGTTGTAGCAGTTTGAAAAGCTTTAGTCATATATACTTGTCCGTAATAGCCAAAAACACCAAGAAGAAATAATAATAACCACTCAAAACCAACAGGATTTACCCAGTTTTTAATAGAAAGTACCCCACCAACTATGGTAGCAATAATCATAAAATAGTTAACAACAACTACAGGGTGTTCACTTTTACCAATTTTACTAATAATTATGTAAACCAAACCACTAAAAAGAGCCGATAGCAAAACTAAAATTAAACCGTAAGAATGTAGTTCACTATCAAATCCTTTTAAAATCACAACACCACAAAAGGCTATTAAAAAGAAGAACCATTGTAAAGGTTTTATTTTTTCTTTTAACAATATAACCGCAAAAATAGCAGCAAAAATCGGTCCTATATAGCGCAATGAAACTGCAGTACCTACCGATAAATATTTGACAGACATAAAGAAAAAAGTCATTGAAGTAACACCAACTAAACCTCTTAATATCAATAACTTATTTTTCTTTCCGATAACTGGAATTTTATTCTTTAGCAGAAAACCAAAAGTAAAAAATAAGGAACTTGCAGACCTGAAAAATACAATTTGAAAAGGGCTTATATCATTCAGATATTTTACAGTGGCATTCATACACGCAAAAGCCAATGTACTAATTAACATAAACTTTATAGCGTTTTTAGCGTCCAATACCTCTGGGTTTAAATTTCCGTTTAGAATTGATAAAATAAACGCCAGTTAATAATACCACAGCGGCAATTATAGATTGTAAAGTAATCGTTTCATTTAAAATCCACCATCCTAAAATTAAAGCTATAATTGGATTTACATAGGTTGATGTCGCTACTTTTTCTGGCGAAACTTCTTTAAGTAAATAATTAAATGCCGTAAAAGCAATAATGCTTCCAAAAAGAATAAGTGCCAGCATAGACCATTGTACATTTAAACTCCACGTTGTTGGCAAACTCCAAGCTTCACCAAAACAAATACTAGCTATAGCTAACATAATACCACCTGAAAACATTTGATAACCTGTATTTACAAAAAAGTTTTTAGGTAAATCTGCTTTTCCAACAAATAAACTACCATATCCCCAACTTATCATACAGATAAAAATCATGATCATACCAGTAATTTGTCCTTCCTGACTTATAAGTTGCTTTTGACTGACTAGAAGATAAATACCTATAAACCCAAAAAAAACGCCAACATAAGACATTGCTGAAATCTTTTTACCTTGAAGAATACGCATCAAAATTAAAACTACCAAAGGTTGAGCAGAAATTTCTAAGGCTGCAAAGCCACTATCTACATATTTAAGTGCCCATACAACAACACCATTGCCAAAAGTTAAAAACAAAAAACCTGCAACAGCAGTATTTATAAGTTGCTTTTTAGTAATTGAAATATCTACTTTTAAAATTTTGGCAATAATAAAAATAAGTATACCTGCAACAACAAAGCGAATGGATGCTAAGAAAAATGGAGGCAATTCTGTTACTGCAATTTTATTAAGAAGATAAGTAGAACCCCATATAACGTAAATAGCAAAAAATGCTAATACAATAACAATTGTTTTGCGAGGGGCACCCATATATAATAAAGGCTTGTTAAAAAATTAAAAGAAATTAAATCTTTTTTACACGAACGGCATTCATACCTTTTTGTCCGCGTTCTAATTCATAAGTAACTTTGTCGTTTTCTTCAATATCTTCAAGTAAGCCACTAACATGAACGAAATATTTTTCTTGATTAACGCTATCTATGATAAATCCAAAACCTTTAGAATGATCAAAGAAAGATACTTTCCCCTCTTTTGCTGTAAACACCTCTTCTGGTCTATCTTCCTTTTTAGGAATACCTAACTCAATAGTTTCGGCTTCAACTTTTTCGCGCATTGCTGGGTCTGGAGGCGTGTCGGTTAGGTTGCCATTAAAATCAACATAAGCAAATTGAATACCTTGAGGGTTTTCTTTAGCCTCTGCTTTTCGAGCTTCTTTTTTCTTTTGCTTTTCCTCTCTCTTTTTTAAGCGTTTTTTTTCTTTTTCTATTTTGTTAAAAGTTACTTGTGATTTAGCCATAGTTTACGTAGAATGTTTTTTTAAATTTTAGAACGTAAAGATACGCCTTATTTTAAGGCTATTATAATAATATGCGTTCTAAATTAGCTGAAGTGGTTAGTCTTCTGGCGGATAACCGTGAATTTGCTCAAAAACTTCGTCAAAATTTGAACGTAAATAAGCATTTAACTTCTTTTTATAATCTCCTTTTAGCCATTCTACAAAGTTGAATGTACTTTTGCTAATGCATTTGGTATAACGCTGAATTCTAAAATCAACATCATCTCCCAGCATCTTTGCTAAGGCTAATGCATCGTAAACATCTTCACTATTTTCAATACAAATTTTTGCATGTTGTTCTATAGAGCGTTCTAAAACTACTTTTGTTGATTCTCCGGCTCGAATAGAATCTACGTAGGTTTTTTGAATATCGAAATACACATCTTTTGATTTTGAAAACTCTGCTCGCAATTCATCGGGCATTTCATACCTAAAATTACTTTCAAGTTCTTCATCACTTAAAATAGCATCTAAATAATAGTTTGGAGATCTAAAAATACGTTGCCAGTCTAAATCATCGCCCCATGGGCCAAATCGATGAAAATTATTTCCTAAATCTATAACAGAAAATGTACTTTTATCTTTCAAGATACGTGAACCACGACCAATCATTTGGTAATAAAGCGTTAACGATTTTGTTGCTCTATTTAGAATAATACTTTCAACTGTTGGCTCATCAAAACCTGTGGTTAAAATACTAACCGAAGTTAATATGGCATCTGGCGTTTTCTTAAACCATTTTAAAATCATGGCACGCTCCTTTTTGGTATTGGTATTATCTAGATGTGCAATCGGGTATCCTGCTCTTCTAAAGGTGTCATAAACATGCAATGAGGTGTTAATACCATTGTTAAAAATCAATGTTTTTTTGCCTTTACAACGCTCTTCATAAGCCTGTATGAGCTTAGTAAGCATATCGTTAGCCGTATATAAATCTTCTGAGGATTTTACTGTGTAATCTCCATTAGCACCTACAACTAAAGATGTTAAGCCAACATTGTATGAAAACATTTCAGCACGTGCCAAAAATCCATTTTCTATTAACGATTCTATACTTTCACCTACTATAAGTTCATCATAATTATCGGTCATAGGTAAATCCATGCTCGAACTTAAAGGTGTTGCTGTAACACCCAAAATAAAAGACTGACTAAAAAACTTAAATAACTTTGTGAAAGAATTATAATGTGCCTCATCAATAATAACTAAACCAATATCAGAAATATCTAATTTATCATCATTTAAACGGTTGTTTAAGGTTTCAACCATGGCTACAAAACAGCTGTAATTTCCCTGATCGCTTAAATCTGCTTTACTATCAACAACCTTATTAACCACACCAAACTCTGTAAGCATATTTGAGGTTTGTTTACACAATTCAATACGATGTGTCATTACCAATACCTTTTTTTGATGATGTTTAAGATATTGTCTTACAATCTCAGAAAATATAACCGTTTTACCCCCTCCAGTTGGCAATTGATAGAGCAAATGGTAATCGTCTGGTGATTCTTCAAATGCTGTAAAAATTTTATCAATAGCACCTTTTTGATAGCTATATAAACTCTTGCCTTCGGCTCTTTCTTCTAATTCAATAGTAGATATTTTGGACATATTTTCAATTTATTGACGTGCAAAAATAACACCTTTAAAAGGTTTTTGACGACTATTTTATGTGAAAATTTAAAATGAATTAAACTAAACATGTTTTGTATGGTGTAATACTCAATACATTTTTCAGAAAACTAAATAATCTTTTAATTATAACTCGATTTGCGTTTTTCTAACTAGCTCTGTTTACTATTTCGTCTTGTCGAAGTGCAGACACATCTATATAAAACCGAATTATATTCTGAACTACAAAAAATATTAATTGATTTATTCTCAACTTTTATTGATGCTTAAAAACTTATTTCTATTTTTATCACTTTATCTAAATCTAGAAATATAATGCAAATTGACAACAATACTCAACCTATAAAATACGATGCTTCATCAGAACGCTATAAAACAATGACTTACAAAAGGTCTGGAAAAAGCGGCGTCCTTTTACCTGCAATTTCATTAGGTTTATGGCATAATTTTGGTCATGTAGATGATATTAAAAACGCTAGAGATGTTTTAAGATGTGCTTTCGATTTAGGTATTACACACTTTGATTTAGCTAATAATTATGGGCCACCGTCTGGATCAGCTGAAGAAAATTTTGGTACCATTTTAAATTCCGATTTCAAATCATACAGAGATGAGTTGTTCATTGCTACAAAAGCTGGTTTTGATATGTGGGATGGTCCTTATGGAAATTTAGGGTCTAGAAAATATTTAATATCAAGTTTAGACCAAAGTTTGAAGCGTATGAATTTGGATTATGTAGATGTATTTTATCATCATAGACCAGACCCCGATACACCACTAGAAGAAACCATGGGAGCTTTAGCAGATATTGTTATACAGGGAAAAGCACTTTATGTTGGTATTTCTAACTATCAGCCAGAAGACACCAAAAAAGCTGCCGAATTATTACGAGAATTAAAAACGCCTTTTATATTACACCAAGCTAGATATTCTATGTTTGACCGTTGGGTTGAAGATGGACTTTTAGATACTTTAGAACAAAACGGTGTAGGTTGTATTACATTTTCGCCTTTAGCCCAAGGTATGCTTACCGACAAGTACCTAAATGGTATTCCTAAAAATTCTCGTGCAGGTGGAGATTCTGTTTTTTTAAATACAGAAACGGTAAATAATAATATTGAAAAAATTCAAGAGTTAGCTAAAATTGCTGAAAGGCGTGGTCAAAAATTATCTCAAATGGCAATTGCTTGGATTTTAAGACAACCACAAGTAGCTTCTGTGCTTATTGGAGCAAGTTCTACCAATCAGTTAAAAGAAAATGTAAAGGCTTTAGATAATTTAGAGTTTACTAATGATGAGTTAAAATTTATAGAAAAAGTTATATCCTAAAAATCATTCCTTAACAATAACAATAGTGGCTTTAACCCCTGTAGCAAGGTTCCATTGGTTGTGCGACACTAGATTTCCAGCATCATCAACCACCTGAAATTCTGCTGTATTAGGTCCAGAACTCCCTTGGTTTAAGGCTAAAAAATCAATTTTGTTAAATCCAGGTTGTAAGTCTAATTTAAACCCTTTGTATCCTCCAGTTAGAAAAACTCGCGCATGAATTATATCATCATTCACTAAAACTTGAATAACGTCGCCATCAGTAAAACCATGATCTCTGTAAACTATATTTACAAATTTAGCACCACTTTTAAAATCACCTAAAAACTGATCTGTTTGACTCCCATTTCGTTGCTCAACTTCCTCTGGTGAAAGTTTTAAATCTGCTATGTTTTTGTTAACCTGCTTTACATAAAGTTCTCCAGGGTTTCCAAATTTTTCTTGAGGAAACATAGAAAACTCCTTCTTAGGTAAATTTAAATTGGTAGATACTTTTGGAGCATTTAGTGGATTAACACTGTTATTATTACTGTTTATAGGCTTTGACAGTAATAGTTTTCTGGTATCTGCAGAATCTTTTTTACTTTCAACAGCAGGAATACTTATAGATCGTTTCTGATTATCAATTTGTGAAAAAGCTGATAATGAAAAAAGCATTATAATAAAAAATGAAAAATAAAGTTTCATCTGTTTTTTGTGATCTATTATTACAATAATGGCTCAAAGATATTTTTTTATGTTGAAAACATCAACTAAGTCCTTAATATTTAGGATTTAATTAATACAAAAACCATTCCTAAAACTATTTAGTCGAAGAATATAATAGTGATTACATAGTTTAACTCCCCTATTTCGTATTAAAACAGTTAAAACATGTTAATTTATTACTTTGTTATGCATAGTACTGTAACAATTTTGAATTCCTGTCGTCTATCTAGTATAACAATCAAAAAACAACAATTATGAGAACTTTAAGCAACAATCAATTATCGGGTACTTTAACACAAACTAAAAGTAACCAATGGAACACAAAAAGACGTTATAGATAATAGCCACCTTTTTAAAAACTATTTTCATCAACCTGTGCTGAACCTGTTTCAGTATCAAAAAACAACAATCATGAGAACTTTAAACAACAATCAATTATCAGGGACTTTAAGTACTACTAAAAGTAATCAATGGAATTCAAAGAGACGTTATAATTAATAACGTCTTTTTAATCCAAAATCTTTCATCAACCTGTGCTGAACCTGTTTCAGTATCAAAATCAAATCAAAAATGAAAACATTCAATAAAATATCTAAACACTTAAATAATATTACACAAGAAAATTTGCTTAATTGCAGATGCGTCTTAAATATTAATACTTCAGACACCACTGTTTGGAAAGGTACAAAGCGTTATTTTCATTAATTAGAAGTCTCTTTTTTGGTATTGTTTTTGTGACTTAAACGTCATATTAACATATAAAACTATAATTATGAGACGTTCAAAATTAATGCCTGAAGTAAATGCTGGTTCTATGGCAGACATAGCATTTCTATTACTTATTTTCTTTTTAATTACCGCTGCAATTCCTAAAGACAAAGGAATTACTAGAAAATTACCAGCAGAATGTCCGCAAGGAATAGACTGTGATAGCAAAATAAAAGAGCATAATCTTTTAAGAATTTCAATCAATGCAAATGATGAAATCATGGTTGAGGATGATATTATTAATATTGCTGAATTAAAAGATATAGCCAAACAGTTTTTAGATAATAACCTAGATGGTAGTTGTAGTTATTGTAGCGGTTTTAAATCTTCAGAATTATCAGATAACCCAAAAAAAGCTGTAATTTCATTACAAAATGATAGAAATACGTCTTATAATCAATTCATTCAAGTGCAAGATGAATTAACTAAAGCTTATTTCGATTTACGAAAAGATTATGCAAAACAAGTATTTAATAAATTACCCGAAGATTTATCAACAGACCAATTGCAGCAAGTAAAAGACGCTTATCCGTTTGTATTATCGGAAGCTGAAACGAAATAAACTATTCGCTTATTGGAATTCCATAATCGATACACACTGTTTTTTTGCCCCACAATTTGGCGGCTTTAACATCTTCGCCCATGTAAATATCGATTTTTTTACGCCATCGCGAATGCATTTTATCCTTAACCAAATATATCCCTTCAAGACCTTCAATTTTGACAGGGATATTATGTTTTAAACCCAGTTTTAATAAATCTCTTGACACTGCAATATATTTTTTTCCTGGCTGTAAACTATCTCCAAATGCAGTAATATTAGGCTCAGAACTTGTTTGATACGCTAATGAATTATAGGCTGTAGCTGTTACTTCCATAGATTGCCATGTGTATAATTCCTTTGGGCTTTCTTTACAACTAAAAGTAACCAATAGTATTGCAAATATTATTAAACGCATACATTAAAGATACAAATTTTACTATTCCCATTTAATTTAAGTCTATTTTGTATCTTCACAAGATTAACGCTTCATATATAAAATCAATGAAATATCAACTTTTTGTTTTTTCCGTTTTAATATCTTTTTTTTCTTGTAAAAACGAATCAAAATCAACCGAAAGCATAATGAAAACTAACGATTCGATTGCACTTATAGAACGTGCACAAAAAATTCATGAACGTGTGATTACTCTTGATACACATTGTGATATTAATGTTAAAAATTTCACAGATTCAATTAATTACACACAAGATTTAGATACGCAAATAACATTGCCAAAAATGAAATCTGGCGGATTGGATGTGGCTTGGTTTATTGTTTATACAGGTCAAGACGCTTTAAATGCTGAAGGTTATAAAAAAGCATACGAAAATGCGATGTCTAAGTTTGAAGCTATTCATAAATTAGTTAAAGAAATAGCGCCAAATGATATTGAATTGGCTACAACTTCCAATGATGTAAGACGCATTTCTAAATCTGGTAAAAAAGTTGCCATGATTGGTATTGAAAACGGTTATCCTGTGGGTTTAGATATTTCAAACGTTGAGAAGTTTTATAATCTAGGAGCGAGGTACATGTCTCTTGCTCATAATGGACATAGTCAGTTATGTGATAGTAATACAGGGGAAGCTGATGATATTTGGTTGCATAATGGATTGAGTGATTTAGGAAAAGACGTCATTAAAGAAATGAATAGATTAGGCATGATGATAGATGTGTCTCACCCATCAAAAGAAGCCATGAAGCAAATGATTGCACTAAGTAAAGCCCCAATTATAGCGTCACATTCTTCTGCAAGAGCCTTATGCGACCATAGTAGAAATTTAGATGATGAGCAATTAGAACTCATGAAAGAAAATGGAGGTGTTGTTCAAACAGTTGCTTTTCAAGCTTATCTAAACACAGAAAAAAATAAGGCAAGAAACAAAGCATTACTTGAAATTAGAATGAAAATAGCCGATTCTCTAGGCACTAAATGGTATAACGCAAAAGAACGACAAACACTAGATAAAGACGAAAAAGATAAATTTTATAGTCTTAGAGGAAAAATAAATATGATTGCAAACGAAAAAGCGAGCAAAAGAGACGATATCCCTCCAATGGTTGATGTTTCAGATTTTGTAAACCACATTGATTATTTAGTTGAGAAAATAGGGATTGAACATGTTGGTATTAGTAGTGATTTTGATGGTGGTGGCGGCATTGGAGGCTGGAGTGATGCTTCTGAAACGTTTAATGTGACTTTGGAACTTGTAAAGCGAGGTTACACTGAAGATGACATAGAAATGCTTTGGAGTGGAAATTTACTTCGTGTTTTGGACGAAGTTGAAGCTGTGGCTAAAACAATTCAATAGTTCTTGTTGAAAACTTGTTCATAACGTTTTTCTTTTAAGGTCAAAAATTTATTAATTAAACTTTAATTTTGTCTGGCGAGTTGTTTATATAATTAAGAATAACCCTTATATCCTTTAAGGCAAGTATTCATCGTATTAAGCTATTCTTGTTTTAATGTCAGAAGCCGCTAAGGGAATGCACTTCAAAGACGGGCGAGTTATGAAACAACTAATAACTACTGCAATACCAATGCAGACATGGTTTTCGTATATATGGCTTAGCGGTTGTATGTTTTATTAAGTAACTTATTTAGTTACTCAAAATTGGAGGTTATGTATTTTCCTCATGAAAAAATTACTTTAATATTAAAGATAAAAGACGTCGAGCAGTGCTGGCGTCTTTTTTTATTCAATAGTATAATAACTCCTTCAAAACTATTTCAAATCTATTTTTTGGTAAGTATTGCTGTTCTAATTGACTAGCAAATGGAATTGGAGTTTCAATACTAGCAACACGTTTTACTGGTGCATCAAGATATTCAAAACAGTTTTCCATGATTAGAGAAGAAATATCACTGGCTATACCACCAAACAGAGAGTCTTCTTGCAAAATAATAGCTTTTCCTGTCTTTTTTACTGATGCAAAAATAGTTTCAGTATCTAAAGGTTGAAGTGTTCTTAAATCGATAACATCAGCTGAAACTTCTAAATTATTATCTAAAGTTTCTAAAGCCCAATGTATTGCAGCACCATAACTAATTACAGTAACAGCTGTTCCTGTTCTTAATAAAGATGCTTTTCCAAAAGGTATTGTGTAATAATCTGTTGGAACATCTTGACGAATAGTTCTGTACAAACCCTTATGCTCAAAAAACAATACAGGATTCGGGTCGTTTATAGCTGTATTTAAAAGTCCTTTAGCATCATAAGGAAATGCTGGATAAACAACTTTTAAACCTGGAGTTTTGGTAAACCAAGCCTCATTAGTTTGAGAATGAAATGGACCAGCAGCAACGCCTCCTCCACAAGGCATCCGTATAACAACATCCGCGTTTTGATTCCATCTATAATATGATTTTGCCAAATAATTAACTACAGGATTAAATCCAGAGGTTACAAAATCAGCAAATTGCATTTCTACAATACTCTTTATTCCAGCAATGGACAAACCCATGGCGGTTTCAATAATTGCCGACTCACAAATAGGTGTATTACGAATACGGTCTTTTCCAAATTGCTCAACAAAACCTTCAGTAATTTTAAAAGCACCACCATATTCTGCAATATCTTGCCCCATAATAACTAAGTCATTATGTTGCTCCATACTTTGCTTCAAACTTTCAGAAATAGCATCAATAAATCGAATTTCTTTTAATTCATTATTGACGCTAACTTCTTGGTAAATTGATTTTTGAAATACATCATCTAATTCATTTATTAAATCAGGAATAATATCACTTTCCTTAAAAGCTACTTCTAAATGCTCATTAATTTCATCAGTTATTTCATCTTTTATTTTAAGTTCAGCATCTTCACTCAAAACATTATTTGCCTTTAAAAAAGACTCAAAATTAGTTACCGGATCTTTCATTTTCCAAGCATTCATGATGTCCTCAGGAACATATTTTGTACCACTCGCTTCTTCATGTCCACGCAAACGAAACGTCTTAAATTCCAACAAAACTGGACGTGGATTTTCGCGAATACTCGCAGCTATCTCAGAAACTTTTGTGTAAACTTCTATAATGTTATTACCATCGATAATATGTGATTCTATGCCGTAGCCTATTCCTCTATCAGCTATATTTTCACAATTATATTGTTCATGTGTCGGCGTAGATAACCCGTAACCATTATTTTCTACACAAAATAAAACAGGAAGCTGCCATACTGATGCCACATTTAATGCTTCATGAAAATCGCCCTCACTAGTGCCACCTTCTCCAGTAAAAACAGCAGTAACTTCATTTTTATTTTTCAATTTTATAGCTAAAGCAATACCATCTGCAACACCCAATTGAGGACCTAAATGCGAAATCATTCCGACAATTTTATATTGTTGAGTTCCAAAATGAAAAGAACGATCTCTACCTTTTGTAAAACCAGAAGCTTTGCCTAGCCATTGGGCAAATAAGCGATATAACGGGATATTCCGTGTTGTAAAAACACCCAAATTTCTGTGCATGGGTAAAATATACTCATCACTATTTAAAGCCATAGTGATACCTACAGCTATGGCTTCTTGCCCAATGCCTGAAAACCATTTGCTTATTTTTCCTTGGCGCAACAAAACAAGCATCTTCTCCTCTGCCATTCTTGGTTTCAGTATATTTTTATATAGCTGAATTAATGTGGTAGTATCCAGATTTTCAGTATTATAATTTATATGAATTGAATAAGATTCTCTTTCCATTAGTTGGTTGTCTTACCATATCAAATATACCATAAAAACAATATATTTTCAATAAAGTTATCTAATTGAGATAGTATTAAACTTTGTAATGTTTTTGTACATTTGTAACACATTCTATAATAACATTCCTCATGACTAGTATTCCAAGTGTTGATTTAAAAGACTTTATTTCTGACGATCCATCTAGAAAGCAAAAATTTGTAGATGCTATAGGTAAAGCCTACGAAGAAATAGGTTTTGTTGCGTTACAAGGTCATTTTTTAGATGATACTTTAGTTGAAAACTTATATAGTGAAGTCAAGAATTTTTTCAGTTTACCAACCGAAACTAAAAAGAAGTATGAAATACCAGGTATTGGAGGCCAACGCGGTTATGTGTCTTTTGGAAAAGAAAGTGCTAAAGGAAAAAAAGAAGGCGATTTAAAAGAGTTTTGGCATTTTGGACAGTATGTTGAAGATGATGAAAAATACAAAGAAGAATACCCCGATAATGTTATTGTTGAAGAACTTTCTGAATTCAATAAAGTTGGAAAAGAAACCTACAAAATGCTTGAAAAAACTGCTAAATATGTATTACGCGCTTTAGCATTACATTTAGGGTTAGATGAAACCTATTTTGATGGCTATATCCATAATGGGAATTCAATTTTAAGACCTATTCATTACCCACCAATTACTGAAGAACCTAAGGAAGCAGTTAGAGCAGCAGCTCATGGTGACATAAATTTAATTACGCTTCTAATGGGCGCTCAAGGCCGTGGTTTGCAAGTTCAAAATCTTAAAGGTGATTGGATTGATGCTATTGCGCAACCAAACGAGCTTATGATAAATGTTGGAGATATGCTTTCTAGACATACCAATAACAAATTAAAATCTACTATACATCGTGTTATAAACCCACCGAAAGAACTTTGGGGGACATCACGTTATTCAATTCCTTTCTTTATGCATCCAATAAGTGATATGAAATTAAATGTTTTAGAAGGTTGTATTGATGAGAAAAATCCAAAACAATTTGATGACATTACAGCTGGCGAGTTTTTAAATGAGCGCTTAGTTGAACTTGGTCTTATCAAGAAGTAGAAGTTATGGATTTACAAGATCAGCTAAAAAATTTATTCCCAGATCACAAGGAAGAAATAAAAGAAGAACAAAGTGATGCATCAAATATCTGGATGCAAGATGATCCCATTATTTGCAAATACGAAAAACGAAAAGGAAAGCCTATAACTATTCTTGAAGGTTATACGGGTGCTAACGAAGATTTTAAAGCACTAGCCAAAGAAATTAAAACAAAATTAAGCGTTGGTGGCAGCTTTAAAGATGATAAAATTATTATTCAAGGTGATTATCGTGACAAGATTATGAAAATGCTAAAAGATAAAGGCTTTAACGTAAAACGTGTAGGCGGATAAATTATGAAAAAACTACCACTACACATTACCAACGGAACAATTCTCACTAAAACAATTAATAAATTAGGTATTGAAGGTGAGAAACTTACATGGCAGGAAATGCTTTGTGAAGGTCCAACTTCAGAACTATTAGATTCTGAAGAGTTTTTAAATCTTCGAAAATCTTTTTTTAATGAATTCTACGATATCGATTTAGATATTGATCTCATTAAAAATGAGTTAGATAAATTAAATCACACTGAAAACTATTCAGAAATTATACTTTGGTTTGAATATGATTTATTCTGTCACATCAACATGGTAGCTGTTATTAGTCTTATTCAACAGAAAAAAATTGAACTTCCCATTTATTTAGTTTGTAGCGGACGGGTTGAAGGAGAAAAAAACTTAAAAGCCTTATCTGAGTTATCATCAGAACAATTAATAAAGCATTACAAAAACAAGGTTTTATTAGATGCTAATGGTATTGATTTAGCAACTACTATTTGGGGTATTTACTGTGGTATTGACCACAACCTATTAAAACCTTTTATTGTAAAATCATCATCATTTGAGTATTTGAGTAATTGCTTAAAAGCACACTTAAAACGATTTCCAGATTCTGTTGACGGATTAAATATCATTGAAAAAAACATCTTAGAAATTATTAAAAAACGCACCGTAACATCTAAAAATCATTTATTAGGCTACGCACTTAATTATCAAGGTTTTTATGGATATGGCGATTTACAATTATCAAGAATTATAGATCAGCTTAGTATATTTTATACTTTAGAAAATGACAGTTTAGCTTTAAATAGAAAAGGACATGAAGCCTTATTAGGGCAGTATAATTTTGCATTAGAAATTGACAATAGCATGACTTATGGGGGTGTTAATAAAATAGAGTTTCAATTCAATAAATCAGAAAACAAACTCGTAAAATCTGCCTTAAATGCCTATTAAAGAATCTGAACTTATTTTAAATCCAGATGGTAGTGTTTACCATTTAAATTTAAAACCAGAAAACATAGCCGATACAATTATATTTGTTGGAGATCAAAACAGAGTAGAAAAAGTAACAAAACATTTTGATACTATTGCATTTGAAACTCAAAAAAGAGAGTTTAAAACACAAACTGGTTTTTATAAAGGCAAACGTATTACAGTAATTTCAACGGGAATAGGACCTGACAATATCGATATTGTTTTAAATGAGTTAGACGCTCTTGTAAATATTAATTTAGATACAAGAAAACCAAAAGAACATCTAAAAAGTCTAGATATTATTAGAATAGGAACTTCAGGGTCTTTACAAAAAGACATTCCTGTAGATTCTTTTCTTTTAAGCACTTATGGCTTAGATCTTAATGGTATGCTTCATGCCTACCAAATAAATACAATTCAAAATTCAGGTATTGAAAATGCATTTATAAATCATACCAATTGGGGTGAAAATAAATCAAAACCTATTGTAGTAAAAAATAGTTCTGTTTTAGAAAATAAATTTCAAAGCAATATAATTCATAAAGGTATTACAGCAACTGCAGGAGGTTTTTATGGGCCTCAAGGGCGCGTTTTACGATTACCGCTGCAGGATGCAAAATTGAATGATAAAATAGATTCTTTTGATTTAGATGGAGTGAGAGTCACAAACTTAGAAATGGAAACGTCTGCTATATATGGTCTTTCAAAATTAATGGGACATCATGCATTATCTTTGAATGCTATTATAGCTAATAGAGCCAACGGAACTTTTAGTGAAAATCCAGGACAAATTGTTGAAAATCTTATAAAATATACGCTTAATAAAATTATTGAATAATAGATTGATTTAATGAAGCAAGTTAATATTGGTGGCGTACCAGAGCATTTTAATTTAGCCTGGTATTTAACACTTAAAAATGGAGAATATAAGGACCAAGGTATTAATTTACGTTGGCATGATTATCATGGTGGTACAGGCGCCATGTGTAAAGCACTTAGAGAAGGTGAAATTGATATAGCCGTTATACTTACAGAAGGTATTATAAAAGATATTATTGCAGGAAACCCAAGCAAAATTGTGCAGACTTTTATAGAAACACCTCTTATCTGGGGTGTGCATGTAGCAAATGATTCATCATATAAAACTGTTGAAGACTTAAAAGGTACAAAAGCAGCTATTAGTAGATATGGCTCTGGATCTCACTTAATGGCATATATTAATGCTGAAAATAACAACTGGGATTTAGAAAAAGATTTAGATTTTGAAGTCATAAAAAACTTAGATGGCGCAGTAGAAGGTTTAACAGAAGGCATGGCAGATTATTTTTTATGGGAAAAATTTACCACAAAACCATTAGTTGATAATGGTGTTTTTAGACGTATCGATAATTGTCCATCTCCATGGCCTTGTTTTGTAATTGCTGTTAGAGATGGATTTATAAAAGATCAAAAAAACGACTTAAAAACCATTTTAGAAATTATTAATAATACAACCCAAGAGTTTAAAGATATTCCGAGTATTGATAAAACTATAGCCAATCGATACGAACAAAAACTAGAAGATGTTCAAGAATGGTTAAGTATTACAGAATGGTCTCAAAATTTAATTGATGAAAAGACAATTATGAATGTTCAGAAAGAACTTTTTAATTTAAATATTATTCCAAAGATTATTGATTATAATGAATTAATTTTTAGACTATAGACTAGGAATTAAAATATTAATTCTAATAAAAACTCATAATACCCAATACTTTAAAATAAAAACAAATGAAGAAAATCCTTTTTTTTATAATAGTAACTATAATATTTGTAGCCTGCAAAAAAGATTCAGCTGTAGACTACGCTATAATTTCTGGTAAAATAATAAATAGACCTACTAATGATATAACTATCAATAGCATAGATAGAACTTTTACCGAACCCATTGAAATTTCAAAAGATGGAAGTTTTATTGACACCTTAAATACCGATATACAACCTTACGTACTTTATGATGGCAAAAACCCTGTTTTTTTACATATTGAAGATGGATTTAATTTAAATGTTAATTATGATTTTAAAGACTTCAGTAATTCGTTAGTTATAAGTGGCGTAGGTTCAGAAGTTAATAATTACCTAATAGCTAAAAGGAAAATTGAAATAGATTTAATAGGCGTAAGTCTTGCTGCTTTATATGGGGCTAACGAAACAGAATATAAAAACAAAATTCGCTCAATTACAGATGCACAAAATAAACTTCTAACCGATTCAAAAGGCATTTCGAGTGAATATATAGAAAAAGAGGAAAGAAATTTAAATTATTTTTATTTAAGAATGCTAATTGATTACGAAGATGCTCACAAACATTTCACTAAAAATAGTGATTTCAAAGTCTCTAATGATTTTTTAGAAGAATTAAATAGTATAGATTATTCAAAGGAAGAAGATTATGAGTTTTCTGATTTTTACAAATCATTGGTTAGAAACCATTACGAAAAAAAAGCAAAGGAAATAAGGGAAAAAGATTCTATTAAAGTAGATATAGCTTTTATTAAAACTGTTAGTAATATTAAAAGTAATATTATAAAAAACGGTTTATTATTTGAACATGCAACAAATAAAATGGCGTATTCAAAAGATGTTGAAGCTTATTATAAATTGTTTATTGAAAATTCTACTGATGAAAAAAATAATGCACTTATAACTGAAAAATACAACAAACTAGTTGGTTTAAAGTCAGGAAAACCTTCTCCAAAATTTGTTAATTATGTAAACTACAACGGAGGCACAACATCATTAGAAGATTTAAAAGGGAAATATGTTTATATAGACGTTTGGGCTACTTGGTGCGGACCATGTATAGGCGAAATACCAGCTTTAAAAGAAGTAGAAAAACAATATCATGATAAAAACATTGAATTTGTAAGTATATCTATTGATAAAGCTTCCGACCATGAAAAATGGAAAACCATGGTTGAAGAAAAAGAATTAGGAGGCGTTCAATTATTTGCAGATAACGATTGGAATTCTGGTTTTGTTAAAGATTATCAAATTAACGGTATTCCGCGTTTTATTTTAATAGATCCTGATGGCAATATTGTAGACTCAAATGCGCCGAGACCTTCAAGTCCTAAACTGATAGAATTATTCAATGAACTAAATATTTAAAAGATTAAAATTAAAAGCCGCTAATAGCGGCTTTTTTTATGCCTCATCAGTTTCTTGTTGTACTTCTGGTTGCTCGGGCTGTTTAAATAAATCAATAAAAGCCTCACCTAAGTAATCTATAACATGACTCGCTATTAAACTTTGATAACCAAAATCTTCTACAGCAATATCTGCTGACCTCCCATGCAAATACACACCAAAAACTGTTGCTATCAATGGCGTATATCCTTGAGAGATTAATCCAGTTATTATACCTGTTAAAACATCACCACTACCAGCAGTTGCTAATCCAGGATTTCCAGTAGTATTAACATAAAGCTTATCTTGAAAAACCGTAATAGTATTAGCACCTTTAATAACTACAATTGCACTATACTTTTTTGAAAACGCTTTAACCTTTTTAAGTTTATCAAAATCATTTTTCCATGATCCAATTAAACGCTCAAGTTCCTTTGGATGTGGTGTAAGAACTGTTTGTAATGGCAATAATTTTAATAAAGTTTTTTTCTTAGCCAATATATTAATACCATCAGCATCAATAATCAAAGGCGTTTTATTTGTCTTTAAAAAGGTTTCAAAAGCCTGAATTGTTTTGTTGTCTGTTCCTATGCCTATACCAAAACCAATAACGTTTGGATCTATGTCAAAATTAATAGAAGTGATTTTTTCATCATCTACATCTGTAATTACCATAGCTTCTGGAAAAGATGATTGTAGCGGGATATACCCACATTTAGGAACATATGCTGAAACCAAACCTGAACCAGCTGATAAAGTAGCTCTACTGGTTAATGTTACCGCACCTATTTTTCCATAACTTCCACCTATGATTAAACCATGTCCAAATTGCCCTTTATGAGAAAATTTATCTCTAGGAATATACATAGGCAAAACTTCATTTTTACCTATTAATTCTGCTTCTGTTGTGGTTGTGAATAGAAATTCTTGATCTAAACCAATATCTAAAACTTCCCATTGCACTGTAAATTTGGCGGTTTCAGGCAAAAAGAAAACCAATTTTGGTGTTGCAAAACTTAATGTAAAACCTGCCCAAACTACTGCGTCTTCGTCTGCAATGGCTTCATCTGTCCGCAAACCCGAAGGGATATCAATGGATAATGTATATGCTTTCGTTGTTCTAAAGTGAATAAATAAAGCTTTTACCCAATCATCAACGGGTCGGTTTAAACCAATACCAAAAACAGCATCTACAATAATATCATCTTGGTGTATTTCTGGAAAATCTTCTTTGCAACTTAAAAGAGTCGGCCACTTTTTAGTAACATTTTTTATCCGATCATAATTAATTAAAAAATCTTTAGAGCGTTTATCACTACAATTAATAATGTAAGTATTAACATTATAACCATCTAGAATTAGGTGTCTGGCTATTACCAAACCATCACCGCCATTATTCCCAATTCCACAAAATACATGAATAGGTACTTGTGCACCTTGCATGCGCATATGCATCCAATTAAAAATTTGCGTCCCCGCACGTTCCATCAAATCGGTTGAAGAAATATTCTGCCTTTCAGTTGTTAGTTTATCCCCTTCGTAAATTTGTTCTTTCGAAAATATTTTCATCTAATTATAATTATTGATTTTTCAATCCTTAATATATTTATCACTTATTTTTTTACAAAAACGAAATCAATATAAGAATACTGTGAAAAAATAGATTTTGTTTTTCAATACTATCAATGACAGATAAAGTTACATGAAAATTTTTGAACGAAAAAAGGTGACCAGGTGACCTTCTTTAATTGCTTTAGATGGTAATATGTTTGTTTAATTGACTTTATCCATTACAGTGCCTTCAAAACTTAGGGTAAAGTTTACAGGTATGTTATCAGTACCGTTATCATATGCCATAATACCTTCGGAGTTAAAGATCATCTTTTCTCCATTTTCTACACCTCCAGATACTACAATTGTTGGGTGGTCTCCACCATCAGATTCAGATAGTGTTTCATAGCTTCCCTCACTAGTTACCATATACACATAACTGATCATGTTCTCATCTGAACTTGCTGCTGTGTTCCAACTTGACCATTGTGGATATTCACCAGTTATTATTGTCTCAGATGTTTCTTCAGACCGTACAGCAAGTTCAATGACTAAAGCATAAGTTGCATTTTCATAATCTTCTATATTCCAACCGATAGAACCATTGTCTTTATAGGCCCCATCAGAAATGATGTAATCTCGATATTTCCAAATACCAGAATTTGAATCTCTCAGTATATACAGGTTAGCATTCTCTAAGGAAAATGTTTCATCTCCAAATGTAATTTCTTTTAGAATAGTATTAGTGGCGTCATCGTCTTTATTTTCGCAAGATTGTATAAGAAATAATGATAAAAATAGAAATAAAACTAAGTGATAGTTTTTGTTTTTCATAATTGTAGGTTTAATAGATTTAGACGCCTAATATATATAAAAAAACTAAAAAACGATATTATTGAATAAATGTGACCTTGCTAATTAATCCATTCTCAACTTCTTAAATTTGTTCTTTCGAAAATATTTTCATCTAATTATAATTATTGATTTTTCAATCCTTAATATATTTTTCAACTTTTTTTTTACAGAATCGGAATCCATATAAGAATACTGTAAAAAAATAGTTTTTGTTTTTTTATAAGTCTAAAAGTAATACTTTTGGCTAGTATTATATAACTATAATGAATCATTTGAACCAAAATAGAGATTTAATTTTACCATTTTATACAATGGTAATTACCTCTATTTTTGCGACAACTACAAATACAATTACCCTTTGGGGTTGCTAGTTATATATTATTCTTCGGTTATCTTTGTGATTTCAAAAATCACACCTTCTCAAAAAAATATTTTTAATTTTTCAATGCATTAAAAATGAAAGTTTTAAAATTTGGTGGAACTTCAGTTGGTTCTTCAAAAAACATAAATAAAGTAATAAGTATTTTAGAAGCTTATTCAAAAAATAGTTCGGTGGTATGTGTCGTTTCTGCAGTTGGCGGAATTACTGATAAGCTACTACTCGCTGGAAAACAAGCTAAAAATAAAGATGATGCGTTTTTAGACACATTAAACACTATAAAGGCTAGCCATTTCGATATTATTAAAGATCTAAATCCTGATAATAATGATGCTATTTTAAGCTACACTAATGATAAACTAAATGAACTTAAAAGTTTGTTAGATGGCATCTATTTAATTAATGAATTATCGCCAAAAACATCAGATAAGCTAGTAAGTTTTGGAGAAAAATTATCATCGTTTATTATTGCTGAAACTATTAAAAATAGAGCCTTATCAGCAGAACGTAAAAATTCGCAGGAATTAATTATAACAAATTCAAACTTTACAAAAGCTGAAGTTGATTATAATATTACGAATAAAAACATCCAAGATTATTTTAAATCGGCATCGCAAAGTATAACGATACTTCCTGGGTTTATTTCAAAATCTAAACTAGGAGAACAGACTACTTTAGGTCGTGGTGGATCAGATTTTACAGCAGCCATAATTGCTGCTGCCTTAAATGTTGAGCAGTTAGAAATTTGGACAGATGTAAGTGGCATGTTTACCACAAACCCAAAACTTGTAAAACAAGCTTATCCTATTGATAAAATTTCATATCAAGAGGCAATGGAGTTATCGCATTTTGGTGCTAAAGTTTTATATCCACCAACAGTACAACCTGTTTTAGATTTAAACATCCCTATTCACATTAAAAATACTATGGAACCAGATGCTGTTGGGACTATAATTTCTAATGATGAAACCAATGGAAATAAACCTGTAAAAGGCATTAGTAATATTAATGGAATTGCTTTATTAACGCTTCAAGGGAGTGGAATGGTTGGTATTCCGGGGTTTTCAAAACGATTGTTTGAAACCTTATCACAAGAAAAAATTAATGTTATTTTAATTACTCAAGCATCTTCAGAACATTCTATTTGTTTGGGTATTGATGAAAAAGAAGCTGAAACGGCAAAAGTTGCTATTGATGTTGCTTTTGAAAATGAAATTGAACTTCATAAAATAGATCCAATACTAGTTGAAACCGGTTTATCTATTATAGCCTTAGTTGGTGATAGTATGAAAAATCATCAAGGTATTAGCGGGAAAATGTTTAGTACGCTTGGTAAGAACAATATTAATATTAGAGCCATTGCGCAAGGTGCTTCAGAGAAAAACATATCAGCAGTTATTTCTGAAAACGATGTAAAAAAAGCACTAAATGCGTTGCATGAACAGTTTTTTGAAATTAAGACAAAACAACTAAACGTATTTATTACAGGTGTTGGAAACGTTGGTGAGCGCTTAGTTGAGCAAATAAAGCAACAAAAAAAATATTTAAAAGAAAACTTAAAAATTAATTTACGTGTTGCTGGTTTATCAAATTCTAGAACCATGATTTTCAATGAAGATGGTATAGATTTAAAAAATTGGAAAGAGCAACTTGCACAAGGTAAAAAGGCATCTTTAGAAGGCTTTTTCGAAAACACAAAAGCTTTAAACTTACGCAATAGTATTTTTGTTGATGTTACTGCCAATAAAGATGTAGCAGAATTGTATGCACAGTATTTAAGACAAAGTATTGGCGTTGTTGCGTGTAATAAAATTGCCTGTTCTAGCGATTTTGAAAACTATAAGCTATTAAAACGTTTATCATTAAAATACAATGCACCTTATTTATTTGAAACCAATGTAGGCGCAGGTTTGCCTATTATTGATACATTAAACAATTTAATGGCATCTGGCGATAAAGTAACATCTATTCAGGCTGTTTTATCGGGTAGCTTAAACTTTGTTTTTAATAACTTTAATAATTCAACTAGGTTTTACGATGTTGTAAAACAAGCTGCTGCTGAGGGTTATACCGAGCCTGATCCTAGAATAGATTTAAGCGGTGTTGATGTAGCAAGAAAAATATTGATTTTGGCAAGAGAAAGTGGTGTTGAAATGAATTTAGAAGATATAAACAACTCTCCTTTCTTATCAGAATCTGGATTAAAAAGTGACACTGTTGATGATTTTTATCAAACACTAATAGATGATGAAACGCATTACCAAAGTTTATATGCTTCCGCGAAAGCGAATAATTGTCAATTAAAATATGTTGCAAAATTTGATAATGGAAAAGCAAGCGTGAGTTTACAAGAAATCCCTGAAAGACATCCGTTTTATAATTTAGAAGGAAGTGATAATATTGTTATGTTTTACACACAACGTTACGCAAATCAACCTATGATTATTAAAGGCGCAGGCGCAGGCGCCGATGTTACAGCATCAGGTTTGTTTGCTGACATTATTAGAATTGGAAATGATTAAATTTTAGAATCAAGATTTAAAGAGCCAGGAGTAAAGACGAAACTCTTGATTCTTAAAGTGAAATGGTCTTGAATCTTTATTCTTAAAAAATGAACGAAATAAAAATATTTTCACCAGCTACAGTAGCCAATGTGTCCTGCGGATTCGATGTGTTAGGCTTTTGTTTGGATAGTGTTGGTGATGAGATGGTGATTAGAAAAACTGATAAAAAAGGGATTCACATCACAAAAATTGAAGGGTTCGATTTACCGTTTGAATCTGAATTAAACGTTGCAGGTGTTTCTGCTTTGGCAATGTATAATGCTATTGATGTTGATTTTGGTTTCGAAATAGAAATCTATAAAAATATAAAACCTGGAAGTGGTATTGGCAGTAGTGCTGCGAGTGCTGTAGGTAGTGTTTTTGGAATAAACGAATTAATTGGGAAGCCATTTAATAAAACACAATTAACTGAATTTGCAATTAAAGGAGAAGCTCTAGCAAGTAAATGCGAACATGCGGATAACCTCGCTCCTGCCCTTTTTGGTGGTTTTACTTTGGTTAAAAGTATTTCTCCATTACAAATTTTAGAAATCCCATCACCAGATGATTTATATGCAACTATAGTTCATCCACAAATAGAAATAAAAACATCTGAATCGCGGGCTATTTTACCAAAACAAATTGCTTTAAGTGATGCAATTACGCAATGGGCTAATTTTGGAAGTTTGATTCATGCATTACATACTAGCGACTATGATTTAATTAAAAATTCGTTGCTTGATGTGATAGTTGAACCGCACAGAAGCAAACTCATTCCTTGTTTTAATAAAGTAAAAGAAGCAGCAATAAACGCAGGTGCTTTGGGCGCAGGAATATCAGGTTCTGGGCCTTCAATATTTACATTATGTAAAGGGATTCAAAATGCTAAAAATGTGGAAGATGCAATTAAAAGCGTGTATTCTAAAACAGGAATTGAATTTGATATTCATGTATCGAAGATTAACACCGAGGGTGTGAAAATATTATAATGAATGTCATTGCGAGTCGTTTTTGCGACGTGGCAATCTTTTAAATTGGAGTTCATCTTCAATAGATTACCACAGCAAATAAAATTTGCTTCGCAATGACGAATAGATTAAAATTATAAATTACTAATAAACAGATTCCTGCCTTCGCAGGAATGACAGAAATGAATTACTATAGTTTAAACAAACAAGCACCAAACACATCATTTAAAGATGCTGTTATAAAAGGCTTAGCGCCAGATAAAGGATTATACTTTCCAGAAAACATAACACCTTTGCCTCAATCATTTTGGGATGATATAGATAATTTATCATATTCTGAAATGGCTTATGAGGCTATTAAACAATTTGTGTCTCCAGAAATTCCAGAATACGTTTTAAAAACGATTGTTGAAGAAACCTTGTCTTTTGATTTTCCTGTGATTAAACTAAACGATAATATCTCTACTTTAGAGTTGTTTCATGGACCAACCATGGCATTTAAAGATGTTGGCGCTCGTTTTATGGCGCGTTGTTTAGGTTATTTTAATAAAGACAACACCAATGAAGTTACTGTTTTAGTAGCCACTTCTGGCGATACTGGTGGTGCAGTTGCAAACGGGTTTTTAGGTGTAAAAGGTGTTAATGTTGTGATTCTTTACCCTAGCGGAAAAGTGAGTGATATTCAAGAAATGCAGCTAACTACATTAGGACAAAATATAAAAGCCTTAGAAGTAAATGGCACGTTTGATGATTGTCAAGCGATGGTGAAAACGGCTTTTTTAGATGAAGAATTGATTAGTAAAATGCAATTAACTTCTGCAAACTCAATAAATGTGGCGCGTTGGTTACCCCAATTATTCTACTTTATGTTTGCTTACAAGCAATTACATAAAGCGCATAATAATATTGTTTTTTCTGTACCTAGTGGAAACTTTGGTAATATTTGTGCTGGTATGATGGCGCAACAATTAGGATTACCCATCTCCCACTTTGTGGCTTCTAATAATGAAAACAATGTAGTAACGCGCTATTTAATGTCGAAATTATACGAACCAAAACCATCTGTACAAACTATCAGTAATGCTATGGATGTTGGAGCACCAAGTAACTTTATTCGTATTCAAGAAATTTATAAAAACAAATTTGATACTTTAAAAGGAAATTTATCTTCTTATAGTTTTACTGATGAAGAAACGAGAGAAGCGATGCTTGAAATTTATAACAAATACAATTATGTTGCAGATCCGCATGGAGCTGTAGGTTATTTAGGCTGTAAAGCGTATTTAAAAGAAAACCCAAAGGCACATTGTGTATTTTTAGAAACAGCACATCCAACTAAGTTTTTAGAGGTTGTTGAAGATGTTATTAAAAAAGAACAACCTTTACCAAAGCAAATTCAATCGGTTATGGGAAGAGAAAAAGAATCTGTTATTATCTCTACTTATGAGGATTTAAAAGGATTTTTGCTAAAGTGATATTGTCATTCCTGCGAAGGCAGGAATCCACTTTAAAGTATTCAGATTTAAATATGCAATTTATTGTGATGAATCAGCAGCTATAAACAAAGGCTTAACTTCTTTTGCTACACAAGTACCTTTTGATATTTTAAATGTTAGTAGAACTACAAATCCAGATTTAGGCACTTATCTGCATATTACGTTTCCTAAAGAGGGTTAGTGTTTATAGCTATTTATTTCAAAAAATTAATAATTATCTTTACAGGATAACAGCTACAAATAACTTACTATATCCTAACTTATTTACGGGATATGAGTGATAAAAGTTACTGTATAGCATGTTAGCTTTAATGCTGGAGCAAGTTTACGGAATTAAAATTCTCAATAATAAAATGGAAAAAAATAAACTTAAAGAATTAACAAACGAGGAATTATTAAAAGAAGCTAAAAAGTTAAAATCCGCAAATATCATAGAGGCAACTATGATAGGAATTTTAATTGGGATTTTAGTTTACAGTATTTTTGCGGGTAATTTTAACTTCTTTTTTGGACTAATACTTTTATACGCAATCTATAAATTGGCTAATAAAAACAAGTATAAAAAAGGAGAAATTGAAAGTCTTTTAAAGGAACGAAATTTAAAATAAAGACAAAAATTACCATATCACTGAATTGCTCACTCATAATCGGAATGAAATGCTGTGCGGAATTTGACAAAAATGTGAAATTGGAAATCGGAATTGAATAAAATTGCTTTTGACTTCCACTCTGCTGAATAAAACTAAAAAACGGAATTTGAGCAAGTTTACTAAATCTACAAACGACTGAATTAACTCAAATGCTGAATAAATAGACTGAACGAAGTTTAAGTATTAAAAAAGATAGGGTTATCAATGTTGTCGAAGTCTAGGCCTCACTTTGTATACTAACCTTAATTCCCTCTTTTATTCTTTCTGATTATTAATTAAATTTAGTGAATTACAAACTTAAGAAGACATGAGTTAAACAACAAGCAATTTTAAGCTAAATACATATTTCTTCAGAGCAAGAAATTCAAAAAAAAAAAAAATCATTCACTCGATAACTCATTTACAAAACTCTCAAATTCAGTCTTAAACTCAGTAAACTTTTCTCCTGTTGCTGGCCCGTTAAAACCTGTATGTATTTTTCTAACCGTTCCTGTTTTATCAATAAAAATAGTAGTTGGGTAAGATAACACATGGTTTAGCATGGGTAGTTTATGGTTAGCTTCCTCCTTACTTTTTGATCCAAATTGTGCTAATAAAACAGGATAACTTATTCCTGTTCTTGCTTTAAGTCGCTCAATGTTTTTAAACGCAGCTTCTTTAATTTTCACATACTCAAAAGCCAAAGCAATAATTTCAAAATCTTTATTTTTATTGTTTTTATAAAACTCCGCAAAGTATTTACTTTCATCCAAACAATTGGGACACCATGTTCCCATAATTTGAACTAAAACCACTTTGTTTTTAAAACGCTCGTCACTTAAAGATACTAAGTTCCCGTTTTCATCAGGAAATGAAAATTCAACAGTACCATAACCTTCCTTTAAGAAAGTAAGTTCGTTAGCATCTGGCAACTCAAAAGTCTCATTCCGCTTTGCTGTGAAAAGTTCTTCCCAATGTGTTCCTGAATAAAACATACCATTTAAAGTACTATCTGTTACCGTTGCGGTAAACAAAAACGCATGGGCACCATCAAATGTAGATAGTTTTAACTGATTACCATTTAAAACACCTTCCAAAAATCTGTAATCCCCTGTAGTGGTTCTAAAAGTTCCAGTAACCTTACTTCCATTTTGTTTAAAAATACCCTTAGCTATATATTTATCAGCTTCAGAATCTGGACTAAAAACAGTTTCCCAATTACCCGAAATATTAAAATTGGCTTTTAAACCTTTGTCAAATCTAGTCGTATTTTTTTCTGCCATGAATATCATTTGCCTATTTAACCCAGGCGTTTTAAAATATCCGTTAAGCTTCCCTTCGTTAATCTTTGCAACTATAAACCCATCAAAAACTGGCATATTAATGTAAACGGAATCATTTTTGTATTCAATATCATCAACCTCTATAACTTCTTCAGCATTAAAAATATTGAGTTTGTTTTCGGAAAGCACTTCAAAATTAAAGGGTAAACTAGTAGAATCATTCACTTTTAACTCTGCTCTAAAAGTTTCTGTTTCAAGCAAGTCAATTTCTTTTCCCTTTTTGCAAGAAAAAGCTAGTAATGTCAATAATATTAAAGTAAATGACTTCATAATAGTTTTTAAAATAGATTAATCGACTTTATTGCAAGATACTAACAAAAAAGTCTTTTTTAAACCACAATTTAGAAGGCATTGTTTGAATGCTAACTGCAATATTTTATCTTTGCTCACTTAATACGAGAATGATTCATGAAAATTTCATATAACTGGTTAAAACAATTTTTAAAAACTGATTGGACACCAGAACAAACTAGCGAATTACTTACTGATTTAGGTTTAGAAGTTGAAGGTGTAGAAGCTTATCAATCTGTTAAAGGAGGTTTAGAAGGTATTGTAGTTGGCGAGGTTTTAACCTGTATAAAACATCCAAATGCTGATAAATTAAAAATTACTACTGTAGATATTGGCTTAAATAATCCATTACAAATAGTTTGTGGAGCACCAAATGTGGCTGGAGGACAAAAAGTACCCGTTGCTACTATTGGAACAACTTTATACACAGCTGAAGGTGAAGCGTGGACCATTAAAAAAGGGAAGATTAGAGGCGAAGAAAGCCACGGAATGATTTGTGCTGAAGATGAACTTGGTCTTGGAAAATCTCACGATGGTATTATGGTTTTAGATAAAACCGTAAAAGTGGGAACACTTGCTGCTGATATTTTTGACATTGAAAACGATCAAGTTTTTGAAATTGGCTTAACGCCAAACAGAGCTGATGCCATGAGTCATTTAGGAACCGCTCGCGATTTAAAAGCAGGTTTAGTACAAAAAGATATTAATTTAGAACTTATTACACCATCTGTAAGTTCGTTTCATGTTGAAAACCGTACTTTAAAAATTGATGTAGATGTTTTAGATAAAGATTTAGCACCTCGATATTGCGGCGTGACTATTTCTGGCTTGAAAGTAAAAGAATCTCCAGCTTGGTTACAACACCGCTTAAAAGCTATTGGTTTAAGCCCTATAAATAATATTGTTGATGCTACAAATTATGTGCTTCACGATTTAGGACAACCATTGCATGCTTTTGATGCTGTTAAAATTTCTGGTAATAAAATAGAAGTAAAAAGATTAAAGTCTGGTACAAAGTTTACAACGCTTGATGGCGTTGAACGCGAATTACACGAAGATGATTTAATGATTTGTGATGCCGACAAACCCATGTGTATTGCTGGTGTTTTTGGAGGTATAGATTCAGGAGTAACAGAGAGCACAACGAGTATTTTCTTAGAAAGTGCTTATTTTAACCCTGTAAGTATTCGTAAATCGGCGAAACGGCATGCGTTAAATACGGATGCTTCTTTTAGGTTTGAACGTGGTATAGATCCTAACATTACTGAATATGCTTTAAAACGTGCTGCCTTATTAATTCAGGAAATAGCTGGGGGTGAAATTACAAGCGATATTATTGATGTTTATCCTAAGAAAATTAAAGATTTTGAAGTCCGTTTGAGTTTTGAGAATTCAAAAAAACTTATTGGTGAAGAAATTCCTAAAGAAGTCATCAAGCGTATTTTAACCTCACTTGATATTAAAGTAAATAATGTAACAGAAGCTGGTTTAGGATTAACTGTGCCTGCATATCGTAATGATGTTCAACGAGAAGCCGATGTTATTGAAGAAATTCTTCGGGTTTACGGTTATAATAATATTGGTGTTTCTGAAAAATTGAATGCATCAATTTCTAGAACTTCTAGGTTTGAAGATCATAACATTCAAAATATTGTTGGAAATCAATTAGCAGCACAAGGGTTTTTCGAAATTCTTTCTAATTCGCTTACAACACCTAATTATGTAGCATTAAGTGAACAACTTAAAGGCGAACATAATATTTCAATGCTTAATCCTTTAAGTAATGATTTATCGGTTTTAAGGCAATCGCTACTATTTTCAGGTTTAGAAGCTTTGTCCTTTAATATTAATAGAAAGCGAGGCGATTTAAAACTATTTGAATTCGGAAAAACTTATCATGGATTTAATGATAAACGTGAGGAATTTAAGCATTTATCATTATTTGCTACAGGAAATCAATCAAGAGAAAACTGGATTAGCCCAAGTAAAACAAGTGATTTTTTCTTCATTAAAGGAAGTATTATAAGCATTCTTGAACGTTTGGGTATTTCAAGATTTAATGAAACTCCAATAAAAAACGATTTATTTAATGAAGGTTTAACCTTAAGTTTAGGAAAAACCAAACTTGTAGATTTTGGTTTAGTTAAGAAATCTATTTTAAAACATTTTGACATTTCACAAGAAGTACTTTTTGCAAATTTCTACTGGGATGCTATTTTAGATATTGTTAAAAGAAATAAAATTACATTCAAAAGCATCACCAAATATCCTGAAGTAAAACGTGATTTCGCATTACTTTTAGATAAAAATATAACTTTTGAATCTATTTACAAACTTGCAAAACAAAGCGAAAAACAGTTGCTAAAAAGTGTAAACTTGTTTGATGTTTATCAAGGTAAAAACCTGCCAAAAGGCAAAAAAAGTTATGCGGTTAGTTTTACTTTACAAGATGAAAACAAAACACTTACCGATAAGCAAATTGATAAAATTATGAATAAACTGCAATCAAGCTTTGAAAGTCAATTGGGTGCAGAATTAAGATAGTTTTTGTACATATAAAATTTAAAACCTGCTGATTGCAGGTTTTTTTTATTAAAAATATCGTATATTTATTAATATACTTAAAACAAAAAGTCATGTCTAATTCAAACTACATAAAACTATATACCGGCAATTTAATTATTGTTCAAAGAATTGTACAAGAATTAGCAGATATCGGAATTAATGCTGTTAAGAGAGAACAAAATGAATCAGGTCTTGATCCTAAAATTTATGGAGGACACTTACTTCAAGAAATTCATGTTCACAAAGATGAACTTGATAAAGCTACCGAAGTGATAAAAAACATTACTTCAGAGTTGCAAGAATGATTAAGCGTTTACTGTATACATTTTTTCTCTTAGCTCTTTAATTTTCTTGTCTTGCATGTACTCATCAAAAGTCGTGTAACGGTCAATAACGCCATTTGGTGTTAATTCCACTACCCTATTACCAACCGTTTGTGCAAATTCATGATCATGTGTTGTAAATAAAATGGTGCCTTTAAAGTTTTTAAGGGAGTTATTAAACGCTGTAATGCTCTCTAAATCTAAATGATTTGTTGGTTCATCTAATTGTAAAACGTTGGCTCTCATCATCATCATTCTAGATAACATGCATCTTACTTTCTCTCCTCCTGATAGTACAGATGATTTTTTAAATGCCTCTTCCCCACTAAAAATCATTTTACCCAAAAACCCACGAATATTAACTTCTTCACGCTCTTCTTCTGTAGTTGCCCATTGGCGTAACCAATCAATTAGCGTTAACTCATTATTAAAAAACTCACTGTTATCAAGTGGTAAATACGATTGTGTAGTTGTAACACCCCACATAAACTTACCTGAATCTGCTTTTTCTTTATTATTTAATATTTGATAAAATGCTGTAGTAGCTCTAGAATCTCTAGAAAACACAACTACTTTATCTCCTTTTGCCAGATTTAAATCAATATCTTTAAATAAAATTTCACCTTCGGTAGAAGCTGATAGTCCTTCAATATTTAAAATTTGATCTCCGGCTTCTCTTTCGCGTTCAAAAATAATAGCAGGATAGCGACGACTTGTGCGTCTAATATCAGCAATATTAAGCTTTTCTATCATCTTTTTTCTACTCGTAGCTTGTTTACTTTTCGCTACGTTAGCAGAAAATCGGCGAATAAACTCTTCTAATTCCTTTTTCTTTTCTTCAGCTTTTTTGTTCTGTTGTGCATGTTGTCGTGCCGCTAACTGGGAAGACTCATACCAGAACGTGTAATTACCTGAATAGTGATTAATTTTACTGAAATCTATATCAGAAATATGTGTACAAACAGCATCTAAAAAGTGTCTATCATGCGATACTACAATCACACAGTTTTCATAATTTGCTAAGAAATTTTCTAACCACGAAATAGTTTCGTAATCTAAATCATTGGTTGGCTCATCCATAATAAGTACGTCAGGATTTCCAAATAAAGCCTGTGCCAATAACACACGTACTTTTTGTTTTCCATCTAAATCTGCCATCAACGTATAATGAAACTCTTCTTTTATTCCTAAATTAGATAACATGGCAGCTGCATTACTATCTGCATTCCAGCCATCCATTTCTTCAAACTTTACTTGAAGCTCACCAATTTTATCTGCATTTTCATCAGAATAATCTGCATAGAGTGTATCAATTTCAGTTTTAATTTTAAATAAGGGTTTGTTACCCATTAAAATAGTTTCTAAAACGGTATGAGAATCATATAAATTATGATTTTGCTCTAAAACAGACATACGCTTACCCGATTCTAAAGACACATGACCAGAAGTTGGCTCTAATTGTCCTGAAATAATTTTAAGAAACGTAGATTTTCCCGAGCCATTCGCACCAATAATACCATAACAATTGCCATTATTAAATGTGGTATTTACTTCATCAAAAAGCACACGTTTTCCAAATTGAACCGAAAGGTTAGATACTGATAACATAGGAATAATTAAATTTTTTGCAAAAGTAGAAAATTCAATTGGTAAGTCGAAACTTATATAATCTATTTTTGAGTATTTATGGCTGATTTACAGCATATTTAGTTAGTAAATATTTAACAACGCATTAACAGGAGTTTATAAGTACAAGCTATATTTTTGCTTATTATAAGTATTTAATACTTTGTATAGGGATTTATGAAACAATTTACATTAATTATAATACTATTACTTACGGTTTGTAGTTGTAAGAATGATGCAAATGAGGCCGATGGTGATATTGCCTATTTGGGTGGTGAAATTATTAACCCTAATACTGGTTTCGTTATTCTTTATAAATCTGAATCTGTTATTGATACCATTAAACTTGATGGTAGGAATAGATTTCTGCATAAAATTAAAAACTTAGAAGCTGGCATATATACTTTTAAGCATGGCGGAGAATTTCAAATGGTTTTATTAGAACCTAATGACAGTTTATTATTTCGCTTAAATACACTCGATTTTGATGAATCTTTAGTTTATACAGGAATTGGAGCTAAAAAAAACAACTACTTTATTAATGACTTTTTAGAGAATGAAAAAATTGAGAAAAAGATTTATAAGTACTGCCAATTAAATGTACCTGAATATATTAATAAACTCGATTCTTTAAAATATGCAAAAACGAAAAAGTTAAATGCTTTTAAGAAGAAGTACCCCACATCTGATTTATTTAATGAAATTGCTGAAACTAATAATAAATACACCTTTTATTTTAGTAAAGAAGTCTATCCTATATGGCATCATTCAAAAAACAAACATGATTTTTTAAAATCTTTACCAAAAGATTTTTATAATTATAGAAAAGACATTGATTACAATAGTGAGCTTCTCAAGGATAACATAGTATACAACACATTCTTAAAGTCTAATTTTAGTAATCTAGCACTACAAAAACATTTTGAGCATTCCAATGGCGATTCATTTAGAAGAATGTCTTTGTGTTATAATATAGATCGGTTAAGTCTTATTGATAGCTTAGTTAAAAATAATTATATTAAAGATGATTTACTATACCATTTTACAGTAAGCTATTTGGCAAGAAGTGATAATTATGATAACAATAATACTATTTTAAACTCCTTTTTAAGCAAAAGTAAAAATGAAAAGGGAAAAGAAATGATGACTCAGTTTACTAAATCCTTAAATAATTTACGAGAGGGTTCAGATTTCCCAAATATAAAATTAGTTAATTATAACAATTCTGAAATTGATATTACTTCAGTTATTGAATCTCCCACTGTTGTAAGCTTCTGGTCTCATACGTTTTACAATCATTTTAAAGAGAGTCATTACAAGATAAAGAATTTAAAAAAGAAGTATCCAGAAATTAAATTTATAGCCATTAATATTGATGATTATGGATTAGAAAAATCTAAAAGCTCACTAAAAAACAACCGCTTTTCTTGTAATGATCAATATTACTTTAAAAATCCTAAAGAATCAATAGAAGTTTTAGCTATTCATCCTATGACAAAAACCATCATTGTTGATAAGGATAAAAAGATTGTAAACAGTAATACCAATATGTTCTCTAATAAATTTGAAGAACAATTGCTAGGGTTAATAAATAGATAAGCTGTCTACTTAATTGCTAAAACATAGGTTTTAGACGTATAATCAGAACAAAGCGGATCATTAAATCGTTCATTACCAAAGTCATCATAATAATATCCTCCGTTTAGAGCTACAACCTCCAAAGATACCGTAATTCTAAATCGTCCAGATTCTTTTGGAACACCTTCAAAAATTACTTCTCTGTATTTATCGTAATACACCTCTAAGCCTTCGGGAAGCCTTCCTGTAACATTAAAATAATAGTCATAATCGTTGTCGCGGGGTTCATTATTTATTTGTGCAGTAATATTATCAAAATAGTACTCATCAACGAATCCAACTTCCAAGACTTTATCACTTAGCTCTGGCCTTACATTAATAATACAATCTAAAACATCTTCACAACTAGTTAAAGAAAAAAAGGAAATTAAAAGAATTACAGGTATATATGGTCTCATTATTATGAGATTTTAGCAAGTAATAATCAAATAATATGCCGAAAAAAATTAAAGCTTATAGTGCTTCATCAACATCTTTTCATAAACCTTACTTGGTAACATTCGTTTTAAAACTATTGAAAATTTTTGAAGAAACTCCCCTACTTTATAACTCACTTTGGGGTCTTTAGTTTGTATAATTTTAAAAACAGCTTGAGCCATTACATTTGGGTCGCTCCCGTTATCCACATGCGAATTTATTAAACTTAAGGTTTCGCCATAAGGTTTTTTGTATGGAGAATTATCTAATAATGGTGCATGATATCTACCAGAAGCTATATTGGTAGCAAAATCGCCTGGAGCTACATTAGTCATTTTTATATTAAAATCTTTTAACTCCATTCTAAAAGCTTCTGTTAAAAGTTCTAATGCGCCTTTACTAGCGCTATAAATACCTCGATAAGGCAATCCCATATAACCTGCAATTGACGTTACATTAATAATTAAACCCGAGTTTTGCTTTCGCATTTGTGGTAAAACAGCTTTTATAACATTTATGGGACCAAAAAAATTAGTATCAAAATTAGCTTTTATCTCTGCTTCTGGTATTTCCTCTATAGGACCTGTAATTCCAGCTCCAGCGTTATTTATAAGAATATCTAATTGACCTTCTTTATCAAGTATTGTTTTGACGGTTTTAAGAATCGTATCGTTTTTCTTTACATCTAAAGTTAAAATAGGGAATTTACTATCCTTATACTTTTCTGAATTTCTGCTAGTACCATAAACTACAAAACCTTTTTCTGTTAAAAACTCACCAACAGATTTTCCAATTCCAGAAGAACCACCTGTTATTAAAACAACTTTAGACATTCCATATTATTTAATTTGTTAAAAATACGATAATAATCAAAAGGTTTCCACCTTCATAAGAATGTTCAATAAACTAAAAAATCTTGATTCGCCAAAGCTTTCAAGATTTAAGTTTATTGTACAAAAAAAGGCAAGCTACCTACATCACACCGCTACGACCATTTACCTTTGCTTCGTTCCCGACCTGGAGGATTCAACAGGAGCTGGTTGTGTAGGACTTGCCGGCTGCAAAGATACAACCTTTTAAAATTTTCACAATGATTTTTTAAACTGATTTTAAATAAATATCTTGCTTAAAATTTAAGATAAAAATGAAGATATTTAAATGCCTAATAATCATATTTATAAGTGGATTTCTTGCTAGTTGTGGGTCAAATACTGGAACTAAAAAAAAGGATTTTTCTATTAATACTAATGCCGAAAAAGGGAATATTTCTAATAATGAAACTTTAAAAATTTCATTAGAAAACAAAAAAAACCATATCATAGATTCTGTTAGTTACACACTTGATGGTAAAATAATAGACGAAACTGTAACATTAGCCAATTTTAAATTAGGGAAACAAACCATTGAAGCTACTGTTTATTACAATAATGAGAAAGAAACAGTAAGTACAACTGTAACCATATTAAATAGTGAAACACCAAAAATTTATACTTATAAAATTATAAACGAATATCCTCATGATATTACTTCTTACACCCAAGGACTTGAGTTTTTTAATGATACGCTTTATGAAAGCACAGGACAGAAAAAAGAGTCTAAGCTTAGAAAAGTAGATTATAAAACTGGGAAAGTCATTAAAAACATTAATCTAGCTGATGAATATTTTGGTGAAGGCTTAACCATTTTAGATAATAAAGTATATCAATTAACATGGCAAGAAGGCACGGGCTTTGTTTACGACGTAAATACCTTTGACAAATTAAGTAGTTTTAAATACGGAAATAGTAAAGAAGGCTGGGGTTTATGTAATAATGAAGAAGCTATTTTTAAGAGTGATGGTACCGAAAAAATATGGTTACTAAATCCTAAAACTTTAGTTGAAGAAGACTATATTCAAGTATTTACCAATAAAGGTAAAATTACCGGTATTAATGAAATGGAATGGATTGAAGGCAAAATTTACGCTAATCGCTACCAAAAAAACGGTGTAGCTATTATTAATCCAGAAAATGGAGCTGTTACTGGTGTTATAGATTTTACATCGTTAAAAGAAAAAGTAACTAAACATGATGGTTTAGATGTACTTAATGGTATCGCTTATAACCCAAATACTAAAACTGTTTTTGTAACTGGTAAACGCTGGGATAAATTATTTGAAGTTGAAATTATTGAGAAAAAATTATAATATTTTGTCATTCAGAACGAAGTGAAGAATCTGTTGATATTTAATGAGATTCCTCGTTGCCTCGGAATGACAAAATCAAGATATTTTTTTACTTATTAATCTAGTTTCTATACAATTAATTTATTTGTTAGTAATGCGTTTTTGATTTAGCATTTTCATAATTGTACTTTCCCAAATATTCATCATATAAATCCCCTTTCTTTTCTTTAATAGAGTTGATTTTAATTAATATAGAGTTTATTTCCTAAATTTTAAATTATTAATATCTACTGAAAACTGCCCTAAAAACAACAATACACTAAATATCTCTTCGGTAAACCCCTATATATTTAGTATATGACAAAAATCATGTTTTAAAATTGATACACAAGATATCTTTGTGGTATAAACTAATACTACTAGGAAATGAAATTAGATATCAATAAAATTAAAACTCTAATAAGCATTTTTGCTGTGTTTTTACTTTGCTCAAACTTATCTTTTTCGCAACAATATAATTTAAACAATGAAGAATCTACATTAATTGTATACGGAACTTCTAGTTTACACGATTGGAACATTACAACAGAAAATCAAAATGGAAAAATTGTTTTTAAAGACATTAATACATCTGATATACAAAAATTAGATATTTCTGTAAAAGCAGAAAGTTTAAAGAGTGGAAAAAAAGCGATGGACAAAAACACTTATAAGGCTTTAAAAACAGATGATTATGAAAATATCACTTTTCAAATAATAAAAGTAGATAATATTTCGAAAAAAGTAGATAAAAAATTTTCAGTAAAAGCATTAGGAGATTTAACTATAACCGGAGTTAAAAAACAGATTTCAATAAATTTTGATGTTGATGCATCATCAGCTAAATCAATAATTCTTACAGGTGAAAAAACATTAAAAATGACCGACTTTAATATCGAACCTCCCAAGGCTTTATTTGGAACAATAACTACTGGAAATGAAATAACTATAAAATTCAAATCAATATTCAATTAAATAACTTAATAAGATGAAAACAATTTTTAAATGTACATTAGCATCATTAGTAATGCTGAGTAGTTTGAGTATAATCGCTCAAAACAGAAACCTAGATAATTTTAGGCAACCAAACAAAAATGGAATTAACGTTTTTGAAGCTCCTAAAGACACAATTTCTACTTTTGATGAAGTTAAAGTTAGAATTGGTGGTTCATCAACACTTCAATTACAAGCTTTAAGTCATGAAAACTCTGGAGCTGTACCATTAAAAGAAATTAGTACAAACTTTAACTTAGCAACAGCCAATTTAGATTTAGATGTCGCTTTAGCTGATGGCGTTAGAATGCATTTACGCACCTATTTATCATCCCGTCACCACCCAGAACCCTATGTGAAAGGTGGATATTTTCAAATTGATAAATTAGACTTTATTAGTGAAGGGTTTTTAGAAAACTTCATGAAGCATGCGACTCTTAAGATTGGTCACATGGAAAACAATTATGGTGATGCACATTTTAGAAGAAGTGATAATTCTCAAACTATTTATAATCCGTTTGTAGGTAATTTAATAATGGATAGTTTCACTACAGAGGTTGGTGCTGAATTGTATTACCGATGTGATAATGGCTTTTTAGGAATGGTTGGTTTTACAAACGGTAAGTTAAACCAAGCTGTTGATAATCCTGATACTGGGGGTGCATCTTTCCTAGCAAAATTAGGATACGATAAGCAATTAAATGATGATTTTAGATTTAGATTAACAGGATCTATTTACAATACTGGAGCTGTAAGAAGATCTTACTTATATAATGCAGATAGAGCTGGTTCTAGATATTATTTGGTTTTAGAAGACGAAGATGCTAGTGCATCTGATAATTTTAGATCAGGTCGTTATAACCCAAACTTGACCAATGAAATTACAGCAATCATGTTTAACCCTTTTATAAAATATAAAGGTTTAGAGTTTTTTGGAACTATTGAGTCTGCTACAGGTAAAGCCAATACAGAGACTGAAGACAGAACTGCAAATCAATTTGCTGGAGAACTGATTTATAGATTTGGGCAAACAGAAAACTTCTATTTGGGTACGCGTTATAACAAAGTAGACACTGAAGATATCAGTGGAGATGATATAGAGATATCTAGATTTCAACTAGGCGCAGGATGGTTTATGACAAAGAACATATTGTTAAAACTAGAATATGTGTCTCAAAAACATGATGGGTATAGTAACACTAGTATTTTTGATGATGGTAAATTTGATGGCTTAATGGCAGAAGCAGTAATAAGTTTCTAAAATAAATTCTAAAAGAGTTATACAAGTCTCTATGCCTAAAAAATGAATCTTATAAATTTAAAATGGTATAGAGATTTGTTTATAAAAAAGTATAATGAAAAGAATTTTTATATTCATTTTAATATTATTTATATCTGGTTTTACATACATTAGTTTTGTGATAGAAACCGCTATTATTATTGAACCTGAGAGTAAGTTAATAATAAAAGGAACAACAAATATTAATAAATTCAATTGTCATTTTAATACCTCAGAATTACAAAAGCCTATTCCTGTAAGCTTTGAAATTAAGAACGACAAAATGGTTTTTAAAGAAACTGAACTTATCTTAAAAAATGATTGTTTTGATTGTGGTAATAAAAATATAAATAAAGACTTTAAATCTTTATTAAAGACAAATAGCTATCCACAAATTTTTATTCATTTAAAAGAAATGCAAAATTTTAATTTAAAAGATTCAACTTCAAAAGTTCTTTTAGATATGGAAATTGCAGGAATTTTTAAATCTTATAACTTTCCAGTGAAAATAGAAAATAACAAAAACAAACTATTTGTTACAGGTACATTAGCTTTAAATATTTCTGATTTCAATTTGGAGCCTCCTAAGAAACTTTTAGGTATTTTGAAAGTAAATAATATAATTGAAATAGATTTTCAATTATTATTTAAAGAACTCTCTAGTTTAAAGAATTAATATGAACTTTACTGTGTACAAGGGCAATTACTAGTACCTTGCAAAAAGTTTAAACCAATAGTTACAACGTGGGTACCAGAATTAAAAGCAGACAACTCATTAGTTGTTATTTGGTAGGCATACCCAAAGTAAAAGAGCGATTTTTGAAAACCTACCATAGGACCAATATTAAGAGGTTTTAAAAACTGATCGTTTAAAAAACGGTATGAAATGCCTCCCCAGAAATAATCTTCGTTTCTATCATATTTTCTAACTTTAAAATTTAAATCTGTACTTGAGCGCTTATCACTTGTAAACATTTGATAAAAAATGGATGGTTCAAATTCTAACCCACTCTTTTTAGGACCGTTGAAGGTATAGCCCGTAAATATCTGATAGTTTAAAAGCAAATTAGGCTCTAATTCTCTAATATTAGCATCAAAATTTTTATCTAATAAATTGTTAACATTAAAACTTAAATAATAATTTTTAAATCTGTAAAGAAAACCAGCATCAAAGTTATGGTTTGTGGTTCTTCTATCATCGGTAACTAAAGGATTTATAGTTGGGTTTCCGTTACCATTATCAAAATTATTTATGTCTATTCTAAAACTATTAATATTATAAGAAATACCAAAAGATAAGTATTGTCTCGTATAATAATCTAAAGTTAAATGATGCGCAAATGAAAATTTAGCACCCGATTGTATCGTATTACCATTTCTATCATTATAGAATGAAAGTCCAACACCTGAGCGATCAGAAATTCTAAAATCACCATAAATAGATTGGTTATCCGGAGCGCCTTTAATGCCTACCCATTGTGTTAAACCATTGGCTCTTATTTTTAAATTATCGCCAATACCTGCAAAGGTTGGTGAGACTACAAAATGATTATCCGCAAGATACTGTGTAAAAACAGGCAAATTCAACTCCTGACCAAAGCTTTTAGCTATAGTTAGAATAAATAAATATGTAATTAGTTTTCGCATTTGCATCATCTTCTATTTAGTAGTTGTACTACTAGTTTTTTATCTGTAAAGTGTAAAGTGCCCAACAAACTCTCTATTATCTTTTTGTTCGTTTAGTTTTACAACATACCAATAATCACCAGATGGTAACTCTTTACCATTATATTTCCCGTCCCACTTTTCATCCACATTTAATCTGGCAACTTTTCGACCGTATCTATCAAATATGTCGAATGTGATGTTTCGATATTCGTTTGTACAGTTTGGCCCCCATCCTTCATTTTCTGGCACAAAATAGTTAGGAATACAGATATCAATAAATTCAAAAAATCTAGTTGCCGTTGCTACACAACCATTACTATCAGTAACAGTTACCGTATAATTGGCTGATTCATAAATAACAAACGTATTAGTATCTCCATAAGGTTCACTAGAAGAACTGAACTCAGATTGTACTTCATAGGTATAAACTCCAGATCCACCAGTAGCAGAAGCTATAATTTCATTAGCACTACCATCAGCTATAGATAGTTGTAAAGGATCTAGTTGGTCAATTTCAAAATTAATAACCACTTCACAAGTATTCGTATGCCTTACTGTAATAAAATGATCACCTGGAGTAAGATCTATAAACGTATTCTCAAGCTTAAAAACACCGCCATCTAAAGCAAAATCTAAGTCGGTAATATCAACCAAGGTTTCATCAACTGTTACAGTTACCAGATTACTTGTAGCATCTGTATTATCTGTACAATAAGCAATATCTAGTGTTGCATCAATATTTACTGATTCTGGGAACGTAATAACCCATTCTGATTCACAACCTAAGTTATCACGAACATATACAGTATGATCACCACCTTCTAAACCAGTAAAATCAAACTCTGTTTGTGTTGCAGTACCCGTAGTATATACACCATCAATATGATCTAAACTTACACTATAAGGCAGATTACCACCAGAAATACTTACACTAAATTCGCCATCAAAATCATCAACACAAGGTGCCAACATAATAGAGTTAGGTACAATATTTAATACAACTGGTGTTGCATCGTTTATTGTGAAATCTGATATAACAAAGCATCCTAATTCATCTTGAACCAATGCTTGATACGTTCCTGGTTCAAGGTCTTCAAAAACTGGTGAATCAAAAAACTGATCTAACCTTGGTGAAATGGCGTATTTAATAATTCCCGTACCACCAGAAGCTGTTATTTCTAATCGACCATTATTAGTACCAACACAAGTAATACCTGTTGGATCAAAGCTAGCAGTTAATGGCGCTGAAGGTTCAGTAATAGGAATTTGAGCACTTGTCACTAAACAATCGCCGCTATCAACTCGTATTTGGTAGTTACCAGCCACTAAATTTGTAAAAACACCTGGACTGTCTTGTGTTACAGGCGTAATATCATTTCCTGAAGTATCCTGTAATGTATAAACATAATTACCTAAACCACCCTGAGCAGTTGCTATTATAACACCTGTGTTATCTCCTGCACAATTAATTGTAGCATTGGCAACATCTAGATTTATAGTTAATGATGGTAAAGGATCTATAGTTATTTCATTTGTTACAAATGCTATACATCCGTTAGCATCTCTAACATAGTATTGATAAGTTCCTGGTGAAACAGAAAGCGTTACTGAATTAGTGAAAGATCCTAAAACCGTTGCAAATGATGCTGTGTCACTAAACGTATATGAACCTGTTCCTCCTCTAGCACTTAAGGTTAAGGTTGAGTTTGTTAAACACGTTTGCGTTGTTTCTTTAACTAAACTAGCTACGACTTGAGCAGGCTCGTTTATTGTAACATTTGGTGAATTAAACGAACAGTTATAACCATCAGTAACAACCACATTATAAACTCCAGCACCTAAATTATTAAATACTGGTGTCGTTTGTGGACCAGATGAACTTACCGTTGGTGCAATCATATTAAGCGTATATGTAAAATTACTTCCTTGTCCACCTGTTACTGAGCTAACTGTAATAGTCGCATTATCATCTTCAAAACAAGACAACGTTGGTATGCTTGCTGATACCATACCATTTATTGGTTGTGGTATTTCAAGTAACACAGCTTCAGAAACAATACAATTTCCAGCATCTCTTACATTAACAGTGTATGCGCCTGCAGATAAATTTGTAAATGTTCCGTTTGGTGAATAAGCTACAGTTGCAGCTCCTGTCAGTTCGTATTCATAAGAACCCCAACCGCCATTGGCTACTGCAGTGATAGTGCCTTTATCATTATCGCAAGTTACGTTTGATGTTTCAGTGGCAATAAGTGTTAATGGGTCTAATGGCGATGGTATTGTTATTATACCTGATGTCGTTGAACAAAACGGGCTCGCAGTTTCTGTAACAACTACGGTATAATTACCACCAGTAAGTCCAGTAACTATTTCTGGATTTGTAATTGTAGAATTACCAGTTCCTGTAGTTACAGAAGCTCCTAAACTATCGAATATTTCGTAATTGTAAGGTCCGTTATAAACTCCTGTAATGTTTATTCCAATTGTTCCAGGATCTCCTATACACGTAATAGGTGTTGTAGTAGTTGTAAAACTTACTGGAATTGCAGCTGGAACAAACACAGATACGTTTTCAAAACAAGTTGTTGTTGCATCAGTTATAGTTACAGTGTAAGTTCCAGATGGCACACCTGAAAATACATTTCCTGTTAAACTAATAGATGCTGGATTCGGACTAATACTATAAGTATATGTTCCAGATCCTCCTGAACCTGTAATTGTTATTTCACCATCGTTGTCATTACAAGTTGGTAAAGCTGAAACATCGGGTATTAAATCTATTGGAGCTTCTATAACAACTGAAACTAAATTACCACAACCATTTGCGTCTTGAACCTCAAAAGTATGTGTTCCTGATGCTAAATTTGTAATGGTAAATGGTGCTGTTCCTGTTTGAAATGCTCCACCATCAATACTATAAGTGTATGGAGTTATTCCTGCAGTAACTAACACAACATCAATTTCAAAATTACCCTCGGTAACTGTACACTGGTTATTTAGTGTTGCTGTAATTATTGGTTCTGGGTCAATATCTATAGTCTCGTTAAGTGTTACTTCACAGCCATTTGCATCTCTAACAACAATTTCCCAGGTTGTACTAACTGCATAATCTAAATTTAAGACATTGCTAGTTCCAAAATCTCCTGTTGAAGGCGTAAAACCTGGAGCTCCAACAGCATATGAATAAGGCCCTGTACCCCCTGAGGTAGTTACAGTAACTTGAGCGCCTACATTACAATTTGCATTTTCTTTTGCAGAAACAGCAGAAATAAGTGGCTGTATAGGTTGCGTAACTTGAAATGTTCGAGAGGTTGTACATAATGTACCATCATCTTCTCTAACAAATAACGTATAGTTGCCCGCAGATAAGCCAGTAATAGTTGTACTCACTGGAGCTCCTGCTAAACCTACTGTAGTAAGTGTTCCATTTATTGCTGGAGTTATAGACGTATTTGTTAATTCATCACGCACTTCATAATATAAAGTAGTAACAGATGCATGATAATCTATAACTGTAAAGCTTGCAGTAGCACTATTTACACCATAACAACTCACATTTGTATTACTAATAGGATCAATAGCTATAGGAGATAAAATTGGTGTTTCAGCTTCTTCAACTGATATACATCCTCCAGCATCTTCAACTTGAACTTGATATGTTACACCATGATCTAATCCAAAAAATGTATGCATTGTAGATGCTGTTGGACCAAAAGTAAACGTTGGTTGTCCAATTATCGAATATATATACGAACTAGTACCTGTAACCGATACATCAATTGTAGCCCCTGTAGCACATGTTCCTGAAGAAGGAAATGCATCTACAACAAAAGTAGGGGGTGTATCTATTCTTTGTCTATCACTTCTATACTCGCAACCATTAGAATCTACAATACTCACGTAATAGTCTCCAAAAGATAATCCTGAAAAAGTATTTGTTGTTAATACTGTATTAACAGCTGGACCAATTTGTGTAAATGAATTATCAAATAACGTATAAGTGAAAGGTGCTTCTCCACCAGAGTTAATAGTTGCTATTAAGCTTCCAGGAATATTTACATCTGCTAAACATTGAACTGAAACTATACTTATAGCAGCATCTATAATTAAAGGGTCTGATAAACTAACTGTACCATCAACCTCACAACTTTTACTATCTCTAACAACATAATCATAACTACCAGCAACTAAACCACCAAAAACATTTGATGACACAAAAGTTGTTCCGCCATCAATACTGTAAGTAAATGGTGCCTGACCAGTTAAAGCATTTAATCTTATAGAACCATCACTAAAACCATTACAAGTAGGATTATTTACTGTATTAGATGCGGTTACCGCAACTAAAGGATTGATGGTTTGAATACCAGATTCTACAGTACAGCCGCTAGCATCTGTTATTAAAAATTGATAAGTACCATCGGCTGGAGCAGGATGAGAAAAAGATGTTCCAGTAATTGCAGTCGAAGAGCCATAACCTCCTCCATCAAAATCTACTTGATAGGTATATGGTGCATTACCACCAGAAATATTACCTGTAATAATACCATCTGGAGAAGCTGTACAATCTAAATCTTTTGTGATTACAGTAGTTACTGTTAATGGTACTAATGGGGCAATAGTAAATGATTCGCTATAAACACAATCGTTAGTATCTCTTACCCGAAACGTATAAGTATCTGGTGATAATCCTAAGAAAGTATTTGAACTTTGGTACCCAGTAGCTGAAGCCGCTGGTAAAATTATTTGGTATTGTAAAGGCAACGTGCCTCCTGTTGCTGTTAATGTAACATCAGATGTTATAGCAGGACAACTTAATGGCGTATTACTAAATGTTAAATCTGTTAGAGGATTTAAAGGATCTATCGTAATAGGAGCGGTTAAAAAAGTACAACCACCTGCATCTCTTATAGTAACATTATAAGTTCCATTGGTTAATCCATTGAATATTAACCCTGTTTGAAAATTAATACCATCTATACTATATGTATATGGCGCAGTTCCTCCTGAAACTCCAGAAACAGTTATAACGCCATTTGTTATACACGTATAAGGTGTCGTTAATGTTGCTGTACCAGAAATTGTACTAGCTATATTAATAGTAATAGTTTGTGGGTCTGATGTACAAACATCAGACCCTAAAGCGTACTGCACTACAACTTCATAATCCCCAGCAGTTAATCCATTAAACACTGGCGAATTAGAAAATGTAACACCATTATCTATACTATATTCTAAAGTATTTCCATTTGGGTTACTAACGTTAACATCTATACTACCCGAGTTAACCGCATCAGCACATAAAATATCTGTTTTTGATATGGTAAATTCTGGAGCTGGCGTTGGGTTTACTATTATTGATGTATCTGTTGAACAGTTATTAGAATCTACAACAGTAATATTAAAAGTACCAGCAGTTGCTACATCTATTATTGGACTCGTTTGAAAAACTGTAGTACTGTTTACATAATAGAAATAAGGTGCTGTACCGCCTTCTGGGTATACCGTTATTTCTCCATTGGTACAGGTTAAAGGTTTAGTAAGTGCAGAAGTTGCCGTTAGTGTAGGCGGATCTATAATTTCTATATCACCTGTGAACGTACAACCATCCTCTGTTGAAACATTTATGGTATAAATACCTGGACTTAAATTTTCAAATGTATAGTCGCTTTCAACTATTGGTCCAACACTATTTACAAGCGTTGCTCCATCATAAATTGAATAAAAATATTGCGGTCGTGCATCGTTTGCTCCTACTATTACACTACCTAATTCGCCATTACAAAAAGGTTGCGTTACAATATTGGACACTGTAAAATCTCTTTCTCGTATTTGAATATCTGGTACTGAAAAAATACATGGATTTGGCGTAACACCTATTTGTCTTACATAAACACTGTAAATATTTGGTATATTTATAGGGAAAGTGTTACTAGTTTGGTAATTAACACCATCAATACTATACTCATAGCCACTTGGCACACCACCAACAACTATTTCACCTGGTGTAGTACATATAATATCTCTTGAAGTAACAGTTGGCATTAATTCATTTGTAAATGCATTAAAATAAAACCGATTAAAACATCCACCAGTATAATTCAATGTTAATCTATATTGCCCAGAATTAATTATAGTAAAATCTGACCCAGTGCCTTCTTCAATCCAAGCACATGAAAGATCTTCATTAGCACAATCTTGGTCAACAACAGCTGTACAACTCGATTCGTCTAATCTTTCCCAAATTATAGATGTTGTATCTGTAATACCTGTTTGAATAAGCCTAGAATCATTAGCTCCACATAAATAAAAGTTAGGTAATTCTTTTCCATCATTTGGACAAACAACAACTTCATCTGCAAAAGGAATCACTGGGTTTGTAACATTCGCACCAAAAGTAATAACTTCAAATTCTTGTTCTATAGATTGACAAGGTGCTATCGCTGTATTTGCAGAGTAATACATACCAGGTTCTGTAACTGTAATTGATTGTGTTGTTCCAATTACAGGAGTCCCAGATGGATTTCTAGACCATGAATATGTGTCATATCCATCTGCTGCACTCAATATGGTACTAGCACCACAGAGTATAACTTGCTCGTTAAATGTACAATTAATATCTGCCAAAAAATTGGTTGCTGCTGGCGTTAATAAACATCCTGTATTGCTGCTAAAACTTGGATCATCTGAAATAGTAAATGATGGATTTAATGTACCATTATATGTAGAAAACGCTTGATTACTAATAATATTAGAGCAGGCATTGCTTAACAAGCTACATGTAGTTACTACAGTTACTTTAAAACGAATTTCTTGAACAGGATCATTAACTTCAACTACTGAATTGTCAACCGCAAAAATAAGTTCTCTAGTCGTTGGGTTATAACTTTGTACAGTAACGCCAGGAGGCAACATCTCTATATCTGTTGGGTAGTTAAAAATAATATTTGTTGGAAGAATATCTCTTATAATTAAATTAGTAGCATTATCATTTCCATTATTTTGAAATCCAATAACATAATTTAATTGATCTCCAAGATTAACTGATTGCCCACCAATATCATTACCTGACAAGTCTTCTACTACTTTTGTCAGTACAATGTTTGGTTGAATTATATCTACTGCTAAAGCATAAAAATATGGAAAAAACGTATCTCCACTTGTTTCTAATCTAACTGTACCAGATGTAGCATTATTTGCAATAACTGAATTTCCAGGATTTGGGACCACCATCACACCTGTATCAAAACCTAATGTATTTGTACTATTTGGATTTCTATTATTTACTGGTGTAGCATTTAATTGAGTAACAGAACTATTAAAAAAGTTTGTTGCTGGTCGATCCGTAGTTGATAGGTTTACTCCATTTAATAATAATTGATCTCCCAAAATTGGGCTATCTCCTTCTAAAGTAGCAAAAGCAAAATTAGCCCTTACAGGTGCTGGTGCAGGAACAGTTCTGAATCCAGAAACTGGAATATCAAGCGATGGATTTCCACCTGGAACACTAATAGCACTAAAACCATCAAAACTTGTAATTGATTTCCCTGGTAATGTTGGGTCTTCATATACAATAAATAAGGACCAACCTGCTGAATGCCCCGTACCATTCCTTGGGGTTAAAGCACCTGTTTCACCCTCTGCACTCGATACATTAGCAATGGTATAAGTACCTAAGTTTACTGCTAAACTTGTAACAATGTTAGTTACATCTGCGTAACAAGCATAAGGAAAACTATCTCCAGCATCAACGGAGGTTCCATTTGCGTCAAAAACTATGGTTCCCGTAATATCATTATAACCTCCAGAAGGCCCCTTTAATTTAACATTTGTAATGGGTTCTGAGCCACTATTTACTGCTCCCCAATAAAGACCTGCATGAATAATTCTATAACAACCTGGATTTGCAATTACTAAATCAGCACTAGAAGAACTAAAGGTTGTAGGATCACTATCAATATCGATATATCGCATATCAACATTATGATTGTATACCGTATTATCGTTAAAAGCATTATTATCCGGTCCTAAAATATTATTCCCAATTAAAACTATATCTCCTTTTAAATCTTGATTAAATCGAGGTGCAAAAGGTACATAGTTTTGTGCAAAAATTTGGATACTTAATAATAGTAATAAGACAACTAATCCAGAGTTTACATAAGTAGATTTTCTCATAGTCGGTTAAGTTTTGGTATTTCTTTTTTACTTGGGGGCGTTTCAAAAAGAAATTTTATTAATTTTTTAAGACTAAAAAATAAGTATAAAGCTACATTTAATTCCTTTTATCCTATTATTTTAGCTCTTAATCAGGTTAAATATCGATATATTTTTTATTTATTTGAAGTTACGTACAATAAATTCGACGTCTTGTCGTTGGGATTTACCGTTCATCGATTATTTTAGCATTTCAGCTTTTTCACATCAATAAAGTAGGAAAAACAACTAATATTCAATAACGGATATAGTCCATTATTAAAAATTAATTAAATAATTTTTATTATTTAAATGTATATAGGTAAGTCGGTTGATTATAAATAGAGATTTTAAGGACAACGATGGCACTATTAAAGCATCTATAAATCATCAAAATTTATACTAATGAATTGGACTCTGAGTACAAGGGCAATTACTAATACCTTGTAAAAAGTTTAATCCAATAGTAACAGCGTGTGTTCCTGAATTATAAGCCGACAACTCATTAGTTGTTATTTGGTAAGCATATCCAAAGTAGAACTTAGATTTTTGAAATCCTACCATAGGACCGACATTGAGAGGTTTAAGTAACTGATCGTTTAAAAAACGATATGAAATTCCAGCCCAGAAATAGTCTTCCTTTCTATTATATTTTCTGAATTTAAAATTTAAATCGGTACTGGATCTTTTGTCGCTACTAAACATTTGGTAATATACAGAAGGTTCATACTCTATTCTACTCTTTTTAGGTCCTTTAAACGTGTAACCTGTATATATTTGATAGTTTAAAAGCAAGTTTGGTTCTGAAACTCTTATAGCTTCATCTATTTGTTTCTCAAGAATATTATTGGCATTAAAACTTAAAAAATAGCCTTTATTTCTATATAAAACTCCCACATCAAAGTTATTATTAGCAGTTCTTCTATCATCAGTAACAAATGGGTCTAAACCTGTTAAATCTCCGTTTGTATCATAAGCTGTAAACTTGCCTGTATTGATTCTAAAGGTATTTATGTTATACGAAATACCAAATGACAAATATTGTTTTGAATAATAATCTAAAATAAGGTGATGTGCAAAAGAGAATTTAATACCTGTTTGAATGGTGTTACCATTTTTATCATTGTAAAGCGAGAGGCCTACTCCAGAGCGGTCAGCAATTCTAAAATCGCCATATAATGATTGATTATCAGGTGCTCCTTTGATACCTACCCACTGTGTTAATCCGTTAGCTCTTATTTTTAAATTATCACCAATACCCGCATATGTAGGCGATACAACAAAGTTATTGTCTGCCAAATATTGTGTAAACACAGGTAAGTTTAATTCTTGACTAAAGCCATTAACGATAGACAGAAAAAATAAATATGTGATTAGTTTTCGCATCTTAATATTTGTTTTGCAATTAGTAGTACCCCTTTCCATTATCTATAAAGTGTAAAGTGTCCTACAAATTCTCTATCGTCTCTTTGGTCATTTAGTTTTAATACGTACCAATAATCCCCAGAAGGAAGGTTTTTACCTTTATAAGTACCATCCCATGTTTGACCCACTCTTAAATCATAGACTTTACGCCCATACCTATCAAAAATAGCGACTGTCATATTTGGATATTGGTCTGTACAACCCGGTCCCCACTCATCTTGTCTATTATCATTATTAGGGGTAAAATAATTATCTATACACACATCAATATACTCGAAGAATGCCGTGGCTACAGCACTACAACCGCTACTATCGGTTACAGTTACCGTATAATTTCCAGATTCATAAATAATAAATGTGTTTGTGTTCGTAAAAGATTCACTATTTGATGAATTTTCTAATTGTAATTCATATTCATAAACTCCAGATCCACCAGAAGTCGATGCTATAATCTCATTTATGTTCCCATCAGCTATTGAAATTTGTAAAGGATCAAATTGCTCCACTTCAAAATCAACAATAACTTCACAAGTATTGGTATGTCTAACAATTACATAATGATCTCCTGGAGGAATATTGGCAAATGTATTGTCAAGCTGGAAAGTTGCTCCATCCAAAGAATAATCTAGATCACTAAGGTTAACTAGTGTCTCATCTACCATCACCGTTAACATATTAACAGATGCATCACTTAAATTATCTGTACAATATGCAATATCTAATGCTGTATTGATGCGTACAGATTCTGGAAAAGAAATATTCCATTCAGATTCGCAACCTAGGTTATCACGAACATATACAATATGATCGCCTCCAGCTAAATCATCAAAATCAAATTCTGTTTGTGTTAAAGTTCCTGTTGTGTAGGTGCCATTGATATCATCTAAACTCACACTGTAAGGTAAGTTTCCACCAGAAATATCAACACTAAATGCACCATCCAGCTCATCTACACATGCTTCCGGTATAATTGAATTTGGCACTAAACCTAAAATTACTGGTTCTGGCTCATCTACAACAAAATCATCGATGAGAACATAACAACCTAACTCATCTTGTGCAATGGCTTGATAAGTTCCAGCAGATAATCCTTCAAAAATTGGCGAATCAAAAAACTGATTCAATTGCGGTGATATAGCGTATTTAATAATACCTGTTCCCCCATTAGCAGTAATTTCTAATACCCCGTCATCACCTCCACTACATGCTACATCTGTAACAGAAAAGCTAACCTGTAAGGCTGAATCAGGCTGTGTAATTTCTACTTGTCTTGATACTTCCTCGCAATCTACACCACTGGATACTCTAACTTGGTATATACCCGCTGGAAGTTCTGTGAATACACCTGGGCTATTTTGTGTTGGTGCTGGTGTAATGTCGGTGTCAAATTCATCTTGTAAAATATATGTATAATCACCTAAACCTCCTGTAGCATTGGCTACAATAATACCAGTAAGATCACCAGTACAATTAATAGTTGCATTTGTTTCATCAATACCTAAATCTAAGTCAATAAAGGGTTCTATAGTAATTTCATTTGAAATAGCTGGTTCACATGCATTGGCATCTCTTACATAATATTGATATGTACCTTGGTCTACTTCAAAAGTTATATCTGTAGCAAATTGGCTCAATACTGTTGTAAAGTTTGCTGTCTCGCTATATTCATATAGTCCTGTGCCACCAGTTGCACTTAATGTTAAGGTTGCTCTATTACCACAAGTTTGCGATGTTGCCTTAACTAACGTTGCTTCAATAGCTGTTGGTTCTGTAATAACAACATCTTCTGTGGTAAATTCACAATTATAGCCGTCTCTTACAGTAACGTTGTAAGTTCCTGCTCCTAATCCATTAAACACCTGTGATGTTTGTGGTCCAGATGAAGTTGGTGTTGGAGATACCATATTAAGTGTATATGTATAGTTAGATTCTTGTCCTCCCGAAACATTACTTACCGTTATGCTTGCGTTTGTATCCCCAAAACATGAAAGAAGTGATGGTGTTTCATTTGCTTCAGCATCAATTGGATCTGGAATTTCTAATAATACATCTGTAGTAGCCACACAACCTTTAGAGTCTTTAACTCGTACTGTATAATCTCCAGCAGTTAAGCCAGTAAAATTAAATATTGAGCTATATGTTGAAACAATTCCACTACCTATTAATTCCAATTCATATTCATAATCTCCTGGCCAACCACCTGTTGCACTCGCTGAAATTGTACCATCATTATTACCAGCTATACATGTAATTTCTGTATGTGTTTCAGAAATTGCTAATGCTTCCGTTGGTGCAGTAACAGTAAAGTTCTTACTAATTGTACAAAATGGTGTATTAACTAGACTAGCAGTTATTGTGTAAGTACCTGATACTAAACCAGAAATTGTAATTGGCCCTGCGTCTACTGATGTATCTGATGTAATAAGATTCCCTAAATTATCAAAAAGATCGTATCCAAAAGCCCCAGACTCATCTGTTGGTGTTGGTGATCTATCCATAAAAGTTACATCTACACTGCCGTCTGAATCATTAAAACAAGTTACATCTACTACATTATCTACCGTTAAATCAAACGTATTGGGTTCATTAACATAATGTGTGGTTTGTAAGCTACAGTTTGTATCTAAATTAAGAACAGTTACTAAGTAATTCCCTATTGGTAAGCTTGTGAAAATTCCGTTTGTATTTGTTTGATCATAATTATTTCCCGTTGGGCTACCTACTGTACTTTTTACAGTATACTCTAAATTTGTTGGCATACCACCAGCACTCGTCACTGAAACAGTAATATCTTCATCATTGGTACATGTTATAGCATTATCTACTGTTACATCTAGAGTATCCAATCTTATAAATGGTTGAATATCTGCTGTTGTACTACCTACACATCCATTATCATCATAAACATTAATAGTATAGGTACCTCCTGATAAATCAGCTTCGGTATACACATTACTAGCATTAGCTTGAACAATAGTTCCTCCTTTTATAAATTCATAAATCGTGTAATTTAGAGAACCTCCATTTACACCATTTACTGTAATGGTTGCAAAATTTGTACTATTCGTATCTACTGTACAAGCATATTCCACTACCATTGGTGTTGGTACATTAATAACACTTGGTGTACCAACGTTTATAGTTTTTTCATCAAAACAATTTCTTCCAGAAGTTACTGTAACATTATAATTTCCTGCAACTAAACCTGAAAATATATTTGATGTTTGTGTTGTAACGCCACCATCTAAGCTATAGGTATAGATTGGATTATCGTTACTTGTTGGTAAATTTACTGTAATGGTACCATCATCAAAACCATTACAGGAAACTGGTGTGGCATCTAAAGTAAATGTTACTGGTGTTGGGGCATCTACAATTACACCTATATTTCTTGTACATGATGTTATTGTATCTTCAATAGTAACGGTATATGTTCCAGCTGGAACACCAGAAATAATATTGTTTCCTGTTCCTGAATATGAAATTGATGCTGCACTTGAATTAATCGTAAAAACATAATTACCAGAGCCTCCTGAACCTGTCATAGTAATAACGCCATCATCATCTGCACAACTTGGTAATGTGGTTACTGATGGTGATAAATCTAAAGCTGGGTAAACCGTTACTGAAGCTGTACTAGTGGTTTCACAGCCATTCGCATCTCTAACAGTTACAAAATAATCTCCAGGTGAAGCTACTGTAAATGTTGTGCCTGATTGAAACCCATTTCCTATAGAATATGTAAATGGTGCTATTCCAGTAGTACTTAAGACATCAAATGTATAAGCATTACCATTCAAATTACATTGGTTTGAAGCCAATGCAGGAACAGTAACTATTGGTAAATCATCGGTATCAATTTCAATATCAATTTGTTCTGTACATCCGTTAGCATCCATTACCCAAACATCCCAATCTGTATTGGTTGCAGGATCTAATACAGCGCTATCACTAGATGCATAAAGCCCTATTGGGGATTGACCATCTTCAACAAAAGCATAGGTATAATTAGGTGTGCCACCGCCTGCTGTTACACTTACTTGAGCTCCAAAATTACAATTTGCTTTTATATATGTTGTTAATGTTAATGTTAGAGCTGTTGGTTCAGGTATAGTTACTGAATCAGAATCACTACAGTTAGTAGTCAAATCTGTTACCTCAACCTCATAGATACCTGATGACAGATCAGATAAGGTAATCTCATCACCAAGCTGTGATAATGTGTACGGTAATGATGCTGGAGTAGTATTTACTGTAATACTATAATTACCAGAAGTACTAAAATCTGAAACCACAAATTTAGCCTCTCCATTATCACTAATACCACTAAGTGGATTACAACTAATACTATTAAATAATTGACCAGATATAACTATCGGCTCAACATCATCAAACTCAAACGACTTTTCGTATGAACATCCATTAGCATCTGTTATTTTAAATAAATAAACAACATTGGGCGTTAAATTTAAAAATGTATTATTTGTCCCATTATCTAAAATAGCAGCTGTAGGAGAAATAATTTCATATTTAGCTATTGGAGTAGCCCCTCCAACAACTATTAAACTAACATCGGCTGTTGGTAAAGGACATGTTGGATCTCTATCAATAGTAAAGTTAATATCTGTTATGTTTTGAAAAGCTGGTACTATAATACTTCCGTCAGCAGTACATCCTTTAGAATCCTGAACATAATAATTAATAGTTTGATCAAATCCGTTGTCAATTACTATCAGTTCTTTTGCATCATAGTACATACTACCGCCATCAAAATTATATTTATACGGTGGAGTACCTGTTCCAGGAGTAACATTAACTGTTACCTTAGCTGGTTGTGGCACATTTGTAGCGCTACAAGAATAAGCATCAACAGTTGGAGGATCAAAAGCTAAAGGAGTTGGGTCTGTAATTGTAAAAGTGTCTGTATCAGAACAGTTTTTAGCATCTCTAACCTCAATAGAATATGTTCCAGCTCCAAGACCTGTAAAATAATTATTCCCAATTTGCACTACTGGTGTTCCCGCAATAGGTAGCGTTTGTGTAACAGTATAAGTATAGCCTGCAAGTGCTGGTTCTCCTCCAGTTGCATTAATGGTAACTGTACCATCTGTACTTAAAGGACAAGAAGGTATCTCAGTTGGATAAGAATTTATTACTGGATTAGTAATTGGTTCTATTACAATTGGTAGTGAAGTAAATTGACACGAATTAGAATCTATAACTCTAAAAACATAAGACCCTGCTGTTGTCGCAGTGTAAACACCTCCAGTAATGGTAGCTGGATTAAAACCACCTGTACCATCTATTTCAACTAAATATGTAAATACACTTGTACCATCTGAAAGATTTAGTGTTATCTCAGCATCAGGATTAGCAGTACAGTCTAGCTCTTTCGTTACTACTGGGTTTAAACTTAGTTTTTTAACTAAAGTTATGGTTTCAACATCAGTACAACCATTAGCATCAGTTATAGTAACAGTATAAGCACCTGAATTTAAACCATTAAAAGTATATGGAAAACTGCTTATGCTTATAGCAGCATTTGAATCTAACTGTAACGTATAGTTAGCTATTCCAGCGGTAGTTAAGTTAACCTCTATAGCAAAACTACCCTCTTCAGCACATGCATCTGGAGTAGATAATGCAATAATTGGTTCAGTATCTATATCAACAACTACAGGAAGAGACGTTGCTATACAATTAAAAGCATCTTTTATATGTACATAATGTGTACCCGCTGCAACAGAAAAATTAGCTGCAAGATCCCAAGAAGTATCAGTAATTGCAGGTGATGTAGCAGATGTAGAAATAATAAATTCATAAGGTGCTGTACCATTACTACCTATGGCAGTAACTACACCCAAATCGTTACAGGTTTCATCTTTAACTAAACTAGCTACTACATCAACGGGGACAGCAGATTCAGCGATATTGAAACGAGTGGAACTTATGCCACAGCCCATATTGGGTCCTGAAGTTTCCTCAATCAATACTATATAATCACCAAAAGGAAGATTCCCGAAATTTGAAACAGATAAAACTGGTGTTCCTGTTCCTGTTCCAGGAACAACATCTGCAACTGCAGTTTCAACTACATTTAAAGTTAAAGCATCGAGAATTTCATAAGTAATATTAGTATCCACAGCGTAAATACTCGTAATTTCAAAACTTACGTTACCAGAAGATGAACCTGTACAGGTAAAATTATTAGAAGGTGTTAAAGCGATATCAAGGGTTGAACTACTATTAACTGGTTGCGTAGCGGTTTCATAATAATAACAACCTGAACCTGTTCCTCCATTTAATATATCAGCATCAAAAACAATAAAAGTATAGGTTACCCCTGGTATTAAGCCGTTGAAAGTTGCTGATTTACTTAATGGTATATCCTCAGCCAACCATGGACCCGTCGCAAGGGGTGTAGGATAGTTAGGCACAGAACCATCATAAATTGCAAAATAGAATGGGCCACTACCTGTTATTGATGACGATGCACCAATTGAAACAATGGCACTGGCTGAACTAGCAGCACAATCAACTGGTAAGCTAGTAACATCAATATCTAAATCATCAGGAGCTGAAGCTACAACTACATCACTTTTCAAAACAGTACAACCGTTATCATCAACAATATTAACTTGATAAATACCAAAATTAATGACATCAAAAGTAAAAGGAGACGTACCTAGGTGATCTAATTCGAAGTTGGTATATCCTGGGCCAGTAATATAATAATCATATGGACCTGTTCCACCTGAAACACTGGTAACTTCTACAGATCCAAGAGAAGTGGGTACTCCAAGTACACTTGTACAAGTTATAGGTTTTCCTTCTACAATAGCATTAATAACTGCAGGTTCTGGAATATTAATAGGTGTCTCGATATCTGTACACCCTTTATTATCCGTAATTGTAAATGTATAAATATCCGCAGGTAAATTAAAAATACCTGTTGTGTTATTACCTGTTAAAGTTCCTGCAGTATTGGTATAACTAAAAGTAAAAGGTGCTACTCCAAATGTGGTATCATAATTTACTTGAACCGTTGCTAAATCACCATTACACGTTATAGGAGTAATTATACTTACAGATGTAATGTCTGGATATATAATTGGAGCAATAGTAACTGTGTTGGTGACTCTAGAACAACTATTGCTATCTGTAACAGTAAACCCATAAGTTCCTGGAGTATCAGTACTAAACAAATTACCTGCTAACCCACCAGTATAAGTAGCCGGTGCAGTAGTAACTGTATAAGTATATGGTCCATTACCATTTGCGGCTGTAATGAGAATAGTAGCATCTGTAGGTGCTGGAGCACATGTTAAGTCTTTAGTTAAACTAGCCTGAGCCGTAAGTGGTTCATTTATAGTAAAATCCTGTGTTTCAATACAATTATTCGCATCTTTAACAGTCAAAGTATAAGTTCCTGCTGGCACGCCTGTAAATATTCCAGTCGTATTGTAAGTACCTCCTATACTAAACTCTAAAGTCCCTACGCCTCCACTTGCAGTAGCATTTATAGTAAAACCAGTAGTTATTGTTCCAGTACATTGATCTGTTATTACTATACTATCAATTACTGGCAACGGAGCTGTAGTTATTGCTACATCCAATTTAGATGATACACACCCATTAATATCTTTTGCATACACATCCCAATCTGAATTTGTAGTTGGATTTAAGTTTGCAATATTATTTAGCGTGTAATCTGTGTTTGATGGTGTAACACCATCTTCTACAAATGCATAAGTGTAATTTCCTGGCGTACCAAAGTTAACAGCATCTACATTTACAGTTACAATGGCATTTAAGTTATTACAATTGGCATTAATATTTGAAGTTAAATTAAGTTGAAAAGGTACTGGTTCTGTAATAATTTGAGTAGTAGTATCTGTACAACCTGTAATTTCATCTGTTACAACAACAGTATAAGTTCCTTCAATTAAATTAGGTAAATTAATTACTGTAGAAGTTTGCCCTGTTACTGCTGTTGCACTATTAATTGAGTATGAGTAAGTCCCAGTGAAATTAGAAACTGTGTAGCTAGCAAACCCTGTATTATCTCCGTTACATAAAACATCAGTTTTATTTCTATCTACAATATCAATATTTACTCTATCTAATATTATGTGTGATTTTGTTGCAAAACAACCATTAGCATCTGTTACTTTAAAAATATAAGTACCTGCTGATAAACCTGAGAAATCACCTGTTATAGCTCCTGTAGTATTAATTACAGGGCCTGATATAATTTCATAAGCAAATGGAGCAATACCTGTTCCTGAACTAACAAGAACTGTAACTGTACTAGTTGATTCGGATACATTACAAGTTATAGGCGTATTTATAATCGTGCCAATTGTTGGTGGGTTTAATGCTGTTAATATAATATTTTGAACAGCTGTTAAACACCCATTAGCATCTCGAACAGAATAAGTAATCGTTTGGTTTGTTCCGTTATCGTTTACAGTTAAAGTATTACTTGAACTATACCCTGAACCATTAAAGCTGTATTGATATGGTGCTGTTCCTGTTGTTGGTACATCTATAGTTACTAATGCTGATTGTTTTGCATTAGAAGCATTACAACTAAATGCAGTGGCAGTTGCTGAAGCTACTAAAACTGTTGGTTCTGTTAAAGTAACCGAGCTACTAAATACACAATCTTTAGAATCACGAACTTCATAAGCGTAAGTTCCTGCACTTAACCCTGGATACAATGCGGTTGTTGTAAATACACTACCATCAAAACTATATTCATATGTTCCTACACCGTTTGCTGGTATGATTTGAACCGATCCATTAGCATCTCCGTTACAACTTGGGTTTACAACTGTAGTTGTAGCAGTTGGGAAATTGATAGAATTAACTGTTATGACATTTGAAAATCTTTCACAGTCATTATTATCGGTTACTCTAAATTGGTATGTTCCAGCTGTTGTTGGGGTATATGTAAAAGACGTTCCAATGGGTCCTAAATCTGTATAAGCAACTCCATCAATAGACACAGCATATTCATAAGGTGGATAACCATTTCCTATAGTACCTGTTATAGTCGCATCAGGAGTTAACAGCGTACAGTCTAATTCTTTAGTAAGCGATGCATTTATAGTAACCTGTGGTTCTATAGTTTCCGCTGGCAACGTGAACGTACAACCATAGGCATCTCTCACAATTATAGTATATATTCCAGAAGATAAATTATTAAATACTGGATTTGTTGTAAAAGCACTTCCATTAATATTATATTGATATGGGGCTTGTCCACCTGAAGCTGAAACTTCTAAACTTGCGCCATTTGAAGAATCGTAACAGTAATCAGCATTAATAATTGTAGCAGTTGGCGACGTTGGATCCACCAAGTTTAGCGGTGTTGATAGCCCTGTACAACCATTAGTATCAGTTACTCTAATTATATAATCTCCAGCAACTACACTAGTTAAAATACCGTTACTCGGGAAGTTTGATACTAAATTTAAACTAGAATCTAGTAACTCATAACTATAAAAAGGTGTGCCACCAGAACCAGTTGCTGTAATTGTAGACCCATCAAGACAAGTAATTGGTGTTGCTGATACAGATACTGAAACAGGTGTTGGTGTCGATATATTTTGGTTGAGTGGTACTATACAAGTATCTGCTGCATCTTCATAACGTATTTGAATATCTTGATTACCATCTGGCAATCCAGTTATGGTATGAGGTGATGTTGATTGAGTAATCCAAGTCGTTCCATTATCTAATGAATATTGAAAACCTTTAATAGGATCAAAATTTTGAGCAGAAATCTCGATTTCTCCATCACTTGCTCCAGAACATGTTACATCTTTAGCACTAACAATACTAGCGTCAAAAGCATTTCCTGTACTAATTACTATAGGAAAATCTACTCGAGTTGTACATGTGGTTGGAAGTTGAAAAACTCTAATATCGTCTATGGCAACATCATTTCCACTTGTTAGTTGCACATTAGATCTTACTATAAATTTCAAACTTGTATTTGCTCCTGGGTTTAAACTTACTGCATAGTTTTCCCATGTTTCTGTTTTTGGAATACCTCCCGTAGAAAAAGAAGAAATCTCTGCACCTGTTGCATCAACTAAAGCAACTCTTAAATCTGCATTAGCCTGATTATTTCCAGACTCCAATAAGTTCATCGCAAAAAACTCTACATTAATTGGTTGGTTAGGAATAATATCATTTATTTGTTTTTCATATAAAGTTTCGGTTGCAGGAATAGTAGCTCCTATATTAACCACTAAATACCTTCCTTTTGCTGTTGGTGGATTTGTGGCAGGTGTATGGTCAACTGGATTAACCCATACCCCATATGGACTTACTATACTAGAAGTCACTGAATAATCTCCATCTTGTATTCTAATATTACCTTTACATTGTGTTGCAGCAACTTGTCTTTCAAAACAATAATATACTGGATTCATACCGGGTGATGATGTATCTTCACCATAACCAAACGTTTCATTTAGTAAATTACTGAAAGTTGGTACAGTTTGTAATTGATAAACAACACTCACCGTATGCGAACCATCTGAAACATTTAAAAATGTGGTTGGATCTGCAGTATTTGGATTTTCTATATTATCTATTAAGTATGTATAGGTAAATGAATTAGAACCAGAGTTTGTTACCGTTACTGTAGAATTTGCAGAACCATCACAATTAAAATCAGGATCGGAAATAGCTATAGTTGGAGCAATAGGTTCTGCGTCAACAGTTATGTTTGATGTTGGAAATGTACAGCCATTGGCATCTCTTATATATAAGGTATAAGTACCAGGAGCTAGAAATTCTTCATTTGTATTTGTCCATGTTGCTTGATTATCAAAACTATATTCATAAGGGGGAAGACCGCCCTGTGGATTAGTAATACGAACTGCTCCTTCTCCTGAAGGCCCACATCCAGCTAATTTTGAAACCCCAGCAGTAGCAGTTACTGCAGCAGCTGGTTCACTTATAATAATATCTTGAGGAGCACTAAAACAATCAACTCCGTTTAGTGAGTATTTAATCATTGTTGGATAAGTTCCCGCAATAAGATTTGGAAATATTGAACTTGTAGAGTAAGTCGTTCCATTATCAATACTATATTCAACAACATAGCCATTGGCATTGCTAACATCAAATTGTATTTCTCCTGAATTGTTACCATAACATAAAACATCTGTTTTAGTCATATTAAAAACTGGCGCAGGAATTTCATCTACAGTAATTGATGTTTGAGCACTACAATTATTAGAATCTACTACTGTAATATTAAATATGCTAGAAGTTGGTACAGAAACTAAAGCTGTATTTTGAAAATCTGTTGTACTATTTATGTAATACAAATAAGGTGGTGTCCCTCCTACTGGATAAATAGTAATTTCACCTTCTTCACAAGTTAATGGTGTTGTTAGAGCAGAAGTAGCAGTTAAAACTGCAGGTTCTGTTATAACAATATCTTCAGTAAATACACAACCATCATCTGTACTAACATTTACAGTATAAGTTCCATCATTTAAGTTATCAAACGTATAGTCACTTCCTATTATAGGACCAACACTATTAACTAATGTGGCACCTTCATAAATACTGTAATAATATTGTGGAAGCGCATCGTTTACTGCTAATTTTATACTTCCTTTATAGCCATTACAATTTGGTTGCGTAATAGTACTAGTAACACTAAAATCTCTATTCCTTATATAAATATCAGGTATTTCAAAAATACAAGGGTTTGTATCTACATCTATTTGTCTGATATAAATTGTATAATACCCAGCTGGAGGTACTAAAAAATTATTACTTAACTGATAGTTTGTACCATCAATACTATATTCGTAACCAGTTGGTACGCCGCCTACGGTTATTGAACCAAGTGTATCACAAAGAAAATCAGTAGAAGTAGCAGTAGGGTTTAATAAGTTTTGAAAAACATCAAAGTAAAAAATACTAAAACAACCACCAGGATAATTTATTACAATTCTAAATTGGCCAGAAGTATTTGCTGCATAATTAGGTCCAGTAGCTACTTGATTCCATGTACAAGCTGAGTTTTCATTGGCACAGTCGTCAATTGTTACATCAGCACAACTAGTTTCATCTAATTTTTCCCATATAATTGAGACCGCATCGCTAATTCCCGTATTAATTTCTCTTGTATCATTGGCGCCACATAAAAATATATTTGGTAAAACTTTACCATCATTTGGACAAATTGGCAATATATCTGCAAAAGGAATTATTGGATTTACAATTGTGTTTCCGTAAGGTATTACATTAATGGTTTCATTAATAGACACACATGTTGATGACGTTGTATTTCTTACATAATATGTTCCAGTTTCTGTTGCTGTATAAGTTTGATCTGTACTGATAACGGGTGTTCCTGATGAACTTGTAGACCATGAGTAACTATCGTAACCATCAGAAGCTGTTAAAACAACACTAGATCCGCATAATACTTCATCTCTCTCGAATATACAATTTGATATATCTACCAAAAAATTAGTAGGCGCAGGTGTCGTTAAACACTCTACTGATGCAAAACTACCTTCTTCTACAATTTCATTGGTATTAATAATACCACTATAAGTAGCAAAAGCTTGGTTTGTAATTTCATTAGAACATGCCTGACTTAAATCGTAACAATTTGGAACTACTTCTACAGCTAGACGTATAACAAATTGAGGATCATTGATTTCTACAGATCCATCTGGAATATCAAATATTAGTGTTCGGGTGGCAGCATCATAAGATTGTAATGTTGCACCACCAGCGTTACTTAAATCTATACCTGTTGAGGGATCAAAAACAACATTATCTGGAAGCACATCTTTTAAAGTAAATTGAGTAACATTATCGCTACCAACACTTTGATATATAATTTCATAAAATAAATTTTGACCTAAAACTACATCTTGTCCATCAATATCATCACCTGCAGCATCAACTACAATTTTGGTAAGATTAATGTCTGGTGCTATAATATCTACAGCAAAAGCGCTAAAAAATAGAAATATGGGGTCTGCTTGCCCTTTAGCAACTTGCAATGTAAGGTCTGCAGAAGAATCATTATTCTTTATGTACTCTGGCTCTGCATTTTTAACTTCTAAAAAACCCGTGTCGTATCCCAGGGTATTTGTTCCGGAAGGATTTCTAGGATTAGAAACACCATTAGTATTTTCTATTACTGAACCAAAAAATTTATTGGCTGGTCTAAGAGGTGAATTTATTTCTTTACCATTAAGTTCAAATTTAGTAGCTCTTTTCGTTTTATCGCCATCCAAGGCGGCATAAGCATATTGCAAGTTTATAGATCCTGCCTGAGGCGTTGTAAACCCTGTAATAGGTATATCTTCTGTATGGCTATCGTAAATATGACTAAACCCATCAAACGTAGTAAAAGATTTCATGTTAAGATTAGGGTTTTCAAAAATCACGACAAGCGTCCAGCCTGCACTTAATCCTGTTGAACCATTAAACCCTTCACTTGAAGTAACATTAGCTAGAGTATAATCGCCTGCTATGTCGTTTGATAACCCTGATAATAAATTGGTTACATCTGCATAACAAGCATAAGGCGTATTTTCAGGCTCACCACTTTCTGCTGGAATTGGACTAGCAATAGCATCATAAATGATTTCACCATTAATATCCTCATAAGTCACACTTCTTGGCAGTTTTAATTTTACTTTATTGATATCTGCCCTACTTCCACTTTGTAAAACAGCTCCCCAATATAATCCAGCATATATCATCCTGTAACATGTTGTAGCACTACCATCTGGTTGAGTTGGCATAATAAGTTCCGCACTACTAGAACTAAAAGTAGAATTATCACCATCAATATCTATATATTGCATAGATATATCTTGGTTGTTTATTGAATCATCATTGGATGGTAAATTATCTTTACCAAGAATATTGTTGCCAATAACAAGCATACTTCCATTAACCTCAATATTTTTCCTAATTGCAAAGGTTTCAAAAGTTTGAGATGTTCCTTTAATCCCCAATAGTAAAAACAGAACAATAAATACAAAGTTTATACAAGTAATTTTTTTCATTAATATTATATTTTGCATTCCCTCTTAATAAAGTTAAGATAAACTAGCCCTTTGTTTAACTTATTCAATAATATATTATTATTCTTACAATAATAGTATTTAATCGAATTTAATTGTTTTTAAACGAAGTAAATATCATGAAAAAAAAATTAAGAATAAAGACAAAATTGATTTATTTTACGTTTAATCGATGTTTTTTGTACTTTAAACGATAAAATATATTATTTTGTACGAAATAAATTTCTGTATTTGGTGAAGTGTAAGTTTTTAACTATAGTCGAAATAGTTGTAAAAAGAACTACTATTACTGGTTTTCTATTTTTACTATAGACATGTTACTATCGTAAGGTTTGTTTCCTTTAGATTCAATAGCACTTTTAGCGCTTTCTATATTATCAAATTTCTTGTGATAAATAAAGTATTTACTCGTACTCACATCATAGAAGAAATCTACATCTGATTGTCCTGATGATACTGTTTTGGTTAAAAACTCGTCTCTTTTAGACACATCGCTATGTACAGCTATTACTAAATAATAACCACTATCAACGTTTTTAACATCTTTTATAATTTGGATGTTGTTTTGTCTTTCACCAAAATCGAAATCATCTTCTGTAAGCGGAATAGAACTAACAGGTGTATTTTCCTTTATTAAGTTTAAAGCAGCTCTATCTTTTAAATACCTTGCTTCTTGGTTATCATAAGCTGCACGTTTAATTCTTCGTTTACGCTCAATCTCAGTAGCAACCTTTATATCCTCTAGTTTAGTTAATAAGTTTGCTTTAGCTTGTCTAACCTGTCTTTGCTGGGATTTTAATCCTCTTATTTTTCTTAAATAGAATACATTAACAGCATCATCTTCATTTGGTACCTCTTTAAGTCTTTCATTATATAGGTCTTCTAATTCAGATATTTTTGAATTTTGAGATTCAATAAGACCATCAATTTCTACTTGCAAAGATTCTAAAGCTGCATTTTCTGCGGATACACTTTTAAACACCTTAGGTTTATCTCTAACAATACCTTGTTCGCTTAAATCATTTTCTTCTTTTAAATCATCTAGGTCTTTCTGTTTACTATCAATACTTTGACTCAATTTATCTAATAAATCTTCTTGCTGCATTTTAGATTCATCAGTTAATTTTGTTAGATTTTCCATTGATTTTGCAACAGCATCGGTAGCTACTGGCGTTTGAACCTCATCTGTTTTAGGGTCATCAGTAACTTTTTCTTCAGCTGCTAATCGTTCTTGTTCAGCTTGTTCTTCAGCTAATCGTTTTGCTTCCGCCTCTTCTTGCGCTTTTGCTTCTGCAGCTAATTGTGCCAATCGGTCTTGCTCAGCTTCTTCCGCCTTAGCTTGTTCTTCAGCTAATCGTTTTGCTTCCGCCTCTTCTTGCGCTTTTGCTTCTGCAGCTAATTGTGCCAATCGGT
>CANMSN010000015.1 GCA_947500585.1 uncultured Flavobacteriaceae bacterium | reverse complement strand
CTTATGATGTTCTAATGCTATTACTTTATCTATTGCCTAAAAAATTTAATGTTTCGTTTGCGTGCCCTTGTGGTTATACTACCTAACACCATATATAATTCATTACTAGTACTCACCTACTTACGAAAATCCTCACGAATTTTCTATTAGATTTGTATTTACTAAATTATTTGCTGAAACAAGCAACAAAATCATATATTAAACGTTAAAAGAACCTCAAAAAATCTTAAGCAAATAGATAATACTAACTCAAAACTTCAATAATATCTTTAAATCTTTTTTCTTTAGCACAATCTAAAGCCGTTTTTCCATTATTATCTTTAATACTTATATCCGCTTTATGTTTTAACAACAGCTTGACTATTTCCAGTTTATTATACATAACAGCATATGTTAAAGGTGTAACACCAAGAGTATTCTGCGCATTTACATTGGCTCCGTGTTGTATTAACTCCTCTGCCAAAACGTCGTTTCCTTTAAAACACACGCCTATTAAAGCGGTATTTCCTGATGCATCTTTAGCATCAACAGGTACTTTATGTTCTAATAATATTTTAACCACGGCTTCATTATCAAAATAAGAAGCAAAAATTAATGGTGTAAAACCTCTTGAATCCTTTACATTTACTAAATCTGGATTTCGTTTTAACTGTGCTTCAACCGTGTCAATAAATCCTGATTTTATTATTTTAAAAAACTGATCGTTTTCATTCATAGTATACTTTCTTATAAATAAATTGGGACAAGCATTTTAACAACTCATCCCAATTAAACTATTAATTATTTGAAATTACTTTAAATCAAATCTATCTAAATCCATGACTTTAGCCCATGCAGCAACAAAATCGTTTATAAATTTTTCTTGTGCATCATCTGCACCATAAACTTCTGCTATAGCTCTTAATTCACTGTTAGAACCAAAAATTAAATCTGCACGCGTGCCTTTAAATTTTACTTCACCCGTATTACGTTTACGTCCTTCAAAATATCTATCATCTTCTGATGTTGCACTCCACGTATAAGTGAAATCTAATATATTGGTAAAAAAATCGTTAGTTAAACTACCAACATTATCTGTAAATACGCCATAATCGGAACCATCATAGTTTGCCCCTAAGACACGTAAACCACCAACTAAGACAGTCATTTCTGGAACAGATAGCGTTAATAAATTTGCACGATCAATTAATAAATCTTCCGCAGCTATTTGTAAATCGGACTTGATATAATTTCTAAACCCATCAGCCATAGGTTCCAAGTAATTGAAGGCTTCGATATCTGTTTGATCCTGACTTGCATCGCCTCTACCCTGAGAAAATGGCACTTCAACATTATGTCCAGCGTTTTTGGCAGCTTCTTCTACACCTACATTACCAGCTAATACTATTAAATCAGCCATAGAAACGTCTCCTTTAAAATCTTTTTGAATACTTTCTAAAATGCCTAAAACTTTATTTAATTCCTCTGGATTATTTACCTCCCAACTTCTTTGTGGCTCTAAACGTATACGACTTCCGTTAGCACCACCGCGCTTATCCGATCCTCTGAATGTAGAAGCAGACGCCCAAGCTGTAGTTACCATTTGTGACACTGATAAACCTGAACGCAAAATCATATTTTTCAATATTGAAATATCTGCATTACTCAGTTTATAACCTACTCTAGGAATTGGATCTTGCCAAAGTAATTCTTCTTGAGGTACTTCAGGACCTAAATAACGGTCTATTGGCCCCATATCCCTGTGTGTTAATTTGTACCAAGCACGTGCAAAGGCATCTTCAAAAGCTTTATGGTCTTTATGGAAACGCTTTGAAATTTCTAAATAAGCTGGGTCTGTCTTTAAGGCAATATCAGCAGTGGTCATCATCAAAGCTTGTTTACCATTTGGGTCTCCAGCTTTTGGAGCCATTCTAGCGTTTGATGCCGCAGTTGGCGTCCATTGGTGTGCACCGGCAGGACTTTTAGTTAATTCCCAATCATAGTTTAACAACACATCAAAATAATCAGCATCCCATTGTGTTGGGTTTGGTGTCCATGCGCCTTCAATGCCGCTCGTTATAGTATCATCTAAAACACCAGTACCAAAAGAATTTTTCCATCCTGTACTCATTTCTTCTATAGATGCACCATGTGGCTCTGCACCAACGTATTTATTTGGGTCTGCCGCTCCATGAGCTTTTCCAAAAGTATGACCACCTGCTACAAGCGCAACGGTTTCTTCATCATTCATAGCCATACGCCCAAAAGTTTCCCTAACATTCTTTGCTGAACCCATTGGATCTGGATTACCATTTGGGCCTTCAGGGTTAACATAAATCCATCCCATCATAACTGCCCCTAAATGTCCTTCAAGTTCTCCATCTTCGTAACGCTCATCATTAGCACCCCATTCGGTTTCACTACCCCAATAAACATCCTGTTCTGGTTCCCAGATATCTTCACGACCGCCAGCAAACCCAAAAGTTTTAAAGCCCATAGATTCTAAAGCACAATTTCCTGCCAAAATCATTAAATCTGCCCAAGAAATATTACGTCCGTATCTCTTCTTTATTGGCCATAATAATAGTCTAGCCTTATCTAAATTGCCATTATCTGGCCAACTGTTAATAGGTGCAAACCTTTGGTTACCTCCACCAGCACCACCACGTCCATCACCAATTCTATAGGTTCCTGCACTATGCCAAGCCATACGAATCATAAATCCGCCATAATGTCCATAATCCGCTGGCCACCAATCTTGTGAATCTGTCATTAAATCTAAAACTTCCTGTTTCAGCTTGGGGAAATCTAAACTGCTAAATGCTTTTGCATAATCAAAATCCTCTCCCATTGGATTGGATTTTTCTGAATGTTGACGCAAAATATTCAGTTTTAATTCATTTGGCCACCAATCTCGATTTTTCACGCCTCCTCCAGCTGTAACTTTATTTGTACCACCAAAAAAAGGGCATTTACTAGCACTAGAGTCGTTTAAATCTGAAAATTTTCCATTAGGGTTATTTTCCATTTTGTAAGAAATTTTTAAATTATTAATTGTTTAAATTTAGAAAATTTATACTTCAAAAAATAGTTTATTTATATTTTTAAAAATTATATTAAAATCAACAAAACCTATTGCAAATAAAAAATTGATAGTTTTAAGATATAGATATAAAAATCATAATACCTAATATATCGAAACAATATTTAACAACAAATTGTGTAATTAATTAGTATTAACATCTTAAATATTCCTATTTTTAAAGCAAATTAAAATATAAAAAAATGGCAAATATTACTTTGGGTGGAAACCCAGTTAAAACCTCTGGAAATTTACCAGAAGTGGGATCGCAATTAAATGATTTTGAACTAGTAGCAATAGACCTTTCTACCAAAACTTTAAACGATTTTAAAGGCAGTAAATTAGTTTTAAATATTTTTCCAAGTGTAAATACTGGTGTTTGTGCAACATCTGTAAGACAATTCAATACAGAAGCTAGTGAATTAGAAAATACAAAAGTGTTATGTATTTCTAGAGATTTACCCTTTGCGCAAGATCAATTTTGTGCAGCTGAAGGTTTAGATAACGTTGTTATGCTTTCTGACTTTAAAAGTGGTGCATTCGGAAAAAGTAATGGCTTAATTATGGTAAATGGTGCTTTTGAAGGTTTACTATCTAGAAGCGTTATTGTTACAGATGCTAACGGTAAAATTCTTTACACTGAGCAAGTTTCAGAAACTGGTAAAGAACCAAATTATAAAGCTGCTTTAGAAGTACTTTACTAATTAAGAAAAGATGTCTAAAAAAGAATCCTTCTTTGTAAACCGATTAAAAAGTGTTGGTTATGCTTATAAAGGCGCTATTTTACTTTTAAAAACGGAGGCTAGTATAAAAATTCAATTTGTAATTGCACTTATAGTTACAGCTGCAGGATTCTTTTTTAACATTTCTTATAATGAATGGCTCATACAACTTCTGGCTATTGGTTTAGTAATGAGTCTTGAAGGCATCAATACCGCTATTGAAGAAATAGCAAACTTTATTCATCCAGAACATCATAATAAAATTGGTCTTATTAAGGATATTGCTGCTGGAGCTGTTTTTATATCTTCAGTTTTTGCCTCAATAATTGGTTTAATTATATATCTTCCAAAGATTTTTTAATATACGATTACCCTTAGGATAAACGTTAGTAATTTGTATTTTTGTCCAGTTGTGAAAACAATTCAATTTTGTAACTAAAAACCATTAATGGCTAAACGCAAACCCAAACCTAAAAAAGTACCAAGTAAAAAAATAAAAAAACCAAGTTTTAAGTTATCTAACCAACAAAAATTGGTTTTAGGAAGCTTTTTACTCATTTTTGGTATTTTACTTTGTATTGCGTTTATTTCATTCTTTTTTACTGGTGAAGCAGACCAAAGTACTATTGCAGATTTCACCTCTCGCGATGCTAAAGCAGAAAATTGGCTAAGTAAATCTGGTGCTTGGTTAAGCGACTTTTTCATACAACGCGGATTTGGTATAGCTTCATTTATTTTTTCAGGTTTAATATTTCTTTCTGGTGTTTATGTATTAATGAATTTAGATAAAGCCAAACTCAGAAAACATTGGTTTTGGGGTATTTTAATTATTATTTGGCTTTCAATACTGCTCGGATTCTTTGGTGAAAAACATGATATTTTAGGAGGTACCATTGGTTTTGAAATTAACACCTTTCTTCAAGACTATATTGGCAAAATTGGAGTTGTACTTCTTTTGCTTTTTGGACTGATAACCTATTTAGCCACTCGTTTTAAATTAACTTTTGAAACTTTTATAAATTTGTTTAAATCGGCAAAAAACAATATTAAAGATGATTTTTCAGATTTAAACAACGATGTTGTTGTGCCTATAGATAATAATTTGTCTGAAGAAGCAGAAGCGTTTAAATCGGCTTTTGATATCCCTAAAGAAAATGAAACTATTACTCTAGCAAAAGAGGATAAAACTAAAAAAGAAGTTGCGCCATTAGAAGTAAATATATCTGAAGTTGAAGAAGATGAAATAGAAATAAAAGTTGAAAAGGTAAAAGAGGAACTCTCTGAAACGGATAACTTATCTAATAAACTTGTTGAAGATTTCGGACTGTTTGACCCCACTTTAGAACTTAGTAATTATCAATTCCCACCCTTAGATTTATTAAAGAAATACGATACTGAAGGTATCAAAATAAACCAAGAGGAACTTGAAGAAAACAAAAATAAAATTGTTGAAACCTTAAGCAATTATAAAATTGGTATTGCAAGTATAAAAGCCACTATTGGTCCTACTGTAACACTTTACGAAATTGTACCAGATGCTGGTATACGTATTTCTAAAATTAAAAATTTAGAAGACGATATAGCTCTGTCTTTATCTGCTTTAGGGATTCGTATTATCGCCCCAATTCCTGGAAAAGGCACTATTGGTATTGAGGTTCCTAATAAGAATTCTACTATTGTTTCGATGCGTTCTGTTATTGCGTCAAAGAAGTTTCAAGGCTCAGAAATGCAACTTCCTATAGCTTTAGGAAAAACTATTAGTAATGAAACCCTAGTTGTAGATTTGGCAAAAATGCCTCACCTACTTATGGCAGGTGCAACTGGACAAGGGAAATCGGTAGGTTTAAATGCTGTATTAACTTCGCTGCTTTACAAAAAGCATCCCGCTGAAGTAAAATTTATTTTGGTTGATCCTAAAAAAGTAGAATTAACACTTTTTAATAAAATTGAACGCCACTATTTAGCGAAGCTTCCAGATAGTGAAGACGCTATAATTACAGATAATACTAAAGTGATACACACATTAAATTCGTTGTGTATTGAGATGGATAATCGGTATGAACTATTAAAAAACGCACTTTGTAGAAATATAGCTGAGTACAACAAAAAATTTAAAGCCCGTAAACTAAACCCAAATGATGGTCATCAGTTTTTACCATACATTGTTTTAGTGGTTGATGAGTTTGCAGATTTAATTATGACCGCTGGCAAGGAAGTAGAAACACCTATTGCCCGTTTAGCGCAACTAGCTCGTGCTATTGGTATTCACTTAATCATTGCCACACAACGTCCGTCAGTCAATGTTATTACAGGTATTATTAAAGCTAATTTCCCTGCACGTATTGCATTTAGAGTAACTTCAAAAATAGATTCAAGAACAATTTTAGATGGCTCTGGTGCCGACCAACTAATAGGTCGTGGCGATATGCTTTATACACAAGGTAACGATTTAATAAGAGTACAATGCGCATTTGTTGATACACCGGAAGTTGAAAAAATTACCGACTATATTGGAGCGCAAAAAGCGTATCCGGAAGCATATCAATTACCAGAATATATTGGTGAAGAAAGTGGCACAAGTCTTGATATAGACATATCAGACAGAGATAAGCTATTTAAAGATGCTGCTATAGTTATTGTAACGGCGCAACAAGGTTCGGCTTCGTTGTTGCAACGAAAACTTAAATTAGGATACAATAGAGCTGGCAGACTGATTGATCAATTAGAAGCCGCAGGCATTGTTGGCCCATTTGAAGGTAGTAAAGCAAGACAAGTTTTAATTACAGATTTAGCAGCTCTAGATCAGCATTTAGAAAACGAAATATAATTAGATTACCGCATTTGCGAAAACAGAAAATAAATTGTAATGAAAAAATTTATAGCAGTATTATTAATAACACTTTCTATTAGTGGTTTTTCACAAAATAAAGGAAAAACATTATTAAATGAAGTTTCAGCAAAGGTTAAAGGATACGATAATATTTCTTTAGACTTTAAATATGTTTTAGAAAATACTTCTGAAAACGTTAAACAGGAAACTAAAGGTGATGTAATTATACAAGGAGAAAAATACAAATTAAATATTCTTGGTATAACACGTCTTTTTGATGGAAAAACACTTTATTCTATTAGTCCAGAAGATGAAGAAGTTACTATTTCTTCTGAAAATGATGATGAAGAAGATGCCATTACGCCTAGTAAAATGCTGTCGTTCTACGAAGACGGATACTTATATGCCATGGATATAGAACAGAATATAAATGGCAGAAAAATACAATACGTTAAGTTAACACCAATAGACTCAGATTCCGAAATTAAAAGTATTCTTTTAGGCATTGATGTTAACACAAAACATATTTACAATCTAATTCAAATAGGAAAGAACAATACTAAAACAACACTAACTGTTAATTCTTTTAAAACAAACGAGCCTTTATCAAAAACCTTATTTACCTTTGATGCCAGTAAATATCAAGATTATTACATCAATAAATTGGACTAAGGCATAACGTGTGAAAATATTAGACCGTTACATACTAACAACATATCTTAAAACTTTTTTCAGCGTGTTTATAATACTCATGCTGATTTTTATTTTACAAACTATTTGGCTGTATATAAAAGAGTTAGCTGGTAAAGACCTAGATCTTATCGTTGTTTTTAAATTCATATTCTATTTTTTACCTAAACTTATTCCTTTAGTTTTACCCTTAACTATTTTACTATCATCAATAATGGTGTTTGGTAGTTTTGCCGAAAACTATGAATTTGCTGCCATGAAATCTACTGGTATTTCATTACAACGCGCTATGTTTGGTTTAAGTGTTTTTATAGTTGCACTTGCCACGATCACGTTTTTCTTTTCAAATAATGTTATTCCGTGGGCTGAATATAACTCGCTAAACCTTCGCTTAAATATAAAAAACACGAAACCTGCTATGGCGATTGCTGAAGGTCAGTTTAACACTATAGGAAACGATTTTAATATTAAAGTAAAAGAAAAAAGTGGTGATAATGATCAATATTTAGAAGACGTCACCATACACATAAAAAATGTAAGTGGTAAAAACACGAAAACCATTAAAGCCAAAACAGGTGAACTTTTTAGCGAAAAAAACTCGAATATATTACAGTTAATACTATATGATGGAAACTATTATGAAGATTTACAAACAAATAATTTAAAGAGTAAAAAGAAGAAACCATTTGCCAAAAGTACTTTTGAAAAATATATCATGAATATAGATTTATCTGGTTTTAATGATGTAGATTTTGATGAAAAATCTCAGTCTGACAAATATAACATGTTAGATATTGTTGGGTTAGACAAAACCATGGACTCATTAATCAAAATGCGTCAAAAAGATAATAAAGATATTTCTGAAAACTTACTTAGACGATCAGGGTTTTCAAGAGTTTATAATAAAAAGATTATTAAAAGAGAGATAGAACCTAAAACCGATTCTACACACATAGGCCCAGTTTTAGACGTTTTTGACACAAAAAAGAAATTGCAATTAGTTGATGATTCATTAAAGTCTGTGGTAAGTGCTTCGCAAATTATTAATCAAAAAATAGTATCTTTTAAATCGTCTAAAGTTTGGTTTAATAAACATATTATTTCGTTTCATGAAAAATTTGCTCTGGCGTTTGCATGTATAATTTTATTTTTTGTTGGTGCACCACTAGGTGCTTTAATTCGCAAAGGCGGTATTGGTTTGCCTATGGTTATAGCCATTGTACTATTTTTAACGTATCATTTTATAGGTATTTTTGCAACTAATAGCGCTAAAAATGGTGAGTTTAATCCAGTTTTAGCTAGTTGGTTTTCAACATTAGTTATGTTGCCATTAGGTGTTTATTTAACCAAACGCGCAACAGCAGATAGAGGATTGTTTGAAGTTGGTAATATTTTAGAACCGCTTAAAAAGGTATTTAATATTAAGGAAAAAGATAGTGTTGATTATAAGTTTCTGTCATCTTACAACAAAGAAGAGTTATTAGATGTAATAAATAATTATGAAACTTTAGGTCATGACGAGCCAATTCGTTTTGAAGCCATAAAACTATTAAATCAAAAAGGATTTTCAACTAGTTCGCTTCGTGATTCAGGATTAGAAATACATACTAATTACTATCTTACTGAAAAAACAGCATCAAAATATAAATCTAATTCCAAGTTTGCTTTTATACTCTACTGTGTTGGTGCGGTTCTATTAGTTTTATTTTTTGTTCTTAAAAACAACAAACTACCATCTGTAGCTTCTGTATCAATTAAAATTAGCTTAGTTTTATTTTTTATTTTTCTTATTTACAATGTAAAATCTCTGTTAAATTTATTTGCTTTTTATAAACATATTGGTAAAAATAAAAAGCGACCAAACTTTTTGGTTTTATTAATTAGCTTTCCATTACACATATTTGTTTATCCTTTTATAAATGTTCAAATAAAAGAAGACTTAAAACAAAATTGTTTAAATTCTTTAAAATAAGCAATATCTTTGCAAAATGATGATAGAAACCATGACAAAAACAGCGACTCCTCAATTTAAACTAAATACTATTCATGATGCTATTGAAGACATTAGAAATGGTAAAGTAATAATTGTTGTAGATGATGCAAACCGTGAAAATGAAGGCGATTTCATTGCTGCCGCTGATAAAGTAACGCCTGAAATGATAAATTTCATGGCTACTCATGGACGTGGACTTATTTGCGCACCCCTTACTGAAAACCGCTGTAAAGAATTGGATCTTAATATGATGGTTAGAAATAACACAGATCCCATGGAAACTGCATTTACGGTATCTGTAGATTTAAGAGGACATGGTGTAACTACTGGAATTTCAGCAAGTGATAGAGCAAAAACGATTAAGTCTCTAATAAACCCTTCTACAAAACCTTTTGAATTGGCTAGACCAGGACATATATTTCCTTTAGTAGCTAAAGAAGGTGGTGTTTTAAGACGAACCGGACATACAGAAGCAGCAATAGACTTTGCTCGATTAGCTGGTTTAGAGCCTGCTGGAGTTATTGTTGAAATCATGAATGAAGATGGTTCTATGGCGCGTTTGCCTCAATTAATCAAGGTTGCCAAAAAATTAGACTTAAAAATTGTTTCTATTGAAGATTTAGTGGCTTATAGAATGCAACATGATTCTTTAATTGATAAAAAAGAAGATTTTCAAATAGAAACTCGATTTGGAAGTTTTAGATTAAGAGCTTACAAGCAAACCACTAATAATCAAGTACATATTGCATTAACCAAAGGTCAATGGAAAGATAACGAAGAAGTACTTACAAGAATTAATTCCACATTATTTAATAATGATATTTTAGGGACACTAACTAACAATGCAGACCAGCAATTAGATGATGTTTTCAAGGTTATAAATGATTCTGGCAAGGGTGCAGTAATATTTATTAATCAAGAATCACAGTCTATGAATGTTTTAAGCCGACTGTCTTTTCTTAAGGAACACCAAGCACCAAATAAAGTAGCTAGAGCACCAAGAATTAATATGGACAACAGAGACTTTGGCATTGGCGCACAGATACTTCACGATTTAAACATTCATAAATTGCGATTAATTTCTAACACTGAACAAACTAAACGGGTTGGTTTAATTGGATATGGTTTAGAGATTGTTGATTATGTTAAGTATTAATTAACTATAACTTTTTTTATAGTTTTTATACCTTCTGCATATATATTAAGAAGATATAAGCCTGAATCAAGATTTTCAACATTAATAGCATTTACCTGTTTAGATTGTCTGAGAATCAGTTTACCAAAAACATCATAAACTTCAACTAAATCAATATTACTTTGCGTTTTTATATTGATAATTTCCTTAGTAGGATTGGGATAAATTCTAAATTCATTAATACTTTTCTCATCTAAACTTAAAGAATTATTTTGATAAACCCTTACATAATCGATCAACATAGTACCACTAGAAACAGCTGAATCAATACTTCCAGAAATACCACCCATAGCAACGTTTAATAAAATATATTGATCTTCTGTAAATGGCCATGCATCCAGATTTTTTACGGCAGGGTTATAAGTATAATAAGGTATATCATCAACTAAAAATGTAATTTGATCAGGAGACCAATTAACCGAATAAATATGCCAGTTTGCAGCTACATCACTAATTTCCTGCGAGCTATAATTAATAGTAGCTCCAGAACTTGAATTAGTATGTAAAGCACTAGATGTATGATTAATTGGACCTAAACCATGCTCCATAATATCAATCTCACCACATTGTGGCCAGTTAGCACTATTACTTGTAGCTCCTGGACCAGCATCCCAAAAACCACCATCTTCATTTATATTCTTTCCTAAAGTCCAAATAGCTGGCCATGTACCATCCCAAGCTGGTAATTTTGCTTTTACATCTATTCTGCCATAAGTAAATGCAAATTTTGAGTTTAAGCGTGCGGATGTATAAGATTTTGTAATGTTTTCAGGCGGAGGACTAGTATATGTTTCTCTTTTTGCAACTATATTAAGGTTACCTAAATTATCAACAAAAGAATTATCTAATCGAGCTGTGTAATGCTGTTCCTCTTGATTAGCCCAACCAAAGCCCGGTATAATTGCTTGGGTTTGTTTAAACCATTTTGATTGATTGACATCCCCGGGAGTATCAAACTCATCAGCCCAAACTAAATCTGTATATATAACATCTAATTCATTAGGATCTGTAGGTATAGAACCATCATGAATATCATCTATTAAAAAAGTGCCAGGAGTAGTGCTTCCATCATCTATTCTAATAGTTAATCTATCATATGCACCACTGCCTCCAATTGTAGAAAAATCATAAGTCAATTCGGTCCAAATATTCTGTGAAGATGTGGTTACACCTAATTCTATATCCGGATTTGCTCCATTTTCTAACTTTACTATAATTGTATGCGAATTAGGATCAAATGCATAAAACATTAATGTCATAGTATTTTCAGTATCCAAGTTAACAGATCTATTTAAATCTATATAACAACCTTGTTCTGATGAAGAGTTTGAACGTTCAAACTGCCCTACACTATTATTTGAATCTGTTGGAGATGCAATAATTGCAAATGTACTACCGCCCCAAAAATTAAAGTTATCCGAAGAATCAGAAAAATCTATTGGTAGTTGTTGTGAAAATGCAAGTTGAACTATACTTATTAGAAAAAATAATACTATCAAATTATTTGATTTCATAAACTAATTTATTTTTAAATCAAATTTATGATTGTTGTAACCAAAACTTAAATTTCCAACCCATACAAATACCATACGAAAAGAAAAAAGAAGGCTAAATGCAGCAAATATACTTTTTGAACCTCCTTTTCAATAACTAATAGTATTTATATAATAAATTACTATTTTTAATATTTATAGTTCGTTTCAACCTGCATTTGAAACAATTTAAGACTTATAAACTTCTAAGTTTATCTCTTAAATTCACCTTGTTTTCGTTATTAAAAAGTGTTTCTAGTATACGCTTCATGTTAGAAGTATCATTACGGTTATCCTTATAAGTTTCATATAAATTTTGATAATTTCTCAACAAAACTTTTATTTTATTTTCTTTTAAAAGATGAAATTGACCTGTATATAAATCTAATAAAACATGAGATTTCTTATTACTAGCCAATATACCTAAAACTCCAAATGCCATAGACATACCTATAGCTTCATCTTGATACACAAAAGCATCATTGAATAACAGAAAACGATCTATAACCTCAGTTCTAACAAAATATTTTTCACCTGAATAACTGGACGCATTCAGAAAAACTGCTTCTCCGTCATAATACGCATAATATAAAGCTCTTTTATGATTCCTGTCTTCTAAAAAAAGCTTGTCAGATTGATTATTTTCTTTGAATTTTATTGAAGGATCCATAAATGAATTATTGTTATAAAGCTCATGAAAAGTATTAAAAAACCCTTTATTTATTTGGCTTTCTAAAATTACAGGCTTTTGTGAACTCTTTAAAGAAACAAGTCTAGGGTTATTGTTACTATTTGCTTTTTCATCATCTTGATACTGTAGCATACAATCTACTAAAATCTCCCTAATTCTATCATCATGTTTTCCAGTAACATCTGCACTATTCTTTTCTCTATAAGCTGAGAAACTACCTAACAGATAATAATCATTATTTATTTTATTAAGCACATCTAAACTAATTGTTGCTTTTCCTGTTTCTTTAAAAGCACCTGTGTTTTCAGATATCAGAAGTTGGTTAATCCTTAATACAATAGGTTGCTTTGAAGCATCAATTGGAAATACAGAATTCATATAATTCAATATTTCATCTTCAAATGTATTATTGAATTTTGAAAGTACCTTTTTATTAAAAACACCTTTTTGAGCTATCCCAATATTATCTTTATAAATTCTATTATCAATAACTTCAGAAACATAAAAATCAACAGATTCAACAGGCGCATCTTTATTTGGTAGTAACTTAATTATATGTGATTTTGTTTTTTGACTAAAACTAGATAAAGTGAATAAACAAAAAACGCAAATTAACATTTTATTTATCATGGTAATTAATTTTATTTTAATGCAAACTTAATAACTTTAACCATCTTGTCTGCTCTATTTCTGACCTCTTCTTCTGTCCAAGATAATTTTATAAGACATGATATATTTCTAGAAATAAAATGATCTGATTTTTGGAACTCAGCAGTTTTTAAATATTCTAAACCTTTTTTTACTTCTTCAGAAATTGGGAATAATGATTTCAAATTTTTCAAATGATCCCATTTACGGATGTAATGCCAGTTATTATCATAATAATTCCAACATACATCTACACCTCCATCTTTAAGACCTTGTATTACTTTTCTAGTAGTCTCTAAATCTGGTAAGAAGAAATTTAAAAAGGCACAACTTTCTTCGCCTCCTTCTGGAACGGTTCTAAAAGTAACTTCTGAAATTTGCGATAAAGCATCACGCAAAATAGTATAATGCTTCTTCTGAATAGCTAAAAACTCTGGTAAACGCTTTACTTGTGCTAAACCAACTGCAGCATGCAATTCTGAGATTCTGAAATTATAGCCTAAAAATGGGTGTGTTTCTGCTCCTCTGTCTGAACCAATATGATCGTGACCATGATCGCTGTAATGGTCTGCATTTGTATAATAATCTTTATTATTTGTTACAACTGCTCCACCTTCACCACAAGTTATGGTTTTTACAAAATCGAATGAGAAACAACCTAAATCGCCTATGCTTCCTAATGGGTTACTTTTGTAAGTTCCGCCAATGGCTTGACATGCATCTTCTACTAATAAAACATTATGTTTATTCGAAATAGCTTGCAAAGCATCCATATTTGCCATACTGCCACACATTTGCACTACCATAATGGCTTTTGTTTTGGGAGTGATTGCTTTTTCAACCGCTTCAGGATTTAAACCTAAAGTATCATCAATGTCTACTAATATTGGAATGGCTCCCAACATCATAATCGCTTCAAAACTAGCTACAAAAGTAAATGTTGGCATAATGACTTCATCACCTGCCCCTACTCCTGCTGAAGCCAAGGCTACGGATACTGCTGCTGTTCCACTTGATACTAATTGCACGTGTTTAGATTGAAAAGTGTCTTGTAGTTCGGTTTCTAGTTCTTTTGCTTTCCAATGGCCATTACGCATACCATCAAAACCATAGCGCATAAGCACACCATTGTCTAACACATCATTGACTTCTTTTCTTTCTAAATCTCCAAATAATTCAAATCCTGGCATAATTTATTTTTTATAATTCGATAACAGTTTCTGAAATTGATTTTCTAACTTTTTTAAGTTCTGCGAACATATCATCAGCTGCTCTATAACCAACTGGCAATAATAAAACTGATTTTAGTCCTTTTTGTTGTAATTGAAGTATTTCATCATATTTAGATGGATCGAACCCTTCCATAGGACAAGCGTCAATATCTTCAATGGCGCAAACAGTCATTAAATTACCAAGTGCAATATAGGCCTGATTTTTCGACCAATTTTGGCGTTCTTCAATCGTCATTCCATTCATTGTTTTAATTAGGCTTTCTCTGTATGGTTTTAAAATATCTTCTGATGTATTACGTGTATTTTTTATATTGTTATAGTAATCTACCACATCTGAATTAATTATATCATCTTTAATACAAATTACTAACAAATGCGAAGCTTCTACAACTTGTTTTTGATGATATGAATGTGCTACTAAACTACCTCTTACTTCTGTATCACTAATAATGAGCATCGTTATAGTTTGTAAACCAAATGAAGTTGCCGTTAAATTAAATGCTTCTTTTAACGTATTTAGCTTAGCTTCTGATAACTTTTTAGTTGTATCAAACTTTTTAGTTGCATAGCGCCACTTTAATTTATCTATAATATTCATATACTAATCAATTCTTCTTGCAAAAATAAGCTTTGAAATGTGTTTTTTTATTACAATATTGAATTAATTGGTCTTAAGATTTTCTTTGAAAAAATATTCTCAAAAAATTAGTTTATTATTTGAATAGAAAGAAAAAGGACGCTATATTTGCACCCGCATTCAGGCAAATAGCTTGATGAGGCACTCAAGGAGAAATGGCAGAGTGGTCGAATGCGGCAGTCTTGAAAACTGTTGAGGGTCACACCTCCGGGGGTTCGAATCCCTCTTTCTCCGCCAAGATTTATTCAAAATCGACGAAAGTCCTGTAAACACTATGTTTATGGGACTTTTTATTTTGCCCAAAACATCAAAAAGTGTATTAAAAACCATTCTGTTGGTGACCTATTCGGTGACCCTTTTTAAACCTTATTCAGGTCACCTAATTGTTTATAACTATTTATAAATCAGTATTTTAAATCAATTTAAAGACCTCAATATTTTGTAAATTAATGTATAATTAAAGGTCACCAGAATGAACAAAACATTTGGATTATTATTCTACTTAAAAAAGAGTAAAGTAGATGCACAGGGCAAATGCCCTATTTACCTACGTATTACCATAGTTGGTAAGCGTACAGAGATTAGTACAAAACGTACCATTGAGATTGAGAAATGGAGCGTTGAAGCCAATAAAGCTATTGGAAGAACAGAGGATATACGAGAGCTAAATGCCTATTTAGATTCTCTTACTACAAAAGTATATCAAAGCCAAAGAGACTTAATTCAGGATAATAAAGAGGTTACAACCGAAACCCTTAAAAACAAGTTTTTAGGCGTTGAGGAAAAACAACGAACACTCATAACCATCTTTAAAAATCACAACAAGCAAGTTGAAAAATTAGTTGGTAGAGAGTTTTCGGCAGGAACTTTAGAGCGTTATAAAACAGTATGTAAGCATCTGCAAGAGTTTATGCAACATCAATACAATGTAAGTGATATACCAGTAAACAGAATAGACCACAAGTATATTACAGATTTTGAGTTCTATTTAAAAACCGTTAGAAACTGCGGACATAACAGTACAATCAAGTACATCAAGAATTTTAAAAAGATAGTACGTATTGCAATAGCCAATGATTGGATTAAAAAAGACCCATTTCTAAATTATAAAGTACGTTTAAAAGAAGTAGAACGCCAATTCCTTTCTGAAGAAGAAATACAAACAATGCTCGAAAAAGAATTACACACCAATAGATTAGAGCAAGTAAGAGATATTTTTATATTCTGTTGTTTTACAGGTTTAGCGTATAGCGACGTTAAGAAGCTCTCAAAAGATAATTTGGTATTCGGTATTGATGGCGATAAATGGATAAAGACAAAGCGAATTAAAACCGATACACGCAGTAATATTCCACTACTTCCAACCGCTTTAGACATTATAAAGAAATACGAGAACCATCCAGAGGCAGTTACAAAAGGCGTATTACTTCCTGTATTAAGCAATCAAAAGTCTAATGCCTATTTAAAAGAGATAGCAGACTTGTGTGGTATCAATAAAAACTTAACCACCCATTTAGCTCGTCATACGTTTGCAACTACGGTAACATTGTCTAATGGTGTACCAATGGAATCTGTAAGTAAAATGTTGGGTCATAAATCTTTAAAAACGACACAGCACTATGCAAAAATATTGGATAGAAAAGTAAGTGATGATATGGCAATTTTAAAACAAAAGTTTGCAGATAAAAGTAATATTGACGCTTCCAAGAGAATAGCCAATTAACACTTACCCACAATACCGTTAAACAAATTTCTTAAAATCACTCAAAACCCTTGTTAATTCAAGGGTTTTTGCATTTATAATAACACATAAATTGTTGAAAACTGTTAATAAGTTTGTTTTAACTAAAAGTCAAAATATCGTAAATTAACATAATATAAATCAGGTGTTTACACCTTTTAATACGTTTTAATACAGAATGACATTTGAAGTAATTACAAAGGATGATTTAAAGACTCTTAAACAGGAAATCATCACAGAACTGAAGACAATTTTAGGAAGCCAAACAGAGCAAAAAAAGTGGTTAAAATCAGCAGACGTACGTGAGCTATTAAATATCTCACCAGGTACGTTGCAGAATTTACGAATCAATGGTACACTACCCTTTACAAAAATGGGTAAAACAATGTACTATGAGTATGACGATGTAGTTAGAATTTTAACCCAAAACAAGAGTGCTTAATGAGATTATACATACCAGAGAATTTAGACATAGACCAAATTGTTTATGATTACCCACCTAATTTTAAAAAGTACAAACACAAAAGAGATAAACTATTATATGTTATTCACTTAATAAATGCGCTTACACTCTACAACAAAGATTTAATGTATGATGACTTTGTATCTATAAGTGCAAAAATCTTACAGGACAAAATCTCTAATTACAAAGAGTACTTAAATTATCTTATCAATGTTGCAAAAATTATTGAAACGGATAATCAATACTTTGTTGGCTCAAAATCAAAAGGGTTTAGGTTGGCTGAAAAATACAGGTGTGAAGTAGCTATTCATACAATAAGCGAACAAACATTTCACAGGAAGCTAAAAGTTGAGCGTAATAATAGAATAGCATCGGTAAAACACCTAAACTATCTAACTAAATGGTTTGATGAAAAATTAGAAATTGATATTAATTACGTCAACGAGTTTTTAGCCGACGAATATGCGTTAAAGAAAGACAACAAATCTTTGTGGCAATCCAAAAAGGTTAATAACTATGGTAAGGTCGAAGTCAAATATAAAAGACCGATTGACCAATTAAACCACGCAAAAATTAGCGCAGAAAAAATAAGTCGTCAAGATTATTATTTGTTGCACGATGATAATGTATATCGCTTTCATTCCAACCTTACTAATATGCGAAGCGTTATCAGAAATGCAGTAACGTATGATGGCCAAAAATTAATTTCGATTGATATTAAAAATAGCCAACCTTATTTAAGCACCATATTGTTGAGTCGCTCGTTCTGGATTGAGCAAAAAAATGAGCTAAATGCACCAAATGAGTTATCAATCACGTTTGATGAGCCCAAAAATCGACCTTTTTATTCTTTTAATGATATAAATGAGAATATTTATAAGAGTGATAGAATGAATATATCATATATTAAAATACACGATACTGATTCTTACATTATGTTAGGAGATATTGATAAAACCCTTATGAATAATGAGTTTAGTCAGTATATAAATCTTGTGGTGAGTGGTACACTTTACGAGTTTTTAGAACAACAGTTTAGCCAACGATTAGGAGAAACATTTGCAAACCGAAAAGAAGTTAAAACGGCAGTGTTCCAAGTGCTATTTACAGATAATAGATTTTTGGGGCAAGAGGATGCAAAACCAAAGAAAATGTTTAAGGCGATGTTTCCAAACGTTTATGAGGTGTTTAGACAGATTAAGAGTAAAGACAAATCGCTACTTCCAAGATTATTGCAGAGTATTGAGAGTTATTTAATGATTAATGTTATTGCAAAGCGTATATCAATAGAGTATCCAGATGCACCAATATATACAATACACGATAGTATTTCTACAACGGAAGAATATGTGGATGTTGTTGAGGATATAATGAAAGAGGAGTTATCAAAAGCCATAGGTCACGCACCAAAATTAGCACGTGAAGAATGGTGTAAAAGCAATATGGAAAAACATCTTGAAACTATAAAAGAGAAAGCTAAAGTTGTGGCTTAAATAAAATAATTGCACAACCATTGCATCATTAAATTTTTATCTTTGTAATTATGAAATTTGTAACAGTCATATTATCATTAATAATACTATTGCTTTCAGCGAAGCCTTGTTCTGATGGTCAAAACATAGAAGACCAGCATCAAGACGAAATAAGTGTTAATCACAATCATCAAGAAGATAGTGACGATTCTTGTCCTGTAACTTGTATTTGTAATTGTTGCGGTATGTCAATTACTTACGAACCAATCAAAACATTTGATTTAAAATTCAATATTGAAATTTCAACGGAGTTAATTTCTACATATCAACCTATATATAGGTTCAATTTCCTTTCCAACATTTGGCAACCGCCACAAGTAATAAGCTAAAACAACACGATTTTAAATCAATTATTTAGTTAATTACAATTATAATTCAATGAATAAATACATATTGAGCATTAAGCTCATTTTAATACTTTGCCTATCATTACAGGCACAAACAACTGACATACAAATAAAAGTCATCACAGAGGCTGAAAACGAGCCTTTAATGGGTGCTACGGTTTACTTTGAAGCATTAAAAAAAGGTGCTGTAACTAATTTTGATGGTATTGCAGAATTTACAGAAATACCAGACGGTAAGCATCAAATAATAATTTCCTTTTTAGGTTTTGAAACATTTGAGACAACAATTCAAATTCCAAGTAATAATGAATTAGTGTTTAAACTAAAAGAGGGTGGTAATCAATTAGATGCTGTAGTACTGCAATCTACAAGAAGCACAAGAACAGTACGAAAAATACCTACACGTATCGAGTTTATCGGTGCAGAGGAATTAGGAGAAAAAGCAATAATGAACCCTACTAATATTTCTATGGTGCTTCGTGAAAGTACAGGAATACAAATGCAACAAACCTCATTAAGTAGTGGTAGTACTAATATTCGTATTCAAGGATTAGATGGACGATATACACAGCTATTGAGAGATGGCTTTCCGCTTTATGGTGGCTTTTCAAGTGGATTAAGTATTTTGCAAATTCCACCTTTAGATTTACAACAATTTGAGATTATTAAAGGAAGTTCCTCTACACTTTATGGAGGTGGTGCTATCGCAGGATTGGTAAATATGGTATCTAAAACACCAGACGAAGAACCTGCTTTAGACATTATGCTTACGCAGACCCAAGCATTAGGTAGTACAGCTAATGTATTTTATAGCAAACGAAATGAAAAGTTTGGTGTTTCACTTTATGGCTCTGGTCATTATCAAAAAGCATATGACCTAGAAGATGATGGCTTTAGCAACCTACCAAAAACAACATCAATTTCTTTTAATCCTAAACTGTTTTATTATCCATCAGATAAAACAACACTTTGGTTTGGATTAAACGGAACGTATGATGATAGAATTGGTGGAGATATTACCAAAATTGAAAGTGGAGAAAATGGCATACATCAATATACTGAAGAAAATAATTCTAAAAGATTAAGTAGTCAATTGGTGTATCAAACGCAATTAGATTCTGTTAGCTCATTAGAATTTAAAAATAGTGTCTCTTTTTTTGATAGGAATTTAACTGTTCCTGATTTTAATTTTGATGGTAAGCAAACAAATACTTTTACTGAAATCACATATAACAAAGCATCAGAAAAAACGGATTGGATAGTTGGAGCTAATCTATATACCTCAAATTTTGATGAAAATGATAACGCACCATTACAGCGAGACCAAAAAGATGTAACCTTTGGAGCATTTGCAAATAATATCTACGATATTTCAGATAATTGGATATTAGAAACAGGATTAAGAGCAGATTACAATACTGATTTCGGTTTCTTTCCACTTCCAAGAATTTCATTACTATATAAAAATAATAGTGGATTTTCAAGTAGAATTGGTGGCGGTTTAGGTTATAAAATTCCAGATATTTTTACAGAAGAAGCAGAGTATATAAATTTCGAAAATGTTCTTTCAATAGATAAATCCACAGTAGATGCAGAACGTTCTTATGGTGTTAATTTTGATTTTAACTATCAAACACGTTTAACTGATGAGATTGGTTTTTCTGTAAATCAATTATTCTATGTTACTGCAATAAATGATGGACTACTTTTAAATACGACAGATAGCGGTTTGTTTAAGTTTGAGAATGCGCCAGATGAAATCTTTAGCAAAGGTGCTGAAACTAATATTAAATTTACATACAAAGACTTTAGATGGTTTTTAAACTATGCGCTTATTGATACCAAACTAAATTATTTACCTGATAATCCTCAAAAACCATTAACAGCGAAGCATAACGCAGGTAGTGTTTTAATGTACGAATCAGACAAATGGCGAATTGGTTATGAAACCTACTATACAGGGAAACAATTTTTATCTAATGGAAATGAAACTACAGACTTTGTAACTATGGGTTTATTGTTAATGCGTAATTTTAAATTGGGTAGCGTATTTGTGAACTTTGAAAACTTTACAGATAGAAGACAAAGCAGGTTTTCACCTTTGGTATTACCACCTCACGAAAATCCTGTTTTTCCAGAGATTTATGCACCTACAGATGGCTTTATATTTAGCGTAGGACTTATTATTAAACCATTTGGAAACGAAGACCACGATTAATTATGGAAACAATAGAACAATTATTAGAGTCTAAACAAGTACGTGTTACAGCAATGCGTCTGTTGATTTATAAGTTTCTTGCAGAAAAAGAAATTGCAGTAACATTAAGCGATATTGAAAATGCGTTTGAAAAAGCAGATAGAACTACACTTTACAGAACTATTAAAACTTTTGAAGAAAAGGATATTGTTCATCAAATAGATGATGGTACAGGTATTACCAAATACGCATTATGTGAACAAGGTTGTAGTTGCGACATAAAAACCGATTTACACTTACATTTCCATTGTAACAATTGCAATGAAACCATTTGCTTAACAGACCATAAAATTCCTCAAATAAAAGTGCCTGATGGCTTTGTTTCAGAAAATGTAAACTTGGTTATAAAAGGTATATGTGATAAGTGTAGTGGATAACAAATGCACTTCCATTGCATTGGTTTTTAGAGCATTTTTGTATCAAATTAGAAACTATGTTATTATTCGCTTATCTGCTATTATATTTTTTATTGGTCTTTGTATTAAGGTCTATTTTACTTTGGAAAAAAACAGGAATAAACCCATTCACCTTTAATAAAACAGATGATGCTCACGATTTTAATGGAAAGGTTTTTAAGTTTATAACAATTTTTGAGCTTATTATCGTGGGTATCTATGCTTTCAAAAAAGAGTGGTACGAATATTTATTACCTTTTTGGTATTTAGAAAATCCTATTTTACAAAAAATTGGTTGGGCATTTTTGTTTGCATCATTGATTTTAGTGTGGATTTCTCAAAGCCAAATGTCAACCTCTTGGAGAATTGGAATAGATGAAAATAACAAAACCAAATTAGTAACAAATGGAATGTTTTCAATTTCAAGAAACCCAATTTTTCTTGGAATTATGATTGCAAATATTGGACTGTTTTTAGTAATTCCGAACGCTTTTACATTATTAATAATTTCATTATCAACAATAAGTATAAACACACAAATTAGATTAGAAGAAGAGTTTTTAAAAAGAGAATTCGAGAATGATTATTTAGAGTATGCAAAAAAAGTAAGACGTTGGATATAAATATTTCTTATCTAAAGAATTAAATAATGATGAAAAAAAAGAAAATCAATTTAAGAGATTTAAAACCAAATTCGGAAGAGCAACATAGTCACGATAATGGTCATAATCATAGTGGTAATTCCAGTAATATAAAAGCCTATATTCCAGCAATCATAAGTTTTTCAATGCTTATTATTGGTATTGGGTTTGACTATTTTGATGTTACCTTTTTCAAGGATTGGATTCGCATTATATGGTATGGTATTGCTTATTTGCCAGTTGGACTTCCTGTTGTAAAGGAAGGTTGGGAAAGCATTAAAAAAGGTGATGTGTTTACAGAGTTCTTTTTAATGTCCATTGCTACTATTGGTGCATTTATTATTGGCGAATATCCTGAAGGTGTTGCAGTAATGTTGTTTTACGCAGTTGGCGAATTGTTTCAAAATGCAGCAGTTAACAGAGCTAAAGGAAATATAAAAGCGTTGCTTGATGTAAGACCAAATGAAGCTCTGGTATATCGCAACAATGATTATGTATCTGTAAGTCCTGAAACGGTTGAAATTGGAGAAAAAGTACAAGTCCGTGTGGGAGAAAAAATTCCATTAGATGGTAATTTGCTTTCAGAAAAAGGTTCATTCAACACTGCAGCTTTAACAGGCGAAAGTAAACCCGATACAATTTTAAAAGGCGAAAAAGTATTTGCAGGCAGTATTAATATGGATGGTGTTATTGAAATTGAAACCACAAAAGAATTTAAAGATAGTTCCATTGCTCGGATTTTGGATATGGTACAGAACGCAACAGCTCGCAAATCTAAAACAGAATTATTCATTAGACAGTTTGCTCGCAGATATACACCAATTGTAGTGTTTTTAGCTATTGGCGTTACTTTCCTACCTTACTTTTTTGTAGATGATTATGTGTTTAGAGATTGGCTATATAGAGCATTAATATTCTTGGTAATCTCTTGTCCGTGCGCATTGGTAATTTCAATCCCTTTAGGATATTTCGGTGGTTTAGGTGTAGCTTCAAAGAATGGTATTTTATTTAAAGGTGCTTCATTTTTAGACGCTATGACCAAGATAAACACGTTAGTAATGGATAAAACAGGGACAGTTACTAAAGGTGTATTTAAAATCAAGAAAATAAAAATTATTGGTTGGGATGAATCAGATTTTATGAAGTATTTAATGGCTATGGAAGAACAATCCACGCATCCAATAGCTAAAGCCATAATGGTATATAAAGGAACTGAAAATAGCTATGAAGCAAAAGAAGTTTCTGAAATTGCTGGTAAAGGATTAAAAGGTATAGTTAACGGTAAAACTGTTTTAGTAGGTAACAAAGCCTTAATGATTGCCAATAGTATTGATGTTCCAACTGAAACGGAATCTATTGTAGAATCGATAGTATTAGTTGCAATCGATAATCAATTTGCAGGTTATGTAGTAATAGCAGATGAATTAAAAGAGGATGCAAAAGAAACAATTACAGATTTACACAAAGTAGGTATTAAAAATATTATGATGCTTTCTGGCGATAAGGATTCAATAACCCAACAAGTAGCCAAAGATTTAAATATTGAAAATGCTAAAGGTGGTCTACTACCAGAAGATAAATTAAAGGAAGTAGAAATTTTAAAGAAGAATCCTGAAAATAAAGTAGCTTTTATAGGTGATGGGATTAACGATGCACCTGTTTTAGCAGTAAGTAACGTTGGTATTGCAATGGGTGGTTTAGGTAGTGATGTAGCTATTGAAACCGCAGACGTCATTATTCAAACAGACCAACCATCAAAAGTAGTGAGAGCCATTAAAATTAGTCGTTCTACACGCAAAGTAGTTTGGCAGAATATTATTTTAGCTTTTGGTGTCAAAGTTATTGTATTGATTTTAGGAGCAGGTGGTTTAGCTACAATGTGGGAAGCGGTATTTGCAGATGTAGGAGTGGCTTTATTAGCCATTTTGAATGCTGTTAGATTACAGAAAATGAAATGGTCATAATCCCCCACAACCCAAAACCCAGTTTTTTCGTACCTCAAAATCCTCTGTCTTTTGTGTTGTTCCGCTCACCATACAAGTTTAGCGTTTTTTTGTCTTTAAGGTAACAGCATATTACAGCTTTGGTTTTCATAAAATCAAACCAAACTGCAATAAGCTATTCTTTTATTATTATATCATAAAACCCTAAACTCACCCAAGCTATGTTACATAATACAAGTTATAGTAGCAAAAATCCTTTCAAGGGTTTGCTAACGCAGTATTCTCATATTTTCGTAGCTATAACTGGTATTATGTAAAATATCCGCTTATCCCACGCTCACATTGGAACATATAACCATATTTAGAACTATAATGAAACAGTAGTAAGATAAATTAGGTTAGAATATTAGTTATCTCATTCATCTGCACAAAACCATCGTTAAGTCCAAGTATTCCTTACCTCAAGTCTTTGTTTGTTTCATTTCGTTAACAAATATCAAGAAACATAGTACTATAATTGAAAGTCTTTAGTTTGTGCTAAACTTGAAAATGAAGTACATAAAAAAATAAAAAAGAAAGCAAATATAGGTAGCTTCCATCAGCCAACGCTCAATACTGTAAAGGTCAAGCCCTACGGGTTTTGAATAAAACTTTTTTTTAAGAAGCAATCGTAATAAGGTTCAAAATTTTAGAGTAAAAAACTTTTAACCAAAAACCTTGACAGCATCATCCACGCTACCTTTAACATTGGCTGTCTTTTTTCTTTTCTTCAAAAAAATTATGGCAAAAGAAAAAGCCCTACAATAAAAATTATAGGACTCTTTCAGCTTCAAAGGTCAGAATGAAACTATGCTACTTCAACGATATTTAAAACGTTATATGCGCCATTTTTAAGCGGATACTGAACACCGTTAATCTCTTGGAAAAACTCAACTAATAAAACGAATATATCGTTTCCTGTGCCTGTTGGAACTCCTGCAGGCGTTAGTGTTTGAGTTGCAGAGGTTGAATCAATAGGGATATTTACAGTTGGACTGTATTCGATGGCGTTATCTGTTGTTGCAAAATCTAATTTTAAATATGCAGAACTTAAACTTACGTGTGTTGCGCCACTTGGATATGCAATATCATTTGCAGGTGTTAAATTTGGAATCGTAATTTCACCTGTTGCACCATCTACAGTAAACGGAGCGAATAAAACAGCACTTAAAATGGCTCTATTATTAAAATCCAAGCCTTGTAATGTGGCTTTACCTTCTGATGTTGCTAATCCTGTAGCTACATTTCTTTGCCCTCTTACAGAGGTTGTATCAAAGTTTTTAATTTGAGTCATTTTTTGAGTAACACGACTTGAAACTCGATTGTCTTTTGCTCTAATCATTAAGTTTCTTACTGCTGTTCTCAATAGTTTACCAGATGATGCGGAACTTCCAAATTCTGAACCGTTTTCACGAGTACGCTCAAACGCTGGGTCATTTTGAATACGCTCTTTAGAAACACCGCCTTTAGTTTTTACTAAATAACCTTCTTTTGCTTTGTAAAAAGTTAGATTGTCTAACGTTCCTTCTAACTTAATAATACCTTTTAATTTTGCCATAACTAATACATTTATTGATGATGAATATCAAATATACGAGCTATTGACTGTCAATATATTAAAGTACTTCCGTAGTGTTTATAAGTTGCCAAAACTTCCGTTTTAGATAGTTTTTTCAATGGGATATTAGTCGTATATTGTATATAAGTGCTTTATAGCAACGGTATAGATAAAGTATAGTTAGAGTATTAATTTTAAATTTAAAGTGAATGAGTAGAATCTGTATTTACCCTAAAGACGTGCAAGTGGTAACAGGAAAGAGTGAGCGTTATGGCAGAACAATAATCAAAGCGATTAAAGAACGCCTTAACAAAGAAGCTCATCAGTTAGTTACTATCGATGAATTTTGCGACTTTATGGGCTTTGAAACCAGTAAAGTACAAGGATTAATCAAGTAAATTCCTTATCTTTACTACAAGGTATAAAGGTGACCTATTAGGTGACCCAACAATGGTACAGGACTGAAACAGTAATAAATAAAGGCACTACGAAAGAGGTTCACTTACCTCTTTCTCCGCTAGGAATTTGTCAAATTCCGCTAAAAGCCGATAAACACTATGTTTATCGGCTTTTTTAATTTTCTTAAATATCAAAGAAAACCATATAAAATCAAATAAAAGGTGCGGGATTCGGTGCGTAAATTTTTAATCAAAATTACGCACCGAATTAACTGTTAAATACTGCTATACAACACTTTACATGTAATTCGCGTTTTTAAATTTTGTATCTTTAACAGGAACAAAAACTACGCACCGATGCAAACCACATTTTCGGTTCTATTTTACCCAAGAGGAAACGATATTAATAAAAATGGTTATTCACCTATTTATTTAAGAATTACTGTAAATGGTAAGCTGCAAAAAACGGATAAAGTATACCACCAAAAACGGTTTAAACTGAACCACTAAAAACGGACGAAAGTGAGCATAGTATTCCGGATGAAAGTGAACCATTAAAATTCGATTCTATTTGTTGTTAAAAAATAATCTTTTTTTGAAGAAAAGATTATGGCAAACAAACAGATAGGCATGCGTAAAATAAAGAAGTTATTTAAACTATACACCGAAGGTGTAAGCAAGCGAAAGATCAGTTCGGGGCTGAATATTTCCCGTAATACGGTTACCAAATACATTGATTTTTTCAAGGCTTATAAGTTAACCTATTACGAGGTGTCAGCGATGACATTGGAAGAGCTGCACACGTTGTTCCTAGCAGGAAAAAAGCAAAAGAGCTCTAAGTTAAAAACCTTAGAAAGCTACTTTCCATACTTTGACAAAGAGCTAAAAAAGACAGGGGTCACCCAACTATTGTTATGGGAGGAATATAAAGAGAAACATCCTGATGGGTTTATGCTCTCCCAATTTTATTATTGGTACAGGGAATGGCGCAAGGAACTGTCCCCAGTGATGCACTTTACACATAAATCTGGTGATAAGCTCTTTATTGATTTTACAGGCAAAAAGTTAACCATTGTAGATGAACACACAGGGGAACTACAAGATTTAGAAGTATTTGTATGCGTATTGGTAAGCAGCCAGCTTACTTATGCAGAAGCCTGTGAGAGCCAACGCAAAGAAGATTTTATACGCTGTATAGAAAATGCGCTATGGTTTTATGAAGGAGTTCCCAGAGCATTGGTAACAGATAACCTTAAGGCAGCGGTAAAGAAAAGCCATCGTTACGAACCGAGTGTTAATGATACTTTTGCTGATTTTGCAGACCATTATGAGACTACCGTGCTGCCAACAAGAGCCTATAAGCCAAGAGATAAGGCAATTGTGGAAAATGCTGTCCGTATTATCTATACCAGGGTTTTTGCGCCCCTCAGGCATCAAACATTCCACAATAGATCAAGCCTCAATACGGCCATATTGGAATTATTGGAACAGCACAACAGGATGTCGTTTAGAGGGCGTAGTTATTCTAGAAGGTCATTATTTGAAGAGATTGAAAAACAAACCTTAAAACCACTTCCCCTAAAACGATACGAGCTCAAATCTTATGCCAATGGTACAGTACATAAGAACAGTCATATTTACCTTAATAAAGACAAGCATTATTATAGCGTTCCCTTCAACCATGTAGGAAAGAAGGTCAGGATCATTTACTCCGAGACTTCAGTAGAGATTTATCACAAGCACCAACGTATTGCAGTACACCCAAGAAACAAAAAGAAGTATGGGTACACCACCAACAAAGAACATATGGCATCCTACCATCAGTTTGTTAGCGAATGGAGTCCAGAAAAATTTATTAATTGGTCTGCTAATATAGGGGCAGATTGCAGAGCCTATATCATCAAGATATTAGATAAGAAACAGCACCCAGAACAATCGTATAAATCTTGTTTAGGGATTTTACACTTAGCAAAGAAAGTAGGCAATGAACGTTTAAACAATGCCTGTAAAAGGGCATTGGATTATCAAGCTTACAATTATAAAATGATACAGCGTATTTTAGAAAAAGGCTGGGATACGATAACAGAAGAAAACCTAGAGGATATAGATATTCCCAGTCACAACAATACTAGAGGGAAAAATTATTATAAATAAACATTTTAAAATCAATTATATGAATACACAGACATTAGAACAAATGAAACAATTAAGGCTCTATGGGATGCAAAGAGCCTTTAACACGACGCTCCAAGCTGGGAAGCATCGATTACACAAACGATGAGCTTGTCGCCTATTTAATGCAGTGTGAATGGGATGACAGACATAACAGAAAAATTGAACGTTTAACCAAAGCAGCTAAGTTTAGATACAAAGCTGTTGTTGAGGATATTGATTATGATGACAATAGAAATATCAATAAAAACCAACTAAAACGCTTCTCAGAATGTGATTTTATAAAAAACAATGAAAGTATCCTTGTTACAGGAAGTACAGGTGTTGGTAAAAGCTATCTGGCTTCAGCCCTAGGCTATCAAGCTTGTTCCCTGGGCTATAAAGTTATGTATTTTAATACCCATAAACTGTTTACTAAATTAAAAACATCAAAAGCTGATGGCTCTTACATGAAAGAAATCAGCAAGTTGGAAAAACAAGATTTATTGATACTTGATGATTTTGGGCTTAGGGCACTAGACAATGTTAATAGACACTTTTTTATGGAGATTATTGAGGATAGGCATGGAAAGAAAGCTACTATTATTGCTTCACAATTACCTGTGGAAGCATGGCATCAAATCATTGGAGAGCAAACTATTGCTGATGCTATTTTAGATAGAATTGTACACTCCGCTCATAGAATTAATCTTAAAGGGGAGTCTATGAGAAAAAAATTAAAGAAAAATCACTAATTTTAAACCACAAATGAATCGAATTTTAACACTTGTTTTACCCTGCTCACTTTAATCCAGAACAGGTGGTTCACTTTTACCGGATTATCCAGGTATAAACACCCGTAATCATGCTGTTTCTTGAGGGAGAACAAACTGGCACATTAGATTGTGCATTTACAAATTGTACACCCGATTTTGCAAGACGATCTATATTTGGAGTTACTGCTTGAGGATGACCACCAAAAACACCTTGATAATCATTTAAATCATCACAGATGATAAAAAGCACATTAGGTTTTGATGTGTTACTCTGACAAAATAGATTAAGACAAAAAAAGCAAATCAAAAAGATAAGTATTATTGGCCTATTCTTCATCTTCTATTTTAGAAATCCTATAAACTAATGATAAGTTTTTTGGTTGAATTTGATATGCTTTATGTGGCATAGCACCCCAACTATTATCTCCTCCAACACCCATTTGTTTGTAATCAATATTAATATTCACAAAATCTCTTTTTTTAATATCTATGGTATGTCGTTGCATTTTTTTATCGCCCGCATCAAAATCATTATTATACTGATGATGTGCACCAAAGCTGAAATAATTTTGTGCTGTGATTTTTATACCATCTCCATTATCATCAGTAAATTTTACCCAACGTGTATCTGTTTTATAACCATTTTCTTGCGGTCTTCCATAAGGAAAGTATAAATCAGAAACCTTAGCTTTATAGTTGCCAACAAGTGCTGATGTATTCCTGTCTTGGTAGTTTTCATGAGGACCTCTACCTAACCAATTAACATTACTAAATTTATTGTCAATTATAAAATTTGTACCAAACCTAGGTAAGATTGGTAGTTTAGGATCTATATCTGTAAAACCAGTTTTTATCAAAATTTCACCATTAGGATAGATTGTATAGGTTGTAGTAGTTATAGCATCTTTTACTGCCGGCAACTTAAATTTTATAGTTACGTTAATAGAATTATCTGGGTTCTTAGTTTCAATTAGTGAAATGAATTCTTGAGTTTTAGATGCTGCTTTCCAAACGCCTAATTTTTTTGGCATTTTAAATCCAAAATCATTATCGGTTGTGGCTCTCCAAAAATTTGGCGTGACCCCCTTTTGTAAAATGTTTCCTTTCCCATAATCAATAGTATTCAATACACCAGACGCCATATCAAAGGCTATTTTAAAATTAGTATTTGAAAGCGCAAAAGTTGAATCTGTTTTTAAAGACTCAATGGTGTCTTCTGAATCTATTAATGTTGAGAAATTTCCTTTTTGAAGCTGAAATTGTTCATAAGCCACAACATAATCCTTAGGGGTTAATTCACTTGACTTTGTGGTTTTTGCATATATATTTAAATGATAATCACTTAAAGTAGTTTTCATTTCAGGTAAATCAATTTTGAGTTTAGCTTTCTCATAGGGTTTTAAATCTACTTTTTGAAAATCGCCTGAAGAAACTTCAATCCCATTTTCTAATAAAACCCAAGAAAAATTTAACTCATTAAGATTAGAGAAATCGTACATATTTTTGATTTCAATTTCTCCTAAATCAATATTTGAAGCTTTAAACTTTATATATTGATAAACTTTTTTAGCTTCGAATAAAGTAGGATGTGCTGTTCTATCGGGATTTACAATACCGTTTAAACAAAAATTATTATCGTTTTGTAAGTGTGCACCACCCAAATCGCCACCATAAGCCCAATAGTTTTCTCCAGCTTCATTTTGAGTTAGAATACCTTGGTCTACCCAATCCCAAATAAATCCACCTTGCATACTAGGATAAGATTCGATAACATCCCAGTAATCTTGTAAATTACCAAGACTATTGCCCATTGCGTGCGCATATTCACATTGTATTAATGGGCGAGAACCATCTTCCTCAACATACTTAATCATTTTTTCAATTGACCAGTACATAGGTGCTTGTATATCGGTATTCTCATAACCAGTTGCGCCTTCATATTGAGTTGGTCTTGTAGTATCATGTGTTTTTAACCATTCATAAGTTGCGTAAAAATTATCACCGTTTCCGGCTTCGTTACCAAGAGACCATGTTACTATACTTGGATGGTTTTTATCGCGCTCAAACATTCTAATTGTTCTATCTAAATGTGCCTCTTTCCATGATGGTAAATAAGCAGGATGCTTAGCTTGTAGTTCTAAATTCTTATCTAAACCTTGATTAGTAGCGCCCATACCATGTAACTCAATATTAGCTTCATCAATAACGTAAAAACCATATGTATCGGCTAGTCTATAAAAATGATGATCTTTTGGATAGTGACTACAACGAATAGCATTTATGTTATTTTGTTTCATGATTTTCATATCTTTTTTGATTAAAGCTTTTGAAATAACGTGCCCTTCAATTTCATCATGATCATGCAAATTAACGCCTTTAAATAAAATCGCTTTACCATTAACCAACAACTGACTATTTTCAATTTTAATATTTCTAAAGCCAACTTTAACAGTTGTAAACTCGTTATTAACAGAAATTAATAGTGTATATAAATTTGGCTTTTCAGCGTTCCAAGATTTTACGTTTTGAATTACTTTATTAAAATTAACTGTATTAGTACCAGAATTTAAATTGACTGATTTAGTCTCGATATAAACTTCGTCGTCTTCATCCATTAATTTAACTTCAATAGATTTTTGAATGGAAGATGCCGTATTATTTTCAATTTCTAAATTAAGATTTAAGACCCCATCTTTATAGTTATTTTCTAGATCTGAAACCACTCTAAAATCTCTTAAAGTAACTTTATTAGAAGCATATATATAAACATCACGCTCAATTCCTGATAATCTCCAAAAGTCTTGATCTTCCATGTAGCTTGCATCAGACCATCGCATTACTTGAACAGCAATAGTGTTTTTACCAGATTTGGCTACTTTTGTGATGTCAAATCCTGCTGCGGTTTTACTCCCTTCATTATAGCCTACAAATTCGCCATTTAGCCATACATACATAGCGCCACTAACTCCTGAAAAATGTAGGTGGATATCTTTTCCATCCCAATCTTTAGAAATTTCAAAATCACGTATATAACTTCCGTTGTTATTTATATTATGTGGAATAAAAGGTGGATTTGCAGGAAACATATATTTAATATTGGTATATACAGGAATTCCAAACCCTTTCATTTCCCAGTTAGAAGGCACAGAAATAGTATCCCAGCCACGTGTATCAAAATCTTTTTTATAGAAATCTTTTGGTCTTGCAGAGACACTATCTGCGTAATAAAACTGCCAAGTACCATTAAGCGATTGGTATAAAGGTGAATTTTCCCAACTATCATTTTTTAAGGCAGATTCTTGGTCTGAATATTTATAAAATGAAGCCGTTGGTACTTCTCTATTAATTTGAAAAACTTCAGGATTCTCCCATTCAGGGCTTTCCCATTTTTCAGTTATATAGGTTGGTCGTTCAATAATTTCTGCTTTACAACCTAAAAAGGTTATTACTATTATTAAAAACAGTATTTTACTAATTTCCATGTCTTCCTTTTTTTAATTTTATTTGTAAACCGATTTAGTAAATGTTATTTCTAATAAAGTCGTAGCTGTATTTAGTGTATAATCAACACCACTAATTGTAAGCGTTCTATTTTTAGTTTTAACCCAACTGAGTTCTTTTCCATAAAAAAGGTTTACAACCTTTCTCTCTCTTTTATTACCAATGGATTGATTTGTAACGGTTTCTGAACCCAGTTCGCGATAGCCATCATAAATATGACAGTATATTTACTATCTTTAAAATGCTTACTTGAAATTCGGTTGTTCAATTTCGTTATATGAGTCTCCTCTAATAGATTCAAAATTTTTAATCATGTTTTTTAATTTTTCAGGATTAACATTTGCTAAATTGTTTTTCTGACCTATATCTCCTTTTAGGTTATACAGTTGAAATTCTTTTGAATTACCTGTTTCTATATTTTTAATTTTATTTACTGCTGGTCCTTTGTATGGTGGAATCAAAATCCAATCTCCTTCTCTGAAAGCAGTACGAGAAGTCGCTTCGATAATTACATTATCTCTTCCTTTACTTTCTTTTCCTAAAAAGACGTCTAATAAATTTTGGCTATCACCTTTTTCAATTTTACTATCAACTAACGATGATAATGATGCTAATAAGTCAATTTGAGAAACCAATGCATCTGAAACATTGGGTTTTATAGTTCCTTTCCAATACGTTATAAATGGTACACGTGTACCCGCTTCTAAAAGGCTGTATTTTCCACCTCTTAATTCGCCCCAAGGTTTATGGTCGCCTAGTTTTTCAATAGCCTCATCTGCGTAACCATCGTTTAAAACAGGACCATTATCACTAGATAAAACGATAAGCGTATTTTCTAACAAACGTTGCTCTTCAAGTGTTTTTATTAATTCTCCTATGCACCAATCTGCTTCTATAATAACGTCACCACGAGGTCCCATACCAGATGATCCAACAAATCTTGGGTTTGGTGTACGAGGAACATGAGGTTGCTGTAGCGCGTAATACAAGAAAAATGGATTACTTTTTTGTTGTTTTATATAGTTTTGGGCTTCTTCTAAAAAATGGCCAGCCATATCTTCATCTATCCACTTTGCAGAGGTTCCTCCTCTCATATATCCTATGCGTGGCACACCATTATTAATACTGTTGCTATGTTGGGGGTCGCCAAGCATTTTTAAAAGTTCAGGGTTATTCGTGCCTGTAGGTTCACCTTCAAAATTTTTATCATAATTTATTTCAATAGGATCATTCTGGTCTAAATTATCAACATAGCCATTTTTAATATAAACAGTTGGTACTCTATCTTGAGTTGCAGCCATTATATAGCTATAGTCAAAGCCAACTTCATTCGGGCCAGGTGAAATATGTGTATTCCAATTTACATTGCCAGTACCCAAGCCCAAATGCCATTTGCCCACAATACCTGTATGATATCCTTTTGATTTTAACATCTTTGGTATAGTAACTTGAGTGGTATCAATTAAAAGAGGAGCTGTACCTGGTAATATTTTAGCGTCTTTATTTCTCCAGGGGTACGTTCCTGTCAACAATGCAAACCTACTAGGCGTACAAGTAGCTGATGAAGCATATCCATTAGTAAACATAACACCTCCGTTTGCTAATTTATCAATATTGGGAGTACTTAATTCGGTAGCTCCATAAGCACTTACATCTCCGTATCCTAAATCATCAGCATATATAAAAACGATATTTGGTTGCCTTTGAGCTTCTTGTTCTGTTAATAGTTCATCTTGTTTGTTACTATTTTTTTTACAAGACGTACTTATTGTAAATAAAACAAGCAGTAAATAAATTATTCTTTTCATACGAATGGTTTTATTTTTGTTTTGAATTGTTATCTCGATCAAATCTATTTGGATGTAATTTACTGTACTCTAAATCTTCTCCTAAACCAAGAAAAATAGGTTTTAACATTTGGTTTTCCCAATCTTTATAGGAATTCTTTAGATTTTGAAAAGACTGAGGGCTTTGTTCAATTAAAGTTGTAGTTTCTTGTATGTCTTTTTCTAAATCGAATAACATATCGATATTTTTTCTATGTACTATTTTTTCACCTTTAGCATTCCTACTAGTATAGTCATTTACATCAAACTTTCTCCAAAATAAATATTCATGTGGTATTGATTTTTTTTCTCCAATCAAAAAGGGAATTATATTTACACCATCTAAAGGTTTTTTAGTTTCAACTGGGAAAGATGTTTGCGCTATTGCTGTTGCAAAAATATCTAATGATATTATGGGTTTATCATAAACCGACCCAGCAGCAATTTTAGCTGGCCATTTTATAGCAAAAGGCACACGTATTCCTCCTTCAAAAACATCACTTTTTCCTCCCTTTAAGATTCCATTATTAGACGCATTCTTTTTTTCGGGACCTCCATTATCTGATAAAAAACAAATGATAGTATTTTCGCTTAACCCTAATTGTTCTAGTTTATGCAAAACTTTCCCAACGCCATCATCCACAGCACTAACCATAGCTGCATAGGTTTTTCTTTTTTGATCTTTTATAGTATCAAATCTGTTAAGATATTTTTGGGTTGCTTGCAATGGTCCATGCGGCGCATTATAAGCTAAATACATAAAAAATGATTGATTTTTGTATTTATCAATATAATAAACAGCTTCTCTTGATAATGCATCAGTTAAATATTCGGTTTCCTCAACACGTGTATTATCTCTTAATAATTTTGTGTTGTAAGTATCAAATTGGACTTTAACTTCATGTTCATCTTTTAATGTCCAATTTTTGGGGAAATATTGATGTCCACCACTTAAAAAACCATAAAAATCATCAAAACCTCTCTTCAATGGGCGCAACGTTTCATGTACACCTAAGTGCCATTTTCCTATAGCCACCGATTTGTAGTTAGCTTTTTTAAGAGCTTCAGCTAGCGTTTCTTCACTTAACGGTAAACCCATTTCAGGATCGTTTGGAGCAAATAATGGGTTTCTTCCAAAACCAAATCTATCTTGATACCGCCCTGTAATTAATCCAGCTCTACTTGGGCCGCAAACTGCATAACTTACATAGGCATTTGTAAATTTAACGCCCTGAGACGCTATTTTATCAATATTAGGTGTTGGAATGTCTTTACAGCCATTAAAACCAACATCTTCATAGCCTAAATCATCAACAAGAATAATTATTAGGTTTGGTTGTGCCATTAAATTAATAGACTGATTTTGAGCTGATAATAAGTTTAATCTGCTAAAGAGTAAAATCAATAGGATTAGATTCTTTGTCATTTTATTCAAAATATTTTTTAATCCATAATTCAATACCATGAATTCATTTTCAAAAATAGAATTACAAAAACAGAGTTAAGGGTGTAAATCAATCAATCAAGGGGTTTATACAATCAATAGTGTAAATTACACTAAAATGGCAAATATTATTTTTATACATTTACTAAAAGCTACATTTTAAATATTACCTAGCTTTTATAATTCCCTATGAAAATACTAATAACATCCGTCTGCTTCTTATTATCTTATGTTATTTATTCTCAAGAAAATGAAATCAATTATGTTATAGATTTCATAACTACTCAACAGGGTTTATCACATAATTATTCGACAAGCATTATAAGTGATGATTTAAACGTTAAGTGGATTGGTACCGAAAATGGTATAACTAAATATAATGGTTATGATTTTGAGTACATAAAACCGAGTGAAAAGTATAAGAACTTATTAAATGAAAACATTGAAGTATTATTTAAAGACAATGAATCTAACATTTGGATTGGCACAAAGAGTGGTGGTTTATCATATTTAGATATTAAAACCAATCATGCTACTAATTTTAATTATTTAATAGACCTAGCTAAAGAAGGTGATTTAAGAATAACCGCACTTTCACAGGATAAAGCTGGTAATATATGGATTGGCACATGGAAAGATGGTATTTTTGTTATCGATTTTAAAAACAAAAAACTTTTAAAACATTATAACTACAGTGAAACTATTTATTGTATTAGTAAGGGCTTCAAAGACAATATGTGGTTTTCACAAAACAATAAATTATATAGATACAACCCATCAACAGATAAGCTAAAAACTTACAGTATTACTGGGCAAATAACAGATATACTAGCTGATGTAAGCCGAAATAAAGTTTGGATTGCTACAGCTGGCGAAAACACCAAAATATATAATTATAATTTTTATACTGAATCTATTGAAGAAATAGAAATAGGTATAAAAAGTAATTTTTCAAAAAAACTCTCTTTAGATAAATATAATAGAATTTGGATTGGTACTTGGGGGCAAGGTGCTTACCGAAGTAATGAAAATCTTTCTATGTTTAGTAAAATTGATTTAGTTACAGAGAGCTCAGGTAAAATAAGTGGCAATTATAATACCATTTTAAATATACATCATGATAAAAACAATGTTACTTGGTTAACAACTGCAAGTGGTGGTGTTGTTAAATTATTAGAAGGAAATGGGTTTCAAAACGCTGAAAACCTTATAGAAAATGAAGAACTAAAGGGGTTTTTAAATTGCACAAGTATATATAAAAATGAACGTGACATATTTGTAGGGACCTTGTTTTTAGGCCTATGGCATGGTGAAAATTTTTCTAATTTATCTCAAATAAAAGAAATTGGAAATGTAAAAGTTAATGCGTTATATGAAAATGCTAAAAAACTTTATATAGGAACACAATTTGGTTTTCATATTTATGACCTTGAATTTAAAAAAATAGTTTTCTCTTCAAAAAAACTTAGTAAAGTCACATCTTTTTTGGTTAATGATAAGACACTTTATATTGGTACACAACAAGTTGGTCTAGCTATTGTTAATTTAGAAGATATTAATAAAAAAAATCTATATGAAGTTTACTCTGAAAATCTTGAAAATGAACTAAAAATAGAAAGTAATAGAATTACTGCTATTAAAGAAGACCAAAATAATAATATTTGGATTGGTACTTATAATGGTTTGCATTTGTATGATAAACAAAAAAAAGTATTCATCCATCAATCAAAGATTTTAGAAGAAAAATTACCTAGTGTAATAATCAATTCTATTGCTTTAAAAGATAACTTTATTTGGCTAGCCACACCAAGTGGATTAATTAAACTTAATTATAACAAGAATAAGTTAACCATTGAAGATACTATAACGCAAAAGGATGGACTTAATAACGATTTTATATGTTCCATAACTTTTGATGACAATTCAAATTTATGGTTAACCACACATACAGAAATTGTTAAATATAATGATTCAAATAAGTCGCTTATAAGTTATGGTGGTACTAATGGTGTTAAATCAACATCATTTAATAATAGAAGTTTTTACAACTATAACAATAGTTATATAGCATTTGGCGGTTTTGATAATATTACTTTTTTTAACCCATCAAATATAAAGGATTTTAATGCTGTTCCCGAAATTATTTTTACAACACTAAGGGTTAATAACGAGTTAATTGAATATAAACCTGGAAATAATTTTTTAGATAAAAATTTTAACTACACAAAAAAAATAAAGCTAACACATAATGATAATTTCTTCTCAACACGGTTTATTGCCAATGATTATTTGGGGCGTTTAAATATAAAATATCGCTATTTGTTAAGTGGTTATCAAGACGAATGGATAGATTTGCAAAACCAGAATGAAATTAACTTTGCTGGTTTGTCTCCAGGCAATTACACCTTAAAAGTAGAAGGCTCTCGAGATAACCAAAATTGGAGTAAGCCTAAATCAATTGACATTACATTATTAAGCTCGCCTTGGAAAAGCCCACTAGCTATATTCATTTATTCTCTATTCTTATTAGCCACCATAATTTACTTAGTCAGGTCAAACAATTATAAATTAAAACTTAAAAATAATTTAGAAATTGCTAGAATAGATAAGGAAAAAGAGATAAAGCTAACAGAAGCTAAATTAAGTTTTTTTACCAATATTTCTCATGAATTTAGAACACCTTTAACACTTATTATAACTCCGTTAAAGGAACTCTTGGAAAGTGAAAATCTGTCTCAAAAGGTTTATAAAAATCTTAGTTATATTGATAGAAATACCAGTAGACTTTTAAATCTTATAAATCAATTATTAGATTTCAGAAAAGCCGATCATGGTTTGTTAAAGCTAAGTGTATCACAAGGCAACTTTGTTCGGTTTTCCAAAGAAGTACATCTATATTTTAAAGAAGCTGCGAAAGCAAAAAATATAACATATAAATTTAAAACAGCTAAAGAAGAAATTCTTTTCCCATTTGATAGAGCAAAAATGGAAATAGTTTTATGTAACTTATTATCTAATGCTATTAAGTATACAAATTCTGGAGATACCATTACTATGAAAATAGATAGTGATTCCAAATTTTGTATTATCTCAATAAAAGATACGGGTATCGGAATGAATTCTGAAGATATTAAAAAAATATTTAATAGATTTTTTCAAATAAAATCTGCAAATACTGCTAGAATGATAGGAAGCGGTATTGGTTTGTCTTTTTCAAAAAAAATTATTGAATTACACTATGGTAGTATTAGTGTAAGTAGTGAAATGAATATTGGAACAGAATTTATTGTCAAACTTTCTACGGATCCAAATTTATATGAAGGTTTAATTGATGAAGATTTTATTAATTCTGATAACATTAATGGATATGGTACTTTTCAAACACCAGTTATAGTTGAGAATCTTAATATAGAAGCAAAAGATCATTCAATCTTAATAATTGATGATAATCCAGAAATATTAAACTATTTAAAAGATATCTTTTCAGACACATACTCTGTTATAGAAGCCAATAATGGAGATTCTGGGTTTGAAAAAGCCTCGACCGAAATACCAGATTTAATTATTAGTGATGTCATGATGCCTGGTAAAGATGGAATCACTTTATGTAAAGAATTAAAATCACAAATTACAACATCGCACATACCTATTATATTGCTAACAGCAAGGACTTCAGCTGTTTTTGAAATAGAAGGACTAAAAACGGGTGCTGATGACTATGTTACAAAACCTTTTAATGCCAAAGTAATTAAAGCTAGAATTGAAAGTTTACTGGAAAATAGAGAAAAATTACGAGCACACTTATTAAATAAAGTAAGGTTTGAACCTACTGCCTCTAAAGTTGAAAATGATAGCGATACCGAAAACACTTTTATTCATAAAGCAATTTTATTAGTTGAGGATAATCTTGATAATGCCTCATTTGGTATAGAAAATTTGGTTGACGAATTATACATGAGTCAATCTACTTTATACAGGAAAATTAAATCCTTAACAGGGCTTTCTTTAACAGCCTTTATTAGATCAATACGCTTAAAAAAATCTGCACAACTTATCATATCTACAGATTTAAATTTGAATCAAATAGCTTATGAAGTTGGTTTTAATGATTATAAATATTTTAAAACTTCTTTTAAAAAACAATTTAATTGTTTGCCATCAAAGTATAAAGAATTGATGAATAAGTAGTGTGTAAAGTCAATATTTTAAAGGTATTGCATTATTTAAACCCCTTATTGCCTTATTTAACCTATCACTTCAAATACAATATAATCACCTTTGTAATGAGATTTTCATACAATCTCTAAACTAACTCTTAAACTAAATTTATGAAAGTATTTATTTTTTATTTTCTGCTAATTATTCCCTTAGGTCAATTAGCGTTTTCACAAAATGTGATTTCTGGGACGGTATCAGATTCTAACTCACAACCTTTGCCAGGAGCAACAGTTATTATTGTAGGCACTAATACAGGAACTACTACCGATTTTGATGGTGGCTTTTCTATTACAGCCAAACAAGGTGATGTTTTAGAAGTTTCGTATGTAGGTTTTGAAAAAACCAGAGTGACTGTTGGGGCAAATAAAACTTACCAAATTACTTTAAATGAAGATGCAGCGCAACTTGATGAAGTTGTAGTTGTGGGTTACGGTACACAGAAAAAAGTAAATTTAACAGGAGCTGTCGAGATGGTAACTTTTAAAGATGAGGTAAACCAACCGGTAACAAATGCAGGACAATTATTATATGGTCGGTTTTCTGGGGTTCAATTAACCCAATCTTCGGGTAGTCCAGGTGCTGATGGTTCTTCAATTGTAATTAGAGGTATTGGTACATTTGGAGGTCAATCACCACTAATAGTTATAGACAATATTCAATACGATGATTTAGCAGCCTTTAATAGTTTAGCGCCTTCAGATATTGAAAGTATTACCATTTTAAAAGATGCTTCAGCCCTATCAATTTATGGTTCTAGAGCAGCGAATGGTGTTGTTTTGGTAACTACTAGACGCGGTGAAGCTGATAAATTTGAAATTAGTTATAACAGTTATTATGGTGTGCAAGATGCCACTGTAAAACCTAGATTTCTCGGGGCACTCGATTATGCAACTTTGATGAATGAAAAATTCAGAAATGAAGATGGTGCTGGGTTTATACCAAGATATACAGATGCTCAAATTGACGCTATTAGAACAGGCTCGTTACCAGATCAATTTGCAGATACCAATTGGGCTGATGAAGTTTTAAGACAAGCATCCATTCAGAATCATAATTTATCATTTACTGGTGGTAGTAAAAAATCTACTTATAGACTTTCCTTAGGTTATTTAGGACAAGATGCCATTGTAAAAAGTAAATTTAAAAGTGAACGTTATAATTTAAGTTTTAATATTAACTCTAAGTTAAAAGATTGGTTTACACTAAGCAGTGTTACTAACGCATTTTGGAGACATAATGAGGGACCTACAGGGGGGCAAAATGCTTTTGGAGGGGATAATGGAATTATTTTTTCGTTTCAAAGAACAGCGCCAACTATTCCACTTTTTTATAGTAACGGACAATATGGTGTAGTTGACGGAGCTTGGTTAGCCACAAACCCTTCATTACAAACAGCAAATCCTTTGAGACGTGGCTTCCTTGGGAATTATGAAAATGACGTTATTAATGTGAGTCAAAGAATTGGAGGTACCATTCAATTATCTAAAAATTTAACATTTGAAACCAGTGGTAGTGCTAATATCATTTATACAAATACATCAGACTTTAGTCCAACACAATTACTAAATTCTTATGACGGAGATGTTGTAATACAAAATGATTTAAACAACTTGAGTAATGCTACTAACTTTGAATATACATTATTGAATGAGAATATTTTAAGATATAGAAAAAGCTTTAAAGAGATTCATAATTTTGAAGCATTATTAGGGCATTCTGTTATCTACGTTAAAGGAGATGCTTTTAATGGACAATTAAGTGGATTTCCAACAGATAACGTTGAAGAATTTAATGGCGGAGGTGTTGTAGATCCTGCTGTGTCCGGAGGAGCATTTGAAGATACATGGCAGTCATTTTATGGAAGACTTAATTACAACTACAAAGAAAAATATCTAGCACAATTTAGTTTGAGACGAGATGGCTCTTCAAGGTTTGCTCAAGAACTTGCATATGGTAATTTTCCTTCCGCTTCTGTAGGCTGGCGTATTTCCAAAGAAAAGTTCATGGAAAACGTAAACGTTATTAACAATTTAAAACTAAGAGCGAGTTGGGGTATTACAGGAAATGATAGAATAGGTAGAGGTATAGCAGAACAAACATACAACCCAAATCAAGATTATGTTTTAGGAGATGATACAACTGTTGTTGGTGTAGCTATTACATCTTTAGCAAACCCTTCTATTAGATGGGAAGAAACGGAGCAATTTGATGTTGGCTTAGATGTAAGCTTACTTAAAAATAAAGTTGAATTTGCTGCTGGTTATTTTAGTAGAGACAGTAAAGATATATTATATACAAATTTCCCAGTACCAGGTACTCTAGGTATTGGCAATTTAGGAGCTCAAAATGCAGCTTCAATGGTAAATGAAGGACTTGAACTTTCGCTTAATTATAGAGGTAATATAGGAGAAGCTAGGTTTAGTCTTGGCGGTAATATGACTAAGTTTTTTAGGAACGAAGTTACTGGTTTAGGTGAAGGTGGAGAAGAAACAATTACTAATACCAGCATTATTAGAATAGGGGCACCATTCAGGTCTTATTTCGGTTTACAGGCCATAGGCGTATTTCAAAGCATAGAAGAAATTGCTAATGCGCCTACACAATTTGGAAATGCTAATACGGCACCAGGAGATTTAAGATATGCAGATGTTTCAGGGCCAGATGGTGTTCCTGATGGTATTGTAAATGATGATGATAGGACTATAATAGGAAATCCAAACCCGGATTTATTAATAAACTTTAACGGATCTTTTGAATATAAAGGTTTCGATTTAAACGTTTTATTTCAAGGTGTTAGTGGTGTTGATAGACTGCTAATGGGTAATGGCAATTTACCAATGCCTGATAATAGAAGTAATGCTTTAGATTATTGGATTAATAGATGGACGCCTGAAAATCCTAGTGCTAGTTTACCTAGGGTTGGTGGACAAAATAATACAAGAGTATCATCTTTTTATGTTCAAGATGTATCTTATCTAAGGCTTAAATCTCTTGAATTAGGATACTCTTTGCCTAATAGTGTTACTGAAAAAATTAATATCACTAAACTACGTGTTTTTGTAGGAGCACAAAACTTAATCACGTTTACTGGTTTAGAGTTTTTCGATCCAGAAGGCGCAAGCGGAAGTCAAAGTAATAGAAATGCACCGCTTTATAAAACAATTACTTTAGGTTTAAACGTAAAATTATAATAACATGAAAAAGATAATATTAGCAATTTGTATTGCACTTACATTTACTAATTGTAATAATGAGTATTTAGAAACTCCTTCATTAACTCAAATAGCTGAAGGTAATTTTTGGAAAAGTGAAAAAGATGCATTTTTAGCTCTTAATGGTGTTTATTCGACTCTTCAATCAAGATCCATGTACGGTGGAAACCTAAATGGCTGGCAAGGATTCCCAGGTTTTGATAATATAGGTGATAATGCGTTTAACCAATTTAAATGGGAAGGTCCAGGCGTTTTTATGGAAGGAACTTTAGATCCATCAAGTGGTCCAATTGAAGCCATATGGTTAGATTTATATAGAGGTATTGCTCGGGTAAATGCAGTAATTAAAAACGTAGATGTAATTTCTGATGATTTAGTTGCGCCAGAAACAAAGCAGGCATTACTAGGTCAAGCACTTTTTCTAAGATCTTTAATGTATTTTAATCTTGCTGTTTATTTTGAAGATGCGCCATTAATTACAGAGCCGCAAACTCTTGAAACTGCTTACATATCAAAAAATACTTATGCAGAAATCACGGAACAAATCAGAGAAGATTTAAAACTAGCTATAAAATTCTTACCAGTTACTCAACCAAATGATTTATATGGTTACGCAACAAAAGGAGCAGCTCTTGGTCTTTTTGCAAGAGTTCAATTATACAATAAACAATATGACGGAGAATTTGGAGTACTAGCATTAACCGAACAAGCTATGGGCTTAGGTTATTCATTACATCCTAATTATGGTGAATTGTTTACGCCAGAAAATGAAAAATCTAATGAAATTGTCTTTTCAATTAGGTTTTTAAGAGGAGATGACAGTAGTAATGGAGAGATATTCTCAGGTACTTTTGCTGGTTCACCTAAAGTAGATCAACGTCCTATGCCAAATTTGGCAAATGATTATTACTGTACAGATGGATTACCTATTACCAGTTCTCCACTTTTTAATGCATCAGCAGAAAGAGAAAACAGAGACCCAAGGGCTACAGCAACTATTTATTTTACGGGTGATCAATATTTTGTAAACCCTGATAGATTTTTAGGTAACAGTCCAACGAGATATGGCATGAGAAAATATATTAGAAATAGCGCTGATGCAGAAGGCAATAGGGAATTTGCAGAAGGATCACAAGATTTTTATATAGTGCGATATGCTGATATTTTGTTGATGCGTGCTGAAGCTATGGCAGAAACTGGAAATGTTTCTGCAGCAGCAGGCTTAGTGAATCAAGTTAGAGCACGTGTAGACATGCCTAGTGTAGAGAGTGTTGAGGGTTCTGTAAACCAACAGCAAATGATTGAAATTGTAAGGCATGAAAGACGCGTAGAACTCGCTTTGGAAGGATTGCGTTTTATGGATTTAAAACGTTGGGGGCTTGTGGAGGAAGCTTTTAATAGAGCAATTGCAGATCCAGTAGGCCCATACAACCCACAATATCGAGGTGGTAAATCGGAAGTGTTTCCTATTCCTCAAAGTGAAATAGATGTGAATACTCAATTAATACAAAACCCTGTTTGGCAATAAAATAATTATTAATAATAAAAAAATAAATAAACATGAAAAAGTATTTATCTATAATAATTCTCTCGCTAATGATAGTGAGTTGCGAAAAAAATATTATTGGAGATTTTGATGGAGAAGCTGCTGATGCGGTAGTATCTGAGCAAGAAAACATTCAATTAACAGATGAACAAAAATTAAGCAAAAAAGGAGTTGCTTTTACAAGTAGATCTAAAGCTTGGTCACATAAAACGAGTGCTCTAAAAGCACATTGGATGTACAGTTGGGGTAGAGAATTAAGAGAAGAAATTCCTGAAAATGTAGAGTTTGTTCCTATGTTCTGGGGTAAGGGTTCTGTAACACAAGAAAGACTTGATGAAGTAAAGCAACTTATAGATGAAGGTAGAGTAAAGTATGTTTTAGGTTTTAACGAACCAGATGGTGCAGCTCAGGCAAATATGACAGTTGATGAAGCCATTGAATTATGGCCACAATTAGAGTCTTTAGGAGTGCCTCTTGGTTCTCCTGCAACAGTAGGTCCAAATAACGATTGGATGGTAGAGTTTATGGAAAAAGCCGAAGCTCTAAATTTGAGAATTGATTTTGTAGCTGTTCATAGTTATGGAGGTCCTAATGTATTAAGTCTTATAAATAAATTAAAAGATACCTACAATGCGTACAAGAGACCTATTTGGATAACGGAATTTGCAGTTGCAGATTGGAATGCTACATCTCCAGAAGCAAATAAACATAGTGAAGCTACAGTTATGAATTTTATGACAGAAACATTAAATGCGCTAGATGAAATCGATTATATTCATCGTTACGCATGGTTTTCTGGTACACAAGCACCTTTATATACTTCAGCTCTATTTGATGATGATGCTAATATTACTACTGTAGGTGAACTTTATGCAGGAATTAGCCCTAATACTGAAATAGGGCCTGGGCAAGACACCGAGTTTACTCCAGAAATAGACGAAGATGAAATACTTATTAATGGTAATTTTGAAACAGGTGCAATAGCGCCATGGCAAGGTTTTAAAAATGGAATTTATACAGCAAATCCAAATAACGGCGGGTTTGCAGGTAAAATAGAAAATGGAGATGGGTCATTATTTACTGTTGCATCAGTAGAAGCAGGAAAAACTTATGTTTTGAAATTTGCAACTAAATGGCAAGAGACTGGAGACACTAATGTTTTACGACCAGTTTTAAGGGATAATGATGTTTCAGGTGGTGCTGGGTTACTTCAAAGATATGATCCAGTATCAACTTCTGATCAGTGGGTTGAAACAACCTATGAGTATGAGGTGCCTTCTGGTGTAACAAATTTAAGAATAGTTTTCTATAAAGCTAATGGGAATCCACCATTACACCTTGATGATGTTTCCTTAAAATTGAAAGAATAAAACTTTAAAATCATAAAACTTTCATGATTTTATATCATGAAAGTTTTACTTATTAATTATTTAAAACTAAACATTATGAAAAAAATTACATTTTTATTAACACTATTAACCATTTCATTAAGCTTTGGACAAAACTTAATATCCGATGGAACATTTGACACCCAAACGGGTGCTATTACAACAGCAACAAGCCCTTGGGCTGGATTTAATGCTCAAGTTTTAGGAGCTGCTGCTAGTCCTGATCCCAATGTTGGAAATGGTAATAATGGTGAAGCATCAATGTTTCAGGTAATTACAGTTACTCCTGGTGAAACATATGATATAGATTTTGATTACAAATGGGTAAGTGGATCAGGTAACTATAACATGACTGTTAGAGTAAAAGATGATTTAGCTGCGGGGAAACCCAATTTAGATTTAATTGGAGGAACAACTACTAATGGCTATACTTTGAGTACAACTCCTGACACTTGGTTTACTGGAACTTCTTTTTCCCTTGAAGCTCCAACGGGAGTAACACAAATAAGACTTTTATTTTACAAAGGAAGTGGTAATAGACCTTTAAGAATTGATAATGTAAGTTTAACTCTAGCGCCAACAGCTTCAGTTAAAGATTTAGAACAATTTAGTTTTAAATCATACCCTAACCCAGCTAACGATTATATAAAATTATCAGCAGTTAAAAACATAAATAAAATAGAAGTTTATAACCTACTTGGTCAAGAAGTATTAAATAAAAATATAGACAGTAAAAATACAGAAGTAAACATTTCGACTCTTTCTAAAGGTGTTTATATAGTAAAAGCATTTATTGAAGATGCAGTAGGGTCTTATAAATTTATTAAGGAATAATAACATGATTAATAGTTAACTTAGTTTGTTGAGTAAGTAATTGGGAGTTCTTTTTCAAAAGCACTAAGAATTCCCGTTTGTTTTTATTAAATGATATCACTAAATAAAATAAATTAGGGAGTATAGTTTATGATTAGAATACTAAAAAATATTTTGCTATTTAGCTTAGCTATTATTTTATATTCATGTGTTAATAACAATCCAAAGGATAATCTTTTAGTTTCAAAAGTTCAAAAAGAAATTGTGAAACCTAATATTATTATAATTGTTGTTGATGATGCTGGTTATGTAGATTTTGGTTTTATGGGGAGTGAAGATTTAGAAACACCCAACATAGATAATTTAGCAAAAGATGGTGTTTTTTTTACAGATGCTCATGTTAGTGCAACGGTTTGTGCCCCATCAAGAGCAGGACTTATTACTGGAAAATATCAACAACGTTTTGGGTTTGAAGCCAATGGTACTGGAGATACGGCTTCAGGTGATGTTGGACTTTCAGACAATGTGGAAACTATGGCCGATGTTTTTCAAAAGCATAATTATAAAACAATTGCAATTGGGAAATGGCATTTAGGAGCTACATCAACTGATCATCCTAACAAAAGAGGTTTTGATGAATTTTACGGATTTTTAGGTGGAGGAAGATCATACTTCCCAATCAATAACCCATCAAAAGAACACATGCTTCAACAAAACGGGAAGCGTGTAGAATTTGATGGCTATTTAACAGATGTATTAGGAGATCGATCAGTAGATTTTGTTGAAGAAAATAAAGATCAACCCTTTTTTATGTATTTAGCTTATAATGCGGTTCATACACCTATGGAAGCTAAACTTATTGATTTAGAAAAATATAAGAATCACCCAAGACAACATTTAGCCGCCATGACGTGGTCTCTGGATGAAAATATTGGAAGATTGCGCAACAAATTAAAAGAACTAAATATTCTAGACAATACCTTAATTTATTTCTTAAGTGATAATGGAGGCGCTCACAACAACAGTTCAAAAAATGGACCATTAAAAGGTTGGAAAGGTAATAAATTTGAAGGTGGCCATCGTGTACCATTCATTGTAAATTGGCCAGCTAAAATTGAAGGAAATCAAAAATTTGAAGGTTTAACCTCATCTTTAGATATTTTTAGTACTTCATTAGCCGCTGCTCAAATTAATAAAGTAGAAAATTTGGTATTAGACGGTGTAAACCTATTGCCGTATTTATTAAATGATAAATCTGGAAATCCACATCAACAACTTTATTGGCGGAAGTTGGATGAGGCAGGAGCTAGAATCGGAGATCATAAATTAATTAGATTAAAAAATTTTGGTAGTGTTATGTATAACTTATCAAGCGATATTGGAGAAATAAATAATCTTGCTACTAAAGATACCAATAGGTATAATAGGTTATCAAAAAAATTATCTGTTTGGGAGTCGAATATGACAGCACCCTTATGGGCAGAGGGAAAACCTTGGGAAGATATTACCTATCATATTCACAAAAGACTAATGGAGAATAAACCCGTTTTATACAAAGCACCTACAGATAAAAAAGTGAGTTCATCTCATTAAAAAATAAATATGAAAGTAAATATCTTAGTAATATCATTATTCATTTCTTATTTACATTTTGGACAAAACCTTATTACAAATGGAAATTTCCAATCAGGTGCCTTAAGCCCTTGGACTGGATTTAAAAATCAAGTAGTTTTAGATGATTTAACAAACTCACTTTCAGGTAATATTAATAATGGGGATGGATCTCTTGTCCAATCTTTTACAGTAAATCCTGAAGAGACATATAATGTAGTTTTTAATTATAGATGGGTTCTATCTGGTGGCGCAAATATGACTGTAGTAGTAAGAGATGGTATTTCAGGAGGCACTGTATTAGGAAGTTTTGTGTTATCAACCGTAGTTGATACATGGCATACAGATGGTGCTTTCTCATTTACAGTACCAAATAACATAACAACTGTTAGGCTAATATTCTTCAAGGAAAATGGTAATAGACCACTAAGAATTGACAATGTTAATATTATGCAAGATAGTAATACCTCTTCTAGTTTTATAGATTCAAATACTCCAGTAAATACTCAACCTTTAGGGGTTTCAGGTGATTGGAATTTAGATTTTAGTGATGAATTTGAGGGAGCTGAAATTAATACTTTAAAATGGCAAGTATCTGTTAGTAACCGCTCAAGAAACCCAAGGCCTAATTTAGGCGTAACAGATTGGTGGTGGGTAAATGAAAATGCTTTTTTAAATGGTTCTGGAAACTTGGTTTTAAGGGGTGAGAAAGTTGATAATAATACTATGTATTGTGGAAGTATAGAAAGTAGAAGTCTTTATGAACCAACTTATGGGTATTTAGAAGCCAGAATTCAAATTGCAGAAACAGCAAAGGGAAACCATACGGCATTTTGGTTACAAGGTAGTAATCAAGGAAACGTTGATAATTCTGGAGCTGATGGTGCTGAAGTAGATATTTTCGAATCTGCGTGGGTTGCAAATAACACAAAAGCTGTGGTGCATTTTGATGGATATGGTGCCAATAAAAAAAACCATACCATACCATATAACACACCTAATTTACATTCAGGATATCATGTATTTGGATTACATTGGACTGAGAATTTTATGGATATTTATTATGATGGTGTAAAGGTAGTATCTACAAACCCAAATAAACCGCTTCCATTTACTGTAGATCCAAATGGATATTCAGTTGTACCACAAGTTCCTGAATGGCTTTGGCTTTCCGTTGGTGCAAGTTTTGGTGATGGCGATTTTCAAAGTCAACCCATAGGAATGTTATCTGATGCTTTAGTCGATTATGTTCGTGTTTATAAATCAGCTTCAACTTTAGGATTAGAACCTGAAGTAACTAAAAATGAGTTTCGTTTATTTCCAAACCCAACAAAAAACTTAATTAATATAAAATCTGAATGGGGTAGTTATTTACTCCAAGTTTACGATTTAAATGGTAGGGAGCTAATTAAATCTGAACTATCAAATTCAGCAACTATTAATATTAGCCATTTTACTAAAGGTATGTATGTATTTAAAATTATTTCAAATCAAACTATAAGCAACTACAAAGTAATTGTAAATTAACAGAAAAATTATTTCTTATACATACAATGTCCTTTAATTATAAACTTATTAGCTTTTTTTTAATTCTTTTATTTCAGAATTTATTATTTGCTACGGATTATTTTGTTCATCCTATTTTAGGGAAAGATACTAGCACAGGGTTATCAAAGCAACAAGCTTTTAAAACCTTAAAACGCGCTAACAAAATTAATTTCATAGATGGTGATAGGTTACTTTTAGCATCTAGTCAAACATATAATAATACTTTAAAACTAGTCAATAAAAGAGGAACATTAAATACCCCTATTATCATTACCTCTATTTTATGGGAATTAAAAGACACCTTTGTTCCTGCAATAATTAATTTTAAAGGAGAACCTAATGGCATCTTAATTGAGGACTGCAGCTTTATAAATATATCCAATATTCAGTTAACAGCAAATGGTTATTATGAGGGATCCGACAAGGAATCTAAAATGCGCTGTGGCATTTTAATAAAGAACAGCAGCTCAACCCTAATGGAACACATAATGATAAAACAAATAATCATTAATGATATTTATTATGAAAATTATGGTTGCAAAAGAGGTAAAGAAGAAGTCAAAACAGCAAATGGTACACAGAAATATGGTTGGGGAATTCGTATAATGAATAACACTAACTCATTAATTGATCATATTAAGATCATTAACTGTTCTATTAGCAATGTATCTCATACAGCAATCAAATTAACTGGAAAATATAAAAACATCTGTAATGTCGAAATATCAGAAAACAGTGTAAAAAATACTGGAGGACCAGGTATTCAAATGTCTAGTGTGAAATCTGTATACGTTTCTAAAAACCTGGTTACTCATTCTGGAAGTGCAAATGACACTAGAAAATGGGGTCGTGGGAGTGGCTTATGGACATGGGGTTCATCAAACGTTTTGATAGAAAAAAATAAATTCTTTTATGCTAACGGTCCAGGTGATTCAGCTGGGGCGCATATAGATTATAACTGTGACAATATAGTGCTTCAATATAATATAAGTGCCTATAATGCTGGTGGATTTTGTGAAATATTAGGGAATAATTATAACTGTGCATATCGGTATAATATTAGTGTAAATGATGGACACAGAATAAAAGGTGTCAATGGAGCTTTTCAAGAAGGTAAAATCTTATGGCTAAGTGGTTACCAAGGCCAAAACAAAGCTCGTAAAGGCCCTGTAAACTCATATTTTTACAACAATACTATTTATTCAGATTCTACTGTGGTTTCTAAAATAGCTATAGACAATTCAAGCCATGGCATATTGATCGCTAATAATATTTTTTATTTAGAAGGTGGTGCAAAAGCTGTTTTAGGTGATCAATACAAACCTGATAAATCAACTGAAAAACTTGCAAAAAATGTTTACTTTAAGAACAATTTGTTTTTAAATAAAAACAATTGGCCCAAAGAAATTGGAATAGTTGATACTAATCCTATTATTGGAAATCCGGAGTTCACAAATAAAGGTAGCTTAAAAGCTAAAGATTATATTCCAAAAAACTCAAACTTAGTCAAAAATAAAGGTATATTAATTAATCTATTGCCCAACGATTATGTGGGTTTGATAGAATCTCTTCAACTTGAAACAGACATCTTAGGCAACCCAATTAATGGAAAATCTAGCTTTGGAGCTATAGAACCAACCAATTGAATAGATTTATTTGTTTAGAAACTTTGTATCCTCTTATCCTACAATTAAATATTTTTATTATTAGTCTTGTTGGTTCTGTCTCATTAATTCATACTTTTTCAAATAAAATTACTTTTGTAATAAAAAATTCTACTCAATGAATAACATCGCTACCCTCCTATTATACTCAAACAAGCTGTATATTTCAAACTAAGATTCACTCTAAGCTATCGTGATGTTGAAAAGTTTTTAGTTATTTAGAGATGTTAAAGTGGATCATTCTACCATTCAAAGATTAGTCTTTAAGTTCACTAAAGAGATTGAATACTATATAAATCAACGTTAAAAGAATATAACTAATAGTTGAGGGTTATATGAAACTTATAATAAAGTCTCAAGTAAAAACAGGTTCTCATACAAAACATGACTATCGAAGTATTAAAAAAGAATAGTTATTTTCAACAGGGTTTAAAAAATTTAAACTAGCACAAAGAACACTAGTAGAAATAGAAATAATACATATTATAGAAAAGATTAAATCTTGAAACCTAAATCTTCAACATTTAAAACGTTTTGCTCTATAAGATCTTGAAATCGTGTTAAAACTAGATAACCGAACAAATACCAATTGTGAATAAATCTCCCCAAATTCTATTAAAGTCGTTAAATAATTGTTAAAAAGGGGCTAATTCGGGGTCACTTAAAAGTTATCTCCAACTGACTGAACTTACACCTAATACTTTACACATCTTTTCAACTTAGAATTTGAGTTTATACCATTTTATGAACCTAAATTTTTCCTGTCGCTCGCAGAAAAGATGCTGATTGCCTTTTTTAAGATATTTCGTTCTAACTTAATAGTTTTAATTACCTTTTCAAAATCTCAATCTCTCGTTAATCATTTGTTAGCTTTGGCTTACCGTCACCTGGAAAACTATTCTTACCATGTATTTTTGACTCGCGAAACCAACGATGTAAAGCTGAATTAGGAACATCTAGTTCTTTAAATACTTCTGAAACATTACCTCGTGACTAGCTCAATTCTACAGCCTTTTCTTAAATTCTAATGTGTAATTCCTGTGTTGTCGTTTCATAATTCAAAGTTAAATTTATTAACCTAGAATCTCTTATCTATATGTCCAGCCAAATATAGTAAGTCCATTGACGGAGTTGGTGGTAGTGAATTATTAGGTTCAAATAGTTTTGAGTTTAAAGTAATAAAGCGGGAATGATAACAATTCTATTTCTTCTTTCCTGTAAAAACATAAGTATATAACCACATCAATGTAAATGTTGGTATCACATCAAATCCTGGCAACGCTTCTTCAACAAAAGTAATAACACCAGCTATTTTACCCGGTTTCCCTTTATATAGTTTAGTCATTAACCAACCTGACAATGGCGCCCAAACAATATCTGAGAACTCACCTATTCCTGGAATAAAAAAAGACACATAACCTAAGGCATCAAATAGAATACCTAAAGCTAATATTTTGTATTTATTCATTTAACTAATTTTACAAAAATAGCACAAGAAATATACCAAAATTACTTACCAATTAGTTTTAAAAATTCGTTGCGAGTTTCAATTTTTTCAAACTGACCTCTAAATCCAGAAGTTGTAGTAATAGAATTCTGTTTTTGTACACCACGCATCATCATACACATGTGAGATGCTTCAATAACAACAGCAACACCTTGTGGCTTAAGTGTATCATTGATACAATCTAAAACCTGTTCGGTTAAGCGTTCTTGTACTTGTAACCGTCTTGCAAAAACATCTACAATTCTTGGTAATTTACTTAATCCAACAATATGTCCGTTAGGTATGTAAGCAATGTGTGCTTTACCAAAAAATGGTAAAATATGATGCTCACAGAGCGAATACAACTCAATGTCTTTTACAATAACCATTTCGTTGTAAGACTCTTTAAACATAGCACCTTTGAGAATTTCAACAGGATCTTGATCATACCCTTGTGTTAAAAACTGCATGGCTTTTGCTGCTCGCTCTGGAGTTTTTACTAATCCATCACGTGAAGTATCTTCACCTAAGTCTTCAATAATGTTTTTGTACCGGTTTTTAACGTCATCAGTTACTTTCATGCTATATTCTTCAAAACTCTTATATGGCATAATTCATTTATTCTTTAATTATTTTTAATAAATATAAAGGTTAAAAATTATGTGACAATAAAAAAGCAATCTTAATTGTACATAACGCCTTAATGTGTTAAATTCACTCCTGTTAATTTTAGTACATGATTCAAGCAAAAAATATTCATAAATTCTACGGCGATTTACAAGTTTTAAAAGGTGTAAACATCCATATTAAGAAAGGAGAAATAGTTTCTATTGTTGGTGCTTCTGGCGCAGGAAAAACAACACTTTTACAAATTTTAGGCACTTTAGACAAAGCCGCTTCTAGTACAGATTTTCAACTTAAAATCAATGATACGAATATAGGTTCTCTTAACGATAAAGCCTTAGCGAAATTTAGAAATGAACATATTGGTTTTATTTTTCAGTTTCATCAATTATTACCAGAATTTACGGCTTTAGAAAACGTATGCTTGCCTGCTTTTATAAAAGGAACAAAAAAAACTAATGCCGAGAAACGCGCAAAAGAGCTTTTAGATTTTTTAGGTTTATCACATCGTTACAATCACAAACCCAGTGAACTATCTGGAGGAGAACAACAGCGTGTTGCCGTTGCAAGAGCATTAATAAACAATCCTGATTTAATTTTTGCCGATGAACCTTCAGGTAATTTAGATAGTGAATCTGCTGAAAACTTACATAACCTCTTTTTTAAACTTCGTGATGAATTTGGACAAACTTTTATAATTGTTACACATAACGAAGAACTTGCCAATATGGCTGATAGAAAACTGACTATGGTTGATGGTAAAATCATTAACGATTAATATATCTTGAACAAAAAAGACCTCAAAGACTTTCTAAACGCTAAAGTTACACAATACAATAACCCAAAGTTTATAGAAAGCGACCCTATTCAAATTCCGCACTTATTTAGCAAAAAAAAAGACATTGAAATTGCTGGTTTTTTAACGGCAACCATAGCTTGGGGAAACCGTAAAAGTATTATTAATAATGCAAATCGGTTAATGAATTTGTTAGATAATGCACCGCATGATTTTATTTTAAACCACCAAGATACTGACCTAGAAAAATTACTACCTTTTGTGCACCGAACCTTTAATGGTGATGATTGTATTCAATTTATAAAATCACTTCAACACATTTATAAAGTTCATAATGGCCTAGAATCTGTATTTGCAAAGCATAAAGAGACATACTCAATACAACATGCTATTTCAAAATTTAAAGAAACCTTTTTTGAAATTGAACATTTGTCAAGAACGAAAAAACATGTAAGTGATCCTTTAAAAAATTCAGCAGCTAAACGCATTAATATGTTTTTAAGGTGGATGGTTAGAAACGATAATACAGGTGTTGATTTTGGTATTTGGAAAAGTATTTCACCAAGTCAACTCTCCTGCCCTCTTGATGTTCACTCTGGTAATGTGGCAAGAAAACTAGGTTTATTAAAACGTAAACAAAACGATGCCAAAGCACTCTTAGAATTAGATAAAAGCCTGAGAAAACTAGATAAAAACGATCCTGTAAAATACGATTTCGCTTTATTTGGTTTAGGCGTTTTTGAAGGATTTTAACATTTGTTTTAATTATCTTTAAACAATTAACTCAGATTTTATTTTTATGCGACTTATTTTTACTTCCTTTTTACTATTATGTGCTGTTTTTGGTGCTACTACTTATTTTGCAGCTAAATATACCATGGCACAAATAGACCCTAGTGGAAAAATGAAACACCGCTTTACCTTTAAAGGCTATAGAAGCGGACACATGATGTATTTACGCAATGAAGATTTAATATCAGCAAATGATGATTTACGCGAGTTTATAGCAGGGTCTTTAGCAAAAGGTAAAGCAGCAAAATATTAATGCAATATTACTTTTTTACAGATTAATTTTTATTTTTTTTCTATCGGAATGCAAACGAAACTCTCTATGTGTGTCATTAACATCAAGTATTATAATATTGGAATGATTTTCAATATTAAGTAAAAATTCATTTTTAATTTCTATGGATTTAAGATGTTTTTTTGTCTTAGAAATAAAGCAAACCGCTTTTGTATGGTGCCCATATTGCTTGACACTTAAAACTTTAGGAATGATTTCTTTTTTATTGAATGACCATCTAGTTTTGTCTTTTATATAATAATCAACATCTTCTTTGGTAATAACAAGACTTTCAGAAGCCCCTGAAAGTATAAAGTCTTCAGAGCTAAAATCAATTTCTAAAAATAGCACTTCACCTCTATTAACCAGGTGGAATTTAGCGGTTATGGCATCATGAGCACTATCATTAGATATGACATTAAAAAGAACTAAACATCCTATAATTACAGATTTCATTTTACAACAACTTTTGTAGTTCCAATGTGCTTAGCACCCTTAGAAATGGTTAATACATAAACTCCAGACGATTTTTTACTTGTAAATTTTACAACGCCAGTACCTGAGTTTCTTTCTACGAGCTTACCGTTAATATCAAATAAGTTAGCAGTATATTTTTCAGAATACGAGGATATAACGTCAAAGTTCCCATTATTGGGGTTATCACTTACATAAAATCCTAGTTGTTCTAAATCTAATTTTTGAGCACCCAGAGTACTATTTCCGCAGCTTTCATCTACAGTAGTTGCAGGATTATCGGTAGCAAAAGGATTAATATCGGCATTGTTATCATCACAATCAAAAGCACTTACAAAACCATCACCATCATTATCAACGTCTGACAATTCATCAGCGTTAGCAATAAAACTACTATCAAAATTACCTTTCATACAACGTGAGATTTGTGGAAACTCTTCTGTAATTACATAATAATATTCAAAAATTTCTTCACCTTGATTGGTAGTTAGCGTTACAGAAGCCTCTATGCCGTTGCATTCATCAAGATCGCCTTTACCAGCAATGTATTCAAAATCATTGATATATTTTCCTGAATAGGGACCACAAGGTGCAGAAATTCCATCTCCAGGACGTAAGCCGCTTTTTAATTGAAAGCTAGGTAACATTTCTTTTACATTTCCATCTTGGTCTGGACCAAATCTGTATAAAATAGGAAAACCATCTGAAGCCCAACCAACTTGTAAAACCTCTGCAGGTGGTGTAGTTGATGTTGAAATTCCTGTTCTTAATTCTTCTACATAAGAAAACATGTTGCCATGGTAATGATAACCTGTGTTTGGATTTACATGAGCTGTTGCACAATCTAACCCCACAAAGTCTCTACCAGAGCCAATGTTTGTTGTAGGCTCAAACACCCAATCCCAATTATATTCACCTGTATTAGCGTCTTCAAAAATAAAAGGAGTAGCAGGTGCAGGCATCATATAAACACCATTTAGTGCAATACCGAATAAGTTTTCAGGCCTACCATTTTCTCTAGAAATACTGGTTGTTGTTCCTGATAAAGATGGCGTTAAATCAAATCTATATACCTTATAATAAGGTTCTGGTATTCTTGGAGAAACGTAACAGAAATCGTGATTTGGGTAATTGTTGGAATATACTACGCGTTGATTTCCTTCTACATATTCGTAATACACACTAGGGTATTGCATGGTTTCACAGCAAGGAATATTATCATAACTTAACACATCGGTTGTTCCACAAGTATTATCACAATCATCAATAGTTGTTTCTGTGCCGTTTTGAATACCATCGTTACAAGACCAACTATTTCTTATGGTTTGTGCTTCTTGCTGCAACATTGTTTTTATGGTTTCTTGCTCTGTTGTTAAATTACCAATCAAATTGTTATCCTCGAGAAGATTGGTAGAAATATCATAAAACTCTTCATTACCATTTTCGTCTTCAATTAATTTGTAGTCGTTAGTTCTAGTTGCCCACATCTCTACACCACCATCTTCATAATCTGTATAATTTATTTCTCTATCTATACTGTTTAAAGTAGTTAAGGAAGGTTTTAAACTCAAACTATTATATGTACCACCTAATAGCTGGATACCAGCTAACTCTAAAATGGTAGCGTGTAAATCTGTAGCTTGTACCAAACCTTCATCAACTTCATTTTGTCTAGATACGGATTTACCAGAAATTATTAAAGGAACACGAACACCTCCTTCATAAATGGAACTTTTTGCATGACCTTGTGGAAAATTAGCCATTCTACCTGGAGTTCCATTATCACCTATAAAAATAATTATAGTGTTTTCTAAAGTTTCCTCATCCATACTTTGTATTAATCTGTTAATTTCATAATCCATAGATTCTATCATTGATGAATAAACGCCTCTATCAGTTGATGTATCACTTGTATAAGTATTTGATGGTGGTATTTGAAAAGGTGCATGGGGTGCTACATGAGCCAACCATAAAAACCAAGGTTGGGTTTGTTGATCTATCCAAGAAATAGCATTATTGGTAAAATGTGTAGTTGCATATTCTGTTATATTTTCGGTTGTACCATCTGTTTTTAATTTTGTCCAATTATAATAATCATCTACTTGAGATGTAAAAACGCCTTCAAAATGTGGAACACCAGTGTTTGTTGGATGGTCATAATTATTGGTTGAGTTTCCTCCAATATGCCATTTACCAATGGCTGCCATACTATAATCTGTTGTACTTTGTTCTGCTATTTTTTTAAATAGAGACGTGTGAACTTCAGTATCCAGAACTAAAGGTGGTCTTGTTACACCTGTTTTTGCCCCAAATTTTCCACTCATAATTGCAGCTCTTGTAGGCGTGCATTGAGGTGCAGCCCAACAATTATTATAAGCCACACCTGTATTTCGAAGTGAATCTAAAGTTGGGGTATTGGGTAAATCGTTATCAAAACCAAAACCGCTAAGCACATCATTACCCATATCATCAGCAATTATTAATAGAATATTTGGGGATTGTTGCTGGCTAAAGCCGATTGAAACAACAAGAAATAGGAGAAGGCAAGTGGTAAGCATTTTCATATCGTTATAAGTTCAGTTTCTTAATTAAATTATATTACTTAGTAGTATAGACTTTTGCAAGCACAAAAGGTTTAATTTCCGTATATTGTTATGAGTAATTCATCTAATTGTATGAATCACATTAACTCACGTTTTTACAATCAATATTTGGACATATAAACTGAATTGACCAAAATAAACTAATGATATTAGATAAAAAATTAGTGGTATTCCTTTTTAGGGATTTTAATAAATAATAAAGAGGGAATTATTTGAGCATTGATGCTGAAATAATTCCCTCTTTTATAATATTAACTAGTTTTTACCCTCTTAACCAAGCTTCACGTAAGGTCTTTTGTGCATCTGTTGCATCAGCTTTTTCCATAATCCCTTTCCCTGTGGTATATGTTTTAGTTACGGTTGTTTTTACTGTAAAATCTTCTCCTTCTCTGTTAAGGATAACTTCCACTTCTTGACCAGGCTTCCAACTAAAAACCTCTTGCAGTAGTGTATTAGCATTAGCCATAGTTAAGTCTTTTCCATCAATAGTTTTTATAACATCATTTGGTTTAACACCTTGTTCAACCCAAAAACTATTTTCTGAAACTTTATCAGAAAAAAAGATAGTTCCTTTTTCTGGATCACCTCCAACTATTGGAGCACCGTCCATTAAAATATAATTGGTTTCAACTTTGCCCCCGCCTATTTCTAAACCAACTTTTTCAAAAAAGGTATTGTAATTAATTGGAATATCACCAATAACATGCGAATCGAAAAATTCTCTAAGCGAAGGATATGTCATAGCCACAATTTCATCAATTAATTTGTCATCTTCAAACGGTTTGTTTTTACCATATTTATTTGAAAGCTCTTTCATTAAAGACAAAATGCCTCGATTACCATTACTTTCCTCTCTTAATAAAATATCAATACACATACCAATTAATGCACCTTTTTGGTACACATTGTAATATTGGTCTTTATAAGGATCTTTTAAAACATTTTCACTCATAATGGTAAAACTCATGGCATCGTTCAATCGTTTTGAACCTTGAATTTTCCCCATAACTTTTTTGGAAAACTCTGCTTCTTCAACTAACCCTTCACTCACTTGAAATAACGTTGCAAAATATTCAGTTACACCTTCATACATCCATAAATGCTTAGAAAATGTAGGATTGTTATAATCGAAATAATGCACATCTTCAGAATGTACGCTCAATGGTGTTACTATATGAAAAAACTCATGAGACACAACATCAATCATACTTTCTGCTAATGCTTCTTCATTCATAGATTCTGGTAATACCACAACGGTGGATGTATGATGCTCTAAAGCTCCAAAACCTTTTGGAGAATCTTCTTTACCTTCTGACAAATACAAATAAATATCGTATCGAGGTGTCGTATTTATATCGCCTAAATACGTTTTTTGAGCTTGCATCATTTTAAAAACCGTTTCTTTTAAAGACGCTGCAGAATGAACTTTGTTAGGAGAATAAACACTAAGTACAATTTTAATATCTCCAACTAAAAATTCCTCAACATCCAATTTACCATACATCATTGGATTATCGGTAATATCAAAATATCTTGGAGCTAAATAAGTTGTTGTGGTGTTTTTACCATCGTCGCTTGTTTTAGAACTTATATTTTGCAGTGCAGAAGTACGCACAAAATCAGAAGGTGCAGTAATATCTAATTTATATTGATTGTTCTTTAATGAATCGAAATACCCAATAAAACCATGTAAGTTTAGCACATAATTTTCTGGTTCTATATTAGTTCCAGATGGCGAAAATGGTTGCTCTCCACCAATACCTCCTTTAGTTTCAATATCAAAAGTATCATTAACTAAATAAGTAATTTTATCCAATTCTTTTGCATTAGCTATTGTCCAAGTATTTTCATCTGTTTTTACAACAGGCATTTCTTCACCTTTGTAATTTAAGGCTCTAAAATTGTCCACATACTTTCCAAAATCACTTACAGAATAAGTTCCTTGTACAACTCTTGGCAATCTGTATGTTACCGATTCTACAATAAATCGCCCAGGGTTTATGGTAACTGGTGCTTTATCGTCTACAACAGCCGTTAAATCAATAGACGTATCTATAGGTAAACTGGTGGCTAAATCATTTTTTGTGTTCTTAGTTGAGTTACAACTAGCTAGTAAAATTGCTACAAAAAGAGCAGCGTATATTCTTGAATTCATGCAATTGTTTTTTGAAGTTTTTATATTGACGCGCAAAATACCATTATGTAACGACTAGTTTTCTTAAGGTTTTGTTAAATTCGCATTATGCACAACCCGTTAGTAAGCATCTTAATTCCTTTTAAAAATACCGAAGCGTATTTAACAGACTGCTTAGAATCGATATTAAAACAAACTTATACAAATTGGGAGTTAATAATAGTTGATGACCATTCCATTGATAATAGCTATAATATAGTAAACGAATTTGCGAAAAATGACTCTAGAATAACGCTTTTAAAAAATTCGAGGTATGGTATTATTGAAGCTCTAAAACTTGCGTTTTCAAAAAGTAAAGGGGAATGCATAACCCGAATGGATAGTGATGATTTAATGCGCCCAAAGAAGTTAGAAATATTAGTTGGTAATTTATTGAGTCACGGAAAACAACATATTGCAATTGGTTTAGTTAATTATTTTTCTACTGATGGTATTAAGAGTGGCTATAAAAGCTACGAAGTTTGGTTAAATACATTAATAAAAACAGGAACTAATTATTCTGAAATCTATAAAGAATGTGTTATTCCATCGCCCTGTTGGATGGTTTACAGAGAAGATTTACTAGCTTGTGACGCCTTCAATCCGAAAAGATATCCTGAAGATTACGATTTAGCATTTAGATTTTATAAACAGGATATTAACTGTATACCTTGTAATACCATTTTACACGATTGGCGTGATTATGATACACGAACTTCTAGAACACACATTCATTATGCCGAAAATCATTTTATAGATTTAAAACTAAACTACTTTTTAGAGTTGGATTATAATTCAAATAAAACACTTGTAGTTTGGGGCGCTGGAAATAAAGGGAAAAAAGTAGCAAAAACGTTAATCAACAAAAACATACCTTTCGAATGGATTTGCGATAATCCAAAAAAAATTGGGAAAGATATCTATGGAAAGATATTAAAGCCTTTTATTTATTTAGAGCAGATAAAAAACACTCAAAGCATTATAACTGTTGCCAATAAAACAGCCCAAAAAGACATAAAAGATTATCTGAATACATTAAATTTAAAATCTATTGATGATTATGTTTTCTTTTGTTAATTGAAAAAGAATTCCTAGATATTTTATATCTAGGTTTCCTTTGAAGTTGTCATTCCCGAGAAATCAGGAATCCAAACAAATAAAATATATAATCTCATTTTCATTTTCTATATTTGACAAATCAAATAAAACATGCAGTTTAAACACCCCGAACTTCTTTACGCTTTATTTTTACTGCTCATCCCCATTATTGTTCATTTATTTCAATTACGTAAGTTTCAAAAAGTAGCCTTTACAAATGTTGCCTTTTTAAAAGAAGCAACATTACAAACACGTAAAAGCTCGCAAATCAAAAAGTGGCTTATTCTTTTTACAAGACTATTACTTCTTGCAGCTTTAGTATTTGCCTTTGCACAACCTTTTACCTCAAAAACAGATGCTTTTAAAACACAAAAGGAAACCGTTATTTATTTAGATAATTCATTTAGCATGCAAGCAAAAGGCAGCCAAGGCGAATTATTAAAACGTGCTCTACAAGATATTATTAGTAATGTTCCAGAAGATGAAAACATCTCATTAATCACCAATAACAACACCTTTAAAAACACAACTATTAAAGCTATAAAAAATGAATTACTTCAACTTAAATATGCTTCAAATAGTTTAACAACACAAGCCGCATTACTAAAAAGCAGAACAGTTTTTAAAAAGCAAAGTAACACTTTAAAAAACTTAGTATTTATATCTGATTTCCAAGAAGATGAAAGTGATTTAAATATCCAAAGAGATTCTCTTTTAAATTATCATTTTATAAAATTAAAACCCGTAAATACCGCAAATATTTCTATTGATAGTATTTATATTTCTGAGAAAAATGTTTCAAATATTGAACTAAAAGTCATTTTAAAAAACAACGGAAATCCGATTGAAAACTTACCAGTATCACTTTTTAATAATGATAATTTAATTGCTAAAACATCTGTCACAATTGATAAGGAAACTAGCACCACATTTTCAATTCCTACAAACGATATTATAAACGGAAAAGTGACTATTGATGACACCAGTTTACAATTCGACAACACGTTGTTTTTCAATATAAATAATACTTCTAAAGTAAATGTGCTTGCTGTAAATGCTGGAAATGATTCGTTCTTAAAACGGATTTATTCTAATGACATGTTTAATTATACATCAACCACAGAAAATCAATTAAACTATAATCTTTTAGAATCTCAAAACCTTATTATACTAAACGAGTTAAATACTATTCCAAATGCTTTAATTACAGCTTTAAAACAATATACAACTCAAAGTGGAGCATTAATTATTATACCATCAAAAGACATTAATAAAGCGTCTTATAATATGCTTTTGTCTAATTACAAATCTGTTTTTAACAATTTAATTAGCAACGAAAAACGCATCACATCTATTAATTATTCGCACCCTTTGTATAATAATGGTGTATTTGAAAAACAAGTGAGCAATTTTCAATATCCTAAAGTAAATAGCTATTATGGTGCGACTTCAAATGCGAGTTCTTCTATTTTAAAATATGAAGATGGTAAACCGTTTTTATTTCAAAATGGTAATGCTTTTATATTTACGTCTTCTTTAAATAAAGACAATTCAAGTTTTATAAACTCACCATTAATTGTTCCAACGCTTTATAACATTGGTAAATTCAGTTTTAAAATTCCTGAATTGTATTACACCATAGGAAGAAACAATACTTTCGATGTTAGCACCAAATTAAAACAAGACAACATCTTATCACTTGTAAGTGCTAACGTAAACATTATACCGGAGCAAAGATATTTTAACAACAAAGTCGTCATAAAAACTTCTGAAACTCCAACCCTAGCAAATACATATGCTATTAAAAACAAAAATGAAACGATTAAAAATGTGAGTTATAATTACGACAGAAAAGAAAGTAATTTAGTTTATAAAGATTTATCGATTTTAAACAATGTAACCCTTAACAATTCAATTACTGATGTTTTTGAAACTATAAAAAGTGACACAAAAGTTAATGCGCTATGGAAATGGTTTGCTATTTTTGCCTTAATGTTATTAATTATAGAATTGGGCATCTTAAAATATTTTAAATGAACATACTTATAAAATCTGCCACAATACTAGATTCTAAAAGCGAGTTTCACAATTTAACTCAAGATGTATTAGTTGAAAAAGGGGTTATTACTAAGATTGCCAATAGCATTAAAAATCCAAAAAAATATCAAGAAATAAAGTTAGACAACCTTCATATTTCACAAGGTTGGTTTGATAGTAGCGTAAGTTTTGGCGAACCAGGTTTTGAAGAACGCGATACTATTGATAATGGTCTTAAAACAGCAGCAGCATCTGGCTTTACAGCAGTTGCTATGAATGCTAATACAAATCCTGTAATAGACTCTAACTCTGATATTACGTTTGTAAATTCTAAAGCAAATAATAATGCAGTTAATCTTTTACCTATTGGCGCATTAACTACAGAAAGTAAAGGTGAAGATTTAGCTGAACTTTACGACATGAACTCTGCAGGTGCCGTAGCATTTTATGATTATAAAAAGCCTATTTCTAACCCAAACTTAATGAAAATCGCCTTGCAATACGCGAGTAATTTTGATGGTTTGGTATGCTCATTTCCACAAGAAAATAAAATTTCCGGACATGGTGTTATGAATGAAAATATAACCAGTACCAAACTAGGTTTAAAAGGAAACCCTGCTTTAGCCGAAGAATTACAAATTGTTCGCGATTTATTTTTATTAGAATATACAGGCGGAAAATTACATATCCCAACCATTTCTACAGCAAAATCGGTTGAACTTATTAGAGAAGCAAAAAAGAAAAAGTTGGATATAACTTGTAGTGTCGCTATTCATAATCTGTATTTTAAAGACGATGCGTTATTCGATTTTAATACACATTTTAAAGTATTACCACCATTAAGAACAGTATCAGATGTTGATGCCTTAATTGAGGGACTAAAAGATGGCACTATAGATATGGTTACAAGTGACCATACACCATTAGATATTGAGCAAAAGAAAATAGAATTTGACCATGCTGAATATGGATCTATTGGTTTAGAAAGTGCTTTTGGAGCACTTCAAAATGTATTCACCACAAAAAAGACAATTGATCTTTTAACAAAAGGAAAATCTAGGTTTGGATTAGAAAGCACCTCCATAAACACAGGAAACACTTTAAATATTACACTTTTCAACCCTGATACAAAATACACCTTTTCAAAAAATGATATTGTTTCAAAATCTAAAAACGCCATTTTTGAGAATGAAACTTTAAAAGGAAAAGTTTACGGTATTATAGCTAACAATAAAGTGGTTTTAAATTCATAAACAATGAACGAACAAGATATTGAGCGTGGACGCAATAATGCCATCATTAGTTATCTAACCATTATAGGCGTTATAGTTGCCTATTACATGAATAATGAAGATGATAAAAAAAGTGTGTTTGCAAGTTTTCATATTAGGCAATCTTTAGGGTTATGGCTTACATTTTGGGCATTAGGTTATATTATTGGAAGTTTTGACAGCTGGTTAGTAACCTCTAGTTTTTATTTGTTTTTTGCTGTCCTATTTATTTACGGGTTTATTAATGCTATAAATAGAAAAGCGCAAACTGTCCCTCTAGTTGGAGAACTGTATCAGAAAATTTTTGCTAATCTTGGATATAAATGATAAATACATCCCTTTCTCTACAACATATTATTAGAAAATCTACTTTAACCGAAAATGCACCATTATTAATACTCATGCATGGTTATGGTAGTGATGAAAACGATTTGTTTTCATTTGCTACCGAGTTACCTGAAGAACTTTTCATTATTTCCGTAAAAGCACCATACACGATGCAACCCTATGGAAATGCATGGTATGCTATTAATTTTGATGCTGACAAAGGTAAATGGAGCGATAATGAACAAGCAAAACAATCACGAGATTTAATTGCTAAATTTATAGACGAAGCTATTGCTGTTTATCCTGTAAATGGTAAAAATGTATCGCTTTTAGGATTTAGCCAAGGTAGTATTTTAAGTTACGCTGTAGCTTTAACCTATCCTGAAAAAGTAAAAAACATCATCGCATTAAGCGGTTATGTAAATCAAGAATTATTCCCTGAAGATATAACCCAGAAAGACTATTCAAATCTTGATTTTTATTGTTCTCATGGTAGTGTAGACCAAGTAATACCTGTGCAATGGGCACAACAAACACCGGCTTTTCTAACCAATTTGAATATAAAACATGTGTATTCTGAATTCCCTGTTGGCCATGGTGTTGCTCCACAAAATTTTTATGAGTTAAAAGATTGGTTGAGTAAGCGGATTTAACGAGTTTGACTTTGTAAAAATTTTCAACTACCTTCGTTTGATTGTGTATATAAATCATTAAAACGGATTCATATACTTAAAAGCATTTTGTAGCCAATTTAAGAAACATACCAATAAATGAAACAAAAAGGATTTATATTTGTACTTATGCCTTTTGACAGTTCTTTCGATGATATTTACAATTTTGGAATAAAACAGACAGCTAATAAATGTGGCTTTTATTGTGAGCGTGTTGATGAACAAATATTTGAAGGTTCTATTCTAACTAGAATTTATAATCAGATTGAAAAGGCGGACATAATAATCGCAGATTTAAGTAATAAAAATCCAAATGTTTTCTACGAAACTGGGTATGCACACGCACTTAATAAAAATGTGATATTATTAACTCAAAAAACAGAAGACATACCATTTGACTTAAAACATTATCCTCATATTATTTACAAAAACAATATTGGAGTACTAAGTGAATCTTTGGAATTAAAACTGAACTGGTTTAAGGAAAATAGAAACGATGAAAGAGTTGATGAATCTGGATTTATTGAGTTCTACAATAATGGAAATATGATTCAAGAAAATGGAACAGTAATTTTCAATGATATTGAACATAAGCATCCATTTATAGAAGATGAAGATGAATTAGCAGGCACTAATCACATTTCTTTAACCCTAAATCTATATAATTCAGGAAACAAGATTATGGATACAATATCTGACTTAGGTATTGAACTTGAAAATATATTTAACGATTCGAGACTTAACGATTATGAGGAAAGAAAAGTAATTCAACTTCCAAATAACAAAGTTCTTATCCCAAGTGGTTATATTGATTTGGTTTATCCTCAATCCTGGATTTCACATAAATTTTATATTGGAACAAAAAGTCAATTTAAAGAAATGCCAACTGAAATGGTTTTAAAAGTATATAAAAAAAATGGTGTGAATTCTATTCCTTTAAAAATAGAATATCGTAAAGTGAAAATAGAATAAAAACTGACTAAAACACCGTAAAAAATAATGCTTAGTTTAGTGCTTAATCTAAGGTTAGTACAGTTTTACTAGTTTCTAATTTTCTTTTGAAAAATCCTCTTATACAAAATCACATTATTCTTACGCAAACCATTAAACGAACATCTCACTACCCCAATGAACCTCAAATAATTAAATTATCTTTGCAAATCTTAATATTACACTATGCGCATTGATATTATTACGGTATTACCAGAACTACTTAAAAGTCCGTTTGAAGCTTCAATTCTAAAACGTGCTATTGAAGCTGGTTTAGTAGAAGTACACTTCCATAATTTACGCGATTATACTAGCGATAATTACAAATCTATAGATGACACGCAGTTTGGAGGTGGTGCAGGCATGGTCATGATGATAGAACCTATAGATAAATGTATTTCAGCCTTAAAAGCAAAACGTAATTATGACGAGGTTATTTACATGACGCCAGATGGCGAAACCTTAAAACAAGGTATTGCCAACCAAATATCGTTAAAAGAAAACATTATTATTTTATGCGGACATTATAAAGGTGTAGACCAACGCGTACGCGATCATTTTATAACACGCGAAATATCCATCGGCGATTATGTGTTGTCTGGTGGCGAATTAGGTGCAGCAGTACTTTGCGATGCGGTAATACGATTAATACCAGGTGTTTTAGGTAATGAAACCTCTGCCCTAACCGATTCTTTTCAAGATAATTTATTAGCACCTCCCATTTATACAAAACCTAGAGAATACAAAGGCTGGAAAGTACCAGAATTATTATTTGGTGGTAATTTTCCAAAGATTGAGAAATGGCGAGAAGAACAAGCCTATTTAAGAACCAAAGAACGACGCCCTGATTTGTTGGATGAGTAATCAAACGTCATTGCGAGGCACGAAGCAATCTTTTCAATTATAGCTCCTACTACTTTTAATAAGATTACTTCGTCATACTTCCTCGCTATGACGTAATTTAATTAAAACAGTAGAAAGCGATTAAAAAAACCTGACTTTTTTATGATCCTGCGAGGTTTTGAAAACCTTGTAGGTATGAATAAAAACAAACATCCTAAAAAAAACAATTATTAATTGTGCATTCTTAATTATTAATTATCTTTGCACCCAATTTCGGGTTAACCTCTGGCGAGAATCGTGAATGTTGTTCTGAATTCAATTATAATTAAATTTAAAGATATGGAATCTTTAGTAAAATTTGTTCAAGACGAATTTGTAGCAAAAAAAGAATTTCCGGAATTTGCAGCCGGAGACACCATTACAGTTTTCTATGAAATTAAAGAGGGAAGCAAAACCCGTACTCAGTTTTTTAGAGGTGTAGTTATTCAAAAAAGAGGATCTGGATCTTCAGAAACTTTTACAATTAGAAAAATGTCAGGATCTGTTGGAGTAGAACGTATCTTCCCATTAAACTTACCTGCATTACAAAAAATAGAAGTTAACAAACGCGGTAAAGTACGTAGAGCACGTATCTTCTACTTTAGAGGTCTTACTGGTAAAAAAGCCAGAATTACTGAGCGTAGACGTTAATATTATAGTACAGCGAAAGCATATTTTAAAAAGCCTTGAGAAATCTCAAGGCTTTCTTTATTAACAATAGTTAATAAGTATGGTTTATAACTAGTTGATATCTAACAGCCTAAAAATTTTGTTTTTTTGGATTATGCTATTACTTTTATAGAAGAAATAATGACAACTTAGGTTGGTTTCGCCTCAACAACGAATTCGCATTAAATCTAAATAAGGTAACGTTCTTTATTACAATTGTTTTTTGAGGTTTTGTTGTGCCACGTGTATGCGTGTGTGAGCAAAAAACCATGATATCTTATAAAAAGAGATTGGATGGTTTAAAGGATAAGATATGTAGACTTAAGGATAAACAAGAAATTGGATAGACTTTTGAAAACATATTTTTAATTTAACGCTAGACAAGGATTTGATTAAGGTTGAAAGCTTAAAAAGCAACAGAAGCGAAAGTGGATGTTGTAATGAAAGTAATGCTATAAAATAACCTTAACACGAAAGTGAAGAGTAAGTTTAATGGCATCAAGAAAAACAATTAACTGAAACATTTTAGTAATAGGTCAATACATTTTGAAAATTACAAGTATGTTTCACTTGAAATAATAGCACAGAAATCACAAAGGTTTGATGAAAATTCAAACTGATTTTAGTAGAAATATTAAATAGATGATGTTATGTTATTTCAAAGAAAGCCATATCAAAGCAGATTAAGTTCTACAGTGATATGGCTTTTGTTATTATATAATTTAAGTGCCTCTTTTTTGTAGATTTCATATCGGGTTTATTAATTTCTGTATTTCTTTCAAATCTTATTGTTTTAAGTGCTTTTCACTTAATAATTCGGTAATTTTAACTATCATTTTTTGTATATTCGCAACGCGAAAAATGAGACCTCTCTTTTTCATTCACTTATATCTTGATAATTATAAAAAAAGCTACGAAAAATGTCTAAAATTATTTATACAAAAACCGATGAAGCTCCTGCTTTAGCAACACGTTCATTTTTACCTATTGTTCAGTCTTTTGTAAAGTCTTCCGGTATTGATATTGAAACTAAAGACATTTCTTTAGCAGCTAGAATTTTATCTGCTTTTCCGGATTTTTTAAATGAAAATCAGCGTGTTTCAGACGACTTAGCATTTCTTGGAGAATTGGCTAAAAAACCTGAAGCTAATATTGTAAAACTGCCAAATATAAGTGCCTCAATTCCACAATTAAAAGGTGCTATAAAAGAATTACAATCTCAAGGTTTTGCAATTCCTAGTTATCCTGAAGCCCCTGAGAATGAGACTGAAAAAGATATTAAATCACGTTACGATAAAATTAAAGGAAGTGCCGTAAATCCTGTATTAAGAGAAGGAAACAGTGATAGACGCGCCCCTAAGGCCGTTAAGAATTATGCGAAAAAAAATCCGCACTCAATGGGTGCTTGGTCTAGCGATTCTAAAACACATGTAGCCACTATGACAGAAGGCGATTTTGCACTTAATGAAAAATCTGCCACTATAGATGAGGCAACAAGTATAAAAATTGAGCATACAGATAGTCATGGAACCACTACTATTTTAAAAGATAGTTTCTCGTTATTAAAAGGTGAAGTAATTGACGCCACTGTTATGAATAAAAAGGCTTTAGTTAGCTTTTTAGATGAACAAGTTGCTGATGCAAGAGAAAAAGGCATCTTATTTTCTCTTCATATGAAAGGCACCATGATGAAAGTTAGTGATCCAATTATATTCGGTCATGCTGTTAAAATATTTTTTAAAGATGTTTTTGCTAAACATAGCAAAACTATTGAAAAATTAGGTGTTAATGTAAATTCAGGTTTAGGAAATTTATTAGACCGTATAAAAGAACTACCTGAAGCAAAACAAAAAGAAATTGAAGCTGATATAGAAGCTACTTACCAAAATGGTCCTGGTGTGGCTATGGTAAACTCTGATAAGGGTATAACAAACCTACACGTACCAAGTGATGTTATTATTGATGCATCAATGCCAGCAATGATTCGTACATCTGGACAAATGTGGAATGCAGAAGGTAAATTACAAGATACAAAGGCTGTAATACCAGATAGTAGTTATGCAGGTATTTACTCAGCAACTATTGATTTCTGTAAAAAACATGGCGCATTTGATCCTACTACAATGGGAACCGTTCCTAATGTTGGACTAATGGCTCAAAAAGCTGAAGAATACGGATCTCATGATAAAACTTTTGAAATTCCTTCAAACGGAACAGTAAAAGTTATTGATGCTTCTGGTAATACATTATTAGAACATCCTGTTGAAACTGGTGATATTTGGAGAATGTGCCAAACGAAAGATGCTCCAATTCAAGATTGGGTTAAATTAGCGGTTACACGTGCAAGAGCTTCTGAAACTCCTGCTGTTTTTTGGTTAGATGAAAATAGAGCTCATGATGCTGAAATAATCAAAAAAGTTAATACCTATTTAAAAAATCATGATACTGCTGGATTAGATTTAAGAATTCTATCGCCAATTGATGCAACAAATTTTACATGTGAGCGTCTTATAAAAGGTCAAGATACGATCTCTGTTTCTGGAAACGTTTTACGTGATTATTTAACAGATTTATTCCCGATTTTAGAAGTAGGAACCAGTGCGAAAATGTTATCAATAGTACCATTAATGAATGGTGGTGGTTTATTTGAAACTGGCGCTGGTGGTTCTGCCCCAAAACATGTACAACAGTTTGTTGAAGAAAATCATTTACGCTGGGATTCTCTAGGGGAATTTTTAGCATTAGCAGTGTCTCTAGAACATTTAAGTGAAGTAAACAACAACCCTAAAGCTAAAATTTTAGGTGAAGCTTTAGATGATGCTACTGATAAATTATTAGAAAATAAAAAAGGCCCTTCAAGAAAAGCTGGTGAGTTAGATAATAGAGGTAGTCATTTTTACTTAGCTATGTATTGGGCGCAAGAGTTAGCTAACCAAAATAAAGATGAAGCGTTGAAAGTTGAATTCACAAAAATCGCAAAACAATTGACCGATAATGAAACTGTGATTGTTAATGAGCTTAACAGTATTCAAGGGAAACCAGTGGATATTGGTGGTTACTACGAACCAAACGAAGCATTAATTAACCAAGCTATGCGACCAAGCAAAACGTTTAATAGCATAATAGGTTAAATAAATAATAAAGTATAATTCAAAAGCTCCTTTTTAGGGGCTTTTTTTATATTTTTATAAAAAAAAGCTATTACATGAATAAAATCTTCTCGTGCTTTCTTATCACGCTCTTATTCAACACTCTACTTATTAATGCTCAAGAAAAATTCACTATAAGCGGAACCATTTCAGAAGAAAAAAGTAACGAAACACTAATTGGTGTAAATATATTATTTCCAGAAATTCAATCAGGAACCACCACTAATGAATACGGTTTTTATTCTATAACCCTCCCTGAAGGAACTTATAAAATTATAATTAGTTACTTAGGCTACGCTTCAAAAACGGAGACTATTATACTTACCGAGGATATAACAAAAAATTATGCTTTAGTAGATGCTGCAGAAAGTTTGGATGAAATAGTTATTACAGAAAATATTGAAAAACTCAATATTAAAACGCCTCAAATGAGTGTTAACAAGCTAACGTCATCAACAATAAAACAAATTCCGGTGGTTCTTGGTGAAGCCGATATTATTAAAGCAATCACCTTGCTTCCTGGAGTTACTACAGCTGGCGAAGGCGCATCAGGTTTTAATGTAAGAGGTGGTGCTGCAGACCAAAACTTGATACTTTTAGATGAAGCTATTATTTATAATTCATCACACTTATTCGGCTTCTTTTCAGTTTTTAATCCAGATGCAATAAAAGATTTAAAACTTTATAAAGGCGGAATTCCAGCACGATATGGAGGTCGAGTTTCATCTGTTTTAGATATTTATCAAAAAGAAGGAAATAGTAAAGCTTTTAAAGTAAATGGTGGTATTGGTATTGTTTCCAGTAGATTACTTCTTGAGGGCCCTTTAAAAAAAGACAAAGGTTCTTTTCTTCTTGGTGGACGTTCTAGCTACGCACATCTATTTTTACCTCTTTTTGACAATAATAACATTGCTTATTTCTATGATTTAAATACTAAATTGAGTTATAAAATAAATGATAGAAATAATATTTATCTATCAGGTTATTTTGGTCGTGATGTCTTTAGAATTGAAGATACTTTTGAAAATATTTATGGAAACTCTGTTTTAAATTTCAGATGGAATCATTTATTTTCTGATAAACTATTTTCGAATTTGTCATTAATCTATTCTGATTACTATTACGATTTAAAGCTCAATTTTGTTGAATTTGATTGGGTTTCTGGAATTCAAAATTTCAACTTAAAATACGATTTGAAACATTATTTAAATGATAAATTTAAATTACAATACGGTATAAATAGTATTTACTACCAATTCAACCCTGGAGAAATAAAACCAACCGTTGAATCTTCAGGAATAAATCCATTTAAACTTACCGATAAATATGCATTTGAAAATGCTATCTATTTAGATGCCGAACATAAACTAACTGATAAAATAGCATTATCTTATGGCTTGAGGCTAAGCACTTTTCATCGTTTAGGTCAAGATGAGCTTAACCTTTATGAAAATGACCAAGCCGTTTTATTTAACGAAGATTTTCAAATTTATGAAAAAGCTGATCCTATAGATACAGAAACTTTTGAACGTAGCGATGTTATTGCAAAATTTGCAAATTTAGAGCCACGTGCTTCAATAGCCTACCAGCTTAATACGTCAAGTTCTGTAAAAGCAAGTTATAATAGAATGAGTCAATATTTACATTTGCTTTCTAATACAAACTCTCCTACGCCACTTGATGTTTGGACGCCTAGTGGGAAATATATAAAACCACAATTACTGGATCAATTTGCTGTTGGATTCTTCAAAAATCTCGATAATAATACATACTCTTTAGAGGTTGAAAGTTTCTACAAAACTGTAAAAAATAGAATAGATTATATTGACGGTGCCAATTTAATTGCCAATAACGCCATAGAACAAGTAATACTAAATGGAAGAGCAAGAGCTTATGGTGCAGAACTACTTTTTAGAAAAAACGAAGGGCGCTTTAAAGGTTGGTTGGCTTACACATTATCAAAATCTGAACAACAAACCGAAGGAAGGACGCCTCAAGAATTAGGAATAAACAATGGAAACTGGTACAGAACGCCTTTCGATAAAACACACGATGTTTCAATTACTTGTAGTTATGATTTAAATACTAAATGGAAACTTAATGCCAATTTCCTTTATCAAACAGGGCAACCTGCCACCTTCCCTAATAGCCAATATGAATTTAACGGTGTAGTTATTCCAAATTATAATACTAGAAATTCAGACAGATTGCCATCATACAATCGCTTAGATATTTCAGCAACTTATACTCCAAAGCCTAACAAAGTTAAAGGTTGGCAAAGTTATTGGGTGTTTGGTCTGTATAATGTCTATAACCGAAGAAACGCGGCTTCCATTTCTTTTGGGCAAAATGATATGACAGGCGCTAACGAAGCCACTCAATTATCAATTTTTGGTATAGTTCCTTCAATATCTTATAATTTTAAGCTTTAGTAAAATGAAAAAAATAATATACATAATACTATTAAGTTTGAGTTTTACTTCATGTGAAGATGTTATTGAAGTGGATTTAGAAACAACTGAACCAAGACTTGTAATAGACGCTGCTTTAAATTGGTTTAAAGGAACTACTGGAAATGTTCAGTTTATTAAACTCTCATTAAGTGCGCCATTTTTTAATTCTGAAATACCCCCAGCTACTGGTGCAACTGTTGTTGTAACTGATTCCTTTAATAATACGTTTAATTTTATAGAAAACAATGAGACTGGAATTTACACAAATGACTCCTTTATTCCTGTTATTAATAGAACTTACAACTTAACAATAACTTACAATAATGAAACTTACATTGCTACAGAGCAATTGATGCCCGTTAGCTCTATTGATTATGTAATTCAAAATAATGATGGCGGTTTTTCGGGTGACGAGGTTGAAATTGAAGCTTATTACACTGACCCTGAAGGCATTGATAATTATTATTTGTTTGAATTTATAAATACCGCACATGGTGTTAAAAATTTAGAGGTTTATGACGATGAATTTACAGATGGTAATGAGATTTTCGCATTCTATTCTGATGAAAATATTGAAGCTGGTGATGAATTAATAATAAGAGGCTTAGGCATTTCTGAACGCTTTTATGAATTTATGAATATCCTACTTCAGCAAACTGATGATGATTCTGGTGATCCTTTCGAAACACAACCGGCTCAAGTAAGAGGAAATTGTATTAATATTACCAATCCTGAAAACTACGCATTAGGATATTTTAGAGCTTCGGAAGTTTCTTTATTTACTTACATTATTGAGTAATCTATCTCTTACAGATACTATAATTGTAAAAATTTAGTTATAATAAATAAAAATTAAGAGGATATTAACTAAAATAAAATCCTACAAATAGTTTTTTTATTTATTTTTAGCCATCATCAACCAAAAAATTAAGTAAATGAATAAAAAAAGAATGGCCTACATAGTAGGTGCAATTGTCTTAATAATTATTGCTTATTCATATTTTAATTCCAGTAGCGATAAAGATGTTTCTCTCACAGCTAAAGTAACAAAAGGAACTTTCCTAAATGAAGTCTTCATTTCCGGTGAAGCACAATCTACAAGTTCAAAAAAAATTAATGGTCCAAGTAACGCAAGAAGGTTCAATATTTATCAAATAAAAATACAAGATTTAGTAGCTGAAGGTACTATAGTGAAAAAAGGAGATTATATTGGAAAACTGGATGCTTCAGAAGTTAATGGCAAAATAAATGAGGCGCAGTTAAATTTAGAAAAAGCCCAATCAAAATACACACAACAACAACTTGACACCACACTTACTCTAAAACAAGAGCGTAATTCTATTAAAGACTTGTTATTTAATATTGAGGAAGACAGCTTAGAACTAGTACGGTCTATATATGAGCCTCCAGCAACTATTAGATCATTAGAGAACAAAATAGAGAAAACCACAAGAGATTTAAAAGAAAAAAAAGCAGATTATTCAATAAAAAAGAGGCAAGCAAATGCCAAAATGATTGAGGTTGGCACTGAAGTTTCTAAAAATTCTAAAAGAATAGAAGAATTATTAAAGTTACAAAAAGAATTCACTATTTATTCTGATGATGATGGTATGGTAACTTATGTAAAGGAATGGAATGGCACAAAAAAGAAAGTAGGATCTACTATATCACCCTGGGAACCAGCAATTGCTAGTTTACCAGATTTATCAAAAATGGAATCAAAAACATATAGCAATGAAGTTGATATTAGGAAAATAAAAAAAGACTTGACTGTAAAAGTAGGTTTTGATGCATTTCCTGATATAGAACTTGATGGCGTTGTTACCAATGTAGCTAATGTAGGAGAAACTAAAGCCGGATCTGATATTAAACTTTTTCAGGTTTTAATAAAGTTAAAAGAAACCAATAAGAATATTAGACCAGGAATGACAACTTCAAACAAAATACTAATAGACCAACAAGACGATGTTTTAATGATTCCTATAGAGGCAGTTTTTGCAAAAGATTCCATAAGTTATACCTATGTAAAATCTGGTCTATCAATTGATAAAAGACAGGTTGAATTAGGCCCATCGAATAACGAAGTTGTAATTGTAAATAAAGGATTGAAAGAAGATGACATTGTTTATTTAAATAAACCAGAAGATTTAGATGATAAGAGTATAACACTATTAAAATAAAGATGATAGACAAAATACTTTTAGAAAAGCTAAAGTCTAATTTCAGTGAAGCATTTTGGTTTATCAAAACAAATAAGGTTAGAACTTTTTTAACAGCATTAGGGATTATTTTTGGTGTGGCTTCGGTAATTACGATGCTAGCCATTGGGAATGGTGCAGAAAAAGAAATATTATCACAATTAGAATTAGTAGGGGTTAATAACATCGTTGTTACTCCTATACCTGATGAAGAAAATGAAGAAGCAAATGAAAGCGATGAAAATGATAGTAAAGCTGAATCTAAACGATTTTCTAAAGGGCTTGATATATTAGACGCAATAAGCGCTCAAAAAAATATTCCTAGTATAAAACTTGTTAGCCCTGAAATAATATTAAATACTTATGTTATTAATAATGGGAGACAAAATTCTGTTAAACTCATAGGTATCTCCCCTGCATTTTTTGAATCTTCAAATATAAGTTTAGAAAATGGTAAAAGTTTTTCTAACTTTCAAATCAAAAATGCCCTGCCTGTATGTATTATAGGAAAAAAAGTTGAAAAAAAGTTATTTACTGGTGAAAGTGCTTTAGGAAAACAAATTAAAGTAAAAGATGTTTGGCTAAAAGTAATAGGTGTTATAGAAGAAAAATTAATCTCTGATAAAGCCCAAGAAAATTTAGGGATAAGAGATTTAAATGAAGACATCTACATACCTATTAACACCTTTCTAGTTCGTTATAGAGATCGAAAAATAATTAGCGACAAAATTGGTGCTCGGAATAGAAATCAAAGTGGTCCAAAAAAGAGAATTCCAAGAGGAAATTATCATCAAATAGATAAGTTAACTGTACAAGTTTCAAATTCAAATGAGCTAAAAGCTACAGCTGAAGTTTTAAGTAAAATGCTAAAACGAAGACATAATGATGTTTTGGATTTTGAAATAGAAATCCCAATACAATTACTTAAACAGCAACAAAAAACAAAACAAATTTTCAATATTGTATTAATTATTATAGCAGGAATATCACTCTTAATTGGTGGTATTGGTATTATGAATATAATGCTAGCCTCAGTATTAGAAAGAACCAAAGAAATAGGTATAATTAGAGCTATAGGCGCAACAGAAGAAGATGTTATTTTACAATTTTTGTCTGAATCTGTACTTATAAGTGTTGGGGGTGGTATTATAGGAATTATTCTGGGAGTAATTGGTGCTTATATTATAGAAATTTTTTCAGGAATAGAAACGGTACTTACTTTAAACTCGATAATGATTTCATTCTTTATAGCAGTAATAGTTGGCTTGGTGTTCGGCATTTTTCCTGCAAAAGCAGCTGCTAATAAAAAACCAATCCAAGCTTTAAGATCTGAATAATAAAATATGAAAAAAATACTCCTCATCATTATTGTTATTTTTCCATTATTCAATAATGCGCAGTCAAAAAAACTTACTCTAAAAGAAGCCATAGAAATTGCTCAAAAAAAATCACCTGATTATAAAACCAATTTAAACAGAAACGAATCTAATTACTGGCGTTTTAGACGTTATAAAGCAAGTTTTTTACCACAATTAAGCCTCAATGCTACTTTACCAGAGTATAGTAATGCTGTTACACGAATAACTAATAATGAAGGTCAAGATATTTTTGTTAATCAAAATCAATTAGTAATTGATGGTGGTATATCCTTATCTCAAAGTGTTCCTTACACAGGAGGTATTTTATCTGTTTTTTCTAACTTAGAAAGAGTTGAACTTTTTGGATTAGATGATAACATTCAATATTCGGTAATTCCATTCTCCATAAGATATTTTCAAAACTCACTTTTTTTCAACGAATTTAAATGGGATAAAAAAATTGAGCCATTAATTTATGAAGAGGGAAAAAGAGATTTTGTTGAAAATATGGAACAAATATCAGTAAATACGTCCAGCCGATACTTCGATTTACTAAAAGCACAAATGCAACTTGCCATTTCTGAGACTAACTTAAAAAATCAAGATACATTATATCAGTTAGCAAAAGGACGATTTAGGATTGGTAAGATTGCAGAAAATGAACTTCTACAAATGGAGTTAAGGTTCTTAAATTCAAAAAATAGTGTTACCACAAATACCGTCGAATTAAAAAGAACATCACAAAATTTAGCCCGATATTTAGAATTAGATACTGAAGATTTAGAATTGGATATTCCAGAACAATTACCTCTGTTTGATGTAGATATTGATAAAGCTTTAAATGAAGCACAGTCTAATAGAAAAGCGGTGATAGAATTTAGAAGAAAACGTTTAGAAGCAGAAAAAGAACTGGCATTTCAAAAAGGTAATAATAGATTACAATTAGGGGTAAGTGCTAATTTCGGAATATCGCAAAATGGAGATGACTTTAATAATCTTTTGAACAACTTTAACCAACAACAAAATGTTTCTGTATCTGTTGGTATCCCAATATTTGATTGGGGTGTATCAAAATCAAGGCGCAAAATGGCAGAAGCTAATTTAGATTTAACCAACAATAATATAAATCAAGACAAACAAGAGTTTGAACAAGAAATATATCTGCACGTATTAAATTGGTCTAATCAAAGAGATTTTTTGCTTACTGCAGAAAAAGCTAAAGAAGTTTCAATGAAACGTTATGAAATTTCTAAAAAAAGGTATGTTCTAAATAAAGTAACTATTACAGATTTAAATATCGCTCTAGAAGAAAGAGATAAAGCTGTATTACAATACCTAAATTCTCTTGAAAATTTCTGGCGAGGTTATTATGTATTAAGACAACTGACACTTTATGATTTTATTAATGATAAAAAAATAGAAGTTGAAGACATTCTTTATGATTAAAACTCCCGATTAATTCCTATTTTTGACTCATGAGTTTTATAAAAACGACTGAGCAAGATTCAAACTACAATCATCTGGAAAAGATGAACATTCAAGAATTATTAAGTAGTATTAATAATGAAGACAAAAATGTTCCTATTGCAGTTGAAAAAGCATTACCTCAAATAGAAACACTTGTTTATCAAATAGTTAATAAACTAAAAGAAGGAGGACGGTTATTTTATATTGGAGCTGGAACAAGTGGTCGTTTGGGTATTTTGGATGCCTCTGAATGCCCTCCGACATTTGGTGTTTCCCACGATTTGGTTATCGGCCTCATTGCAGGTGGAGACTATGCCATTAGAAAAGCCGTAGAATTTGCTGAAGATTCTTTAACCCAAGGATGGAAAGATTTACAAGACCATAATATTTCAGATAAAGATGTAGTCGTTGGCATTGCTGCATCTGGCACAACGCCTTATGTTATTTCTGCATTAAAGGCTTGTAATAAAAATGATATTATTACAGGTTGTATTACTTGTAATAAGAATAGTCCATTATCGCTAACAGCTCAATTTCCCATTGAAGTCATAGTAGGTCCTGAATTTGTTACAGGTAGCTCACGTATGAAAGCTGGAACCGCTCAAAAACTTGTGCTAAATATGATTAGCACCACAACGATGATTCAGCTTGGACATATTAAGGGTAATAAAATGGTTGATATGCAACTTAGTAACAATAAATTGGTTGATAGAGGCGTAAAAATGATTATGGCAGAACTAAACATATCACAAAATGACGCACAAATATTACTCAATAAACACAAAAATGTGCGATTAGCAATTCAAAATTATAAAAATGAAAAATAACAAGACAGACAAAACCATACTTTTTAAAGGTATAAAAATTTTGATTTTTGCTTTATTAAGCCTCGCAATGGGACCAATATTTATGCATTTTGCGCTAAGCGATAAAGAAAATGCTCTTTACATACCAATGCTAGTTGTTGGCTGTTTAATTTGTGCTATGGCAGTTATATTACTTTTTAAAGGCATCAATACTATTATGAATAGTATGTTTAAAAAAGAAGAAAAGTAATTAATCGAAAAGAATTCCCCATATGCTTGCATTGGGGTTTCCCCTGAAATTATCATTCCTGAGCGGTCACTGAGCGAAGTCGAAGTGAAAACGGGAATCTAAAATAATAGAATTTAAGTTTTCAACCTTGGGGTCAAAATGCGATGCGCTGAGCGAAGTCGAAGTGAAATCAGCGAAATGTCCTTGTAACTTACACTGAAAACAGTTGGTTTCAAGAAATTATTTATTTCACTGCCGTTTCCTTTGGCGTTGTAGGGTTATAACCAAAATCTGAATCTGGAAAAGATATATTTAACCGTTCTAAAATATAATTTATAATAGCGTAATGATGAATGGTGTGACTATTAGCTTGAGAGTAAATAGACGCTAAAGTATATGGAATTTCTACTTTACCCAATCCTAAATCATCAAAAACAATAACTTGTTCAGTATTGTCAAAATTTAAGTTATTAAGTTTTTCAATAATTAAATTCAAGTAATCTTTAGCGCTACTGCATTTAGATTCAACGGTTTTATTCCTAGTTCTGGCTGTTAAATCTATTTGATTTTCAGAATTCATGTTCAAAATACAATCATAAAAGTCTAATATGTGTCTGATATGACTTCCAATGCTAGAATAATATGGTGATACTGATAAATTACATAACGTATCATCTTCCAAATTATCAAGTAGAGATTTTGCTTTTTGAAGTGTTTTTAAGTTAGATTCAATGATGGTATTCATAAGATACTAAAATAGAGAAATAAATTGATTATAGAAGACACTATCCCGTAAAGTGTGTAAGTTATAAATATAGGGTTTGGCTTTTTTAAAGCAGAACCCTTTTTTCAA
>CANMSN010000014.1 GCA_947500585.1 uncultured Flavobacteriaceae bacterium | reverse complement strand
TACTTTAATTTACTAAATATTCTGCTTTTTTCTTCAATAAAAACTAAACTTTTTACGTCGAACTCACGTTATTTATTCTTGATATCTATGATAAGGTAGCTTCTGTAAAATTAATAGCAGATGATTGGATTGATTATATGCACATAGTAAAACTCAACGGTAAATGGCAACTTGTAAATGTGCTATGGCAATTCAACGACTCAAAAAAACACTAACAAAATAGAGATGAGTGAGCTACAAGTCATACCATTTATAAACAGTACAATGCAAGATTATAGTGGTTTTGATATAAGCTCAAACTACTTTTAATTTAGTGAAATGGAAATGTAGTGCATTTTTTTGTCTACTAATTCTCTTATAATAATCGTTGTGTGTAAAATATGATGAATGAAAACAAAACAATCAAAATAGACAAAGCTAAACCTGAGCACTTAGGTGAATTGCATAATCTATTTGTAAAAACAATAAAAAGTACTTGTTCCAATGATTATACAGAAAAACAGATTGAGGTATGGACTTCATCTATTAAAAATCAAACTAGATGGCTAAAGAAAATTCAATCTCAATATTTCTTGATAGCAAAAATTAGTGATAAAATAATTGGATTTGGATCCTTAGAAAGCGGTAATTATGTAGATCTTCTTTATGTTCATCGTAACTATACAAGACAAGGAGTGGCAAGTATTCTTTTTGAAGAATTAAAAAATGAGTCATTGCGACTAGGCTTTAATAAATTAACTACTGATTCCAGTATTACTGCGAGAGCATTTTTTGAAAAAAAAGGTTTTAAAATCAATAAAGAGAATCGAAATCATATAAAAGATATTGAGGTTCTTAATTATTATATGAGTCAATAAAAATTAAATGGAAGATTATATACCCTGTTTTTCTTGTGGTGCAAAGTCTTTAAATATTGAAGGAGATTGTCATGAGTATATGCTTTCTTCTTCAGGTTGTTATGAAATGTTTAATGAAGTTTTGGAAAAGGAATATTCTGATTTTAGATATTCAAAAGCTCATCATTATACTGTTGATGCTTACGCAACTCAGCACCCAGGAAATTTAACAAATCCAAAAGCGGTTAACTCTATAGGTATTCACTTAGTGAGTCTATATTTTTTATTTGAGAAAAGTATGAATTTAAATTCGGCAGCTGTGTTGAAAATGGCATTTGCTCAATTCAATAAAACTCATAAAATAATACAGCCGCTTCAAAAACCAGAAAAATTTTACGGTTTGACTATTTTCGATATTTGGAATAATGAAAACCCAGAACATCATTTTGAACTGTCTGAAATATGGGCAAAAAATTCATGGGACGCATGGGAAAAAGATAGATTAACTATAGAAAAATGGGCTTTTAACTTCGTAAAAAAAACAGATTTTAAAATAATACATTAAAAAACTGAGTTAAAAAACATGTACATTATTTCAATTTTACAACCTCTGCATTATACATAAATGAGTCTTGCCAACGTTGAAAACGAGAATCAAATGTAGTAGTAAAAACTAAATACTGACACTTATTAATACTCTCTGGTATTCTAGTTACTTCGGCAAAATTATTATTGCTAAATAAAAATTCTGCATCTTCAATAATACATATTTGGAGTTTATTTAAATTTATTCCGTTTAAATAAAACAACTTATTTAATCGCTTTGGCGTAGCAATAACAATATCTGTTCCCACATAAATCTCATCACGTTGATGATCAATATTCTGTTCCTCATAGGCGCAATACACACGTAAATCTGTGCCTCTTTTAAAGGTATTAAACTCCAATTCTAGATCTAAAGCAGTTTGTTTGTCTTTAACAAAAATGAGTGCACGAGGAGCATCTTCAAAGGCATTTTTTAGTTTCTGAATGACGCTAATTACCAAACTTGTTGTTTTACCAGAATCCTTTGGAGCAATCACAAATAAATTCGCACCACCTTTTATTTTAGATAGAATTTGTTTTTGAAGCGCCAAGGGTTCATCAAAACCTTTATGCAAAATTGTATCTTTTAGTGGTTCTATTAGCTTTTTAAATGACATGGATCATGGTGTTCCTTTTGATTTCAAAGATAGGCTTTAAAAATCCTAAAAAGGAAAACTTAAAAAACAAAAAAAGCGCTCATTTCTGAACGCTTTTAAACTGCTATTAATCGCCAAAATAATTAAAATTCTAAATCTGTCACCAAATCAAATTCATCATAAATGGCTTTGTCTTTTAATCCATCAAAAAAACTTGTAGAGCCATATTTTACATCATACTTTGTTCTATCTACTTTTAATGAGGCCGTAGCTTTGTTTCCATAAATAGACATTGTAAAGTTTATTGGGTTAGTTTTTCCTTTAATAGTTAAATCTCCAGTAACATCATAAGCATTTTTTCCTGATGATTTTACATCTGTAAAAACTAATGTGGCTGTTGGATGATTAGAAATCCCAAAGAAATCATCCGATTTTAAATGACCATCTAGTTTTCCTTTCATTCCTCCATCTAAGTCGGTTGTATTTATAGTTGTCATATCTATAACAAACTCGCCACCAGTTAATTTATCGTCTTCAAAAACTAATGCGCCAGATTTAATAGCAATAGTGCCTTCATGAGATCCAGTTACTTTATAGCCTTTCCAAACTACTTTGCTTTTGTCGGTTTTTATTTCCTTTTTTTCCTTTTCAATAGTTGTGAAAGACAAAGTAAACAGTGTTACTAATACTAAGATTGATAGGTTTTTAATTGTGTTTTTCATTTTAATATCGTTTTAATTTATTGTTTAAAATAGTACGATACAAAATTGCAAAACATAAATGACTAATAAAATAAAGTAGTTTATTAAATGATGTTAATCTAGTTTAATATTTACTCTTCTGTAAGCAACTGCTTTTTTATTTTACTTAAGAATTCTTTGGTTATACCTAAATAAGATGCCACCATATATTGTGGAATAAGCTTATCTATTTTTGGATATTGATTTCTGAAGTACAAGTATCTATCTTTTGCAGAAAGACTAAAACTTCTCACTATTCGTTTTTGTGAAGCTACTAATGCACGCTCTATAATTTTCCTAAAAAAGCGCTCTAACTTTGGGATTTTTGAATATAAATCTTCAATTACATCGTAAGAGAACATTATTAATTCTGATTTATCAATACACTGTATATTATAATCTGCTGGAGTTTGAGTTATAAAACTACCCATATCTGAAGTCCACCAATTTTCAATAGCAAACATCACAATATGTTCCTGACCGCTATCATCTATATGAAACATTTTTGTACAACCAGAAATCACAAAACATTGATGTTTACAAACATCGCCTTGTTGCAAGATATATTGTCCTTTTAAATACTTTCTATACGTAACTTTTGATGCTAAAAAAGTCTCTTCTTCTTCAGTTAAACTCACATAAGTACTAATGTAATTTAAAAGTGGTTGAATTTCCATTTAATGTTATTTATAATGTATCAAATTTAGTGATAATAACATTGCCTTATTAAATAGAAATTAAATTTTTACCCTATTAAATTATTCTATTTTTGCTTCATGCAAAATAATAACACCTTTAAATTTGAATTTGTTGCTTTAATGGCGTCTTTAATGTCTATAGTAGCCTTATCTATAGATGCTTTACTTCCTGCTTTACCAGACATTGGAAGTTCGTTAGGTGTAACCAATCCTAATGATAATCAGTTATTAATTACCATGATATTTTTAGGATTAGGGTCAGGGCAACTTATTTTTGGACCACTATCTGATAGTTTTGGTAGAAAGCCTATTGTATTTATTGGTTTTATCGTTTTTATTATTGCAAGTATTATTTGCGTAACAACCAAGAGTTTTGAAATGATGATTTTTGGACGCATATTACAAGGTGTTGGTATTTCATCCCCCAGAAGCTTGACCTTATCAATGATTCGTGACGAATTTAGTGGCGATTATATGGCAAAAATAATATCTATTGTTGTCATGTTTTTTATTTTAGTACCAGTAATTGCACCGTCACTAGGGCAGTTTTTACTTTATTATTTTAACTGGGAATCCATCTTTTATTTTAATCTTGGTTTTGGTCTTTTAATTATGATTTGGTTTTGGGTACGCCAACCTGAAACACTTATTAAAGCAAAACGTATAAAATTTACTTCGCATCTTTTTATTGATGGTACCAAAGAATTTTTTAAACATAAAGAAGCTGTTGCTTTTACATTTGTTTCTGGGTTTATTACTGGGTCGTTTATGGTGTATCTAAGTACTTCGCAACAAATATTTCAATTGCAATATAATCTAGCCGATATGTTTCCCTATATTTTTGCAAGTTTAGCAATTTCAGTAGGTTTAGCTACCTTTTTTAACAGCCAGTTAGTTGTAAAGTATGGCATGTACAAAATTGCATTTACTTCGTGTATTGCTTACGCTATTATTTCAATTTTATATGTTATTCTTTTTTGGTCTGGGCAAAATCCAAGTATAACTATTTTAATTGGTTTTTTTGCTTTACAATTTTTTGCCGTTGGTTTTCTTTTTGGGAATTTACGAGCTTTAGCTATGCAACCGCTGGGGCATATTGCAGGCATTGGTGCAGCCATAAATGGTTTTATTTCAACCGTTATGGCGGTTCCTATTGCAAACTATATTGGTAGTTTTGTTAAAACTTCTGTTTTGCCTTTATTTATTGGATTTTCAGTTTTTGGAGTGCTATCTGTTTTTGTATTTCTTATTATAAAAAGACAAAGAAATTTGGTAACTACTTAGGCTGTTTTTACAAATAGCGTTCTTTAATAATATTCATATGATGAATTTCATGACCAATTGTTGAAAACGCCGCAGATCTAGCAGACATCACATTGCCACTGGCATGACCAATACATTTTAAATCGGCATCACTTAAACTTTTTAAAAGCACAATAGAATGTTGTCGCGTCGTTCTGTATTCCTTTTGTAAAGATTCAATAGATTTACTATTTGCTTTTGAAGGTACGATGTAATCATCTTGCTCAAAACCTGCTAGAGCCGTTTTATCATGTCTGGCAACACGCAAACAACGATACATAAAAATACGCTCTGTATCAATAATATGCTGAAAGACCTCTTTAATCGTCCATTTATCTTCAGCGTATTTGTAATTTAATTTGTCCTTTGGAATGGAATTAAAAAATGCTTCTACATTTTTAAAACCTATTTCAAATCCTTCAATTAAATTTACAGATTTTGGAACTAAATTTATATAAGTACTATAAAAAGGATTAAATTCTTCAGCAATTAAATCTTGTGTTGTCATTTATTTTACTTTATTATTCTTTCAGATTAATTTCACCAATTATAATATAAAAAAGACTTCGGTTAGTCCATAAATAATTTTGGCAGATATAATGATAATTCTGGTATTAAAGTAACCATAATAAGAATAAGAATACTTGTTAGCAAAAAAGGTATTCCTGCCTTACTTACTTTACCAATAGATACTTTACCTATACTTGATGACACAAATAAACATACTCCTAATGGAGGTGTTGTTAGTCCTATCATTAAATTCAACAACGCAATTACTGCAAAATGTATAGGATCTACATCAACCACAATAGCAACCTTTAATAAAATTGGAAAAAGAATTAAAAGCGCTGCAATAGTCTCCATAAAAGTACCTACAAAAATTAACAGTAAATTTATTAGTAACAATACAAGGTATTTATTATCAGAAAAATTAAGAATCTCTGTTGAAATTAGTTGTGGTAACTGTTCTGTAATTAAAATCCAGCCAAACAGATTTGCAAAACCTATAAGTACCATCAGTGATGCCGACGTTTTCATCGAATCTATTACAATAACTTGAACATTTTTAAAATTGAGCTTTTTGTAAACAAACACACCCACCAACAATGCATAAAACACTGCTATAATTGAAGCTTCTGTTGGTGTAAATACGCCACCTATAATACCGAAAAGAATAATGAAAGTCATTAATAATGACCAAAAGGTATCTAAAAACCCTAAAGCTATTTGCTTTAAGCTACTTTTAGGGTGTTTTGGGTATTTCTTTTTTACAGAAATTAAATAGGTAACACCCATTAAACCAAAACCCAATAAAAACCCAGGAATTGCTCCAGCAAGAAATAATTTACCTACTGAAAGTCCGCTCAACGTTGCAACAATAATCATGGGAACACTTGGTGGGATTATTGGACCAACTGTTGATGAAGCCGCAGTAATAGCACATGAAAAATCGGCATCATAGCCTTCTTTCTTCATAGCAGGTATCATAACTGCTCCTATACTTGCAGTGTCTGAAATTGCTGTACCTGAAATACCAGCAAAAAGCATAGAAGCCCCAATATTTGCCATAGCTAATCCGCCCCGAATATGACCTGTAATATGATTACAAAACGTGATGATTTTTGCAGTTAACCCGCCTTGGTTCATTAAGTTTCCTGCCAGTATAAATCCAGGAACACTAAGAAGTACAAAAACATCAATCCCTGAATACATTTTCATAGGAATAATAATTAAAGGAATACCTTTAAAGATTAAGTAAATTAAGCATGAAAACCCTAAAGAAAAGGCTATTGGAAACCTAAATAAAAGACATATAACAAAAACTAATATCAATATCCAAATCATGATTTATGGTTTATGTTTTTAATTGCTACTATTATATCCCAAATTGCATATAGCGTTATAAAACCTCCCATAATAACAACACTGGAAAAAGCAATAGCCATAGAAATTTTTAGACTAGGAGAATACTCTGGCAAACCCACTTTCATAAATTGTACAGCCCAAAACGTGAATATTAAAAAAAGAATTATTGTAAAACCAGAAACTAATACTTTCAACCATTGTTGCTTCTCAGGACTCAGTTTATTATAAATAATATCAAAGTGAACATAGTAACCACCTCGCATTGCTAATCCTGATGCAAAACTAATAGCATAGATAAAGAAAAATCGTGCTGCTTCTTCTGTCCATGAAGGCGCGCTATCCATAAAAAAACGTGCATAAATTTGTATAAGTGTAGCACCAATAAAACAAAACGTACTTATTAGCGTCCCATACTTTAAAAATCTTCCTACCTGTTTCTTTGCTTTTTTCATTCTCTTGACGCAATTATCTGGTCGTACACTTTCTTCATTTCGGGAGACAGGCTCTCATAAATTGAAACTCTGGCTGCATCACCAAAAGCATCTTTATCGACCTCTATAAAAGTCATTCCTTTGGCTTTTAATTCGTCTTGTACATTTTTCTCATTGGCAATGAAAAGGTTATGCTCATATGTTTGCATATCTTTTGCTGCTTGCAAAAAAATCTCTTTCAAATCGTCTGGAAATGCTTGAAATTGCTTCTCTCCTATTACTGGATAAGACCAACTTACTACATGTGCTGTTAAATTTATATAGTCTTGTACTTCAGAGAAACCAGCTGCTTTAATCATTGCAAAAGGATTTTCTTGTGCTTCAATAGTTCCTTGTTGTAAAGATGTAAACACTTCAGAAAAAGCCATGGGTGTTGGTTTGGCTCCTAATGCTTTCCATGCAGTTACAAATGATGGCACATTAGGAACTCTTACTATAAGTCCTTTTAAATCATCTGGATGTTTTATTGGGCGATTAGACGTTAAATGTCTTTCTCCTCTTTGAAAAAAACCTAACGGACGAATGCCTGTTTTTTCAATCATTTCATGTTCTATGCGCTTACCAATAGGTCCGTTAATAAGCTTCTTCATGTCTGTAGAATCTCTAAGAAGAAATGGTAATTCACAAAATGCTACAATATCAATCCAATTATTAAGCATTGAGCCCGTAGTTGTCATATCAATAACGCCAACTTGAATAAGTCTTATAGCTTCAATTTCTTTAGCTAATTGTTCAGAATGATAGTTTTCAAGAACAATTCTACCATCAGAGCGTTCTTCCAAAATTTCAGCAAAATATTCAAAAGCTTGAAACCATGTATGGTTTTCATTTACAAGATGACTGGCACGAAGTAAAAATTCTGGTTCTTGGGTTTGCTTACATTGAAAAAACAAGAAACATACTGCAATTACAAAAAAGGATTTAATTTTAAAAAGAAGATTATTAAACAAATATTTACGCCTCATAAAAAAGTTTAAATTTCTACTAATTATTATTGAAGACTCCGTCGAAGATAAAAAAATATAATATTCTAAATCAATATTAACTAAGTAATTTTAATGTAGACTTTTTATTTAAAGTGTTAAAAATTAATATTATTACAACCGATATAAGGTTTTAAAATAAAGATTTTTTTAAAACTATTCATATTCAAGGCATAGACATAGAGGTATTTCACTGATTTCATTTTGATCTTTTTCAGGTCAAAAACCAAAATTCTGTATTTAGATTCCCGTTTTCACTTCGACTTCGCTCAGTGAACGCTAGGGAATGACAATTTCAACGGTAACCCCGAGGCAGAACCTCGAGGAATTCTTTTCGATTAAATTTTGGCTTGATAAGTATATAAATCGAAGTATCTACCTTCTAAAGTAATTAACTCATCGTGAGTTCCTTGCTCAACAATTCGACCAGCTTCTATGACTAATATTTGATCTGCTTTTCTTATTGTACTTAGTCTATGCGCTATGACAATAGTAGTTCTATCTTTTACTAATTCATTTAAACTTTTCTGAATAAGTGCCTCACTTTCAGTATCTAAATTTGATGTGGCTTCATCTAAAATAATCACTTTTGGGTTGGCTAAAATAGCCCTTGCTATAGCTAATCTTTGGCGTTGTCCACCAGAAAGCCTCACTCCTCTTTCTCCTATTAGGGTTTCTAAACCATCATCAAAACGATCTGTAAACTCATTTACATAAGCCGCTTTAACAGCATTTTGTAATTCAGTTTCAGTTGCGTTTGGTCTGGGGAACATAATATTTTCTCTAATAGTGCCTTCAAACAAAAATTCATCTTGTAAAACCACGCCCAAATACTTACGGTAGCTATTCAGTTTTACTTTCGATAAATCTTGATTATCAATGGTTACCTCACCAGATTGCGGATTCAAAAAGGTAGCCGATAATCCTGCAATAGTTGATTTTCCTGAACCTGAACTTCCAACCAAAGCTGTAACAGAACCCGCTGGTGCTTTAAAACTGATGTTATGAAGCACTTCTTTATCTTCTTCATATGAAAATGAGACATCTTTAAACTCAATATCGCCATTGAGGGTTTCCAATTCAACGTTTCGTTCTGTATCATCTTCCTCTGCAGTCATATTCATCAACTCTTCGGTTCTATCTAAACCTGCTAATGCCTCGGTTAATTGGCTTCCAATGTTACTCATTTGCACAATAGGCGCTATCATAAAACCGAGTATTAATGTGAAGAATAAAAACTCACCCGTAGTCATTTCTCCTAAAATCATATAATAACCACCAATTCCCATAATACCTGTGGTAGCAACCCCAATTAAAAAGGTTGATGAACTCGTCATTAATGCCGTAGCTGTTAAACTCTTTTTCACATTTTGGTAAAGTTTATCTACGCCTTTTTCAAAAATACTATTTTCTTGGGCTTCAGCATTAAAGGCTTTTATTACTCTAACACCTGCTAAGGTTTCGGTTAATCGCCCAGTAACTTCAGCATTAATTTTTCCACGTTTTCTAAAAATTGGTCTGATATATTTAAAAGCTCGTAAAGCTATGTACCCAAATATGGACAGTGGAACAAATACAAAAAGTGTCATCCAAGGGTTTAATTTTATTAAAATAATTAAAGATACAATGGCTGTAAACGTACCGCCTACTAATTGCACCAAGCCTGTTCCTATTAGGTTTCTAACGCCTTCAACATCCGTCATAATGCGTGAAACTAAAGCACCAGATTTGGTATTATCAAAAAAACTAATAGGTAACGATAATACTTTCTTTTGAACCTGTGCCCGTAATTCACTAATTAAATATTGCGCTTGAACGCTTAATATTCTTGTTAGTAAAAATGAAGTAACTGATTGTATGGTAATCGCTCCTATTACAATACCAATTAAATAATATAGTTGTGTAAAATCCTTATTAGGCACGACATCATCCAACAAAACTTTACTTTGCCATGGAAGTACTAAACCTGCTAAACTTCGGATTACAATTAAAATCAAGCCAATAAAGACTAATTTTCGCCTAGGCCAAATAATGGTCTTAAAGGCTTGTAGCATTGTTACTTTTGGTTTTGGTTTATCTTTATTCTTTGAGGATTCTTTTAGGTATTGCATGTATTGTTATAAAATAATATGGATTGTAAAATTACGCATTATAGCTAGATAAAATTTACGAAATTAAAAAACCACTCAAAAATGAGTGGTCTTCTAAATTCTTAAAAATTTTAAATGATAGTTATGTTCTTTTTGCTTTTTTAGCAAGCTTAGCTGCTTTCTTTTCCTTAGGCGTTAAAAGAGCTTCTTTCTTTACATTCTTTTTTGCATCTTTTGATTTTGCCATAATAGTTTTGTTTTTTTAAAGGTAGTTAATTATTATTTGATAATATAGATTGATAAGTGGAAAATAATAAATAGTCAAAATAGTTTTTTCACTCGTTAAATTATTTAATTTTACTTTCTTCAATTACTAAATGATACAACTTAAATGAAAATAATAGGTATTGGTAAAAACTACGTAAACGATAAATCTGAAATTAGTGCTTTAAAAACTGGAGAACAGCTAATATTTTTAAAAGCAGAAAGCACTTTGGTTACAAATAATGAAAATATCCCTTTTCCAGCTATAACAAATGAATTGGCTTATGAAGTTGAATTGGTAGTTAAAATTGGTAAAAAAGGAAAAGACATTTCAGTTGAAGATGCAAATTCTTATATTTCGGAAATTGCAGTAGGCATTGATTACACTGCCAAAGATGTGCTTACATCTAGCAGAGCAAATAAAGGCCCATGGGCACTCGCTAAAGGCTTTGATGGTGCTTCTCCAATTTCTGAATTTAAACCTGTTTCAAATTTCAAAAATTTAAATAATATTAATTTTAATTTACGAATTAACAACCAAGAAAAGCAAGTTGGTAACACTAATTATATGATTTATAATTTTGCTGAAATCATTTCATATGTTTCAAAATTTATGACTTTAGAACCTGAAGATATCATTTTTACTGGCACTCCATCCGCTGGCGTTGGATTAAATTTTAAAGGCGACCATTTACAAGCTTCAATTGAAGGAGAATTGCTTTTAGATTTTAAATTGGTTTAAAAACAACCCTTCTTGTCTTATAATATTTACAACGCATTATCCATAATATCCTGAACCACTTCTGGGTTTAAAAGCGTGCTCGTATCGCCTAAATTACTGGTGTCTTTGCAGGCTATTTTTCTAAGAATACGTCGCATTATTTTCCCACTTCTTGTTTTTGGTAAGCCGCTTGTAAACTGAATCTTATCAAGCTTCGCTATGGGGCCAATATGCTCAGTAATAATCTGGTTAATCTCTTTTCTCAGGTTGTTTTGGTCTCTGCTTTCTCCAGTGTCCTTCAAAATTACATAACCATACAAGGCATTACCTTTTATATCATGTGGAAAACCTACAATGGCAGATTCTGCTACTGCTGGATGTTCATTTACAGCATCTTCTATTGGTGCTGTTCCTAAGTTATGACCAGAAACGATAATCACATCATCTACTCTACCTGTGATTCGATAATATCCAACTTCATCCCTGAGCGCACCATCACCTGTAAAGTATTTGTTTTTGTATGCTGAAAAATAAGTGTCTCTGTATCGCTCATGGTTACCCCAAATGGTTCGTGCCATACTTGGCCATGGAAATTTTACACATAAGCGTCCATCTACTTGATTACCTTTTATTTCTTTACCGTTCTCATCCATTAAAGTAGGTTGAATACCTATAAAAGGCAAAGTCGCGTAGGTTGGTTTTGTTGGTGTTACAAACGGAATAGGTGTTATCATAATACCACCCGTTTCGGTTTGCCACCAGGTATCTACTATCGGGCTTTTCTTCTTACCTACATTATCATTATACCAATGCCAAGCTTCTTCATTTATAGGTTCGCCCACAGAGCCTAATACCTTTAATGAGGTTAAATCGTGTTTTTCAACCAATTCCAAACCTTCTTTGGCCAAAGCTCTTATGGCGGTTGGTGCGGTGTAAAACTGATTCACCCTATGTTTTTCTACAATTTCCCAAAAACGTCCGAAGTCTGGGTAACTTGGCACACCTTCAAACATCACAGTGGTTGCTCCGTTAGCTAAGGGGCCGTAAACAATATAGCTATGACCTGTTATCCAACCGATATCGGCTGTACACCAATACACATCGTCTTCCTTATATTGAAACACGTTTTTAAACGTGTAAGCCGTATACACCATATAACCTGCCGTGGTATGCACCATCCCTTTTGGTTTGCCTGTAGATCCTGAAGTATATAAAATAAAAAGTGGATCTTCTGCATTCATGATCTCCGCTTTACAAATGGCTGAAGCTTTATCTAAAAGTGGTTGTAACCAATGGTCACGGCCTGTTTTCATATGAATATCCGTATGAATTCGCTTTGCTACCAAAACGGAATCTACTCCGGCACAACTCTCCAAAGCCTCATCTACAATACCTTTTAAATCGATGGTTTTTGCACCTCGGTATGAGCCATCACTGGTAATAACCATTTTACAATCGCTATCGTTAATTCTGGTTGATAAAGCCGTAGCAGAAAACCCTGCAAATACCACCGAGTGAATGGCGCCTATTCTGGCACAAGCCAAAACAGAAATCGCCAACTCTGGAATCATCGGTAGATATATACAAACCCGATCGCCTTTTTTAATGCCTTGTACTTTTAAAACATTAGCAAACTGGTTGACTCTTTTATGTAATTGGTTGTATGTAATATGCTCTGAAGCTTCTTTCGGATCATTTGGTTCAAAAAGAATAGCCGTTTTTTCTCCTCTTGTTGCTAAATGTCTGTCTATACAGTTTTCTGTAATATTTAGTTGAGCCCCTTCAAACCATTTGACTTCGGGTTTTGTGAAATCCCAACTCAATACGTTATCCCATTTTTTTTGCCACATGAAGTGTTCTTCAGCTATTTCTTCCCAAAAATTCTCGGGCTCTCTAACTGATTTTCTATAGACTTGATAGTACTCTTCTAAATGTTTTATGTGATAATTGCTCATCTTATTTTAATCTCTTTTATCTTTCCTTTACGAGAAGAACAAGTTAATTATTAGTTTTTTAAATTCAAAGTGGATTCCTGCCTACGCAGGAATGACAAATTTAATGATCTAAGGCCTGTCCTGCATCACTCGGTATTCTAATATTCTCAACGATTTCTTGTACCTCTTCAGGAGGTTCTGGTGTAAACTTCATAATAACTATTGACACAAAGAAATTAAGAAGCATCGCTATGGTACCAAATCCTTCTGGCGAAACCCCAAACCACCATTCACTCTTATCGGGAATAACATCGTCAAACCATCCTAATCTGTATTTCAACATATATAATAGCATGGCAGTAATACCAACAACCATACCTGCTATGGCGCCTTCTTTATTCATTTTTTTATAAAAAATGCCTAAAATAATAGCTGGAAAAAAGGATGCTGCTGCTAAACCAAAAGCTAAAGCTACTGTTGCCGCAACAAAACCTGGTGGGTTAATACCAAAATAACCAGCAACACATACTGCAGCTACTGCTGATAAACGCGCAGCTATTAATTCTCCTTTTTCAGAGATATTAGGGTTTATCATTTTTTTTATTAAATCATGAGAAACAGATGCCGAAATAACTAATAATAATCCAGCAGCTGTAGATAAAGCTGCTGCTAATGCACCTGCTGCAACTAGTGCAATTACCCAGTCGGGTAGATCTGCTATTTCTGGATTGGCAAGCACCATAATATCATTATCAACTACTAACTCATTTTTAGATTTGTCGGCTACATATTGTATCAGTCCATCATTATTTTTATCTGTAAACGTAATTAAACCTGTAGTTTCCCATTTTTTAAACCACTCAGGTACATTGGCATAGGGTTTATTTGAAACGGTTTCAATCATATTTGTTCTTGCAAACACTGCTACAGCTGGTGCTGCAGTATATAAAATAACAATCAACAATAACGCTATTCCTGCCGATTTTCGTGCATCTTTCACCCGTTTTACTGTGAAGAAACGTACAATAACGTGAGGTAATCCTGCAGTACCAACCATCAAAGCTAAAGTTATTGCAAATACGTCTATTAATGATTTTGAGCCTTCAGTATATTCTGTAAACCCTAAATCGGTACTTAGTCCATCTAATTTATCTAATAAATATGTTCCAGAGCCATCAGATAGTGTACTTCCAAATCCTAATTGCGGAATCGGGTTTCCCGTCATTTGAATAGAAATAAAAATTGCTGGTACCATAAAAGCAAAAATCAATACACAATACTGAGCTACTTGTGTATAAGTGATGCCTTTCATTCCTCCTAAAACCGCATAAAACAAAACGATTATCATACCGATGATAACACCAGTATTAATATCAACTTCTAAAAAGCGAGAAAACACTAAGCCTACGCCTCTCATTTGTCCAGCCACATAAGTGAACGACACAATAAGCGCACAAAATACACCTACAGAGCGTGCGGTATTGGAATAATAACGATCTCCTATAAAATCGGGCACCGTAAACTTTCCAAACTTTCGTAAATATGGTGCCAATAACAATGCTAAAAGCACATAACCGCCAGTCCATCCCATTAAATAAACGGCGCCATCATATCCTGCAAACGAAATAATACCCGCCATAGATATGAAGGATGCTGCACTCATCCAATCGGCTGCAGTTGCCATACCGTTTGCTAATGGTGAAACACCACCGCCTGCTACATAAAATTCTTTTGTTGATCCTGCTCTAGACCAAATGGCAATACCTATATATAATGCAAAGGTTAATCCTACTAAAATGTACGTCCAATTTTGAACACCTATCCCCTCCTCGATTAATAAACTAAACATCATAACCATATTTTTTATCTAGTTTATTCATCAATCTAACATACACAAATATGAGTATCACAAATACGTACATGGATCCTTGTTGTGCAAACCAAAAGCCCAGTTTAAAGCCTCCAACCTTTATTTCGTTTAGAACATCTTTAAATATAATTCCAGCACCGTAGGAGACTAAAAACCATATAACTAAAAGTATCGAGAGATACTTAATATTTTCTTTCCAATAAGCTTTTGCATTGTTTTTTGTCATATCAAATTAATTTAGTTGGTTGTTAAGCGAAAACATAGACTTAATATCTTTGGCATAAATGTATAAAATACGTTCGCCATATTTAAACATTAAAACTATTTAATTTTTTGAAAATAATTTTTTGTTTGTTTTACAACTCTGGGAGCAAGAATTATAGTTGAAATCATAGTAGGTATAGCCATAAGCGCAAAAACACCATCAATTAAATTTAACATCACGCTAAAGGGTGTGGTTGCAGCGAGTATAATACTGAGTATATAAATGTAATTGTAATAGTGTTTTTTATCAGCACCTATTATAAACGATAAGCATTTAGTACCATAATAAGCATACGAAAACAATGACGAAATACTAAAAATAGCCACACAAACCATAAGCAAATATTTACCATAAACGGGCATGGTATGACTAAATGCTGACGCGGTTAAACTCACACCGTTATCTGAAGTCGATTCCCAAACTCCAGTAACTAAAATAGCCAACGCTGTTAGTGTACAAACAATAAGTGTATCTATAGCAGGCCCTATCATCGCTACTAAACCCTCGCGTACTGGTTCATCGGTTTTTGCTGCACCATGCGCCATTGGTGCTGTTCCAATACCGGCTTCATTTGAAAATGCGCCACGGCGAATTCCTAATAAAATTAATGCTCCCAGAACTCCTCCCATAAACGCATGACCTTTATAATAATCTGCTGAAAAAGCATCTGTGAAAATCATTAGGAAATATTTCGGAACCACTTCATAATTTGAAACTAAAATAAATAATACTAAAACAAAATATAGCAATACCATAGAAGGTAACATTTTAGAAGCCGCATTACTAATTCGTTTTAAACCACCAAGAATAATTACCGAGGTTAAAGCAACTAAAATAAAGGCCAGAATCAAATTCGATTTTAAACCAACTTCTACGCCATTAGGAATTAATATAATATCATTTATAGCTTGAGTTAACTGGTTTACATTAACAACGGGTAACGCCCCCAGCATTCCAAAAAGACTGAACATAACTGCTAGAGGTTTCCAAGATTTCCCTAAACCTTCGGTTATAAAATACATCGGACCTCCTTGTAACTCACCAGCACTATCTTTTCCACGATACATAATGGCTAATGAAGATGTGAAAAATTTGGTAGACATACCAACAATAGCGCTTATCCACATCCAGAACATAGCTCCAGGACCGCCAACAGAAATGGCCACTGCAACACCTGCAATATTTCCCATGCCAATAGTAGAAGACAATGCTGTTGTTAAAGCCTTAAAATGTGAAATTTGCCCAGGGTCATTTGGGTCGTCATATTTACCTCGTAACACTTGAATGGCATGACCCAAATAACGAAATGGTAAAAACTTTGATAAAATTAAAAGATACAACCCACCACCAATTAATAAAATAACCAAGGGTAAACCCCACGCGTAATCTGAAAAGGCTTTAATAAGTTGCTCCATATAAAAGATTATAATTTATAAATATATCACTTTTCAAACATTACCTTTTCATTTTTTAAAAGTATATTTATGGAAGCTAAACCAACCTATGCCAAAAGCTAATCGATTATATTTTATTGACGCTGTTAGAGCATTCGCTATATTAATGATGCTTCAAGGGCATTTTATAGACACGTTAATAAATCCTATTTATAGAGATTCTTCAAACATTAGCTACAACATCTGGTCGTATTTTAGAGGCATTACTGCACCTACCTTTTTTACAATTTCTGGCTTAGTTTTCACCTATTTACTTTTACGAGCTTATGCAAAAGGGAATGACAAACCTAGAATTAAAAAAGGCCTTTTTAGAGGCTTATTATTAATTGTAATAGGCTATAGTTTACGCATAAATATTTTTAGTTGGCTTCAAGGCTCATTCAACAGCTATTTTTTAGTCATTGATGTTTTGCAATGTATAGGCTTATCGCTTATCCTTTTAGTTGGTTTACACACGTTGTTCAAACGGCATACGTATCTATTTTCAATTGTTCTATTTACTTTAGGCTGTATCTGTTTTGTTAGCGAACCGCTTTATAGAAATTTGAGTTTAGAAACCGTACCAATGCTTATTGCCAATTACTTTACAAAGGCTAATGGTTCGGTATTTACTGTTTTACCCTGGTTGGGTTATTCGGCATTCGGTGCGTTTATATCTACTGTTTTTTTTAGACATGTGCACAGAGATCGCTTTAAACTAATAACCAACATGACGTTTTTTGTTGTTGGCTACTTATTGGTTTATCAATCCTCTCCTTTTCTTATAGCGTTAAGCGACATTACAAATATTGAATTATTTAAAATGAGTGCCAACTATAATTACCTATTTAGCAGATTGGGTAATGTGCTTATTCTATTTGGCATTTTTTATAGTTTGGAGCGTTTTTTAAAACAATCCATCATATTAAAAATTGGCGAAAAAACGCTTTCTATTTATGTTATTCATTTTATATTGCTTTACGGAAGTTTTACTGGTTATGGATTAAAACGCTATCTTAATAAATCATTAAACCCAACCGAAGTCATTATTGGCGCTATTGTTTTTATGATAGTTGTATGCTTCTTTTCATTTTTTTATGTGAGAACTAATACGTATTTGTATTTTCACTTAAGTCGATTTTACGATAAATTAAAAGGACATAAAAAGAAAAGAGATAGCTAATATTAGCGATACAAAAAACATGACATCAAAAAAACACCACTTTTAAATTATGGCTTACGATGAATTTTTAGCCGATAGAATCAGGCAACAATTAAAAGAAAAACACATTGGTTTTGACGAACTTAAAATGATGGGCGGTTTATGCTTTAAAGTTGATAATAAAATGCTTTGTGGAATTCATATTGATAAAAAATTTGGCGATAGTTTATTAATGGCTCGAATTGGTGAAACTGTTTATGAAAAAGAGTTAGAAAAACCTGAATGTTTACCCATGGATTTTACAGGACGCCCCATGAAAGGCTATATTTTTGTTACCCCAAATGGTTTTGATACCGATAACGACCTTTCGTATTGGTTAGATTTATGTTTAGCTTTTAACCCGCTTGCGAAAGCTAGTAAACCTAGAAAGAAAAGCTGAAAATTAATTTCTCTTAGCTGTTAGTAACTCTTTAAAAATACGCAGAACTACGTATTGCTTTTACTCTCTTAATATCCTGAACTTCTTTCAATAGCGTCTGATATAAGTTATTAAAAAGGACACATTTCTCTAAATCACCTACAAGCTAAAACCACTGAACCAAAATTGCGGTTTTTTGGACTAAAAGCATAATTAATTGATTTCGAGTTGTTTTAGTTTTGAATTATTAATCTTTAAACATGTATTATGAAAACAATCAAATTAGTTTTAGTCCTAATAGTATTTACTATCTATTCTGCACAAGCGCAACAAAAAGAAAACCAAACAGCATCTAAAAACAATGACATTATGAAAACTTATGTAATCGAACGTATTATTCCAGGAGCAGGAAACTTAACTGCTGAACAATTAAAAGGAATCTCTCAAACATCTTGTTCGGTATTAACAGAGATGGGACCGATAATTGAATGGAAACACAGTTATGTTACTGATGATAAAGTTTATTGTGTTTATAAAGCAGAAAATAAAAAATTAATAGAAGAACATGCAAAAAAAGGAAATTTCCCTGCTAACTCGATAAGTGAAGTTGCAGCAACAATTAGTCCCGTAACCGCAGAAGAGTAATTTGAAAATTATATATGAGGAGCTGTCAAAAACACAGGTAGCTCCTTGTTTTTTTTAATTAGTATCTTACAAAAAAATAGATTATGCCAATATATATGGACTTTCATGATTTGCCAGATGGCGTTACTGCTGCACATGTTGCAGAAATGCATCAAGCAGATTTAAAAATTGAACACAAATATAATTGCCGCGGATTAACGTATTGGTGTGATGAAAAACGACAAACTGCATTTTGCTTAATTGAGGCTCCAAATGAACAAGCCATTATAGATTTACATCAAAAAGCACATGGTGCTGTTCCACAACGAATTATTGAAGTAAACGATACCATTGTAGAATCTTTTTTAGGTAGAATACAAGATCCTGAAAAATCACAAAATACAAAGCTTAATATTATAAACGACCCCGCTTTTAGAACTTTAATGGTTGTTATCATAAAAAACAAAAACTTACGAAAAAGTGGCTATAACACTTTAAACGCTGCCATTCGCGGATACAATAAATCGATAACTAATATAATTGCTAATCATAAAGGTCGCATTGTTAAAGAAAAATCAAATACATATTTGATGTCTTTTGATTCGGTTACAAATGCAATGAAAAGTGCCCTTAAAATTCAAGACATTTATAATTGTGTTATTACTCCAGATTTGCAATTTCAAATTGGTATTAGTGCCGGTGTGCCTGTAACCAATAAAGAAAGTATTTTTAAAGACACCATAACGAGAGCTAATTATTTATCTTATATCGCCAATGAAAAAGTGATGATAACTAAGGAAGTTAAAGATTTGTATGTCAGTGAGAATCGACAAATTTTAACGGATGATAGTGATAAGTTTAATTCATTAAATCCCGAAGATGAAGCGTTTGTGAATCAATTGATGGAGTATACTGAAAAAGTTTGGTCATATTCAAACATTTCTGTCACCGATTTTCATAAAAATCTAGGTTACAGTAAATCAAAACTATATAGAACAATGATAGCTGTAATTGGTGAGTCTCCTAATAGTTTTTTAAAAAGTTATAGGCTAAATAAAGCACTTAAATTGTTAGAAAAGCAAGCATCAAATATTTCTGAAATTGCTTATCAAACGGGTTTTAGTAGTCCAACATATTTTTCAAAATGTTTTTACGAAGCTTATGGTATTTTACCTTCTAAATTTAATAAACTGTATTTAGAAACTAACGAATAATAAAAGAGTTTGTTCTTTCGGACGATAACAATTTTGGAATAGGAAAACTAGTATATATTAACAATTATAGTTTTAGTATATTTATGGGATACTCATTCTAAAGAATTAAAAAACTCTTTAAAAAAAAATACGCAGAACTACGTGTTGCTTTTCCAGTAAGAAAATTCTAATTTTGTTTACTTTTTCTGAACTTGTTTCAGTATCATTGGATATAAAACATTAAAACGACTTCATATAAAGTCGTTGGCGGTAATTTGAGAATGACTACAAAAAAGACAATTGAATACAATAAAATAACAATAATTCTGATAATTATTGGAATTTTTATTCTGGTTTTTTCAGGGTATATTATCTTACGGACTTACCAAAGTCAGAACAGTCTGTTATCGATTATGACTATTCCATTGATTTTAGGAATTGTCTTTGAGAATAGAAGATTATCATCTGACTGGAAAGACATTCTATTAAAAATCACAATAGCACTTGCCTTAAGCTTTTTTGCGTTTGTGCCAGGAAAAAGAGAACGAAATTACAGTTTCGAAAACCACATTGAAATGTGGCCTTATTTTTTCATCAGCTTTTTTGTTATTGCTTCTGTAATATATCACGATAAAAAAATAATTCCCAAACTAACAGAAGGAATAACACTCTTGCAATCAATATCCATTATTTATTGGATTATAGATATTGGCTTTTTAAACTTTAAAAATGTTTTTGCATACACACTAATTGCAGTTGGATTGATTTTCTGTGTTATATCATTTATCTACGCATTTTCTTATATCAAACTAACACGAAATTCAAGATTATTTTTAAGCATTTGGAGTTCAATAATAATGATAATATTTGCAATAGACCACATTTATAGAGTTTATAATTTTGACCATTTTGTTGATTATAAAATGCTTAATGACGGACTAAATATTTTGCAATATTTTCTTCTTGGAGTTTCTCTAATTTATATATTTCAAAACGCTCTTATGCTGTTTACGTATTTACCCGACAGAAGTAGCTTTTATGGAAAATCACAAATGAAAGAGATTAGACAAATGAACAAAACACATATTAAAAGATACTCTATGGATCAAATAAAAATATCTGATTCTTTTCTAGCTTTAATATTTACATCTGGAATTTATTATTGGAATTATAAATATCAAATTATGCCGAGACACACATTGATTTGGTTAATCTTTTGGATTTTTCCTTTTGTAATTTGGATGAAAGAAATAATAATTGAAAAAACAAAAAATACCGCCAACAAAGTATAAACCTTATACAGAGCCAATAAGCGTAATTTCAAAAAGCTTCATAAAAAAAGACCTTCTGTAGAAGGTATTTTTTTTATAAAATAATACTATTTCAAATACCCCAAAACATTCCCCTCAATACGCTTTTGTATATTACTCACATCACCTTTTACAAAAGTTTCGCCAGTAATATTCTCGTAAAGTTCTATATAGCGTTCGCTAACGGTTTCAATATAGTCGTCGCTCATAAAAGGTACGGTTTGTCCTTCCAGACCTTGAAAGTTGTTTGCTATTAACCATTGGCGTACAAACTCTTTAGATAGTTGTTTTTGCGCTTCGCCTTTATCCTGACGTTCTTGGTAGCCATCAGCATAAAAATAGCGTGAAGAATCTGGTGTATGAATTTCATCAATTAATACAATTTGTCCGTCTTTAGTTTTTCCAAATTCGTATTTGGTATCCACTAAAATTAAACCTCTTGAGGCTGCAATTTCAGAACCTCTCTGAAATAATTTACGGGTGTAATCTTCTAATACTACATAATCTGCTTCTGAAACAATGCCGCGTTTTAAGATATCTTCACGAGAAATATCTTCATCATGATCGCCCATTTCAGCTTTGGTAGCTGGTGTAATAATAGGTTCAGGAAAAGCATCATTTTCTTTCATGCCTTCTGGCATAGCAACGCCACAAAGCATACGTTTACCTAATTTATATTCTCGTGCCGCATGACCAGACATATAACCACGAATAACCATTTCTACTTTAAAAGGTTCGCATAAATGTCCAACTGCAACATTAGGATCTGGAGTTGCGGTTAACCAATTAGGCACTAAATCTTCTGTGGCTGCCATCATTTTGGTCGCAATTTGATTTAGTATTTGTCCTTTGTACGGAATGCCTTTTGGCATCACTACATCGAAAGCCGAAAGCCTATCGGTTGCAATCATGATCAATTCGTTATCGTTAATATTATAGACTTCTCGTACTTTTCCTTTGTAAACACTTTTCTGCCCAGGAAAATTAAAATTGGTATCTATTATGGTGTTACTCATTCTATTTTGCTTTTAGCATCTAGCTGTTGGCTATTAGCTTTTGATAATTGTTTATTTATTTTATCATTTCGAGTAATTCCGATATTTCGAAATTAAATCTAGAACTTGTGTTTATGGATTCCTGCCTGCGCAGGAATGACAAACTTAATTTTTATTATTTATTCGTCATTACGAGGAGCTTTTTTGCGACGTGGTAATCTCTTTCTTTTTAACAGATTGCCGCATCACACAAAAAAGTGTGATTCGTAATGACGGTTTATTATTTTTAGTTAGAAAGCCCTAGCCCAGATTGAAGCATTTGTTGAAGCTCTTTTTGTGTTGTTGCACCTATGCAACACAAAAAAGCGACTGCCGAAAGCTGGAAATAGCTTCTAAGAAAATTACTCTCTATTTTCAATACTTTTATAAGCTTCAATAACCTTTTTAACCAGTTTATGACGAATGACATCTTTATCGTCTAAAAATATCATACCTACACCTTCTACATTCTTTAAAATGAGGAGCGCTTCTTTTAATCCAGAAATGGTACGTCGTGGTAAATCTATTTGCCCAGGATCGCCTGTTAGCAAAAACTTAGCATGTTTACCCATACGGGTCAAAAACATTTTCATTTGTGCGTGTGTGGTATTTTGGCCTTCGTCTAAAATTACAAAGGCATTGTCTAAAGTACGCCCACGCATAAAGGCTAATGGCGCTATTTGAATGGTACCATTTTCTATATAATGTGCCAACTTTTCAGGAGCAATCATATCACGCAAGGCATCATAAAGCGGTTGCATGTAAGGATCTAATTTTTCTTTTAAATCGCCTGGTAAAAACCCTAAATTCTCCCCTGCTTCTACTGCCGGACGGGTTAAAATAATACGCTTAACTTCTTTATTTTTTAAAGCTTGTACTGCTAAAGCTACGCCTGTATAGGTTTTACCTGTTCCTGCTGGTCCTATAGCAAAAACCATATCGTTTTTACGCATAAGTTCCACCATTTTTCGTTGGTTTGCCGTTTGCGCTTTTATTAGTTTTCCGCCAACACCATGAACAATAACTTCACCACTTTGCTTAGATGTGGTATAATCATCGCTACTCTGGCTTGTTAAAACGCGTTCAATAACATTTTCGTCTAGCTTATTGTACTTAGCAAAATGCTTTAAAAGCATGGTAATTCGACGATCAAATTCTTCTAGTAATTCTTCATCACCGAAGGCTTTAACTTTATTTCCGCGGGCAACAATTTTTAACTTAGGGAAGTATTTTTTAAGAAGTTCAATATTTGCATTTTGTGCTCCAAAAAATTCTTTAGGAGTGATTTCTTCAAGTTCGATAATGATTTCGTTCAAAGGCGTAAATTTTGTTTAAAACTTCATCTGATATATATTAAATTTATGCTTACCAGATGAAATGATTTATTAGTTTTGTAAAACAAGTAATAATACTCAAAAATACATAATTTTGGGTGACCTAACATTAAAAACATATCAACAATTTTGCCAAAAGCAATCATCACTTTAACAACCGATTTTGGAGAAAAAGATCACTTTGCTGGCGCAACGAAAGGTGCTATTTACAGTGAACTCCTTGATGTTGAAATTGTTGATATCTCTCATAACGTGTCACCTTTTAGCATTCCAGAAGCAGCATACATCATTCAAAATGCCTATAGTAGTTTCCCCAAAGGCACCATACATATTATTGGCATAGATTCTGAAATTAACCCAGAAAACAAACATATTGCCATGAAGCTTGACGACCATTATTTTGTTTGTGCAAATAATGGCATTATGAGTATGATTTGCTCTGAAATAGCTCCAGAAAAAATTGTAGAAATTAATATTCATGATAAAATACAAACCAGTTTTCCTGTTTTGGATGTGTTTGTTAAAGTAGCTTGCCATATTGCACGTGGTGGTACTTTAGAAGTTATTGGGAAAAATATTGACGCCATTAAGCCGATAAAAAACATTGTGCCTTATGTAAATGATGATAAAACCCAAATTATTGGAAGCGTTATTTACATTGACAATTATGGCAATGTGGTAACAAATATTAAACGTAGTTTTTTTGAAACCATCCAAAAAGGGCGTGCTTTTGAAATTTCTGCACGTAATTATAAGTTTAAAAAAATACATAATAAATACAGTGATATTGTAAATTTTGAAATCTCTGAAGAGAAGCGCAACGATGAAGGCCGAGGTTTGGTTGTTTTTAATTCAGGTGATTTTTTAGAAATAGCATTATACAAAAGCAACAGCACTACAGTTGGAAGTGCCTCGTCTTTAATGGGATTAGGCATTATGGATACTGTAAGTGTTAACTTTATAAAAGCATAACCTATGTTAGTACGCATTGTTAAAATGGGGTTTTACAAACAAAACATTGAAATTTTTAAAGAAAATTTTGATGAAAGTAAAGCCAAAATTAGAGCGTTTGAAGGCTGTACGTTTTTAGAATTGTATAGAGATAAAAATGACCCAAGTATATTTTTTACTTACAGCCATTGGGAATCTGAAGAAGCCTTAGAAAATTACAGAAAATCTGAAGTGTTTAATAATGTTTGGTCTAAAACCAAACCGCTTTTTAGCATCAGACCAGAGGCTTGGAGTGTTGAGAGGTTAGAAACTCTAGAATAATTTAAAAATGAATCGTTTTTGTGAGACAAATTAATAAATTTGTTGAAGTAACTTGTTGGCTTTTTGATTTTTTGTTAAACTAAATTGTCAGTTCGAGTGATTTTCAATAGAAAATCTTATCGAGAACAGGTTTAAGATGGGAAATTGTATTCTCGATACTAATTTTACTCATAAAAATGAGTAAAATTCACTCGAATTGACAAATTCCCTTTAAATACACAACAGGTTTGAAATAGTAACATAAATTAAATTAAATGACTTGTCATAGTTTAATAATGACATTCAAAAAAAACATAAATGCTAGCCATACTTAAAAAAGAAATAAATTCGTTTTTTGCATCGCCAATTGGTTATTTAGTTATTGCTATTTTTTTACTACTTAACAGTTTGTTTTTATGGCTTTTTAAAGGCGAATTTAACATTCTGGATTATGGGTTTGCAGATTTATCGTCCTTCTTTTTATTGGCGCCTTGGATTTTAATTTTCTTAATTCCAGCAGTTACCATGCGTAGCTTTTCTGATGAAAAAAAACAAGGGACATTAGAGCTTTTGTTAACAAAACCAATCTCACATCTTAACATCGTTTTAGGTAAATATTTTGGAGCATTTATTTTAATTTTAATAGCACTTTTACCAACGCTACTTTATGTTTATACGGTTTATCAATTAGGAAATCCTGTTGGTAATTTAGATGTTGGCAGTACTTTAGGTTCTTATTTTGGGCTGCTGTTTTTAATCGCTTCTTACACTGCTATTGGGGTGTTTGCATCAACATTATCTGATAATCAAATTGTAGCATTTATTACATCAGTATTTTTATGCTTTCTGTTTTATATTGGTTTTGAAGGTATTGCAGATTTTACATCAAGTAACTTAGTAGATCAATTAGGGATGAGTTCACACTATAAAAGTATGAGCCGTGGTGTTTTAGATACTCGAGATATTATTTACTTTTTAAGTATTACCATATTATTTTTAATGCTAACCAAATTAAATTTAACAAAAGAAAGTAGATGATTCTCACACCACTATTTGTTATTTTTTTAATAATCGTTTTTATTTTAGTTTGGCTGTTTGCAAATACTATAGATAAACGCAAATGGGTGTCGTTATTAATAAGTTTGGTATTAACGCCCTTAGCTTATTTTTTCATTTTTTACCCTGTTTTAAATATTTTTAGTAGTTACCATCATGAAAAATATTTTGATGCCGAGGTGTGGCATAAAAAACCATCCTTTCGTTACGAAATGGCAAATCATTTAAAACAGGATAGCTTGATAATTAACAAATCAAAAAAAGATATAGAAACCCTTTTAGGGCAAGCCGAATGGTATGGTTGGAATGATAGCATAAAAGCAAATTCTGAAGACCAATGGAACTATAATTTAGGTTTTAAACCAGGTGCTTTAAATACTAAGCAAGAGTGTATTGAAATAAAATTTAAAAACAACATAGCCAGCAGTGTAACCCAATATCAATTAGAGAAAACTTTTGAATAAAAATTTAAAATACATAACCCTACTTATAATAATTCTTGTAGCTATCAATCTATTAAGTTACAGTACATTTAAACGTTTCGATTTAACTGAAGACTCTCGATACACCCTAAGTAATGCAACGTTAAGCATTATTGAAGATGCTGATTCGCCTTTAATTATTGATGTGTTCTTAGATGGTGAAGATTTCCCGTCAGAATTCAGGAGACTTAAAAATGAAACCAAACAATTACTTGAAGAATTCTCTGCTGAAAACAAGAATATTATTTTTAATTTTTTCAATCCCTTAGAAGACGAAGCCAATAGAGATGTTATCATACAGCAACTCACACAACGTGGATTAACGCCAATGCAATTAAGTGTTGAAGAAAACGGAAAGTCATCACAAGCCATAATTTTCCCATGGGCTTTGGCTAGTTATAATGAGCAAACTGTTACTATTCCTTTAATAAAAAATAAAATTGGGGCTTCTCAACAAGAATTAGTCACTAATTCGGTACAGCATTTAGAGTACGCCTTTGCAGATGGTTTTAGTAAACTTACTAAACCAAAACGTAAAAAAATTGCCATTTTAAAGGGTAATAATCAGTTAGACGATAAATACATTGCAGACTTTGTAAAGAAAATAGGTGAATATTATTTTATTGCACCTTTCACTTTAGATAGTGTGGTTTCTAATCCGCAAAAAACATTAAACGATTTAAATGAATTTGATCTTATAATCAACGCAAAACCTACAGAACCCTTTACAGAAGATGAGAAATTAGTATTAGATCAATACACCATGAACGGTGGTAAAAGCTTATGGCTCATTGATGCTGTTGCTATGGAAAAAGATAGCTTATACAATGCTTCTGGAAAAAACTTTGCCGTAGCAAGAGATTTAAATTTAACCAGTTTCTTTTTTGAATATGGTGTTCGTATTAATCCTGTAATGATTAGTTCGCTTTACTCTGCTCCTATTACACTTGCTATGGGTGAAGGCAGTGAATCCCAATTTCAGCATTTAAGATGGCCTTATTCGCCTTTGGCGGGCTCGAGTAGCAATCATCCTATTGTAAATAATTTGAATTTAGTACGGTTCGATTTTGCAAATCAAATAGACACGCTTAAAAACACTATTAAAAAAACCATTCTTTTAGAAACTGCGCCATTAACAAAACTAGAAGGTACACCAAGGCAAATTAGTTTAGATATTGTTACTAAAGAGCAAGATCCTGCTGCATTTAATAAAGGAAATCAAAACTTAGCAGTATTATTGGAAGGTGAATTTAATTCTGTTTATGGCAATCGGATAAAACCTTTTAAACTTTCAAAAAGTAAAGACAAAAGTATAGCCACTAAAATGGTCATTATTGCCGATGGTGATATTATTAAAAATGATGTGGTTAGAAATGTACCTCAAGAACTAGGTTTTGACCGTTGGACTGGAAAGAATTATGGCAATAAAGAATTTTTATTGAACACCGTTAATTACTTACTTGACGATAACGGACTTATAAACATTCGCTCCAAAGAAATAGCAGTTGCCTTTTTAAATCAGGAAAAAATAGCAAAAGAAAAAACCAAGTGGCAATTGATAAACATTGCATTACCACTGATATTATTAGCTCTTTTTGGATTCTTTTTTAATTACCTCAGAAAGAAAAAATACACAACTTAAATGTTAATAAGTTTGTTTCCAAATATAGACTGTTTGGGATATCTTTGTGAGTAGTATTTTTCTAAACTAAAACGCATTTTTATAGATGAAATTTATAGTATCTAGCACATATTTATTAAAGCAATTACAAGTTTTAGGTGGCGTTATAAACAGTTCGAACACCTTACCTATTTTAGATAATTTCCTATTTGAATTAGACAACACGAGTCTGACTGTTTCTGCAAGTGATTTAGAAACCACAATGGCGTCTACTTTAGATGTAGAAAGTGACAGTAAAGGAAGTGTTGCCATACCTGCACGCTTGTTATTGGATACTTTAAAAACATTTCCAGAGCAACCCTTAACTTTTGTTATTGAAGATAACAACACAGTTGAAATCAGCTCTAATCATGGTAAATATGCTTTAGCCTATGCTGATGGAAATGAATTCCCGAAAGCAGTAGCTTTAGAAGACCCAAGTAAAACGGTTATTCTAGGTGATGTTTTAGCCACTGCCATTAGTAAAACTATTTTTGCTGCTGGAAATGACGATTTACGCCCTGTTATGAGTGGTGTATTTTTCCAGTTTTCAACCGAAGGTTTAACCTTTGTTGCTACCGATGCGCACAAATTAGTAAAATATACGCGTGAAGATGTCAAAGCTAGTCAAGTAGCGGAGTTTATTATGCCTAAAAAACCATTAAATCTTTTAAAAGGTATTTTGGCCGCTAGTGAAGAAAACGTTACTATTGAATACAATGAAAGTAATGCGAAATTCACTTTTGAAAACTCAGAATTAATTTGTCGCTTAATTGATGGAAAATATCCGAATTACGAAGCGGTAATTCCTAAAGAGAATCCTAATAAGTTAGCTATTGATAGAACACAGTTTTTAAATTCAGTACGTCGTGTTAGTATTTTCTCGAACAAAACCACACACCAAATTCGTTTAAAAATTGCTGGTGCAGAATTAAATATTTCTGCCGAAGATATCGATTATAGTAATAAAGCTGAAGAGCGTTTAACTTGTGATTACCAAGGTGATGATATGCAAATTGGTTTTAACTCACGGTTTTTAACTGAAATGTTGAACAACCTAAGTTCAGATGAAGTACAACTTGAAATGAGTATGCCAAATAGAGCAGGTATTTTAACTCCTGTTGACGGGCTTGACGAAGGTGAACATATTACGATGTTAGTGATGCCTGTGATGTTGAACTCATAGATATAAAATATTCTTTTTTAAATAATAAAAAACGCTCACCAATTGGTGAGCGTTTTGCTTATCTCATAAATCTAACAAGTAGATTTCCTTAAAAGATTCTCGTCTGCACGGGAATTCACTAACTAATAAAATTAAGAGGAGATAATGAGTTTTTATATTCTAGCTAATAAAATTAATAGCTAGAGGATATTTAGGTGTTTCGCCATGGCTAGCCTTAATAGCATTTATAATTGGGAATAGTATTGAAAAAATTCCTAAAACTATGAAGCCTAATAAACCTAAACCAAATAATAATATTAAAGGAATACAGATAATAAAGTAAACGATTAAACTTAATTGAAAGTTTACAATATTTTTACCATGTGCATCCATTTGATACACTTTTTCTTTTTGCGTTAACCAAAGTACTAATGGTAATATTAAGCTTCCAAAACCAGTAATTAACATAATTAACTGACTCAAATGGGTAATAACGATTAATTGATTGTCTTGTCTCATGATGGTATTTTTTTGATTGATACTTATTTGACGCACAGAGAACAGAAATGTTACACCCAAACTGTGAAAATTTATAATTTTCAGGTTTTAGTTACCTTTAGAACGGTTTCCACCCATTTGATTATAATGTTCTTCAAACCATTCGGGTTGCTCAATCTCATAATCATACATGTAGTCTGCAATTTGCTCAATAACATCATCAGGATATGGTAATTTTTGCATCACACCAAAACGTCTTACCGCTCCAAACATTTTTGCTTCTTTTTCAGTTGGGTTTTTAATCCAGTTTTGCATGTCGGTAATAAACTCTTCTTTTGAAGTATCTTTAAAAATGTAGCGCCTTTTAATAGCAATCATTGGAGGTGCTAATCTTTTATCTTCCGAAGTTGTAGCATCATGACATGCATAACAATACGTTTCCATGAGTTTTTTACCTGGATGAATGGTGTCTTTTTTAAAATTATTGTTTTTAATTGCATACGAAACTCCTTTTTTAGAGTCGTTACAACTGGCAAACAACAAAACCATGATAACCAATAGGCATAGGGCATTTTTCTTTATAAAGGATTTTAATTGATGTCATTATATTAAGAAATTCTAGCACTGGTTTGCATAACCAATAGCGGAATATCAATTTTAAAGGCAAATCGCTCTACATTATGCGTTTTAAAAAGTCGCTCTAAAAAAGAATGCTTTTTATTCATTATTGCAAGCATATTTATTTTGTTTTTTTCAATATGATTATGAACTACATTAAACATGTCATTACTCGGTGCGTCAATAAATTCATGTTTTGCGCTAATGAAGTTAGTGTTAAAAAAATCTACATTGTCATGAGCATCATATACTAAATGATTTTGATCTGCTAAATGAATTATCTGTAATGAAGCTTCATATAAAGCCAATATTTTACTCAAAACATTCAATTCTTCTACTTTAAAATATTTAGAATTTGTGGTAGCAAAAGCAATATTTTCTATACTTTCAAATTTACAACCATCTGGAATTGCTAGAGTAGGCACTTTACAACGCTGCATGACTCTTACTGTGTTACTACCAAAAATCACTTTTTCTAAACCAGTTGCGCCTTTTGTACCCATTATTATTAAATCAACTTTATGGTTTTCACATGTTTGATTTATAGAATCAATAAAATTATCGTAATCTACTACAGCATGAAAATTATGGTTCTTGTTTTTAAATTGTTTTTCAATTTGTGAAATAATATTATCAATTGATTTTTTTGCGGCATCAATAAGCGTATTATAAATAGTTGATGATGATGTTACCGTCATCATATCATCTGAAATAAATGAAGATACCTTTATAACATTAAGAATGTAGAAGTCGCAACTAATATGCTCACATAATTTAATGGCATAGTTAATAGCATTAATCGAGTTTTTTGAAAAATCTGTTGGAAGCAATATTGTTTTCATTTTACCAGAAAATAAGTTTCCAAGTAAATGTAAAATGACTAACCATGAAAAACTATGACAAATATCAGTTACTAAAAAACTACTATGAAAGTGAAATTATTGAGCGTCATAAAAAAATAAATTTTACAGTAAGTAATTTCCTCATATATTGTATATTTGTGTTAAATATTAAAAATTTACTAATAAAATATAGCTTTTCTGTTTCCAGAAAATAATAATTGTAAGTTGCTAGCGACTAAAAAAAGTTAATTATAAGAATGAAAATATTTAGCTCTCTCTCTCTCTTTGTGCTAATTGGCACCTGTGCTACACAAAAATATACTACTAAAATTAAAAATATTAAAGACAGTATTCAATTGGTAGACAGTACATTAATTATTAAGTATGCGAATACCATTACTACTGATGAATTTAGCAAACATTTATACACCTATGCCTCTGATGACTTTGAAGGACGAAAAACTGGTGAACCTGGACAAAAAAAAGCAGTAGAGTTTTTAAAAACATATTATATAAACGAAAACATTGAGTCTGCGTATGGTGACGATAATTACTTTCAAACCATTCCAGCCGATTTTTTCTCTAATACCAATATTAAATCATCTGAAAATGTTTTAGCCTTCATTGAAGGTTCTGAAAAACCAGACGAAATTATTATCGTTTCAGCGCATTTAGATCACCTTGGGATTTCTGATGATGGACACATAAATTACGGGGCGGATGATGATGGTTCTGGAACAGTTGCTCTCATGGAAATGGCACAAGCCTTTACCATGGCAAAAAAAGATGGTTATGGTCCAAAACGAAGTATTTTATTTTTACATCTTACTGCTGAAGAAATTGGTAAAAGAGGCTCAGAGTATTATGTTCAAAATCCTGTTTTTCCTTTAGAAAACACTATTGCAAATCTCAATATAGATATGATTGGTAGGGTTGATGATATTCATAAAAATAATAAGAACTATATATACTTAATAGGCTCAGATAGGTTAAGTAAAGAACTACATTATATTTCTGAAAAAGTAAATAACGCCTATTTTAATATTGATTTAGATTATAGATACAATGTAGAAGGCGAAAAGAATAGATATTACTCCAGATCTGACCATTATAACTTTGCTAAAAACGGTATACCAGTAATTTTTTATTTTAATGGAGAACATAATGATTACCATTTACCAACCGATACGCCAGATAAAATTGAATACGAATTACTTAAAAAGCGTACCAAACTTATTTTTGCAACCACATGGCAATTAGCCAATCAAGAACACACCTTGGTTACAGATGAAAATAACGAGCTTTTAAAATAGCTTCAATTAATTAAAAATATTTTTATTACTTTTTGTAATATAGTATGCTTAAAATTAAAATAAATGAAAAAAATTATCTTCCTTTTTTGTACATTAATCTTAATAACATCATGCAGTTCTTCTCAAAATAAAAAGGGAGTAGAAAGTAGTAAATCTGTTAAGGAATATGCCGAAACAATAACTTCTGCTGAATTAAAAGAAATGCTTTACACCTACGCTTCTGATGAATTTGAAGGCAGAAAGACTGGTGAACCTGGTCAAAAAAAAGCAGTAAACTATATAAAAGCGCATTATGTTGAAAACGGTATACAATCACCCATTGCAGAAGGCGACTATTTTCAAGAAGTTCCGGCAGATTTTTTAAGAGATGGTTTTAATGATTCTGAAAATGTTCTAGCATACATAAAAGGCTCTGAAAAGCCAGAAGAAGTGCTTATAATATCCGCACATTTAGACCATATAGGTATTTCTAAAAATGGTGATATTAACAATGGTGCAGATGATGACGGATCGGGTACAGTTGCTATTTTAGAAATTGCCGAAGCATTTCAAAAAGCTGTAAAAGAAGGTAATGGGCCCAAACGCTCTATTTTATTTTTACATGTTACAGGTGAAGAAATTGGACTTTACGGATCGGGTTATTATACAGATGAAGACCCTATTTTTCCTTTAGAAAATACTATTGCAAATTTAAATATAGACATGATTGGGCGCGTAGACCCAAAACATGAAGGAAAAGATAATTACTTATATTTAATAGGATCGGATAAATTAAGTAAAGAATTACATAACGTTTCAGAGGCTGTAAATAAAGCGTTTTTTAATATTGAGTTTGATTATACTTATAATGATGAAGACGACCCAAACCGTTTTTATTACCGCTCAGACCACTATAATTTTGCTAAAAATAATGTTCCTGTTATTTTCTATTTTAACGGCACCCATGCCGACTATCATAGACCGAGTGACACACCCGATAAAATTAACTACGAATTTTTAGAAACACGTGCACGTTTAATTTTCCATACCGCTTGGGAATTAGCTAATCGAGATGAACGTGTTAAGTTGGATTAAACCCGCAAAGTATAAGGTTCGTGGATGTGCAGCATACACAAGAGAACCGTTTGCTGCGCTCTATGAATCTTATAGATTGTTAGGTAGTAGTTATCATAAGGGTTTTCCTTAGTTTATAAATATACTAAAAGTTAGTCAGAGCGCAGTCTATACTTTGCGGGTTAGGTAGAATAAGCAAACAGTAGAAATTTTAAATTTTATGAATTAAAAACTTATTTGGGATATTGCTTCTGTATATTCCTAATTAAATGCTCTAAGCCATTAACTTTCAATTCATAAACTTGCTTTAATAGTTCTCCTAACTTTCCTTTCGGAAAACCTTTATTGTTATACCAAACTACATAATATTCGGGTAAGTCAATTAAATATCGTCCTTCGTATTTACCATAAGGCATTTTAGTATGTGCTAAAGTAATGAGGAATTGTTTGTCTGGAATCACTTTGCTAATCTACAGATTTATATTCAGATAATTTTTCAAGTTCTTTATCAACATAAAGCTGCCATTTTGATTGAAATTCATCATGTCGTGAAAAATTTGTTTCTGCATCATATTTATTTTGCATATCTTCTAAAGCCTTGTTTATTTCATTATGAAGATTTCTTAAGTCTTTTTTAATGGTATTTGATATTTTAAGCTTACTTATTTGTTGCCTAAATTTGCGTGCATGCAATTCGGTAATATCAAAGTGTAGTTGCTCATGTCTCAAAACATGGTTGTTAGCTAATTCAGGTTTAAACCAAGATTTTTGAGGGTAAAAGTGAGCATAAACTTCTGTTGTAAAGCTTATAGGCTGAGAATTAGATTCGGTTATAGAAAACCCAAATGTAATACCTGATGCCGTTACTGCAGTAGCACTTACCCTATTATTAGGTTTTGCTTTAAAATCTACCCAAGTTAATTGATAAGATTCATTCCAAGATAAAACAGGTTCATCTTTTTGAATACATAGAAAACAACATGTTACAAGGAGAATTCGAATCATTTAATAAAGGCTAATTTTAGTATAAACGCTTAGCCTTTACGCTTATTGCTTAACTTCTATAACAGCTAAATCGTCATACTTTACCAAATAAACTGTATTGTTGTAATAGCCTCCAAAAAGCTTCTTTTTGTAAGCAAATTTATTTTCAACATATTCCGTAAGCGGAGCTTTATTTACAGACATATACAAATCTTCTGAAGTTACTAAACGCAATACAACATCCATAGTTAAATCAAAACCTTTTACAGCCGCATCATTTGGTGTAATATTATAAAGTTGCTTGTAACGCTTTGCAAATGGATTGCCTTCGTTGTAACTTCTTGATGTTGCAGCAAAATGAAACTGTAATTTAGACAGATGCTCGTTTGAAACCTCATCGCCTTCAAAAGCAGAATTCTTATGGGTGGTTACTAAAACAATATCTGTTTGCTCTTTTCCTTCTTCTTTGTTTTCTTTTTGAATTAAAGAGGCTAAAACACTTGTTACATTAGAAACTAAACCGGTATTCTCTGTTTCTAGAAAAACAATATTTTTTCCTGGTTTTATATTAATTTCAATATCATCTTTTGTAATATAGTATTTATCTTCTCCTGTTTTTTTGTCTTTTCCAGAATAGATTTGTTTTGCATGATTAAATTCCCTTTTCAAACTATTAGAAACTTCTGTATGCTTTGAGTCTGATATAATTATAATATTATTCGTCAAAGTATCTTTCCTTACATAATTTACAATCTTATTTTTTAATAAATCTTCTGAAGGTTTAGACTGAAACACATTGTCATATAATTGTAAATCTGTGCCTATAGGTGATATTACAGGAATATTAAAGTTACGTAATTCTATTGCAGCTTGCTCAAATGTTTTAGCAGTTAAAGGTCCAATAACTGCATTTACATTTTCAAAGTTATTTTCATTTATGATTCTCGAAACTTCACTTATTTCACGTTTGGTATCATAAACATCTATTTTAAGAGATAGTCCTAATGTTTTTAATGAGTCTATAGCTAATAAAACACCAGAATAAAAGTCTAATGATGCATTTAAATATGGATCTTTTTTTATACTCTCTTTAGCGTCTGAAGAAGAATCAAAATCAACTTTATTCAATCTAAAAGGCAACATAATAGCTATGTTTTTGGTGCCAAAATCAGAAATACTATCAACTAAATTAATTCTGTTAGAATCTGCTTCTGTAATACCATATGCTAAATTTGAATATGGTATTTTCAAAATCATGCCATTTTTTAATCCAGTTTCTATTAACTCTGGGTTTAAAGCTTCCAACTCACTCTGTTCTAAACCTAATTTAAGTTTTAAACGGTAAAAGCCTTCTTTTGGTAAAACTTTATAGTAGCTATATTGTTCATCAACTTCTTTTTCTTCTTCACTATCTAAATTCGGCACATTAATTTCCTGTCCTTCCTTTAATACTTCTTCCATGTCTGGATTGAGTGCTTCCAATTCCTCTAAAGTAATTCCAAATTTATAAGCTATACGCCACTTTCCTTCTTTAGGTAATACGGTATATGTTTTTGTTGCTGCATTCTCTTCTGCGACTTCAGTTGTTTTAAATATTGGTATTTGAAGTTCATCTCCCTTTTTTAGTGTATTTGCATATAAGAAGGTGTTGTACTTTTTTAAATCATCTTGAGACACTTCATATTTCTGTGATATACCATAAAGTGTTTCCTTACGCTTAGTTTTATGTCTTTTAAAACCTTGTAATTCTTTAACAATAGTTACTGTAGGCTTTTTTGCTTTAGAAATAGGAATGATTAGTACGGTATTTGGCTTTAATTCTTTTTTGGCATCAGGATTGAAAGTATAAATATCAATGACAGAAACATAATAGCGTTTTGCAATGTCTTCTATGGTCTCTCCCTCCTTTACTTGGTGTGTGCTAAAATTTTGTGCACTTAAAGAAGTTAAACCAAATACTAATACTATAATTAGAGTTAATAAAAATCTATTCATACTTATTGCTGTTTTGAAGTAAAACCAATATTAAACAGTTTATATACGTTGTTTTATTACGTTAAGGATTGCTTTTAAATCCATTTTTACATTTTTGTTTTTACATATAACATGCCAAAAAAACATAAAATACTAAGTATAATTAATATAAATAGTTTGAGAAATATAGTAAATCTTTTATTTAGACACCTAATTTACTAAAAAAACACAATCTTTATTCCCATTCTATGGTTGCTGGTGGTTTTGAACTAATGTCATAAACTACTCTATTAACGCCTTTTACTTTATTTATTATATCGTTTGATGTTTTTTGAAGAAATTCGTAAGGTAAATTTACCCAATCGGCAGTCATTCCATCGGTACTTTCAACCGCTCTAAGTGCTACACATTTTTCGTAAGTACGCTCGTCTCCCATAACACCCACACTATTTACGGGTAGCAACATAGCCCCTGCTTGCCATACTTTATCGTATAAGCCCCATTCCTTTAACCCGTTAATAAAAATAGCGTCTACTTCTTGAAGAATGCGAACTTTTTCAGCAGTAATATCTCCTAAAATACGAATTCCTAATCCAGGTCCTGGAAATGGGTGGCGTCCTAATAATTCAGGATCAATTCCTAAAGTGGCACCAACTCGTCTTACTTCATCTTTAAAAATAGCACGAAGTGGCTCTACTATTTTAAGTTTCATAAAATCTGGCAATCCGCCAACATTATGATGACTTTTAATAGTTGCCGATGGTCCGCCAGTTGCCGAAACACTTTCAATAACATCTGGATAAATGGTACCTTGAGCTAACCATTTTACATCTTCTAATTTGTGAGCTTCATCATCAAAAACCTCAATAAATGAATTACCAATAGCTTTACGCTTCTTTTCTGGGTCCTCTATTCCTTTTAAAGCAGCTAAAAATCGATCAGAAGCATCAACACCTTTTACATTAAGCCCCATGCCTTCATATTGATTTAAAACACTTTCAAATTCGTTTTTACGAAGTAATCCGTTATTAACAAAAATGCAATACAAGTTTTTCCCAATAGCTTTATTAAGTAATACTGCTGCTACCGTAGAATCTACACCACCTGAAAGTCCTAAAACCACTTTGTCGTTTCCTACTTTTTCTTGAATAGCGTCTACCGTTTCTTCAACAAACGAATCTGGTGTCCAATCTTGTTTTATATCTGCAATCGTTACCAAAAAATTTTCAAGTATTTGCTTGCCGTCAGTAGAATGATATACTTCTGGGTGGAATTGAATAGCATAGGTTGCTTCGCCTTCAATTTTAAATGCAGCGTTTTCTACATCATGAGTACTTGCCAATAAAACCCCATTTGTTGGTAGATGTTTGATGGTGTCGCTATGACTCATCCAAACTTGACTTCCATCTGTAACATGAGCAAAAAATGGTTCGCTTTTTTGAATAAAAGATAGATTAGCTCTACCATATTCTCTGGTGTTTGAAGGTGCTACTTCACCTCCAGAAAAATGTGCTAAATATTGTGCGCCGTAGCAAACTGCCAACATGGGTTTTACACCTCTAATTTTAGATAAATCAGGATGTAAAGCTTCATCTCCCCTAACTGAAAATGGACTACCTGAAAGAATTACAGCTTTGTATTCTTCTATGTTTGTTGGAATTTTATTAAATGGATGTATTTCGGAATATATGTTGAGTTCTCTAACTCTGCGGGCAATAAGTTGTGTGTATTGCGATCCGAAGTCTAAAATTAATACCTTGTCATGTTGCATGCGCAAAAATAGGAATTGATTTTATATTGAAGAATTAGGAATGATAGTTTTTTTAAATTAAATTTTAAACAAATTTATTGAGAACAACTACATATAAATTACAACTTTATGTCTTGCATCTAAATTTTGTAATAAAAATACTCCTTACAGTATAGTGAAAACTCAATTATTAGTCTTTATTTGATTTTCAAATATTTAATATATATTTTTATCAAAACACAATCTAACCTCTGAATGAAACGTCTCCTTTTTCAACTATATTTCATACTGATTCCATATGTATTAACATCTCAAAACGATAAAAAAATTGATAGTCTTCTGAATGCATTTAATAATCAACCTGAGAGCATTGAAAAAGTTAAAACAAGTCAGAAACTATTTCATGCGTTTAAACACAAAAAAAACAAAGAGGCATATAAACATGCTAATCTAGGATTAGCGCTTTCAAAAAAAATAAATTATAAGACTGGTGAAGGTTTAGGCTACCTTAACTTGGCATATTACTACAGGTTTTTTCCTGATTTAGATTCTACAAGATATTATTTTAAAAAGTCAGTAAAAACTCTTTCTAGTATTGATGATAAGAAAAACCTATGGTTTGCATTAAATGAATATGCTATTTTTGAAACCATTCAAGGAGACTTTAAAACGGCACTTAGATTAGCTGATAATGGATTGGAAGTAGCTACAGCCTTGAAACATGGTCCGCATATAGTTGATAATATTCAGCGAAAATCTACGATTTATATGGATAATGGCGATTTTAAATTGGCCATGAAAGAAGCACTCAAAGCATCCAGAGTTTTAGATACCATAAAACCTGAAAATAAGGTTGGTAAAGCCATAGCTATAGGAGATATAGGCAGGATAGAAATGTTAAGAGGAAACTATACTGAAGCTATTGAACCTTTAAAAGAATCGTTACAGAAGTTTAAAACCCTAAAAAATGAGTATTGGATTGCCGTTATGGATATAGAGTTAGGCAACTTGTATTGGTATCTTGAAGATTATGAAACATCTCTTGAATATTACGAACATAGTTTAGTAATTTCTAGAGCTATGGAACGTGATGATTTTATTGCTTCTAACCTCTCAAATATGGCAGGTATTTACTCAAAAAGAGGAGAACATAAAAAGGCCTTAGAATTATTATTAGAAAGCCATAAAATTACATCAAAAATAGGATCAACGAACAACATTATAATAAGTTACAATGAAATTGGAAATGCATCCTTTAGAAGTGGTAATTATAAAAAAGCCATTGAAAGTCATTCCACTGCTATTAAAATGGCAGACTCCATGAAGCTTTTAAACCTTCTTGAAGATGGCTTTCGGAATAGGTCATTAGCCTATGAAAAAATTGGCAACTACCCAAAAGCACTAAGTGACCAACGGCAATATCAAATTATACATGATAGCCTTTATAATGAAAATACATCGAAACAAATAGATGAACTAAAAACGCAATACGAAACAGAAAAAAAAGAACAACAAATTTTACTACAACAAAATGAAATTAATCTACTAGAAAAAAAAGGAGAAATCAATACATTATATTTAGTGCTTTTAGGCTTTGGTTTATTATTATCGCTTATTGGTTTTTATGCATTACGACAAAAATTGAAGCGAAATAGAATAGAAAAAGAAAAATTGAATCTTGAGCTAGATTATAAAAAGAAAGAACTTACCTCACATGCGCTTCATTTAGCAAAAAAGAACGAAGTACTTGAAAACTTAAAACAACAAGCTAAAACATTTAAGACCTCTGAAAACTCTAAAAAAGGATATAACCAACTTATTAGAACTATAAATTTTGATTTGAAAGATGATAACAATTGGGAAAATTTTTCTCGTTATTTTGAACAGGTGCATTCCGGATTTAATAGTAATATAAAAGAAAAATTTCCAGAAGTAACTTCCAATGAACTAAGATTGATGTCTTTATTAAAAATGAACTTATCTTCTAAAGAAATAGCAAACATTTTAAATATTTCACATGAAGGCGTTAAAAAAGCACGATATCGCTTACGCAAAAAATTAGGCATAAGTAGGGAAGACTCTTTACAAGACTTTGTATTGAATTTTTAAACTTAATCTCTTTTCTATTTTACGGATTTGTCATGATTCATGCACAAAAAATAATATTTAATTAAACATTTTAAAAGTAAAGTTTGCACTAAATATAATTCTATATTAAGCTTGTCCCCTTTTTGTCCGTACTCTAAATTTAAACTCAAAAATAAGAATTAGTATATTTAAGCTATAAACTGCAATCAGCCTGAAAATGATGATACAAAAGTATCTTATCTTATTTGTAATAATTATTACTTCAAACTATTCAATTTGGGCTCAGGAACAAGAAAAAATAGATAGTCTTTTGGATGTTTATCAAAAGCAAAAGCAAGATTCCTCTAAAGTAAAAACCGCACATGCGCTTTATGATTTATATTATGGACATAAACCAAAATTAGCTTTACAGTATTCACTTGAAGGTCTAAAACTTGCAAAAAAAATAAACTACACAAAAGGAATAGCCAAATCTTACAATCATAAAGGAGCATATTTTATGATATCACGTGAGATAGATTCTTCAAAATATTATTTCACAAAATCTCTTAATTTATATAATAGTTTAAATGAAAAATATGAAGCAGGCTTAGTAACTTATAATATGATTCAGTTACACTACGTAACCGCTGATTACAATAAAGCTTTAAAGAGTATTTCTGAAGCTATGGAGATGTACACAAAGCCCAATACAGACTCAATTATAATGATGAAGCTATTTCTTATAAGTGCTAAAGTTTACATGAGACAAACAGAATATAATAAAGGTTTTGAATCAGCACTAAATGCATTAAACATTGCCGAAGCCCTAAAATTAAACGTTGAAAAAATAAAAATAAAATCTGCGCTAGCATCGCTTTATCATTACACAGATAATAAAGAAAAATCCATAGAGATAAAAAAAGAATTACTCACATTTTATCAAAAAGAAAACAACAGAAGAAAAATTGGATTAACCTTAAATGATTTAGGTAATTCCTATTATGTAATAGAAAACTATAATGTTGCAATAAATTATTTAGAAGAAAGTTTACGTTACTCTGAAGAAGTAAAAAATCACAGTCTTATTGGTATAACGTTATTTAACATAGGTAAAACGCATGTTAGAATGGGACAAATTCAAAAAGGAATTGATTATTTAAAAAAATCAATTTATTATTCTAAAAATATTTCACACCATCCGCTATCAGAATCCTGGGCTCTAAAAAAACTAGGTGATGTTTATACAGAAGAATTAAATATTCCAGATAAAGCACTTCCCTATTTAAACAGAGCAATAGAATTAGCAGATTCCATTGGCAACAAGGATGATCTTTATCAAACTTACAGGGACAGATCAGAAGCTTATGCAGCTTTAGGTATGCACAAAAAAGCATTGGAAGACCATATAACTTACAAAAACATAAATGATTCTGTATATAACATGGAAAAGTCCAAGGAAATAGAAAGACTTAAAACAGAGTTTGAAACAAAAGAAAAAGAACAAGAAATTGTTTTACAAAAAAATGAAATTAATTTGCTTGAACAAAAAGCAAAAGTCAGTAACCTACAAAAATTGCTTTTAGGCATTGGGCTTCTTCTTAGTTTATTAGTTGTTGGTTTTGGTTATTACGGTTTTAGACAAAAAATAAAACGTAATAAAGCCGAAAAAGAAAAATTGGATAATGAGTTGGCTTTCAAGAAAAAAGAATTAACCACTCATGCCTTACATTTAGCAAGAAAGAATGAAGTTTTAGAAAACTTAAAGCAACAAGCGCAAGAATTAAAAACAGCACAAAATACTGGTGGTTACCAGCATCTAATTAGAACCATCGACTTTGACCTGCAGGATGATAATAACTGGGAAAATTTCAGTAATTATTTTCAGCAAGTACACAAGGATTTTAATTCCAAAATAAAAGAACAATATCCAAAAATTTCTGCAACAGAACTAAGGTTTCTTTCCTTAGTAAAAATGAACTTATCCTCTAAAGAGATAGCATCTATTCTTAACATTTCTAATGAAGGTATAAAAAAAGCCAGATATAGAGTTCGTAAAAAATTAGGGCTCAATGCTAACGAGTCTCTGGAAGCCCTAATATTATCTGTATAAACCATTGATTATTAAATACCAGTCCCCCTTTAGTCCGTATCTATTCTAGACTTGTCCGACTTTTGTCCGCACACTACATTTCATTGGAAACCAACTAGATAATACATTTACATTGTCATTAATTTGACAACAACCGTTTTGTGGTGTCTTGCGCTACTATGGGCTGCAGACCTTTAAGGCGCAAGGGCACACAAAACTAAGTTTAATCCACAAAACAACATATTATGAACACGCAAAACAAATTAATTAAAAAATTGGTACTGTTACTATGTATTGTAGTTATCGCTGCATGTAGTAAAGACGACCCTAATATCGACAATGGTGGTAACGGACAAGTAGAAGTATTACCATCTACCATTCAATTAGACGAATTCGAAACAGATGAAGGCGAAATTGGTATCAGCATTAGTGCCAGAGATATTGCTAAAAAAGGCTATAAACCTGCTACAGCAGACATTTCAATAAGCGCAAATTCGAATATTGAAGATCAAACCGTTGTCTTTGATGAGTTCAATAATCTTGCTTATTTATCTTTTGAAAACGATGTTTTAGAGGATACTATTGAAAATGAACTAAAAGAAGGTGTAGCTATCGATGTAACGGTAAAAGATGAAAATGGCTCAGTAATAGCTACTCAAAGCTTTCCAAAACTTTCATTTAAAGGAAGCCCCGATCCACAAGAAATTGATGCAAATAGCCTTGACGATCTATTTGCAAAAGTATCATTGAGAAGTACTGTTTTACATTTTGCTCAAATCGCAGATGAAAATAATATAATAATTGGAGCTCCCGTTTCGCAGTTATATGAAAGTACTGGTGATTTGACCGCTCCAATAGTAACGAAGCGAATTTCAGATTCAAACTTAGATTATAACGGAGATTACCCTGCGAACTATACTACTTTCTACTTTGAAGAACTCCCAGGAGAAGAAGATGTTTTTAACATAAGCGTACGTGATGGTTCTAATATCCATTATTTATACACTGCGGTAAGTGGTTCTATAGGACAGTTAAATATTCAGTCTAAGGCCAACCTGACTAATAACGGTGTAAATACGGATGCTACTGTTTTAGACAACTATAAATTTAAAATTGAAAAATTTAAGCCAGGACTCTATACAATTACCTCCATTAAGCAAAATAAAAAATTAGTACTTGCAGGTGATTTAGATCAAACAAATGATTTAAGATTAGTTGCCAAAGATGAAACTAATAATCATAAGCTTGCTTATTTCAGGATATTATCTTTTGATATCGATTGGAATATACAAGCTACTGAATTGAATTTTGTAAGACCTATTATGCCACCTTCATCTACTAACAGTGCTTATAATAGTACTCTTAGAAATTGTAGCTCAAGTAGTAGTTTGGCTCAAGGCATTAGTGAAGAAACCAGTATTACTACAACACAAACGGCTGGTTGGGAAGAATCAATGTCGGTTGCAACAACCAACTCTGCAGGTGTTTCTGTTAAAATTTCTCATGAAGCAGAAACTAAGTTCTTTGGCGTGGGAGCTAAAACAGCGGTCGAAATTACCGGAAATTATCAATATACAAAAACAGAAACAGAAACCAATACCAAGTCTGGTAGCTTGAGTACAGAAAAGTCAGTAATAGTTTCAGTGAAGAGAGATGTGAGTGTTCCTCCCAAGACTGCAATCTCTGTAGCAGATGTCTATCAACAATATCAGAACATTAAAGTACCTTTTATTCAGCGCTTTATAATAACAGGGAAATATCAGGAAAATAATGCAGATTTATCAGGTCAGGAGATTCTAACACAGTTTGCCTTCAACAGTTTTACTGGTGTTGTAACCGATGTGCAAGACAAATTTATTGAAGTTACTGTTCGCGGAACAACAACCATAGATAGGTTGATTGAAACGTTGACAGAAACCAGAGACATTCCAGATGCTTGTAATTAAATATGTAGTAATTTGAATTAGTTTAAAAAAGTAGGCTCTAGGGCTTGCTTTTTTATAACGTTATAATAGTAAATTCTCCTTTTAAGGGTTTTAATTTTTTAATTAAACTTGGAATCAGTTCTAGTCCATACTCCAAATAAAACTCAGAAAAGTTAGTGTTTCGTTCTTGTAAACTTTGATTTGGAAATAATTGATTTTGAAATTCTGTCATTCTAGAAACTTGGTCTGATAGAGCTTTTTTTTGTGCTTTAAGCAAACGTTTCTCTAATTTTTCTAAACCTTTTAGCTGTTTAACTTCTTGTGCTTTTACGGCATCTAAAAACGATTTATCTGTTTGTTCAGCTAGTATATATAAATCTTTAAATTGCTTTTGAAGATGCTCTTTTTGTTCTGAAAAATCTATTTCAATATTCGATATTTCTCTAACCTTTTTATTGATAAAAGCATCACGTTTTAAAAAGATATCTTCTTTTGAAATATTTAAATTCTTGAGTTTCTTTGCTTGACTCTCTGTTTGAATTAATGCAGAATTACGTAATAGTAATATTGGAAACGGTACTTTAACTTCATTAAAGAAACTTTTTAGTTGAAACCAATACGCCAATTCTCCCCCACCGCCTATATAACATACATTTGGTAAAATTACTTCTTGGTATAGCGGACGCATGATAACATTTGGCGAGAAGCATTCTGGTACCTCATCGAGGTGTTTTAGTATTTCACTCTTGCTCCAAATTATATCTGTATTTATAACTTTATAAACCCTATCTTCAAAAACAATACGTTCACGCAAGTTTTCTTTTAAATAGAATAAATTTATATCTCTTGGGTTTACTTGAATTTTATAAGCATCTGAAACAGCTTCTAAATCGGCATTAGTTTTTGAAACCGTATTATACGGCGTTTGATTTACAAGTTCTTCTCTAATATAAGGTATAAACAAACGCTTTAAATCGCTATCATTCGCATCAATAATAATTAATCCATAATCCTTAAATAATTCGTTGGCTAAAAATTGTGTGGCGTCAGCTAAATTAGTATGCTCTAAATAGGCTTTCTTGAAAAGATTTTTTAGCTGTTCTGCATGCTTACTTTTTCCTAATTCTAAAGAAAATAATTCAAAAACTTCCTCTAATCCTTCAGTTGATAATTCACCAACAGCACCACTGGCACCTTTATTCCAATGAACCTTTTTACCTTTAAAATTAAAATAATTTATTTCCTCAAAGTCATGATCTTCAGTTGCCATCCAATATACAGGCACGAAATTATATTCTGGATACTTATCTTTTAATTCTTTTGAAAGATTTATGGCAGATACTATTTTATATAAGAAATAAAGCGGACCAGTGAACAAATTTAATTGATGCCCTGTAGTAATAGTAAATGTTTTTGAGCTTTTTAAAGCTTCAATATTTTGAAGTGTACTTTTAGAAGCATCAACACGCTTATATTGATTTTTAAGCCTTTTTACTAAAATATTACGTTTTTCATTACTAAAAGAAGCTTCTTTTTCCTCAATCTGAAGTCTAAAATTTTCTAAGCTTGGAAAACGATTATAAAATGGTTTTAAATCTTGTTTTTCATCTAAATAATCAGAAATTAAAGATGAAAAATAGCCTGTTTTAGAAAATGGAACGTAATCTAGCTGCATATAACCTTAAAAATTCATGTAAATATACAGCTATTATAAATTTTGAAATCTAAAAAATACGTTAAGAGTTAAGCTAGCTATAAAACGCTAAACTGAAAAACTCCAGAATCTGATGCATTACCAATTGCATCTTTAGTTACAATTTTCCAGTAGTAAATAGTTGCTGAAGTTACAGATACATTTAATTCACTAGCTGTAACATCACTTTCATATATATCAGGATTATTGTTTGTACCAAAATAGACATCGTAACCAGCAATATCGTTATCAATGTCACTTCCTGTCCATCTCAAGGTCACATTACCTGCGTTTACGTCTGCAGCCATAGCAGGGGCGTTAATGGTAGCTGGAAATGGTACATAGTTTTCTACGCCTTCGCCTGCATTATAAAATTTCCAAGTATCGCTTTCTACTGTTCTAGAAGTATTTTTAGATACTACATACCACGAATATGGCGTTGCCCTATTTAATACAATTCCTATTTTGTCTTCACTAGAGTCTTCTTCAATAGAAGATCCATCTACTAAATTTGTTACAAAAATGGTATAACTTTCAGCTATATCGCTAGCTTCCCATTCAAAAACAACTGTGCTTTGCGTGGGTGTAATATCTGTTCCTGTATTACAGAGTGCATCTTTATGAGGAAATTGTAAATTTACTTTTAGCTTATCGTTTGCAGTAGGATTTTCGCCTTCTTCTCCGTTTGGATTATCATCACCAGGAGACGAATTACTACAAGCAAAAACAAAAATAGCAATACAAAACATGTAGATTAATTTTCTCATTTTTTTGCAATTTTAAAGGTGTTTATCGCGTTATTTAATCTTACTGAAACCGTATAAATACCCGATTTAAACTGTTGCGTATCAATATTTATAGTTCTTATGTTTTCAACATTAAAACGTTTGAATAACACCATTTGTCCGAGATAAGAATAGATGGTAACTTCAGCATTATCACTATCTAAATCGCCCAAGTAAAGATTAATTTCATCTTTAAACGGATTTGGATGGGCAAACATATTGTTTGATAGTAATATATTTTCTTCATGCACACCTTGACATGGTAAATCGGTAGAAATTTTTATAGTATTCTTTCCGTTTTCTAACTGCAAAGTCAATTGAGATTTCGAAGTGGTAAACTTTAACCCATTAAAATCTATATGATAACTAGAACTGCCTGACAAATTAAAAGTGGCTTCTTTCCCTTTATTACTTTTACTAGTAATAACATCCAAATTTGCTGGGTGATTAATAACCACTTCAAAACAACGCTGGAAATTTGGTAAGTCTTCTGAAGTAATACACAAGCTATAGGTTCCTGCTAGCATGTTAAGAATATTTATTTCGTTAGTAAACGTATATTCTTTATCAAAAATATCATTAGTTACATGCGCCTTATACTCGTATAATTCTTTTGTTCTGATATTAATTATACCGTTGTTATTATTTAAACATGTTTCGTCTGTTATTAATATCGTGAAATTGTCTTCTGGTAATATTGAAAAACGACATCCGAATAAATCTACAGGTTCGCCAAAGGGTGTTCCTGGGCATAAATCATCTTCATTCGCAACACCATCATTATCAGCATCATCACACACGGCTTGGTAATTAGTAGTAGCATCTTTAAACCAATTATCATAACTTCCATCAACATTAGAAATAACCGCAACAGGGTCATCAACCAAAATACATGATAAATCGGGGTTGTTTGATGCATTAAACGTTCTTAAAATAGTATTTGCGCCGTTTTGTATGTTCAATTTATCTTGGATAAATGCATTTGATGTACAAAATAGTTCAATCAATTTATTATTTGCTGTAACATCTAAAGCTTCTAATTGATTGGATGAACAGTTAAGTCTTCGTAGATTTAACAACAAACTTACGTCTAGTGTTGTAAGTAAATTATCTGAGATATTTAATTCTGTAAGACCTAAATTTGAATCTGTATTTATTTCTGATAAACTATTGTTTGAAACATCTAAAACACGTAATACTGTTAGATTTGAAATGTTTATTGTTGAAAATTGATTATTAGATACGTTTAAACTATTTAACAATACATTAGCGCTTAAATCTATGGTTTCTAAAGTATTACCTTCAATATTTAAACTTGTAAGCGATACAAAATCTTCAATACCTGTTAAATCTGAAATCTCTTTTTCACTTAAACTTAAAGTGCGTAATGTTTCAATATTTGGAGTAGGCACATAATCATCTAAAGGTGCTACGTCGTAACCTAAATCAATTAGGGCTTGTTCAAAATTATCATCAGGCACAAAAGTTTCTCCAAAACGACAATTAATAGCATACTCGGTTGTGGCATCTTTTAACCAAGCTACACCTCCTGGGGCATTTCCATTATCCGTTTGAATGCAACTTAAATCTGGATTGTTTTGTGCATTTAAATTTGAAAGGTTTGGGTTTTGACCATTCTGCAAGTCTAAAACCTCTAATAAATTTGATGCACAACTTAAATTGGTAAGCGATGTATTTGTTGTAAAATATAATTCTACAATGTTGTTACTATCGCAATTAAAACTTTGAAGTGCTGGTAAGAGACTCGCATCAAATTCTATTAATAAATTATTAGAAATATTTATATTGATAATATTTTGGGTTTCCGTTACATCTAAAGTTGCTAATTCGTTATTAGAACAATTGATTTCTGTTAGGTTTGTATTTTTACTAATATCAATAGTACTCAGATTATTACTAGAACAATTTAAATTTTGTAAAGCTGTAAAATCTTCAATGCCTGTTAAATCCTGTATACTATTTCCACTAACATCTAATTCAGTTAAAACTTCTATAGTTGCCGTGGTAACATAATCGTCTAAAGGAGCTATATCGTAACCCAAAGCGATTAAAGCTTGTTCAAAATTATCGTCTGGTACATAGGTTTCGCCAAAACGACAATCAATGCTATATTCTGTTGCAGTGTCTTTAGCCCAACTCTCCCCTATATTATTTATATCATCAACTTGAATACAATACAATTCTGGATTGTTGGTTGCTGAAAAATTAGATATTTCGTTATTGATACCGTTTTGAATATTTATAAATTCCAGTTGATTTCCAGACACATTAATTGTTATATTATCTGGACAAAAATCTAAAGGATTATTTGCATTTTGCGCAGGACATGCACCAATACCCATACTTGATAAATCGAAATCACCTGTAATTTCATTGTTACTACAATTAAGTGTTTTTAGTTGATTTAAATTTGTTGATAATAGCAAATTTGTTAATTGATTGTTGCTTACATTCAATTCAATTAGGTTGGTGTTAGCACTAACATCTAAATCTGAGAGTTGATTATTACTAATTGATATATATTTTAACGTATTTAATACAGTAAAATCTGTTATTTCATTATTATCTAATATTAAACTTTCTAGAAATGCTGATGTTAAATCGTTTACATTTGTTAGTTGATTTTGCGAACCTGATACTGCTATTAAACTTCCGCCAGATAAATCAATATCTGTTAATTGATTATCCGAAAAATCTAAAACTTCTAAAAATCCGTTTGCACTAATATCAAGTAAGCTTAAAGAATTAGATCTACAATTTAAAGTCGTTAATGCTAAACATCGATTGACTGCTAAAGTTGAAAGCGCATTATTGTTACAACTTATCTTAGTTAAGGTTGAATTATTTGCTGTGTAACTTGTAAAATTTGAAATTTCATTATTATTACAACTTATTTCAATTAAACTATTATTATTACTTATATCTAAGCTTGCTATACTATTATTTGAACAATCTAATTCTGCTAAATTAGTATTTAGAGATATATCTAAATCTGCTAAATTATTATCTGAACAAAACAATTTTCTTAAACTTGGTGTTCCAGTAGTATTTAAAGCGCCAATAGCTCCAGCAATATTGGTTAATAAATAATTTGAACTACAGTATAATTCTTCTAAATTAATCATACCGCTAACGTCCAACTCATCTAAGTAGTTATCGCTACAATCTAACTCTGTTAAAGATAAAAACGCTTTGATACCCTCTAGACTTTCAATATTTTCTCCACTTACATTTAACGACGTAAGATATTCTATATTGGCAGTTAGTACTTGATTGTCTAATGGTCCAGAATCTAAGCCTAAATCTATTAAAGCTTGCTCAAAATTATCATCAGGAATTGGTGTATATCTATTGTTTTGGCAATCTGTATTATAAATTACTAATGCATCTTCTAACCAACCAGCAGCATTTTGAGAATAGTTAGCATCATCAACATTGACACAAAATAAATTAGGATTATTGGTGGCATTAAAAGTTACTAATTGCGGATTGTTAGAACCATTTCGTAAATCTAAAAACTCCAAAGTATTATTATTACAAGTAACACTTGTTAATGCATTGTTTGCTGTTAAATTAAGTTCAACAATAGTATTATTAGAGCAATCTAAAACCTGTAAAGCTGCAAAATCCTCGATACCAGTTAAATCTACAATATTATAACCACTAACATTAAGATTAGTTTCTCCTATAATATTTGCTGTTGGCACATAATTATCAAGCGGTCCAACATCAAAACCTGCATCAATAATGGCTTGCTCAAAACCATCATCTGGCACATAGGTTCCACAATTTATGGCGTATGAAGCTGTGGTATCAATAGACCAAGTTACGCCTCCAGGAACTGCACCTGTATCGGTTTCAATACAAGATAAATTTGCATTGGCTGTGGCATCAAAGTTTACTAGATTTCCATTCTGACCATTTTTAAGATTTAAAAGTTCTAATGTATTGGATGCACAATTAAAATCTGTCAGGTTGGTGTTACCGCTTAAATCTAAAGATAGAATATTGTTATTTGAACAATTTAAATCACCTAAAGAAAGATTGCTATTTACATCTAAATTTTCCAGATTATTATTGGAAATATTCAAAAAGGTGAGGTTTAAATTGTTACTCAAATCTATACCCTCTAAAGCGTTATTTGAAGCATTAAGATTCGTTAAAGCTGTGAGCATTGAAATATCTAACGCTTCAATGTTATTACCACTAAAATTCAAAGTTTCTAATGCTATAAAATCTTCTATACCTGTTAAATTATCAATATTTAAGTTTGAAATATCTAATGTTCCAATGGCATTGATATTGTCTCTTAATACCAAATTATCCATTACATCATCATAGCCTAAATCAATCAAAGCCTGTTCAAAATTATCATCGGGTACATAGGTATAAATATCTGTACACGTGGTTTCTGTATAATACGCCCAATCATCTTTTATCCAAGTAGCATTTGGTGTAAAACCAATATCTACCTGAATACAAGCTAAATCTGGATTGCCTTCTGAAGTAAATGACGTAACTAAATCGTTAAAACCATTAGCTACAATTAAAGATGTGAGTTGATTATTGGATACATTGATTGACGATGCACCTTGACAAACGGTTACTGGATCGGTTTGTGGGTCTGGACAAGCAACTGTGTTAATTGTGCTTAAATCTAAGTTAGAAATTAAGTTGTTTGAGGCATCTAATACTTTTAAATACGTATTAGATGATAAATCTAAATTTGTTATTTGGTTGGAGGCACAATACAGGCTTTCTAACTTTGTATTATTCCCAACATCTAAAGTACTTAACCTATTATTTGAAACTGATAATGATGTTAAATCAACATTTTGACTCACATCAATATCTAAAATTCTATTATCTGAACACCTTAAATCTATTAGCGATTGATTGCTATAGACATCAAGTAAAGAAATTTGATTATCAGAACAATCAATATCTTCTAAGTTATTATTAGCTGATATGTTTAAGTTATCCAACTGATTAGAAGCACATAATAACGTTTTTAAATTAGTATTATTGGCAACATCAAGTGTAGATAAATTATTGCCATTACAAATAAGTGTTTCTAAACTACTAAAACCTTCAATCCCTATTAGCGTTTCAATACTCAGATTATTAATAGTAAGACTAACAACCGAATTGATTCTTTCTGTAAAAACCAGTCCATTCCCATCAATACCATCCCCCATACTAGTATCATCACCAATAGACACTTCACCTCCATTTTGGTCGTGAGTTTCTAAATAATTTTCAAAATTACTATCAGGTACGGCCGTTGTTTGAGCATTTAAAATGTGAACACAAAAAGATATACACAATAAAAAAGTTAAATATTTTATTTTCATGTATTAGAATATTCTATTTCTGTTTTTCTGCAGATAAGATTAAGTCTTTTTGATATTGCAACTCGGTTTTTGCTTCTTCATAAATTTCACTCATAAAGGTCTTCTTATATTCAATATCACTTCTAATTTTATCAAAAAACTGTTTTGCTATATCATTTTCCCCTATCTTATTAAGCATCCTTTCTGCTTGTACCATAGCATCTTCAATATCCTGCTCTGTAATTTCCAGTTCATTTATAGCCAATTCCTTAGCTTTTGCAACATATGCAATAGTTTCTTCATCAATTTTATCTATTGAACTTTTTGAAATACTGCTAACACCTGCAAGCTGATTTTTAGAAACATTCCCGTTTTCAATGTTCACAATACTTACCAAAATATTTTCTATTTGATTTTTTAAATAACTAATTTCTTCTGCTTGGGTATTAACTTTTTTATCTAGTTCATCTAAAATTAAACTGCTATCGTTTCTATTTAAACCTACAGCAACATTTACCAAGCCAAAACCAGAAAGGTTTACAGACCAAGCTGTACCCACAATATCCTTAATTTGACTTATAGTTATTTTATTGGGTGGCACAGCAATACCAATCCCATCATTTTTACCACTTGGTAATATGTAATCACCAATATTTACCCTTCCAAAAACTTTTACAGGTACCTGACCCATAAAAGCTACTTTTTCGTACTCAGCTTCGCGATTTGGTTGTGGCATATTTCCTAAAACAATAGGTTTATACGATATTACTAGTATACGCTCTGAATCATTTAAATTCTTTGATATCTTCCCACCATTAACACCAATTATGTCTCCATAAGTCATCTCTTCATTAACATCCTGTCTCAACAAATATTCCGCATAATCACCAGCACCAGACGCATATGTTACGCCTTGAAATTTATCCTTATTTACATTATACCATACAAGATTTGCAGCTGACGCAGCTGCAATTAATCCGGCAGCTATTTTTTCTGCTATAGTAGCTACTAGTTCTACTTTAGTACTAACGTTAAAAGATGGAATAGGTAATGTAACTCCAGGAACAGGACCTACAACAAGTGTTGTAGACGAAGCAGCAGCTACATTGCCTGAAACCGCTACTACTGAACCACTTAATGCGGTTGCAACATCAAAAAGAGAAGAAGCTGTATCATAACCTAATTGAAATAATGTAAAATTATGATCTGCGTTATTACCAAATTCATCTGGTGTTTCACCTTCTATACGCCCCCACATGGTTGGGCTTGTTGTAGTAACATCAGCACCAGATTTAGCAGGACTTGAAGTGGAAGTATCATCCCAAAAAGATATAAAATTATTATCATTAGTTCTACTTTCATTTACCACTATAGCTAAACCTTGTTTACTTCCCGATATTTTTACTGGATAATGATCAATATTAGTATCATCATCATCTTCCTCTAAAGTTGATGTTATAGTAATTTGTGAAGTTGGAGTCATAGCAACACGACCATTTAATGCACTTGAATTATTAATAGTTAAATCCTCAGCCACTAAACCTGTAAAGAAAGATTCTCCAACAACTGTTAAAGAGCCATTTAAAGTTGTTTGTGCGTTTGGATCACCACCTGGTGGTCCAACAAGAGGATCACCTACATTTAAAGCGCCAGATAAGTTTGTTGTACTTTGATCTGTAACATTTAAATCTCCAGAAAAATTTGCTGGATTTCCGTCTGCAATATCAAGTGTGCTATTTAATGTTGTTGGACCGTTAACCGTTAATTCCCTATTTAAAAATGTATCATCATCAACCTCTAAAGTACCAGAAGCGGTAATATCTCTGTGAGCTACATAAGGCACATAGGTTAGTTTTTCAATACTCATATCTACAAAACCGTCGCCATTTTTAAAGTCAATTTCAACTTTTAAAGATTTTGAATCTCCATTCCAATCGATCTTCTCAAAATCATCGTGCTCAACAGCTCCAATAATTAAATTTACTCTACCAAATTCATCGGTAGTTGTATCTTGATCTTCTGTAAACTTAACCTCTCCACTTCCAGGTTCAATAATTGAAAACCTAATTGTTATTTCTGTTGTGGGTAAATAGTTGTCTTGAGAATCTACACCAGGTAATTCTAAATCATCAGGACCTATAATTACAGCTTGGTATGATATACCATCAGTTTGTGCATAAATACAAACTGAAATAAATAAAAATAAGGTTAGAGTAAAAATGCGTTTCATAACGGTTGGTTTTTAAAAGTATTTTATTTTTTTATCAGTTTTGAGTTGAGTAATTTTCCATCTGACATAGCTTTCAAAAGATATGTTCCTACGGGTAAATCTTTAAGATTTAATTCTAGCCGTTGAGAAGGCCCAAATGTTCTGAAATAAATTTGTTTTCCAGATACATCGAAAACAGATACCAAAATGTCTTGTTCTATAGCTTCAGTGAAAGAAACAAAAACAGATTGTTCAAATGGATTTGGATGAACAGTAGCTGCTAAATTGTTATTTTTAAATGTTTCGTTTACAACTTTAATTTTGTTTAGTGGTTGCTGATAGCCTTGTCGTAATGTATAACCATTGCTTGTGTAAGTACCTATAACACTAGATTGACCTACACTTTGACTTATAGAATACTTACCGTTTTTGGTGGTTATAACTTTAGAAGAACCACTTGTACCTAAATTAGAACGTATTACAGCATACCCTTTGGTGTTTTGAGCTTCAATTGAAAACGCAATGCTAAAAATTAATATTATAAATACAAGTTTTTTCATTTTGTTTAAACTTTTCAACTAAATTTAGTTTGGCATCTAAAATCGAATTTATAACAATTATTACTAAAGAACCTTATTATATGTACCATGTCCACCATTTGTCCATGCTTTTACTCTGTTTTTAAAAGTCGCAATAGCATTTTGGTAGGTTTATTATAAAACCAATACCAAATTGATGAGCAATTAAATTTAGCTTCTCAGCATTTTCACCACTACTTATTAAAACAGATTTGCCATAATTATAGCCTAAATAAATTGCAGCAGTATTAGAGATAGGATATTGAATTCGTAATCCTGCTCTTAAAAAAAGAATATTGTTGTTAAACTCTTCTTCTCCAACCAAATTAAAAACATCGTTATTTATGGTTTGATTTCCTCTAATTAAAAATTCTGAAGCTACAGAACCATTTACAAAAAACATAAGATCTCTTAATTCTAAAAATTTATATTCTAACGCACCTTTTATACCTAAATAGCTAATATCCCATTCAAAATAATTATCTACTGAGCTTTCACTCCCAATTGCTCCATAACCATTATAGGACATACCTAGATTTAAAAACAGGTTTCTTTTAGGGTTAATAGATTGTCTGTATCCTGCACCAAAATATGATTTTGAAGATGGTAGTAGATTGTTTAATGAATTTCCGTTAGAGTTTATATAATCAAAAGATGAAATAGTAGAACCATATTCCATATAAATTTTTTGACTAAAACCGTAAGTACTAATTAAAAAAATAAGGCAGACCAGTAATTTTTTATTCATATAAATACCTAATATTTTAATTTGCCATACTACTTAAGTATGTTTAGTAAACTATATATACCAAAGCTAAACTAGAATTCAATACATTACAATCAAAGAAAAATCGATTATGTCCATCATTTGTCCTATGTACAATAGCTTTCTAAATTAGAATTCAAACATTTTTTTAAATAACTCTAAAAAAACAACAATTCTGAAACAACACCTTAACCAACTATTAAACAGTGATTTAATACAAAAATTAACATTCTTTTATATCTTTTCTATAAGATATTTTGTATTTTACATTACTAAAATAAAACGTCATGAAAAATAATTCCTTGTCCATAGTCGCTTCAGTATTTACACTTTTTTTGTGTTGCTTTATTACTGTCTCCGCTCAAGAGTTAAATCAAGATTCAGATTCATTTAAAGAAATAAAAGGAAAAGTAGTAGATAGTAAAACGAATAGACCTTTAGTATTTACAGATTTAGTAATTAATGATTCAAATATTAGTACCATAACTAATTCTGATGGTGAGTTTACCTTAAAAATACCTAACTCCATTTCTGATGCCATATTAACAATTTCTAGATTAGGCTATGAGAAAAAAGAAATAGCAATTTCTAAATTAGAAAATAATGAGGAAATTAAATTAACAGAATCTATTACCGAGTTAAATGAAATCGAATTATCTTCCTATAAAGATGCAAAAGCTTTATTAAAAGAAACTTTAAGTAAGAAAAGTGAAATTTATATTAATAATAACACTTTAATGACTGCTTTTTACAGAGAAACAATAAAGAAAAGGCGTAAAAACGCATCTTTATCAGAAGCTGTTGTTCAAATACACAAAAGCCCTTATAATAGCATTAAAAAAGATGGTATAGAACTTATAAAATCAAGAAAAAATACAGATTATGACAGGTTAGATACTTTAGCTTTAAAACTACAGGGAGGTCCTTTTAGTAACTTATACACTGATATAATAAAGTATCCGGAATTTATTTTCACTACAGAAGATATCGATTTGTATGATTTTAGTTTTGATGAATCTACACAAATAAATAACAATATGGTTTATGTTGTAAATTTCAAACAAAAGCCAAATATTACTACACCTTTATATTATGGTAAATTATATATAGATTCAGGAACTTTGGCACTAACAAATGCTGTTTACAGCTTAAATGTTGAAAATAGAGAACTTTCTAGTCAAATGTATATAAGAAAAAAACCTAGAAAAGTAGATGTTTATCCAACCGAGGCCACTTATAGAGTAAACTACAGAACTCAAAATGGAAAATGGCATTATGCATACAGTAATATAGCGTTAACCTTTAAAGTGAATTGGAAAGGTAAGTTCTTTAATAGCGTATATACATTAAATAGTGAAATGGCTATTACAGATTGGGAAATTAGCGATACAAAATTTGCGAAAACGAAAGAGAATATTATAAGACCAACAACTATTTTAGTAGATGAAACATCTGGTTTCTCTGATCCTGAATTTTGGGGAGAATATAATATTATTGAACCCGAAAAATCTATAGAATCAGCAATTAAAAAAATTCAAAAGCAGCTATTAAAACGTACGTAATAAAAACTTAAAATTGTCAATTTTAAAAGGTATATATTTAACAATATGTACCTTTTTTATATATTCATCGTAAAACATTAAATTAAATCTTTTTATGAAATTAGGCGCCTTTTCAATAAGCTTGAGTGTTAAAGACATTCATGTTTCAAAAACTTTTTATGAAAATTTAGGATTCTCTGCATTTGCAGGGCAAATAGAAAAAAATTACCTCATCATGAAAAATGGTAATGCATTAATAGGTCTTTTTCAAGGTATGTTTGAAAATAATATTTTAACTTTTAATCCAGGTTGGGATGAAAGTGCGAATACCCTAGAACATTTTGATGACGTAAGAGCTATTCAGAAACATCTGAAAAATAAAAATATAACACTTGAAAGAGAAGCTGAAAATAATACTTCAGGACCAGCAAGTATTGTTTTTATAGATCCTGATGGAAATACTATTTTAATTGATCAACATGTGTAAATTACAATGCCATACATTTACTTAATGTATCTTGATATATAGCTTCGTATAGCGGTACAATTTTATGTAAATCAAAATTTAAAGATTCCAATCTCGCGTTGTTTTTAAAAGTCTCTAACTTTTTAGGATCTTTTAAAATACTAATAGCGTTTTTAGACATATCATCAATATCTCCAACATTACTTAAATAACCTGAAACCCCATGAACATTAACTTCTGGTATACCTCCTGTATTACTTGATATTACAGGTACGCCAGAAGCCATAGCTTCTAGAGCCGCTAAACCAAAACTTTCTGTTTCTGAAGGCAATAAAAACAAATCGCTGAAACATAAAATTTTATCTATTTCATTACTTCTTCCAAAGAAAATAACTTTATCAAAAATACCTAATTGTTGACAATGATATTCTACCTTTTCTCGCTCTGGCCCCTCACCAACAAGCATCAATTTTGCGGGCATTTCTTTTTGAATATTATAAAATATTTTAATAACATCTTGTACGCGTTTTACAGGGCGTAAATTACTTATATGCGTAATTATTTTTTCATCATCTTTAGCCATCATACCACGCTGGCAATCTGTGAAACCATGATTGTATTTTACTAAATCGATAAAATTTGGTACTACAGTAATATCATTTTTAATATCAAACAACCGCAATGTGTCATCTTTTAAACTCTTCGATACCGTTGTAACTGCATCTGATTTATTTATACTAAATGTAACGGCAGGCTTATAAAACGGATGACTACCAACAAGTGTAATATCTGTACCATGCAATGTCGTTACTATAGGCACATAAATACCTTCTTCTTCTAACATTTTTTTTGCCATATATGCGGCGTAAGCATGAGGAATGGCATAATGTACATGAAGTATTTCAATTTTATGAAGCTTAACCATATCAACCAACTTACTAGATAAAGCTAACTCATAGGGTTGATAATGAAAAAGTGGATATTCTGGTACATTAACCTCATGATAATGCACGTTATTACTTAACAACTCTAACCGTACTGGTTGGTTGTAAGTTATAAAGTGTATTTCGTGACCGCGTTTAGAAAGTTCTAAACCAAGCTCTGTAGCAACAACACCGCTACCTCCAAATGTTGGATAACATACAATACCTATCTTCATAATTCTTAATCTTCAATCGCTTCGTAAATTAAGCGCTGTATTTCTGTTCTTATATTTTCTTTTAACAATAAATTCTTTCCTGCATTAGGATAGGTTCTATTAGCTAAAAACACATAAATAATTTCTTCTTCAGGATCTGCCCATGCATAAGTACCTGTAAAACCTGAATGCCCAAAACTGGTCATAGATATGCAACCACATGTTGGTCCTTCTTCTCCTAATTGTGGTTTATCAAAACCTACACCTCTTCTATTATTATTATCACAGAAATAACAGGTATTAAACTTATCTATTGTTTCTGGTTTAAAATACTGTTTACCTCCATAGAATCCTTTTTGCAAATACATTTGCATAATCTTAGCAACATCATTGGCATTACTAAAAACTCCTGCATGACCTCCTACTCCATTTTGCATTGCAGCCCCCATATCATGTACATAACCATGTACTTTTTGATATCTGTAATAATCATCTTCTTCGGTTGGAACAATTTTTTTATTACTTATACGCCTGTAAGGGTTATATGTTGTGTTGTTAGCTCCTAATGGTTGATAAATATGATCTTGAACAATTTCATCAAGGGTTTTGTCGTAATGTTCTTCTATAAATTTCTTTAATATGTAATAAGGGAAATCACTATATCGATATCTAAGACGATCTAACAACTCAGAATCTTTAATGATTTTCGGTATAGAATCCTTATAATCCGTACGTAAAAACAGGTTTTTAGAAACCTCTATATTAAACTTCTCACTTCGTGTTCTTCTGTAATATTTGTTGCTAGGTCGTTTTGTTACGCTATCTAAAGTATGATAATAAAACGGCTCCCAAGGTCGTAATCTAGCATAATGCGAAAGCATGGATTTGATAGTAATATCTTTCTTATTAGAATTTTTATATTCTGGTAAAATTTTTGAAAGCTTATCGTCTAAAGATACGATGCCTTGTTCTTCAAGTTCCATTAAAAGTGGCAATGTAGCAAGTATTTTAGTTAATGAAGCTACATCATAAATATCGTCAAAATCTACTTTTTCTTTTCCTTTGTACGTGTGTTTGCCAAAATTTTTATTGTAAATAACTTTTCCTTCTCTTGCTACTAAAAGTTGAATTCCTGGAGTCATTTTAGCATTTACCGCATGTTGCGCAACAGAATCTATTTTCTTTAACTTCTCAGAATTCATTCCAACGCGTTCTGGTATGGTATACCCTAAACGCTTTATTCCGAAAGACGGTATGCCCTCACCTTGCAAAAAAAAATCTCCTGCTGTAACTGGCAAAACACCTTTAGCTGCTATGGCACCAAAGATAAGTTGTGCCGATTTTTCTTGAGCAATCTTACTATTTTGATAACTAACAATAACTCCTTCTATATTTTCAACCTCTTTTAAATCTATTAATGCATAAGGTTTAACAAAAACATCTAAAATAACGGTGTGCGTTTTACCAACTTCTTTTAACCACACAAGTTCTTCTTTAGTGAATTTATAGGATTCCCATGGGCTTTCATTAGAATGGTGCAAACCAACAATAACAGTATTATAGGGCTGTAATTTACCTTTTAAATCGTCTAAACTATCCGATACTATTTTATGAACTTTTGCATACTTCTTTAATTCATTAAAAAATATAGTGCCAGAATCATTTCCTAATTCAACATACGCAATAGCTTTAGTTTCTAATTGACGTAATGGTAAAACACCTCTAATATTTTGTGAGATCGTTAAAGCATTTTCAATAAGCTCTTCATATAATACATCATCCTTAATTCTATTTAAATCGTTAACTAAATTATGTATACCAATGGGTTCATAGTTAAATAAACCAACTTTATATTTAGCCATAAGTACTTTTTTAACAGAATGTTCTAAACGTTCATCTGTAATATCTCCTTTATGACAAGCTTCAATAATTTTACTAACTCCAATACTTACATCTTCAGACATTAGCATAACATCATTTCCAGCTTTAAAAGCTGCTAAATCAATATCGCCAGTTTCATCAAAGTCGGCAGCACCTTTCATGGTTAAAGCATCAGTAAAAATAAGCCCCTTAAACCCTAAAGAGTCTTTTAAAATATCGTTAACGATGTGTTTGGACAACGAAGATGGATAACCCGTAGAATCTAAACTCGGTACATTTAAATGGGCAACCATAACACTTGATAGGCCCTCAGTAATTAGTTTTTTGTATGGATATAATTCAATTGAATCTATACGTTTTTCGCTGAAACTAATAGTTGGTAAAGCATGATGGGAATCTTGATCGGTGTCTCCATGTCCAGGATAATGTTTTGCATTAGCTAAAACACCAGCACTTTGCATCCCTTTCATGAAAACCAATGCCTTTTCTGTAACATTATCTCGATCTTCACCAAAAGAACGGTTTCCAATAATTGGGTTCTTCGGATTTGTATTTATATCAACTACTGGAGCAAAATTAAAATGAACTCCAAGTCTTTTGCAATGTTCACCTATGTGTTTCCCTGTTTGCTCTATTAGTTTATTGTCTTTTATGGCTCCAAGTGTCATATTCCAAGGAAATGCGTATGTAGAATCTAAACGCATACTCAATCCCCACTCTGCGTCCATACCAATTAACAATGGGAGTTTTGATAACGATTGTAATTCGTTATTCAGTTTAGCCTGCCTTACCGGACCACCGTTTGAATATATAATTCCTCCAATATGGTGCTTGGTTATTAATTTAACTACTTCATTTTTTGTAGCTTTATCTTGGTTCGACATCACTTGAACCATATACAATTGCCCAACTTTTTCCTCCAAAGACATTGAATTGTAAACACTATCAACCCATTTCTTTTGAGCTTCAAAATCTTCTGCTTTTAAAGGGCTTTCAGTAGTTTGAGCATATGTTGAAAATACTATAAATAAAGAAAAAATGACGATATAGATATGGCGCATGAATATGAATAATTAGGCTTATTACTATTTACTAAAATAGAAGCAATAATAACCATGCCAAAATAATACTTTTAAAACAAGATAAAAAGACTTTAGGTATAGAATTGTAATAAGTTTTTTAACAAAAATAACATATTACTAGCAGGCTTTTATTTTCTTCCTTACAATTAAAAATAGTTAAAAACAACAAACACAAAATACATTAAAAATATTAATGAAAATCATTATAAATATTAATAAAAATAAATGCAAAATCTTGATTAATTTTGTAATTAAGAACAAAAGTGCTTTTTTATTGAAATAAATAACAATAAATCGTATTAAAATAATGAATTAGATAATTAAAAGTATAGTAAAGAAGCACAAAATAAATATTAATTTAAAAAAAAAGCATTATGAAATCAAATTTTATTTATGGACTAGGACTTATGCTAATTTGTTCTAGTTGTGCGGTAGTAAGACCAGGAGAAGCTGGTGTAAAACAAACTTTAGGAAAATTTTCTAAAAATATTTCCACACAAGGCACCATATTTTATAACCCACTTACAAGTAGAGTTATAAAAGAATCGACACAAACTAATAACATTAAACTTATTCTTAATTTACCTACTAAGGAAGGATTAAGTGTACAGTCAGAAATTTCAATTCTGTATCGATTAGAACAAGATAAAATACCTACGATATTAGAGAACTTGGGTCAAGGTTATGAGTCTATAATTACTAGTGTATTTAGATCAGCATCATCTGATGTATGCGCCCAATTCTATGCAAAAGACATGCACTCTGGAATGCGCGCAAAAATAGAAGAGGAAATAAAAGCTAAAATGTTAGTAAATATAGAAAAACAAGCCGATGGTATTGAACTTATTGCAGTACTCATGAAAAGTATACAGCTCCCTATTGGTCTAGCCCGATCTATAGAACAAAAACTACAAGCTGAACAGGATGCTATGCGAATGGAGTTTATAATACAACAAGCTAAATTAGAAGCAGACAGAAAAATTATTGAGGCAAAGGCAGAACGTGATTCACAAAAAATTCTTGCTGAAGGCTTAACACCTGAAATTATAAAATTAAGAAGTATTGAAGCTTTTAATAAACTGTCTCAATCAACAAATAGTAAAGTCATTATTACTGATGGCAATGCACCTCTGTTGATTAACGAATAACGTTAAGTCTCATATACTATGGTTATGGAAACAATAGAAAAAGCAATCATGTTTTTTAATACTGAAACAAATAAATTATGCAATAAAGATCGAGTTCTGTTATTAAACGAAGCAAAGTTGCATATATTAAAAATTAAGGAACTCTATATGGAAAATAAGGAAGTTTGGCTTATAAAACTTATTAAATCTATAAGTATAAAAAAACGTGAAATTGAGAATGATATTCTTAAATATCAACTCCCCTGTTAATTCTCGTTTCCGTTAAACCCGATTTGTATATTTACATTTCGGGTTTCTTTATTTAAGCTACTTAATAAATCGACTGTGCCAGCTTTCAATAGCAGGAACTTCCCAGTTTTCATTAAACTCAGCTATATTGTTAACCAAATTATTAAAGACAATAGTGTTTTTAGAAACCGCTTTATCTTTAGCCATTTTTTTAAAATCGACAAGCGTTTTGTAGGCTATATATTCACCTTGTTTATATGATACATTCATTTTGTCCATTAAGTCCACATCATAATCTTTTTCTAATTGTTGAATAAAATGTACTGAAGCATCTATTGAGCAGCCTGTAGCAGCATTCAAATTTTGATTTAAAGCTAAAACTATGAATCGTTTATATTTTATAGTATAACCAGATTGTAAATCGCTACCATGAGCCGTCCAGTTTTCTATAAAAACATCTAGTTTAGACTGAATTTCTTCAAGTTCTTGTTCTGTAAACGAACGATTTGCTTGATAAATCCAAACTCTTGATTCTTCTGGCAATGTTTTAAAATCTACTAGCATATTTAAAAATTATATTTTTTCTTAAATTTCTCTGATGCCAAATAATTATAAATACTATAAATTAAACTTCCTAAAATCAAACATTTAAAAATAATACCCTGCATTAAAGTATTTGGATCATATAAATAATTTGATATATAAATTGAAAGTAAAACAAACAAAGGAATAATTAGAAAAAGTAATGGCGATTTTTTTAAAAGTGCCCCACTTACAACTATAACAGCAACAACTGCTACATTAAACAAGAGCGCAAACCAATTATTTAATAAAACCGAAAAGTTAATTATTATACCTAGAAGAAAAAAACCAGCAGCTAGATATAACAAATTTTGACTCTTCGTCAAAGCATCATCAGCATCAACAATAATTCCTTTTTTACCAATAAATCTTCCTATATGAATTGATTTTTCCTTGTCGGTTCCATTAAAGGGGAATTCACATTTAATACAAAATTCATTAGAATTTTCATTTTCGTTTTTGCAAGCTGGACAAACCTTGTTTTCCATTATAAATCTTGTGCATTAGCAATTAATTCTGCAATATCCATAACGGCTACATCACGCTCCTTTTCTTTAGCTTTTATGCCGTCAGTCATCATGGTATTACAAAACGGGCAACCCGCTGCAATAATTTCTGGTTTAATATCTAAAGCTTGTTCGGTGCGCTCTATATTTACTTCTTTATCTCCTTTTTCGGCATCTTTAAACATTTGTGCACCTCCAGCTCCGCAACAAAGTCCGTTACGCTTGCAGTTTTTCATTTCAACTAATTCAGCCTCTAACTTCTGAATTAATTCTCTTGGCGCTTCATAAACATTGTTTGCACGTCCTAAATAACAAGGATCATGAAATGTAATGCGTTTTCCTTTATATTTTCCACCCTCAATAGTTAAGCGTCCTTCATCTAATAAGGTTTTTAAAAATTGAGTATGGTGCATAACCTCATAATTACCACCTAATTCTGGGTATTCATTTTTTATTGTATTGAAGCAATGTGGACAAGCTGTTACAATTTTTTTTACTTCGTATGCATTTAAAACTTCAATATTTGTAACGGCTTGCATTTGAAACAAAAACTCATTTCCCGCTCGTTTTGCTGGATCGCCTGTGCAACTTTCTTCAGTACCTAGAACCGCAAATTCAACATTAGCTTTATTCAATAGTTTAACAAAAGCTTTGGTTATTTTTTTTGCTCTATCATCAAAACTCCCAGAGCAACCCACCCAAAACAATACTTCTGGTTGTTTACCTTGTGCCATAAATTCGGCCATTGTTGGTACTTTTAGTAATTCGCTCATGTTTTTGAGGTTATATGTTTATTAGTTTAGAAGTTTAGTTGCCTAAACGTTTAACTTATCAACTTCTAAACTAAGTTTTCTATTCATTTTTCCAATTTAATCTATCCATTTGATTGTATGGCCATGGAGCTCCATTGTTTTCTATATTGCTCATCATATTATTCAGTTCTACTGGAGCAGCTGATTGTTCCATAACTAAATAACGACGCATTTCTAAAATAATTGATAGTGGATCTATACTAACAGGGCAAGCTTCTACACATGCATTACATGAGGTACAAGCCCAAAGCTCTTCTCGAGTTATGTAATTATCTAGTAATTGCTTTCCATCATCTTTAAATTCACCTTTATTTGTATCTATGTTTTTACCAACTTCCTCTAAACGGTCGCGGGTATCCATCATAATTTTACGAGGTGATAATTTTTTCCCTGTTTGATTAGCAGGACATTCACTTGTACAACGCCCACATTCCGTACAAGTATATGCATTTAATAGGCTTACCCAACTTAAATCTTGCACATCACTTGCTCCGAACTTTGCAGGTATCTGTCCTTCTGTTCCTTCTGCTGGTGCTGCGAATGGATCTATGTTTGGATCCATCATCATTTTAACTTCTTTGGTTACAGCCTCTACATTATTAAATTGCCCTTGTGGAGTTAACTTACCAAAATATGTGTTTGGAAACGCCAATAAAATGTGTAAATGTTTAGAAAAATAAAGGTAATTTAAGAACACTAAAATACCGATGATATGAAGCCACCAAGCGCCTCTTTCAATAAAATGTAACGTACTTTCTGATACATTTGAAAACAAAGGTTCTATAAACTGACTTATTACATTTCCTGAATTCATAGCTTGAAAATCCAAATCGGTGGCATTCATAACTAAAAAGAGCGTCATTAATACCATTTCAAAATAAAGGATAAAATTTCCATCATTTTTAGGCCAACTTGTCATTTCACTTTTCCAGAAACGTTTTAATTTTATAATGTTTCTTCGTGTCCAGAATAAAATTACTGAAACAAATACTAAAACAGCTAGAACTTCAAAAGCCCCAATTAAAAAACCGTAGACAGATTTTGGAATAACTTTTAAGCCAATTCTATGGGTCCCAAAAATACCGTCAATAATAATTTCTAAAACTTCTATATTAATTATAATAAACCCAATGTAAACTACAACATGTAAAAAACCAGCTATTGGCCGACGTATCATTTTACTTTGCCCCAAAGCAATCATCGCCATGTTTTTCCAACGCTGTGGTTTATTATCACTAATATCCACATCTTGCCCTAACTTGATATTACGGATAAGCTTCTTTACGTTTTTTGTAAAATAACCCACACCAACAATGAGTATAATTGTAAAAAGTATGTTAGGTAAATAATTCATATATTAATCTTCTTGTTCAATTTCATTGCCTTGAGCATCATACTGTTTTGGTTTTTTTCCAAAAAGAGAGAAGTGAACATAACGTTTTGGATTTATCTTCATGTCTTGAAGTAGTTGTTCTAATTGTAAACTAGCTCCTTCCAAATTGTCATATAGTGCTTCATCTTTAAGCAGTTTTCCCATGCTACCATCGCCTTTTTCTAGACCTTCTAAAATACTATCAAATTTTTGAAGTGTGGATTGTAAACTTTCTATGGTTTCTCCTAATTCGGCTTCATCTAAATCACTAGTTATTTTATTTAAGTTTGATGTTAGCGAACTTGCATTCGATAATATACTATCAATATATTTTTGATTGTTCTTTACCGTTTGATTCAAGCTATTTGATGTTTCCTTGAATGAGCTTATGGTTCCATTTAATCCAGCTATACTTGCTTTTAAATTATTTTTTGTTTTATCATCAAAAACTTCATTTAAATTTACAAGAAGTTCGTCTGCACTAAGCATCATTTTTTCAATTTTTTCTTGTAATGGTGTTAAACGTTGATTTACAAGTTCACTTAATCCTGCTTTAACACCACCATCTAAATAAGATTCATCCATGGCTTTTTCTGCGCCATCAAAAGCTGGAACTATGGCTATGGCTTTACCTCCAATAAGTCCTGTTTCATAAAGTTCTGCTTTACTATTTTTGGAAAATTGGAACTCACTATCTACCAAAAGCTTCACTAAAAGTTTGCCAGAACCGTCGCCTTTAAAACTAATGTCAATAACTTTCCCAACAGGCATGCCGTTAATAGTAACTGGAGTAGATGCTGTTAAACCTTCAACATTATCGTACAGTGCATAAAAAGTTCTTGAGGAACCAAGTAAATTTTGTCCCTTTAAATAATTAAATCCAAAAATGAAAAGGAGAATTCCTGAAAGAACTAATAATGCAACTTTGATTTCTTTTGTAATTTTCAAACTAAATGTATTAGATAAACAAATTTAATTAAATTAAAAAAGAAACGACCTAATTAGCTGTTGTTTTTAAAGCTTCGGTTAACGATATTTTCTTATCATTCTTAAATGCCACAATAAAACTATTGTTATAACCTTTGTTTATAGCTTCTTCGGTTAACTTTTTTGTTTCATCGTAATTTGAAGTACTGCCGTAAAAATATTTATAAAGCCCCTCTTCTTCAACCCTAGAAATTTCATTTAAGCCTTTAAAGTTGTATGGTTGTGTAGCTATAGCATTAGAACTTGCTGCAATTTGTACTTTAAAAACAATATCATCAGAAACAGATTCATTTTCTTTTGTGGATATTGTTTCAGTAATAATATCATCAAAAACATGGCTTCCTACATTGTTATCCACACTTTCTTTATACTCAATAATACCTCTAGCTATTTCCCGAGCCATTTCAATTTGTCCTTTTTTTGAATTAAGATATGAACCTTCCTTATTATTTGTTAAAAACCCAGTTTCAACTAAAACACTCGGCATAAATGTGGCATGTAGCACCCAAAAAACATCTTGCTTTACTTTTCTATCTTTTCGTTTTAAATTGGACACCATATTTTTTTGAATAAAACTTGCCGCCAATATACTTTGGTCCAAATACTCTTCTACTATTAAAGAAGAACCTATTAATGATTCTGGTGAATTAGGATCGAACCCACCGTATTTTTCTTCATAATTATCTTCAAGAAAAATAACGGCATTTTCCTTTTTTGCCACGCTTAAATTTTGTGAGATTTTATTAATTCCCATAACAAAAGTTCCAGCTCCATAAGCCTGTGAAGTGTGAGAATCGCAATGTACAGATACAAATAAGTCTGCATTAGCTTCATTTGCAATTTTTGGTCTATCGTAAAGCTCAATAAACACATCTCTTTTACGAGTATACACTACTTCTATATCAGGATTTTTTTCAAGTTCCTTTCCTATTTCTAATACAATACTTAGTGCAATATTTTTTTCTTTATAGCCATTTCCTAAGTTTCCAGGATCTTTACCGCCATGGCCAGCATCAAGCACTACTACAAATTTATCTGTTGTAGCATAATCTTCAGTTTTTATAAATGAAGAGAATGTTAATACTATTATAAATAATACGAAAAGTAATATCGTGTTCGTTTTCATATGGTGTATTATAATGTTTTGATCGCAATTATAAATATCATTTTACTGAAAAACAATATTAATGATTCAACGACTAAAAAACTCGGTTTATTACACAATCAAATTGAGTGCATATTTAATTTCAAATTTTTAATTGAATATTAAATCAATCACAGAAAAATATATGTAATTTTGGCTTTTCAAAAACCGAGCCATACTTTTACAAAAATACATTTAAAAGCGTTGCGTACAAACAACTTTAAAATACTTTTTGCATTAAGTTTTACAGTGTTTATAAACACGTTTAGCTTTGCTCAAGATATTAAGAAATCGCAAGATTCTATAAAACCCATTGTAAAGGAAACAGTTATTATAGAAAAAGATAGCCTAATTGCGCCTATAGTTTCTGAAAAAGCTCAAGATTCTACACTTACAGATTCTATTAAGCCCAAAAAAGATTTTTTAGAACATACGGTTATTTATAATGCTACTGATTACACTAAATTTAATCATAAAAAACATAAATTATATCTATATAATGAAGCAAAGATTGATTATGGTGATATGAATATTACAGCTGGAAGTATTATAATTGATTACGATACAAATACGGTTTATGCAAAAGGTATTATTGACTCTTTAGAGGGCTACACACAAAAACCCGTTTTTACTCAAGGTTCTAGTGTAGTTGAGCCAGACTCCATTATTTTCAATACCAAAAGCAAAAAAGCACTTATTTATAACTCTAAAACAGAACAGGGAGAAGGCACTGTAATCGCATCAATTACTAAAAAGGAAAATGATTCGGTTTATTTCTTAAAAGAAGCTAAATATACAACTGCTGAAGATTTAGAAGATCCTGATTATTATATTAGATTATTAAAAGCAAAGATTGTACCAGGTAAAAAGATTGTAACAGGAGCAGCTGGATTGTATATATACGATGTTCCTACTCCTGTTTGGATGCCATTTAGTTTTTTCCCTCAAACGGAAAAACATACTTCTGGAATTATTATTCCGAGTTTTGGAGAACAAAACGATCGTGGTTACTTTTTACAAAACGGCGGTTATTATTTTGCCATTAGCGATTATGTTGATCTAGCTGTTTTAGCAGATTATTACACCAATGGTAGTTATGGTTTTCGTTTAGAAAATACGTATGCAAAACGCTACAAATTTAGAGGCAACTTAGCTTTTAGATTTGAAAACTTAATAACCAGTGAACGTGGTTTTCCAGATTATGCAAAATCTACAATTTACAACCTAAGGTGGTCGCACAGTCAGGACACAAAAGCAAATCCTAGTTCTAGGTTTTCGGCATCTGTTAATTTAGGTAGCAGCACCTATTTTCGTTCTTCAATTAATCAAATCAATGCAGGGTCATTTTTAAATAACACATTGGCTTCTTCGGTTTCCTATTCAAAAACCTTCGAGGGTGAGCCTCAAGTTAATTTTAGCCTCACAGCTACACATTCTCAAAATACAAATACTGAAGAAATTAACATGACGCTTCCTACTTTTCAGGGTAGTGTTGGTAGAATATTTCCTTTTGCTTCAAAAACGGGAACAAATAAAGGTATCATTCAAAATATTAATTTACAATATAATGTAAGAGGTGAAAATAGAATTCAAACTACAGATTCGCTTTTCTTTAAAAAGGAGATGTTTAATGATGCTGAAGCTGGTTTTCAACATAGCATTCCGTTGAGTACTAACTTTAAAATATTTAAATATTTTAGTTTAAGCGCCAGTACTAATTATAACGAAGTTTGGACTTTTAAAACTTTAAACAAAACATATAACCTCGCAGAACGCGAATTAGTTGAGGAAGAAATAAATGGCTTTGACACTTTTAGAACATACAATTTTACCACTAGTTTAGGAACAACCGTTTATGGTATGTTTAATTTTGAAAAAGACGGGCAGGACAAAAAAATTAAAGCGATTAGGCATGTTATGCGTCCATCAATAAGTTATAACATAAACCCTGCTTTTGATAAATATTATGAAAGTGCCGAAGTTGTAAATGCTGATGGCTTTACAGCAGAAGAAATAGATCTTATACTAGATAATACAAATTTAGAGTATTCCAGATTTGAACAAGGCCTTTTTGGATCACCTAATCAGAACTTTTCTAGTTCAATGGGCATTTCAATATCTAATAATTTAGAGGCCAAAGTAAGAGACAAAGACAGTACAGCTACAGAGCCCAAAAAAATAACCCTTTTAAATAACTTAAATTTCTCGACATCTTATAATTTTGCTGGCGATTCATTACAATGGAGTCCTGTAAGAATGAGTGGTGGTACACAGCTTTTTGATAACCAAATGAGTGTAAACTTTGGAGCTACTTTAGACCCTTATGCTTTAGATAATAACAATAACAGAATAAATAAATTTAATATAGATAACGGTGGTAGTTTATTTAGGGTAACATCTGCCAACCTAACAACAAGTTGGTCTATATCCAGTAAAAAAAGTGATAATAAAGGTGATAAAAACAGAAACCTCAATAATTCTGAAGATTTCTTACCAAAAGATTTAGACTTTGCAAACCAGCAATTTGGTAAAGATGAAGACGAAGACAACAAAAAAGATGAAGAAGATAAACCAAGTGCTTTATATAACTACAAAGTGCCTTGGAGTTTGCGTATTGCCTATGCAGTAAACTATTCAAACTCCAGTAGACAAAATGAAATTTCGTCGCATTCTCTTATGTTTTCAGGGGATATACAATTATCTGAAAAATGGTCCATTGGAGGATCATCAGGATATGATTTAAAGAATGCTGGATTTACATACACCCAATTACGTTTTGAGCGTGATTTACTAAGTTGGCGCATGAATTTTAGTTGGATACCTTTTAGCGCCAATAAATCTTGGAACTTCTTCATCGGTATAAAATCTAGTATTTTACAAGATTTAAAATATGAAAAAAGATTGCAACCAGATATTCAGCTTTAAGCAAAGGTATTTAAACTCTAAAAAGTATAATGAGATTTCCACCTTCATGAAAATGAAATAAATAATATTATATGAAAAAAATAATCACAACATCGCATGCACCAGCTCCTATTGGCCCGTACAACCAAGCCGTTTTAAGTGGTAATACCTTATATACTTCAGGACAAATTGCATTCAACCCAGAAACAGGTGTTTTAGTTTTAGATAATATAAAAACGGAAACTGCTCAAGTTATGACTAACTTAAAAGCTGTTTTAGAAGCTGCCAACATGGACTTTAGCAACGTAGTTAAAACATCTATTTTTATTAGCAATATGGATGACTTTGCATTAATAAACGACGTTTATGGAAGCTATTTTGATGATGCCAAAGCACCAGCACGCGAAACAGTACAAGTTGCTAGATTACCTAAAGATGTTAATGTTGAGATTAGCATGATAGCTGTTAAATAAATTTAAGCAGATTCATTTTCTTGATGTGCATATTTAACTAATAGTTTTTTAAGCTTATCAACATCAATTGGTTTTGCTAAAAACTCATCAATGCCTGCGAGTTTAGCATTTTCAATATCTTTATCAAAAGCACTAGCTGAAACTGCTATTATAGGAGTCTTATTTTTTATATATTTTTTTGTGTTTTTTATAGCTATGGTCGCTTCATAGCCATCCATATCTGGCATGTAAATATCCATAAAAATCACATCAAAATCTAAAATTTTATATAGCTCTACAGCTTCTAAACCATTTTTTGCAAATGTACAATCCGCACCTTGTTTTTCTAATAGAAACTTGATAACCTTTTGGTTCATTCTATTATCCTCGGCTACTAAAACGTTAAATTTGGCCTCTAAAATTGGTGCTACTTCTAACACTTTAGATTTTACATTATTAAGTGTCTTTTTTAATTGTATACTAAAATAAAAAGTTGACCCTTCATCTTCCTTACTTTCTAGTTTTAATTGGCCTCCCATTAATTCTATGAGTTTACGCGACATGGAAAGTCCTAAACCACCACCTCCATAATTCTTAATCATAGAACTTGTTAGTTTTTTAGAATTATCAAAAAATTGATTAGCTATATCTTTATGTATGCCAACACCAGTATCTTTAACATAAAATGTTACGATTTGGTTGTCATCAATAGCAACAGTTTGATCAACAATTACAGATACTTCTCCAGTTTTAGTATACTTAATAGCGTTATTAATCAAATTAAACAATATTTGTTGAATTCGTATGGAGTCGCCAATAAGTAAAAAATTGCTATTCTTTTCAGATAAAAATTTAAATTCAAAGTCTAATTCTTTTTCCCAAGCTTGGTATTCAAAAACTTTAAAAAGTTCAGATAAATCTGATTTTAAATCCATGGCCAATAAATTCAATTTAATATTGCCCATATCAATACCCGCATTATTAGTAACCATATTTAATAATTGGGATAAATACTTTGAAGAATATTCGGCTATCTCAATTTTTGCCTTTTGATTTGGATCCAAATCACTTTGCTTTAACATTTTAAGCATTCCAGAAATTGTATTTAAAGGTGTACGAATTTCATAGCTCATATTTGTTGAGTAAATTGTTTTATTATCAGCTATTTCATTTAAGCTATCTAAACTTTTATTTAATTCATTAATACGCTCACTTAAATTGGTTTTAATTAAGTCGTTTTTTAACTGATTTTTAAAAAAATACTGAAGCACAAAAATTTGTCCTACTGTTAAAATCAATAAAACCAGTGCTACTATTTCTAAATCAATTTTCTTTTTAAGATAGGTGAAAGCCAATAAAAGAACAGAAACTATGGAAACAAAAATAAAGATTGAAAGTAATCGTCTATTTTTTAAGTTTTTTATTGATTTTTTGAGGGAGCTCATGCATTGGCTAATTTAAACAAACATATTATAATTATGCTAAATGGCAAAACTATTAACTCTAATTAGTAATTATAACTTTTTTGAAAATTTATTAAGTTTCTAATTCAAAAAATGTATTTTTAATTCTCATTATTTAAACACATATGCGAATAGAAAACGATATAAAACTGGGATTTAAAGATGTCATGATTCGTCCTAAACGATCAACTTTAAAAAGCAGATCTCAAGTTACATTAGAACGAAGTTTTAAATTTTTACACAGCCCTTATACTTGGACAGGAATCCCCATTATGGCAGCAAACATGGATACTGTTGGCACATTTGAAATGGCTAGAGCAATTACTAATAAAAATTTATTTACTGCAATACATAAACATTATTCAATTAATGATTGGCAAGTGTTTTTATCTAATTTATCTGAAGGTTTAGAAAAAAATATAGCTGTAAGTACGGGCATTAGTGAGAATGATTCTAAAAAACTAGCTTCTATTTTAGAGTTTCACCCTTCCATAAAGTTTATATGTATAGATGTTGCTAATGGATATTCTGAACATTTTGCTGATTTTGTAAAACAAACTAGAACACTTTATCCTGATAAAGTAATTATTGCTGGTAATGTGGTTACAGGAGAAATGGTGGAAGAACTCCTACTTTCAGGTGCCGATATTGTTAAAGTTGGTATTGGCCCTGGATCTGTTTGTACAACACGTGTAAAAACTGGTGTTGGCTATCCGCAACTTTCGGCTATTATTGAATGTGCAGATGCAGCGCATGGATTAGACGGACAAATAATAAGTGATGGTGGATGTTCAAGCCCTGGCGATATTGCCAAAGCTTTTGGTGCTGGTGCTGATTTTGTGATGTTAGGTGGTATGCTTGCTGGTCATACAGAAAGTGGTGGTGAAATTATTGAGAAAAACGGAAAACCCTATCGTAAATTTTATGGTATGAGCTCATCTACTGCCATGAAAAAGCATGTAGGTGGTGTTGCTGAATATAGAGCAAGTGAAGGAAAAACAGTAGAAGTTCTGTTTAAAGGTGACGTTGATAACACATTGCAGGATATTTTAGGTGGTTTACGAAGTACTTGCACTTATGTTGGGGCTTCACGATTAAAAGAACTCACAAAGCGCACGACATTTATTAGGGTAAATGAGCAAGAAAACAGGGTTTACAATTCATAAACAGAGTTTAGAATAATTTATCTTTAATCTGTTAATCTTCTATTAAACAATATTAAAATAATAGTGTCTAAAATTCATTATGTCATTATTTAAATAGTCAATATTTATAGACTGTCAAATATTTAAACATTATCTTCTAATTTTAAATATAATACACTAAAACCTAGAAAAATAGTGTATTTTTATATTCAACTTTTATCTAAAATTAGTTTTATAAACCAAACATCTTTATGGCTTTAAAAATAGTAATCTCACACAAAACAAAATATAAATACGACAGATTGGTAAACTTGTCTCCACATATATTCAGATTACGACCAGCACCACACAGCAGAACACCCATTGAAGCCTATTCCATAAAAATAACACCTGAAAACCAGTTTTTTAATTGGCAGCAAGATCCTTTTGGAAATTATTTAGCGCGTTTAATTTTTCCAGAAAAAACAAAAGAATTAACTATAGACGTTGAAATTATTGCTGATCTAAAAACTATAAACCCGTTTGACTTTTTTGTTGAAGAATCTGCCGAAGAATTTCCTTTTGAATATTCAGAAACCATAAAAAAAGAGCTACTCCCCTATTTAGAGATAACTGAGCGCGGGAAACTACTAATGGATTTCGTTAAGAGTGTTGATAAAACACCCAGAAAAACGATTTACTTTTTAATAGATATTAATAAAAAAATATACGAATACTTAAATTACAATATAAGATTAGATCCAGGTGTACAAACCTGTGAAGAAACCCTTGAGCAAAAAAGCGGATCTTGTAGAGACTATGCTTGGTTATTCGTTCAAGCACTGCGTCATTTAGGTTTTGGTGCGCGATTTGTTTCAGGATATTTAGTGCAATTAAAATCTGATGAAAAATCATTAGATGGTCCTTCTGGTCCGGAAGAAGATTTTACAGATTTACATGCTTGGGCAGAAGTATACTTACCAGGAGCAGGATGGATTGGTTTTGATGCAACATCTGGTTTATTAGCTGGCGAAGGCCATATTCCTTTAGCCTGTACACCTTCATTTGAAAGCGCTGCGCCAGTATCTGGTATGACCGATGTTTGTGAAACCGAATTCTTTTTTAAGAATTCCGTAACTCGAATTTTTGAGTCACCCAGAGTTACAAAACCCTATACGGATGAACAATGGAATGATATTTACAAACTCGGTTTTAAAGTTGAAAAAGAATTAGAAAAAGGTGATGTTAGACTAACCATGGGTGGCGAACCTACCTTTGTGTCTATTGATGATATGGAATCGCCAGAGTGGAATACAGCTGCCGATGGTGAACATAAAAGAGCACTTGCCGCTGACCTTACTAAACGATTGTTCTCCAAGTTTGGAAAAGGTGGCTTTTTACACAATGCACAAGGAAAATGGTATCCAGGTGAACCATTACCAAGGTGGGGCATGGAAATATGTTGGCGAAAAGACGGCAGAAATATATGGCACGATAAAACACTTTTATCATTATTTGCAGAAAAAACTAAAGTTCCAGAAAACGCAGATAAACTCTTTTTAGAAACACTTACTAAGTATTTAGGCATTACAAATAAAACCATAGCACCCACTTTTGAAGATGCATTCTATTTTCTTTGGGAAGAAGGCAAAATGCCTATAGATATAGACCCCACAAAAGATAAGGACAACGCATTAATAAGAAAAAAATTAGGGGAAATCTTAGAAAAAGGCACATCAAAACCCACAGGGTATGTTTTACCCTTAAACAATTCAGCTGAAACATGGTATACTTGTGAATGGGTATTCAGACGGAATCATATTTTTCTAACTCCTGGTAATTCACCTGTTGGATTAAGGCTTCCGTTAGATTCTCTTATTGAAAAACCAGAGTATGAAGAATTCCCAAAATACGATCCTGACCAATTTGCTGTAAAAGGTAGATTTCCGAGTTACAGGAAAATTGCAAATAACAGATACTATAACTTTATAGGAAATAAGCTCAACCCTCCTAAAAAAGAATATTTTATAAGAACCGCACTTTGCGCTGAAATAAGAGATGAAAAATTATACTTATTCCTTCCTCCTGTAGATAGTGCTGAAATATTTTTGGATTTATTAGCTTCCATTGAAGCTACTGCAAAATACCTGTCTATCCCTGTTATTTTAGAAGGTTACAGCGCACCAAAAGATCATAGATTAGAATCCTTAAAAATCACTCCAGATCCAGGAGTTATTGAAGTGAATGTGCATCCTGCAAAAAATTGGGAAGAACTTGTTGAAAATACATTTACCCTTTATGAAGAAGCAAAACAATCGCGTTTAGGTACCGAGAAATTCATGCTAGATGGCAAGCATACTGGCACTGGTGGTGGTAATCATGTGACTTTAGGAGGTCTATCGCCTGCAGATAGTCCGCTTTTACGCAAACCAAGTTTATTACGAAGTTTACTAACGTTTTGGCAACATCACCCAGGGCTTTCTTATTTATTTTCTGGAGCGTTTGTTGGTGCTACTAGTCAGGCGCCACGAATAGATGAAGCGCGAATGGAAAATCTATATGAGTTAGAAATCGCATTTAGTCAAATACCAAAAGATGGTGATGTTCCTTTTTGGTTAACCGACAGATTATTTAGACATTTATTAACCGATCTTACAGGAAATACGCACCGAGCAGAGTTTTGTATTGATAAACTATATTCACCAGATTCTTCTTCAGGGCGCTTAGGTATTCTAGAATTACGTGCTTTTGATATGCCTCCACATGCACAAATGAGTTTAATGCAAAACTTATTGGTAAGAACCCTTGTAGCTTGGTTCTGGAAAAAACCTTATGAGCATAATTTAGTACGTTGGGGAACAGAATTACATGATAAATTTTTAATTGAACACTACGTAAGAGAAGATATTAAAGATATTGTTTCTCAGCTTAATAAAGCAGGTTACCGTTTTAAAGAAGATTGGTTTAATCCATTTTTTGAATTCAGATTCCCATTGCATGGTATGGTTGAAATCAATGAAATCCATTTAGAACTAAGAGCAGCCATTGAACCTTGGAATGTTTTAGGTGAAGAAATGACTGGCGGCGGCACTGCAAGATATGTAGATTCCTCTCTAGAACGTGTACAAGTTAAAGTATCAAATTTTAATAATGACAGGTATGTATTAACTTGTAATGGATTGAAAATAAATCTTAGGAATACTTCCGTTAATGGTGAATTTGTTTCTGGAGTGCGTTATAAAGCATGGGATCCGTATTCTGCATTGCACCCTACTATTGGTGTTGATACACCTCTGGTTTTTGATATTGTAGATACTTGGAATAGACGATCCATAGGAGGTTGCACGTATTTTGTAGCACATCCTGGAGGGCGTTCTTACGAAACTTATCCTGTAAATAGTTACGAAGCTGAATCCAGACGTATTAACCGTTTTTGGGAATTCGGCCATTCGCAAGGCGAAATTGAAGCGGTACAAGAAACCAATTTAGACGTTGATATTCCTGTTAGAAATGTGGAGCCTCAAGATGGTTTAAAAAAGTTTAAATATAAAGAGTTCCCTATTAATTTTGAATTCCCAAATACATTAGATTTGCGTAAAAAATAAAAACATTGCATGACAACAGAATCTAATATATTATTTCAGAATTACTTCTTGGAAGAAAGAGGTTATGATGAATTATTGAAAGATAATATGAGCATTAACCCTAATTGGGAAATGCTTTTAGAGAATCTTACAAAATTAGGGTCTGAAGAACTTATAACACGACAAAACCAGATAAACTGGTTAATGGATGAAAACGGGGTTACTTATAATGTTTATAACGACCCCAAAGGTTTACACCGCACTTGGGATTTAAATATTGTACCATTTATTGTTCATCAAAAAGAATGGCAAACTATTGAAAAAGGGATTATTCAACGTGCCGAAATTTTAAACCTTGTTTTAAAAGATATTTATGGGAAGCAAGAGCTTATAAAAAATGGGATTATTCCTCATGAAGTTGTTTTTGCACATCGTGGCTTTTTAAGGCAATGTGATCAAATTCAATATAATACCACTAAAAATTTACTAATTCATTCTGCTGATCTTTCAAGAGGTCCTGATGGAAGGATGTGGGTGGTTAACGATCGTACACAAGCACCATCAGGAATGGGATATGCGCTAGAAAACAGAGCCGCTTTACATCGTGTTTCACCAGATATTTTAAAGGGCATTAATGTAAAACAGTCTACTGGTTTTTTCCAAGATTTTAGCCAGATGCTAATAAATTCTGCGCCTTCAAACGTTGTAAATCCTAATATTGTTATTTTAACACCAGGACCACATAACGAAACTTATTTTGAGCATGCTTACATGTCGTCATTTTTAGGATATCCTTTAGTACAAGGTAATGACTTAGTCGTAAGGAATGGCAAAGTTTGGATGAAATCTTTAAAAGAACTCAAACAAGTTGATGTTATTTTAAGACGTGTAGATGATGTTTATATGGATCCTTTAGAGCTTAGAGAAGATTCGTATTTAGGTATTGCTGGTTTGTTAGATGTGATTAGGCAGCAAAACGTAACCGTTGTTAACCCTATTGGAAGTGGCGTTTTAGAAAATTCGGGACTTATTCCATTCATGAATAATATTTCCAATTATTTCTTAAATGAAGATTTAATATTACCTCAAATAGCATCGTGGTGGTGTGGACAAACTAAAGAAAGGAATCATGTTTTAGAAAATTTATCAAATTTTGTTGTAAAACGTATTGATAGATCTAACAGAGAGAGTATTTATTTTTGTGAGTTTTTAAATAAAGAACAGTTAAATAACCTTAAAAGAAACATACTAGCTAATCCTTATAATTTTGTAGCTCAAGAGAAAATATCATTTTCTACTGCTCCAGATTTTGTAAACGGAAAATTAGAACCAAGAAAGGTAGCCTGCAGAACGTTTGCCATTGCAAAAAAAGATACTTATAGTGTAATGCCTGGTGGATTAGTTAGAGTAGCCGCAGAAAGAGAAAACCTACGAGTTTCCAATCAAAGAGGCGGTATTAGTAAAGATTTTTGGGTGATTACAGATCAGCAAGAACGCATGATTCAGAATTATTCTTGGGATACAACGCCTCAAAATAAAACCATATCAGACATAAACGATTTACCAAGTCATACTGCTGAAAATTTATTTTGGTCTGGAAGATATCTTGGTAGGGCATTAATCACATCCAGATTATTGCGTATGAGTTTAAACCGAATGAGCGCCTTGCAGTACAGTAATAACAAAACAGAAGCTGAAAGCTTAACATATATTTTTGAGGCTATAACTACCATTACGCATACCCTTCCTGGTTTTGTAGGCAAAGGAAAAGAAGCTGTTTTAGCCAATCCATTAAAGGAACTAAATTCATTAATTTTTGATGAAACTAGAATGGGTAGTTTAGCTCAAACTCTAATGAGTTTTACCAACTCATATTATTCTTTACGCAATTTATGGTCTAAGGACATGTGGCGTGTTTTTGATGGCATTAAAAAATTATGGAATAAATATGACAAAACACAAGAATATTCAGTTTCAACGCTAATAAAATTACAGGATAATATTATAACACGACTTATTGCTTTTATGGGGCTTATTGAAGAAAGTATTTTAGTAGATCAAGGTTTACTATTATATTTTATTGGCCTACAAACAGAGCAAGCCAGCTTAACTATAGCAAAATGTAGAGCTCTTATAGTTGTAAAACATGATGAGCAATTAGAATATGAAATATTAGAAGCACTTCTAACAAGCCATGAAAGTTTAAATATTTACAGATACAGTTACCGATCTTATTTGAGTATAGAAAATGTAATTAATTTATTGGTGCTCGATAAAAAATACGCAAGATCTTTAACTTATCAATTAGCAAGAATTCAAAAGGATATTAATCAATTACCACATTCGCAAACCAATGGTGAGTTATCAGAATGTCAATCTGTAATAGCAGAAGCCAATACTATTATTCAAGGTTTAAATACAGGTATGTTAATTGCATTAAATGAAGATAACACGTTAAGAGAAAATTTAGAAGATGTCCTTTCTAAATTAAGTGATTTATTACATAAAACCTCGCTTTCAATTTCAGATACATATTTTAATCATTCTTACCAGCAAACACAGTTGGTTAATCAAAACTTTCCGCTACAATAATGGTTTATCAGTTATCACATACAACAAGCTATAAATACCAGAGTGGTGTTACATTTTGCCATAATATAGCAACCATTAAGCCTAAAAATTTATTAGGACAAGAGGTTTTAGATTATGAATTAGAAATTAGCCCAAAACCTACTGAAATATCAGAAAGAACAGATTTTTTTGGTAATACAGTTACACGTTTTTCCATACAAAAATTTCATAAAGAATTAAAAGTAACAGCAAAAAGTAAGGTTTTAAGAAACAGCAATTTACAACCTGATATTCACACCTCAGATTTTGGAAAAAGCATCACTTTAAATGAAGCTTTACTTGAAATGCAAAGTATGAATTCTGAGATTTTAGACGTAAAACAATATGTTTTAGAATCTATACTTATTGCCAAAATATCACCAGAAATTAAAGCTTATGCAAGTGTTTCGTTTCAACCAGACCGACCTATTTTTGAAGCCGCTTTTGAACTCATGCAACGCATATTTAACGATTTTGAATTTAATACTGATGTGACTAATGTAGCAACGCCAATTCAAGACGTGATGGAGCAGAAAAAAGGCGTTTGCCAAGACTTTGCACAAATAGGCATTGCTTGTTTAAGATCTGTTGGGCTTCCTGCCCGTTACGTAAGTGGTTATATTGAAACCTTACCGCCTCCAGGAAAAGAGAAATTAATTGGTACTGATGCTTCACACGCTTGGTTTTCTATGTATATCCCTAAATTTGGTTGGGTAGATTTTGATCCTACAAACAACCAAATACCAAAAAACCAACATATTATTGTAGCGCACGGGCGCGATTATTATGATGTACCACCATTAAAGGGGGTTATATATAGTAGTGGTAAAAATAAAATGAAGGTTGAAGTCGATATTAGACCTGCGGTTTAAGAAAGGTTTTTTATTTGTTTTATACGCATGTTGGGCATAGTTTTTATTCGTAATACATTTTAAATTTCGTAAAATTATTTTGTTTTTCAGTAGTGATACTTATATTGTAAAATCCATTTTCTTTAGATAAAACCTTATGAACGTATTTATCTCCTTTTGCACTAAAATCAGACATAAATTCATTATTACTTTCTATAAAAACTAATTCATATTCATTCTCACTAATCCATTTATATTCCATTTTACAAAAAGTCTTATCAGGTAATAGGTTTTCCCATTTTCCGTCACTCATAACAACATAAGCTTTTATGGTATCTTTAGGTTTTTCGAAATAATAAAAGTTTTTTTGGACTTTAAATTCTTCTATTTCCTTTTTGGAAATTGTAGATTTTGGCTTTTCATTTATTTCAGAAAATTTTTCATTCGGTTTTTCTATTTTGTTAGTCAAGTATCTAAATTCAGAACAATTTCTTTGTAATCTATAATTGATTTTTTGTTCAATATTTTCCGCTTCTTTTGTTCTTGTTTTGAATGTTTTTCTCAAATAAGGGTAAAGGTGTTTCTCATAAAGAGAAATTTTTTCAAATGCAATTTTCTGACGATTTGTTTCTTTTTTAATATCTACTTGTTTTAAGTATTCACACATTGAATTAGAAATAGAATCAATTTATCTAGATGATTGTGAAAACACGTAATTAGTAATTCCGATTAGCAAAATAGTCAGTATTTTCCTCATTTTTCTCAAATTATGCCCAACGGTCTCCTTTACTTTGATTTATTAATTTCATAGAAGAAAAGAGGAGAACTAAAACGGTCTTTAAGTTAATGCCTTATTACACG
>CANMSN010000013.1 GCA_947500585.1 uncultured Flavobacteriaceae bacterium | reverse complement strand
GCCATTATCTGAAAATCCACTTTTCAGTTCTAAATATTTAATTTCAGTTCGCATTTCTCAAATGTTGGGTAACGGTTTTGGCTATGGTTTCGTTACGGAATGGTACGCGAGTATCATTCCGCCGTAACCATAAAAATAGCAAAAAGGCTCGAAATTCCGATTAGGAATTTCAGCCGTAATGAACTATAGCCGTTGTTGTATGCAGTTATTTATTCATCATCAGCCTTTCGTTCATTTTTTTGATATGTGCTTTATTATAAATTTTACTACTTAAAATCCAATAGATTATTATTCCGAATATGATTGTTGCAATTATCGAAATCCAATTTATTCCTTGCCAGTAAAAAAGTCCAGCAAGAATAATTAAAAGTATGAGTTCAAAAATGTACTTTTCTTTCTCTTCATTTCTTCTTTGAAGAATCATTTTATTCCCTTTTCCTTTTTTTATTCTTTCCAATACTTTTTTGGTCAGTTTGTCAACGCTGTAATATCTGTCTAAATCAGAAAGACTGAAACAAATGCCAAATTCCAATTCAAGTTTGTCCATAAATCGGTAGTATTTTCTAACTCCTCTAAATGAATTCTTGATTGTGTTTTTTTCGTGTGCTGGATTTGTCAAGAAGTCCATAAAATGTGATTCATTAAATTCCGCTGAAGAATTACTTCTTTCTGATTTAAAAATCTCAAGTATTTTATTTCTTACTTCTGGTTCGGTCATTTGGGTTTAATTGCATACAACGGACTTGTGTATGAAACGTAGCGTGTAAAAAGACACTAACTTTCGGATAAACACAGAGCCGAATTTTTATATTTTGTTTTTAATTTTTCTCTTTTTTAAAAGCCAAGTTAAAAATTTGGCGGACTTTCTAAGTATACACAAACCTTTCGGTTTAACCTTTATTAGCTATGTTTTATACACTTTGTTAGGCACTGTTATTTTCAGTTCTTAATTCAATTATTTTGTCGGCATTTATTTTCCATTCTCCATTTTTCAAAACCATCTCAATCGGAAATGGCCAACCAGAAGTCAATATCTTTATATTCTGTCTGTTTTCGGATTCGTAGATTCTTTTTATCGATTGTCCATCTGATAATTCGCTTAATTGTTCAGCAACAGATTTAGGATATTTCCCAATCCATAATAATTCAGCTTTTTCGTTATCCAGAATTAGAGATTGGATTACTTCTTTATCTCCATTTAATAATGCCTTATCAAATTCACGAAATATTTTTTCAGGCTCACCTTCATTCGTTTTAGCTTTGTCAATAGCGAATTTCATTAATTCATCTTCGTTCATTTGGTTTTTCAATTCACAAAATTCAAGAATTGTCTTTTCCATAATGGATATAGCTTCTTCATCATTCTTGGTACAAGACTTAATTACATAAGTCCAAACGTAGTTGGTAGGAAATGAATTTTTTAAACAAACAAATCGGTGGAAATCAGTTCCGCTTATAGGTGTTTGTTTTGCAGAAGTATATCCATTTATAAAAGCAGAAACTTCATTAAACGACTTTCCTAAACAATACATCAAAGGTCTTTTGCATATATGTTCAATGAATTCCGTAAATGTCGGTTGTTTTTCCAAGGTTTGTTTTAATTGTGCCTAACGGTCTTGTATATGAAAAGTAGCGGATTTTACTCACTAATTTTCAGTTTTACAATGACCTTTATTTTATTCATTTTCTTTCGATTAAGCGATAAAACCGCTATTTTTTATATACGTTGTTAGCCACTGTTTTTTAGATGACTCTCTTTAATTTTAAATCTTTAAGCCTAATTCTATGACGAAATAGAAAACCTTTCCAATGTTCCATAACCTTATCAACGTTTTCCGTTCTTATTTTCTTCGGGAAGTTGGTCACAAATTGCTTAATTACAAGTTTAGGTGCTCGTTTAGTTAATATGATAACTCCTTCTGGTTTTTCTTCTGAACTTTCTTTGGCAATAAATTTTTTGGTTTTGGATTGATAATATAAGGCATAAGCATTTTCTAAATTGGAATAGACTTTCTTAAACGGTATCAATTCTAATTCACGATAAAATCCATCGATGATTTCTAAATTAAATTCGTCAAACTCAAATCTTGCACAAGTTGATAACTGATAACCATAAATTAGTCTTTCGTGGTCTATATATCGACCAGTTTTGTCCATTGACATATACATACAAGGCATAATTGAGCCAAAAGTATTCACACCAAATACACCTTCGGCACCGCTATGAATTCCGCTAATCATTTGATATGAAACCATTTCTTCTTTTTCTTTAATGTCCCAGTAAATAGGCCATATATCAAGGCTTTTTCCATCTGAGCCAGTTTGAAAAAGAGAAAATCTATTCGATAAAGCCCACATTTCAAATGGTGTTTCTTGAACTTCATCTTTGATACTTACATCAGCAGGAAAATATAAAACTATGTACCCGTTTTTCAAATTCCATTCATCCCCAAGAGTTGAGAATTCAGGTATTCCAGGTGTTCCACATATTAGGGCAACACTTGTATTTGTTCCTGTAGCAACTTTAAAGCATTTTTCTATTTCTTCAATTGAAGGTTTGTTGGGTTTAATTTCAACATACAAATCGACTTTATTAGCACCAAAGGATTGAATTCTGAAATCGGTCAAATATTTTGTGTTTCCTAATTCAAAACCTTCTGTTTCATATTCCCAACCAATGTCTATAGAATCAAAAAAGATTGCCCATCTTGCCTCAAGTCTGCTTCTGAATCTTCTTCCTTTGTATATTGTTTGGATGGCTTTCATTCAAATGGTGGCTAACGTGTTATATAGTTACTTTTATTGTTCATATCCCGTAAATAAGTCAGGATATCCTAAGTTTTTTGTTGTCGTTATCCCGTAAAGATAATTTATTTTTTTGTAAGAAAAAGGAAAACTCCAATAGAAAGCTATTAGAGTTTTTAATCATTTTATAAGTTTAAGAAGATTTCCTCAATTAATGAGTTTCTTTAAGCAAGTCTGGGAATTTAGCTTTAAACCTTTTTAATCTAGGAATAGATACATTTTGAATATAAGGATGATTTGGGTGACGTTTTTCATAATCTTGATGATAATCTTCTGCAACCCAAAATTTTTGAAACGGATAGACTTCGGCAGCAACTCTAACATTTAGTCTTTTAGCTAAAGCTTCTTTCTTTTCTAAAATAATTTGTTTTTGTTCTTCATTTTGGTAAAAAATAATAGAACGGTATTGCGAACCTCTATCGTTTCCTTGCCCATTAACTTGTGAAACGTTTTGTGAACCAAAATACACATCAACTAGAGTTGCAAAACTAACTACATTAGGGTCGTAAATAATTTCTACAGCTTCGGCATGTCCTGTTCTTCCTGTATTACTAGCTTCATAAGTTGGGTTTTTTGAATGTCCGCCAGAATATCCAGAAATAGATTCGTCAACACCTTTTACACTTTCATAAATGGCTTCAACACACCAAAAACAGCCGCTTGCAAAATAAGCGCGTGCTTTTCCATTTTTTAAAGGAACTTCTACAGGTTCTGCATTTATAACTGCGTCTTGTGCTTTGTTTGTTTGCGCTGAATTTTGGCAACTAAATAATAAACTAAGGATAAAAATTGTAATTAACTTTTGCATAATGTGTTTTTCTTTTTCAATAGACGTATAAAAATACAAAACCTTATATGGGATGATGTGAAAGTTTTATTAAAATAAAAAAGCCTTTCATTTACGAAAGGCTTTTAAAATATAATTTGAAATGGATTATAGTTTAGAAAACATTTTTTCCATTTTTGCTTTTTGTTCATCGGCTAAAGCAGCATCAACTAAAATACGTCCGCTATGCTCGTCTGTAATGACTTTTTTACGAGAAGCAATTTCTACTTGTACTTGTGGCGGAATGGTAAAGAAGGATCCTCCAGAAGCGCCTCTTTCAATGGGTACAACAGCTAAACCGTTTTTAACGTTTGTTCTAATTCTGTTATAAGCAGCAACTAAACGTTCTTCAATTTGTGTTTTATAATCTTCCGATTTGCTTATTAAAGCTTGTTCTTCTTTTTCAGTTTCAGCTAAAATGGCATTTAATTCACTTTTCTTGTGTTTTAAATGTGTTTCGCGTTCTTTTAAACGCTCTTTAGTTTCAGCTATAACTTCTTTTTTCTGCTCAATTTGAACTTTAAATTCTTTAATATGCTTTTCAGCCAATTCAATTTCTAATTCTTGAAATTCAACTTCTTTGGTTAAAGAATTAAACTCTCTGTTATTTCTAACATTCTTTTGTTGTTCGCTGTATTTTTTAATTAAAGCTTTAGCTTCTTCAATTAAATTTTTCTTTCCAGTTATATCGTTATCAATAACCTCTAAATTAGAAACTAATTTTTCTAATCTTATGTTTAATCCAGCAACTTCATCTTCTAAATCACGAACCTCTAAAGGAAGTTCTCCACGAACATTTCTTATTTCATCTATACGAGAATCGATTAATTGTAAATCGTATAATGCTCTTAAGCGCTCTTCAACAGTTACTTCTTTCTTTTTTGCCATATTTAAAAATACTTAACAGGATTGGTATTTGTGTTCGATAAAATGATTGCAAAATTAGTAATTTTTTTTGTAAGATATGCCACTAAAAGATTTTTTGTGAATTGCTCACTTTCATAATGTCCAATATCCGCTAAAAGGATGCTATTTTCAGCAGTAAAAAAGTCATGATATTTTAAATCGGCAGTTATAAATGCATCAGCACCAGATACTTTAGCCGCTTGAATAGCAAAACTGCCAGAGCCTCCTAAAACAGCAACTTTTTTTATTGGTTTATTTAAAAATGAAGAATGCCTGATACATTCTGTGTTCATTTTGGCTTTTAAATAGGTTAAAAAAGAAGATTCATCCATAGGTTGTTCTAATTCGCCAACCATTCCCATACCAATATTTTGATTTTTATTCTCTAAAGAGGTTATTTCGTAGGCTACTTCTTCATAAGAATGTGATTCAAAAAGTGTTTTAATAACTTTAGATTCTATATGTTTTGGAAATGTTATTGAAACTTTTGTTTCTTCTTCAGTATGCGTAATACCTCTTTGTCCTTTTACTGGATTTGAATTTTCATTTCCATTAAATGTACCGTAACCTTCAACATTAAAGCTGCAATTATTATAATTCCCAATACTTCCTGCACCAGCATCAAATAAAGCAGTTCTTAATTGTTCTGCTTCTTGTTTAGGAACATAAGTAGTTAGTTTTTTTATGGTTTCACTTTGCGGAATTAAAATACGTTTATTTATTAATTTTAACTGATTGCAAATCATATCGTTTACACCTTGCAACGCATTATCTAAAGCTGTATGAATACTATAAATTGCAATGTCGTGCTTAATGGCTTTCATAACTACACGTTCCACATAACTTTTACCCGTTAATTTTTTTAACCCTTTAAAAATAATAGGGTGGAAGCTTACTATAAGATTACAGTTTTTTGTAATGGCTTCATCTACTACAGCTTCAAGCGTATCTAGCGTAACAAGAATTCCAGTTATTTTTGTGGTTTTGTTACCAACTAAAAGACCAACGTTATCAAAATCTTCAGCATAAGCTAAAGGTGCAAGTTCTTCTAAATGATTAATAACATCTTGAATAATCATAATATTTTCATGATTTGATTATTAAACAAATATAAAATATTTACTTTGCTATGATGAAAGATCCATAACTAAATCTTGATACCAAGAAAATGATTAAATGGATGTTGCATGTAACCTATAAAAAGTGTTAGATATAAACACATGAAAATATTGAGATACATATTATTTCCTGTAGTGCCCATATATTATTTAGTGACTTGGTTGCGAAATAAACTATATGATTTGGGAATTAAAACATCTAAATCGTACAACTTCCCAGTTATATGTGTTGGTAATTTAAGTGCTGGCGGAACAGGAAAAACACCAATGATTGAATATTTAATAAGTTTATTAAAAGATGAATATAATTTAGCCACGTTAAGCAGAGGCTATAAAAGAAAAAGTAGAGGTTTTCAATTAGCTAATGAAAATACAACTGCTGAATCTTTAGGTGACGAGCCTTTTCAATTTTATAATAAGTTTGGAAACGATATTAAGGTTGCTGTAGATGAAGATAGACAGCATGGAATATCTAGTTTAAGTTGTTTAGAAAATGCACCAAACCTTATTTTACTTGATGATGCGTTTCAGCACCGAAAGGTTAAAGCGGGTTTTAATATTTTGCTTACTACATACAATAATCCATATTACAACGATTTTGTTTTACCTACAGGAAATTTACGTGAACCAAAAAATGGAGCAAAACGTGCAAATGTTATTATTGTAACTAAATGCCCAAAAGATATAAGTGAATCTGAAAAAGAGGGTGTTATAAAACGACTAAATGCTAACGAAAACCAGAGTGTTTTTTTTAGTTATATTGAATATTCGGATACATTAGTTTCTGCCAATTCAAAAATTAAAATAAAGGACTTATCAAGTTTTACTTTAGTAACAGGAATTGCAAATTCTAAACCTTTGGTTGATTTCTTAAAAGCAGAAAATTTGAAGTTTGAGCATTTAAATTTTAAAGATCATCACGAATTTTCGCAAAAAGACATTGAAATTTTAAAGACAAAAGCATTAATTCTTACTACTGAAAAGGATTTTATGAGATTAAAACACTTTGACTCTTTAAAAGATAAGTTGTTTTACATACCAATAACAGTAGTTATTGACAATGAAACTAAATTCAATAAAATTGTTGAGGATTTTGTAGCCTCTTTTTAAGCCGATTTATTTGCCTTTCCAGCTAAAGCATTGTAAAGTTTCTTTTCAAATTCTTCTTGCTTAAATGGTTTTGGAATAATATCTGTAAAACCAGCTTCATCAAATTCATGCATTTTGTCCTCTATAGTAACAGCGGTTAATGCGAAAATGGTTAACTCTTTATCAAACGATCTAACACGTTTAGTGGCTTCCATTCCGCTTATTCCAGGCATGTGAATATCCATTAAAATGATATTATAATTGTTGTTTTTAATCATTTCAACAGCGTCTTCACCATTATCAATGATATCACATTTAAGATTCATTTTAGTAAGAATCTTTTTAGTAATCATTTGGTTTATTTTGTTGTCTTCAACGACTAAAATTCTAACATCAGAAAGGTCTAATTCCTCTTTATTACCACTGAAATAATTAACTTTCTTTTCTTTGGCTTCTTCAACTGATGTGTATTCTAAAGGTATTTCAAAGTAAAATGTAGTCCCTTTTTCTAACTCACTTTTAACATAAATCTTTCCTTTTAAGATATCGATTAATCCTTTTACAATGGAAAGACCAAGTCCTGTACCACCATATTTTCTATTTATTTGAATAGAGCCTTGAGAGAAACTTTCAAACATGTTATCTTGCTTTTCTTGGCTAATACCAATACCATTATCTTCTACTTCAAAACGTAAGGTATAAATATTACCTTTTTGTTCAATTTTATAAACACGGATCCAGATATCTCCATCTTTTGCAAACTTTATAGAATTACCTATGAGGTTAATTAGAATTTGAGATATTTTTAATTGATCGGCAATAAAGTTTTCTGATAAATTATTATCATATTCAAAATGAAGTTTAACATTATTATCGTTTGCTGAATTATTTAGCGCTAAAACAATATTGTTTATTTTCTTTTTTAAGTTAAACGATTCAGGCTCTATATCTACCTTATTAGCTTCAATTTTGTTAATTTGAAGAATATCATTAATGAACGTTAAAAGATAGTCACCAGAAAATTTAAGCGATTTTAAATGTTGAACTTGTTCTGGTCTAGGGTTTTCTTCCAATAACATATTACTTAAGCCAGTAACGGCATACAATGGTGTACGGAGTTCATGTGTTACGGTAGATAAAAAATTAGCTTTTGTTTTTGATGCTAATTCGGCTTTTTCTTTCGCAATAATAAGTTCACCATTTTTTTTGTGAAGCATAGTATTGGTCTTTAATCTTATGTTGTTGTTTTTGTAAAGCGATAACGTTAAAAGCGATAAAATGGTAATTAATGCAACACTCAAAATAGATGTTAAGGTGTTTAGGTTTTTATCGTCTTCAAAATGTTCAAGTTGTTCTACAACTTCTTTGTTTTTAGCATCCATCTCTCTTAAAAGATGTTGTGTTTCTTGATCTTTTGAAGAATGGATCATTTTCAAATTTCTCAAAGAGTCTGATAGTTTTATGTGTAATTCTAGGTATTCTCTGGATAACTCAGCACTTTCTAAACTTTGATTGATTTTCCCTAAAGATTTATTGATATCGCTTACAACTAAATATCCTTCATTTAAAATGCTAGTATAATTATTTTGTTTGGCTATTCGTAAGCCTTCATTTGCAATAGTTAACGCTTTATCATAATCTCCTAAATTATTATAAACTTTGCCTTGTGTTAAAAGCGCATCACTTTGAATTTTTAAGTATCCTATTTTTTTTGCTTCGGCTATAGATTGCTCAATAATAGATCTTGCCTTTCTGTAATTTTTTATTTGGATATAAGTTTTTCCTTCAGCTAGAAGCGTTTCTGCCAATCCTTTATCTAAGCCTTCTTGTTGGAATAACGTTTTTGCCGATTTAAAATAATCTGCAGCTTGAGAATAATCTTTTTTTCTAACAAAAACTTCTGCTAGCGTTTTATAAGAATTTGCCAGATTTCCATCATCTTTAGTAATTCTTTGAATTTCAATAGCTTTGTTTAATGATGTTATGGCTTTATCTTCATCTTCGGTAATAAGCTGTAACTTCCCTTTTAGGCCATATATAATACCTTCACTTTTTTTGTTATCTAATTTTTCAGCAAACACCAAGGCTTCATCTAAATTATTTTGTGCCTCAAAATAGTTGTAGTTCTCTAAAGCAGTTTGCGATTGTGATATTCGATTATTAATACTATTTTGTATTAATTCAGGATCTTCATCAATAGATTTTTGAGAAGAAACACTGATGCTAAAAAGCATCAGAAATATATATATGTAATGTTTTGTTTGGGGCATTTCAATAATATTATCGACAAATATAATTATTTTACCGATAAAACACACTTTTTTTCCGATATATTACATATAAGATCAATTATTCTAGACGAATAACCTGTTTCATTATCGTACCAACTAATTATTTTCACCATATTTCCTATTACAGAAGTCATTCCAGCATCAAAAATACACGAATGTGTATTTCCAACAATATCAATAGAAACAATGGGGTCTTCAGTATATTCTAAAATACCTTTGTATTGGTTTTTAGAAGCTTCATTAAATGCATTATTTATGTCTTCTATAGACACCGTTTTTTTTACATTAAACGTAATATCTGTTAAAGAGCCATTTACAACAGGAACTCTAATGCCACAGCCTCCAATAACATCAGATAATTCTGGAAAAATTTTTGTTAATGCTTTTGCGGCTCCTGTAGTAGTTGGCACAATAGATTGCCCTGCGGCTCTAGCGCGACGTAAATCACGATGTGGCTGGTCGTGTAAACTTTGGTCAGTTGTATAAGAGTGTACTGTGGTAATATAAGCTTGGTTAATACCGCAAAGTTTGTTGATTATATCAATCATTGGAGCTGCATTATTTGTGGTGCACGATGCATTAGAAATTATGCTTTCATTTCCAAGAATAATGCTATCATTTACACCTAAAACAATGGTTTTTATATCATCTTCTATTGGAGGCACACTTAAAATTACTTGTTTTGCTCCATTTTTAATATGATGTTGTAATTCTTGAGAGGTTTTGAATTTTCCGGTAGATTCTATTACAAAATCGACATTATAGGGTTTCCAATTAATATCTTTTGGATGGTTTTTATTTAATAAAGGAATTTTTGTATGGTTTACAATGATGTGTTGTTCATCATTTGAAACAGTTCCATTAAAAACACCATGTACACTGTCGTATTTTGTTAAATGACTCAGGGTTTTGGTGTCAGCTAAGTCGTTTATTACTACTACTTGAATATTAGGATGATTTTGAATGAGCCTAAAAACTCGACGACCTATTCGTCCGAAACCATTAATTGAAACACGAATCATGATTAATTGATATGTTTTTGCGCTTTGTAAGATGAGCGCACTAAAGCACTACTTTCTACATGGCGAAAACCTAAGTCTAAACCAATGTCTTTGTATTCTTGAAATTGATCTGGAGTTATAAATTGTTTTACAGGTAAGTGTTTTTTACTTGGTTGAAGATATTGACCAATAGTAACAACATCAACATCATTGGCCCTTAAATCGTGAAGTGTTTCTATAACTTCTTCTCTAGTTTCACCTAAACCTAGCATGATGCCAGATTTTGTTCGTCGTTGTCCTTGTTGTTTTAAATATTTTAAAACACCCATACTTCTATCATATTTAGCTTGAATACGAACTTCACGAGTTAAACGTTTTACGGTTTCAATATTATGAGAAACCACTTCTGGAGCCACACTAATAATTCTATCAATATGTTGTTCAATGCCTTGAAAATCTGGAATTAAAGTTTCAAGCGTCGTTTCAGGATTCATTCTACGAACAGCCTCAACAGTTTCTGCCCACATAATACTTCCCATGTCTTTCAAGTCATCTCTATCAACACTAGTTAATACAGCATGCTTAATTTGCATGATTTTAATGGAACGGGCTACTTTTTCTGGTTCATCCCAATCTACTGTTTCTGGTCGCCCAGTTTTAACACCACAAAATCCACATGAACGCGTACAAACATTTCCTAAAATCATAAAGGTTGCTGTACCTTCTCCCCAACATTCGCCCATGTTTGGGCAACTACCCGAAGTACAAATGGTGTTAAGTTTATATTTATCAACTAAACCACGTAATTCAGTATATTTTTTTCCAGTTGGAAGCTTAACGCGAAGCCATTTAGGTTTAGCCTGACGTTCTGGTAATATATTAGAAGTTGTTTCTGTATTCATATTAGCAAAATGATGGTGCAAAGATACGAAGTATTCTTTTAAAATTATCTTATAGTGTGGTGAGATACCATATGCTAAACCCGAATAAAAAAACAATGCCTAGTATACTTAAAACATGAAGTTTTTTAGATGGTCGCCACGCTTTAGGAGTATGTTTGCTAGAAATAAGAATGTAACTTATTATAGCATAAAAAGGTGCGGTAATAAACGATAAAATAGTTGCGACTTTTATTAATAAACCCATTTCTGAAGCTAAAAACAAAAAGATGCTAATGGTGCCAAAAGCCAATAAAGTAATCCAAAAACTATAATTAAACTTTGAAGATTTTTTAAATAATAATTGTGTAGTTTTCTCCATGGCTCTTGGTGAGGCATCCAAGGTAGTTAGTGTTGTACTAAACATGGTTGTAAAAGCTGCAATTCCAATAATAATATAAGCCCAATTTCCTAAACTAGCTGTGTACATATTAATTAACTGACCAGAAAAAATACCAGCTGAATTACTAAATGATTCTCCGCTGTTATACATGACTAAAGCTCCTAGCATTAAAAAACCAATACCCAAAATTATGGTGCTTAAATAACCAACATTAAAATCGAACAAAGCAGATTTAGGTGTGTATTGCTTAGTTTCTTTATTTTTTTCAACAGCCCACAGCGATTGCCACACAGAAATATCTAAAGGTGCTGGCATCCAACCCATAAAAGCAATTAAAAAAACAATTTCAACACTGTTTTTTGGTAATACCTGTTTGAATGAAATAGGATCAGAATTATTAACTAATGCCATAGTTACTGCTACTACTGTGCTTATGGTAAGTGTAATGATGATAATCTTCATCAATTTATCAAGTAATTTGTACTTACCAATAACTAATACACATAAACAGATTACAATAATAATAATGGTCCAGATTTCGGTGCTTGTTATTAGTTTATTTCCAATTTTTACAGATTCAAAATCTCCAAAAAGAGACGAAGCTAAACCTGCTGTTACAATAGTTACGGCTGTTTGTATGGTAAACATCGTAGCAAAACTTAAAACATAATAAGTAGCTAGAATGCCATTTCCAAGTTTTTTATAGCCATCCAAAAGACTTTCGCCAGTAGCCGTGGCATATCTTGGGCCAAATTGAAAAAATGGGTATTTAAAAATATTAACGAGAAGTAAAGCCCAAAGTAAGCCTAATCCAAAATCGGCTCCAGCTCTTGTAGATTGCACTAAATGCGATACACCAATTGCTGCACCAGCAAATAATAAACCAGGACCTAAGTTTTTTAATTTAGTAGTCATTTACGTTTTCTGAATAATTTCAGCAAGTAGTTTTTTAGCCCGTAATAATTTAACTTTTACATTATTAATAGGCTCATTTAATTGCTTAGAAATTTCTTTATAACTCAATTCTTGAAAATAACGTAAGTTAATAACCTCTTGATAATGAGGCTTAAGCTTTTTTATATCAAGTAAAAGTTTTGCTAAATGTTGCTCGGTTATTAGTTTGTCCTCGGGTGAAGGAGATTCATCAATAATATGAAGGGCTTGTTTATCATCTTTAGAAATTACTTGGGTAATAGAATTTTTATCTTTCCGTAATAAATCAATATGAATATTCTTTGAGATGGTTATTAACCAAGTTTTAAACTTATACTTATCATCAAAAGTTTCAATTCTATCAAAAGCCTTGGAAAAAGTTTGAATAGTTATATCCTCAGCATCATTTTCATTTTGAATACGTTTTAATTGAAACCCATAAACAGCATCCCAAAAAGTATCTAATAAATAATTAAATGCTTTTTGGTCGTTAGTTTTAGCACGTTTAATGGCTTCTTCTATTTCCAAAAATTAGGTTTTGAGATAAGATTATTTATAAAGATAGTTAATTGTATAATAATTAAGAAAATTTCTAAAAAAGGCGTCCAAACTATAAGGTCGTTTTCATTCAGTTTTTTTGAAGAAGACGCAATAATAACATACTGAATTATGAGGCGGAATAAAAAAAGAATGATTACAAACGGCCAATTATAAGTTGTTATAAACAAGGATATTGCTAAAATCCAGAAAAGTAAGTTGGAAAAATAAAATAAACCCAATAAAACCTTATGTTTGAGTTTGTAATATTTTGCTGTAGATATATGGCGTCGCTTTTGTTTAATCCAGCTTTTAAAAGTAGGTTTGGGCTTAGATTCTGTAAAGCTTTCTGGCGAAACACAAATGGATGTATTGTTTTTAGTTGCTATTTGGTTTATAAATAAATCATCGTCACCCGAACGAAGTTTAATATGATTTACAAAGCCATTAGCATCAAAAAATGCTTTTTTAGTATACGCCAAATTTCTACCAACCCCCATATATGGTAAACCTAATTTTGCAAAAGAAAAGTATTGAATGGCTGTTAATAAGGTTTCAAAGCGGATAATTTTATTCAAAAAAGAATTCTTTATTTTTGAATATGAGCCATATCCCAAAACAATTGTTTGGGTTTTTATAAAATGAGCACTCATTTCTTTAATCCAATGCTTTGAAAGTGGTTTACAGTCGGCATCAGTAAATAGAAGGTAATCGTATTTTGATGCTTTTATTCCTAAGGTTAGCGCGTATTTTTTATTTCCCCAAAAGGCTTCAGTATTTTCAACATCAACAATTTTAATGTTTTTGTTTTGTTTTGAAAAACGCTCCATAACTTCAAGTGTATTGTCGCTTGAAGCATCGTTAATTAAAACAATTTCGAAGTGTTCGTAATCTTGAGAAATTATTGAAGGTAAATAGTTTTGAAGATTTTCAGCTTCATTTTTAGCACAAATAATAACTGAAACAGGAATATCCTTTTTCTTTTTTTTTTCAAGTTTAAGAAAAGCAAATTTTGTAAAGATGATTAAATAAAATATAACTTGAATAACAACTACAACAGTGAATGTGTAGAATAAAAAATCAAGTATTTCCATTTAATAATTAAGAGTGTTGAGGTTCGTTACAATTATCAAATTGGTCTGGTGTTTTACCACAAAATCCACAAGCTTCACCATCTTGATTTAACATTGGGTTTTGGCTAGCACAAGTGCCTGCAAATTTACCGTCTTTTTTTGCCCAAATTTTTATAGCAATTCCAGCAATTCCTAATCCCAATAAAACAATTGTAATTAAAAGAAGTTTCATCTTAAATATTTTAAACAAAGATAAAACTTTTCATTAAAAGAGTCTTAATAAAAGTATTTGTAGTTTAAGTGACAAATCATTTTTTATCGTGTCTAAAAATAATAGTTGTAAATTTATGATTACTAACCAATTAAAATTTTTTATTATGAAAAAATTATTTGCAGAGTTTTTTGGAACATTTTGGCTTGTTTTTGGAGGTTGTGGTAGTGCTGTTTTCGCAGCAGGCTATCCAGATTTAGGAATAGGTTTTGTGGGCGTAGCCTTAGCTTTTGGTCTTACAGTTTTAACAATGGCTTATGCTGTTGGGCATATTTCTGGAGGGCATTTTAATCCAGCTGTATCCTTAGGTTTGTGGGCTGGTGGAAAGTTTGAAGCTAAAAATTTAGTAGGCTATATTATAGCGCAGTTAGTAGGTGCTATTGCAGCCGCTGGGGCTTTATATTTAATACTTACTAACAAAGCAGACTTTGTTAGCATTGGAGGTTTTGCGGCTAATGGTTATGGCGATTTATCGCCAGATGGATATTCTATGACAGCAGCTTTAATAGCCGAATTTTTATTGACTATGTTTTTCCTGTTAATTATTTTAGGAAGCACTAATGATAGAGCTCCAAAAGGATTTGCACCAATTGCCATTGGTTTAGGATTAACTTTGATACATTTAATAAGTATTCCTATTACAAACACCTCAGTTAATCCAGCACGTTCTACAAGTCAGGCATTATTTGCCGGAGGAGAGTTTACTGGTCAGCTTTGGTTGTTTTGGGTAGCTCCTATTGCTGGTGCAATTGTGGCTGGTTTTATACACAAAGCTTTATTTGATAAAGAATAATTTCTTTATATACTAGAACATAAAAAAAGCCACATCTTAATTTAAGATGAGGCTTTTTAGTGAAGGAATTTGCTATTAATTTATTGTAAATCTATCTCTGCAACTTTATTATTTAAAGAAGCCACGGTGTTGCCACCCTTTGGCTCTATAGTTATATTTAACGCTAAAGCATTTTCTGCATAAGGTAGATTAATAAGTTTTCTGTCAGCTTCGTTTAAAATACCTAAACTTACCATTTTACCTTGTAGTTCTGCCCATATTTGGTAACATTGCTCTTCAGGTAATTGCGGTAAAGAAACCACATCTATCATAGATGTTTTTTCTTTAGGATTTATATAGGCCACAGTTTTTAAATCTTTAGCTCTTTCATTCCCAGAAAGCACATATTTTGCTGTTTCTGGATTGTTGAGTTTTAAAAGTTGTCTCATTACTTTATCAAGCATTTTATTGTTTTGCTCAATATCACTACGTAAATCAAAAAGTTCATCTACAACCACTTGGTTTTCGTTAGTTAATTTTTGATTTTGTGTGTAAAATAAATAAGATGTTCCAGCAAAAATTAAGGCTGCAATACTTGCTGCAACACTAAATTTATACCAAGTTTTTTGTTTGTAAGAGGTATTCATCTTAACAACAGGTGTGTCATCAAGCGCTTCTAAAATGTTATTTAGAATATGCTTTGGTGCTTCAACAGCATTACTTTTTGCAACTATTTCTAAGTTGTATTGTAATGTATTGTAGGCATTCTGTACTTCTGGGTATTTTGAAATATAAGATTCAACCATTTCTGTTTCGGCAGAAGTGATATCACCTAATAGATATTTTTCTAATAGGCCAGAATTTAAAAAAGTAGTTATTTTCTCATTCATGACTTAATTTATTAAGGATTATAGATTTTTTTCAATTCTCGTAATCCAATTTTTAATCTCGATTTTATAGTACCTAGCGGAATATCTAATTCATCACTAGCTTCTTGTTGCGTCATGCCCTCAAAAAAGAGCGCATTAATTACTATTTGATATTTTTCATCTAAGCTACTTAGATGTTTTTTAATATCTAATACATCTTGATTTAATTCGTTCGATGTTATTTTATATACGGCAGAAGTTTCGATTTGGACTTCTTTACCAGATTTATTTTTTTGTGATCTAACTTTATCAATAGCTGTATTGTATGCAATTCTATAAAGCCAGGTAAAAAGTTTTGCTTTACTAGAATCGTATTTTTTAGCATATCTCCATATTTTTACAAAACTTTCTTGTAAAACATCTTGGGCTGTATCTTCGTCAGTTATTATTTTTTGAATCACGCCATATAAAGAATCAGCGTAATATTCATATAATAGTGTAATGGCTTTTTTATCGCCACGCTCTAGTAAACTAACTATTTCTTTTTCTATAGCTGAGATCAATATTTTGTTGGTTTAGTTATGTCGTTAAAGAAATCAAAGTTAGAAATTTCTTTTGTATTATAAGATATTTACTTCGGCCTCTATAGTAATATTAAAAATTTGCTCAACAGTTTTTTGAATTAATTTTGAAAGATTTAAGATGTCTTCTCCACTGGCATCTCCGTAGTTAACAAGTACTAAAGCCTGCTTGTTATGAACACCGTAATTACCGAAACGCTTGCCTTTAAAACCTGCTTTTTCAATAAGCCATCCTGCAGGAACTTTTACTTGAGTATCTGAAACAGGATAACTTGGTAAATCACTAAAGTTTTTAATTAAATTATCATACTTAGCTTTTGAAATAACTGGATTTTTAAAAAAACTACCACTATTACCAATAACTTTAGGGTTTGGTAATTTGCTTTCTCTTATGGTAATAACTGCTTTCGAAATATCTTGAATGGTTGGGTTTTTAATTCCTTTTTGTTCTAATTCATCTGAAATAGTCCCGTAATTAATATTTAATTTATGGTTGCGCTTTGTGAGTTTAAAAGTAACGCTGGTTATAATAAATTGACCTTTGGCTTCTTGTTTAAAAATAGAATTTCTATAACCAAAATGACATGCTTGTTTATCAAATGATTTGATTTTTTTTGAATTTAAATCCAATCCTTCACATGATACAAACGTGTCTTTCAGCTCCACGCCGTAAGCACCAATATTTTGAATAGGTGAGGTGCCAACATTACCTGGGATTAAAGACATGTTTTCAATACCGCCAAAGTCATGTTTTAAACACCATAGAACAAACTCATGCCAGTTTTCTCCAGCGTTTGCTTTAACCGTAACAAAATCATCATTTTCAGAAATAATAGAAATCCCTTTTAGGTTTATATGTACCACTAAGGCATTTATATCTTTAGTTATTAGCATATTACTGCCACCTCCTAAAATAAACTTTTCTGGATAGTCTTTAAGTTTTAAAATAGCCTTTAAATCATCAATGTTAGAAACAGATACGAAATGACTAGCAATGGCATCAATTCCAAAAGTGTTATACGGTTTTAAGGATATGTTTTGTAATATTTGCACTAATTTTTATAAACTTTTAGGGCTTCTTTTAAAATATTTACCGCTTTTACTAAACTTTCTTTTTTAAGTACGTAAGCAATTCTTATTTGGTTTAAACCCATTCCAGGAGTTGAATAAAATCCACCTGCAGGAGCCACCATAATAGTTTCACCGTTTACTTGAAAATCTTCTAAAAGCCATTGTGCAAAATCATCTGAATTTTTTACGGGCAATTCAGCAATACAGTAAAATGCGCCTTTTGGTTTTGCTACTTTAACGCCTTCAATTTTCTGTAATTCCGTTATTAGCGTATTTCTACGTTCAACATATTCCTCAATAACATCATCAAAATAGCTTTGTGGTGTTTCAAGTGCAGCTTCACTAGCTATTTGGGCTAATGTTGGCGGACTTAAACGTGCTTGTGCAAACTTTAAAGCTGTTTGAATAACACTTTTATTTTTTGACACTAAACAGCCAACGCGTGCGCCACACATACTATATCGTTTAGAAACCGAATCGATCACAATGGTATGTTCTTCTAATCCTGATTCTTGCATAATGGAATAATGAGTATGTCCATCATAAGTAAATTCACGATATACTTCATCAGCAATTAAAAATAAATCATGCTTTTTTACTATAGCAGCTAATTTTTGTATTTCTTCTTTGGAATATAAATAACCTGTTGGGTTTCCTGGGTTACAAATTAAAATAGCCTTTGTTTTTGGGGTAATTAATTTTTCAAAAGCCTCAATTGGTGGTAAAGCAAAATTATCTTCGATTTTAGAAATTACAGGTACTATATTAACTCCTGATGCCGTTGAAAAACCATTGTAATTCGCATAAAAAGGCTCAGGAATAATAATTTCATCATCAACATCCATAACACTACCAAAGGCAAATAAAAGTGCTTCACTACCACCTGTTGATACTATAATGTCATTGTGAGTAAGATCAATATCATGTTTGTGATAATATGAAGCCAGTTTTTGTCTGTATGTTTCAGAGCCTTCAGATCTTGAGTAAGCTAACACATCAATATTGCTTTTTTTTACAGCTTCCAAAGCAACCTTTGGCGTTTTTATGTCTGGTTGTCCAATGTTTAGATAATAAATAGTTTTACCTTCTTTAACTGCTTGTTCAGCAAAAGGCACTAATTTACGAATTGGAGATTGTGGCATTAACTGCCCTTTTTTTGATATTGATGGCATTAAAAGTGTTTTAGAACACAAAGTTGAGAAAATTATCTTAAAGTTTTTTTAAAAATTAAGGCTTATTCTGTAAACTAATTTAAAGATTCGTAAATTCAGTAATATATAATTATATACTTCTTAATGAAAAAAGGAATTTTACTCATAATATTATTTTTTAGTTTATTTAATTTTAGTTTTTCTCAGGATATTTTTTTTGTTCAAAATAAAAAGAAATCAGATAAAATTAAGTTTAAACTTATTAATAATTTAGTAGTTATACCTGTTGAAATTAATGGAGTTACGCTTTCGTTTTTATTAGATACAGGAGTCAGTAAACCTATTATTTTTAATTTTTTGAATGTGTCTGATACCTTAAAAGTAAAAAATACAAAGAAAATATTTCTGAGAGGTTTAGGAGAAGGAGAATCTGTTGAAGCATTAAAATCTGAAAATAACGTTGTTAAAATAGGCGACGCCATAAAACTGAATCAAGATTTGTATGCTATTTATGATGCTAATTTAAATTTTGCTCCCAGATTAGGGTTTCCTGTTCATGGAATAATAGGGTATGATTTATTTAAAGACCTAGTTGTTGAAATAAACTATTCAAATAGTTTCATAAGGCTTTCTGAGCCCTATTCATACACATATAAAGATTGTAATAAATGTGAACGATTAAATTTAGAGTTTTATAGAAACAAGCCATATATCAATGGTGTAGTAAAAATTGATAAGAAAGATATTCCAGTAAAGTTATTAATTGATTCTGGTGGCAGTGATGCTTTGTGGTTGTTTGAAGATGATTCATTAGGAATCAAATCAAGCGATAAGTACTTCAATGATTTTTTAGGTCATGGTTTAAGTGGCAGTGTTTATGGTAAACGTTCAAAAATTGAAGCTTTTTCTTTAAAAAGTTTTACACTTAAAAATGCTAATGTAGCTTTTCCAGATTCAACACATATATCCCATGCTAAGAAATTTACAGATCGTAATGGGAGTTTGGCGGGTAATATATTAAAACGTTTTAATGTTATTGTAGATTATAAGAGAGCCATTATTACACTTAATAAAAATAAACATTATAAGGATAAATTTAGTTATAATAAAAGTGGCATTGAAATAGCTCATAGTGGTTTTAGATTTGTAAAAGAAAAAGATAATGCTTTTTTAAATAGTAAAACTGGCATTATGCAAAGTAACGAAGCGCAAAACGGAACAAGAATAGAAATTAATCCCCGATATAAAATATCTTTAAAACCAGCATACACTATTGTAGAATTAAGAGATGAATCTCCAGCTCGAAAAGCCGGTTTGGAAATAGGAGATGTCATTCTAAGTATTAATAGAAAACCTACTTATCAATTTTCTCTACAAAAATTAATTCAAATGTTTTATGGAGATTCAGGAAAGACTATTAAACTTGTAATTGACAGAAATGGCGAAGTTTTAACTTATAATTTTGTGTTGCAGAATGTGTTAGAATAAAAAAGCCTAAACTATTAAGTTTAGGCTTTTTTTTTATTTTAAATTGATTTTTTTATTGCTGTACAATACTTTTATCTTTTTTTGCTAATACATTTTCTTTACTAGGATCAATAACTGTTCCTTTTATTTTTAAGGCTACTGTTGGCGTATCCGCATTAGAAATAACAGTTATGGTTTTTCTAATAGGATTAACTCTATTAGTATCATATTTTACCTGAATTTCTCCAGTTTTTCCTGGTAAAATTGGTTCTTTAGACCACTTTGGAACAGTACAACCGCAGCTAGAAGACACTTTTGATACTATTAATGGTGCTTCACCAGTATTTGTAAATTCAAAAACTCTTACGCCATCTGCTCCTTTTTCAATAGTACCGTAATCTATAGTATCTGTTTTAAAGTCTATTTTGGCAACTTTGTCCTGTGCATTTACTGAAAAACTTAGTAATCCAATAAATAAAATAGTAATTAATTGTTTCATAATCTTAATTTTTTATTTTAAAATTTAGTATTGCCAGAATCATTAAATAACGGCAAAAACTTTATTATTCTTGTCTTAATTTGAAGTCAAACATACTTACTTTTACTATAATCTACAAAAAAATTAGACGTAATACATGTTTGTTAACATATTCAACTGTGTTAAAAGTACGTATAACATCTCTATGTATCTACCTAAAAATTGTTAAAATATTAGCAAGTTCAACTTTATCAAGACTTATATAACTTTCACAGAAAAAGAAATATAAGTACTTTTGCACATCAATATTCAAAAACTATTCCAAAGCATGCAAATTCCATCAAAATACGATGCAAGTCAGGTAGAAAGTAAGTGGTACGACTATTGGATGAAACATAATTATTTTCATTCAACACCAGATGAAAGAGAGCCTTACACCATTGTAATTCCGCCACCTAACGTTACAGGGGTTTTGCACATGGGGCATATGCTTAATAATACCATACAAGATGTTTTAATACGTCGTGCACGTTTGCAAGGTAAAAATGCATGTTGGGTTCCAGGTACAGATCATGCATCTATTGCTACCGAGGCTAAAGTAGTTGCCAAGTTAAAAGAACAAGGTATTGATAAGAATGACTTAACTCGCGATGAATTTTTAAAACATGCCTGGGATTGGACTCACGAATATGGTGGTGTTATTCTAGATCAACTAAAAAAATTGGGCTGTTCTTGTGATTGGGATAGAACAAAGTTTACGATGGATGACGATATGTCTGAAGCTGTAATTAAGGTTTTTGTTGATTTATATGAAAAAGGTCTTATTTATAGAGGTTATCGTATGGTAAACTGGGACCCTGAGGCAAAAACAACACTTTCTGATGAAGAAGTTTTACACGAAGAACGCCAAGGAAATCTTTACTATTTAAATTATAAAATTGAAGGAAGCGATGATGTGCTAACTATTGCAACCACACGTCCCGAAACTATTTTTGGAGATACTGCAATATGTATTAACCCTAATGATGAGCGTTTTACGCATTTAAAAGGAAAAAAAGCGATAGTGCCTATTTGTAATCGGGTTATACCTATTATTGAAGATGACTATGTAGACATTGAGTTTGGTACGGGTTGTTTAAAAGTAACACCTGCGCACGATGAAAATGATAAGGTTTTAGGAGATAAACATAAACTTGAAGTTATAGATATTTTTAATGACGATGCAAGTCTAAACAGTTTCGGGTTGCAATTTGAAGGTCAAGACCGTTTTGTTGCTAGAAAAGCTGTTGCGAAAGCACTTGAAGATTCTGGAGTTTTAGTTAAAACAGAAACACATATTAATAAAGTAGGTACTTCTGAAAGAACAAAAGCGGTTATTGAACCACGATTGAGCGATCAGTGGTTTTTAAAGATGGAAGATCTTGTAAAGCCTGCAATTAAAGCTGTTTTAGGTGAAGATTCTGAAATAAATTTATTCCCTAAAAAGTTTGAAAACACCTATCGTCATTGGATGGAAAACATTCGAGATTGGAATATTTCACGTCAGTTACTTTGGGGACAACAAATTCCTGCTTATTACTATGGTGATGGAAAAGAAGATTTTGTAGTTGCTGAAACTATTGAGGAAGCTTTAGAGAAAGCAAAAGAAAAAACCAATAACCAGCAACTAACAGCAAATAACCTTACTCAAGATACTGATGCATTAGACACATGGTTTTCATCATGGTTATGGCCAATGAGTGTATTTGATGGTATTAGAAACCCAGAAAACGAAGATATAAAATACTATTACCCAACAAACGATTTAGTAACCGGGCCAGATATTTTATTCTTTTGGGTGGCTAGAATGATTATTGCAGGTTACGAATATAAAGATGAAAAGCCATTCGAAAATGTTTACTTAACAGGTTTAGTACGCGATAAACAACGCCGAAAAATGAGTAAAAGTTTAGGAAACTCTCCAGATGCTTTAAAACTCATTGACCAGTATAGTGCTGATGGTGTTCGTGTTGGTTTGTTATTGAGTAGCGCAGCAGGAAATGATTTAATGTTTGATGAAGTGCTTTGCCAACAAGGAAAAGGTTTTGGAAACAAAATATGGAATGCCTATCGTTTAGTTGATGGATGGGACGTTGATAATGCAATCGCACAACCAAATTCTAGTAAAATAGCTATTGATTGGTATGAGTCTAAATTTCAAAAAACGTTATTAGAAATTGATGATCATTTTAGTAAATACCGTTTAAGCGATGCTTTAATGTCTATTTATAAACTCATTTATGATGATTTCTGTGGCTGGTTTTTAGAAATGATAAAACCCGCATATCAGCAGCCTATTGATGCAAAAACGTTAAAACGAACTATTGCTATTTTTGAAGATAATTTAAAAATTGTACATCCGTTTATGCCGTTTTTAACGGAAGATATTTGGCATTACATTTCAGAGCGAACACCTGAAGAGGCATTAATTGTTGCCAAATGGCCTGTAGCTAAAGCTATAAATGAAACTCTAATTTCAGAGTTTGATTTTGCTTCCGAAGTGATTTCGGGTATTAGAAACATTAGAAAGCAAAAAAACATTGCGTTTAAAGATGCTATTGGTTTTTCAGTAATTAATAATGAAAAAGGAAATACAACTTTTGATGCTGTAATTGCTAAACTTTGTAATTTAGAAAACATAAATTATGTTTCTGAAACCGTTGAAGGTGCACTAACATTTAGAGTAAAATCTAACGAATATTTTGTGCCAATGGCTGGAAGTATTGATATTGAAGCCGAAATTAAAAAGTTAACCGAAGAGTTAAACTATACTGAAGGCTTTTTAAAATCGGTACAAAAGAAGCTTTCAAACGAACGTTTTGTTGCAGGCGCACCAGAACAAGTTGTAGCTAGCGAAAAGAAAAAAGAGGCTGATGCTTTGGCTAAAATTGAAACGTTAAAGACGAGTTTGGCTAGTTTGGGTTAGTAATGCCAGGCCCTGAAATATGGCTACATGATAAAAATTGATTTACGCTGTTTTCTATTGGTTTAGATAAGGTTTTTCTAATAAAAAAACATTTGGTGATAATATCCTCTTGCTTGTAATTATGCTCTTAAGGTGCCATTTCAAAGTAAATCTTAAAGTTAAAATGCATAAATCATAAAATGCATAATTAATTGTATATCATTTAATTACAGTTTATTCGGTGTGCACTATTTGAATGTATTTTATGCACGCCGAATTGCATACCTTTTATATGAATTAATATGATATCATTTGATATCAAATAAAATTAAAAACCCTGTAAATCATAAATTTACAGGGTTTTTGATGCGTTTTGATACCCAATAAGTGGAGTCGGAGAGAATCGAACTCTCGTCCAAACAAGTAATCAAAGAGCTTTCTACACGTTTATTCTTTTCTTGGGTTTTCGATTATAAGCTGGTTAAAGACAACCTACTTATAACTTATCTTCTTTAGTTTCAAAAGGGCATCAAAGCACTACCCAATTTATATTGACATTTACGATGCCTCAAAATGGAACGCCGTCAATCAAGGCTTTCCGGAGACATAAAGCTTGTACACCTTGTGTACCTAGGCCAATCCTACTATAATTCGGATTATGCAGCTAAAGCGTAGTTATTCTCGCCGTTTAAAATTTGGTCTAGCCTTTAACGTGTTTCAATGCCATTACACGACGTGCTTACCGTTCAATTAATCTCGCTGTCAAAACCAGTCGACCCCATTTTAATGAAATAGTAAATTTTAATTTACGTAATTGAATTAATTCCGAACTTGCCTGTGCTGAATTTATTTCAGTATTTCGGGAACTCATCAATTATTTTGTCACTTCGTGTGATTTTCATTTTTATTGAAAATCGTATCGAGAAGTGGGCGTTACCCTTGCCTTTCGACTGCGCTCAAGGCGGCAGGTCAGGCTTTCAGCAGTCTCTTCCCGATAAAAAAGTCGGGAGAGCTTCAACAATGCCTCAATCCTTAACGCGGTGAGCAAAGGTATCAAAAAGTTTGTAATTCCGTTTAAATCCTACTACATTAGAGCAAAAATTATTCCAATTCCTTAAGTTTATGCAACTTGTCAGTAATCCCAAGGTCAAAGAAGTTTTTAATGGGTATCCCAAGCATGTAAAACCACAATTACTTTATCTTAGAGAATTAGTTTTGGAAGTTGCTAAAGAGGTTAGTGGACTTGAAAAACTAGAAGAAACACTAAAATGGGGCGAGCCAAGTTATCTAACTAAACATGGAAGTACACTTAGAATGGATTGGAAACCGAAAAAACCAGATCAGTACGCCATGTATTTTCAATGCTCTTCTAGTTTAGTTTCTACATTTAAAATCATTTATAAAAATGAATTTAAATTTGAAGGAAACCGAGCCATTTTATTTGAACTAGATACTGAAATTCCAGTAACCGAATTAAAACATTGTATTTCATTAGCATTAAACTATCACAAAATAAAACATTTGCCATTATTAGGCGCCTAAACAAAGCATATGAAGTTTGCCATTATAAAAGAACGTAAAAATCCTCCAGATCGTCGTGTGGTATTTTCACCATCAAAATTAGCAGAAGCAAAAACACAATTTCCAGAAGCTATTTTTAAAGTAGAGTCGTCAGATATTCGCGTGTTTTCGGACCAAGAATATATTGATGCTGGATTTGAAGTTACAAATGATGTTTCAGATTGTGATGTTATGATTGGCGTGAAAGAAGTTCCAATTGATGCGCTTATTCCAAACAAAAAATACTTTTTCTTTTCACATACCATAAAAAAGCAACCTTACAATAGAAAACTACTAAAAGCCATTTTAGAAAAAAACATAGAGCTGTACGATCATGAAACTATAGTTAACGAAAAAGGCTTTCGATTAATAGGTTTTGGCCGTTACGCAGGTATAGTTGGGGCTTATAATGGATTCAGAGCTTGGGGGTTAAAATACAAGTCTTGGAATTTACCAAAAGCAGGGCCATTACCAAATCAAGCCGCTTTAATTGAAGAATTAAATCAAATTGTACTGCCAAACATTAAAATATTATTAACTGGCAGTGGAAAAGTATCAAACGGCGCTCAAGAAATGTTAGATGCTATGAGTATAAAATCAGTTTTGGTTGAAGACTATTTAAATAATACATTCAATGAACCAGTTTATTGCAAAATTGATGTACTCGATTATAATAAACGAAAAGATGGCAAAATCATTGATAATTTTGATTTCTATAATAATCCGCAAGATTACGAATCTAGTTTTATGCGATTTGCCAAAGTAACTGACTATTATATTGCTGGTCATTTTTATGGCGATGGTGCACCTTATTTATATTCTAGAGACGATGTGAAATCGTCAGACTTTAATATTAAAGTAGTTGCCGATGTAAGTTGCGATGTTGATGGACCAGTTGCAACCACACTTCGTGCATCTACCATTGCAGACCCTATTTATGGTTACGATCCCGAAACAGAATCTGAGATAGATTATAAAGATGAAAAAGCCATAACAGTTATGGCGGTAGATAATTTACCATGTGAGCTTCCACAAGATGCGAGTGAAGGCTTTGGTGAACAATTTTTACAGCATGTTATTCCAGCATTTTTTGATAATGATAAAGATGGAATTCTAAAACGTGCAAAAATGACAGAAAATGGAAAGTTAACAGAAAACTTCTCGTATTTACATAGTTATGTTAACGGTATTGAATAAAATATACTCACAATTGTTTCATATTTGAATACCTAAAAAAATCATTAATAATGTTGAGTTGACATAGTATTTTATTTTTTTGCTGATTATTAGAAATAAAGTTGAACTATTCCAAAGTATCATGTAACTCATGATGAAATGCTAAAATAACGCCAATACTTTTTTGGTCTATTCTTTGGCAATGAACAATAACGTTTTCAAGTTTGTTCAATATTCTTCCGAAACCTTCATTTTCGAAAATATTACCGTTTTCTTTTTCAAAAACACCATTTTCTATGATGGCTTCTTTTAATTCTGAAACATCATCAATATTAGGAAGTTTAACAAATGTTATAGTATCAAGCTTATCTAGCTCTTTGTTTAAACCTACAAATCTATCATTGACACTATGTCCAAACCTATTTACTTCTGCTTGAGTAACCTCCTCTCTGGTTTGTAAATTATTTAACTCACTATAAAAATTGTTTTTAGTAGCTACTGCCGCTCTATAAATATTAGAAAGTTCAGTATGTTGTAGGTATAAATCATTCAGTTCTTTCTCTTTTGAAACTTTTTTTGCTAATGCTAAATGAAAACTACAAAACGAGGCGTCCCAAGATTTGAAATTCTCAGTAAACATTTTTTCACGTTCTGCAATGAGCAAATTATAGCCTTCTTGTAGGTTTTTCTTTTTAAATATTTCATCATTAAAAGCAAAAGAAGATTCTTTACTAATACCCTGTGAAATATCGTTAGCCTTCGTCATTAAAGCTTCAATGTCTTTAATAGGTTTCATTAAATCTTTTAATTCAGATTTGATTTTTTTTAATTGAGCTTTAGAAATTTCGGTTAAAATAGATTGTTGTTTTAATTCTTCAGGTTCTGGAATTTGCAAAAATCTATTTTCAAAGCAATTTTCATAAGCATCTAATAACTCTTTTCCTTGGTTTTCAGTTTTAATAAACTGTTCAAAAGTTCGAATTTCAGAATGATCAAAATCTTTTTTATTCAAATAAATATCATAAACTAATTTTGTCATTTCTTGTTGCAGGCTGTCTTTGTTATCGAATAAAAGCCATGGAGATCTTTCATCTATGAGACAATCAATAAATGGTACTTTGGCATTGTCTTGTCTTTTGTCGTTAGGAGGATGACTGGAATACATATTTACTGTAGAATATTCTGAACTGGAAAAATATTTTTTTCCTCCTCGAGTATCTATTGGTAAATTTTCAAGTAATTTGTTCTGAGTTTCGGAGGCTCTTTCAATAGCTAGATTGTTATGTTCATAAAGGTTTTTGGTAAAAATCTTTTTTTGTGACGCTAAATAAGCATGATTCATTGTTGCGTTCCAATTATTAAAGCCACTTTCTAATTGCCAAAGTGCCGAAATAATAGCATCACTTCCAGTGGTGCTAATAGCTACTTTATCTGCATTAAACTCCATCTCTCTGGATAGCGAAGAATACATAATATTTAAAAACTGATAAAATAGATTTAAAACCTGACGAATAATCCATATCACTGGAGTAATTACCCACGCTGCTGCCGAAAGTCTAATATCAGAAGCACGCCATTGGTCAAGTAAGTCGTCCCATTTATCTCGTGAGAAAATCATATCGTGAATTATAGTATTAGCAGAAATAATATAACTACCAATTTTCATACTGCTTTGTGCAAAATGCCCAAATTCATGAGCAACAACCGCTTTAAACTCAGAAAAATTTAAACAACTTACCAACCCCATCCCTATAGTAAGTTCTTTTTTAACTGGTAAAAATAAACTTAACCACATGTTTGTGTATGATACGTAGGCATTAACATCTGGATCTACATAAATATTCTTTGGTTTAGGAGCTCCTGTTTCTTTACAAATATTATAAACAAACTCCCATATTTTCGGGTAGTCTTTCTTTTTTAGTTTAATCCTGTTATTGGGCTTATGGTTTTTTAGCTTAAAAATAAATTTTAAAGTAAAAACGAAAAGCATCACTGAACCTGCTATTGCTCCTACTTTCAATAAAATTGTAATTTTATTTACGCGACCCATATCATAAATAAAAGCATAGTAGACCAAGTAGGCTAATGCTACTACTAATGCTGTGTATAAAATGAAAAATAGAAGTATTGCTAAAATTGCTAAAAAGGCTCTTAATTGATAAGAAGGTGTGAGACCTGTTAGTTTTTTTGGAATATTGGTTGGACTTTGCGGATAGAGCACTTCTGCCATAATATAAATTTTTATTTATCAACTTTAAATCTAAGAAATTTCTTTAATATGAAATAAAAATCGTATTATTTTCGATGTAATGGCACTTTTATTAGTGTTAATGTCTTTTGCAATTCCATAGGATTCTTCTTGAAGTAATTTTAATTTTGTTCTGTACGATAAAGTTTAAAAGTTAAATTCCTAATCCATAAAAAAGCCCCAAAAAGTATAGTAAACAACCAAGCTTCTTTATTAGCTAATGGTTTTAACGTTATGTTTATAATATCTATAAACAAGTATTTAGGATTACTTAAAATTTCCCAAGAATTGTAACGGAGGAATCTGCCTAAATAAACCCCAAAGGCAGATAGAAAGATAATTACTGTTATACCATAACTTATGATTGGTGTCTTTACATAAGACTTTAATATATGTTTCACATCTAAAATGGATAAATAAAAAAGTAATAAACCATTAAATGCAAACGAACTCACCACCAGAATATCCAACCATGCATAATTACCGTAACTAAACCTTAAATGAACCAAATCGGTGACTATATATGGCGCATTGGGTAAAAAAAGCAACCAGACCCCAAGCCATATTATACCAACTATTTTGTTAAGCTTTGGGGTGCTTTCCAAATAGCTTGTTATGGCAAAGGGAATGACTGCTAAAAACAAGTTCCATACTAAAAAAAGGTAGTGAAAAGAATGTGATAATTTCATTCTAATCATTAGTAAAACAATACTAAAAAGTATTGAGATACTTACTAATGAAACTATTTTAAATCGGGACAAAAAGAGGTGTTTTATGTAATCCATAGTTTGTGAATTTTATATTCAAAAATGATAACGGTAATAATACCAAGTGTGTAAGCCAGTAAATCTGAAAATTCAAAAGTGCTTCCTAAAATGATTTTTGCTAGGTGATTGTTTTGTAAATTGAATAGTTCCAGATAATTTGTGAGTTGTAAAAATTCAATAATAAAGGCAATTAGTAAAACAGAAATTGCAATTTTGAAATGATGCCCTTCTACAAAGGTTTTTAAGAAACAATAGAGTAGCATAACACATAAGAAATCTCCAAAGGTATGTCTTATAAAACCGGTTTTAAGGTAAACAGCTATAAGGACTTCAATGGCTAAAAAGATAATAGTTAGCTTTAAATATGTTATGTTAAATCTCATGATATCTCTATTTTTTTACCTAAAAATTTTGGTTCAACATTAAAAAGTATATCTAATGAAGCTTTAGTTCTTGCTAAGTATTCTCTAATTGTTGTTTTAATACTATAACTACTTGATACCCCTTTAGCATTAAAAGCAATGGCATCAATATTAAAATGTTTAGCTAGGTATATAGCACGCTCATTATGGAATTTTTGAGATATAATTGTTATTGAATTTAAACCAAAAACTGCTTTTGCTCTAACTATGGAATCTAATGTTCTAAAACCAGCGTAGTCTAAATAAATTTTGTTTTCAGGAATTCCTTTTTTTATTAAATCATTTTTAAAATCTGTGGGTTCATCATAGCTTTTTCTACTATTATCGCCACTTACTAGAATGTACTCAATTTTTCCAGATTTGTATAATGAAGTTGCTGCTTCTAACCGGTATTTATAGTATAAATTAATAGAGCCATAAGATGTGTATTTTCCCGTACCTAAAACAAGTCCGACTTTATTTTTAGGAAGTTGTAGTACATTATCATGAATTGAATTTTTAGCTTGATAGCTTATCCAAAAGTTTATGGCAATTGCATAAATAGCTAAGGATATCGATATGAAAACTAGTCTTTTAAGGTTTTTGGTAGCAATAATTTTAAATCTGCTCATATTTCATGTGTATTAAATTAACTTGTTTTTTTGAGAAAATGACTTGTCTGAATTCGTGAATAGATACTTTTAAAAGCTTTTTATAATCATAATGATGAAATGAATTTGCGTTTTTACCAATACAATAAGACTTGTAATAATATTTATAGTAATCTGGTAAAATGATAATACCTAGTATAATTGCACCATAGAGATACAAACTTCGTTTCCCGTTACCGAAACATAAACATTGCAAACCTATTTCATCTTCTACATTTGTTCCATAACCTGTTATGGTATGGTAGGCATCATGACGTTCTACTTTTGAAATTAATTCGAAGTTGTTTTTGTCTAAAAATAAACCTAAATGTTTTCCAATGGAATCTTCAGGATAGGTTAATAATTCGTTTTTATAAATACCCCAAGGTTCATGTTTTTTAAACATATTTGTATAAATTTTTTGCGATTTATCAAATAACCATTCTATAAAAGTTTTTCTGAAATTCATTTATTATGATTTAGATTCTACTTCTTTTCCAAACCAAACCCAAGATTGCATGGTTGTGAAAAATGCTGAAACATAAAAACAAGCCAAATCTAGATCTATTAATACACCGTAAAAACAAAGACTAAAACATACAATAGCGTAAAAGGGAAAATACTTTTTGAAGACTATATTGTTTTTATTATTAATTGTTTTAAATCGAAAAAAAGGTAAAATTGTAATCATAATAGTTGTTGCGCAACAAAGTGAAATAGGAATGAGCGATAAAAACATAAAAGGAATCATTAAGCTTTCAAAATTCCCAGAAAATATAATCAACCAAAAAATACAAGTTGACAAAAGAGTCGCTTTTAAAATAATCTTAGAGGTTTTCATAGTTATTCTTTAAGTAATAAATTATCATAACTATATTCCTGCCAGTTTCTATTATTTAATTCTCTTAAATAATATCTGTACTTTTTATCAATTAAAGTTTTTCTTTCCCCTTTTAAGAAAAGATTATCACTGTATTGCTTTAGAAGAAATGTATTATTGTTTGATAAATCGATGAGGTACTCAAAGTCCATCGATTGCGCATAATTAATATTATAAAAGGTAATTTGTTTATCCCAATTAATAGCGCTAGATATAATCAAAATGGTAAATGCTGCAACTGTATTTACCCTAAGCAGATACCAGAAATTCTTAATTTGTTTTACTTTAATAGCAGTAGTTATTAAGCCTATTATTGTAAGTAATAAATAAATTAATACACCTATTCTTTTGTAAGTAAATCCAAAATAGTAAATGTATTGACCATCTTTTATAAAAGTATTTACGACCAAAACCATATTTAAAAAAATCCAAATGAAAGCTAAGTTTTTAAGGGTTTTATTGTCTTTAAAGAAGTTTAAGTTTCCTCTGAAAAAATAGAGAATAATAATTATAGCAATTATAATTGAGGCTATCAATGCATTAATGCCACTATGAACCTGATTAGAAAATACTGAAGCTCTTAAATCAGTAGTAGAAACTAAATAAGTAAAATCTGTAATTAGAAATATAACAATAAGTACATTTAAAAGAGCAATTAATATAACTCCTAGCTGATTTTCTTTTTTTGCATTTTCTATTGAAAACTCTGTTTTATTAGTTAAAGTATTACCTGTTTTTAAATCACTATCAGTAGCTGGGTTAACAGATATGGGTGTTGAAATATTATATAGTAGATAATAACCCAAAACACTAAGCAATATCCATTGTAGATTAATGAAACTAAAATCAATTTTTGAAATTAGATTACCAAATACAGGATTTCCATTTTTATAAAGACTGATAAAAACGATAATTACAACTAGCGGAATTCCAATAATTTTTATCCAATGCACATAATCTATATCTTTTTTAGGAGTAACTTTTTGTTCATTTTCAATAACATTAAAATTTCTATGGAAAAAACCAGCCACAAATGTGTAAAAACCATTTAGCCAATTAATGTAAATTGAAGAATGGTGTTCAGAAACATGCCCTATTAATGTAAAAAATGCAACGCAATTGGCTATGGTTGAAAGAACTGATTGGTAAAAAAATATGCTCGTAGCGGTTATTATATATATAATACTAAGAGCAATTGTTCTTTTCTCTTTAAAAGATTTCGGATTATATATAGCTAAAACAAGAATAGTAATTAAACTAAATAACGACATGTTTAAACCCAGACTTTGTTTGTAAAACAGCGTGCTGAATAAGAGCGCTCCAATAAATAATGATATTTTTTTCATTTCATGTTATTTTAAAGTACTTTGTATTTCAAAGTAAAAGATTAAAAAAATTTGTTTTCCTTTTTTGTCATTCCCTCGAAGGAGGAAAACTATTGTTTGTTAATTAATTTTTCAAGGGCGTTAATGTGTTTTTTAAATTCTGCTCTACCTAATGTTGTTGTAGAGTAGCGGGTGTTTGGTTTTCGACCTATAAACTGTTTTTCAACGTAAATATATTCTGCATTTTCTAAGGCTTTTGTGTGACTTGCCAAATTACCATCAGTAGCCCCTAAAAGTTCTTTTAACATATTAAAATCGGCATACTCATTAACCATTAGTATTGACATTATGCCTAATCTAATACGATGATCGAATACTTTATTTATATTGGTTATTATACTCATTTTCAGTCTTTAGTAGCCAGTTTGCAGTTGCTCAGCTCATTGCGACTTTGTGTCTTTGCGCGATATTTAATTTTTATCATACTTAAAATGCATCCAAGTTCCATATATAATATGCATAATACCAAAGCCTAGAACCCAAAGCCAAAATCCATAACCAGGAAATAATGCCGCAACTAAGCCTAAAACAATTTCCATGTAGCCCAAATATCGAATATCACCAATACTATATTTTGATGCGTTAACTAAGGCTAATCCATAAAAAATAAGCATTAAAGCTCCAGTTTGTCCATACTTTCCGTTACTCAAAATAATTAAAATGTAAATTCCTCCAGCAACTAAAGGAATTAAAAAATTAGTAACTAATCGTTTTGACGTAGCATCCCACATTTTAGCATTATTTTTTTTTGCTTTTCTAGTGGTTAATATAATTCCGGTAACTACACTAAAAAATGCTACTAGTGCTAAATCAAGCATAACTAACCTGAATATTCTACCATCAAGTTTTAAGGTGCCATAACTATAATTCATTACCAAAAAGTAAGCTACAGATGCACCAATAAGAGCATAAATACCTGCTAAAATTCCTGATAAACCACTTAATGAAATGAAGCGAGACGATTTATTCATTAAATCTTTGATTTCGCTAATATCTTTTAAATAATCTTTTGATTCCATATAAAAGTACTTTGAAATACAAAGTAAATAAATATTTTTGAAACAAGCATCATAAATTTTTGTTAAGTTTGAATAAACGAATCTAACCAGTTTTTAAATAGTGAAACCTGTAGACGAATATTTTATAAATCAGAAAGAGCCTTATCAATCTATAATGCTCTATATACGAAGTGTTATTTTAAATACGTTACCCGAAGTAGAAGAGCGGTACAGTTATAAAATTCCGTTTTATAATATTGGTAAAAAACCCATGATTTACTTGAACATTTTAAAAGGAAAAAATTATGTTGATATTGCTTTTGTTCAAGGTATTTTATTTGAAGAACAATTTCCTGTTTTGAAAAATGATAATAAACGCAAGCAAGTTCGTTCAATTCAATTAAAAACTATAGAAGATTTAGATCACGAAAATTTTATTGAACTCTTACATGTAGCATCAGAGCAACTTAAAAAAAGTAAAAAAGCGTGGTTTATTAATTAATTTTTTTGATTTAGTTTCAAATTATAAATTTTTGAAAACTAGTTTTCCATTCAACAGGAAATTATAAGTTATAGCACTCTCTTTCATTTGAATAGAGATAAGTAAGTTAATTTATGATGCAATATACTTTTTATAATATTGATTTAATTCTCTAGGTGAAGCCCCAAAAAACTTTTTTAAATGAATAGTCCAATAATGCCACTGCAATTTTAAAATGCCATTTTTTTGATAACACCTTGGAGATGTTGTTAGCCATTTTTGAATAACAACAAATTGATTTAATTTATAAAGTTTTGAAATAAAATCGTTGTCTTCGTAAATAGCAAAATTTTCATCAAAGCCACCAATATTATTAAAAAGAGATCGGGTTATAAACAGACTTTGGTCGCCACCACGACAAAATTTAAAAGGTAATTGTGTTAACCATCCTGCCAATTTTAGCCATAAATGATTACTGTTGAATTTCATTCTAAAACAACCTGCTAAATTTCCTTTTTTTATTTCATTTAAAATGTGTGAATCATAGTTTTTAGGAGGAAAGGAGTCTGCATGTAAAAAATATAGAATAGATCCAGAGGCATGTTTTGCACCCAAATTCATTTGTTTTGCACGTCCTTTTTTAAAGTTTAGAAGAAGAATGTTAGGTCGAGTTTTTTCGTTTATAGAAAAAGTATCGAGACCATTATTGTTTGCTTCTCGATAAAATTCTGAATATTCAGAATCACTCGAAGTGATAAAAGTATTGATTGTTTTTTGAGAACCATCTGTACTGCCACCATCAACAATTATAATTTCTAAAATATTTTCTTCACTTGAATTTTTAATAAGATGATCTAGAAGGCTAAAAATTGTTTCAGCTTCGTTAAGAGTGGGTATTATTATTGAAATTTGGTTTTTCATTTTTAGTTTACAGACCTCACAGGTTTTAATACCTGTGAGGTCTCATAATTTTATTCATTTAAATCCCAATTATAATCCTTAAAACTTTTTTTAGCTTTCGAGGAAATTTTAATATCCGAATATTTATTTAGAAAATCAATAAGGGTACCATTTTGTTTAAAATCTTTAGCAAACCATTGAAATATTTTAGAAAGTTCTAAACTGTTTTCTGAGATAGTGTTTCTCTCAGAATCATTTAAAAAATCTGATGTAGATTTAGTTAGTTGAACTTCTAGTTTTTCTGGTGTAAACGCTTCATTTAGTAATTTAGGACAAGAATAAGATGCACAAACTATAGCGAAATGAATACGAGGCTCATTCATTTTACGTAAAATTTGATGCTCAATGTCATTTAAATTATACCATTTTTCACCTAGTTTCCAAAGGCGTTGCTCCCAAGGATCTTTAATATCTTTTATGCTTTTTATAGGGTAGTTTCTAAGAATTAAATCTATGGTAAAAGCATTATAAGCGTTTATCCAATAGGATAAGTTGTAGGCTCTTGAAGTTTTTTCATTGGGTATGGTCGTTTGTAAAACTTTAAAATATTCTATTAAAGCGTTATGGTCTTTTTTGAAACTTTTATAATCAACATTGCCTTTGTCTGACACATGTTTTTTTAACAAGGTATTCCAAGAATCATGAACCTTTGCAGGGAGTTTAGTAAGTGTCTCATCCAAGTTTACAGAATCCTTAATTACAGTATCTTTTTCTATTTTACTGATAGTGTCAATTTGTTCATCTACAGCTTCTTTTTTGGTTTCAATGATACTGTCTGTAGGTTTTTGAACTTTAGAAATTTCATTTTGTGGTGGTTCAACAACACGTTTTGTTCCAGAGCAAGCAGATATTAAAATTAAAATAAAAAGGAGTTGTAGGTATTTCATTTTTTATTTAGAGGATATAATTCCTGATTAATAAAATCTTTGGGGAACTGCTCATCATTTTTAAAACCTAATTCAATATCTCTTCCACTGCTTGGAACGTAATTTGTTTTAAAAATATAATCCCAAAGGCTTAAAGTTAGTCCGTAGTTAACACCAAACCTAACATTTTTGGGAAGTTCTTTGGCGTGATGCCAAATGTGCATTTTCGGATTATTAAAAATATATTTAAAAATGTAGTAATCCCAACCTAAATTGGCGTGGTTTAAATGCCCTATAATAATGCTAAAAAAATAAACAATAGCAACATCTTGAGCCTTGTAATTAGCAATTAATGCCATAGGAATATAAAGTAAAGATTTATAAACCACCGGTTCCATCCAATGATAACGCAAGTGTGCTGCAAACCCCATTTCTTTTACTGAATGATGTACTTTATGAAAATTCCATAAAAAAGGGACACGATGTAACAATCTGTGGGTATTCCATTGTACAAAGTCACTTACTAAAAAGAAAATAAGCAAACCCAACCATTTTGGTAAATCGTCTGAATCAAATAACTGAAAATTGGAAAGTGATAATCCAATATTTTTTAAAATATCATTTAAAAAAGCAGATGCAGTATTTGAAAGTGCAATTAAAACAATTAGATTTAATAGGAAAAAATTGAAGAACATGTAAAACGTATCTAACCAAAAATCTTTCCTAAAAATAGATTGGTTTTTTCGCCACGGAAATAGAATTTCTAAACCCCAAACTAAAAGCGAAATAATAATTAAACCATAAAAGTAATTATCCCAGTGGTTTTGGAAGAGTATCTCGTTTTTTAGATAATTCCAATAACCAGAATAAGAGTTTTTTATTATTTCTATGTATTTACTCATATTTATTTTAGACCTGACAGGTTTTTAAAACCTGTAAGGTCTTTCATGTTGAGTGATTTAATCTATTTATGATTATCACCTAACAACACCCTCCGCCATCGTAATGATAGGTAGATTTACTAATAAAAATATCATCTCTGTTTAATGAAGCCAAAGCTCCAGCAGTTTTATCACAAATAGCTAGTGGCTGATTTTTAAGCAAAATATGTCCTTTTTTATCATCAAAATAATCTTCAGAACCATAATAAATAGCTGCTTTTCCTGTGAAAATGCAAGGTCCGTCTTCTGGCATTGGATCTTTTATAGCGGCTACTTCTATAGATTCTATATAAATTAATTCTTCAGTAGGATAGTTTTTCGAATCTAAAATTCTGTATGGTTTTCTCGCTCTAATTTCAATAGTTCCAAAACCAGCATCAGTTAACGCTTTAACGTATTCAGCAATTGGTAAGCTTCCGCTTAAGCATAACGCTCTTAAACGTTCGTCATTGCGTAACGCATCATTCATAGGTTGCTCGCAAGTAGGGTCGCTCATTACCAGTTTTCCATGTGGTTTTAACACCCTATACATTTCTGCTATGGCTTTTTTTAAATCTTCTGCTTTAAAAATATTGAACAAGCAATTTTGTGCAGCCACGTCAATACTATTATCTTCAACAGGAAGATTTAATGCATCTCCTTTTTTTAAATCAACAAATTCACTTTTAAACCATGGGTTTTGAGCTTCGGCTTCAATAAAGTTTTTGTGAGAAGCTTCTAACATTTCATCTACCACATCTATACCTACAACACCATTTTTTTGACGATTAAAATATGCAAATTGTAACAACTCCATGCCACCGCCAACACCTACATAAAGCATTTTTGGGTTATTTGTTAAATCGCGAGCATACACGGTACTACCACACCCATAATTCATTTCTTGCATGATTTTAGGGATTTTTAAACCAGGTAATTCCCAAATAGGATTTGTGGTACAACACAAGCCTACATCTGGTGTTAAGGCTGCTTCTTTATATATATCGTGTGTGGTTTCTAAATAGCTCATTTTAAATTTTTTATATAAAATATTTTGTTGAATAAAGGTAAGCACACTACAGTTAATAGAGTGTAACAAATATTACATGATTAAAGGGTTTTTATTAGCTCTTTAAAAAGTGTAATCATATTTGGTTCTGCTTTTGCCGCATTTGCAATAATATCAGCAATATTTACAGGTTCTAAATTATCTGGATCACATTCATCAGTTAAAACAGATATAGCAGTAGCTTTTAGTTTTAAATGATTGGCTACTATAATTTCTGGTACTGTACTCATTCCAACAGCATCAGCTCCAATGAGTTTTAACATACGATATTCTGCTCTGGTTTCTAATTGTGGACCAACAACACTAGCATAAACACCTTCATGTAATTTAATATTATGCGCTTTCGCGATTTTTTTAAATTTTGAATTTATTTCAGCATCGTAAGGAGCACTCATATCAGTAAAACGTTCACCCAATTTTTCGACACCTTTAAAGGCTAAAGGCGAACTTCCTTGAAGATTAATATGATCTTCAATAAGCATTAATTCTGCTTTTTTAAAGTTTAAATTGATAGCGCCAGCAGCATTTGAAACCAGTAAGGTTTTAATACCTAATTTTTCCATAATTCGAACAGGGAAAGTTACATCTTGCAAAGTATAACCTTCATATATATGAAAGCGCCCTTGCATAACGATTACCTTTTTTTCTTCTAATTCGCCATAAATAAGTTTCCCTGTATGAAATTCTACTGTGGCTGTTGGAAAATTAGGGATATGATTATAACTAACTTCTTTTAGGATAGTAATTTCATTGATTAACTGACCTAATCCTGTACCCAGAATGATTCCGATTTCTGGTTTTTCAAAACCTTTTTCTTTTAAATAATCAACGGTTTCTGTTATAAGTTTAATCATATTAATTGCTGAATTTTAGTTTGTAATTCTATACTGTTTTTATAAAAATTTGATGCTACTAAATCTTCAAAAGTATCAATGTCATTTAGCGTTTCTAGTAATTTAAAATTAATGTTGTTTTGTTTTAATTCTTCAAGTGTGTTATGCAAAAGATGAGATTCACTCCAAGGTTTATTTTCAAAAATAAAGTTGTGCATTTTAGTAAGTCCGATTAAATAATACCCGCCATCTTCTGCAGGACCAAAAACGACTTCATTTGTATGTAGTGCTTTCAACCCGTTTTCAAGATGTTCGGGTTTTATATCAGGTAAATCGGAGCCTATTAAAACAATACGATTATAGCCACTTTTAAAACCGTCAATAAAAGCATTTTTCATGCGTTCACCTAAATTCTCACCTTCCTGAACTGTTTTAAAATCGGTTTTCCATTTAGAATCTATAACGGCATCAGAAAAATAAATACGCTTATCAGTAGTAATGTTTTTAGTAGCTAATTCAGTAACTTTTACCAATTCGCTATACACATCAAAAGCACCTTGGTTACCAATGGTTTTAGCTAATCGGGTTTTAACTTTGCCTAGTTTTATGTTTTTTACAAAAACAATAATGAGTTCCTTAGTCATAAATTTTTGTGCCTTTTCTTAGCCATTTGCTCCATTCTTTTGAAAACGTATGTATGCTATCTGTTTCTATTTCATGAGCGTTATAAACTTTATTGTCAGTACTTTTCCATTCAAAAATACCGCCGTAAAGGTTGTAAATATTATTGTATCCTACTTTTTTTAGTTTTTCAGCGATATCTTCAGATCGTATGCCAACAGAACAATACACTACAATTTTTGAATCTTTATTAGGTAAACTTTTTGTAATTGAATCTAAATTAAAAAAATCGTAACCAACATGAACAGCATCTTTAATATGGCTGGTTTTATATTCTTTTTGTTCTCTTGAATCTAATAAAATAAAATTGTCAGCTTCATTTTTTAATTCTTCAACAGAAATGTATGGGATGCTTTCAGTATTATGTTGCTTTAATAATTTAGAAATCTTCTTTTGAGAAAATCCCAAAAAGGTGAATAATATAAAAAAGCAAGGTATAATTCGTTTCATAATAAAAGTTAAGCTACAGAACCTTGACAACTACTTCCTGCGCCAGCAGTACAACCGTAGCAATGTTGAGAAATTACAATGTTTCGTCCTTCTAATAAGTCTTCGTTGTATTCTGAAATGTGTTTTGCTTTACTGTTTACGGGTAACTCAAGCATTTGATTAAAATCGCAATCAAATAAATAGCCATCCCAACTCACGGAAAGCGTATTGGTACACATGACATTTTCAACAGCTGCTGGATTATAAGCTTCAACAAGTGAGTACATATAATCTTCATAATTTTCTGAAGCGATTAAATAATCTAAAAAACGTGAGATTGGTAAATTAGTAATAGCAAACAAATTATGAAACTGAATATTGAAATCTTCTTTTAATGCCTTTTTAAAATCTTTCTCCATGGATGCTTGATTTCCTGGTAAAAAAGCCCCCGACGGATTGTAAACTAAATCTAACTTTAATTTACTGTTTGGCATACCATAACCAACAGCATTTAATTCTTGAAGTGCTTTTATAGATTTATCGAAAACACCATCACCACGTTGTTTGTCGGTTTTTCCACGGGTCCAATGTGGCATAGAACTTACGACGTGTACATTGTGTTTTTTGAAAAACTCGGGCAAATCGTAATACTTTTTATTGGCTCTAATAATGGTTAGGTTAGAGCGTACAATAAAATCTTTAATACCAGCTTTAGCAGCTTCTTCTACAAACCATCTAAAATTAGGATTCATTTCAGGAGCGCCACCAGTTAAATCTAAAGTATGAGCCCCCGTATTTTTTATAACTTCTAAACATTGAAGCATGGTTTCTCGTGTCATAATTTCTTTACGATCAGGACCTGCATCTACATGACAATGTTCACAAACTTGATTGCACATGTAACCTACATTAATTTGAAGGATTTCAAGTTTTTTTGCTTTTAGAGGAAAGTGTCCTGTCTCAGCAATTTTTGCTTTAAACGTTGGTAGTTCTCCATTTTGAAAAATACCGTTCGATAAAACTTCTAATTGCCTATTGCTATTTGCTAAATCGCTTTCACGTTTGTGTAGTGATTTTGTTATCATATTTATTTTTATAAGATCCTTCGACTTATTTCGACTTCGCTCAATACTAGCCGCTCAGGATAAGTGATCTGTAAAATTTTGTAAAACAAAATTAACAGGCTACTTACATATCTAGTTTATTAACTTTATTCATCATTTGTACCCCATGTACAAGGGTAGCGCCACCTTTTATGGCTGCTCCTACGTGTAAGGCTTCCATCATTTCTTCTTTTGTAATACCACGTTCAAGACCATCTTTTGTGAAGGCATCAATACAATAAGGACATTGTTCAGTATGTGCAACGGCTAATGCAATTAATGATTTTTCTCTTGCTGAAAGTGCACCTTCTTCAAAGACTTTTCCATAATATTCGAAAAACTTATGACCTAATTCTTGATTCCATTCACTTATTTTTCCGAACTTTTTTAAATCAGCTGGATCGTAGTATGTCTTTTGCATAAAAATATTTTTTTAAAGATAAAAATCTATTAAACTTTTGTCGAGTAATTTAATAATACTTAACAAAATTTTAGATTTAAGGAGTGTTTTTATTTTCTAAGTTTTAATAAAAATTAATTCTATAATTTAAAATATGGCTAGAGATGCTTTATTTTAGCTGTTAAAAGGTTTAGTTATATGACAGATTACTTCTCTATTATTACAATATTAGTAGTGCTTTCTGCTGCATTCGGTTATATAAATGTACGTTTTCTAAAACTACCAAACACTATAGGCTTAATGCTAATAACCATCGTTTTTACGTTTGTTGTTTTCGTTTTAAGCTATTTCGATTCTACTTTACTAGATGCCGAAAGATTCATTATAACTCAAATAGATTTTAAAACAGTTTTATTAGATATCATGTTGAGTTTTTTGCTATTTGCAGGCGCTTTACATACTAATTTTCAGCAATTAAAGGTACAGCGGTGGCCTGTTTTATTATTTTCAACATTTGGTGTATTAGTGTCTACTTTTTTGGTTGGAGGAGCCGTTTTTTATGTGCTTAAATTAATTGGTTTAGATGTTAGTTTTATTTATTGTTTGCTTTTTGGAGCATTAATATCGCCAACCGATCCCATTGCAGTTTTAGGGATTTTAAAAAAAGCAGGTGTGCCTAAAAAGTTGGAAACAAAAATTGTTGGAGAATCTCTGTTTAATGATGGTGTTGGGGTTGTTGTGTTTTTAACCATTTTTCAAATTGCATTATTAGGAACTGGAGAAATTGAAGCTTTTGATGTATTTAAATTATTTGGAAAAGAAGTTTTTGGTGGAATTTTGCTCGGTGGATTTTTAGGTTGGATTTCATATAGATTAATGAAGTCTATTAACGATTATGATATTGAAGTTATAATAACCTTAGCAGCAGTTATGGGAGGAACGGTTATAGCGCATAAATTACATTTATCAGCACCTTTAGCAATGGTTACAGCTGGATTAGTAGTTGGTAATGATACGGTTAGAGATGCTGCTATGAGTGAAATTACAGAAAGTTATGTGGATAAATTTTGGGAACTTATAGATATTCTATTAAACACCATACTATTTGTTTTAATAGGTATGGAAATACTTGTTCTTACTTTTGAAACAGAATATGTTATTGCAGGATTAATTACTGTTCCTGTAGTTTTAATATGCCGTTATTTATCATTATTACTACCAATTAGTCTTTTTAAAAAGAAATTAGACTTTGTGCCAAAAACCAATTTGATAATGACATGGGGCGGTTTAAGAGGGGGAATTTCAATTGCACTAGCTTTGGGATTAACCGAAACTATGCAACGCGATTTGTTTTTAGTAATTACTTATGTAATTGTTGTGTTTTCAATTTTAGTTCAAGGTCTTACCGTTGGAAAATTAGTTAAGCGTTTTGAACAAATAAATTAAAAAAAATCACTATTTTTTGAATTTCTGAATTACCTTAATCAATTTAGGTCATTTTAGTATTTTTAAATTGTAATATAGTATAACAATGAAATTTTTAGTATTTGCTTTCTGCCTTATAATTAATTCTCCAGCATTACTTTCTCAAAGTATAGATTCATTGAATATTTTAATAAGCAATAAGTGGACCCCAGAATTTCAAAGTAGGTGGTTAGATAGAGATACTCTTTGTTTGAAATCAATAAAAGCTATTAAATCAGATTTTATAGAGCTTTATAAGAACAATGATATTATAGTGCCCAAAGAAGATGTTGATGTTATTTTTGAAGATAAAGATTTTAAGGATTTAATAAGTTTTGATTCGATCCCAAATGTTAGACATGAAAAATATATCTTTTGTCCAGTTGGAGAAATTATATATGATATTACTCAGTTTGAATATGAAAAAGGAAAAGTAACAATCCATTACAGTAAAATACCTTGGAATGGAGAAAGGTCGAATAGAATAAAGATTTATAATATATTACGTTGGAATGGGGATTATATTGTTTTAATTAAGCATAAGAATTAACCTCTTAAAATACTTCTGGAAATCACTATTTTTTGAATTTCAGAAGTACCTTCATAAATTTGGGTAATTTTAGCATCACGCATTAAACGCTCTACATGATAGTCTTTTACAAAACCATTTCCACCATGTATTTGTACGGCTTCAACGGTGTGTTCCATAGCTACTTTTGAGGCGTATAATTTTGCCATAGCACTAGATTTATCGTAATTATTACCTTGATCTTTATCCCAGGCAGATTTCATAACTAAATAACGAGCTGCTTCAATATCAGTGTACATATCTGCTAATTTGAAAGCTATGGCTTGATGATTACATATTTCAGTACCAAAAGCTTTACGTTCTTTCGAATATTTTAAAGCTAATTCGTAAGCACCAGAAGCTATTCCTAAAGCTTGTGCAGCAATTCCAATGCGTCCGCCAGATAATGTTTTCATTGCAAAGCGAAACCCAGATCCATTAACGCCAATTCTATTTTCTTTAGGCACTTTTACATCATTAAATTGGAGTGTATGCGTGTCGCTTCCTCGGATACCGAGTTTGTCTTCTTTAGGCCCAACATGGAATCCTTCTGTTCCTTTTTCAACAATAAAAGCATTTATTCCATGAGATCCTTTATCTCTATCGGTTTGCGCTATTACCAAATAAACATCGGCACGACCGCCACTAGTAATCCAGTTTTTTGTACCGTTAATAATATAATGGTCACCTTTATCTATCGCTGTAGTTTTTTGTGATGTTGCGTCACTGCCAGCTTCGGGTTCACTTAGGCAAAAAGCGCCCACAAATTCTCCAGTAGCCAGCTTTGTCAAGTATTTTTGTTTTTGTTCTTCACTTCCGTAAGCTTCTAAGCCGTAGCAAACTAACGAATTATTTACTGAAACAATTACAGAAGCAGATGCATCAATTTTTGATAGTTCTTCCATAATAAGTACATAAGAAATGGCATCCATACCGCTTCCGCCATATTTTGGGTCAACCATAATGCCCATAAAACCAAGTGCGCCCATTTTTTTAACAAGTGCATCTGGGAATTCTTGTTTGTTGTCTCGCTCAATTACACCTGGTAGTAATTCTGTTTGTGCAAAATCGCGAGCTGCATCACGTATCATTTTATGTTCTTCTGAAAGGCTAAAATCCATAATTCGTAATTAAATTGTTGTTTTACTAGAAAAAGTTTACAAATATAGCGTTTTGATGTGAATTTTTTAATCAGGATTGTTATTTTTACAGCAAATGGAAGAAAAAAAATATCGTGTTATCGGTGTGATGTCTGGAACATCTTTGGATGGGATAGATTTAGTTTTAGTTGAATTTACAAAAAACTCAAATTGGAATTTTGAGATTCTTCATTCTGAAACTATTGCTTACGAAACGAAATGGGAAGAATTATTAAAAAATTTAGTCTCTCAAACTTCAGAAGAATTACATAAAATAGACCAAGATTACACCAATTATTTAGCTGAGGTAATATTAAGCTTCATTAAAAAATATGATATAAAAAACTTAGATGCTATTTGTTCGCATGGTCATACGGCATTACATCAACCTGAAAAAGGAATCACCTATCAAATAGGAAATTTACCCGTTTTAGCTAAACTTTTACAACTTAAAACTGTTTGCGATTTTAGAGTGCAAGATGTTGAATTTGGAGGTCAAGGAGCGCCACTAGTCCCAATAGGTGACAAGTTGTTATTTGCCGAATACGATTTTTGTTTGAATTTAGGCGGATTTGCAAATATTTCAACAGAAATTAATAATGAACGCATTGCCTATGATATTTGTCCCACCAATATTGTTTTAAACCATTATGTTAAAAAACTTGGTTTTAAATATGATGATAAAGGAAAAATAGCTTCAACGGGAATTATAAATCAAGAATTATTAAATAAATTAGATGCGTTACCTTTTTACAAAGAAAACTATCCAAAATCATTGGGGTTAGAATGGGTTGAAAAAACTGTTTTACCCTTAATTGATTCATTTCAATTAAAAATAGAAGATATTTTACAAACTTTTGTAGAACATATAGCTATTGAACTAGCCACAGAAATTAATAAAAAAAGGAACGTTTCAGTATTAATTACAGGAGGTGGCGTTTACAATACCTACTTAATTGAAAAACTAAAAAGTAAAACAAATAATAAAATTGTTATTCTAAAAAAGAGCTTAATTGAATTTAAAGAAGCACTCATTTTTGGTTTTTTGGGTGTTTTAAAATTAAGAAAAGAAAACAATTGTTTAAAAAGCGTCACGGGAGCTTTAAAAGACCATAGTTCTGGTAAAATTTATCTTCCATAAAAATAATGTAAAATTAAGCTAAAGGAATTTTAGTTTTTTATATTTGTTACATTGATAATTTAAAATTTTTCTAATGAATCAGCTTTAGCTACACTTAAAAACTATTACCAAAATTAGTGGAGTTGAAAATGAACTATAAGTAATTAGAAATGAAAGAATTATTAAAAAAATACGAAAATAAAGAACCTGAAATTATTTTTAACTGGAAAGATTCTGAAACAGAAGCAGAAGGTTGGGTCGTGATAAATTCATTGCGTGGTGGAGCTGCAGGTGGCGGAACTAGAATGCGAAAAGGATTGGATATGAACGAAGTTTTATCGTTAGCAAAAACCATGGAGATTAAATTTACAGTCTCTGGTCCAGCTATTGGTGGCGCTAAATCAGGTATAAATTTCGATCCTAAAGATTCAAGAAAAAAAGGTGTTTTAGAACGTTGGTATAAAGCAGTATCTCCATTGCTTAAAAGTTATTATGGTACAGGTGGCGATTTAAATGTAGATGAAATACATGAGGTTATTCCGATAACTGAAGAAAGTGGTGTATGGCATCCCCAAGAAGGTGTTTTTAACGGGCATTTTAAACCTACCGAAGCTGATAAAATAAATAGAATAGGGCAATTACGACAAGGTGTTATAAAAGTGATTGAAAATCCTGAATATTCTCCAGAAGTTTCTAGAAAATATACTATTGCAGATATGATTACTGGCTTTGGTGTGGCAGAAGCCGCAAAGCATTATTATGATGTATATGGCGGTTCTGTAAAAGGTAAAAGAGCAGTAATTCAAGGCTTTGGAAACGTGGGTGCTGCAGCAGCTTATTATTTAGCTCAAATGGGAGTAAAAGTTGTTGGTATTATTGATATTGCTGGTGGATTAATAAATGAAGAAGGTTTTTCATTTGAAGACATTACAAATCTGTTTTTAGCAAAAAAGGGAAATACTTTAGAAGCTCATAATTTAATTCCGTTTGATGAAATCAACGAAAGTATATGGAAATTACAAACTGAGATTTTTGCACCATGTGCAGCCTCTAGATTAATTACTATTCATCAAATAGATGAAATGATTGATAGTGGCTTAGAAGTTATTACCTGTGGTGCTAATGTGCCTTTTGCCGATAAAGAAATTTTCTTTGGACCGATCATGGAACATACCGATTATCGTGTAAGTTTAATTCCTGATTTTATTTCAAATTGTGGAATGGCTCGGGTTTTTGCTTATTTTATGGAACGTCGTGTACAAATGACAGATGAAGCCATATTTAATGACACATCAAATAAAATAAAAGAAGCCATACAAAACGTATACAATAAAAATAAATCGAAAAGAGGCATAAGTGCAACTGCCTTTGAAATAGCATTAAAACAACTTATCTGATAAACCAATCAACTTATGGAAGCAACAATTATTTTAGTATTTATAATGGGCTATTTAGCCATTACCTTAGAGCATAGTATAAAAATAGATAAACTTATTCCCGCTTTAGTTATGATGGCTATTTGTTGGGCTTTAATAGCTTTAGGTATAGATAGCTTCCCACAATGGTTTGATTCTAGTAAGCATACGCTGTTGGAGAATTTTGGATTATTAGGGCATGAAGAAAAGATGCACCTAATGGAAGAAACATTATTGCATCATTTAGGTAAAACTTCAGAGATTTTAGTATTCCTTTTAGGAGCGATGACCATTGTTGAAATAATAGATTATTTTGATGGTTTTTCAACCATTAAAAACTTTATTAAAACCAAGAAGAAAACAAAAATATTATGGATTTTTTCTATACTAGCTTTCATTTTATCTGCTATTATAGATAACCTTACGGCTACTATTGTATTAATTTCAATTCTTCAAAAAATTGTTAAAGATAGGAGTGTACGTATTTGGTTTGCTGGTTTAATTATTATAGCGGCAAATGCAGGTGGAGCTTGGTCACCAATCGGAGATGTTACTACAACAATGCTCTGGATTGGTAAAAAAGTAACTACAGGGCATTTAATAGGCTATTTATTATTACCATCATTTTTATGTATGGCAGTACCATCATTAATTGCTTCGTTTTTGCCAGCCTTCAAAGGTGATTTAGATGTTGAGGAAACAGAAGAAAAAAGTAAATCACGTTTTAGCGGTACAATGCTTTATTTAGGACTGGGAGCTATTGTATTTGTGCCTATTTTTAAAACAGTTACACATTTGCCTCCATATGTAGGCATGATGCTTTCTTTAGGTATTGTAGCCACATTTGCTGAAATTTATAGTAGCTCTAAATTTAGTATGTCAAGTCATGATTCAACGGAAAGTGATGCTCATGCACATCATAGTCCTGTGCACCATTCATTATCAAAAATAGAATTACCAAGTATATTGTTCTTTTTAGGAATTTTAATGGCGGTAGCGGCATTAGAATCTTTAGGTATCTTATTTGGTTTTGCAGGCTCGCTTCAAGATACGATGCCTATGCTAGGAACTGAACTTCACCATGGTGGGGTGTCAGATTTAGTAGTTTTATTGTTAGGCGTTGGTTCAGCAGTTATTGATAATGTGCCTTTGGTAGCAGCAAGTTTAGGCATGTTTTCTGAACCTATTGATGATGAGTTGTGGCACTTTATAGCATACTCCGCTGGTACAGGAGGTAGTATGTTAATTATTGGTTCAGCTGCTGGTGTTGTTGCTATGGGAATGGAAAAAATAGATTTTTTCTGGTACTTAAAGAAAATCGCTTGGTTAGCTTTAGTAGGCTTCCTTGTTGGCGCTGCAGCATTTATGGTTACAAGAACTTGGTTTTAACATAATTTAAACTAAAAATAGACGTTATACAGTTGCAATAAATTAATATTATATGCTAAATACATTATTTCAAAACACACAAGAAGGATCTGAAGTTTTAACAGATGGAGAATCGGTTGAAAAAACGCTTTCAATAATAGAATTAATTAGTAGTGGAGGTGTAGCAGGACAAGTTATAATAGCTGTTCTTTTTATACTCCTTATAGGCGCCATCTATATCTACTTTGAGCGCATATTTGCCATAAAAGCGGCTTCTAAAGTCGATTCAAATTTTATGAATCAAATTAAAGACCATGTAAGCAATGGTAAAATTGATTCTGCACAAATGCTTTGTGCTCAAGTAAATTCTCCTGTATCTAGATTAATTGGTAAGGGTATTTCAAGAATTGGAAAACCACTTGCAGATATTAATACAGCTATTGAAAATGCAGGACGTTTAGAAATTTACGGACTAGAAAAGAATGTGAGTATTTTAGCAACTATATCTGGAGCAGCACCTATGATTGGGTTTCTTGGTACGGTAGTTGGAATGATATTAGCAATATTCGAACTTGCTAATGCAGGGGGAACTATACAAATGGATGTTTTAGCTAGCGGATTATATACTGCAATGACAACTACTGTTGCTGGTTTAATAGTTGGTATAGTTGGCTATATAGCATATAATCATTTGGTAGTGAAAACAGATAAAGTTGTTTACCAAATGGAAGCAAATTCTTTGGAATTTCTAGATCATTTAAACGAACCAACATAATATGAACTTTAGAGGAAGAAATAAAGTAACGCCAGAATTCAATATGTCGTCTATGACGGATATTGTGTTTCTACTACTTATCTTTTTTATGATTGCATCTACATTGGTAACTACCAATGCTATTGATATTTTATTACCAAAAGCAAGTGGTAAGACTGAAAATAAAAAGTCTGTAGCAGTTAGTATAAAAAAAGACCTAACGTATTATATAGATCAAAAACGAGTAGGTGAAAGTGTGTTAGAAAATGAGTTACTTGCAGCACTATCATCTAAAGAAAAACCAACTATAGTTTTACGAGCGGAAAAATCTGTACCTGTTGAAAATGTGGTAAAGGTTATGGATATTGCTAATAGAAATAAATTTAAAGTCATATTAGCTGTAAAGCCTAAATAATGAGCTATTTCGAAACAAAACATGAAAAGAATTCAGCAAAATTAACAGCGTTAATAGCTGTTATATTGTTGCTTCTACTTTTCGTGGTTGGAACAAAATACATGGATCCACCAGAAGAATATGGTGTAGCAGTAAATTTTGGAAATTCTAATTTTGGTAAAGGAAAAGTTCAGCCTAAAGCACCAATAAAATCCACACCTCAAAAAATAGAAGAGCCGCCACAACCTGAAGCTTCTAAATCAGAACCTACAAAAGCTGCGGAAGCAAAAGAAGAAGTATTAACAGCAGATAATAGTGAAGCGATTGCTATAAAAAAACAAAAAGAAGCTGAAGCCAAGGCAAAAGCAATTGCGGATGCTAAAGCTAAGGCCGAAGCCGATAGAATTGTCAAAGAAAAGCGTGAGCAAGAAGAAAAAAAGAAAAAATTAGATGCGTTAATTGGTGGTGTTAGTAAATCGGAAGGTGCAGAAACTGGAAGTGAAGGTAACGACAATAGAGCTGGTGATAAAGGACAATTAGATGGCGATCCTTATGCGCCAAGTTATTTTGGAGGCCAAGGAACAGGAAGCGGCGGTGTTGGTTATGGATTGAACGGAAGAGGGCGAGCCACTTATAAGACATTGAAACAAGATTGTAACGAATCTGGGATGGTAATAGTGAAGATTATAGTAAATCAAAGTGGTAATGTTATTTCAGCAGAACCAGGTCAAAGAGGAACTACAAATACAGCACAGTGTTTACTTGAACCCGCTAAAAAAATTGCGTTATCTCATAAATGGCCAGCAGATTCAAAAGCCCCAGCAAAACAAATTGGTTTTGTTAAAGTAAACTTCAAATTAGGGCAATAATAATGACGTATCAAGATACTCTTAATTGGATGTTTTCTCAGCTTCCAATGTATCAAAATCAGGGTAAAATAGCCTTTAAAAAGGATTTATCAAATACTTTAAAATTAGCTAACCATTTAAATCATCCAGAAGATAAATTTAAATCTATTCATGTTGCTGGAACAAATGGAAAAGGTTCAACTAGCCATATGTTGGCATCTATTTTGCAAGAAGCAGGTTGCAAAGTGGGCTTGTATACGTCGCCTCATTTGAAAGATTTTAGAGAACGTATTAAAATTAATGGTAAAGTTGTTAGTAAACAATTTGTAATAGGATTTATTAATCGAAATAAAGCATTTTTTGAGGAAAACCAGTTGTCATTTTTTGAAATGACTGTAGGTATGGCGTTCGATTATTTTTCAAAACAAGATATTGATATAGCAGTTATAGAAGTTGGAATGGGAGGTAGGTTAGATTCAACAAATATTATAACGCCAGAGGTTTCAGTTATTACTAACATTGGTTTAGATCATATGCAATTTTTGGGAGATACCTTAGAAGCCATTGCTTTTGAAAAAGGAGGTATTATTAAACCAAATATTCCAGTTGTTATTGGTGAAACACAAAAAGAAACAGTTCCAGTTTTTACAGATTTAGCAAATAAGAATGATGCTAAAATAGTTTTTGCAGATAAAAATATCGAACAAATTTACAAGTCAGACTTAATAGGTAGTTATCAATCTAAAAATATTAAAACGGTAATTCAATCTATTAAAATACTACAAACAAAAGGTTATAAAATAAGTAAAAAGCATATTGAAGTTGGTTTGCTTAATGTAGTTAAAAACACAGGCTTACTAGGTCGTTGGCAAGTTTTAAATAGAAACCCAAAAGTGGTTTGCGATACAGGTCATAACAAAGAAGGATTAACTTATGTTATGCATCAGCTTTCAGAAGAAAGTTATGAATCGTTACATATTGTTTTTGGAGTTGTAAATGACAAAGATTTAAATTCGATAATTGATTTACTACCTATAGAAGCAACATATTATTTTTGTAAGCCAAATATTCTACGTGGTTTAGATACTGACAAATTAAAAGAAATATTTAACCAATATGGACTAAAAGGTGAGGCTTATATTTCAGTCAATGAAGCTTATAAAACAGCTTTAGCGCATGCTAAAACAGATGATTTAATTTTTATTGGTGGAAGCACTTTTGTGGTTGCTGAAATAATTTAATTTTTTATTGAAAAAGTTTTTGCAATATTAAAAACTAGGTTATATTTGCAATCCAATTTAGAGGGCGCATAGCTCAGTTGGTTCAGAGCACTTGGTTTACACCCAAGGGGTCGGGGGTTCGAATCCCTCTGCGCCCACAGACAAATCCTAAAGCAGATGCTTTAGGATTTTTTTATACAAAAAGGAAAAGTTTTTATTAATGAAATACTATGTTTATATCCTTTATTCAACATCTCTAAATAAATATTATGTTGGTTCTACTAAAGATGTTTGTAGTAGATTAGAAAAACATTTGCAAAGTCATAAAGGATTTACAGGGAAAGCTAAAGATTGGGTTTTGAAGCATACTGAAACATTTAGCTCTAAAAGTGAATCCATAAAAAGAGAATTTCAAATAAAGAAATGGAAAAGCAGAAAGATGATTGAAAGACTTTTTGAGAATTAACGAGGACGAAGGTTAAGATCATCCCGATTTCCATCGGGAGGGTCGGGGGTTCGAATCCCTCTGCGCCCACAAAAAAATCCTAAAGTATTTGCTTTAGGATTTTTTGATTTATATAATTTCTAAAATTCGTTCTAAAGCCATACCACGTGAACCTTTAATTAAAAAAGTTGTGTTTTTTATTTTAGAGACATCAAATTCGTGTTTAAAATCTTCAAAGGCATGGTATTGAATTGATTTTTCTGAATTTAACTTTGATTCATAAAAATTTTCTCCAATAAAAAAAACTTGGTCAATATTTAAACTAACTGCTAAATCTGCTATAGTTTGATGTTCTACTTTGGCGTCTTTTCCAAGCTCAAACATATCACCAAGAATTGCAATTTTATAATTTGGCTGTTTTTCAAAACTGATTAAAGCGGCACGCATACTTGATGGGTTGGCATTATAAGCGTCTAAAATGATTTTGTTATCATTTTTATTTATAATTTGTGACCTATTGTTAGTTGGCTCATAGCTTTCAATAGCGTTTTTAATGTCATTTGGCTGTACTTTAAAATAGTTGCCAATGGTTATTGCAGCAGATATATTGTTAAAATTATATTCACCAATAAGTTGACTTTGAATAATTGAACCTCTAAAAACACAAGAAACAAAAGGCTGCGCTTCAACAAAATTTATTGTAATATCTGTTCCTAAAATTGCATTACCAAAAGTAAAGATATTCGCCTTTTTAGTTTTTTCAACTTGAATAGGGTCGTTGGCATTTACAAAGATTATTTTCTTCTTCTTAATTAAGTAATCATACATTTCACTTTTGCCTTTTATAACGCCTTTAACGCCACCAAACCCTTCTAAATGGGCTTTACCAAAGTTTGTAATGTAGCCATAGTCTGGTTGGGTAATACGACATAAAAACTCTATTTCTTTTTGATGGTTAGCACCCATTTCTACAATGCCAATTTCAGTTTCTTTGGTCATAGATAAAAGCGTTAAAGGAACTCCTATATGATTATTAAGATTACCAATTGTAGCTGTAGTTTTAAAATTTTGTGAAAGCACAACATTGATGAGTTCTTTAGTAGTCGTTTTTCCATTACTACCTGTTAATGCTATTATTGGCGTTTTTAAATAATTTCTATGAAATGTTGCTAAAGTTTGTAACGCACTTAACGCGTTTTTAACCAAAATGGTTTGTGATGAAATATAGTATTTAGGATCATCAATAATAGCGTATTTAGCTCCTAGTTTTAGTGCATTATTTGCATAGGTATTTCCATTAAAGTTATCGCCTTTAAGGGCGAAAAACATATCGTTTTCTTGAATTTTTCTCGTATCGGTACAAATAGAATGGCATTCTAAAAAAAGTTGGTGTAATTCTTTTATTTTCAAAATCTAACTTGATTTTTGGTTAAAAAATAAATGTATAAAAAAAGTCCTAACTAACAGCTAGGACTTTTAAATTTATTATAAAAACTAAGTTTTTAGCTTTTAGTTTTATTTTTAGTTTTACTTTTTGATCCTACACGAGACATAGCACATCTAAAGCCTATATAGTCTGTAGCCATATCTTGTGGAAAATAACGTCTTTGAGCTGGGTCTAACCAATACTCTCTGTCTTTCCAAGAACCACCTTTGTAAACTCTAACTTCATCGTTAATTAAAGATGTTCTGTTATTTCCTTTGTCATATTCTCGTATAATATTACCTAAAGAATCTCTAGTAATTGAGTGCTTAGGTGAATTGTACATTTTTCTTGTGTCAGATTCTTTTTTGCCATCTTCACTTTCATCATCATTAAAGCTTTCGAAATAACGAGAAGATCTTTTATCACCATCTCTAAAGTTTATTTCATCACTTTTATCAAAGTTAGTACGTAAATAAGTTTCATTTTCATCAATAGGAACTTGTAATATTTCACCTGGTAAGTTTCTTGCAACAACTTTTCCGTTTGATAAAGTATCGTAAACAATATCATCAGCAGTTACTACTTTTACTGTACCATCTTCATTAATTGCGTTTTTGGTATAAACATTACCACGGTAATAGTTAAAGTCGTTAAATTCGTCATCTATAATAGGTCTGTAAACATCAGCAACCCATTCAGCAACATTACCTGCCATATCATATAAACCATAATCGTTAGGAGGGTAAGACTTTACAGCGTTGGTGATATCTGCGCCATCATCAGACCATCCTGCAATTCCACCATAATCACCTTTTCCTTGTTTAAAGTTTGCTTTTTGGTCGCCACGAGTTTTACGTTCTCCAGAACGTGTGTATTGTCCGTCCCAAGGATATTTTTTACGCCCTCTATATAAGTTGTAACTTCTTAGTTCGCTTAATCCTAAAGCAGCATATTCCCATTCAGTTTCTGTTGGTAGTCTGTACTTAGGAGAAATGATTCCTGTTTGGCGAGTGGCATAAATATTAGTTTCATTACCATCAGCATCAGTTTGTACATTTCTTCTTTTGCCATCACCATTAATAACTTCTTCGTTACCTCCGTATGTTAACGTTGGTGCATTTATATAAGTGTCGGTACTAAATGTTGATTCAGCATTAACATCTGTAGTTTTAGCATCACGTTTTAAATAACCTGCTTTCTCTAGGTTATATTCATTAACACGGTCTGAACGCCAGTTAGCAAATTCAACAGCTTGAATCCAACTTACACCAACTACAGGATATTCGGCATAACCTGGGTGACGTAAATAATTTTCAGTCATAACTTCGTTAAAACCTAATCGGTTTCTCCATACTAATGTGTCTGGTAATGCGCCATTATAAATAGCTCTAAAATTTTCATCAGATGGTGGATAAACACGTTTAATCCAATCTAAATACTCCATGTACATGACATTGGTAACCTCTGTTTCATCCATGTAGAATGATTGTACGTGTTGCTGATTTGGACTGTTATTCCAATCATGCATAACATCATCTTGAACTCTACCTTTTGTGAAAGTTCCACCTTCAACAAATACTAGACCAGGAGAAGTTTCCTGTTCATTAAAATCTGTGTTGTACTGAAAACCACCTTCACGGGAGTTAATATTCCATCCTGTAGCTCTAGAACTATTCTTAGAACTCGAAGATTTTTTACAGCCTGTTGACACTATTGTTAGTGCCATAACTAACAAAATCTTGATTGCTACTACTTTTTTCATATCCATACTTTTAAGTAAGCTAATAATATTTTTGGTGCTGCAATATAAGAATTAAACCGAATAACGCAAGCTGTTTTATGCATTTTAACCAAAAAAAAGTGCATTTCACCCTATTTTTGATGCATTACAACGATGTTTTTAGTGTTTTATAACATCGTTTTGTGTTGTATTAACGGGTATTTTGCTAATTTATTATTGTATTTTTGCTACAGTTTTAAAAATTGTTATTTATTTCATAATAAGAGAATATAATAGACGTTATTTTAACGATGAAAGAAAAATTATTACTATTATTTATAATTAGTACAACTATTATGTTTTCTCAACAGAAGACATATACCATTGCTTGGGAAGGGACTAAAAAAATGTCTACAGGTAGTTTTAGTATTGAAATACCTTCTTTTGATAAAGAATATTTTGATTTCAATTTTGACAAGGGTTTACAATTTGTTGACCAATGGGAAATTTCTAAAGCCATAAATGAAGCTTCAATAACAGTAAGTAATGTTTCTTACGCTTCAATTTCAAAATTAGAATTAAAAGATTTAGATTTAAGTGTTATACCTAATGAATTAAAGTTTAGTTTAAAAAATTCTAAATCTAGAGACAAGTTATATGCATTTTTTCAGCTTTCACCAATTATAAAAGATTTAAATGGAAATTTAAAAAAAGTTACATCGTTTCAAATAAGTTATAATACTAACAATACAAATAGGTTGTCATCTAATAAAACGGGCTTCAATTCAAAAATTATAACTAATTCTGTTTTACGCTCAGGAGACTGGTTTAAGTTTTATGTTGATACTACAGGTGTTTTTAAGCTTTCAAAGAGTTTTCTACAGCGTCTCGGTGTAAATGTAAATAGCGTAGATCCTAGAAATATTAGATTATTTGGTAATGGTGGAAGAATGATTCCTTATTCTAATGCTGTTCCCTATCCTTTAGATGTTCAAGAAAATGCCATAAAGTTTATAGGTGAAGAAGATGGTGTTTTTGATAATGAGGATTATATTCTTTTTTATGCACAAGGTCCTAAAGAATTCAATTTAGAAAGTATTACTAATATTAATTGTTATATAGATAAAACATATTATTACATAAATGTGGGTTCAGTTACTGGAAAACGTATTCAGCCTTTTAGCCAGCCAACTGGACCAATAGATTTAATAATTGATACTTTTGAAGATTATAAATTTCATGAAATTGACGAATACAACATAGCCTTTTTAGGAAGACGATGGTTTGGAGATAGATTCGATGTAGATAACAATAAAACGTTCGAATTCGATTTTCCAGATTTGGTGACTACAGAACCAATTAGTTTGAAGGTTTATGTCGCTGCTGCTTCAGCAACAACAAGTTCTATGGAGATTTCTGTAAATGGAACATCAGTTGCAACAAGAACTATGTCAGGAACCTCTTCATCAAGTTTAGCAAGTGAGGCGTCTTATGTAGGCGATGTTGATGTAAATTCGTCAACTATATCTGTTGGGTTAAATTTTAATAATCAAGGCAATCCAAGTGCTTTAGGATATCTCGATTATATATCAATAGAAGCTATTCGGGCATTAAATTTTCAAGGTAATCAGTTACATTTTAAAAATAGTGAAGTCGCTAATTCATCTGGAATTGGGCAATATAATATTTCAAATGCCTCTGAAATTTCTGAAATATGGGATGTTACTGATATTTATAATGCATCTAATTTCATAAATATAAATTCTGAATCTAATCTTAGCTTTACATCTCAATTAGGCGTTTTAAAAAATTATGTAGCATTAACGCCTTCAGATTATTATGAGCCTAAGTTTGATGGAAATACAACTATTGCAAATCAAAATATAAAAGGTACCGTTTTCTTGAATGACCAAGGTGAATTTCAAGATGTAGATTATATTATAGTTGCTCCCGAAAATATGATTAGTGAAGCAAATCGATTAGCTCAAATAAATAGAAATCAATATAATTTAAATGTAAAGGTTTATAGTCTAAATGAAATTTATAATGAGTTTAGTACAGGAAATCAAGATATAGGAGCAATAAGGAATTTAGTTAAATACGTATATGATAACGCCAGTACTCCAGAAAATAGAATTAAATATGTATGTTTATTTGGAGATGGATCATTTGATTACAAAGATAGAATACCCAATAATACCAACATAGTGCCATCTTGGTATTCGTATAGCAGTTTCAATTTAACAAATTCGTTTGTTTCTGATGATTTTTATGGTATGATGGATGATAATGAAGGCACTATGGCCAATAGCGATAAGTTAGATATAGCTGTAGGTAGAATACTAGCAGATACGCCACAACGCGCAAAAGAACTTGTAGATAAAGTAGAATCTTATTATGTTAAAGAATCTTTTGGTAGTTGGCGAAATAATTTTGTAGTTGTTTCCGATGATGTAGATGATGATTGGGAAGGTATTATTCAAAGTACAACAGATAATGTTGGGAATTTAGTTATGCAATCTAAACCCTTCATGAACGTTATTAAGATTCACACCGATGCTTTTCAACAAGAATCTTCAGCTGGAGGAAATAGATACCCTGCTGTAAATACTGAATTTGTTAATGCCATAGATAATGGTGCTTTAGTGGTAAATTATTTTGGTCATGGAGGTGAAGATGGACTTGCACAAGAACGTATTCTATTAAAACCAGATGCATCGGGTTTAAGTAACGTTTATAAACTTAATTGTTTTGTTACTGTAACGTGTGAGTATACAAAATTTGATAACCCATACAGGGAAACAGCTGGCGAGTTTACATATTGGAATAAAGAAGCTGGAGCTATTAGCTTAATTACTACTACCAGACAGGTATTTGTAACATTTGGTATAACATTTAATAATACTTTAGGTGAATATTTGTTCTCTTACAGTGATAAAGATGATTATGAAGATTACGAATACCCTTCAATGGCAGAGGCATTGAGGCTTACAAAAAACGATCCCTTGTTATCCCAAGCAAGTCAAAGACGTTTAGTGTTTTTTATTGGCGATCCGGCCATGAAACTCTCATTTGCCCAACCTAATATTAAGTTAACAAAAATAAATGATGTACCAATTGGTCAGACAACAGATACATTGAAAGCCCTAGGTTATGTGAAGCTAGCTGGAGAAGTAACAGACATTTCAGGAAATATTTTGAATAATTACAGTGGCATTCTCTCAACTACTATTTATGATAAAACGGTTGAAAGACAAACTTTAGCCAATGATGGCATACGATTAAATGGCGAATTAATTAAGTTAGATTTTGAAACACTTGGAGAAATTATTTTCAGAGGTCAAGCATCAGTTATTAATGGTGAATTTGAATTTGATTTTGTGGTACCAAAAGACATAGGTATACCTGTCGGTTTTGGTAAAGTAAGTTTTTATGCAAAAAACGAAGAGTTGCTTCAAGATCAAACAGGGGCAAGTGTTAATATTGTTAGAATAGGTGGGATAAATGAAAACGCAGCAGAAGATAACATAGGTCCAGTCATAAATTTATTTATGAACGATGAAAACTTCGTTTCTGGAGGTATAACAAATGAGTCACCAACACTGCTTGCAAAAATGGAGGACGAAAATGGTATAAATACAGCCAGTGGTATAGGTCATGATATTATTGCAATACTTGATGGAGACGAAACTAACCCGATAGTTTTAAACGATTATTACCAAACTGAAGTTGATGATTACCAAAAAGGTGTTTTGAGTTTTCCTTTAAGAGATTTAGAACCTGGTTTGCATACCTTAACCTTGAAAGCATGGGATGTTTATAATAATTCATCAATATCTGAAATTCAATTTATTGTATTCGATGAAGATCAGGAATTGGTTATAAATAATGTGCTTAACTACCCAAATCCGTTTGTTAATTACACAGAATTTTGGTTCAATCACAATAGTTCGGAACCTTTAGACGTTTCTATACAGATATTCACTGTTTCAGGAAAATTAGTGAGAACACTAAATGGTCAAACCACAGGTGGTATAAAAACTACAAGTTCACTCTCAAGAGATATAATTTGGGATGGTAGAGACGATTTTGGAGATAAAATAGGAAAAGGGACATATATTTATAAGTTAACTGTGCGCTCAAACCTATTAAATAAGAAAGTAGAAAAAATAGAGAAACTTGTTATACTCTAATAAAAAATTATATTTGTCAAATAAAAATTACTACATGAAGAATCAAATATTGATATTAATAGCATTTGCTTTTGTACTAAAAATAAATGCACAAGAAACTATTATTTTTCCAAATCAAGATAGGAGAGTCATTACAACAGGTATTCCCTTTTTACTAATCGCACCAGATGCTCGAGCGGCAGGTTTGGCAGATATGGGGGTTGCGACATCAGTTGATGCTTTTTCACAACAATGGAACTCATCAAAATACGCGTTCTCTGAAACCAAATCAGGTATCGGTGTAAGTTATACGCCATATTTAAGTAAACTAGTTAATGATATATTTTTAGGAAACGTTACTTATTTTAATCGTATTGATGACCGTAGTGCTTTTGCAGCGAGTTTAAGATATTTTTCTTTAGGTGAAATAGAATTTGTTGATAATGAATTTGACGAACCTAGATTACAAAAACCTAACGAGCTTTCTATTGATGCTTCTTATGCTTTACGTTTGTCAGATCAATTTGCCATGTCTGTTGCCATGCGTTATTTAAGGTCAGACCTACGATTACAAGGAACAGGAGTTGATGCATCAGCTGCATCTACTTTTGGAGTTGATATATCAGGCTACTACCAAGGTGAAGAACAGGCTTATTCTGATTTTAATGGGCGTTGGAGAGCAGGATTCGCTATTCAAAATATTGGTCCTAAATTTACTTATGATGAAGGCGGACTAGAAAATTTCCAGCCTACAAACTTACGTTTGGGAGCTGGATTTGATTTTATATTTGACCAATACAATAAAGTGTCTGTTACAGCAGAAGTTGCTAAACTATTAGTGCCAACACCTCCTGTATATGGTTTTGTTGATACTAATGGTGACGGAGACCAAGATGATGATGAGCCAAGAATAATTGTTGAAGGTAAAGATCCGGATGTTGGATTTTTAGCAGGAATGTTTCAGTCTTTTGGAGATGCCCCAGATGGGTTTAGTGAAGAGTTAAAAGAATTTACTTGGGCACTTAGCGCAGAGTATGTGTATCAAGATTCATTTGCTTTTAGAGCAGGATATTTTAACGAAAGTGAAGATAAAGGAGCAAGAAAGTTTTTAGCATTAGGAGCGGGTTTTAAGGCCAATGTTGTAAATATCGATTTGTCATACTTGTTTTCAGCATCAAAAATACAAAGTCCTTTAGAAAACACATTACGTTTCTCATTAACCTTCAATATAGGTGCTGGAGAATATTTAGAGTATTAAACTTAGTTTAAATAAATAATATTAAAAACTATTGTTCCCAGAACAATAGTTTTTTTGTTTACATTAGATTTTTATAACCAAAATCATTTTATGAAGGAAGTAATAATAGAATCTAAATTACATGTTTACGAAAGCTTAGACGAACTTCCAGAAGATGTTGTTTCATTAATGCAAAAAGCATTTAAGGCCAGAGATAATGCATATGCGCCTTATTCAAAATTTCATGTTGGAGCTGCACTGCTTTTAGATAACGACGAAATAGTAACAGGAAATAATCAAGAGAATGCATCTTACCCTTCAGGACTGTGTGCAGAGCGAACAGCCATTTATTATGCAGTTTCTCAATATCCAAATGCTAAAGTTTTAAAAATGGTCATTTCTGCAGGTTCTAAAAACAAACTTACAACAACACCTATCCCACCGTGTGGGGCTTGTAGACAAGCCATTGCTGAGTACGAAATAAAACAGAAAGAACCCATAGAAATTTATTTTATGGGTGAAACAGGTAAAGTTGTTAAATCGCATTCATTATCTAATTTATTACCATTGGTTTTTGATAAATCAGTGCTTTAATCGAAATTTATTATAATTTCTGTTCAAATTTTGTTTCCGTAAAAATGACATTCAAAAACTTTAAAATTCCTAATTGAAAATTATCAAATCAACAAAGGATAGATATTTGACCTTTTTTTTCATATTTTTTTTACTTTAAGCTATTTCCATTTTTGCAATACCAATCAATGTGTTACTTTTGTATTTCGCTTAAGTAAAATCTAGTATAAAACTAATATTAGTCGATGCAAAAAATCACTAAAGAAACATACCTAAAGTGGTATGAAGATATGTTGTTTTGGAGAAAGTTTGAGGATAAACTTGCCGCAGTTTACATACAACAAAAAGTAAGAGGATTTCTTCACTTGTATAATGGTCAAGAAGCTGTTTTAGCTGGTGCTTTACACGCTATGGATTTGACAAAGGATAAAATGATTACTGCTTACAGAAATCATGTACAACCCATAGGGATGGGTGTAGATCCTAAACGCGTAATGGCAGAATTATTTGGAAAGGTTACCGGAACATCTAATGGGATGGGTGGCTCAATGCATATATTTTCTAAAGAACATCGCTTTTACGGAGGTCATGGTATTGTAGGGGGACAAATTCCTCTAGGAGCAGGTATTGCTTTTGGTGATAAATATCATGGTGTTGATGCTGTAACTTTATGCTGTTTTGGTGATGGTGCTGCAAGACAAGGATCTTTGCATGAAACATTTAACTTAGCAATGTTGTGGAACTTACCAGTTGTATTCGTTTGTGAGAATAATGGATATGCGATGGGAACATCAGTTGCACGAACAGCGAATCATACTGATATTTGGAAATTAGGAAAAGGTTATGAAATGCCTTGCGGACCAGTAGATGGTATGAATCCTGTTAAAGTTGCTGAAGCTTTTGATGAAGCTATTCAACGTGCGCGTCGTGGTGATGGACCAACTTTTTTAGAGTTGAAAACGTATCGTTATAGAGGACACTCAATGAGTGATGCTCAACATTATAGAACCAAAGATGAGGTTGAAGAATACAAGAAAATAGATCCTATTACGCAAGTAAAAGATGTTATTCTTGAAAAGAAATATGCTACAGAAGACGATATTAAAGTTATTGATAAACGTGTAAAAAAATTAGTTTCTGAATGTGAAAAATTTGCAGATGAATCTCCATACCCAGAAACACAACAGCTTTACGATATGGTTTATGAGCAAGAAGATTATCCATTTATACCACACAAATTATAAGATATGGCAATAGTAGTAAATATGCCGCGTTTAAGCGACACCATGGAAGAAGGAACCGTTGCTGCTTGGTTAAAAAAAGTAGGAGATAAGATTGAAGAAGGTGATATTTTAGCTGAAATTGAAACTGATAAAGCCACCATGGAGTTTGAATCTTTTAATGAAGGTACATTACTTCATATTGGTGTTCAAGAAGGTGAAACGACTAAAGTTGATGAGCTTTTAGCCATAATAGGAGACGAAGGTGAGGATATTTCTGGGTTGTTAAACGGCAGCGGAAATACTTCAGCTGAAGCAAAAGAAGAAGAAAAGAAAGAAGATGTCATTCAGAGCACAACCGAAGAGTCTAAAGATGAAGGGGTAGTGAGCGAAGTCAAACTCCCAGAAGGTGTTATAGTGGTTACTATGCCACGTTTAAGTGATACTATGGAAGAAGGGACTGTGGCCACTTGGTTAAAAAAAGTTGGTGATACCGTTGAAGAAGGCGATATTCTAGCTGAAATTGAAACAGATAAGGCGACTATGGAATTTGAATCATTCCAATCAGGTACGCTATTAGAAATAGGGTTGCAAGAAGGTGAATCTGCAAAAGTAGATGCATTATTAGCTATTATTGGTCCTAAAGGTACAGATGTTTCAGGAGTTGCTTCAAGTTTCTCTACAGCATCAGCACCAGCTAAAAAAGATGAGGCTCCAAAAACTGAAGCTAAAAAAGAAGCACCAAAAGCTACGACTTCTTCATCACCAAAAACAAGTGCGCCTTCGCCAACACCTGTAACAGAAAACGGACGTTTATATGTGTCTCCACTTGCTAAAAAATTAGCAGAAGAGAAAGGTATTAATTTGGTTAAAGTTCAAGGTTCTGGAGAAAACGGACGTATAGTTAAGCGTGATATAGAAAATTATGAACCAGCTGCAGGAGCAGCATCGGTTGGTAAATTTGTGCCTTCAGGTCAGGAAGATTTCGATGAAGTTGATAATTCGCAAATGCGTAAAGCTATTGCAAAAGCATTAACAAATTCTAAGTTTTCGGCGCCACATTATTATTTAAGTGTTGAGTTTGATATGGAAAATGCTATAGCATTCCGTACTCAGTTTAATTCAATTCCAGATACTAAGATTTCGTATAACGATATTGTTGTGAAAGCTTGTGCGTTAGCTTTAAAACAACATCCACAAGTAAATTCACAATGGTTTGCTGATAAAATGCGTCTGAATAATCATGTACATATAGGAGTTGCAGTAGCAGTTCCAGACGGATTAGTTGTGCCAGTAGTACGTTTTGCAAACGAGCAAACATTACCACAAATTGGAGCTGCAGTTAAAGATTTGGCTGGAAAAGCTAGAAATAAAAAACTAACGCCAGACGAAATGCAGGGTAGTACTTTCACAGTTTCTAACTTAGGTATGTTTGGTATAGATACATTTACATCTATAATTAACCAACCAAATTCTGCGATTCTATCTGTTGGAAACATAGTTGAAAAGCCAGTGGTTAAAAACGGACAGATTGTGATTGGAAATACCATGAAGTTATCTCTGGCCTGTGATCATAGAACGGTTGATGGTGCCACAGGAGCTCAATTCCTTCAAACATTGAAAGGTTATATTGAGAATCCTGTGACGATGTTGGTATAGTTTATCTTCCTGAACTTGTTTCAGGATCTTATTATAAAATTAAAAACCTGTTTCATTTGTTTGAAGCAGGTTTTTTTTATCTTTAGTTTTCATTTCAACTATAATACTAAATGAAAAACTTAATAAAAGCACTTTTAATTTTAATGGTATTGGTTTCTTGTTCTACAATAAAAAACACAAAACAGAGCAAACCTCCAAAAATAAGTAATAATAAAGCTGTTGAGCAAGTAAAGTCTATTGTAGTGCCTTACACTTTAGAAAATGTAAAACAAATTATATCTAAAGAAAGTATAAAAATGCATCTAGACTATCTGGCTTCTGATGCTTTAGAAGGAAGAAATACGGGAACAAAAGGTATTGAAAAAGCAGCTGTTTATATAGAAGAGTTTTTCAAAAAGTATAATATTAAGCCTTATTTTAAAACGTATAGAGATAGCTTTAATGTAAAGGAAATTGATGGCTACAACGTAGTTGGCTATCTAGAAGGGAACGACCCAAAATTAAAAAATGAGTTTGTTATTCTCGGAGCACATTATGACCATATTGGAACCGCAAAGGAAGTCAATGGCGATAGTATTGCTAATGGAGCTAACGATGATGCTTCAGGAACTGTGGCTGTTATGGAATGGGCAAAATACTTTTCAAAAACTAAAACCAATAAAAGGAGTGTGTTATTTACATTATATTCTGCAGAAGAAATGGAGTTAAAAGGCTCAGGACATTTAGCAGAACGACTTAAAAAAGATGATATTGATTTATATACTATGATTAATTTTGAGATGATTGGTGTGCCAAGAGCCGAAAGCGAAATTATGGCTTATATGACAGGCTATGGAAAATCTAACATGGCTAAAAAACTAAATGAATATGGCGAAACGGAAATTATAGGGTTTTTTCCAAAAGCTAAAGAATTTAACTTGTTTCAGCGTTCAGATAATTACCCGTTCTATAATGCATTTAATGTTCCAGCTCATGCTATTTCTACTTTCGATTTCACTAATTTTGATTATTATCACCATGTGGATGATGAGGCCGATAAAATGGACTACGATCACATGCTAAGCTTTATTATTAAAATGGCTCCAGCACTTGAAGGTATGATTAATACACCAACAAAGGAAATAAAAATGAACGATGAGTAAAAACATAATAATTACAGGAACTAGCAGAGGTATTGGGTTTGAGTTAGTAAAATTATTTGCAAAATCAGGACATAAAGTTCTTGCGCTTTCGCGAAATGAAAAGCCAATTGAAAAATTAAATTTAGAAAACGTTACCTGTTTTTCTTTTGATTTGAATGATAACGAAGCCTATAAAAAAGTAGAAGATTTCATTAATTCAGAATGGCAATATGTTGATGTTTTAATTAATAATGCTGGGACTTTATTAAATAAGCCATTTGCTGAAACTACTTTTGAAGATTTTGAGCACGTTTATAAAACCAATGTTTATGGGGTTTCAGAATTAACTAGGATTGTTCTTCCTTTTATGAAAAAACAAAGTCATGTAGTTACAATAAGTTCCATGGGAGGCGTACAAGGTAGTATGAAATTCCCAGGATTAGCAGCCTACAGTTCTAGTAAGGCAGCAGTAATAACTTTAACAGAATTATTAGCTGAAGAATATAAAGATTCAGGAATTTCATTTAATGTTTTAGCACTTGGGGCAGTACAAACCGAAATGCTTGAAGAAGCGTTTCCAGGATATCAAGCACCGATAACCGCTTTAGAAATGGCACAGTATATTTTTGATTTTTCGCTTACTGGTAATAAATATTACAACGGAAAGTTGTTGCAGGTTTCTAATTCTACACCCTGAACACATTAATCTTTTTTTAAATGTAACGATAGGTGTAAAGATTTCTTTATTTTAGTAGTAATGCAAAATCAACTTCAAAACTATATTCCTGAAAGTGCCAATTCCCAAGTTTTAAATCTTTTAGAACATGATAATTTATTAGTAAAAGTTAAAAAGGAACGTAAAACCCGTCATGGTGATTATATGCGCTTACCAAATGGTAAACATCAAATAACTATAAATTCAAACCTGAATAAGTACCGTTTTCTAATTACACTTATTCACGAAATTGCTCATTTTGAAGCTTATAAAACCTATGGTAAGTTTATAAAGCCTCATGGCATAGAGTGGAAACAAACATTTCAGCATTTAATGTTGCCTTTTTTAAATCCAGAAATTTTCCCAAATAGTTTATTACCGCTTTTAGCAAAACATTTTAAAAACCCAAAAGCATCCAGTGATACAGATACGCAATTAGCCTTAGCTTTAAAGCAGTTTGACGAACCAAATGATAAAACTTATATTTTTGAAGTACCTTTGGACAGTGATTTCAAATTATACAATGGAAAGATTTTTAAAAGAGGGAAAAAGCGCGTAAAACGTTTTGAATGTATAGAAATTAAAACAGGTAGATTGTATTTATTTAATCCAAACGCAGAAGTGGAATTATTGAAGCAATAATTCCATACCCTCGTAGGAGGGTATCTTTTAAAGAATAAAAATATAATAAATGAATAAAAATTATTATGCTATTTTAATGGCAGGCGGTGTAGGATCTAGATTTTGGCCAGTGAGCACTCAAGATTTTCCAAAACAATTTCATGATATGTTAGGTACTGGAGATACGCTTATCCAAAAAACATTTCACCGTTTAGCGCATTTAATTCCAAAAGAAAATATTTATATTTTAACAAACGAGCGTTATAACGATTTGGTTTTAGAGCAGCTTCCTGAAGTGACTCAAAAACAAGTGGTTTTAGAACCCGCAATGCGAAATACAGCACCTTGTATTTTGTACGCGTCACTTAAAATTCAAAAGGAAAACCCCGATGCAGTCATGATTGTAGCACCAAGTGATCATTGGATTGAAGACGAAGCTACCTTTTCAAAGAATGTTGAAGAAGCCTTCATGTTTTGCGAGAAAAACGATGCTTTAATGACTTTAGGTATTCAGCCAACATTCCCAAACACAGGTTATGGTTATATTGAATTTGATGATAGTTCTACAGATAGAATAAAATCAGTAAATCAATTTAGAGAAAAACCAGATTACGAAACAGCTAAAGCGTTTATTGCTCAAGGTAATTTTTTATGGAATGCGGGTATTTTTATGTGGAGTGCTAAAAGCGTTATTGAAGCCTTTCAAAAAAATCAGCCTAAACTATATGAACTTTTTGAATCAGGAATAGCATCTTATAATACCGATTCCGAAAGCCATTTTATAAAAGAAAATTATCCTAAAGCAGAAAATATTTCTGTGGATTATGCCATCATGGAAAAATCAACTAATGTGTCTGTTATCGCTGCCGAGTTTGATTGGAACGATTTAGGAACTTGGGGTAGTTTATATGATAAATTAGATAAGGATAAAGATGGAAACGCAGTCGTAAATTCTAGGACTTTAGCCGAAGATGCATCAGGTAATATGATAAGAACCAAGAATGACAAAATTGTAGTTGTTGATGGTTTGAAAGATTACATAATTGTTGATAAAGACGAAGTTTTGCTTATCTTTCCTAAGACAAAAGAGCAAGATATAAAGAAAACACTTCAACAAGTTAAAGATAAGTTTGGAGAACAATATGGTTAATAATTATGAGTGAAGAAAGTAAATTCAATTTTTCAGAGGAAGATGTGAAAAATGAGCAGGCTGTAGAAAAATCTAAAGAAGCAGTAAAAAAAGATGCTCAAGGCTTATTTAAAAGTATTAAGGTCTTTTTTAGTGAATTATTGGATTTTCGAGATGATACAGATAGAGATGCCACTATTCAAGCTATAAAAGGAGATATTCCCTTTAAAGGCGCAACAGCTTGGATTTTAATCTGTTCTATTTTTGTGGCTTCTATTGGGTTAAATGCTAATTCTACAGCAGTAGTAATCGGGGCTATGTTAATTTCACCGCTTATGGGGCCAATTTTAGGTGTTGGTTTATCTATAGCAATTAATGATATTGATACACTAAAACGTTCATTAATAAACTTGGCAACAATGATTGCACTAAGTTTATTAACGGCTTTTCTATTCTTTTGGCTGTTTCCGTTAAGTGAAGATACTTCTGAACTTTTAGGTAGAGTACAACCCGATATTCGTGATGTTTTAATTGCATTTTTTGGTGGTTTAGCATTAATTATTGCTCGTACTAAACGAGGAACCATTGCATCAGTTATTTTTGGTGTGGCTATTGCAACCGCATTAATGCCGCCGCTTTGTACTGCGGGTTATGGATTAGCAAAAGCTAATTGGGTTTACTTTGGTGGTGCTATGTATTTGTTTACAATAAATACCATATTTATTGCTTTGGCTACTTTTATTGTCTTGAAAGTTTTGCGTTTTCCCATGCTTAAGTATGTCAATTCTAAAAAGCGACAGTTTATTTCTAGGATGGCAACCTTACTTGCTATTATTGTTATGGTGCCTGCTGTTTGGACGTTTATAAATGTTTTAAAAGAGAGCAATTTTAAAAGAGATGCTGGGCTTTTCGTTAAGGAAGAATTGAAAACTTTACCACATTACGATTATTTAAAAAATAATGTCGTTTATAAGTACTCTGATGAAGAAGATTCTGTAATTGAGTTGAGTACGTTTGGCTTAGATGAAATTTCAGATGAAACTATTAGACTCTTAGAAAGTAGAATGAATGATTACAGTGCATTAGAAAATGTTAAACTTAAAATAAACCAAAATAAATCTAAAAACTTAGACAATTTCAAATATATGGAAGAATTACGTACTCGTGATTCTTTAGATTTGCTATCTCAAACGCAAAAAATCGCCTATTTAGAAAGCAAAGTATTGCAACTTTCAAAGCTTGAAAAAAGTTATATTGCATTTGAAGAATTAGCCAAAGAGGTTAAAATAAATTATGAGACCATTGAGCAGCTTTCTTATGCTAATGTTATTAATTCCAACTTTTCTAAAATGGATACAATATCAGTGTTTTCAGTAAAATGGGTCGATTCATTAGCAAAAGAAGCCGTTAGAAAAAAGGATAAAGAAAAGTTAGAGAAGTGGCTAAAATTGAAGTTAAACTTAGATACTTTGGTTGTTAAAAGAGTTAATTAGTAGTATGTATTTCCACTTTTCATGAAAAAACTTTTATCATTACCCAGAAACCTTGTTAAATATTTCCATAAAATTGAAAATAAAAATACGGAGGAATGGTTTTGTACATCCGATCCTGCTGAGTCTTACGTTGGCTCTGGAGGTGGTACGTCATGGTTATTAAAAGAGTCTTTTGAAAATGAAAAGGCTAATGATTTCCAACAATGGCTAAGTAATCAAAAAAGAATTATAATACATGCTGGCGGACAAAGTAGACGTTTACCTGCTTACGCACCTTCTGGGAAAATACTAACTCCAATTCCTGTTTTTAGGTGGGAGAGAGGTCAAAAAATAAATCAAAATTTGTTAGATTTACAAATTCCTCTTTATGAAAAAATCCTTAAAAAATCTCCTAAAAAGTTAAATACCTTAATTGCCAGTGGCGATGTTTGTATTCAGTTTGATGGCGATTTAAAACAATTGCCAGACGTAGATATTGTGTGTTATGGTTTATGGGTAAATGCAGAACTAGCATGTAATCATGGAGTGTTTGTTTGCGAAAAAAACAACCCTGAAGCGTTATTGCATATGCTACAAAAACCTTCAGTTGAAGCTTTAAAAAGCTTACCAGAAAATCATTTATATCTTATGGATATTGGTGTTTGGGTACTAAGTGACAAAGCTGTGCAATTATTGGTTAAGCGTTCAGGGTATACTTTAGATGAAAATGGCCAGTTAATTGTACCTGATACATTGAATTTTTACGATTTATATAGTGATTTTGGCCTTAATATGGGAGGAACAAATTCCAGTAAAGATTCCGAAATAAATGATTTATCAATTGCAATTTTAACCATTCCTAAAGGAGAATTTTATCATTTTGGTACGAGTAAGGAGTTAATATCATCAACGTTGTCTATTCAAAATAGAGTTATGGATCAACGTTCAATTCTTCATAGAGATAGCAAACCACATCCATCTATGTTTGTTCAAAATGCTGATGTTCAAATTAAACTTCATTCAGAACAAAGAAATTTATGGATTGAAAATTCATTTATAGGAAACGGTTGGAGTTTGGAGTCTAATCACATCATTACTGGTATTCCAAAAAACGACTGGAATTTGAAATTGCCAAAAGGTATCTGTTTAGATATTATTCCAGTGAATGAAGATGAATTATGTATTCGCCCTTATGGATTTAATGATAAATTTAAAGGATCTGTTAATCTCGCAGACACCCAATGGATGGGAAATGCCTTTAAGAATTGGTTGATAGATCGACATTTAAATTTTGATGACTTAGATTTTTTAGAAGATACAGATATTCAGGATGCTAAAATATTTCCTGTTATTAAGAAAGATGATATTAGTGGCGGTTTAATTTCTTGGATGATTTCACAAGAAGATAATAAAGCATATGAAAAAAAGTGGTTAAATAGCACAAGGTTTTCAGCTTCCGATATTAGTAACAAAGCATCATTAACTAGATTGTATGAGCAACGTAATGCTTTTTGTAATGAAAATGTGGTTTTACTTCATAAGAATTACAAAAAAAGTGTTTTTTATCAAACCGATTTAGACAATATGGCTAAACGAGTTGCTGAAAACAATCTTATCTTACCTATAAATTCAGAGTTAGAAGACCCATTTCTACAAATGCATGAATATATGTTTCATGCTAGAGTAAAACAATACAATAATGAAGATTATAAAGCTGATGAGCAAAAGGCATTCGGACTTTTACGAGACATTATTGTTGGAAGTTCAGTCTCAAGCGTTCCTGAACCACAGTTAAGCGTTTTTCAAGATCAAATTGTTTGGGGCAGAAGCCCAATAAGAATTGATGTTGCAGGCGGTTGGTCTGATGCTGCTCCATACACTTTAATTCATGGCGGAGCAGTTGTAAATATGGCTATTGAATTGAATGGTCAACCACCTTTACAAGTATATATTAAACCGTCAAAAGAATATAAAATTATTCTTCGCTCTATCGATATTGGTAGTAGAGAAGATATTACTACTTATGAAGAATTAGCTCAGTTTTACCAAGTAGGTTCTGCTTTTTCTATACCAAAAGCAGCATTGTTTTTGTCTGGTTTTTCTGGAAAAGAACACAAAAGCTTAGAGGAACAACTGAAAGCATTTGGCTCAGGAATCGAAATTTCTACTTTAGCGGCAATACCAAAAGGATCTGGTCTAGGAACAAGTTCTATACTTGGCGCTACCGTTTTGGGTGCACTATCGGATTTTTGTGGATTTGGATGGAGTAAAAATGAAATATGCCATAGAACGATGATACTTGAGCAACTTTTAACTACTGGTGGCGGCTGGCAAGATCAATATGGTGGTGTATTTCCTGGTATAAAATTATTGCACACTCAAAAAGGTAGTTTTCAAATTCCAGAAATTAGGTGGGCTCCTGAATTTATATTTACAAACCCAGAAAATAAGGCGCGTATGTTGCTTTATTATACAGGAATAACTAGAGTTGCAAAAGATATTCTCTCAGAAATTGTAAGAAGAATGTTCTTGAATGAATCTGTTAATACTAATATGCTAAAAGAAATAAAATCGCATGCCTTTGATACATTTGATGCTTTACAAGGAGGTGATTTTACCAATTTTAATGACTGTGTTGGTTTAACTTGGGAACAGAATAAGGCATTGGATAAAGGAACGTTTCCACCTAAGGTTCAAGAGTTAGTAAATTTATTTAAAGATTATGCCTCTGCATATAAATTACCTGGTGCAGGTGGTGGTGGGTATATGTTTATTATAGCTAAAGATCCAGAAGCTGCAGGTAAAATCAGGAAATTGTTAATTGAGAATCCACCAAATAACCAAGCTAGGTTTGTAGATATTAATTTATCGAGTACAGGATTTCAATCAACCAGATCATGATATAATAATCAATATTTAGTTGCGTGTTTAAATCTAATAACTGTTATTGATTTTCTTCCAAATACATTTTACGTACTTTTTTCATGAGTTCAGATGAATAAACAAAGTCGGTAACAACTTCATTATCGGTTTTGAAGATAGTGTCTTTTGAACCTTCCCAAGCTTTTAAACCATCTTTTAAAAACACAATTTTCTCACCTATTTCCATTACTGAATTCATATCATGAGAGTTAATAACAGTCGTTATTTGATATTCATCTGTAATTTCCTGAATCAAATTATCAATAACGATTGCTGTTTTTGGATCTAATCCAGAATTGGGTTCATCGCAAAATAAGTACTTCGGGTTATTAACAATAGCTCGAGCAATAGCTACACGTTTTTGCATACCACCAGAAGCCTCACTAGGCATTTTATTATGAGCATCTTCAAGATTCACACGTTTTAGAACAAAATCGGCGCGATCCATCATTTCACTTTTATTCATTTTAGTGAACATTCGCAATGGAAACATGACATTTTGAGCAATTGTCATAGAATCAAACAAGGCACTTCCTTGAAATACCATACCTATTTCGGCTCGTAAATTCCGTTTATAATCTTCAGATAATTGCGAAAATATTTTACCTTCATATGAAATGGAACCATCTTCATAATCAAACAAACCCAATAAGCATTTAAGAAAAACGGTTTTACCAGAACCACTCTGACCAATAATAAGATTGGTTTTTCCTTTTTCAAAAGTAGTTGTAATGCCCTTTAAAATATGAGCATCACCAAATGACTTATTTAAATTTTTTACTTCTATCATTAGCCTAACATCATATCAGTTAATATATAATTCAATAATATAATAACAACCGAGGTCCAAACGAAAGCAGTTGTACTTGCTTTACCAACTTCTAATGCGCCTCCTTTCATGTAATATCCGTGAAAAGAAGGAATTGTTGCCAATGCTATCGCAAATACGAAGGTTTTAATAAACGCATAAATAACATGAAATACTTCAAAATCTGTTTGAATACCAACAACATAATCCGCTAAAGTTGAATACCCTCCAAATACACAGGCAGCCATACCACCTAAAATGCCTAAAAACATCCCAATAGCAATGGCAAAAGGGTATAACATCAGTGCTATTGTTTTTGGGAAAACTAAATAATTTAATGAATTTATCCCCATAACTTCTAAGGCATCAATTTGTTCTGTAACACGCATCGTTCCTATGCTAGAAGTGATGAATGAACCTACTTTTCCAGCCATAATAATAGAAGTAAATGTAGGTGCAAATTCTAATATAACGGATTGTCTGGTAGCGAAGCCAACTAAATATTTAGGAATTAATGGACTATCAATGTTTAAAGCCGTTTGAATGGTTATAACTCCACCAACAAAAAATGAAATAAAAGCGATAATACCAAGAGAGCCTATTATTAAATCGTCAATATCTTTTAAAATGAGTTGCTTCATAACACCCCATTTAGTGGGTTTGCGAAACATTTCAGCAATCATTAAAAAATATGTTCCTATGCTATTAAGATAACTCATGTAAAAATTTATGAAATGCTAAAGTAAAAAAAGTTAATGGTATTTAACCTTAATTTTAAATTATGATGTTTTAAAATATGTATTTTTGGTAACATTATAAAAATAGTCATGATAAGAAAAATAGTATCCGTTTTATTATTTGTGTGTTTTGGTTTTTTAGCAAAGGCTCAAGATGATTTAGAAAGTCTAAAAAACCCTAAACTAGTTGTTGGTATTGTGGTAGACCAAATGCGTTATGATTATTTAACGAGGTTTTATAATAAATATGGAAACGGTGGTTTTAAGCGCATGATGAATGAAGGCTTTAATTGTAAAAACAATCATTTTAATTACATTCCTACGTATACAGGACCAGGTCATGCATCTATTTTTACTGGGACAACGCCAAAATACCATGGCGTTATAGCCAACAATTGGTACGATAAAGAAATAAGAAGTATGGTTTACTGTGCGGGTGATGATTCGGTTTTAGCCGTTGGAACCGATTCTGAATTAGAAAGGATGTCTCCACACAGAATGAAGACCACCACCTTTGCTGATGAAAATAGATTATTTACTCAAATGCAAGGGAAAAGTATTGGCATTTCAATTAAAGATAGGGGAGCTATTTTGCCTGTTGGTCATTCTGCAAATGCAGCATATTGGTTTAGAGGGAAAAATGAAGGAAACTTTGTGTCAAGTACATATTATATGGAAACTTTGCCAAAATGGGTAAAGGATTTCAATGATTCAAAGGTTGTAGAATCTTATTTAAAGGAGTGGAATACGTTTTATAATATTTCTACATACACTGAAAGTGGCAATGATTTAAATGTATTTGAAGGCGGTTTTACAGGAAAAGAAACAGCAACATTTCCGTATAATTTGAAAAAATTACAAAAGGAAAATGCTGGGTTTGATATTTTAAAAGGAACCCCTTATGGAAATAGTATTGTTGCCGATTTTGCAATTGCAGCAATAAAAGCTGAAGCACTTGGTGCTGATAATATTACCGATGTTTTAACCGTTAGTTTTTCAAGTACTGATTATGTAGGACATAATTTTGGCGTAAACTCTAAAGAAATAGAAGACACCTATATTAGGTTAGATAAAGATTTAGAACGCTTTTTTAATGTATTAGACGATACTGTTGGTAAAGGAGAATACACTGTTTTTTTAACAGCAGATCATGGAGCTGTAGAAGTGCCTTCTTATTTACAAAGCGTTAAAATACCTAGCGGATATTTAAATAATACAGAAAGAAAAAAACAGTTTGAAGTATTTTTAAAAGAAACTTTTGGAACCATAGATATTGTTGAAAATATAAGTAATAGCCAAATTTTCTTAAATAGAGACAAAATAAAAGAGTTAGATTTAGATTTAGATGATGTTCAAGAAGCTATTGCTATGGAGCAATTAACATACAAGCATATTTATAAAACGTATACAGCAACTACAATGAATTCTGTATATTTTGCTGATGGAGTAGAAAGTTTGTTGCAAAAAGGATTTAATCAAAAACGATCAGGAGATATTCTTTTGGTAAATGACCCTGCTTTCATTTCCTATCATAAAACAGGATCTACTCATGGTAGTGGTTTAAATTATGATACGCACGTTCCTTTACTCTTTTTTGGAAAAGGAATTAAACAAGGGCAGACTTTCAAAAAAACTGAAATTACAGATATTGCGCCTACAATATCTGCACTTCTTGGAATAAGTTTTCCAAACTTTGCTATTGGTCAACCTCTCGAATTTGTTTTAGATTAATTGAAAAAACGGACACTATATTCCATTATCGCTATCCTAATTATTTTGGGCGTTTATGCTTATGAACATTTCTTGGCTGAAGAAGAAAAAGCTGAAGTTGTTTTAGAAGGTGAGATAGTAAAAAATAACACTAATGAATACTTTTTGCCAACAAGTACAACAGGTGAAATTATTCATCACGAAGGCTATTCTTTGTCTTATAGTGAAACTCATGAACAGGCAGAATGGGTTGCTTACGAATTGAAGAAGTCTCATCTTTCAAGCACGAATTATAAACGCCCATATTTTGAAATAGATGAAGCAGTGAAAACTGGTGCAGCTAGTTGGCGAAATTATAAGAATTCTGGTTACGACCGCGGACATCTTTGTCCTGCTGCGGATAGGCGTTACAGTAAGTTAGCTCACGATGAAACTTTTTTAACAAGTAATATAAGTCCACAGGAGCATCAATTTAATTCAGGAATATGGAATACTTTAGAACAAAAAGTACGGTATTGGGCCAGTAAATATGATGGTGTTTTTGTTGTAACTGGCGGAGTTTTAAAAGGAAATATGAAAACTATTGGAGCAGAACATGTTGCAGTACCTAACCAATTTTACAAGGTGTTGATTGACAATAATTCTGGTAAAACAAAAATGATTGCTTTTTTAATGCTACATGAAGACTCCAATAAACCGTTATACGAATTTGTAGTTCCTGTTGATGAAGTAGAAGCCATAACAGGAATTGATTTCTTTCCTGAATTAGAAGATAGTTTAGAAAATAAATTAGAAGCTTCAAAGAGTTATAAATACTGGAGTTTTTAACTAACATCTTTTGATGTTAGTTTGAACTTAGCTACTATCCCTTTCCAACGTAAATCTCTAATAAACTTTCCTTCTTTTTCAGAAACTAAAAATGCTATGTTCTCTTTTTTGGCTTTAAAATAACCAGCTAGATAATCTTTAAAAAGTGAAAAACTACTTTTTTTAAAAGCTAATTTTAATGCAGAAATAAAAGTGATAACAAAACCATAACGCATTTTATACATAGCCTCTCCTTGTAAATATTTTGAGGCTTTGTTATAGCTAATACCAGTTGGTTTTAAGTGCTTTACATGAAGCGATTCATCTGTTAAAATTTGCCAACCGTAGTATTTAGCCAATAATTCATCAACGGTATCCCATCCCATCGATGGTTTTAATTTTCCTATTTCAATAAAACAGTCTTTTCTATAGGCTTTAAGCGCACCTCTAATATGGTCTTTTCTAGTTAAATTTTCTAAAATCCAATGATTATTGTTTTCAATGTAACAAAACCCAGAAGCCATTCCTAATTTTGCATTATTAGTAAAATGAAGTGTTAGTTGTTCTAAATAGTTGCCAGGAAAAATTAAGTCGGCATCAAATTTACAAATGATATCAAAATCATCATCGAGAGTTTCATAACCTTTATAAAACGCATTAATGATTTTTGAACCAGGTAAATGCTGATTAGAGGATTTTGAATTAATCAACGAAATAAAAGGGTGTTTTTCAGTGTAGGCTTCAACAATATCCTCAGTTTTATCAGTTGAATTATCATTTACTACCACTACTTTTTTTGGTAGAAGTGTTTGATTTGCTAAGGAGTTTAAAGTAAGTCCAATAGAGCTTTCTTCGTTATGGGCAGGAATAATGATATAGAAATTCAAAAGTTTAAAGTTTAAAAATTAAAGTTAAACTCTTTCGGCGTAAATGATGTAATATCTTGGAGTAAACCATCTCAAAATTGGACGAATACCAATTTTTTTAGTTGGGTTTGTCCATTTCTGTCTATCAATAATTTTCCATCCTGCTTTTTCTAAAAGCCAATCGAATTGCCAATCTTCAAATTCATGGTAATGTCTGTCTAACATATCAGTTTTACTTCTGTAGGCAGATGAAAACCATAATTTTAAAGGAACACTTGCAACTAATCTATCTGCTTTTATAGATTTTAAAACGGTAAATGGGGATAATAAATGTTCGAAAATTTCAAAAGCTGTAATAACGTCTGCATCAGAATTTAAAATAGTTGAAGTGTTTAAATCTAAATCTTCTCCTTTAGTATTTTCAACGGAATAACCATGTTCTAACATGATTTCAGTAAACGGATTTACAACACCCAAATCTAAAATAGACTCAGTTTTAGGAATATGTTTTTCTAAAAATTGAATGGTGTGTTTAAAGCGCTTATTCGGATATGTTTTCTCGTACATTATTAATGTCTGTAAACTATGGCGTTTATATTCATACCTGCACCTACACTTGCAAAAATGATAATATCACCTTTGTTTATTTCTTGATTATCTAAATCGCCTTTTAAAATCGTATCGTATAAGGTAGGTACTGTAGCTACACTAGAGTTCCCTAGTTTCCCTATGGTCATTGGCATAATACCATTTGGCATTTCCATATTGTATAGTTCGTAAAAACGTTTTACAATGGCTTCATCCATTTTTTCATTAGCCTGATGAATCAATATTTTTTTGACTTCAGATATATCAATGCCACTTTTATCAAGACAAGATTTCATGGCTAAAGGTACATTAGTGAGTGCAAACTCATAAATTTTTCTGCCATACATTTTTATGTATCTACGGCTATCATTTATTTCTTGATTATTGGTTTCTCCAAAATAGATATAGTGCGCCTCGTCTAAAGCATAAGTTGCTGTTTGGTGATCGATAATACCGCCGTCATCGTTAGAAGATTCTATAACTACGGCACCAGCACCATCACTATATATCATAGAATCTCTGTCATAAGGATCTATAACACGAGAAAGTGTTTCTGCTCCAATAACTAAACATTTTTTTGCAATTCCAGATTTTATAAATGCGTTTGCTTGAATAACACCTTCAATCCATCCAGGACAGCCAAAAAGTAAATCGTAGCCAACACATTTTGGGTTTTTAATTCGTAAAAGATGTTTGACTCTTGAGGCTATACTTGGTACGGTGTCACTTTGAATAGTACCTTGCCTAATATCACCATAATTATGAGCTACAATGATATAGTCTAAATCTTCACGATTAATTTTAGCATTTTCAATTGCTTTTTCTGCTGCAAAAGAGGCAATATCAGAAGTGTTTAGGTGGCTTTTTGCGTAACGACGCTCGTCTATACCGGTAATGGCCTTAAACTTTTTTACAATGACTTCATTTGGAGCATTTATAATAGAGCCATCACTATTTAAAAACTTGTTTTTATGAAAATTTTCATTTGTCTCGATATTGGCTGGAATATAACTTCCTGTACCAGTGATTTTAATACTCATAAATAGAAAATTACCTTTAATTTAGTATGGTTTAGGCAATATAAATACTTTTAGTAAAAGGCATATTTATTTTTGTTTTAGTTTACGATGTTCAAAAGCCATTTTATGCTTCGGCATAGGCCTCTATTGGAACGCAAGAACATATAAGATTTCTATCACCATAAGCATCATCAACACGTCTTACAGAAGGCCAAAACTTATTATCTCTTACGTAGTCTAATGGAAATGCAGCTTCTTCACGCGAATATGGTAAATACCATTCATTAGCAGTAATCATATCTAGCGTATGTGGCGCATTCTTTAAAATATTATTTTCATTGTCTTTTGATACACTATCTATTTCTTTTTTTATGGAAATCATAGCATCACAAAAACGATCCATTTCTGCCTTACTTTCACTTTCTGTTGGTTCAATCATCATAGTTCCAGCTACGGGAAAAGACACTGTTGGCGCATGAAAACCATAGTCCATCAAACGTTTTGCAATATCAGTCACTTCAATGCCATGTTCTTTAAATGGTCTACAATCAATAATCATTTCATGTGCAGCCCGACCTTGCTCTCCAGAATAAAGCGTTTCAAAACTGCCTTCTAAACGTTTTTTAATATAATTAGCATTTAAAATGGCAATCTTGGTAGATTCTGTTAAGCCTTCAGCGCCTAACATTTTTATATAGCCATATGAAATTAAACAAGCTAAAGCAGAACCAAAAGGTGCTCCAGAAATAGCTGTAATAGCTTGATCTCCACCTGTTTTTATGATAGGATTTCCTGGTAAAAAAGGAACGAGTTGTTTGGCTACACAAATAGGACCAACACCAGGGCCGCCGCCACCATGAGGAATAGCAAAAGTTTTATGTAAGTTGAGGTGACAAACGTCTGCGCCAATATTTCCAGGATTTGTTAATCCTACTTGGGCATTCATGTTAGCACCATCCATATAAACCTGTCCGCCATTATCATGAATTATTTGTGTTATTTCTTTAATTGCAGATTCGTAAACACCATGAGTTGAAGGATATGTTACCATAAGCGCAGATAAATTATCTGAGTGTAATTCAGCTTTTTCACGCAAATCATCAATATCTATATTGCCTTCTTCGGTAGATTTTGTAACGACTACTTTCATACCAGCCATAACAGCACTTGCAGGATTTGTACCATGCGCAGATGAAGGTATTAAACAAATATTTCTATGATGATCTCCTCTTGATTCGTGATATGCCTTAATAACCATAAGTCCTGCAAACTCACCTTGTGCACCAGAATTTGGTTGCAATGATGTTGCTGCAAAACCAGTAATTTCGGTTAATTGATCTTCTAATGCTTTTAAAACTGTTAAATAACCTTTAGCTTGCTTTTCAGGAACAAAAGGATGAATATTCGCCCATCTAAAAATACTTAAAGGTAGCATTTCTGATGCAGCGTTTAATTTCATAGTGCACGATCCTAAAGAGATCATGGAATGGTTTAATGCTAAATCTTTACGTTCTAAAGATTTTATATAACGCATCAATTCGGTTTCCGAATGGTAAGTATTGAATACAGGCTCTGTTAAAAAACCTGAAACTCTTTGTATAGATTCATCAATATTTTGAGATTTTTCTACAGTAGAAATAATGATAGTATCTTTTTTAGCAGCTTCAGCAAAAACAGATATTAAATAGTTTAGATCTCTGATAGAAGTGGTTTCATTTACCGATATGGTTACAGTTTCTTTATCTGCATAAAATAAGTTTACCTTTTTCTCAGTAGCTATTTTTTTAATTTTCTTTGCTTTCGTTTTTATTTGAAGCGTATCAAAATAAGAGGTATTTATTTGATTATAACCTAGTTTTGCTAATGCGTTTGCTAAGGTTGCTGTTTTATTATGAACATTATCAGCTATAAATTTTAAACCTTTTGGCCCGTGATAAACGCCATACATGCCAGCCATTACTGCTAAAAGCACTTGTGCAGTACAAATATTAGAGGTAGCTCTATCCCGTTTAATATGTTGTTCACGGGTTTGTAAGGCCATACGTAAGGCTCGGTTGCCATTTGCATCTCTAGTTACTCCAATAATACGACCTGGTAAATCGCGTTTGTAAGCTTCTTTAGTTGCAAAAAAAGCGGCATGAGGACCACCGTAACCCATTGGTATTCCAAAACGTTGAGTAGTGCCAACCACAACATCAGCACCAAATTTACCTGGAGCTTCTAGTTTTATTAAACTTAAAATATCAGCAGCAACAGCAACTTTAATACGTGATTCATTTGCTTCACTGATAAAAGACTTAATATCTGTAATTTGACCATCTTTACCAGGGTATTGTAAAATAGCACCAAAGCATTCAGAAGAAAAATCAAAATCAGCTTCATTCCCAATAACAAGCTCAATACCAATTGGTGTTGCTCGTGTTTGTAATAATGAAAGCGTTTGCGGTAAAATATTTTCTGAAACAAAAAACTTATTAATGTTTTCTTTTTTCTGGTCACGTTCTCGAACTGCAAATAATAAACTCATGGCTTCAGCAGCAGCTGTACTTTCATCTAGTAAAGAGGCGTTTGCAATTTCCATTCCGGTTAAATCAATAACCATGGTTTGAAAATTTAAAAGGGCTTCTAAACGTCCTTGTGCAATTTCTGCTTGGTATGGTGTATAAGCGGTATACCAACCTGGGTTTTCAAGAATATTTCTTTGAATAACTGCTGGCATTATAGTCGGGTGATACCCTAAGCCAATATATGTTTTGTATGCTTTATTCTTTTTTGAAAGCTCATGAATATGAAGTAAATATTCATATTCAGTCATAGGAGCATCTAAATTCAATCCGTTTTTTAATCGAATATCATTAGGAATTGTTTCAGAAATTAACTGGTCTAACGAGTCAACACCTATAGTTTTTAACATAAGGTTTTGGTCGTATTCTCTTGGACCAATATGACGCAATGCAAAAGCGTTTGTATTCATTAAGTTGCAATTTGTTATATAAATGGCAAAAATAAGTAATAATTAACGTGTTTTATGCCATAAAAAGGAAAGTTTTTAACCATTTAGAAACGTTATTAACAGTTTGTGTATTTTTACATTATGAAGGTCGTAAAACAGCTATTAAGTTTTTATATCAACAGTAGTGTTCATGTAGCTTTATCGGTATATTCGTTAACGTGGATTACACTGTTAGAATTTGATATTTCTTATGACGAAAATATATTATATTTTGTTTTTTATGCCACTATAACTGGTTATAATTTTGTTAAGTATTTTGGGATAGCAAAATTCCATCATAGAAGCTTAACTAATTGGTTAAAAGCTATACAAGTTTTTTCTTTTTTGTGCTTCTTTTTGATGCTTTATTACGGACTTAAATTAAATACTAAAACGTTATTTTGTGTTGCAGGTTTTGGTATTGTTACATTTTTATATGCCATTCCATTTTTGCCAAAGCGTTTTTTTTTAGATCAGCAACATAATTTACGAACCATTGGTGGACTCAAAATTTATTTAATAGCTTTAGTTTGGAGTGGTGTAACTGTTTTTCTTCCTCTAATTAATAATGATCATGTTTTTAATACGGATGTTATGATAACTGGAATACAACGTTATATTTTTATAATCGTTTTAATGTTACCATTTGAGATTAGGGATTTGCGTTACGATAGTTTGAAACTTTCTACAGTGCCTCAAAAAATAGGGGTAAAGCAGACCAAAATAATAGGAAGCCTGCTTTTAGTTGTGTTTTTCTTTCTGGAATTATTTAAAGATGAAGTACCGTTTATTATAATTTTACTAGCTATTGTCGTTTTTACAATGTTACTCTTAGTATTTTCAAAAATTGAACAAGGAAAGTATTACAGTTCGTTTTGGGTAGAAGGTGTTCCAATATTTTGGCTAATATTGGTTTTAATATTTTACTAAATGGATTGTTCTTTCAAAGCTTGATTAAACTCCTCTTTCATTTTTTCTTTACAATCGTCATCCAAACAATCTACATTAGACGTCTTTATAATATTTGTAAGCTTAGTATTGTTTTTGGTATATTTTCTGCAAGCTCTACAGTATATTAAATGGATGTTTAATATAATCATTTCCCATAAATTAGCTTCTTTGTATTGTGTTTTATCACAAACATGGTTAGCTTCATCACAAGGAATCATTATTTTCATTTTTGCACTCATATTAAAACCAATTTTCTTTTAAGCAATCGGCCATAGCAGTACGAGCTCTATGAATAATTACCCAAAGGTTAGACGCTGTAATATTTAATTCATTACAAATTACCTCGGTTTCAAAACCTTGTATGGTTTTCATTTTAAAAACATGGGCTTGTTTTTTTGGTAATTTACTTAGGCAATTGAGTATGGCATTACCAAGTTCTTCGTTTTGTAAAGTATCTTCGGCAGTTTTGTCAAAAGGGTCTGCAACACGTTCTTCTAGCCAATCACCTTCGCTTTCAGTATCGCTATTATAGCTCATACGTACTTCAGCTTTTCCCTTATTGGAATTTATTTTGCGGTAGTGATCAATAATTTTACGTTTTAAAATAGAGATTAGCCAAGTGCGTTCACTTGCCTCTCCTTTAAAGTTTTTCATAGATTTTAAACCTGCAAAAAAAGTGTCTTGGACTAAATCTTGAGCTATCTCACGATCACTTACACGGGTAATCGTATAGTTAAAGAGATAATCAGAATAAAGGTCAATCCATTTATTAGGATCTATCTTGTGGTCGGGCATTGGTTTAGCAAAGTTTTCTTTTGAATATCAAAAATAAGGTAAAAAAATGGATTATGTATTTGTCAATAATTTATTTAGTACATGTTATAATATAATACCCAAAGCTTTTCATATGTAATCCAGATAGTAATGCATAAAATGAACCTTTAAGATTATGTAAGCTTTCTCGTTTTAAAGTTTTAGACTGAAATAGTTTTTTAATAATAAAACCAATAATAGCAAAAGGGACGTGTAATACTGATGGTGCAACTTTAAATGAAACGTCTTCTGTTTTAATTTCAGAAAACCCCTGAGTTTTGAGCTTTAGTATCATATTATCTATAGATTCTAATTTTTCTAAACTCCAATGATTACATAGTTTTTTGTATGAATAATGACTTCCATTACATAGTTTTGACACTGGTTTTTTAAGAAAAGCATCTGCAATAACAAGTTTTCCATTTGGTTTTAAAATGCTGTAAGCTTCTTTTAAGGATTTACTACTATGACCAGAATGACAAAAACTTTCTACGGCTATAGCACCGTTAAATGTATTTGATTTAAAAGAGGTTTGATTGTAGTTTTCTTTTAAAATAGTGCCTTTAAGTTTTTTTAATAAACGGTTTCCTTCTGTCATCTGAAAATCGGATAATGTAACACCAAATGCGGATAGATTTTTTTTCTTTTTAAGGGCATATCTCATAGTGCCTCCCATGCCGCAACCTAAATCTACTAAAGACGTTTTGTTGTTTTTTAAGTTTAAACGTTTTAAGACTTGATGGTTCATTTCATTTAGCATAGAATCTCTTCTAAATAGATTTGTTTTAAAAGGAATGAAGTATCCAAAATGCATATTAAAATCTTTGCTCCAGTGTTCATAATCCTCTGTTGCTTCGTTATAGAAATCAATTATTTCTATACGATTATCTTCTGTTCTTTCTAGAATATTTATTGTTGTTGATTCCATAGTTTTTGATTTATAAGTTTAGATAAGCAATGAGGTTCATAATAAATAACCAGCCATATACAAATGCGAAAAGCGTGAATAACATGTTCATAAAATAACTTCCAATTTTAAAAATTAGTTTTTTAGGAATATCATACATGGGGTAATACGCTATTTGAGTAATAACTTTTCCAATCCAATAAGCTGCAATTAATCCTGTTATAGCTAATGCTAGTTTAGTGCCATTTTGTAAATCGTTAGTTAGTAAGATTGCAATTAATCCAAAAGAGAAATTTAAACCTTGAATATATCTGCCATAAGTTTTTGCGATTTCTTGATTTAAAGGTTTTAATTGTTTTACATCATTATACCAATCAAAAACTTTATGACGTATATAAGGATAAATTAATGCTGTGAATATTTGGCCGCAACCTCCCAGTATAATTAGCCAATTTGGAATTTGATAATTCATGATTTAAATATTTTATATGTTATATAAAGATGAAAACAAGCTAAACCGATAGATACAATTGCCCAACTAAACATTAGTAAAAATTGGTCAGTTTTTATACTTTTAAAAAATATGATTAGAGAAACAGTCAAAATAATGTATAAAATGAATAATATTTTATTAGATTTATTTATTTCATAAAAATGATTTATAATTCGAAAACTCATACAAATCTGTATTATTCCTAAAATTGGTAAAGCTAATATACCTCCCCAAAATGTAAAGCAGAGAAGAATAGTAATTATTACACACCAATTATTTATTTTATACATATTTTTCATTTTATATTATTTTCGAATTTTCAGAAAATATTGAAAGTTATTTTTAAAAAAATATTAACCTATTTCATTAATTTAAAAACAGACTTTGTTAACCAATTTTGTTTTTGATCCACGAGTTTATTCATTAAAGTATCCAAATCGTCTGTTAGATTTTTCAATGCTTTAGTTTGTTTTATTAATTCCTTAGTTTTTTCAGTACCATCATCTTTAATGGAGGAAACGTCTTCAAGAACTTTAATAACTGGTTTTATTTCGCGTCGGCTACGTTCTTTTGCAACTATTCTTGCTAGTTCTTGTACATCTTTTTCGGTGGTAAAAAACTCTTTACGTTCCCCAGGAATAAGTTCTTTGGTTACAATTCCCCAATCCATAAGTTGGCGTAAATTCATGCTGGTGTTTCCACGTGAAATTTTAAGTTCCTCCATGATGTCTTCCATAGAAAGCGCTTTGGTAGAAATAAAAAGCAACGCTTGTATTTGCGCCATAGCTTTATTTATGCCCCAAAGTGTGCCTAAACTTCCCCATGTGCCAATAAATTTTTCTTTTGCTTTTTGATAATCCATATGCAAATATAATAATAATTTCTAAACTTTCAATAATTATTGAAAGTTTGCTTCAAACAAAAAGATTGAACAATAAAATTCAACCTTTTATATTTTTATATTATTTCAACAACCCAGCACGTTTCAATAAGGCTTCTGGTTTTGGTTCTTGTCCTCTAAAACGTTTATAAAGCGTCATTGGGTTTTCGGTGCCGCCTTTACTAAGTACGTTTTCTTTAAATTTATCAGCAACCGATTTATTGAAAATGCCATTTTCTTTAAAATATTCAAATGCATCAGCATCTAAAACTTCAGCCCATTTATAACTGTAGTACCCAGAAGAATAACCCCCTTGAAATATATGAGAAAAGGATGTACTCATACAAGTTTCTTTAGTTTCTGGATATAACGATGTATTTTTAAACACGTCAGTTTCAAAAGTTTTAACATCTTTTATGGTCTCTGGAGATTCGCCACCGTGCCAACTCATATCTAATAATCCGAAACTTAGTTGTCTTAGTGTTTGCATCCCTTCATGAAATGTAGCGGATTCTTTTATTTTTTCAACTAAATCCATTGGTATTACTTCACCAGTTTCATAATGCGTAGCAAATAACTCTAAAGCTTCTTTTTCGTAACACCAGTTTTCCATAACCTGACTTGGCAGTTCTACAAAATCCCAAAACACATTGGTTCCTGATAAACTAGGGTAGATTGTATTTGCTAACATACCATGCAGTGCATGCCCAAATTCATGAAATAGTGTAGTAACTTCATTAAAAGTTAATAATGACGGTTTTGTTTTGGTGGGTTTTGTGAAATTACAAACTATAGAAATGTGCGGTCTGCTATTTTCTCCATTTTTAACATATTGTGGTTTGTATGAAGTCATCCACGCGCCATTTCGTTTTCCTGCTCTCGGGAAAAAGTCAGCATAAAAAATAGAAATAAAATCACCTTTTGAGTCAGTAACCTTATAAGTTAGTACATCTTCGTGGTATTTATCAATAGTATAAATTTCTTCAAAGTTTAAGTCGAATAACTTATTTGCTATTGTAAAAGCACCATTAATAACATTTTCTAATTTGAAATAAGGTTTTAATTTCTCATCATCTAAACTGAATAACTTTTGCTTTAATTTTTCAGAATAATAAGCCCCATCCCACTTCTGAAGCTGATCTATATTATCCAAATCCTTTGCGAAATTTTCAAGACTTTTAAATTCTCTTTCTGCAGCAGGTTTTGCTTTTTCTAATAATTCATTAGAAAAATTAAGAACAGTTTCTGGTGTTTTAGCCATACGTTCCTCCAAAACAAAATGAGCGTGGGTTTTATAACCTAAAAGGTTAGCACGTTCATGTCTTAACTTTACAATATCGAGCACGTTTTGCTGATTGTCTAAATCATCTCCTTTGAATGATTTACTACCCGCAGCTAGAGTTGTTTTTTTGCGTAATTCACGATTATCGGCATAGGTTATAAAAGGAATATAGCTAGGGTAATCTAGAGTAAATAACCACCCCTCTTTTTCTTTAGATTCTGCCAATTGTTTAGCTGCTTCTTTTGTACCTTCAGGTAATCCAGATAGATCAGCTTCATTTGTAATTAGCATTTCAAATTTGTTCGTTTCAGCTAAAACATTCTCTCCAAACTTTAATTTAAGCTGACTTAATTTTTTATCAATTTCTCTGAGCTTTTTTTTCTTGTCTTCAGATAAGTTTGCACCGTTTCTAGAGAAACTTTTATATTTTTTATCTAATAACGTTTGTTGTTCAGTGGTTAAATTCAGTTTGTCTTTAGTTTCATAAATGGCTTTTACTCGTTTAAATAACGCTTCATTTAAAGTAATATCATTACTAAATTCTGAAAGTAACGGCGATACCTCTTGGGCTATTTTTTGAATGGTTTCATTAGTTTCAGCTGAATTTAAATTGAAGAAAATACTTGAAATTCTATCGAGTTGTTCTCCCGAAAAATCCAAGGCTTCAATGGTGTTTTCAAAAGAAGGAGGTTCAGGGTTATTTACAATAAAGTCAATCTCACTCTTAGCACTTTTAATAGCTTCTTTAAATGCAGGAAGGTAATCTTCGTTTTTAATTTTTGAGAATGGAGGGGTGTTATATGGTGTTTTAAACGGTGTAATTAATAGTTTTTTCATTATTTTTTTGAAAATATTTTAAAAAATTTAAATATACTATGCATACATAGTATATTTTTTATACATTTGCCGTCAACAATTTTAAGAGTGACTAACTCAGAAGAATTATTGTTAATAGCTATGAAAGCCTTGAATATGTTTCAAGGCTTTTTTTTATTCTAAGTTTTTTGCTGATTCGTTTACTTTTATTTTTAAGCCTTCTTTGTACGCTATAATTTTATCTAGTACACATTTATCAGAAGAACCAATAATTTGTGCTGCTAAAATACCTGCATTTTTAGCGCCATTTAGAGCAACAGTAGCTACAGGAACACCACCTGGCATTTGAAGAATGGATAGTACGGAGTCCCAACCATCAATAGAATTACTACTTTTTACTGGAACACCAATTACAGGTAAAGGTGATAACGAAGCTATCATTCCTGGTAAATGGGCTGCACCACCAGCTCCAGCAATAATTACTGAAAACCCTCTGGTATGAGCGTTTTTTCCATAATCGAATAGTTTTTCTGGGGTTCGGTGTGCTGAAACAATATCTACTTCAACTTCAATATCAAAACCCTTTAAAATTTCAATAGCGTCTTGCATAACGGGTAGGTCGCTTTTGCTTCCCATAATGACTCCAACTTTACTCATAATTATTTATTTTATTTGAGGAAGCTTTTCCCATATGTTAAATTTGAACTCTTCTTTAATAGCTCTTAAGTATGAAACTTGCTTTATATCATCTTCAATTAAAATTTTGAAAAAACCTTCTGGTTCAATTCCAAATTTTTCTATTTCTTCCTTTTTTCTTTTTAAATATTTCTTTCTATCGTCCGCTAGAATGATATCATCTAAGTTTAATAAATTTATTAGATTAATCGCTTCGGTATCTTTTGAATCGTTTACTCTATAGTCTCCTTGATCATAAATAATTCTTTCTTCAAAAGATTCATCTGTAGGATTTAATATTGGTTGATATTTAGTCCACTTATTAGATTTTTCCTTATTCCATTGGTGTTTTACTAAAAACCAGTTTTCATATGAATCTTGTTTTTTACCTTTAAGCGTAGGATTAAAATGTTCTATATCTTTTGCATCTGCACGACCTATAAATTCTTCAGTATAAGCACAAAAACCTTTTTGCTCTTTGTATAGAATTTTGGATATTTTTGAATTATTAGAAGAATTACCTTCAATGTAATTTAATTTTTCTTTTATGATTTCGGAAGTATCAACTTTAGAAACTCTTCTCATAATTAAAAATTATATTTATCACCTAATTTAACCATAGCTAACATTAAGCTTTTTTTCTTTTCTGAATTTTTTTCGTTAGCAACTTCTTGTTTTAATTTTAAATATTCTTTGTAAGCGTCTTCTCCATACTTATTGTAATAGTTTACTTTGAAATCATTTTTAAGCATGTCGTTAGGATCATCACCGATTGGCGACTCACCTCTTCTTACCTGTATTTTGCCTTTCTCATCAAAAAATAGAATAAATCGCTCTTCTGGTTCAAAAGACGCAGCTATAAAAGGAGAATGTGTTGCTACAACGAATTGTGAATTTTCAGTTAGATTTTGATAATACTCCATTAAATCCATTTGTAAATCAGGGTATAATGAACGCTCAGGTTCATCCATTAATATCAGAAAATCTTTCGTTTCAAGTTTAAATAGTGGTAAAAATGAAAGTAATAAGCCTTTTGTCCCTGTACTGGCACCACGGATAGGAATTATTTCATCTGTGATTTTATTTCTTAAAGGAATTGTATATTCAGTATCAATTATATCAACTTCTAAATTTAATTTTTCTAAAATAGGATTAAACTTTTTAGCAAAAGCTTCTAAAGGGTTTGGGTTTTCTTTTTGCCATTTATTGTATTCGGTAGTTAACCTTTTTTGATTAGCTAAAAATCCTTTATGAATAAGTTCAGACATTCTTTGTGTGAATTTTTTTCTATAATCTAAAATATCTGTTAGAAAAAACAACCAGAGTTCAGGTTTAACATTATTGTCAAATAATAGGTTTTTATCTGATGAATTAAAACTTTCTTTAAGTTTAAAATCTACTTTTATTTTTTCAAATTCAGGATTAAATTTTTCTATTAAATCTAGAGGGTTTTTAGCGAATAATTCGATGTTACCTTCTGATATTAAATCAGATTTGAAAAATATTATATCTTTTTTTTCTTTTTTAGGAATTAGAGACTTGACTACACCCCCAACGTTTCTAGTTTTATAATTTTTATTATTATAAATGATTTCATTGTTTTGATGGATAAATATTTTATTATTAATGAAAAATTCAATACGGCCATCTAATGTTTTTATGCTACTTCTAAGATCACTTAAAGAATCTCCGATAGTTTCTTGATTTAAAGCGTTAAAACCATATTCATAAATCAATTCTAATAAACTAGTTTTTCCAGATGCACTTTGTCCAATAAAACAAATTTTATCTAAAGGTTTTCCTGCTTTAGATTTATCCTTGTAATCTAACGGATAAGTAAAATCAAAATCTAAATTTTCTAAGTGTCTAAATTTATTAATTTTTAATTTTGAGATTTTCATATAACTAGTTTTTACAAATTTAGTATTTACTACTCACTTGTCACTTTAATTGTCTTTTTTACTTCTTCAGCAATTTTTCTAGCTTCACCCAAATCTTCGTTTACAATGGTTACGTGTCCCATTTTTCTAAACGGACGCGTTTGCTTTTTACCATAAATATGAGGTGTTACACCATCCATTTTCATAATAGATTCAATGTTTTCATATACAACTTCACCAGTAAAACCTTCCGCACCAACTAAATTAACCATAACGCCTCCAACTTTACTATCGGTTCTTCCTAAAGGTAAATTTAAAATGGCTCTAATATGTTGTTCAAATTGCGAGGTATAGCTTGCTTCAATGGTTTGATGACCAGAATTGTGTGGACGAGGCGCTACTTCATTAATTAAAATATCATCGTTTTGAGTTTGAAACATCTCAACAGCTAATAAGCCAACATGGTGAAACGCTTCTGATGTTTTTAGTGCTATTGCTTCTGCTTTTTTTGAAACTTCTTTAGGAATTCTAGCAGGACAAATAACATATTCAACTTGATTAGCTTCTGGATGAAATTCCATTTCGACTACGGGATAGGTTTTTGTTTCTCCAGATTCATTTCTAGCCACAATAACAGCTAACTCATTTTTAAAAGGCACTAATGTTTCTGCTATACATTCACCTTTTGGTAAGCCTTCTAAATCTGAAAGTTGTTTAACTACTTTTACACCATTTCCATCATAACCAAATTGCGCAGCTTTCCAAACAAAAGGGAACTCTAATACATCACTTTCAATAGCATCTTCAATTTCAGAAAGGTATGCAAAACGCGAAAAAGGCGCAGTTGGTAAATTATTGTCAATGTAAAATAGTTTTTGTTTTGCTTTATTTTGAATGGTTCGTAGCGTTTTGGAGGCAGGATATACTTTTATGCCTTCATTTTCAAGAGCTTCAAGAGCATCAACATTTACATTTTCAATTTCAATAGTTAATACATCTACTTGCTTTCCAAAATTGTAAACGGCATCATAATCCATTAAGTTACCCAAATGAAATTCATCGCATGCTATTTTACAAGGCGCTTCATTACTTGCTTCTAAAACACAAGTATAAATATCAAATTTTCTAGTATTGTAGAGTAACATTTTACCTAATTGTCCGCCACCAAGAATACCAAGTTTAAAATTTGAAGAAAAGTAATTCATTTAAATGCTTTTTACTGAAATTAAATAAGGTTAGACAAAAATACACTTAAATCTTAAATTACTCTTGAATTCCTAAATCAAAAAATCGTTATTCGTTAATCTATTGATTATCTTTGCACCTTGAAAAAATAATAACCGTGATAAAGTTACACGACAAATATTTTAAACCATTTATTTCTGCCCAAGCTATAGATTCAGCTTTAGCAAAAATGGCAGATGAAATAGCAAATGATATAGGTGATGAAATCCCTGTTTTTATTGGTATTTTGAATGGTTCGTTTATGGTAGTAAGCGATTTTGTTAAAAAATATCCTAAACCTTGCGAAGTAACTTTTATCAAGTTAGCATCCTATGAGGGTGTTAAGTCTAGTGAAGATATTCAAAGATTAATTGGTTTAACTCAAGATTTAAGTGGTCGGACTGTAATTATTTTAGAAGATATTATTGATACAGGAAATACTCTGGCAGAAGTACATCGTATTTTTAAGAATGAAAATGTAAAAGTTTTAAAAATAGCTACTTTATTTTACAAACCAGAAGCTTATAAAAAAGACTTTAAACTCCATTACGTTGGTATTGAAATTCCTAATAAATTTATAGTTGGTTACGGCTTAGACTATGATGGATTAGGAAGAGACATTCCAGAAGTATATCAAATAAAAGAAACACAACACATGACAAATTTAGTGCTATTTGGCCCTCCAGGAGCAGGTAAAGGAACACAAGCAAATTTCCTAAAAGGAAAATATAACTTAGTTCATATTTCTACAGGCGATGTTTTTAGATATAATATTAAAAACGAAACGGCTTTAGGGATGTTAGCAAAATCTTATATGGATAAAGGTGAGTTGGTTCCAGACCAAGTAACTATTGATATGTTAAATGCTGAAGTTGAAAAAAACGCTGATGCAAATGGATTTATATTTGATGGTTTTCCGCGTACCAATGCCCAAGCAGATGCATTAGATAAATTAATGGATAGTAAAGATTCGCAAATAAATGCGATGATTGCTTTGGAGGTTGATGATGAAATTTTAGTAAAGCGTTTACTTGAAAGAGGTAAGACAAGTGGAAGAGCTGACGATGCTGATGAAGCTATTATAAGAAATAGAATTACGGAATATTACAATAAAACTGCCATTCTAAAAGATTACTATACAGATCAAGATAAATATTTTGGTGTAGATGGTGTAGGCAGTATTGAAGATATTACGGTGCGTTTAAGTACTGTAATTGATAATCTTTAGTTTTGTCATTCCTGCGAAGGCAGGAATCCATTTTAAATATTAACGCTCATTAAATAGATTCCCGCTTCCGTGGGAATGACAGAAACAATGACTGAAGGAAACTTTGTTGATTATGTAAAAATGTATGTGTCTTCTGGCAACGGAGGGAAAGGCTCTGTGCATTTACATCGCGAAAAATATATTACCAAAGGCGGCCCTGACGGAGGTGATGGTGGTCGTGGTGGACACGTCATTTTAAGGGGTAACCCAAACCTTTGGACACTTTTTCATTTAAAATTTAAAAAGCATGTACGTGCTGGTCATGGTGCTCACGGGAGTAAAAGTAGAAGCACCGGTGCAGACGGTGAAGATATTTATGTTGATGTGCCTTTAGGAACAGTAGTTAGAGATACAGAAACCAATGATATTATTTTTGAAATTACCGAAGAAGGTGAGGAAAGAATTATTGCTGAAGGGGGAAAAGGTGGTTTAGGAAACTGGCATTTTAAAACGTCAACCAATCAAACGCCTCGTTATGCACAACCTGGTTTACCATTAGAAGAAAGACACGTTACTTTAGAGTTAAAATTGCTTGCCGATGTTGGTTTGGTGGGGTTTCCTAATGCTGGAAAGTCTACACTATTATCTGTTGTTACTTCTGCAAAACCAAAAATTGCAGATTATGAATTTACAACCTTAAAACCAAATTTAGGAATTGTAGAATATCGTGATTTCCAAACTTTTGTAATGGCGGATATTCCAGGAATTATTGAAGGTGCGGCTGAAGGAAGAGGTTTAGGGCATTACTTTTTACGTCATATAGAACGTAACTCAATATTACTGTTTTTAATTCCTGCTGATGCAGATGATATTAAAAAACAGTATGATGTTTTATTAGATGAATTACGTCGATACAACCCAGAAATGCTTGATAAAGAACGTGTTATTGCGGTTTCAAAAAGCGATATGCTTGATGATGAGTTAAAAGCAGAACTCAAATTAGAATTGGATAATGAACTTCCTATTCCGTATTTGTTTATTTCATCGGTTGCCCAACAAGGTCTTACACAATTAAAGGATATGTTGTGGAAAATGTTGAATGTTTAAAACCGCTTTAAAATCCAATCTTTTATAATTTCTAAAGCTACAGGAGAAAATGTTTCTTCAATTTTACTATATTCTTGTAAACTTCCTGTATCAGCAGTTTGAAATAAATGATTTAAGCCTTCTAATTCTGTAATAGTTACATCTTTATTACCAGCAATTTCCAAACCATTTCTAATACCTTCCAAATTTATTTTTGGTAAAACTTGAAAATCTTTACTGCCATTTAAAGCTAGAACAGGACAAGTTGTTTTTTCTAAATAATCTTTTGGTTCTAATCTTATAAAATTAAGCAACCATTTTGATTTTAAAATACCTAATTGCTGTTCAATCATAGTAGGAGTTATTGCAGCAGAAATTGGGGAAGTTGGGTTACTTGCCTTAAAGTCATTTAGTGCAGCTGTGATTTTTGTTTTTATCACTTCCATATCAGTATTATTTCTAATGATACTATAAATGATAGTCGTTAATTTTTCATTTTCGTCTAACATAGCTTTTTGTGCTCCAGCTAATTCTGCCGCTCTTCTAGATTGTGTTTCTAAAACAATAGCCCCATTTACACCCGTGCCAGCGAGTAAAATAGTAAAAGCCACATCATTATTTTTTGAAGCCACAATGGGAGCAATTAAACCACCTTCACTATGACCTATTAATCCAATTTTGGAAGTATCAACATCATTCCTAGTTTTTAAATAAGCAATGGCTGCTTCAACATCTGAAGCAAAATCTAAAGTAGTTGCATTGCCAAAATTCCCTTCAGATTCGGCAATACCTCTATCATCATATCTTAAAACTGCAATACCATTGTTAGTTAAATAATCTGAAAGCACTAAAAATGGTCTATGATTAAACTGTTTTACCTCTTCATTTCTATTTTGAGGTCCAGAACCACTAATTAAAATAGCGACAGTAGGTTTTGATACCTCTTTGGGTAAAGTTAGTGTGCCAGCAAGCTTTATACTATCTGCTTCAGGATTAATAAAATAGATATTCTCAGATTTATAATTTAGAGGTTCAGTAGGATCTTGTGGACGTTTTTTATTTTGACCAAATAAAGTTAGCGTAACCGACAAAGTAGACAAGACAAAAAGTGTAATTAAACGTATCATGAGTATTCATTTTTTTGATTATGATACAAATATAGTGGTATCATAGTCTTTAAAAGTTAAAATTATGACAAACGGTTTTAAACTTATATTGAATGGTTTAAAATTAATTATTTTTATAAAAAATGAATAAAATGAATAGATTTAAAATACTGTTTTTATTATTAGTTACATATTCTTGCTCGCCCATTTATGTAACTTATGATTATGATAAAGCGATAGATTTTTCAAACTATAAAACTTATAACTATTTCAGCGATATGGAGCCAGGTTTAAGTGAATTAGATACCAAGCGCTTGCTTGATGCTTTAGATTTACAAATGAAAGAAAAGGGATTTGAGTTATCGAACACTCCAGATTTTTTTATAGATATAAAAAGTAGCGAATTTCAAGGTGTTCAACGAGAAACCGTTGGAGTTGGCATAGGTGGCACAGGGCGAAATGTTGGCGGTGGCATTTCTATTGGTTTGCCTATAGGTCAAGCCAATGTAAACAGACAAATAACCATAGATTTCGTTGATGAAAATAAAAAGCAATTGTTTTGGCAGGCGGTTAGCGAATCTAGTTTTAATCCAAATGCAACTCCCGAAAAAAGAGAAGCTAAATTAAATGCTATTGTTGAAAAAGTACTAACTAAATATCCACCTAAAAATAGATAGTACGGTAATTAGACTTTAATTTTCAACCTACAGAAATTGAAATAAGTAACTGATGTTTTGTTACTCTCTATACAAAAAGTAATTGTTCACCAAATCTATATAAGCTTGTTTTGCTTTGTTTTCAGTTAGTTCTTTAGCTTGGAATAATGCATTTGTTTTAAAAGCATTTATGATTTCTTTTTTGCTTTTTGGCTTTCCGTAGTCATTTGTAGCTTTTTTGTAGTAAGCATATAGCTTTAAAAGCGTGTCTGCTGGAAAAGGTTCGGTATGCGCGTTTACCCGATTTACAGCATCTTGAAATTCTATGTCTAAATCTTCACTACTCATTAATTTCAGCAATCACACTTTCGCCTCCGCGAACTTTTTGGTTAAGTGCTACTTTAATATTGGTATCTAAAGGTAAAAATAAATCTACTCTCGAGCCAAATTTAATAAAACCAGAATCGGTACCTTGGATGGCTTTGTCATTTTGTTTCGCATAATTTACTATACGCTTTGCTAATGCGCCCGCAATTTGCCTATAAAGTACTTTGCCATAAGTTTCATTTTCAACAACTACGGTTGTTCGTTCGTTTTTTTCACTAGCTTTAGGATGCCACGCTACTAAATATTTTCCAGGATGATATTTGCTAAAAATAACGTTTCCGCTTATTGGGTAACGCGTAACGTGAACATTTATTGGAGACATAAAAACGCTTACTTGTAAACGTTTTTCTTTAAAATATTCTTTTTCAAATACTTCTTCAATAACAACTACTTTTCCATCAACGGGAGAGACTACATATTTATCGTTAATAGATGTTAGGCGTTTAGGGTTTCTAAAAAACTGAAGTATTAGTATTAAAAACATCAATAAGGTAATCATAATAACGGTTGCTAACCATCTAATAGAAATAAAACTATCTACTAATAAAAAGCATGCTACTACAATAACAAATGTTATAAATATGATTTTATGACCTTCTTTATGAAACATATGGTAAAATTCTTAAAAATAAATATATAAAAGGAGCTGCAAAAATAATACTATCTAAACGGTCTAGCAAGCCACCATGACCTGGCATAATAACTCCACTATCTTTAACATTTGCTTGTCGTTTAAATTTCGATTCTATTAAATCTCCTAAAGTTCCGAATACGCTAATTATAATGCCTAATATTAACCAATTTGTAAAGGTTAATGTTTCTGTAAAGGTAGCAATAAAATAACTTGCAATACATGAGAAGAATAGCCCGCCCATAAAACCTTCAACTGTTTTTTTGGGTGAAATTATCTCAAAAAGTTTTTGTTTACCAAAATTTTTACCAACCAAATAAGCAAATGAATCGTTTACCCAAACAAGTATAAATGACCCTAACAATATATTTGGATTATAGTCTGCGTAGTAATTAACAATTAAAACTAAAAAAACAAAACCGCTTGATAAATAAAAGGTTGTAAGTAGAAAACGTTTTGAACTAAATAGCGGAATGGTTTTTCCTGAAAATAAATCTTTAATTAAAAATAACTCAACAAATATGGTAAGCACCATGAGTATTTGAGTGATTTCATTTAATCCGTTATTTGTATTTAAAACGAGTTGCCAATATGCGAAAACAGTATAAAGTACTATAAAAATAAAATAGGGAATAATACTTTGTAGTTGAATTAATTTTTTGAATTCTCCCATACAAATTAGTCCAAATACAAAGAATAGTATTATTACAGCGTGTTGGTTAAATAAAGAAAAAACTAATAGTAAAATGTATAGTAAGCCAGAAAGTGATCTTATATGAATTTCTTTCATTCTATAAATCTTCTAAGAGCAGTAAATACAAATTTTTTGCACTACTACCATAACTTAAAAAGTCTTTATCATCAGAAGATTTAAAGTGTTTTATGGTGGTAATATTTGTGGGGATTTTTTCTCTGTTTTTAGATTTTATACCTCGTAAACCTTCGCCAATATTTTCAACTATTTGACTTGTAGTAGCAAATACAATAAAATTTAGTGGTAATTCAGGTAATTTTTTCTCGAATATTTGCTTTGAAGAAATAAGTAAAGAACCATCATCTGCAATTAAGTTTTCGCATGTGGTTAAGAAAAAAGTAGAGTTGTTTATTTTTGAAGTTATTTGAAGACCAGAATTTTTAAATTTATCTTCTAGGTTTTTATCCAACAATAAAACCTTTTTTTCTTCCCACTTGTTTTCTTCAAGAATATAATTTAAGTTTTCAAATATTTCGTCTAAATTTTCGCAATACAGAAACTTTCCACCATTAGCCTTAAAGTTTATAGTAAACCTTTCGTCTATTGGTAGTTTTATTTCAGGCATATATTTGCCTCTATCGTTCGATTTTAATTCTTCTCCTAATCGCTCAGATTTAGAACCAAAAATTTTTCTAAAAAGACTCATTTAGTTAGGCGCTATTAACTATTTTTTTGAGGGATTTATCAAATATAAAAAATCTTAAATTAACCATACGATTAATTTAAGATTTTTACTAAAAGCTTAACAGAATATAATAAAATCTATTCTTTTGTCTATTCTTTTTCTTCTACTTTTGGTTTTTCTTGTTCTTCTTTTTCAAAAGCACGTTTACCAAATATTTTCTCTAAATTATCTTTAAAAATAACTTCTTTTTCTAAAAGAACTTCAGCTAATTCAGTTAGTTTATCCTTGTTTTCTTCTAATAGCTTAACAGCACGGTCATATTGCTTTTCAATGATATCAGAGATTTCTTTATCAATTAATTCAGCCGTTTGTTCGCTGTATGGCTTAGAAAAGCCATATTCACTTTGTCCAGAAGAATCATAATAAGTTAGATTACCAATTTTATCACTAAGTCCATAAATAGTAACCATAGCTCTGGCTTGCTTTGTAACTTTTTCTAAATCACTTAAAGCACCTGTAGATATTTTATCGAAAATTACTTTTTCGGCAGCACGACCACCCAAAGCAGCACACATTTCGTCTAGCATTTGTTCTGGGCGAACAATAAGGCGTTCTTCTGGTAAGTACCATGCAGCACCTAAAGAGCGTCCACGAGGTACGATAGTTACTTTTACTAATGGGGCAGCGTGTTCTAGCATCCAACTTACGGTAGCATGACCAGCTTCATGAAAAGCAACAGCTTTCTTTTCACTTGGTGTAATTATTTTATTTTTCTTTTCTAAACCACCAATAATTCTATCAACAGCATCAAGAAAGTCTTGTTTGTCGACTTCTTTTTTGCCGTTTCGTGCAGCAATTAAAGCTGCTTCATTACAAACATTTGCAATATCGGCTCCAGAAAAACCTGGTGTTTGTTTTGAAAGGAAATCTAAATCTAAATCTTTTGCCTTTTTTAGTGGACGTAAATGCACTTCAAAAATTTCTTTACGTTCACGAACGTCTGGAAGATCTACGAAAATTTGTCTATCAAAACGTCCAGCACGCATTAAAGCTTTATCTAAAATATCAGCTCTATTTGTTGCCGCAATAACAATGACGTTGGTGTTAGTACCAAAACCATCCATTTCGGTTAGTAATTGGTTTAATGTGTTTTCGCGCTCATCATTACTCCCAGACATAGCATTTTTACCTCTGGCGCGACCAATGGCATCAATTTCATCAATAAAAATGATTGAAGGCGATTTTTCTTTAGCTTGTTTAAATAAGTCTCTAACACGAGAAGCTCCAACACCAACAAACATTTCAACAAAATCTGAACCAGATAGTGAAAAGAAAGGGACTTTAGCCTCACCAGCTACAGCTCTAGCTAATAAGGTTTTACCTGTTCCCGGAGGTCCTACAAGTAGTGCGCCTTTTGGAATTTTACCACCAAGTGTGGTATATTTTTCTGGAAATTTCAAGAAATCTACTATTTCTTGAACTTCTTCTTTTGCACCTTCTAAACCTGCAACATCTTTAAAAGTTGTCTTTACTTCTGTATTTTGATCAAAAAGTTTTGCTTTTGATTTTCCGATGTTAAAAATTTGCCCACCAGCACCTCCGCCAGCGCCACCAGACATTCTGCGCATGATGAAAATCCAAACACCGATAAGTAAAATAAAAGGGAGTATTCCCATTAATAAATTCCCCCAATCATTAGTCTCGGTATCAAATTTTACAATAGGTTTTGTATCTAAATTTGCAGTAGTTTCATTTAGTTCGTTTTCAAAATTTTGAAGATCTCCAAATTCAAATTTATAATTTGGTAATTTTGTTGCAGAAGGAATGAAGGTTTGTGGTTTAGAGTTTTTATGAATCTCTTTTTCCTCGGCCTCTTTTGTTAAATATACTTTTGCTACTCGGGTGTTTTTTATAATATCAACACGATCTACATCGCCATCTTCCAAATACTTAAAGAAGTCTGAAGGTGTTGTTATATTACCTTCTTGGTAACCGCTATTACTGAATAATTGAAAGCCTAAAAATAGTGCTATAAGTATTCCGTAAATCCAATACGGGCTAAATTTAGGTTTCTTATCTTTTATATTCTTTTTCTCGTTTGCCATTTTTATTTTTTAATAACTCGTTTCTATAACTGTTGTTTTTGCGTCACCCCAAAGGCTTTCAATATCGTAATATTCTCTAATGTGTTTTTGAAAAACGTGCACAACAACATTTACGTAATCAATTAATACCCATTCGGCATTTTCTAAACCTTCTGTATGCCATGGGTTGTCTTTAAGTTCTTTACTAACTTTTTTCTGAACTGAATTAACAATGGCGGTTACTTGCGTATTTGAAGTTCCTTCGCAAATTATAAAATAATCACAAACCGTGTTTTCAATCTCTCTTAAATCTAAAATATTTATTTCTTTACCTTTAACATCTTCAATGCCGCTTATTACAACAGATATGAGTTGGTCTGCGCTTATTTTTTGTTTAACCATTAATTTCATTTAATTTATGCAAAGTTATTATTTTTTTAGTTCTTTATACTTCAAAATAATCATAACATTTTAAAGAAATATAATAACCGCTTTATGCGTATAATCAAACTTGATGCCATCGATTCGACGAATAGCTACTTACGGAGGCTAATTAATGAGGAAGATGTTGACGATTTTACCATTGTTATGGCTAATAAACAAACACATGGTAGAGGGCAAATGGGCAACACATGGGATTCAGATAAAGGGGAAAACCTCATGTTTAGTGTCTTCAAGGATTTAACCATGCATGATGTTGAATTTCCTTTCTACATTAGTATGGCCATTTCATTGGCTATTTATAAGGCTTTTAAAGTGCTGAATATTCCTGATTTATATATTAAATGGCCTAACGACATTTTGTCAGCAGATAAAAAGATTTGTGGTATTTTAATAGAGAATGTCATAAAAAACAAGTTGAACTCTACAATTATAGGTATTGGAGTTAATGTAAATCAAACAGAATTTAAAAATCTTCCTAAAGCATCATCATTAAAACAAATTACTGGAGTTCATTATAATCTAGATGAAGTTTTACAACTTATTATGAAGTATACAAAAGAATATTCATTACTTCTGCAACAAGAAAAGTATGATTTTGTTAAAAATGAGTATGAAAATAATTTGTTTAGAAAAAATAAACCTTCAACATTTAAAGATGCCGAAGGTGTTTTATTTTCTGGTTTTGTAAAAGGTGTTACAAAATATGGTAAACTACAAGTAATTGTAGAAGACGAAATTGTGAAAAAATTTGATCTTAAGGAAATTACACTACTTTACTAAATAGCTTCAGGAATACTTGTAGCAAGTGTTTCAATAAACTTAGTAATTGGTTTCTTTATCATCATCGCCATCATAGGATTAAAGTCGCCAGAAAAGTCTAATTGTACTTCGCTAGAAGTTTCATCAACCTTAATAATATTGGCAACTAAAGCAAAATCTATTTTACCACCAGCAGCACCAAGTACTATTTTGTTTGGAGGAATAACTTCTTTCTTTTTAAGAATTATTTCTGGCATACCTTTTAAGGCGAATAAAAATTTATCGTCGTCTAAAACTTCAAATTTGCTAATGTTTTCTGGCATTAAAGATTCAAAATTTTTAATATCTGCTAAAAAATTAAAAACATCTTCAGGTGATTTACTAACGTTTATTTTTGGTGATTCTAAATTCATAATGTAGTTAAGTTGTTATTTTGTTAAGGCGTTTAGTCGTGTATTTTAAAAACTTTGCAACTAAACAACATGTCTTTATCAAATAGCGTTCCATTCACTAGGATTGGAATTCCATTCTGATAAAGTTTTTAATTCCTTTTCAGAAATGTATTTAGTGTCTAGAGCTTGTTCTAATAAATTTTCATAGTTGCTCAAAGTGTTTAGCGTTACACCTTCTTTTTGGAAATTTTCGCTTGCAACATTAAAACCATAAGTAAAAATAGCAACCATTCCTTTTACCGTTATGTTGGCTTCTTTTAAAGCTTTTACCGCATTTAAGCTACTTTTTCCAGTGCTTATCAAATCTTCTACCACCACAACACTTTGTCCGCTTTCAATAAATCCTTCAATCTGGTTTTTTCTACCGTGCCCTTTGGCTTCTGGCCTAACATATATAAAAGGAAGATCTAAATATTCAGCAACTAAAATACCAATTCCAATAGCACCAGTAGCAACACCAGCAATAACATCGGGTTTTCCATATAGTTCTTCAATTTGTTTTGCAATATTTTCACGTACATAGTTTCTAATAATTGGGTAAGATAAAATGATACGATTATCACAATAAATTGGAGATTTCCAGCCTGATGCCCACGTAAAAGGTTCTTTTGGACTTAGTTTTATGGCATTAACTTGCAATAAAACTTCTGCTGTTTTTTTTGCGGTTTCTTTGTTAAAAATCATGAAGCAAAATTAAACATAAATTTGGGTTTTAAAGACAGTTCTTTTTAGTAATAAAAATATTTTTTCAACATTTACTCAATTGATATTAAAAATGATATTTTTACAAAAACGAATTTTCTAAATATACGTATGTACAAAGTTTTTGTCGGAGACAAACCTATAATCTTAACGACCCTAGTAGAACAAGAAACTAACTTTAAAAATTATTTGCTTAATACCGTAAATATTGGAAAAGTGATTAGAGAACTTAATTCAACATCTTTAAATGAAATTCGACTTATTCATAAAGACCAAGATAAATTACTAAAAAAGTTTTTGAAAAAATTACCAAATGTGGTTGCTGGAGGCGGAAAAGTTTTTAATGAAAAAAATGAAGTATTATTTATTTATAGAAATGATAAATGGGATTTACCTAAAGGAAAAGCTGAGGGTAAAGAAACTATAGAAGAAACATCAATTAGAGAAGTTACAGAAGAAACGGGTGTTACAGGACTAAAAATAACAAAGCCTTTAGAAAATACATACCATATTTTTAAGCGTAATGGAAAACACAAAATTAAAATTACTTATTGGTTTGAAATGAAAACCAAATTTAGTGGTAAGCTAATTGCGCAAGAAAAAGAAGGTATAACAAAAGTTAAATGGTTAAAAGGCAAACAAGTAGACGAAGCTTTATTAAATTCTTATTCTAACATAAAATTATTAATTTAAAATAATGAGATAGGTGTAAATTTCGTACATAATTTTTTAAAAAATCGACGAAATGGTTGATTTTTTGTTTAACTAATATTTTAAATTGTTAAACAGATTAGTATTTTGTTTAACTTTGTATAAAATACAATAAACAAAATAAGATGAAAGTACAACCAACTATCCAAAACCCAAACCTTACACGCCTACTTTTTTCATTATTCCTTTTATTTTCTCTTCAATCGTTTGCTGACACAACATGTGGCGATATTGAAGGATTTGAATTTACTAATGGTCACGAATCTGTAGCTGTAAAAGATGGAAGTACATATGCCATAGATGAGTTACCAGGTCATTTTTATGTCAATGCCCACATAAGCGGTAAAGTAGGAAGCGTTAAATTTATTGTTGATAATTTAGACACAGGGAAGCATTATTCTATCATAGAAAATATACCACCATTTACATTTCCAGCAGGAAATGGTGATTGGAATCTTGGTAAGGGTAGGTTTAAAGTAACTGCAACACTATACAAATACAAACTAGGTATTGGTAAATGTAGTACAAAAACAATAACATTTACCCTAGGAGATGTTAACTGTCAAGCCGATGCAGGCAGTTTAATGGCCGATGCCGATATGGTAACCTTAATAGATGGAAAAGCCACGATCAGTGCCTCG
>CANMSN010000012.1 GCA_947500585.1 uncultured Flavobacteriaceae bacterium | reverse complement strand
ATCGTCTTTGTTCATTGTGTATAAAATTTAAAATTAATCAAAAATTAAACTTTACACACTTAATGAGATACTACCTTTTAAAAATCTAAATAATCTACTTCAAATTTACTACCCAAAAGCGATTGCATCACATCCACCTTTTTATTGATGTAAAACAGTGATTTACTTCTTAAATCGTCAGTGTTTAGTAAATTATTTTTTTCCAAAATCGTCTTTGTTTGTCTTGCAACAGCTTCACCTGAATCTATAATTTTAACATGTTTTGGAAGTAAATTAATTAATAAAGGAATGAGGTAGGGGTAATGTGTACAACCTAAAACTAAATAATCAATTTGGGCATCAATCATTGGTTTTAGATAAACTCTTAGTAGATCTTTCATGTCATCAGAGTCTAATTGACCACTTTCAATAAGCTCAACAATTCCTTCACCAACTTGTTCAATAACGCTTATATTACTTGTAAATAAACTAGAGGTTTTAGAAAATAACGCACTACTTAAAGTACCTTTAGTGGCTAAAATACCAATAGCATTGGTTTTAGTTTTTAGAGCAGCTGGTTTAATAGCAGGTTCTATACCAATAAATGGCACTTGATATGTTTCTCGAAGATAATCTATAGCATTAGTAGTGGCTGTATTGCATGCTACGACAATAAGTTTACAATTTTTATTAAGTAAGTATTCGGTGTTTTTAATACTTAACTCAATTATAGCATCTTTCCCTTTTGAGCCATAAGGTGCATTTTTACTATCAGCTAAATACATTGTATTTTCATTTGGCAAAAGCTTGTGAATCTCTTTCCAAATAGAAGTGCCGCCAACACCAGAATCAAAAATACCAATAGATTGTTCACTCATAAAATAATAAAAGTAAATTTGCCATTCCTGCCTTTCGACTAACGCTCAAGATAAACTATGGCAGGAATCTAAAATGAAATTAATATTTTATAAAAATATATAATTCAATTGGAATTATCTGTAATCCTATTTTTTATAAAAATTAAATAAATGAAAAAAGCTGCTTTTTATAAGCAGCTTTTAAAATGTTTGGTATGGATTCCTGCTTTCGCAGCAATGACAATTAGATACCTAATTCTTTTTTAACATCGTCGAGTAGGTTTTTACCATCAGTTAAAATAGCAACGCCTAGTGAAGAATCTAAAACATAGTCAAATCCTTGAGCTCTACCGACTTTTAAGATAGCAGCTTTAGCTTTTTCAGATACAGGCTTAATTAACTCTTCTTGTTTTGCTCCTAAATCTTTTTGGGCATCAGCTTGAAATTGTTGAATACGTTGTTGTTTTTCTTGAAGTTCAACAGCTCTTTTCTGATTTTCTTCAGCAGTTTTTGTATTTACTTCTGCTTCATACTGTTTAACAGTATTTTGGTATTCAGTACCCATAGCTTGAAAATCAGTTTGGTACGTTTTACTTAAAGATTCTAACTCAGTCATAGCATTTTTATACTCTGGCATAGCCTGAATTAATTCTTGTGTGTTTATATGTGCAACTTTACTTTGTGCTTGAGTGAAACTTAAGGTTCCAATACATAATGCAGTTGCTAATAAAATAGTTTTAAATTGTTTCATTTTTAAATAGTATTAATGTGTTATAAATTATTAATTTTTGTTGTTTAAACTGTCTTTTGCCTTTTGGCGTTCTTCTAAAATTTTCTTTTTCTTTTCTTCTAAGGCTTTTTTTCTAGCTTCTCTTTCAGCTAATTTTTTTTGCCTGTTTTCTTCTATTAACTGTTCTCTCGTTTTTACTTCTGTTACTCCCTCTTCTTTTGCTACTTCAGATTTTGATGTTTCATTTGTACTATTAATAGTATCTGTTACTTTATTTATGGCATCTAATTTTTCTTGTTTTGCTTTTGCACGATCATCCAATATTTTCTGGCGTCTTTCTTCTGCTGCTTTAACTTTAGCTGCGCGGGCATCTAACTTTTCTTGTCTCGCTTTTTCAATGGCACTCTCTCGTTCAGCTTTCTTTTCTTCTAGGGCTTTTTCACGTGCTTCTAGCTCTAAATTTACTTCAGGAACAACTTCTTCATCTTCAGCAGCTCTTTTTTCAGCTTTTGATTTTGCTTGATTTCTTTTAGACGCTCTTGTTATACTTCGTAAAACTTGTTCGCTTATATCAAGTCTATTTGCTACATAAAGCATACCACCCTCAGATTTGTCTAAAACCATATCATACTTTTTGCTGGCTACAATAGTTTGTACTGCTGCAAAAATTTGATCTTGTATGGGCTGCATCAATTGTTTTTTTTGAATAAACAAATCGCCATTTGGTCCAAAACGTTTTTGCTGATAGTCAAGAATTTCTTTTTCTTCAAAAGAAATATCTTCTTCTCGTTCGCTTATAAGTTCTGCAGTTAAAAGTACCTTTTCATTGCTTAAATCTTTTCGTTTTTGTTTTATGGCATCTAATTTAGCCGCAATTTCATTTTTCCATTTATCTGCTTTTGCATTAAGTTGTGTAGTAGCTTCTTGATATTCAGGTACATTTTCTAAAATGAATTCTGAATCAATATAAGCTATACTAACACCGCGTTGCGCATGCAGTGAAAGACTTAGCATAAAAACTAATATCAGTAAAAAAAGAACTTTTTTTTGCATCTGTTTAATATTTTTATAATTTATAAACTGATAAATTCTAAAAATGACAGATGATTTTATTTGTGTTACTGCCCTTTCTATAAATTATCTCTTCAAAATTAACGAATTTTAATCTTAAAAATTTTATTTGGCATTCAAATCATCAAAGTGTTATTAGAAAATATCGTGCCAAAATAAAATTATAGTTAAAATTGTTGTCCAATTATGAAGTGTGTTTCCCATCCATTTTTAGCGCCAGTGCTTCCAATTGGATCGAAACCATGTCCGAAATCGATACCTAATAAACCAAATGCTGGCATGAAAATTCTAATACCTAAACCAGCAGAACGCTTTAAATTAAACGGGTTATAGTCTTTAAAACTATTATATGATGCACCACCTTCTAAAAATCCTAAGGCATAAATTTTTGCTGATGCTGCTAATGTTATTGGGTAACGAAGTTCCAAAGAAAACTTATTGTAAATAGTACTACCATCTTGGTCTGACAGCGATTGATTTGGGTATCCTCTTAATTGTACAACCTCTCTACCATCTAAGGCAAAGTTGCCTAAACCATCACCCCCTAAAAAGAAACGTTCAAACGGAATTTCGCCTCTATCGTTATTATAAGCGCCCAAGAAACCAAATTCAACTTTAGGTCTTAATACTAAATTTTTAGTTATTTGGGTAAACCACTCGCCTGAGAATTTTACTTTATAAAATTCTAACCATTTATAACGTTCTTGATCTATTTCTGCGATTCTACTAGAAGCGTTAGTTCTGTCAGAGTCAGATTGGGTTGCATCATTTAAAACGGCTTCGTTACTATCGCGTTCGTCTTTTAAAGCACCATAATCAACATTATTAAAAAGAGAATATGGTGGAGAGAATTTGGCAGTAACAGAAAAGTTAGATCCTCCAGTTGGGTAAATAGGATCTACATTTGTACTATTTCTACTAAGACCTACGGTATAAGATAAGTTATTTGAAAAACCATCACCAAAAGTAAATAAACCAGTATTGTAATTATTTAAATCGTAGCGTTGAAAACTAATAGCTTGTGAGAGTACAAAGAAATCATCTGGAACAGTTAAACGTTTTGCTAAACCAAAAGTAATACCTGTAATATTAAAGCTTTGGCTTCTATCAGCTTCTCCAGTGAATTGATTGAATAAAAACTGTTTTGTATGCGAAAGCGAAGATGAAAACTGCACAGGGCGTTTACCACCTAACCATGGTTCTGAAAAAGAGAAACTATAGGTCTGGAAAAATTGACTAGCTTGTAAACGTAGTGCTAGTTTTTGACCATCGCCCATTGGTATTGGCTTATAAGCTTCTTTCTTAAAAATATCTTTAATAGAAAAGTTATTAAATGATAGACCTAAAGTTCCAATAAATCCACCACCACCATAACCACCTTGTAACTCAATTTGACTAGATCCTGTTTCTTTAACAGAATATTCCATGTCAATTGTTCCTTCAACAGGATTTGGGTTATTAAAGTTTGGAGATATTTCTTGAGCATCAAAAAAGCCTAATTGACCAAGTTCTCTAACGGTACGAACTACATTAGCTTTGCTATATAATTGCCCTGGACGCGTTCTAATTTCTCTGTAAATAACATGGTCGTTGGTTTTATCATTACCAACTACGGTTACACTATTAAAATAAGCTGGTTTCCCTTCAGATATTCTAATTTCCATATCTATTACATTACCATCTGCACTTACTTCAACAGGATTAATAGTAGAGAATAAGTAGCCGTTGTTTTGATACTGGTTTGCAATATCTTGAGCGTCGGGTTTAGAATTATCTTGAATGCGTTCTTGTAATAAAACACCATTATAAGTATCTCCTTTTCTAATTCTTATAAGTCTACTTAACTGCTCATTAGTATATACCGTGTTACCAATAAAAGTAATATCGCCAAAAGTATATTGTTCACCTTCATTTACTTTAATTTTAAGCGAAATGGTTGCATCATCATTATAGACAATACTATCAGAAAGTATACGAGCATCTCTATATCCGTTTTCTTTATAATAATCTATAACATGACCCAAATCTGCTTGATATGCAGAATCGATAAATTTAGAGCGTTTTAAAATTCTAAGACGATTAATTTTTTTTGTGCTTTTCATGCTTTTTCTAAGCTTTTTATCACTTAAAACATCATTTCCACTAAACTCAATATCTTTAATTTTAACTTTTTCTCCCTTATCAATATTAAGTACCATATTAACTCTTGCAGTTTCAATAGAGTCTTTAACGTCTATGGTATTAATAAGTACTTTGGTATTTAAAAAACCTTGTTTTTTATATTTTTTCTCAAGAAAGTTCTTTGTAGTTGTTCTGAGGTTTTCGGTTACTTTTACGCCTTTTTTTAGCTTGTTTTCGGTAATTATTCCTTCTACTTTTGACTTTTTTACACCATTAATTTTTAATTCATTTAATTGTGGTAAGTCTGAAAGGCGAATTTCTAAGTCAGCTACATTTTTATCTATTTTGGTAATATAAATTTCAATATCACTAAATAAATTTGAATTCCATAGCTTTTTTATAGCTGTACTTATATCTTCTCCTGGAATAGTCATTTCTTTACCTTTTCTTAAGCCAGAATAGGTGACTATAGTTTGTTCGCTAAAACTTGTATTTCCAGAAACAGTAATTTCTCCTAGTGTGTATTTTTCACCATTACTATATTGTAGATTTTGAGCTTGAATATTAAAGCCTAAAACTAAAAATAAAATGACCGTAAAATACTTTATATGTGTTAAAGGTAAAATATTAACTAAGTTGTTCACTTGTTTTCCCAAATCGTCGTTCTCTTTTTTGATATTCAATAATAGCTTCATACAAATGTTGCTTTGTAAAATCTGGCCACAATATACTGGTAAAGTATAATTCGGCGTAAGCAATTTGCCAAAGCAAGAAGTTACTTATACGTTGCTCCCCACTTGTTCTAATAAGCAAATCTACATCTGGTAAATTTCGCGTGTAAAGATGCTCATTTATAATTGATTCATCAATTTTATCGCGCGAAATTATATTATTTTTAACTTTAAAACTAATCTCTTTAACAGTATTTATGATTTCCTCACGCGATCCATAGCTCAATGCTAGGGTTAAAGTCATCCTATTATTGTTTTTTGTGTTTTCTATAACTTCATGAAGCTCTTTATGTACTTTTTTTGGCAATGTATTTAAATTACCTATGGCAGATAATTTTATATTGTTATCCTGAAGTGTTTTGATTTCTTTCTTTAATGAGGAGACTAAAAGTTTCATTAAAGTTTGTACTTCTAGTTTTGGTCTATTCCAATTTTCAGTTGAAAAGGCATATAGCGTTAAATTTTCTACACCTAATTCTGCACAAGCTTCAACTGTTTCTCTCACAGATTTAGTGCCATTTTCATGACCAAAAGCCCGTATCATACCTTTTTGTTTAGCCCAACGCCCATTGCCGTCCATAATAATGGCAATGTGTTTAGGCAATTTTGTAGTTACTATACGTTCTTTTAAATTCATTTTAATCTGTGCAAAAACAAGGGTTTTCTCCAAAGGTGTAAGTTAGTGTAATTCCAGAAAACACATACCAATCGTTATTGTTAATATTTCCAAACCTAAATGGTTGAAGTGATGCTGTATTTGGAACACTACCATCTAATTCATCAGAAAACGTATATCTTGCTCCAATTTCAACACCAAAAATGAAATGACCTAAAAAGTTTGTTTTGTAACCCAGAGCCATTGGGATACCAAAAGCCCAACTTGAATTATTTTCTGGAGTTTGTATACCATTTGAAAAATAAAAATTATCATGTTTTGCTACACTGATACCGGTATATAAATAGGGTGTGCCTATTTTAACTCCAGCATGCAAATCAAAATCTAGAAAGGTGAATTCTATACCAGCAGCAATTTCTAGTAAGTTAGAATCGAATTTATAACCTCTTTCTATACGTCTTGGATCATCAGATTCATTGTCATAAGTCTTTAAATCAGAATATATTAAGGATGCTCTCCAAGAATGTCGCGGGCTTGCGTTCCACTTGTACATTAATCCTAAAGTAGGGCTATTAGGTGAAATATAATCTGTAGCACCAACATCTCCAATAAAGTTACTACCGCCAGCAAAAACACCAATTTCATTAATTTGAGAATGGCTTAGTTGGAAGGTTAAAATGCTTAATATCAATACGGTTAAATACCTCATAAATCTTCAAAAGTTTGCAAATATAATAAATAAGATTAGTCCATTATAATTTGAACCAATTAGTATGAGTTTAAAACAGTATTTCAGTAAAATTATTGTTTAATTGCGTTTGTCTTCTCCCCAAAGAAGCTTTTTACGAAGCGTTACTAAAAAGCTTTCATTTAACAGGTCTATCATTTTAATTTTAAAATCAGCTTTTTTAATTTTTATAATTGTGCCATTATTAAGTGTTGCAATTCTGGAGTCTAATGATACTAAATGTTGTTCTTCTCTACCACTAACTTTTAATCGTATTTCAGTTGAGTCTGGAATTACAAGTGGGCGTGCACTTAAATTATGAGGAGCAATTGGTGTTAAAACAAAACTATTAGCACCAGGAGTTATAACGGGGCCGCCACAACTTAAAGAATAGCCTGTTGAGCCCGTTGGTGTTGAGACTATTAAACCATCACTCCAGTAGGATGTAAGGTATTCATCGTCTAAATAAGTTTCAACAGTAATCATAGAAGTTGTATTCTTTCTGCTTACTGCTATTTCGTTCAATGCAAAGTTTAATGAAGTGATATCATCATTTTCGGGTGTGGTTTCAACAGAAAGTAAACTACGTTCAGAAATTTTATATTTACCATCAATGATATTTTGAATGGCATTTTCTATTTCATTAACTTGAATGGTTGCTAAAAACCCTAATCTTCCAGTATTAATTCCGATGATGGGAATATCGATGTCTTTAACAAAAGTAATGGCTCTTAAAATTGTTCCATCGCCACCAATACTTACCAATAAATCAAAAGATTTATTTAAAATATCGAAGGTTTTAAAAGATTCGAAGTTTTTAATATTATGAGATTCATCTTTTATAAGATTGTAGAATTCAGTTTCTATATACGCATCGGCATCTTTTTTTACTAAATAGTTAAAAAGTGTTTCTACCGAAGCAGAAGTGGTTTCATTGTAAAATCGTCCAAAAACAGCAACCTTCATGCATTACATATTTAAATATTTATTCAAATAGTCAGATCGTTCTTTCAAACTTTCAATATAACCATCTTCCTCATGTCCTGAAACAATATTATAACTGTACCTTCTAAAGGTTTGAATAATATCGTTAAGTCCAGTGTTGCCAATTTTTAAAGTAATTTGAACCAAATCTGTATTCATTTTAGATACAAAAGCACCAAGTAGTTTACCGTCGTTAGACTCTACAATTTGGCTAACTTCACTAAAGGAATAATCATTTATGCCTTTTTCAACGACTAGAATACCTCCAGCTTCAGAGAAGAAAGGCGATTCACTAAATAAACTAATAATATCGTTTAATTCGTAATAGCCTAAATACTTGTTATTAGCATTTAAAACAGGCATAATGTTAGCCGAATTTACAGCAAACGCTTCTAAAACATCTAACCACATTGTAGTATCACGAACAAAAAAATCTTCAAGAGCATAAAGAAATTCACTAAGAGGCTTGTTGCCATCAAAACAATGCGCATCAGTTTCAAAAAAAGAACCTAAAAAAACGCCATTATCATCTTGAATAGGGATATGAGAATATGTTAACTGATTAAATAGCATTTGTAAATCACTGATTTTACTAGAGCTATTTAATGGTTTAATATCGTTAATAATGAACTCTGAAAGCTTCATCGTTTTGTTTTAATACGTTGCAAATTAATCAAAAAAATAGTAAATAAGCTTGTGCTACTTTGTATTTTTGTCTTTTTAAAATTTACAGATGACAAAGTTAAGTGTAAATATCAATAAGATTGCAACCTTAAGAAACTCAAGAGGAGGCGATTTACCAAATGTGGTTCAGTTTGCAAAAGACGTCCAAAGGTTTGGAGCAGAAGGAGTAACCATACATCCCAGACCAGATGAACGACACATTCGCTACCAAGATGCACGCGATTTAAAACCAGAAGTTTATACAGAGTATAACATTGAAGGAAATCCTGTTGAACCATTTTTGAAATTGGTTTTAGAAGTAAAGCCAACACAAGTTACATTAGTCCCCGATGCTGTTGATGCTATTACAAGTAACGCGGGTTGGGATACCATTAAGAACAAGGGTTTTTTAATTGATGTGATAAAAGAATTTCAACTAAACGGCATTCGTACATCTATTTTTGTCGATCCTGTTTTAAAACAAATTGAAGGCGCCAAAGAAACTGGAACAGATAGAATTGAATTATACACAGAAGCATTTGCGCATCAATACGGATTAGGTAATAAAGATGCTATAAGACCATATACAGAGAGCGCAGAATTGGCTAACGATTTAGGTCTTGGTATTAATGCCGGACATGATTTGTCTTTAGACAATATCAAATTTTTTAAAGAGAATATTCCAAACTTATTGGAAGTTTCTATTGGGCATGCATTAATTTCTGAAAGTTTGTATTTGGGAGTAGAAAACGTTATTCAAATGTATTTACATAAATTAAAATAAGTTGGTTGTTAAAATTCTTAGGAAATAGTTTAGTAACTATGTTTGTCTTGGGAATAGAATTTATTGGTGATTGAGCGTAGTCGAAATCATAAATTTAATAACCTTAAAACATAAAATATGGCTTCGACTTTGCTCAGCCATCAAATAAGAAGTATGCACTTACATTCAAATATTATAGGTGAAGGAAAACCATTCATTATTCTACATGGCTTTTTAGGCATGAGTGATAATTGGAAAACGCTGGGTAAACAATTTAGCGAACAAGGCTTTCAATTACATTTAGTAGACCAAAGAAATCATGGGCGTAGTTTTTGGAGTGAAGCATTTAATTATGAGGTTTTAGCTAATGATTTAAAAAACTACTGTAACGAGCATAACTTAACAGATATAGTTTTACTCGGTCATTCCATGGGAGGAAAAACAGCTATGGCATTTGCTGCTGAATACCCAAAATTAGTTTCAAAATTAATAGTGGCCGATATTTCTCCACGTTTTTATCCAGTGCATCATGATTCTATTTTAAACGGATTAAGTGCTTTAAATTTTGATGAGATACAAAGCAGAGGAGAAGCAGATAACGTCCTAAGCAATTATGTGTCTGATGTTGGAACACGTATGTTTTTACTTAAAAATTTATATTGGGTTGAGAAAGGTAAATTAGGCTTACGTATAAACTTAGAAGTTTTAAAAAATGAAGTTGGAGAGGTGGGAGAGTCATTACCAAGTTATGCTAGGTTTGAAAAAGACACCTTATTTCTAAGAGGCGATAGATCGGAATACATAGGTGTAGGTGATGAAGTAATCATTAAAAATCATTTTCCTAAAGCAAAGATTGAAACAATTTCAAATGCAGGACATTGGTTACATGCTGAAAATCCTCAGGAATTTTTTGATGCTGTGATGAAATTTATTGTTTAGTTTTTTTGTACATTTATTAAAAGATTAAAATTATGAAACTCTTAATAAAATTATTGCTTAATGCGGTTGCCGTATTTGTAATTGCTCATTTTTTAAATGGTGTTAGTGTAGATGGTTATGTTACCGCAATTATTGTGGCTGTAGTATTATCTGTTTTAAATTTATTAGTAAAGCCCGTTTTGGTAATTCTAACACTGCCAATAACTATTGTAACTCTAGGGTTGTTTTTACTAATAATTAATGCGCTAATAATTCTTTTAGCCGATAAATTAATTGATGGATTTTCAGTAAGCAGTATCTGGATTGCGGTGCTATTTAGTATTCTACTTTCGGTGCTTCAATCTATACTTCATTCACTTTTAAAAGAAGACAAAAAAAGAGCTTAAAAATCAAGCATTTAAAACTTTGTTGGGATGTAAAAATATGTTACTTTTGCATCCCAATTTTGGTTATATAAATAACCGTTTGTTAAACACCTGATAAGGGTTTCATATTTATTAAAATGAATATTACAAGAGAAAACGTTGATGCATTAAATGCTGTAGTAAAAGTAGATATTGCTAAAGAAGATTATAGCGATAAAGTTGAAAAAATCTTAACGGATTATAGAAAAACAGCTAACATTCCTGGTTTTAGAAAAGGACATGTGCCAATGGGTATGGTTAAAAAGCAATATGGTAAAGCGGTGTTAGTTGATGAGGTTAACAAGCTTTTACAAGATGCTTTAAACAAATATTTAACTGAAGAAAAGTTAGATGTTTTAGGTCAGCCGTTACCAAAAACACAAGATGAGATTGATTGGGATGCTGATAAATTTTCTTTTGAATTCGAATTAGGTTTAGCTCCAGAATTCGAGGTGAATTTAAAAAGTAAAAAAGCAATCACTCAATATAATATTGTTGCTGATAAAAAAATGATTGATGAGCAAATTGAACGTATTCAGAAGCAATACGGAAAATTAGTGTCTAAAGATGTTGTTGAAAAAGACAGCGAGATTACAGGTTCATATACGAATGAAGAAAAAGAAATAGATAACCAAGTTACTTTAACTTTAGACAAGTTTAAAGGAAAAGCAACTGCAAAACAATTTATAGGGGCTAAAGTAGGAGATGTTATTGTTTTAAAAACCAAAGGCCTTTTTGAAGATGACCACGATTTAATGCATGCCTTAAAATTAGGTCATGATGAAGTTCATGGTTTAGATATTGAGGTGTCTTTTACTATTTCTGAAATTAATACAAGAGAATTAGCTGATTTAGATCAAGATTTATTTGACAAACTTTTTGGTAAAGGCGAAGTTACTTCTGTAACGGAATTAAAAGCTAAAATTAAGGAGGACGCTGAAAAACAATTTGTTCAGCAAGCAGATCAAAAGCTTTTAAATGATGTTACGGAGTATTTAGTAGAAAACACAAAATTCGATTTACCAGCTGAATTCTTAACTAAATGGATGCAAACAGCAGGAGAAAAGGAAATGGATTTAGACCAAGCTAAAGATGAATATGAAAAGTCTGAGAAAAGTTTACGTTATCAATTAATAGAGGGTAAACTAATTGAAGATAACGATATTAAAGTCACTATGGATGATATTAAGGGTCATGCCAGAGAAATGATAAAAGCGCAAATGGCGCAATTTGGTCAAATGAATCCTTCTGATAAAGAGTTGGATGATATAGCTGCTCGTGTTTTGGGAAATCAAGAAGAAGCACGTCGTATTTCAGAACAATTAGTAAGTCAGAAATTATTAGCGCTTTACAAAGAAAAGGCAAATATTAAAGTTAAAGAATTAAGTTACGAAAACTTTGTTAAAGAAGTTTATGGTGACAAATAAGTAAGGATTAATTCCTTATATTTAGGCGTTTAAATCTCAAGATTTAAACGCCTTTTTATTAAAAACAAATCGCATTAAAAAATTATGTTAATACATCTTGATGTAAATCAGGAGTTTAATAAAAATAATTACAAGGAAAACTATGGATTACGCAAAAGAATTTGAAAAATTCGCGATAAAAGATCAAGGTATAAGTAGTACATATTACAATAAAATTATTAGTAGTATGTATCCAACAAATTTAACACCTAATATTATTGAAGAACGTCAAATGAATATAGCTGTTTTTGATGTATTCTCTCGTTTAATGATGGACCGTATTATTTTTCTGGGTACAGGTATTAATGATCAGGTAGCAAATATTGTACAAGCACAACTATTATTTTTAGAAAGTACAGATGCCTCAAAAGATATTCAGATTTATATAAATTCTCCAGGAGGTAGTGTTTATGCTGGGTTGGGTATTTACGATACCATGCAGTTTATAAAACCAGACGTAGCAACTATTTGTACAGGAATGGCTGCATCAATGGGAGCTGTCCTTTTATGTGCAGGTACAAAAGGAAAACGAAGTGGCTTAACACATTCTCGCGTTATGATTCACCAACCACTTGGAGGTGCTCAAGGACAAGCTAGTGATATAGAAATTACAGCTAGAGAAATATTAATTTTAAAAGAAGAGCTTTATAAAATTATTAGTAAGCATTCGGGTCAAGATTATGACAAAGTTTACGAAGATAGCGATAGAGATTACTGGATGAAAGCCGATAAAGCTAAAGAATACGGTATGATAGACGAAATCTTAGCTCGAAATTAAATTTAATTTCGTAGTTTTATAGAATTATTACAGAGGGATTTGTAATGATTTACTTCCAAAATAGATAAGATTAATGGCAAAAGAGGAATTAGAATGTTCGTTTTGTGGTAGAAAAAAACCAGAAACCAACTTGTTAATAGCGGGCTTGGATGCGCATATATGTGATAGATGTATAGAGCAAGCCCACGGTATTGTTATAGAAGAATCTAAACAAAGCGATAGTAGTGATTTATCGGCAGAGTTAAAGCTACGCAAGCCACAACAAATTAAAGATTTTCTTGATGAGTACATTATAGGTCAAAACATGACCAAAAAAGTAATGTCTGTTGCCGTTTATAATCATTACAAACGATTACTGCAACCACCTACAAATGATGATATTGATATTCAAAAAAGTAATATCATTATGGTTGGGCAAACAGGAACAGGAAAAACCTTAATGGCTAAAACTATTGCAAGAATGTTAAATGTACCATTAGCTATTGTTGATGCTACTGTTTTAACTGAAGCTGGTTATGTTGGAGAAGATGTTGAGAGTATTTTAACTAGACTTTTACAAGCTGCAGATTATAATTTAGAGAAAGCAGAAAAAGGTATTGTTTTTATAGATGAAATAGATAAGATTGCACGAAAAAGTGATAATCCATCCATTACTCGTGATGTATCAGGTGAAGGTGTACAACAAGCTTTACTAAAACTTTTAGAAGGTACCGTTGTAAATGTGCCACCAAAAGGAGGACGCAAGCATCCAGACCAAAAATTCATAGAAGTTAATACAGAAAATATTTTATTTATAGCTGGAGGTGCCTTCGATGGTATTGATCGGGTAATATCTAAACGACTAAATATGCAAGCTGTTGGATATAGTGCTTCTATGTCTGATGATGTTGTAGATCAAGATAATTTATTGCAGTATATTATTCCTAAAGATTTAAAAGATTTTGGTTTAATTCCTGAAATTATTGGTAGACTTCCCGTACTAACTTATATGGATCCTTTAGACGCTAAAACATTAAGAGCGATACTTACAGAACCTAAAAATGCCATTATTAAACAATATAAAAAATTGTTTTCTATGGACGAGATTGATTTTAGTATTACCGATGGTGCATTAGAATTTATTGTGGGTAAAGCTATAGAATATAAATTAGGAGCAAGAGGTTTACGGTCACTTTGTGAGGAAATTTTAACAGATGCTATGTTTGAGTTACCAAGTAGTGATGAGAAAAAGTTAAATGTAACAAAGCTTTATGCTGAAGATAAATTAACTAAAACGACTTTAAAGAAACTTAAAGCAGTTTCATAAAAACTAATAAACTTTTAAATACAAGACCTTTCTGTTTACAGAAAGGTTTTTTTTATTGTTTCAAAATATCACTAACAATTTTTAAATGATGTTTAGTGTGTATTTCTAAAAAACGAAGTGTTTGTTTTTTTGATAACATTCCAAAAACATGATGTTTAAAATGAGATGTTTTAGGAAGTACATTTACATTTTCAATATTAATATGCGCAGATTGTAATTGCGCAGATAAATCTTCCTTTAAAATAATATTTGGCGGTAGCACTATTTTTGGCGATTTTGCTCTGCCTCTAGGAATATAACATAACGGAAATAAAACAGTTCGCATTAAGTTAAAATCCTTTTTATATTTATTAGGGTTTGTTTTAATCATAATACCACTTACACCGTTTATAACTTTTAAGGCATGGTCTAGTTGCCAACCAACGTCTGATTTTGATACAGAGTCATTTCTCATATCCTTTTTAGGAATATATCCTTCTATTTTAGATAGTAATTCGGTAATAGTATCAATTCTCGTTTTATTCATTTTTAAAATTTACGTAAAAGGTATTAATAAAATGCTTATTTTTAAGGTATTGCGTTAATAATTTAAATATTGTCTAACTTCAAATTATTTAACTATGCTACCGTTTAGATCAGAAATTAGAAACTCCCCAACACAACCAACCATTAAGATTTTTTTGAGTGATGAGACCTTAGATGCCAGAATTAAAAAACATTTAGAGCATTTTAAAGAAATAGATACTGTTGAAATTAGAGAAAGTGTTGAACAAAATAGAGTAGGCGAAAATCTAACGGTTTTTTTAAAAGACGATGCAGATATTACTAAAATGAAAAGTTCAATTGATTCTAGTTTGTGGTGGTATTTTGAGGAGGGTTTGGTGGATGAGTAGTATATTTCAACTATTTTCTCCTACATCTAGATAAACTAAAATATCATTAATACACGTTTTTAGGTTATTTTTGATTTCAGATTCCCAAAATCTAAAGACTGTAAATCCCATATCTTCCAATTGCTCATTTACTTCCTTATCACGTTGCATATTGCGTTCTATTTTGGGAATCCAGAAATCACGGTTTGTTTTTAGTTTTTGTTTTCGCTCATCCCAATTATAACCATGCCAAAATTCACCGTCTATAAAAACTATTAACTTGTATTTTTTAATGGAAACATCGGGTTTTCCTGGTAAGGTTTTGCTATCTACTCTATAACGAATATTTTTATGCCATAAAGCCTTACGGAATTTTAATTCTGGTTTCGTATCCTTACCCCTAATTTTACTCATAATTTTTGAGCGTTTTTTAGTGGTATAGAAACCAGATTCCTCATTGAATCTTGGTACTTTTATTTTCTTATATTCGTAATTCATAAACTATTCTAATATAAGAATTTCATGAGCGATTTAAAAAACAAATATCTTGACTTTGTATCTGATGAACATTTTTTAAAATGTATTGCTAACTTGCATCAATCTTATTTAGAAGCAAAGAAAGAATTTACAAAATCAAAGTTTTACAAAAATAAGGTTGATGTTTTTAAATTGACATTTGATTCAAAATTTAATGAGATTTCTGAAGAAGATTTATTAAAATTAGAAATGGCTCGACAAATTGATAAATCTGTGAATAATGCCATTGGAACTTTCCATGAGGAAGTCTTAGGTGGGGTTAAGGGTTATTCTAATGGAAAGCTTAGTGGTTACGATATAAAAGCTGATGACGATTCTGTTTTTGCTGAAATAAAGAATAAACATAACACAATGAATAGTAGTTCTGCGGAAAGTGCTTTTCAGAAATTAGCGAGGTTTGCAGACGATAATAGGCAAGCCAAATGCTATTTAGTTCAAATTTTGGCAAGGAGAAGTTTTGAAAAAAAGTGGGAAGGAATAATAAATGGTAAAGAATATAGCCATAGTAGGGTTTATATGATTTCTGGTGATAAATTTTATGGCATACTAACAGGCGATGAAACGGCTCTTTTTAAATTGTATAAATCTTTACCAATTGCGGTTGAAGATTTCTTAAAAAATATTAAGAGTAAATCTGAGGAAGAAACTACAGTTTTGACAGATATTTCTAGAAATGCTAAAAATAACAGAAGAACTATTCTAGATGAAATTACCTTTGAGAATTTTTATCATTATGATGGTTTCGATGTCTTAGACAGCTAGCGTTTTTAATTGGTTATACTTCAGTTTGTCATTTTCTTGTAGCTTATTTAAAAACGAAATAATGGAGTAGCCTATTTCTTTAGCAAGATTTACAGGAACCGCATTACCTATTTGTTTGTATTGTTGAGAAACGGAACCCTCAAAATGCCAATTGTCTGGAAAAGTTTGAATTCTGGCATATTCCCTAACGGTAAAAGGTCTGGTTTCATCAGGATGGCAGCGTTCTGTTTGCTTTTGAGCTGGACTACAAGTCAGGGTTAAGCTCGGTTCATCCCAGCCTATTCTTCTTGCCATTCCAGTTTTCCCTCCGCCTAAATAAAAGCTTTTCCCCATATATTCTTTTTGAATATCAATAGGTAAATCTCTCCAATATCCCTTAGGTGGGACTAAATCGAGTATTTCCTTTTTATGTTTAGGGTATTTTGAGCCTTCTGATTTAGGAACTTTACAATTGTACAATTCTCCTTTTTTAAGTGCGTCGGCTAAATTGAATATTTTTTTATGAGGTTTTGGATACTCATATTTAATATCAATATCTTTTCTGATACCAACCAAAATTATTCGCTCTCTTTTTTGCGGCACTCTATAATTAATTGCTTTTAAAACTTTGACAGGAACGACATTGTACCCAATTTCATCAAGTATTGAAACCATTCCCTCTAATGTCTTTCCTTTTTCATGACTTAGTAAGCCTCGAACATTTTCACCAATACAGATAGATGGATTCACTTCTTGAACTGCTCGAGCAAATTCATAAAATAAAGTACCTCTGGCATCATTTAGTCCGAGTTTTTTCCCAGCATAGCTAAATGCCTGACAAGGGAAGCCACCGGTTACAACATCAACCTTATTATTATATTTTTTAAAAGTGAAATCTTTGATGTTACCTTCTAATACGTTCCAATTTGGGCGATTTTTTCTTAGAGTTTGGCAAGCCCATTTATCAATTTCATTTAAAGCAATGCATTTTAAACCTGCTTGTTCCATTCCTACTGCTAGTCCACCAGCTCCAGCAAAAAGTTCTAAAACTGAATAATCCTTTAGTGGTTTTATAAAGTTTGAAACTTCATCAGTTTTGACTGAGTTAAATAAATTTCCTAATAAAAGTTGAACATCTTCTTTATGATAAACTCTATAATTAGAAACAGGTTCTCTTACCGCTTTCAATATACCTTCATTATCCCATCTTCTCAGAGTTTCTTTACATTTTCCAACTAATTCCGCTGTTTCAGCTAAAGACAAATATTCTTTCATAACCACGTTACTAAACATTATACAATGGTTACAAATTTAATCTAAAAAGTAGCACTGCCAAACTAAATCTGTTAAATTGTAAGCTTTTTTAAAAGGAGAGAAATTTAATGTAAAAAACCTGAATTAGCGAACAAGTGCATTAGTGATTGAACGGTTCGATTACACCCTCCGTAGGCTAAATATTTTGGGCTCCCCGACGAAGGAGAGAGCGAGTAGTGAAATATTTATATTCACAAATTCAATAATTAAAATAAGAATGAATGAGTAAAGCCCGACCTCTTTTAGAGGTAACGCCCAAATAAAAAAAAATCCCAAACATTGCTGCTTGGGATTTGTGTTTTTTATTTCAATTTATGAGATTCCTGCCTTCACTTCGACTTACTTCGGCTTCGCTCAGCACCAGTCGCTCACTGACCACACAGGAATGACAAATAATTAGTATCTGTAATGTTCTGGTTTATAAGGCCCTTCTACAGTTACACCAATATAACTTGCTTGGTCTTCACGAAGTTCTGTAAGCTCTACACCAATTTTTTCTAAGTGTAATTTCGCTACTTTTTCGTCAAGTGCTTTTGGTAACATATATACATCGTTTCCGTAAGCATCGGCGTTAGTCCAAAGTTCGATTTGCGCTAAAGTTTGGTTTGTAAATGAGTTACTCATTACAAAACTTGGGTGACCAGTTGCACAACCTAAATTAACTAAACGCCCTTCGGCAAGAATAATAACATCTTTTCCGTTAATAGTATATTTATCAACTTGAGGTTTAATAGTATTTTTGGTATGTCCGTGGTTTTCGTTTAACCAAGCCATATCAATTTCATTATCAAAATGTCCGATGTTACAAACAATAGCTTTGTCTTTTAAAGCTTCGAAGTGACGACTTTGAATAATATCTTTATTTCCTGTTGTTGTAATTACAATATCAGAATTAGCGATAACAGTTTCTAGTTTTTTAACTTCAAACCCATCCATAGCAGCTTGAAGCGCACAAATAGGATCAATTTCAGTAACAGTAACAATACTTCCAGCGCCTTTAAAAGAAGCGGCTGTACCTTTGCCAACATCACCATAACCACAAACCGTTACACGTTTTCCAGCTAACATAATATCTGTAGCACGACGAATGGCATCTACAGCACTTTCTTTGCAACCATATTTGTTGTCAAATTTAGATTTTGTTACAGAGTCGTTTACGTTAATGGCTGGCATTGGTAATGTTGCGTTTTTTACACGCTCGTAAAGTCTGTGAACTCCTGTAGTTGTTTCTTCAGATAAACCATTAATTCCAGCTGCTAATTCTGGATATTTATCTAAAACCATATTCGTTAAATCACCACCATCATCAAGAATCATATTTAGTGGTTTTCTGTCTTCACCAAAAAATAAGGTTTGCTCAATACACCAATCAAATTCTTCTTCATTCATGTCCTTCCAAGCGTAAACGGCAGTTCCAGCAGCAGCAATTGCAGCAGCAGCTTGATCTTGTGTTGAGAAAATGTTGCAAGAACTCCAAGTCACTTCCGCTCCTAAAGCTTGTAATGTTTCAATTAAAACAGCTGTTTGTATCGTCATATGCAAACATCCAGCAATTCTAGCACCTTTTAAAGGTTGAGAATCTTTATATTCTTCACGAAGACTCATTAGTCCTGGCATTTCTGCTTCAGCTAATTCTATTTCTTTTCGTCCCCAATCCGCAAGCGTTATATCTTTAACTTTGTTGGCTACATAAGGTACTGTTTTTGTACTCATATCAATTTTTGTTTTTTTTATATGTTTATAACCGAAAACACCTTTGGAATAGTATTTAAAATAGTTAAATTCGCTTGACCAAAAGGTTATCTATTTCGACGGTGCAAAGATAACTAATAACTTTTAGAATATTAAATGCCACTTTATAAAACTATTACACCAAATTCACAAACTACTGTTAAAATCTGGAAGATTACTGAATCTTACGATGATTTAATCGAGTCAGTGAATTTAAAACCTGAAAGCTCAGAGCGTGTTTTAGGAATGAAAAGTGAATTGCATCAGCGTGGGTTTTTAAGCGTACGCCATTTATTAGCAGAATTTGGTTATCAAGATTCCGATTTGTTTTATGATGAACATGGTAAACCACATTTAAAAGATGGTAAACAAATATCCATAACGCATTCGTTTACTTTTTCAGCGGTAATTGTAAGTGATCATCAAGTTGGAATTGATATTGAAAAACAACGTGATAAAATCGCTATTATCGCTCATAAATTTAGCGATTATGAGTTTCAATATTTAGATAAAACAGCAGAAGATTATATAAAAAAGTTAACCATAATATGGTGTGCTAAAGAATCCTTGTACAAACTTTTTGCAACACCAGGGTTAAGCTTTAAGCAACATTGTTTAGTAATTCCTTTCATGATTAACGATGAAGAAACAATAGCTTGGATTGATTATGAAACTAAAAAACACAGATATTACATTCATTTCTTAGAGTTTGAAGGATTTTCTTGTGCTTATGCCCTAAATTGATGGTGTCGGTTTATAAAAACATACAAGCTTCAAGTTTAAAGGGCGAAAAACAATTGGCAATACTTATTGATCCTGATAAGTTTTTTATAGAAAATACATCTGCTTTTATTTCAAAAGTTAATGCATCTATAATTACACATATTTTTGTTGGTGGAAGTATCGTTGAAGAAAATGAAACAGATAGCTTAGTAAACGAAATAAAAAAACATACCAAATTACCCATTGTTTTATTTCCGGGAGATATAACTCAAATTACAAATAAAGCAGATGCTATTTTATTTCTATCTCTAATTTCAGGACAAAATCCAGAATATTTAATAGGAAAACATATAGAAGCGGTTTCAAAATTACGTGAAATGAATCTTGAGGTACTGCCAACAGGCTATATACTTATTGAAAGTGGAAAAGAAACGGCGGTTGAAAAAGTAACAAAAACAAAACCTTTATCTAGAAAAAATAGTCAAGACATAGTTGATGTGGCAAAGGCTGGCGAGTTATTGGGTATGAAACTTATATATTTGGAAGCTGGAAGTGGTGCAAAAGAACCACTAACTGAAGAGATTATTACTTCAGTGAAAAAAGAATTAGAAATTCCATTAATTGTTGGAGGCGGTATTAGGAGTAAAATACAATTAGAAAATGCCTATAAAGCAGGAGCAGATTTAGTTGTGATTGGCACTGCTTTTGAAGAAGATGAATCGTTTTTTGATAATTTAAAAAGATAAATTAAATGAAAATATCAGTAGAATTAACCCTAACACCATTGCAAGACAATTTTGAACCTGCAATTATTCATTTTATAAAAAAGTTAAGAAGTTCAAATCTAAAGGTGCTTGAAAATCCTTTAAGTACGCAAGTTTATGGAGATTATGACGAGGTCATGCATCTTTTAACTACAGAAATAAAAGAAGCTTTTGAGCTTATTGAACGAGGACTATTGTACATGAAAATAGTAAAATCTGACAGACACGACTATGAACCCCATTTTTGAGTTTTTCTTTGGGCAATATTCTGAGTACGAAACCATTGATATTGTTTTAGAAGCTGTTGCAATTATTTTCGGTTTTCTATCCGTTTGGTTTTCAAAACAGAATAACATTTTGGTGTTTCCAACAGGTATGGTTAGTACCGTTATTTTTGTGTATTTGTTATTAAAATGGGAGCTTTTAGGCGATATGATGATTAACGCCTATTATTTTATAATGAGTGTTTATGGCTGGTACATTTGGACGAAAAAAGTTGACAATTCGAGGGTTACGCCAATTTCCAGAACAACTTTCAACGAAAAAAAGATTAGTATAGCCATATTTTTAGCAACACTCTTATTTGTTTACTTAGTTTACAAAAGTTTTGATAAATGGACGAGTTGGGTGGCATATGTCGATACCATAACCACTGCCATATTTTTTGTTGGTATGTGGCTTATGGCAAGACGTAAACTCGAAAATTGGATTTTTTGGATTGTTGGAGACATTATTTCTGTGCCTTTATATTTTTATAAAGGATTCACATTAACAAGTTTTCAATATTTACTATTTACGGGCATTGCCATTTTTGGCTATATCGCATGGAAGAAAAGTATAAACAACAACCAGCTAACTGCATAAAAGTAGTTTTATTTGGTCCCGAATCTACTGGAAAAACTACCTTGTCTAGGCAATTAGCAAGGTATTATAACTCTGTTTGGGTGCCAGAATATGCGCGTGAATATCTTCAAAACAAATGGAATGATGAGCGTAAAACTTGCGAACCAAAAGATTTACTTCCTATTGCTGAAGGGCAAATGGAACTTGAAAATAAATTGGCGCAGAAAACAGATTCGGTTTTAATATGCGATACCGATTTGTTAGAAACAAAAATATATTCCGAAGCTTATTATTTAGGAAGTTGTGACCCAATTTTGGAAAAATATGCATTAGAAAACACATACGATTTGTATTTGCTAACTTATATTGATACGCCTTGGGAAGCCGATGATTTACGAGATAAACCGGAACATCGAGAAGAGATGTTCAAGGCTTTTGAAAATGAATTAATAAAACAGAAAAGACCATACATATTGTTAAAAGGCAATAAAAAACAACGCCTAGAAACAGCTGTTAATCATATAAATAAACTACTAAACCCCAAAGTATAATGTTTACAGAAAACGATATTAAACAAATAGAAAGTAAAGGTATAACACTTAAGCAAGTTAATGCTCAGGTAAACCGAATTAAAAACGGCATGTCTTATTCAAATCTAGTGTCAGCGGCCACTATTGGAAAAGGTATTGCGAGTTACTCTAAAGATGAGATAGATGCGTATATTAAACTTTATGAATCAAAACAAAATGATTTAAATATTGTAAAGTTTGTTCCTGCTTCAGGTGCGGCTAGTAGAATGTTCAAGTTTTTATTTCAATTTTTGAATAATTATAATTCAAATGAAAGTATAAATGAATATGCTGAAAAATCAGGAAATAGTTTAATAAAAACTTTTGTTTCTGGCTTAAAAGAGTTCCCTTTTTATGAAGAGGTTCTAGAAAAAGCAAAAGCTTTAAATCCAAATTTTGATAGTTTAAGTAAAGATGAGGCTATTTTAGAGTTTGTTAAAACAATGCTAAATGAAGATGGTTTAAATTATAGTTTTTTACCAAAAGGGCTTTTGCCATTTCATAAATATAGTGATGGAGCAGTAACGGCGTTTCAGGAACATTTATTAGAATCAACACTTTACGCATCTTCAAACCAAAAAGCAAATCTTCATTTTACGGTTTCAGAAAAACATCAAGCTTATTTCAATTCAGAATTAGAGAAGATTAAAAAAGATTTAGAAGAGAAAACGAAAACAACCTTTAATGTGTCTTTTTCATATCAAAAAGAAGAAACGGAAACATTGGCATTAACTACCGATAATGAGATTTATAGAAATGAAGATGGCTCCATATTATTCAGGCCAGCAGGTCATGGCGCACTTTTAGAAAACTTAAACGACTTAGATAATGATATTGTTTTTATTAAAAACATAGATAATATTGTTGTTTTTGATAGAAATAAAAAAGTGTCAGATTATAAAAAATTAGTTGCAGGTGTGCTTTTAGAAGTTCAAGAACAAGCATTTTCTTTTTTACATCAATTAGATGGTTCATCGGTTTCAGAAGAAGATATGTTACGAATGGCAGCGTTTTTATCTAAAAAAATGAATGTGTCTATTCATGATGAATTTGATGATTTATCACTAGAAAAAAAGAAGGACTATTTAAAAGATAAGCTAAACCGTCCTATTCGTGCTTGTGGTATGGTTAAAAATCAAGGAGAACCTGGTGGTGGGCCATTTTGGGTAAAAGACGAAGATGGTAATATATCATTACAAATTGTTGAGTTTGCTCAAATTGATATTGATAATCAACAGCAGGCAGATATAGTTAAAAACGCAACACATTTTAACCCTACAGACTTAGTTTGTGGTATAAAAAATTATAAGGGAGAAAAGTTTGATTTGATGAATTATGTAGACCCTGAAGCTGCTTTTATTACTATGAAAACACAAAACGGAACAGATATTCAAGCCCTAGAATTACCTGGGTTATGGAATGGTAGCATGGCGTATTGGAATTCTATTTTTGTTGAAATACCAGTTGAAACTTTTAATCCAGTAAAAACGGTAAACGATTTATTAAAACCCGTACATCAAGTTTAGTAATGTATGATAAAGAAATAGTATTAAACGAAGTCAATTTTAAAGCCATAAGAAGTTCTGGAAGCGGAGGGCAGCATGTAAATAAAGTATCTTCGAAAATTGAGTTGACTTTTGATTTGGCTAATTCTTTAGCGTTTTCTGAAAATAAAAAAGATAGACTTTTAATAAAACTAGAGCATAGATTAACAAAAGAAGGAGTTCTTATTTTACAGTGTGGCGAAAGTAGAAGTCAGCATAAAAATAAAGATATTGTTATAAAACGCTTATTTAGTTTAATAGATGCAGCTTTAATTATTCCTAAAAAGCGAATTAAAACTAAAATTCCAAAATCAGTTATTAGAAAACGTTTAAAAAATAAACGCAATCTATCTGAAAAAAAGGCAAGTAGAAAAAAACCAGATATCGACTAGAAAAAAATCTCTATTTATAATTCAGAATTCAGAATTCGTTATTACTTTTGCATCGTTCTCAATAAAGGGGTGCTTTTTCAGTTAGCAGTCATCAGTTTTTAGTTTTCAGTCTTAAAATTTAGACTTTTAACTTTTAGCTTTTAACTTTTAACTTCTTAAAAGGCTGAGATCATACCCATTGAACCTAGAACAGGTAATGCTGTTTAGGAAGCGAGCGTAAAGAAAATGTCCAGTGGACATTTTTAGCGAGTGCGATAAGGTTATCAATGTTAGTTTTTACTTCTGAATTTAAATTAGTCTTAAAATTGTGGATTAAAGAATTCAAAATGGAAATTAACTTAACAATGTCGTATGAGTAAAGTGCTCAAAAACTAATTATTAACAATAAAGAATAATTACCTCTTTTTATTCGATTATAAACATAATCGTAATGAAAAACATTTTTCTTTTTTTAACACTTTTGGTGTTATCAGTCAGTGCTAATGCACAACAAAATCAAGTTCAACAAGATTCAACAAAAACAGAGAAACTAGACGAAGTTTTAGTAAAAGCGGTACGTGTTGATGCCGATTCTCCAATCACACATTCAAACGTTTCAAAAGAAGTATTGAGTAAGCGTAATTTAGGACAAGATGTGCCAACATTACTTAATTTTTTACCATCAATGGTAACTACTAGTGATGCTGGTGCTGGTATTGGTTATACGGGTATTCGTATAAGAGGTATTAGTGGAGGGTCTACAAACGTTACCATAAACGGTATTCCTTATAATGATGCAGAAAGCTTAGGAACATTTTGGGTTAATTTACAAGACTTTTCATCATCTATCGAAAATTTACAAGTTCAGAGAGGTGTAGGAACATCAACTAATGGAGCTGCTGCTTTTGGAGCCAGTGTAAACATTCTTACAGACGCAGTTTCTAAACAAAGTTCTGGTGAAAGCTCGCATTCCTTTGGTAGTTTTAATACACGTAGGCATAATGTTAAATTTAGTACGGGTTTATTAAATGATCATTTTGAATTAGCGGGACGTTTATCTCAAATTAAATCTGACGGATATATAGATAGAGCCACTTCAGATTTAAAAAGCTATTTTTTACAAGGTAGCTATATAAATAATGGAACGTTGATTAAAGCGATAGCTTTTGGCGGACATGAAATTACGTATCAATCTTGGTACGGCTTTAATCCAGTTGATGTTGCAGCGGTTGGAGCAGATCCTAATATTGATAGTAATAGAACTTATAACATTAGTGGTATACAGCTAGACGATGATGGAAATTTTACAGGATTTTATGAAAATCAAGTAGATAATTACAAACAAGACCACTACCAACTACATTGGAATCAAAGATGGGATAATAACTGGTCTACAAACCTTGGTTTAAACTATACTTATGGACGCGGTTTTTTTGAGGAATATGTAGACAATTACTATTATTCAAACGTGTTTTTTGCATCCGATGCTAGTTTCGATTTTTTAGGTAAAGCACCTATTGTTGTAAATGGAGAAACCATTACGTCTCAAGATTATGTAAGACGACGATGGTTAGATAACGATTTTTATGTGTTTAATGCAAGCGTAAATTATAAGAATAATAAGCTTAGCTTAATTTCAGGTTTGTCATACAGTTCTTATCATGGCGATCATTTTGGCGAACTTATATGGGAGCAGTATGCACAAAACAACAATTTTGGTGATCGTTATTATGATGGTGATGGCGATAAATACGATTTTAGCTCGTTTGCTAAAATGACCTACAGAGTTAATGACCAAATAAGTCTTTACGGAGATATACAATACAGAGGCGTGCATTATGATACCAGTGGTATTAACTCTGATTTAGATATTTTTGAAATAGACAAAAGCTACAATTTTTTTAACCCTAAACTTGGTGTTACTTATAATCTAAATAATAACAGTAGTATATATGCTTCTTATGCAAGAGCTAATAGAGAACCAAGCAGAGGTGATTTTGAAAATAATCCAGATATAAAACCAGAAGAGTTAAACGACTTCGAATTAGGTTGGAGGTATCAAAAAAACAAGTCTAGTATTAATGCAAATGTTTATTATATGGCATATAATGAACAGCTTGTAGCTACAGGCGCTTTAGATAATTCTGGTGCGCAAATTAGAGCAAATACAGGGAAAAGTTATCGTTTAGGTTTGGAGGTAGAAGCTAACGTGGCTCTAAATAATTTAGTCTTACAACCAAATTTTACAATTAGTTCTAATAAAAATAATGAAACATTTTTTAAAAGAGACGGTGTTTTACAAAACTTAGGAAAAACAAATATTGCGTTTTCTCCAGAATTGGTTGTTGGTAATACTTTAACTTATAATATTGCTACAAACTTTCAAGTTGCTTTATTAAGTAAATTTGTTGGCGAGCAGTATATGGGAAATATTGATGCCGATTTTTCTAAGTTAGACAGTTATTTTGTAAATGATTTGAATGTAGTTTACGAAATTAAAACCAAAAGCATATTTAAGTCCATTACATTAACAGGATTGGTAAATAATATATTTAACGAAAAGTATATATCAAACGGATTTTTCTTCACATATGATGATGATTTTTCAAATCCTGGAACAGTTACTACTATTGAAGGTGCTGGGTTTTATCCACAAGCTACAACAAACTTTTTAGTTGGTGCAACTTTAAAGTTTTAAGTAAAAAAGTATACATATTTTAATGCCTCAGCATTTTTGCTGGGGCTTTTTAATTAGAAATTAAAAGTGTATTTCCACTTTTTTCAACACGATAATTTCTTAAGGTGCATTGTAATGAACCATCATTTATAGCCTGCCCAGTAACTAAACTATAAGTATTGTCATCTCCACAACCACAAGTAGCTTCTAATCCAGAAACGGTAAGCACAGAACAAGTGCTAATTACATGATTTGGGTCGGCGGCATCCCAAGCATAAAAATCTACGCCAGTACTCGCTACAATTATACCGGCATTACCAGCATTTTGTATATACACAGCATTTCCAGCAAACTGTAATTGGCTATATTGGGGGAGGTTTAAATTAACAACTTCGTTAACCCCAATATCTAATAGAAATCTACAATTTGGGTTGTCAATAGAATTATCGTTGCATGATACAATAATAAAACAGAATATTAAGATAAAAGTAGACTTCATAGCTTTTGAGAAATTGATTTGCAATTTACAACAAAAAGTAAATGGAGTTAAAGTATTCATATATTTCATTTTTTTTATCTAAAATTTGAGAAAAAGTACTTTTAGGTATTTATAAATATTTAGCTAAAAATTTCGTACTTTTGTTATACAATCTCGTGGAAGCGGGATTTTTTTATTCCGAACTATTTCGGAATATTTTTATTAAGTAAACGATGAAGTTATGAGTAAAGTATCATACTATACACCTGAGGGATTAAAAAAATTAAGAGCAGAGCTAAAACAGTTAAAAGATGTTGAGCGCGTTAAGGCATCTAGAGCCATTGCAGAAGCTAGAGATAAAGGCGATTTAAGTGAAAATGCAGAATACGATGCAGCAAAAGAAGCGCAAGGGATGTTAGAAATGCGAATTTCTAAATTAGAAGATGCTTTAGCAGGAGCGCGTATTATTGATGAGTCGCAATTAGATAACTCTAAAATATTAGTATTGTCTAAAGTAAAAATAAAGAATCAAACCAATGGTATGGAAATGAATTATACTTTGGTGGCAGATGGTGAAGCAGATTTGGCTTCAGGAAAAATTTCTGTAAACTCCCCAATTGGTAAAGGTTTATTAGGAAAATCAGTTGGTGATGTTGCTGAAATACAAGTACCAAATGGCGTTATGAAATTTGATATCATAGAAATTACTAGATAAAAGTAGATCAGACAGGTCTTAAAAATATAAATTATGGCATCCATTTTCACTAAAATAGTAAACGGAGAAATACCATGTTATAAAGTAGCTGAAAATGAAGACTTTTTAGCGTTTTTAGATGTAAATCCAAACACCAAAGGGCATACACTTTGTATTCCTAAAAAAGAAGTTGATAAAATTTTCGATTTAGACGAGGCAACCTACAGCGGTTTAATGCGTTTTTCCAGGCAAGTTGCAATAGCTATTGAAAAAGCAATTCCGTGTAACCGTGTTGGGATTACTGTAATTGGTTTAGAAGTACCACATGCGCATGTACATTTAATTCCGTTACACTCTATGGAGGACGCGCGTTTTATTCAAAAGGAAAAACTTTCAGTAGAAGAATTTAAAGATATTGCAGAGGCTATTAAATTGCAACTATAATTTTGGGTAAAGTATTAATGTTACAATGGCTAGTATAGCAATCCCAATTATGGCCATAATTATCCAAGATGCCTTTTTAAGATAACTAGACGCTTTTTTTGGAGTGAACGCTTTTTTTTGGTATTCAACAACACGTTCAATATCATCAGTCCATTGCACAGGATAAATATCACTTTTACAGGTTTTGCATATAATTTCATGTTTAATTTCTGCTGTAATAGATTTGTAGAGTTTGGTTTCAATAAATCGCTGCTTAAAAGCGAGTCTTAAACCTTCTTTACTAAAACATTCAGGGCAGTTGTTTTTTAAAGCGACTTCTTTTATGAGAATAAATTCATCAGACATTCGTAAAACGTTTTAACGCAATTTGTATCGTAGTGCCTTTATCTTTTTCAGATTGTAAAACTTTTATTTTGCCACCATGAAAATCTTCAATAATACGTTTTGTTAAAGATAAGCCTAAACCCCAACCCCGTTTTTTTGTGGTATAACCAGGTTCAAATATTTTATTAAAATCTTTTTTTGGAATACCTTTTCCTGTATCGGTTACATTTACTTTTACATTATTTTCAAGTTGTGAAATTTCAACAACAAGTTTGCCTCTTCCTTTCATGGCATCAATGGCATTTTTTACTAAATTTTCAATAGTCCAACTATAAAGCTGTTTGTTCAGGTTTACAGGAATATCTCCACTAGGTGTTATAATTTCAAACTCGATAAGTTTAGAAGATCTTGATTTTAAATAGTGATAAGAATCTATAGTTTCTTTAATAATATCAGTAACCTCTAAAGTTGGTAAAGACCCTATTTTACTAAAACGCTCGGTAATGGTTTGTAATCGATCAACATCTTTTTCGATTTCAATAATATAATCAGGATTTACATGTTCGCTCTTTAAAATTTCAGTCCAGCCAATTAAAGAGGATAAAGGTGTGCCTATTTGATGAGCCGTTTCTTTTGCCATTCCAGACCATAATTTATTTTGAATGGCATTTTTATTACTACTATAAAAAAAGTAAATCAGCGCACCAAATAGAAAGACAATAAGCAATAAAGCTAACGGGTAATATTTTAATTTGTTTAGTAAAGGTGAATTTCCGTAGTATATTGTATTATAGAGTTTACCGTCAAATATAACTTCAACAGGTTTGTTTTCTTTTTTAAACTTCAGAATTAATTTTTCAATATAAACGGAATCTTTTGCTTTCTCTTCATCAATGTTGTTAACGTCAATACCTCCATCTGTATTAACCATAATCATTGGTGTAGTTTTATTACTGGTTATTACTTTTAATGGTAAATTCCCTATATTTCCGTCAAGGTTATCATTTTTTAACAAATCACTTTGAGCAAAAGACCATATCTCTATTTTAGTACGTTCTTCATCTTTAAAATGTTGAAAAAATTCATAGGTTTTCCATAAAATTAATGATACAATAACAAAAGACGCAACGATTATAATCCACCGAGTTATGTTGCTATTTTTGGTTAAAATCATGGTTTAATTAATTAATCAGTAATATAATGCAAAACTGTTAATATTATTGTCTAAGTTGTTAGTAAATCATTTTTTAGTTGAACAACATAATAGTTACATTTGTATATACATAAAAAAGTTTAATGCCGTCATTAGATCCAAAAAGCTTATCAACCAGTAAATTACAGGGTTATTTATTAAGTACCATTGCACCAAGGCCTATTGCTTTTGCAAGTACTATTGATGTTGATGGAAATCCTAATTTGTCGCCGTATAGTTTTTTTAATGTATTTAGTGCAAATCCGCCAATATTAGTTTTTTCACCAGCGCGTCGTGTTAGAGATAATACTATAAAGCATACGTTGGAGAATGTTGAAGCAACTAAAGAAGTGGTTATTAATATGGTGAGTTTTGATATGGTTCATCAAATGTCATTAAGTAGTACCGAGTATGCAAAAGGGGTTAATGAGTTTGATAAATCTGGATTAACTATGTTGAAATCAGATATTGTTAAGCCATTTAGAGTTGCTGAAGCACCTGTGCAATTTGAATGCAAAGTGAATGATATTATAGCTTTAGGAACAGAAGGAGGAGCTGGGAATTTAATAATTTGTGAAGTGGTAAAACTTCATATAGATGATGATGTTTTAAATGAAGACGGCTCTATAAACCAGCAAAAGTTAGATTTAGTGGCTAGAGCAGGAGGCAGTTATTATTCTCGAGTAAAAAAAGGTTTTTTTGAAATACCAAAACCAATTGCGAGTTTAGGAATTGGAGTTGATAGTTTTCCAGATTATGTCAGAAATAGTATGGTTTTAACAGGAAATGATTTAGGGATGTTGGCTAATATTGAAGCTTTACCAACTGATGAAAGTGTTAAAAATTTTGTAGCAGATTTAGGGTCTCGTTACCCAAATATTAAAACAGCTACACACCGGCAAAAGCATAAATTGGCACGTAACTATCTTAGTTTTGGAGATGTAGAAAGTGCTTGGAAAATATTATTAAGTTGATAAAACATTCCTCGATGCATTGCAGAGAGGAGTCAATTAAAATTGTCATTTCCGCAAATACGGGAATCTAAAAAAAACAGAATATTAATAAAAAGTAAATAATTATATTAAATGGAAGTTCAAGGAAGAGTAAAAATGATAGGAGAAACTCAAACTTTTGGAAGTAATGGGTTTAGAAAAAGAGAAATTGTAGTGACTACTGAAGAGCAGTATCCGCAGCATATTATGGTGGAGTTTGTGCAAGATAAAACAGATTTGTTGAATAGTTATAAGGAAGGCCAACAAGTTAAAATTAGCATTAATTTGCGAGGAAGAGAATGGGTGAATCCACAAGGTGAAACGAAATATTTTAATTCTATTCAAGGATGGAGAATAGAAGCTCTTCAATCTGAAGCATCTGGTGAAAATATGCCACCAGTTCCTCCAGCAGATGCTTTTGAACCTGCAGGCGATTTAGAAGAAGATGATCATGATGATTTACCTTTTTAATTAAACGATTAGCGATTCCAAACGCTTACTGAACGATGATGTCGAAGTAAGTCGATTTGAAGGCGTAAATTTTATAATAATAACCTCTTTGTTTATAAAAAAAACACAGAGGTTTTTTAATTTTATATTATGCAGCTCTTAACAGATGAGATATGGTTTCCAGACGTAAATGAAGCTACACCAGATGGTTTATTAGCTGTTGGTGGCGATTTGTGTGTTGAGCGTTTAGTGCTGGCTTATAAATCTGGAATTTTCCCATGGTTTGAATCTGAAGAGCCTATTCTGTGGTGGTCGCCCAATCCGCGATTTGTATTGTTTCCAGAAAAGTTGAAGGTATCAAAAAGTATGAAACAAGTTTTACGAAATAAGGATTACACGGTAACAATTAATAAAGCTTTTAGGAATGTTATTTCCGAATGCTCAAAAGTAAAACGTAGTGGACAAACAGGAACTTGGATAACCAAAAATATGATTGAAGCCTATGTGAAACTCCACGAATTAGGTTATGCAAAATCTGTTGAAGTTTGGAGAGATGATGTTTTAGTCGGCGGACTTTACGGTATTGATATTGCTAACGGTATATTCTCTGGTGAAAGTATGTTTGCAAAAGAAAGTAACGCCAGTAAAGTGGGGTTTATCACTTTTATTCAAAACTCCAATTACAAACTTATAGACTGCCAAGTGTACACAAATCATTTAGAAAGTTTAGGTGCGGAAGATATTTCTAGAGATGTGTTTTTAAAATACTTATTGGGTTAAGTTTCTACATATCTAAAGTGTTTTGGTGAATTTAAAAGGGCAATAAGGCCACATGGAAGTGTAAATATTAATGAGATATTACCTCTAAGTAGGAAAGATTCACGAATATTTATCTTTCAATTGAATAAATGTTTCAATAGTTTTAAATCTTTAAAATAGCTGTGCTCAAAACAAATAAATTACTTTCACCTTTAATATTAAAAGCTTCTAAACGATATTCTAAACCTGCTTGTAACTTTAAGCTTTCATTTATTTGCCAACCTATTTGGGCTGTAGTTCTTTGGTCTATTTCTGGTGTGTCTATTTTACTTAAGCTTAGTAAGCCTTCAACAGAACCAACAAAGTAAGGCTCTCCGATATCTAATTTTTCACCATTTAAAGGAAAATCTACTGCAAAACGGTAGCGTTGCCTAAAAATAGTTTTAGTGTTTTGAATACGTTGTTCCGTTCTAAACCGATGCCCATAGCGCACCCCAAGTTTTTGCTTTTTATAGTTAAATTGTTGTGTAAACCTAACTTCGTTACTTCCCGTTTCAAATAAGTCGCGGTTTCTGTAATAGATCCCAAAACTTAAATCGTGACTATAATTTAATTTAAAGGTTGAAAAATGAAAAACATCAATTTGTTGCTGGTTGTATAGTATGGTTTCATTTTGGTACAAAAAATATCTAGACCGGGTTGCAAAATTCACACTATAGTTTTTCCAAACGTTATGATTAATCGAAAAAGCTGTTTCGCCTAAAGCGACAAAATTATTCTGTGCTTGCGATGTAAAACAGATTAATAATACTATGAATGTTAGTTTTTTAGTATAAAGCATGCTCGTATGAAGATGAAGATACAGGTCTAGATTTCTCAAATTCGCCAGTATTTTTAAAAGTAAACTCTTTTAAAAAGCGCTCTCCGTTTGTTTTTATTTCAGCAATAATTTCGAAATGTGTATTTTTTCCAACGGGGTTATCAAGCACATAATTTATAAATTGTTGGTCGCTTCGGTTTGAATTATTTAAGTATTGTTTTTGTATTTTAATAAAGCGAACCTTATCAAAATTGGTGTTAAAATAATTCAACATAGTTTTAAATGCAGGTTTAGGAATATGCTTTTCTTTTATTACAATTTCAATATCTTCAAGGTTACCTAAAGTATCAAATTCAACACTGTAGTGTAGTTTATTTAGTTTGAATTTGGCTTCAAAACTATGTTTGCTACCATCAGTTTCTTTATAAAATTTTAGATAATTTACTTGATCAGATATCCCATTAAAATAATAAAGAGCAACTTTTGGAAATTCCGAAGCTTTAATGCGCTCTTCTATTTCATTTTTACTTTGAGAAAAAGAAATAGATACGTAAAACAATAAAAAGATTAAACTATACTTCCTCATATCTAAAACAACTAATTTCATGGTCGTTTACCATTCCTGTGGCTTGCATATGCGCATAAACTACTGTAGAACCTACAAATTTAAAACCTCTTTTTTTTAAGTCTTTACTAATTAAATCGCTTAAAGATGTATTGGCAGGTGCATTTTTATAATTTGAGAGATTATTTTTTATTGGTTTTCCATCAACAAACCCCCAAATATAGTTGCTGAAACTTCCAAATTCATTTTGAGTTTTTATAAAGGCTTGAGCATTAGAAATAGTAGCATTAACCTTTAATTTATTTCGAATAATTCCAGCATCTTGCAACAAGGAATTAATTTTATTCTGATCATAATTTGCTATTTTTTTATAATCAAAATTATCAAAAGCTTTTCTAAAATTTTCGCGTTTACGTAAAACAGTAATCCAGCTTAAACCAGCTTGAAAAGTTTCAAGAATTAGAAATTCAAATAAAGTATCATCATCATAAATAGGAACGCCCCATTCATTGTCGTGGTAGTCTTCATAAAGTTCATCGCCTTCACACCAACCGCATCTATGTTTTTTACTCATTTTCGTAAGGTTTAAAGTAAAAATATGACAAATATCATCTTAATTAAAATATGTAGATGTTAATTTTGTATCGTCATATTTTGTCTCATTAATAAAAGATACTATGAATAGTTTAATTGACAACAGTTTGCAATGCGGAATATCCTACCAAGAGTATAGAGCATTAGTAGAACAATTAGTAGAAACACACGGAACCACTGGAAATGAAAAGACCGAAGCTCTGGTAAATTATACAAAGCTTAATGACAGGCGTATGAGACGTTGGGATAAAACGATTAAAGTACCTGAGGGTGACCAGAATAGAATAAAGACATTTAATACCCCAATAACATGGTTAGTCATTACAGAAAGTTGGTGTGGAGACGCAGCACATGTTATACCTGTACTTAATAAACTGGCTGAGTTAAGTGATTATATAGATATGAAAATCGTACTTCGTGACGAAAATCCTGAATTAATAGATGCTTTTTTAACTAATGGTAATAAAGCCATCCCTAAACTAATTATGATTGATAATAAATCTGGTGAAGTTATGGATACTTACGGTCCTAGACCAAGCGAGGCCACAAGTTATGTTAATAGATTTAAAGCTATAAATGGGTTTTTAACTCCAGAATTTAAAGAAGATTTACAACATTGGTACAATAAAAATAAGGGACAAAATATAATACAAGATGTTATTGAAATGCTTTATGAATTAGAGCCTAATGTTTACCAATAAAATGAAATGTAATAGAACCTATTTGTGATGGTTTTGAAGCATCTTCGTTAAATTGAGAATTTTTAGCATATTCTAAAGCATGTTCTATTAAGCATTCATTTGATGAGGTAGATGAGGTGTTTAAATAGGCATCTGTAACATTTCCTTTTGCATTAACCGTAATGTTTACCACTATTTTTCCGCTTTCTTCACAGAGGTATATGGGTATTGGAATAGAAACCTTTTTCCTATTTATCAATGAATAACTGATGGTACTTTTATTATTATTGTTTTCTTCTTGTTGTTTTTTTAGTAAATTTTTTACTTTATCGAAAGATGATAATTCATCTTTATCAACTCGCGAATCCCTTTCGTCTTCATATTTTTTAGTGTAAGATTCAGCGGAATTAACATCAGAACTGTTATGTTTTGGAACATAATCTTCAGGAGGTGCAATAGTTTTAAAAGCTTGCGCAAAATGCTTGCTTTTTTGAGTTTCGTTGAATGCTGAGTTTGTTTCAGCTTTAGTGTTGTTGAGTTTTTCTAGAGCGTCAAGTACTTTTATTTCTTCTTCGGTAAGTTCTTTTTCTGGTTCAATTTCGTAGTAACTTTCAGAAGCTAATTCGTTCTTTTGTTTAAGGCTTAAATTGAATACAGAAAGTACAACGGTTCCCGCAATAAGAAGCGTAAGCAGTAGGGCTTTATGTTGATCTGTTAGGTTCAAATCTTTATTGTTTGGAGCAAATATTTAATAAATATACGTAAAAAGAACAAAAAAGGTTTAGAATAGCATAAATTCTAAAAAAATAGAAACACTAGATAAACCCTCTAATGTTCTATATCCAAAACGTTTTCTCGTAAAATCTAAGCCAATTAAAAACGAGTTCCTGAAATTTTTATCGAAGGTTTGAAACCCAAAACCAAATTTATATGTGTTACCTTTTTCAAAATCTTTACTTAACCCTAAAAGCGTTCCGTATCCTGCTCTAACAAAAACATTATCGTCATCAGCAATAATATTATGTTGAAGATTTAAATAGGTAGGGAAAAAGTGTAACCCTTGTTGGGAATGCCAATTGTATTCAAAATTTAAACCTATTTGCGTGCGATTATCAAATTGATAACCAACCGTATTGTTTATAAATAGTGCGCTAGGATTTATTAAAGTTTCGCCTTCATCATTTCCAATACTATAATCTCCATTAATAGTTAATGTTGTAGCCAAGGAGATTTTGTAAAAAAGACCATTTGTTTTTTCTTCTTGTATTTGTGAGTAATTTAACTGGAATACTAAAAAGAAAAGGAGACTGTAAATTTGTTTCATTGATAGATTAGTTAGAAACTACATCTAATCAATAATTATTCCGAAGCTAGGTTTTTTATAAAAGTTTCGATTGAAACGCTATCATTTACGTTAAAATTTCCAATTTTTGTTCTGCGTAAGGTCGATAAATGTGCGCCAGAGTTTAAGGTTTTTCCATAATCGTTAGCGAGCGAACGTATATAAGTGCCTTTACTGCAAACTACCCTGAAATCTATATTTAGCTCATGAATTTTAGTGATTTCAAATTCAGAAATACTAACTGTTCTAGATTTTATGTCTACAGCTTCACCAGTTCTAGCATATTCATATAAGCGTTTTCCATCTTTTTTTAATGCGGAAAATACAGGTGGAAATTGTTGGATTTCACCAATAAACTGTTTTGTTGTTTCGTGAATTAGTGCTTCAGTTATATGTTCAGTAGGAAAGGTTTCATTAATTTCAGTTTCCAAATCAAAAGAAGGTGTTGTGCTTCCTAAAACCAGAGTACCTGTGTATTCTTTTATTTGACCTTGAAACGTATCAATTTGCTTGGTCATTTTGCCTGTGCAAATCACTAATAACCCCGTTGCTAAAGGATCTAAAGTGCCTGCATGCCCAACTTTTATTTTTTTAATATTAAAGGCTTGACGGATTTCCCAACGCAGTTTGTTTACAACTTGAAAAGACGTCCAATTTAAAGGTTTATCGATTAATAAAACTTGACCAGAAAGATAATCTTCAGCAGTCATATTAATTTACTAAAGCAAAAATTATAGCAATAGTGCCAACGATGGCGCAGTAAATTGCAAAATAAGAAAGTTTACTTTTTTTAACCAAAGCAATCATCCAAGTACATGCAAATAATCCTGCTACAAAAGCAGCTACAAAACCAATGGACAATGCTGTGAAGTTTCCAGAATCATAAGTTAAATCACCACTTAAAACATCTTTAGCAATTTTCCCAAAAATTAACGGCACAACCATTAAAAATGAAAAACGTGCTGCTTTGGTTTTATCGTTTCCTAATAAAACAGAAGTTGAGATGGTAGCTCCAGAACGCGAAATTCCTGGTAACATAGCAATAGCTTGAGAAATTCCAATTACAAAAGCATTTTTAAAAGATACTTTTTTGTTAGTGTCTTTGGCTTTATCAGCCAAAAATAAAAGAATAGCTGTGATAATTAGCATACAACCAACCAATAAAATATTGCCGCCAAAAAGTGCTTCTAATTGTTCTTCAAAAAATAAACCAACAACAACAGCAGGAATCATGGATATTATAATTTTTGATATAAACTGCAAATCGTCATTCCATTTAAATTTTAATGCGCCTTTTATGAGGTCTAAAATATCTTTTCTAAAAACTACAATCGTACTTAAAGCTGTTGCAAAGTGAAGTACCACCGTAAAAAGCAGGCTTTCCTCAGGCACCGAATTATCGCCTAAAATAGCTTTTCCTAACTCTAAATGTCCACTTGACGATACTGGTAAAAATTCTGTAAGCCCTTGAATTACTCCAAGAATAATTGCGTCTATAATATCCATGGCGTAAAAATATTAAAATAGCGGGAGCAATGTATAATAATAATAAATATTTTAAACCTTAAAGTGAGAATATTAATTTACAGCAATTAATGTGCTTTTCAATATGGATTTATAATCTATTAATTAGTTTTTGATGAAGCAATGAAAAATAGATATTTAGGAAGCAATTAAAGCATTTGATAAACCCCTTTAAGCTATTTTTTATCTGGATTCAATAAAATAGCATAAACTTGAATACCAAAGCCAATCAATATTAATGTTGGAGCTAGTCTTATGCGTCTCCAATGGAAAATTTCAGGATTAAAAACATTAGGGTCGTCACTTCCGCCACCAGCCATCAAAATAAATCCGAGAGCAATGCAAGCTAAACCAATAAACATAAATTTATAATTTTTCTTACCAAATACAAAAGCAGGTTTTGTATTTTCTTTTCGTTTTTTTTCTCCCATGATTTTCTATACTAAGGCTACAAATTAACGGAATTATTTAAAAAATGGTTGTTAATGCTATTGTAAATTATCTAATAATACAACTCATCCGTTTTCAAATTCAAGAAACGCTGGGTTGCAAAATGTGTGCTTATCCAAGTAATAACGATGCCTAGAGCAAATACAAACACAAACAATGCACCTACTAAAATAGGGTTGCTTAATAAATTTAAATCTGTGAATGTTTTGTTTAAATAATATAAAACAATGGCCATACCAATCAATGCCAAAAAAGCACCAATCATTCCTAACTTCACACTTTTCCATACAAATGGGCGACGAATAAATTGTTTTGTCGCTCCTACCATTTGCATGGTTTTAATTGTAAATCGCTTAGAATAAACCGCTAAGCGTATAGAACTATTAATTAATAGAACCGCAATTAATGTAAAAATACCGCTAACAATTAATACCCAAAAGCTTATTTTTTTTACATTATCGTTCATTAGATTAACGAGGTCGTTATCATAAGTAACTTCTTCCACAAAGTTTTTGGTTAACGCTTCAGCTGAAATTTTTTCAAGATGTTCTGAGGTTACAAAATCGGCTTTTAAATGCACATCAATCGAGTTTTGTAATGGGTTGTAACCTACAAAATCCATAAAATCTTCACCATTTTCAGCTTTCATAAATTCTGCAGCTTGCTCTTTTGAAACGTATTCTGTAGATTTTACATAATCTGCCATAACCAAACTCTTTTCAAGTTGTTTGATTTCAACATCTTTTGCTGAATCTTTTAAGTAGATAGTTACTACGACTTGCTCTTTAAAGTGGTCTGAAACTTTTTTAGCATTTAATACTAACAAGCCCAAAAGTCCTAACAAAAATAACACTAAAGCAATGCTTAATACTACTGAAAAGTAGGATGAGATAAGTTTGCGTTTTTGGTGTTTTTCGAATGATGAACTCATGTAATTATAGAGATTAAAACGTAAAAATAATAAAGTATTTTAATAAAACTTCAAAAGACAATAAGTCTTTTGATTTCATTTAAAATTGTCGTTCTCGAGACATCGGGAATCATTTCAAATTATATAACTAAAACATATCAACATTGTTGTGTTTAGCTTATCTTAAACTAATTTTTTGGGTCGTTTACTAATAATATAAACGCCAATAACTACCATTATGCAGCTTATTATTTTTACAAGGCTAATGTCTTGTGCGTATTCATCTTTCATTAAAATATAGGCATATAGACTTACCATTAGAAAACTAATAACAGGTTGTAAATAAATATAGCTACTTGTTACAGAAGGTGTTACAAATTTAAGCGCATATACATTAAATAAATAGGCAAAAAAGGTTGTAAAAAGTACAACGTAGCCTATAGCTAAATACGTGTTTGTTGTGAAAGCTTCAAAATTAGTGTTTGCAAAATCGTTAAAAGCTATTGGTGTAACAAAAATTAAACCGAACAAAAACATCCAACTAATAACCGTTATGGCATTATATTTTTTCATCAAAGTTTTAGCTATTACTAAATATAAGCCATAGCTTGATGCATTTAAGAACACGAACAGATTACCTAGAAATGAGCTCGTTCCAGTGGCTTTGTTACCGTAAAGAATAAGAAATATAGCACCAATACCTGCAATAGAAATTCCAATTATTTTGTTTTTAGTTAAAGATTCTTTTAAAATAATAAAGCTAAAAATTAGAACAATAACTGGAGTTGTGGTCATAATTATTGAGGCATCAACAGGCGATGTTAAGTTAATGCCATGAAAGAAAAACAACATATTAGCTGCGGCACCAAGCAAGCCGCAAAGCGCCAATCTTAAAAAATCTTTTTGTTCAACTTTTTCCTTAACAAATAAAAATTTAATACTCCAAAACAAAATAACACAGCAAACTAAACGAATAAATACAAAGGCATTCGGACTAATTTTTTGGGGCATAACATCTTTTGCAATGATGTAGTTGGCACCGTAAATTAAGTTAGCACCTAAAAGAGCAAAATGGGCTTTGGTAGTATTTTTTATCAATAAAATATATTTAATTGTAGTTGCGAAGTTAGAAATTTGAAATGGATTTTTCAGCTATTCTAATGACTTGAGGATCTCATCTATTTCTTTTTTTGCTTGATTATAACCAATTTCAAAAGCGGTATCAATACTTTTTGTTTCTAATGTTCCAATTTTATCAATGGGTTTTGGTTCAAAAACATAATTACATAACTTAAATTTTTTAATGTTATTAGCTTCTAAACCGAGGTGATATACACGGTAAATTAATTTTAATGAGGTGTTAATTTCAGAGGCTTTAATAGTAGTTATTGGGTTAACAAAACTGCCAATTATTTTATTAACACGTTGTTTTTTTAATGGTTCAACAGGGAAATTGTTTAATATACCACCATCTGAATAAAGCCCATCATTAATTTCTAACGGAGAAAACAAGGGAGGTAGTGCACAAGATGCTATTAAAGGTTTTATGAGTTCGCCTTTATTGAAATATTCTAATTTGCCAGATAATAAATTGGTTGCAGTTGTTGTGAATGGATACTTTAATTTTTCAAATGAATTATCGGTAAAAAACTTTTTAAAAAACTTTTCGTACTTAACACTATCTAAAATACCAGGTTTTTTTAGTGCGTATAGCGAAAAATCTAGAATAGGGGTTTGCTTAAAAAACTGAATCATGTCATCGGTACTATAATCGGCTGCATAAAGCGCACCAACTAAAGCTCCAGCACTGGTTCCTGAAACCCGCGTTGGAACAATGCCGTTTTCCAGCAAAACTTTTATAAAACCAATATGGGCAATAGCCCTAACACCACCACCAGAAAGCACTAAGCCAATTTCTTGTTTCATAGGAGTTTAATTATAAACCTAAATAAATATACAATTATAAAAAATACCTTGAAGTAATTTAAATAGCTTTTAGTTTTTTCTTTTTAAACCTTAACTTTGCGCTTTTAAATTCGTCATTAAAAGGGTTGGAACAACATGGTAATCTTTTGAAATTATCAGATTAGTTTACTCCCTGTAATGACGTTTAAAATGCATTAAACCGTTAGCAGTTATTATGAAGTACGATTTCAATAAAATCGAGAAAAAGTGGCAAAAATATTGGGCCGATAATCAAACGTTTAAAGCCGTAAATGGTAGCGATAAACCAAAATATTATGTTTTGGATATGTTTCCTTACCCAAGTGGTGCGGGTTTACATGTTGGGCATCCGTTAGGTTATATAGCTTCAGATATTTATGCGCGTTACAAACGCCACCAAGGGTTTAATGTGTTGCACCCTCAAGGCTATGATTCTTTTGGATTACCTGCGGAACAGTACGCCATTCAAACGGGGCAACATCCAGCCATCACCACTGCTGAAAATATTAAAACCTACCGTCGTCAATTAGATCAAATTGGTTTTTCTTTTGATTGGTCTCGCGAAGTTCGTACATCCGATCCAAGTTATTACAAATGGACACAATGGATTTTCATTCAGTTGTTCAATTCATGGTATAATAATGAAAGTGATAAAGCTGAAGATATTTCAACATTAGAGACCATTTTTTCTTCTGAAGGAAATACAAAAGTAAATGCTGTTTGCGATGATAATGTTGAAAATTTTACCGCAGATGATTGGAATAGTTTTGATTCTAAAAAACAACAAGAAATATTATTACAATATAGACTTACTTATTTAGCTGAAACCGAGGTAAACTGGTGTCCTGCTTTAGGAACGGTTTTAGCAAACGATGAAATTGTAAATGGCGTTTCAGAACGTGGTGGCCATCCTGTAATTAGAAAAAAAATGACCCAATGGAGTATGCGAATTTCTGCTTATGCAGAACGTTTGCTTCAAGGTTTAGATAAAATAGATTGGACAGATTCTTTAAAGGAAAGTCAGCGCAATTGGATTGGAAAATCTGTTGGGGCATCCGTTACTTTTAACGTCATTGCGAGCGAAGCGAAGCAATCTGCTAATTATAAAAGTAATACTTCGGACGCTGAGCGCAGTCGAAGCGACCAGAACGTGATTTCGACTACGCTCAATCACCAAATCGAAGTCTTTACCACAAGACCCGATACCATTTTCGGGGTAAGTTTTATGACTTTAGCTCCAGAACACGAATTAGTTTCACAAATAACAACACCTGAACAAAAAGCTGAAGTTGAAGCTTACGTTTTAGCAACTGCAAAACGAAGTGAACGCGATAGAATGGCAGATGTAAAAACCATTTCAGGAGCGTTTACAGGGGCTTATGCTGAACATCCGTTTACAAAAGAACCGATTCCTGTTTGGATTGGCGATTATGTTTTAGCGGGTTACGGAACAGGAGCAGTTATGTCTGTACCATGCGGCGATGAGCGTGATTATGCCTTTGCGAAGCATTTTAATATTCCAATTCCTAATATTTTTGATGGAGTTGATATTTCAGAAGGCGCGTTTTCAGATAAAGAAAAAACCGTTATTGGAAATAGTGATTTCCTAAACGGGATGAATTACAAAAAAGCCACCAAACGTGCTATTTACGAGTTAGAGCAAATAGGGCAAGGGGAAGGAAAAACCAATTACCGTTTGCGTGATGCCGTGTTTAGTCGTCAGCGTTATTGGGGTGAGCCGTTTCCTGTGTATTATGATGAAAATGGGATGCCTCAAATGATTGCGGCAGAACATTTACCAGTAAAACTTCCAGAAGTTGAAAAATATTTACCAACCGAAACAGGCGAGCCACCATTAGGAAACGCTACCGTTTGGGCTTGGGACACAAATAAAAACGAAGTCGTTTCAAATGACTTGATTGATAACGAAACCATTCATCCTCTAGAGTTGAACACCATGCCAGGGTGGGCAGGAAGTTCATGGTATTTTAACCGCTATATGGATGCCAATAATACCGAAGAGTTTGCAAGTAAAGAAGCATTGGATTATTGGCAAGATGTAGATTTATACATTGGTGGAAGCGAGCATGCCACAGGGCATTTATTATATTCTCGTTTTTGGCAAAAATTCTTGTTTGATAAAGGTATTGTGCCTGTTGATGAGTTTGCTAAAAAACTGATTAACCAAGGGATGATTTTGGGGACTAGTGCTTTTGCATACATTTTAAAAAGAAGTGCTGAAATGCCAGTTTCATATGTTAACGAAGATTTTGATAAGTTTCAAAAAGCAAAAAACTTTTTTTCAGATGGATTGAAAACTTTTGTGATTTCTAAAGAATTAAGAAATAAAATAGTCCATAATCAGGCAACAAAAAAAGACCTAGTAGAAATATTAAAGTATGATGATTGGTTTGATTCTGAGAGTAAAAAGAAAGGGCTAGATATAAAGTTGAATGATATATCAGCGATAGATATTCGTGAAGTTCATGTTCCAGTAGAATTTGTTAATTCATCAAATGAAATTGACTTTAGTAAATATGAAAAATGGAATTCTGATATTATAGGAGCAGTGATTCTATCTGATGTAGCACATCGAGAAGTCGAGAAGATGTCTAAGTCGAAGTATAATGTGGTAAGTCCAGATCAAATATGTATTGATTACGGAGCAGACAGTTTACGTTTATATGAAATGTTTTTAGGCCCATTAGAACAATACAAACCTTGGAATACTGCTGGTATTACAGGTGTTCATAATTTCCTTAAAAAATTATGGAAATTATATCACCAAGGTGAAAACGGTAGTTTTTACGTTTCGAGTGAGGGTTCCCCTCCTTCGGAGGGGTTAGGGGAGGCTCTTAAAACCCTTCATAAAACCATTAAAAAGGTTCAAGAAGATATTGAGAACTTTTCGTTCAATACATCGGTATCAACCTTTATGATTGCTGCAAATGAGTTAACGGCTCAAAAATGTACATCAAAAGAAATACTAGAACCACTATTGGTTTTAATTTCGCCTTACGCACCGCATATTGCTGAAGAATTATGGGAAAAACTAGGAAATAGTGGTTCTATTTCAACGGCGCCATTTCCAGAGTTTGATGCAAGTCATTTAGTGGAAAGCAGCAAGAATTACCCAATTTCATTTAACGGGAAAATGCGTTTTACCATGGAATTACCAATGGATATGAGTAAGGAGGATATTGAAAAAGCAGTTATGGCTCATGAAAAAACACAAGAACAATTGGCGGGTAGAACGCCTAAAAAAGTAATTGTGGTTCCTGGTAAAATTGTAAATATTGTTGGGTAACGTCATTGAATGCTATAAATATTAAACGAACCTTCATTGCGAGGAGGAACGACGCGGCAATCTCATAAATGTAGTTTCAGTTTAAAATACTAAACAATCCATCATTGCGAGGAGTGTGCGACGTGGCAATCTGTTTAATTCTAGTTTCTATTCAAAAGATTACTTCGGTCATTCTTCCCTCGTAATGACGATTAGATTGTTGAAATCTCCATCTAATTGTAGATAACTTCTAAAAAATCAACTTAAAAAAACATTAAATTAGTGGTACATTGCATGCTACAATTTTCGTAGAAATAACATCAAAAATCACATTTCCATTGGCTAAAAAAGCAAAAAAAGTTACACCGTTAATGAAGCAATACAATGCTATAAAAGCAAAGTATCCTGATGCCTTATTACTGTTTCGTGTAGGCGATTTTTATGAAACTTTTGGAAGCGATGCCGTTAAAGCTGCGGGTATTTTAGGTATTATTTTAACCAAACGTGGCGCTGGTAGTGAAAGTGAAACCGAGTTGGCAGGATTTCCGCATCACTCCATAAACACCTATTTGCCCAAGCTGGTAAAAGCAGGCGAACGTGTTGCTATTTGCGATCAACTTGAAGACCCAAAGCAAACTAAAAACATTGTAAAACGAGGCGTTACCGAATTGGTTACTCCAGGTGTTGCACTTAATGATGAGGTTTTAGTTTCAAAATCAAATAACTTTTTATGTTCGGTGTATTTTGATAAAAAATATATAGGTATTTCTTTTTTAGATATTTCTACGGGTGAGTTTTTAACCTCACAAGGCAATGCGGAATATATTGATAAGTTGCTTCAAAATTTTAGTCCAAGTGAGGTACTAGTTTCCAAACAAAAACGCACCACTTTTAAAGAGACTTTTGGCGATGATTTTCATACTTTCTACATGGAAGATTGGGTGTATCAAGCGGATTATGCATACGAAACACTTATTAAACATTTTGATACGAAGACCTTAAAAGGTTTTGGTATTGAAGATTTATATGAAGGCATTATCGCATCGGGTTCGATCTTACATTATTTAGGCGAAACACAGCATCATAAGCTTCAACATATCACATCTATTTCTAGAATTGCAGAAGACGATTATGTGTGGATGGATAAATTCACGATTAGAAATTTAGAACTTTACAACTCCACAAATAATAATGCAATTACACTTTTAAATGTTATTGATAAAACCATTTCGCCAATGGGCGGGAGGTTACTTAAGCGTTGGTTGGCATTACCTTTAAAAAATGTAGAGAAGATTAAACAACGTCATGAAGTGGTTGATTTTTTAACAAAAGAAAATACGATTCTTCAGAAAATTCAAAATCATATCAAGCATATTGGCGATTTAGAGCGTTTAATTTCAAAAACGGCGACTGGAAAGGTAAGTCCGCGTGAGGTCATTCAGCTTAAAAACTCTTTAGAAGCTATTGTGCCTATAAAAGCACTAGCTTCCAATTGTGATAATGAATCGCTTAAAATTATTGGCGATACACTTCAAAGTTGTGACGTACTTCGTGAAAAAATAAAGCAAACTTTAAACGAAGATGCGCCAGTAAATGTATTGAAAGGGAATAGTATTGCAGCTGGGTTTTCTTCGGAATTGGATGAATTGCGAGACTTGTCAAAATCTGGTAAAGATTACTTAGATAAGATGCTTGAAGGCGAAAGCGAACGCACAGGCATTACATCGCTTAAAATAGCATCAAATAACGTTTTTGGCTATTACATAGAAGTGCGCAACACACATAAAGATAAAGTTCCTGAAGAATGGATACGTAAACAAACCTTGGTAAGCGCAGAACGTTATATTACTGAAGAACTTAAAGAGTATGAAACTAAAATTTTAGGTGCTGAAGACAGAATTCAAGCCATAGAAATTCAGTTGTTTTCTGAATTGGTCATGTGGCTTAATCAATATATAAAACCGGTACAGCAAAATGCGTATTTAATTGGTCAATTAGATTGTTTATGTGGGTTTTCGCAATTAGCAAAAGATAATAATTATGTATATCCAATAATTGATGATTCGTTTGATTTAGATATAAATGATGGGCGCCATCCTGTAATAGAAAAGCAATTACCAATTGGTGAAGCTTATATTGCAAATAATGTGTTTTTAGACAGAACGACGCAGCAAATTATTATGATTACAGGGCCGAATATGTCTGGTAAATCTGCTATTTTACGTCAAACAGCATTAATTGTGCTATTGGCGCAAATTGGGAGTTTTGTACCAGCAGAATCAGCACGAATTGGATTGGTAGATAAAATTTTTACAAGAGTAGGTGCCAGCGATAATATCTCTATGGGAGAATCTACCTTTATGGTTGAAATGAATGAAACAGCCTCTATTCTAAATAATATTTCAAATAGAAGTTTGGTGTTACTTGATGAAATTGGACGTGGTACAAGTACATATGATGGAATCTCCATTGCTTGGGCCATTAGCGAATACTTACATGAACATCCTGCCAAACCTAAAACACTTTTCGCTACGCATTATCATGAATTAAATGAAATGAGCGAAACGTTTGGACGCATAAAAAATTTCAATGTCTCTGTAAAAGAATTAAAAGACAATGTATTGTTTTTAAGAAAACTGGTTGAAGGCGGAAGTGCGCATAGTTTTGGTATTCATGTAGCTAAAATGGCAGGAATGCCACAACAAGTATTACATCGCGCAAACACCATTTTGAAGAAATTAGAGCAATCGCATTCAAGCGAAGAACTTACAGATAAGGTAAAATTGATTAAAGATGATATGCAATTGAGCTTTTTTAATCTTGACGATCCGCTACTCGAAAATATTAAAGAAGAGATTTTACACATTGATATTGATACACTTACGCCCGTTGAAGCGCTTATGAAATTGAATGAAATTAAGCGAATGCTAGTCAAGAAAAAACAAGCCTAAAATTATTTTTATTTATTTCATTAAAAGGCTTTGGTTTTAGTAGAAATATTTTAAATTTGCATCCGCAATAGCGATATTGTATGTTCATTAAAAGACTGCGAAAGTAGCTCAGGGGTAGAGCATCACCTTGCCAAGGTGGGGGTCGCGGGTTCAAATCCCGTCTTTCGCTCTGAAACTTTCTTAAAATATACCAATTTTGGTTACTGAGCGTAGCCAAAGTGAGCTGAAGTGGTGGAATTGGTAGACACGTTGGACTTAAAATCCAATGTCCATTAGGACGTACGGGTTCAAGTCCCGTCTTCAGTACTAAGCCTTTGCAGGATTTCTTGTAAAGGCTTTTTTTATTCAGGTACAACATAGGTACAACATTTTACTATTTTGTTTTCCATAATTTAATTTGTGAATATTTAATATAGTTTCTCACTAAATAATATTTGCAGGCTCATTTAAGATTTTTTTTAATAAGCAAGCAATCATTAACTTCCTCGTCTACAAATTTGATGTCACGAATTGATTTATAATTTTTATTAATCATTAAGATCGGAATGAGATGAATGATTTGAAAGTTGAAGCCTTTTTTATTTTAGCAGGTACAATTCACCCCTAATTAAAATTAAATATTACCCCTGTTGAAATATCAGTTCAATATATATTACTAGTTTTTATTATTTTAATGGTAATTTTCCTTTTTTAATTTTTTACGAGTAATGTATACAATCAATAAAATATTTGATATTAAACGAAGTATTTTTCTTTTAACAATTTTTTGTATACAAATAGTAAACTGTCAAACTCAAGCTATATTTAAAAGAATAGACCAGTCCAATGGGCTTTCTAGTAATAGAATTACAGGGATAATTAAAGAAAAAAATGGGTTTGTATGGATTGGAACAGGGAATGGGTTAAATAGGTATGATGGGAAAGAATTTAAAACTTATAACAGTAATAACAGTTCTTTAAAATCAAATAATATTAGTGATGTGTTACTCGATAAGAAGGGAAGAATTTGGGTTGCAACACTTGGTGGAGGGCTAAACTTATATGATTATTTGAGTGATGATTTTATTGTTTATAAAAAAAAATCAAATGATTTAACGTCACTTCCATCAAATCAGCTTTATAAACTTTTTGAGGATTCAAATGAAAATTTATGGATAGGTTCAGAAAAAGGATTATGCTTGTTTGCAGAAGAATCAAATGTTTTTATTCCCTATCATCAACAGTTAAGTAGTCATTCCTTAAGTCAAAATAGTGTTACTAGTATATTCGAAAGTAATGATGGAAATTTATGGATTGGAACCTTTGGAGCAGGATTGAATAAATTTTCAATTTCAAACAAAACATTTAAAGAGATTGAATCTGATGATAGGATTTTTGAAGATTTTATACATACTATTTCCAAACTGAATGAAGAGACATTGCTCATCGGAACCAGTGGTAATGGCTTATTGAAATTTAATTTAAAAACAGAAAAACTTTCAAACTTTTTTAGTGGCTCATTAAGTTTAAATAAGGAAATAAAAATTGTTCGCTCTCTGTATACAGATAAACAAAATAATTTATGGGTTGGAACAGATGGAAATGGTGTAATAAAAGTTGAAGATATTGATAGTAATACTCCTAATATAATAACTTATAAATATACACCAGGCGTATATTCATCATTATCAAGTAATGCGGTTTATGCCATTATGGGGGATGAAGAAGATAATATATGGATTGGTACAGCATGGAATGGTGTGAATATATTAGATCAAAGGAATAATTTTGAATTAATATCAAATGATATTGAAGGGCTTAACCCTACACCAGTATTATCAATTCTTAAGAATAAGAATAAATTATATTTGGGTTCAGATGGATTGGGTTTGACAGTTTTTGATACAGAAAAAAATGATATTAAGCGATTCAATAAAAATTATAATAGAGATATTGGTGCAGATTATATTCAATGTATTTATCAAGATAAAAAAGAATTATTATGGTTAGGTACATATGCTAATGGTATAATTAAATTTAATCCAAAAACAGAAACATTCAGGGTTTACAGGCACAATCCAAAGAACAGCAAGTCTATAAGTTTTAATGATGTAAGAAGCATAGTTGAAGATAATAATGATTTATGGATTGCTTCATGGGGAGGAGGGCTAAACTATTTTGATAGAGCTAAAAACGAGTTTACTGCATTTAGAGAAAACATAAATGATAGCACTTCAATAAGTAGTGATAATATTGTATCTATGATAAAAACTGGTGATACGCTCTGGTTAGGAACTTATGGAGGAGGCTTAAACCTTTTTAACACTAAAACAAAAAAAGCAAAACAGTTAAAAAATATTAGTAAATCAGATAATACATTAAATAGTAATAATATTTTAAGTCTTTTGAAGGATTCAAAAAATAATGTTTGGATTGGAGATTCTGAAGGGAAAATTAATTGTTTTAATTTAGATAGTGGGTTGTTTAAAAACATCGTAGATAATGCGGTAATTAATAACCAGTCGGAAGTCGCTATTGTAGAAGACGATAAAGGCCATATATGGTTTAGCACGGAAAAAGGTGTATATAAATATGATTATGAAAGTGAAAACTTTATAAATTTCCCAAGTCTTGCGGGTTCATATCGTATTAATTCTGTTTTTAAAGATGCAGATAGTTTACTATATTTTGGAAGATCTGATGGTGTATTACGTTTCAATCCAAGTGAAATATCAAATAAGGATAATCAGCCAGAAGTTAAAATAACAAATTTTAAGCTGTTTAATGAAGAAATGAAGATTGGGTCTAGCGAAATTATTACTAAAAATATTACCTCTACTAAAAACATAACTCTAGAACATGATTTAAACGTACTAACTTTTGAGTTTGCTGCATTACAATTCCCATTTTCTGACCGATGCGAATATTCAATTCAAATGGAAGGGTTTGATAAAGAATGGAGGCAAATTGGAACAGATAGAACAGTGACTTACACCAATTTATTTCCTGGTAAATATACATTTAAAGTCAAAAGTAAAGAATTCGGTAGTACTTGGGGAGATGATTATTCTTCAATTAATATTGAGGTGTTGAAACCATTTTGGATGAAATGGTGGGCAATTCTATGTTATATTGTGATGTTTTTATTCGTGCTTTATCTGTTTAGGAAATATACTGTTGTTTGGGAAAATTTAAAAAGTAATTTAAAACTTGAAAAACTAACTCACGAAAAGGATATAGAATTATATGATCTAAAACAGCAATTTTTCACTAATATATCACATGATATTAGGACTCCAGTTACGTTAATATCAGGTTCTATAAATAGGTTGTTAGAAAAAAGAGAATTGTTTAAAAGCGATTTAAAAAACTCATTTGATACAATAAAGAAAAATGGAGATAAATTAGTGTCTTTGGTCAATGAGTTGCTCGATTATAGGAGGCTTGAACATGAGAAAGTAAAGCTTAATCTGGTTAAAGAAAACCTTATTGAATTTTGTGAAGAAATATACTTGTCATTTAAAGGAATGGCAATCGATAAAGAGATAGATTTTGTATTCAAAACTAACTCTAAAAATGTTCAAATATGGTTTGATAAGCACCAATTAGAAAAGGTACTTTATAATTTATTATCTAATGCTTTTAAATTTTCCAAAAAGAATGGGATGATTGAGTTTTCAATATTTGAAATGGAACAATCCATTCAATTACAAATAAAAGATATAGGTATTGGTATAGCCAAAAACCAGTTAGATAAAATTTTTAATCGTTTTTATCAAAGTAAAAATGAAAACAAAAAAAATGGCTTTGGTTTGGGTTTATCAATTTCTAAAGATATTGTTGAATCGCATGAAGGAGAAATTATTGTTAGTAGCAGTAAAAATGAAGGAACAGAGTTTATAATAACCTTAAAAAAAGGGAGAGCACATTTTGATACTAATTCAATTGTTGAAAGTGAAAATGATAAAGTAAAATTTAATTCATTACAGGCAGAAGAAGTTGTAAAACCAATACAGCCAAAAGAAAAAAGAGGAAGTTTAAACTTTAAAAAACCAACATTGCTAGTAGTTGATGACAATATTGAAATTCTTGAGTATATTACAGAAATCTTGAGTGAAGATTACGAAATTATTAAAGCATTGAACGGTGAAGAAGCTTTGGAATTAACCTATAATAACCCTCTTGATTTAATTATTAGTGATGTCATGATGCCAGTTATGGATGGTATTGCTCTTACAAAGGAACTTAAAACTAATATGAGAACCAGTCATATACCAATTTTGCTTTTAACAGCTCGTGCCTCTTTTGCTCACATGATAGAAGGATTTGATGTTGGAGCTGATGAATATATAACTAAGCCATTTAATGAGCTGTTACTTAAAACCAGGATAAGTAGTATTCTGAAAAATAGAGAGTTGCTCCATGCCAAGTTTTGGAAGAAAGAGTTAATTCCTATGAGTGAATTAAAACTAAATAAGTCTGATGAGACTTTTATGTTAAAGCTTATTAAAATACTTGATGAGAATTTAAGTTCTAAAGATTTAAATGTGAATTTTGTTTGTGGTGAGTTGGCTATGAGCCATTCTGTAGTTTATAAAAAGATTAAAAGCTTAACAAATATGACCTATGTAGAGTTTGTTAGAGATTTCAGATTAAAAACCGCTAAAAAACTTATAGAAGAGCATGGTTTTACAGTCTTAGATGCCTGTTATCATGTTGGATATACCGATAGGAAATATTTTAGTAAATTATTTAAAAAACGATTTGGTAATAATCCATCTGACTATTTATCAAAATTTAAGTGAATTCGTAATTAAAGTCTACTAGCAGAAGGTTTAAACGAATACTTACCCCTACATTAAACGATTTCAAGCCCCTTTTATTTTAGTAATGTTTTGTTATTTAGCAATCAACCTGAAATCAGTTTTTAGGTGAACTAACTAAATAACTAAACTTTTTAAGAATGAACGAAAATCAATTTGATTATTTGTTAAGGATATTTGCCTTAAGAATCCTATTATTTGCTATAATCTTTCTGTTACCTGTAGTTTTTTATGGTCAAACTTTGGGTATTAATGGTAATGTATATGATTCAAAAACCAATCAGCCTATTCCGGGTGTCAACATTATTGTTAAAGGAACTACAAATGGAACACAATCAGACTTTGACGGTAAATTTAATATTAATGCTAGTATAGGAGATATACTTCAAGCTTCCTATTTGGGTTTTAAATCTCAGGAAGTTTTAATAAATAGTAGTAATACTACTATAACAATTTCTCTAGAAGAAGACATATCTCAACTTGATGAGGTTGTAGTAATTGGTTATGGTACATCAAGTATAAAAGAAACTACGGGTTCTGTTGCCAATATTAAAGTTGCAGATATTCAGCAGGTTGCCAATACTTCTGTAGACCAAATGCTACAAGGTAGAGTTGCTGGTTTAAATTTAGGACTTAGCACAGCTCAACCTGGAGCCAGAGTAAGCGCAAATATAAGAGCCGATATATCGCCTAGAGGTGGGGGCGAACCACTTTATGTTGTAGATGGTGTTCCTATAATAAATAATTCTCCAGAGCCAGGATTAGATTCCTCAGATTTGGGTTTTTTTGGAGGTATAGATAGGAGTCCATTATCAACAATAAATCCAGCAGATATTGAATCTGTAGATGTTATTAAAGACGCAAGTACAACTGCTATTTATGGTTCAGCGGCAGCTAACGGTGTTATTTTTATAACAACTAAAAAAGGAAAAGTAGGGAAAACTACTGTTGATTATAGAGTTTCAACCAGTGTGCAAACTCCAAGAGACTATCTAGAATTTCTGGATTCTGAAAATTTTATGAGGCAGCATAATAGATTGGCTTTTGATAGGTATCTTTTTGATAATAAATATGCGCCTTACGGACCCCAGAATTCTCCAATTAATGGATTTACTCCGTTTTTTACTCAAAGTGATATTGCTAATGCAGGGTCTGGAACGGATTATGTAAATAGTTTGATTAGAACTGGTTTTATTCAAGAACACAACCTTTCTATTAATAGTGGTAGTGAGAATACTAGAATATTCTCTTCATTTAACTATTATGATAATGATGCTATTTTAAAGAATTCTGATTTTCAGAGATATACGGCTAGATTTAATTTAACTCAAAAACTAGGAGAGCGATTTAATCTAAATATAAAAACAAATTTAAGTCAGATAAATAGTAATAATGCCTCAACTGGAGCAAACTCTGGGGGAAGTGAAAAATTTAATATGCTGCAGGCTGCTTATGCTTTTGCTCCAAATATTACACCAAGAGAACCAGATGGTAGTTATTCAAGAACATACAATAATTTGATAACAAATCCATTTGCGTTTTTAGAGATTGAGGATGAATTAAGAACAAATAGATTTTCAATAACTCCAAAACTTGATATTACATTATTTGATGAGCTATCTCTTACAATGGTTGGAAGCATGGATAGAACAACATCTACAAGAAGATTTTTTATGCCTTCTATTGTTGAAAATGCACAGCTTCCTGAAGGTGTTGCTCAATTAGCAACCAATAGAAATGATGCCTACACAGGTGAAACGTACTTTTCATATTCTAAAGCCTTTAAGAATAGTTCGCTTTCTGCTGTATTAGGAGCGGGGGTGTATAAAACATTGGGAGATGGATTTAGTCTTCAGGCAGTCGGTTTTTTTACAGATGCTTTAGGTGCAGATAATGTAGGGATAGCAGATCAGTTGCTTCGTAATAAACAAAATTCTTTTAGGTTTGAAACTACAAGATTTTCACAATTCGCAAGAATTAATTATACCATAAATGGTAAGTATATTATTAATGGTGTTGTAAGGCGTGATGGTGCTAGTAACTTTGCTGAAAACAACAAATGGGGTGTTTTTCCAGGAATATCTGCAGCATGGAGAATTAGTGAAGAGCCATTTTTAGAAAACTCTAAAGTGTCAAATTTAAAACTTAGAGTAGGTTATGGTGAAGTAGGAAATGTTGTTTTAGCAAATAACGCATTTCAGTTGTATGGTATAAGCGGAGAATTTACATTTGGTAATACCGTGCAGCCTGGGGTAGTACTTTCTCAAGTAGAAAATCCAGATTTTAAGTGGGAAACAAATAGTAGTATAGATATAGGTTTGGATTTTGGATTTTTTAACGATAGAATAAGTGGTACTTTAGAGCTGTATGAGAAAAAGGCTAAAGACTTAATAGATTTTGATCCTCTACCATCTAATAATGCAGTTGGAAGAGTGGTTACAAACGTTGGTTCTACTAAAGCTAGAGGTATTGATATAGCCTTAAATACAACTAATATTTTAACTGATAATTTTGAGTGGAGTACAAATTTCACCTTTTCAACTAGTAGGTCAGAATGGGTAGAGCGAAACCCTAATGTTACTCTTCCAGAATATGTAGGAGAGAATGATCAGCTAGGAGATTTTTATGGCTGGGAAACAGATGGTATTATTAAATCTTTAGAAGAGGTTCCTAACTATATGGCTGGGGCATTTCCAGGAAATGTTAGGTTTGTTGATCAAAATGATGATGGTCTTTTAGATGTGCAAGATGTTGTAAAACTCGGTACTTGGGGTGCCAGGGTTAATTTTGGGTTTGGTACTAACTTTAGATACAAAAACTTTACCCTAACTGCATTTGCCTATGGTAACGCAGGAGTACCAAGAGGCTTTGGTTTTTATCCAGACTCTTTCAGGTTATCAAACTCTACACCTTCAAATACGCTAACTAGTGTAAAGGATATATGGTCTTTTGATAATCCTAATGGGTTTTTACCTGGAATCGCATCTAATCCTTACAGCGGAAATAATCCAGCGGGCAATACTGACTTTTTACTAGAAAAAACCAGTTTTCTAAGAATCAAGAATATTAACCTTGCATATAATCTACCAATAGCAGATGGATCTAAATTACCTTTCAATAAGGTGAGGTTTTTTGTGGATTTACAAAATGTAGCACTTTTTACAAACTATGATGGGTTTGATCCGGAAATGGACACAACAAATCCATATCCGCAAGCTTTATCGTCAACTCTTGGAGTAGATATTCAATTTTAAAAAACAAATGATATGAAAAATAAATTTAAAAACAGATTGATTTTAACAGCTTTGTTTTCAATTTTTATAATTGTTTCAAGCTGCGAAGATGAATTAGAATCTAAGGTGTTTAGTGATTTAACCGCCGAAAATTTCTTTGAAACAGAGAAAGACTTTAATGCAGCTTTAGTTGCATTATACAGTTCTTTTTCAATTGATTGGGGAGCAGAAGATCCAGGAGTTGGTATTTGGTATGCTAACTTATATAATGCTAATAATAGAACTTATGTAATGCGTAGTATGCTTACTACTGATGAACTCTGGAACGATTGGGATGCTGATATATTAAATTTTACTTGGGGACCAGCTACCTTTTCAGGAACTGGCGCTTCAGCGTATTCAAGAATAAGATATATAGCTAGAGCAACAGATGTTATTGATAAAATTGAAAAATCTTCAGTTAATGATATAATAAAGAACAGATACTTAGCAGAAGCAAAAACACTACGAGCATGGTTAATGTATATACTTTATGATTTCTTTGGTCCTGTAAATGCAAAAATAGACCCAGAAACTTTGAGTGATACAGACATCATTCCAAGATGGACAGATGAAACATATACTGGTGTTATCGAACAAGATTTATTGGATGCTATTAGTACTGAAGAACTGCCTGAAAAATATAACGGAACTGGAAATTGGGGTAGGGTTTCAAAAGGTTTGGCTAGAACATTACTATTAAAACTTTATATGCATAAAAAAGACTGGGTTAATGCTGAAGTTGTTGGAAATGGTATTATCAGTTCGGGTGCATATACCTTAAATCCTAGTTATGAAGACATATTTATTACCTCAGGTAACAGTGAACTTATATATGCTATTGTAAGCAATGATGCAGTTCCAAATTGGTATATGCAACATTTATTTCCAGGGGGCTATGCTCAAGGTCTTGCAGGAGATACATCTATTGAACGTGGAGGTGGATGGTATGGTTATTCTATGCCATGGGAGTTTTATGAGAAGTTTGAAATTGGAGACCTTAGAATAAATACAATTATTTCAGAATATACAAACAGCGGTGGTGAATTTGTAGATAAAGATAACGGACTAAGAGGAGCTATTCCATTAAAATACACGAGTATACAAGGCAATGGCCCTAATTATTCAATTGATTGGGTAATTTATAGATATGCAGATGTACTACTATCAGTAGCTGAAGCAATTAATGAACAAAGAGGGCCTTCAGATGCTTATCAATATGTAAATCAAGTTAGAGATAGGGCTGGCGTAGCACAATGGAGTGGATTAACCCAAGAAGAATTCAGAGATGCTATTCTAGATGAAAGAGGACGTGAACTTTTTTGTGAAGGCCATAGAAGACAAGACTTAATACGTCATGGTAAGTTTATCGAAAAAGCTATAGAACGAGGAGCTACTAGCGCAAGTTCAAAACATCTTCTTTTTCCAATTCCATCAGATGTGATTCTTGAAGGGAATGGAGTTATTGAGCAAAATCCAGACTACTAAACAAAAAATAAACAGATGAAACCAATTATTAAATATTTAACTTTAAGTATATTTCTTTCAATTAGTATTGGTTGTGAAACCTATGAAGTAATTAAAACTGATATACCAGATATAGACTTAGCCAACAATTTTGAGCAAAAATTTTACAATGGATCAGACCTTTCTTACATAAATGAAATGTTAGACTGTGGTGCATCTTATAAAGATTTTACTGGCAACGAAGCAAGCCCTTATAAAATATTTAGTGATGCAGGTAATAATTTAGTGAGAGTCCGTCTTTGGAACGACCCTTCAGATTGGACTGCATACTCCAATATAGAAGATGTGGAAAAAACGATAAGCAATTCGAAAGCCCAAGGTATGGATGTTTTACTAGACTTTCACTATTCTGATACTTGGGCAGATCCTGGAGATCAAGTTATACCAAAATCATGGTTGGATGTTATTGACGATACTAATGCTTTAGGTGAACGATTATATACTTATACCTACGAAACCTTAGATGATTTAGCTCAAAAAGAATTATTACCGGAAATTGTTCAAATTGGAAATGAAATAAATGGTAACATTTTAAATAAGGAAAGTGGGTATTTTGACATTGATTGGGAGCGAAATGCTTTCCTCATTAATAAAGGCATTCAAGCAGCTAGAGATATTTCAAAGAAATATGATGCGCGTGTTCAAGTAATGTTGCATATAGCAGGCTTTCCTGACGCTATTTGGTGGTTTGAAGAAGCTAGAAAAAATGGAATTACAAATTTTGAATGGATTGGTGTATCACATTATCCTAAAAGAGATTTTCCATTAAATGATATATCTGAGGCCGTTTCAGCATTAGGTTCAACTCATAACAAGAAGGTAATGATTGTTGAAACAGCATATCCTTTTACAGAAGAAAATGCTGATGCTGCTAATAACATACCGCGCAAATCTGTTTATCCAGTTACGCAAAAAGGGCAGCTAGAATTTCTATTAGATTTAAAAAGAGAAGTAAAGGAAGGCAATGGCTTTGGTATAGTATATTGGGAACCGGCTTGGGTATCTACAGGTTGTGGCACACTTTGGGCAGATGCTGGTTCGCATTGGGATAATGCTACATTATTCGACAATGATGGTAATCCTACTTTAGGAATGAATTTTTTTAATGATGACTATGTACCAGATACAACCTGCTCAAGTATTTGGGCATTAGGAAGCGGAGTGCCAGACGCATTATGGAATTGGGATAATGCTATCGAAATTTCATGCAACGGAACTTCAAACGTTATTGAAGTTAATTTAGCAGAAAATAATTTCAGGTTTTTTCAAACAGATGGTGATTGGGCATCTGGTTTAGGTTATCAATATTTTATCAATAGAGGTTATGTAATTGATTCAAAACTGAAAGGTGTAGCTGATGGCGATGATAATTTTGTTTTTGAAGGAACTCCTGGGCTTTATAATTTAGAAATAAATAACCAAGATAAAACTATAGTTTTAACACCAGTTATATCAGACCCATATTATGCCTTGGGTGACGCTTTTCCTGGAGGTTGGAATTTTGATGAAGCCTCTTTAATTGAATCGCCAATTTTTGGAGTTAGAAAGGCTACCGTAAATCTATCGCCAGGTACATTTAGATTTTTTACAGTAAAAGATGACTGGAACAGTGGCTTGAATTACAATTATTTTGCTGATCAGGGCTATACGATTGATGATAATTTAGTAAATGCAGGTGATGGCGATCAAAACTTTAGATTCACAGGAACTACTGGAGAGTATGTTTTAGAAATTAATGATAATGATAAAACAATCACGCTGCTGGGAACAGGCCCATTTCCTTCACTTTGGACAGTAGGAGATGCTGTTCCTGGAGGTTGGGGATTTAATGACGATACCGTAGAATTCACTCAGACTTTTAGCGGTATTTGGACGGCTAACCTTGAATTAAACTCTGGTATATTCCGTTTTTTCGAAACTTATGGTACATGGGATACCAATAATAATTATGGCTATTATGCAGCTGAAGGATTTGATATAGATCCTAATTTTGAAAATGATGGAAGTAGTGACGAAAATTTTAGATTCATAGGAGTACCAGGAGCTTATACTTTAACTATTAATGCTAATTCTAAAAAAATAATATTAGAAGAGTTTGAAGCATTACCGTCAATATGGGCAGTAGGAGATGCTGTACCTGGAGGTTGGGGCTTTAATGATGATACTGTAGAGTTTTTACAAGTTTCAGAAAATATTTGGACAGCTGAAATAGCTTTAAGTAATGGTGGGATATTTCGATTTTTCGAAACTTTTGGTACATGGGATACCAATAATAACTATGCATATTATGCAGGAGAAGGTTATGCCATAGATACTAATTTTTCTGAACAAGATGCTGCAGACAACAACTTTTTGTTTAATGGAACAACAGGGTTGTATACACTAACTATTAATGGTAATGATAAAACCATAACCTTAGAATAGTAAAATAGTAAATAAATTGATTTTAGCTAAAGGGAGTTATTACTCTAAAGGACTCCCTTTTTTAAATCATATTTAATAATTAAAATATTATAGATGAATCAATTGTTTAGAGAATTTTTGTTGATGACTATTTTTATATCATTTCAGGCTTGTAGTCAAAATGATATTATGGAAGCGGGGAAAACTGAAGCGGAGGTAACGAATAATGATACATTTCCAAGTGGAATATACCCTTCAAGTGATATCATGATTTCCACACATTCAGAATGGGCAAAAAATCATTATCCAAAACGAATTCTAGAATTTAAACAAAACCCTTTGCAAACTAATGATATCGTGTTTCTTGGAAATAGCATTACTGAGCAAGGTGAAGACTGGGGGCTAAAAGTAAATAATTCAAAAGCAAAAAACAGAGGAATAGCTGGTGATACCACTGAAGGTGTATTTGCCAGATTAGAAGAATTGATTTATTATAAGCCATCGCAAATTTTTATCATGATAGGAATAAACGATATGTTTAGAGATGATATGAGTGCTCAAAAGATATATGATAATATTATTAGTATTGTCAACAAAATCAGTACTAAAAACCCAAGAACTCAAATTTACTTAAATACAATTTTACCAACCACAACAAGTTCTTTAAAATTAAAAATTAAGCAAACTAATTCTTTATTAATTAACTCAGAAAAAGATCAATCATACAAATTGATATTATTACATGAAGAGTTTTCTGCTGAAAATGATTTAATGGATATGAATTTGTCTACAGATGGGGTGCACCTAAATGATAAGGGATATCAGGTATGGGTACAAAAAATTAAAGAGTATATCAATTAGCACAGACTATAAATAGAATAATCATATAGATAGTTGTAGGCAAAGGCAAACTAAATAATTACTAACATTTTAAAACTTAAATTATGAAGAAAACATTACTAGTATTAACATTAAGTATTTTAACATTTACTGGAGCATTTGCTCAGGCAATAACAGTAACATCATTAAGTAGTAACCCAGTTGAAGTTAATAGTAATTTTACTGTCAATATAGACTATACAACAACTAATGCTAATGATATAATTTACATAGGCTTGGAGTTGAAAAACTCTGATGGAAATTGGGCTGCTACTATTGCAGAAGCTTTTGTTAATCCTGTAGGGGCTAGCGGAACAGATGTGTCTACATCTGCTATTGTTAATGTGCCATCAGCAACAACTCCTAGTGCAGATTTAGCCGGAGGTCAATACTATGAATTGAAGGTAGAGCTCAATGCAGAAGCTTGGGCTGGTTGGCTAGCAGGAGATTATCCAGCTATGACTTTATCAGCTGAAGGTACACTTAGTATTGAAAATAACGAACTAAATAAATTAAGAGTTTACCCAAACCCTGTGTCAGATAGATTAAGTATTTCAGGAATAGGCAATAAGGTAAGTGATATAAGAATTAAAGACTTACTTGGAAAATCTGTTTATAGCGATATAAATTTCCATAGTGAATATATAGATACATCTAACTTTTTAAATGGAATATATGTACTGTCTATTAAGGATGGAAGTAGCGTCAGAAATGTGAAATTTATAAAAAAATAAAATAAAGTATTTGGTTGAATTAAAAAAGGAAACTGGGTAATTGAAAGTTCCCTTTTAATTAATTTTTTAATATTAGTAATATAATCAACCTCTTAATTAAAAATGTATCTAACTATAAATGAATAATCTAATATTTCAAATTAGAAGCTTTAAGTTTATATTGCTAATTAGCATTATTTTTTTCAATTGTCAAGAAAATAATGTAATAGTAGATAAGCAAAAATTTAATGATGACTGGTTATTTAAAGTATTGTCTGATACTGATAATGAGGATAAATTCCATTACAATGATATTAATGTTAGCAACTGGGAAAAAGTACAATTACCTCACACCCCAAGATTAGAACCTAAAATTGTAAATAACCAATGGCAAGGTATATGTTGGTATCGAAAAAAATTCACTCTTCTTGATAAAATGAGAAATAAGAAATTGTTTCTGAAGTTTGAAGGAGCAATGAATATTGCAGAAGTTTGGGTTAATGGAGAAAAATTGATTGAGCATCATGGAGGGTATTTACCTTTCGTTATTGATTTTACGGAAGTTGCTCTTTTTGAAAAAGAGAATATCATAGCAGTAAGACTAAATAACAATGACAACCCAATAACAGGACCTAAACCATTAAATGTTTTAGATTTTAATACCTATGGAGGTATTTATAGAAATGTATGGTTAATTGCTAAAAATAAACTTCATATAACAGATCCAATACTTACTGATAAAAGTGCCAGCGGAGGTGTTTTTGTTTCATATCCAGAAGTGTCAAAAGAAAATGCTGTTGTAAATGTTCAAACACATATAAAAAACGATAGTGAGGCTAATGTAAAATTTATTATTAGAAATACACTTAAATATAAAGATAGTATTGTTGCTTCTTTTGAAAGCAATGAAGCAACTTTAACTAAGCTTGCAGATAAAGCAATTTCAACAAATATAGAAGTAATATCTCCTTATTTATGGTCTCCTAAAGCACCAAATTTGTATCATTTAAAAACAGAAATAATTTCTGATGGTGTTGTACTAGATAAAGAGGAAATAAGAATTGGTATAAAAACAGTAAAATTTGTTAATCAAGAGCTATATCTTAATGGAGAAAAAACATTTTTAAGAGGTGTAAATCGTCATCAAGAATACCCTTACATTGGTTACGCCTTGTCAGACCAAGCGAATTATAGAGATGCAAAAAAAATAAAAGATGCAGGCTTTGATTATGTAAGACTCTCTCATTATCCGCAAAGCCCTGCATTTATGAGAGCTTGTGATGAATTGGGATTAATAACTATTGATGCTATTTTAGGATGGCAATATTTTAGTGAAGACAAAAATTTTCAGAAGCATATTTTTCAAACAGCTAAAGATTTGATAAGGAGAGATAGAAACCATGCATCTGTTTTAGCATGGGAAGTATCTTTAAATGAATCTAGTATGCCTGAAGCTTTTGTAGATTCTTTAACCGCAATAGCACACGAAGAATACCCTGGAAATCAATGTTTTACTGCAGGTTGGCAGTCTTATGGTTATGATATTTATCTACAGGCACGTCAACACCGCATAAAACATTATGATTCTACTATAAAAAAGCCTTACAATGTTTCAGAATATGGCGATTGGGAGTATTATGCTATGAACGCAGGTCTTAATCAAAATAGCTGGCAAAATTTATTACAAGAAGACAGATCAAGTAGGCAGTTACGAAATGCCGGAGAAAAACGTTTGCTTCAACAAGCGACTAATGTGCAGGAGGCACATAATGATAATTTAAATACAGCAGCATTTGCTGATGGCTATTGGGTAATGTATGATTATAACAGAGGATACGCTGACGACTTGGAAGCATCAGGTATTATGGATATCTTTAGACTGCCCAAACCGGCATATTACTTTTATAAAAGCCAAAGAGATCCTGATCACGCTTTTGGTGAGCCAATGGTGCATATTGCCAATAACTGGGACAAAGGAAGTCCATTAAGTATTAGTATTTATAGTAATTGTGATGAGGTGGAACTATTACTTAATGGCAAAAGTATTGAAAGAAAAAAACCAGATAATAACCGTATTTCAAATAACTTAAGGCATCCTCCTTTCACTTTTCATATTCCAGAGTTTATATCTGGAACTTTAGTTGCAAAGGCTTATATCGATGATAAGCATGTGGTAACAGATGCGAGGAAAACACCTGGAGAGCCTTATGAAATTGTTTTAACTAAAGATTTAAGCGGTTACTCGTATGAATCAGGTAGTAATGATGTGGTATTCTTATATGCTTCTGTTGTTGATAAAAATGGAACTGTAGTACCTAATTTTACTGATCAAATTCTATTTAATTTTGAGGGAAGTGGAGAGCTAATAGGAAAAAACCCAGTAGATTGTGAAGCAGGAATTGCTAGTATTTTGATTAAAACTGATGAAAATATAGATAGTATTCAGGTTTCTGCAAATTTTGTGAAAAATACGTTGTATGTTCAAAACTAGTTTTCTATTCTTTATATTAGATAAGAAGCAATCATTTTTTTTAAAATTACATATTTTACTATTACTTACTCTTTCAATAAATTCTTGTAAGAAAAGCGTAAAAGAAGAAATTGTTAAAAGCAATACTCAATACTCTAATAGAGTTATTGAAAGCATAAAAAAACAATCACAAAACAATATTTTAGTATGCGCTCACAGAGGATTTCATTTATATGCACCAGAGAATTCTACTAAATCAATTAAAGATGCTATTGAAGCTAGTATAAATATTGTGGAAATTGATATTAGAACAACAAAAGATAGTGTTCTTGTTTTGATGCATGATGAAACTATCGACAGAACAACTACAGGTAAAGGAAAAGTTAGTGATTATACTTATAGAGAATTATTAGCGTTTAATTTAAAGATTAATGATTCTATAACTAGTCATAAAATACCTAAACTTGAAGATATATTAATATTATCAAAAAATCGTCTTATTCTTAATTTAGATTTGAAAGATGTAATTCCGTTGATGCTATATGAATTGCTCAAAAAAAATCAGATGCAGCATCGAGTTTTTTCATTTATTTGGGATAAAAAGCTTATGGGCGAAATGATTAAAATGGATTCTTTGTATGCTGTTTTGCCATTATCTAGAAATCAGGCGGAGATGGAAACGAATTTAAAAAGTTATCATTCAACATTACAACATTTTGATAATACTAGTTATACTTCAGAAGGAATGGATTGGGCACTAGAAAATGGAGTACAGGTTTTTATTAATAGCCTGTGGGATATAGACCAGTCTTTTGTTAAAGGGAATAATACTCTAATAGATAGTCTAATTGCTTTAAAACCAAGTATTATTCAAACAGACTATCCGAAAAAACTACTTAAATATTTGAAAGATAAAGGACTTTCTAAATAATGCTAAAATTTTGATGAATTATTAAAATAACCAATAATAATACAATGATGAAAAAATTAATTCGAGTTTCGTTTATACTCTTGATATTTAATGTGTCATTTGCTCAAGAATATATTATTGGAGCTGATTTATCTTTTGTTAAAGAAGCAGAAGATAATGGTTTTGTTTTTAAAGAAAATGGTAAGCCCAAATCCTGTATTGAAATATTCAAAAATCATGGGTATAAATGGATACGTTTAAGGTTATTTCATAGTCCCGAATTAGACGAAAAATATAAACTCCCCAATAACCTAGAATATACCATTGCTCTAGCAAAAGAAGCAAAGCAACAAGGCTTTAAATTTTTACTGGATTATCATTATTCAGATGTATGGGCAGATCCAGGTAAACAATTTATCCCAAAAGCATGGCAAGGTAAATCACTTATTGAATTAAAGCAAATTGTATTTGAATATACGCGCTCAACTATGATGGAATTTCGGAAAGCTGATGTATTTCCAGATATGGTACAAGTAGGAAATGAAATTAGTAATGGTATGATGTGGCCTATTGCAAAACTACCAGATAATTGGGATAATTTTGCTGTATTATTAAAAGCTGGAATTAATGGTGTTAAAGCAAGTTGTGGAAATAACCCATGCCCAGAAATTATGATCCATATAGATAAGGGTGGTGATAAAGATTTTACAAAATACTTTTTCGATAAGATTAAAAACTATAATATAGACTATGATGTTATTGGTCAATCATATTATCCTTGGTGGCATGGTAGTTTATTAGATTTGCGCGAATGTTTAAATTTTGCATCAAAAGAATACAATAAAGATATTATTGTTGTTGAGGCAGCATATAACTTTAGACCGCAAGAATATAAAAATAAAATAGCACCATTTCCTGAAACACCAGAAGGACAAAAAGAATTTTTAGAAGAAGTTAATAATATAATTTTAAATATTCCTAATGGAAGGGGAAGAGGTGTATTTTGGTGGGAACCAGCAGCGCCAAAAAGAGGTTTTGAATCAAGAACGTTCTTTGATGAAAAAGGAAATGTAATGCCAGTTATAAATGTTTTTGATAAGTATGTGAGGCATTAATTAACAACAGGAAACAAAAACCATACTCATGATTATAGATATTCTGTAATTATAAAAATTTAGCTAATCTTAGAACTATTCAATACATTTCAGTTTGTCAATAAAAAAGTCTTTGTAATCAATATCAGAAATGATTAAAGATGCTTTCGTGCCTCTAAAAGTTAAAGATTTTATAGGAGAACTCTTTAACTGGGTTATTTTAGATTCAGATAGAATGGCTTTTAAACTAAAATCATTACAATCTAAACTTCCAGAATGATACAATTTAATAACTTGACCGTTATCAAGAGTAATGGTAACACTCGATCTGGTATTTGGAACATAACTAGCGCAACCTAAATCCTCTCTCGTGTTTATATGAATTTTTGAAGTACTGCCTTCTCTAATTAATTCAATATTTAAATTCTCGTTAATTATATACTTATCTGTTATTATAATATGTTGTTTGTAATAATCATCATATTCATTTATTAGATAATTGCAAGTATTGCGAGCTTTAATTTCTTCTATTACTTTAGGATCTTTTTCTCTGATGTTAGTAATAGAATCCTGCTTTTTTTGTTCAGCTAATAATTGATCTTGTTTTCTTCTTGTGTATCTTAGGAGCTCGATTTGCCTTTTTTCTTCTTCTTTAACCTTATTTATGGAGTCTTTTATCTTTTGAAGGTTTTCAGCTTTTGCGATTGAATCTAATTTTTTTTGTTTAACTAGTTTTTCTGCTTCAATTTTTGCAGCTTCGATTGCTAGCATTTGTTTTGTTTCAGCTTCTCTAATTCTTTGAATAGAGTCTTTAGTTTTTTGTAGAGCTTTTAATTTTTGTAATCGCTCGTATTCAATATTTTGTGCTCTTATCTTTTGAAGATTTTCAGCTTTTGCGATTGAATCTAATTTTTTTTGTTCAGTCAGCTTTTCTTCCTCAATTTTAGCAGCTTCAATTGCTAGCATTTGTTTTGTTTCAGCTTCTCTAATTCTTTTAATAGAGTCTTTAGTTTTCTGTAGAGCTTTTAATTTTTGTAATCGCTCGAATTCAATATTTTGCGCTCTTATTTTTTGAAGATTTTCAGCTTTTGCGATTGAATCTAATTTTTTTTGTTTAACTAGTTTTTCTTCCTCAATTTTAGCAGCTTCGATTTCTAGCATTTGTTTTTTTTGAGTTTCTTCAATTTTTAGAATAGAATCTTTAGTTTTCTGTAGAGCTTTTAATTTTTGCAATCGCTCGTATTCGATATTTTGCGCTCTTATCTTTTGAAGATTTTCAATTTTGGCGATTGAATCTTCTCTTCTTTTTTGTTTTATTTGTTCTTGCTTGATTCTTGTATTTTCTAGAACCATATCTTCTAGCTTTTTTTTCTCTCTTGCTTTAGTAATTGAATCTTGTTTTCTTTGTTGATTTAAGAGCTTTTGATATTCTTTAGCAATCTTAAGTGCTTCAATTTTTCTATTTTTTTGTTCTTCTTTAACTTTTGCAATAGAGTCTAGCCTTCCACTTTCGTTTATACGTTGTTGTTCAAGTTTTGCTTTTTGAATGGCTTCTAGTTGTTTCTTTTCTTGCGCTTTAATTTTTTTAATAGAATCCAGATTAGAGTTGACTATTTGTTGTATTTTTTTTTGTCTAAGCTCTCTTTTTCGAATCGCATTATTTCTTTGCTTTTCTTCATGAGCAAAAAACAAATCCATCATTTGTTCATTAATAATTAAGTATTCATCTCTTACAAAACCTTCCCATTCTTTATATTTTATTTTATAAATATAGTTGCCTGAGTAATTAATCACTATACAATCTTCATCCTCTTTAAACTGTGCTAAAGGCTTAGAGAAATCCTCTGAGCTTTTATAAAGGGCACCGTCTTGATTAAACTGTGCGATAATAGGTTTGTCTTGAGAAAACGTGTTTTGTATTGATAAAAAAAATAGAAATAAATAAATAACTATTTTGAGAATTAGTTGCATCTACTATTCATTAATTAGGTGTGAAATATGTTCTTTATCTATTCAAAAATAGCAGAATAAATTTAATAGTATTAATTTTTAAGTTATGGATACAAAAAAACCACCTAAAAGGTGGTTTTTGAAAACTTGAACAAATATTGTTAGTGATCAGTTTTAAGCTTGTTAGCTTCTTCTTTAACTGCATCAGTAACTTTATTCACTGCGTCTCCTGCAGTTTTGGTAGCATCGTCAATAGCTTCTCCTGCAGCATCAACTGTATTGTCTACAGCTTCACCAGCAGCATCAGCAGCATCTTCAATAGCGTCTCCAGCATCCTCAATCGCATCTTCTGTTGCTTCAACAGCGTTATCAGCTGCTTCTTCAACTGCATCGCCAGCATTTTCAATTGCCTCTTCTACAGATTCTGCTTTTTTTTCATCTCTACAAGAAGTAAAAGATAATCCTAATACTAGCAATAAAGCGGTACTTAAAAATAATTTTTTCATCGGTTTTTGTTTTAGTGTTTATTAATTTAATTTATTGATTACGAATTTAATAGCTTTTGTTGAAATTTAAGAAAATTATTTATGTTTTTTAACAAATATTAACGAAATCAGTTTATATACGTAAATAATCTAGTATTTGGATGACGGCACCCTTATTTTTATCAATGAAGTAAGAATTATGTTTACCTAATTCCTGTCTTTTCTTTTCATTTTTTATTAATTCAGTTAATCTCATATCAAATTCTTCTTGATTCTTAACTGATAATACACCGCCATTGCCAATCATTAATTTGGCTTCAGGAAATTTATTGTAATTTTTTCCAATTATAATAGGAACCCCAAAAACAGCAGGTTCTAAAATATTGTGCAACCCAGTAGTGCTCATAGCTCCACCTACATAAGCAATATCTGCATAATGGTATATTTTGGTGAGTATACCTATAGTATCGATTATAAAGACTTGAGGTTTTATTAATTCATTATGGTCCTTTTCAGAAAACAAAACAGTTTTCGTATTTAATTTTTCTTTAATAGTATTTATCTGAGAAGAATTGATATTATGTGGTGCAATAATAAATTTAACATTTTTAGTAGCTTCATTATTTATATAGTTAACTATTAGCTCTTCATCTTCTGGCCATGTGCTGCCAGCAACAATACACAATTGATTATTTTTAAAAGTATCTATAAATTTTATAGTATTATCCATATTTAGCTGGTTAGAAACACGATCAAAACGGGTATCTCCAGAAACTGTAACGTCATGATATTCTATAGATAAAAGTAAGTTTTTTGAGGCTTCGTTTTGTGTGAAAATATGTTCGAAAGCAAATAAAGCTTCTTTTAACGTTTTTCCGTAGAATTTGAAATAAGGTTGATTACTTCTAAACGCAGCTGAAATTAATATCGCACGACGTTTTCTTATTCTTAATTCATTTAAAAAATTTGGCCAGATATCATATTTTACAAAAATAGTTAATTCAGGATTTACAATATCTAGAAATCGTTTTGCGTTTTTTCTCGTATCAATTGGAAGATATACAACAACATCAGCAATTGGTGAATTCTTGCGAATCTCGTAACCTGATGGCGAGAAAAAACTAAGTACAATTTTATGATTCTTATAGTATTTTTTGAGTACTTCAAAAACGGGGAGTCCTTGCTCATATTCCCCTAGGGAGGCACAATGAAACCAAAGTGTTTTATCATTTTTATTTAATCTGCTTTCAAGATTTTTAAAAGTATTAGATCTTCCATCAACACCTTTTTTTATTTTAATATTAAATGGAGCCAAACACTTTAACGTAAAACGAGTTAAATATATTCCTATGTTGTAAATAAAACTCAATACCCTTTCTTTTCTTTGCTGCTAAAATACATTTCTTTAAAACAAATTCATTGGTTGTCAGGTATGAATTTTGTAATTTTACACACTACAAACCTGCATTAGGTATTCATTAAAATAAGTCGTTTTAAGTAAAGGCTTTAATTTGTTTTAGATGAAAAAAATACAAATGGTTGACCTTAAAGGTCAATATAACGACATTAAAGATGTTGTTAACCCTTCTATACAAGAAGTAATTGAAACTACAGCCTTTATAAATGGACCAAAGGTTCATCAATTTCAAAAAAACTTAGAAACCTATTTAGATGTAAAGCACGTTATTCCGTGTGCTAACGGTACTGATGCGCTTCAAATAGCAATGATGGGTTTAGGTTTAAAACCTGGTGATGAGGTTATTACTGCCGATTTTACTTTTGCGGCAACAGTTGAGGTTATTGCTTTATTGCAATTAACGCCAGTTTTAGTAGATGTTAATAAAGATGATTTTAACATCAATATTGAAGCTATTAAAAAAGCTATAACGCCTAAAACTAAAGCTATAGTACCTGTACATTTGTTTGGGCAATGTGCTAATATGGAAGCTATTATGGATATAGCTAAAGCACATAATTTATTTGTTATAGAAGACAATGCGCAAGCTATAGGTGCAAATTATACTTATAAAAATGGTAAAAAAGTTAAAGCTGGTACTATCGGTCATGTTGGTGCTACATCTTTTTTTCCATCAAAAAATTTAGGCTGTTATGGTGATGGTGGAGCTATTTTTACAAACGACGACAATTTAGCCCATACGATAAGAGGTATTGTAAACCACGGGATGTATGAGCGTTACCATCATGACGTTGTAGGTGTCAATTCCAGGTTAGATAGTATACAAGCAGCAGTTTTAGACGCCAAATTACCACATTTAGATACTTATAATAAGTCAAGACGAAACGCAGCAAGAAAATATAATTTAGCTTTTAAGGGTATTGAAAATGTAATTACACCAAAAACAGTTAATGGTTGTGATGGCATTTGTGATACTTGTGATTGTCATGTATTCCATCAATATACTCTAAAATTGAAAGATGTTAATAGAGATGCATTAGTAAAGCATTTAAATGAACAAGGTATTCCATGTGGCGTATATTATCCCATACCGCTTCATAACCAAAAAGCTTATGCAGATAGTAGGTATAATGAAGCCGATTTTCCAGTAACAAATCAACTGGTAAAAGAAGTTATTTCGTTGCCAATGCATACAGAGTTAGATGACGAACAAATTGAATTTATTACATCAACAATTATAAAATTTATAAATGGATAAAATATTAGTAACTGGCGGATTAGGATTTATAGGATCGCATACGGTTGTAGAATTACAAAATGAAGGTTATGAAGTTGTAATTATTGATGATTTATCAAATTCCTCAATAAAAGTATTAGATGGTATCACTGCCATAACAGGAAAAACGCCATTATTTGAAAAGTTAGACTTAAAAGATAAAGCTGGCGTAGAAACTTTTTTTGCTAAACATAATGATGTAAAAGGTGTTATTCATTTTGCGGCAAGTAAGGCGGTAGGCGAAAGCGTAAATGAACCTTTATTATATTATGAAAATAATATAAACACACTGGTTTATGTTTTGAAAGAATTAAAAAAACTACCAGAAGCTAATTTTATTTTTAGTTCCTCTTGTACGGTATATGGTCAAGCAGATGAACTACCAATTACTGAAAATGCACCAGTAAAAAAGGCAGAATCTCCTTATGGAAATACAAAACAAATAGGTGAAGAAATTATTGTAGATACTTGTAAAGTTTCTGAAAACTTAAAGGCAATTGCATTAAGATATTTTAATCCTATTGGAGCGCATGAGTCTGTAAATATTGGTGAATTACCAATTGGAGTGCCACAAAATTTAGTGCCTTTCATTACTCAGACGGCTATAGGTTTACGTGAGCAATTATCAGTTTTTGGAGACGATTATCCAACATCAGACGGTACATGTGTTCGAGATTACATACATGTAGTAGATTTGGCCAAAGCTCATGTTATTGCTCTTAAGCGACTTTTAGAAAATAAAAACAAAGCTAATTATGAAACCTTTAATCTTGGAACAGGAAAGGGTAGTTCTGTTTTAGAGGTTGTTCAATCTTTTGAACGTGTTTCAGGTGAAAAATTAAACTATAAAATTGTTGGTAGACGAGAAGGTGATGTTGTTTCTGCGTATGCAGATACTAACAAAGCTAAAGATGAATTAGGCTGGAAAACCGAATTAACACTTGACGATGCTATGCTTTCTGCATGGAAATGGGAGCAGAAAGTAAGAGGGTAAGAATAAATCTATTTTAAAAAATAATATATAGGGTTGCTAAATTTTAGTAACCCTTTTTTAATGAACGATTTCTAAGAATTAAAATTCACCCTTTCTTTCTATGTGCTTAGACATAGTAAGTTATTATCGGTATTTACCTTTTTAAGAAATTTTTAAGAATTATAAATAAAGTTATTTATAATTTCATGTTAAGTTGTTGAGAGTATTAAATATAACTCTATCAACTTTTAATTATTTCAACCAATGTAATGATCAATCAATACAAAGCTATCATTTTAGTACTGCCTTTATTTTTTGTGTATAATGCACAAGCAGTAAACTTATCCTGTAGTAATAGATTGAGTTTATTTCAAGTTCAAATAGATAGTTTAATATACGAGAAGAGTATTAATTATGACATGACTCAGTTAGAGTTATTAACCCTTTACCATGAGGCTTTTGATGCAAATCACAAAGATTCCATTCAGATTATTAAAAAATTAGCACTACTCAATGCAGAATTAGAACAACCAGAAGATGCTTATTTTTTCACAAAAAAATATATTAATAATACTTTAGATTTTTCAATTTTAAATAATGGAGCTTATGAAAGTATAAGTGCAACAGATGAATACAAAGCGTTAAAAAAAGAATACATTTCTAATTTTAATTGGTTAGCATTTTTGTATTTGTATGTTGCATTAATTGGTTTTTTCTTTACAATCACAATAAATTTTACTAAAAAGGCTAATAAATATTCTAAATTATTTATTGCTGGTTTTGTTGGTATTCATTCCTTGTTTATTATTGAGTTTGTTTTATACATGACGAATTATCAGTATCAGGTTCCACATACTTATAGAATGTCTGCGGTATCTGCCTTACTATTCGGGCCTTTATTATATTTTTATTTTTTAAGCATTATTCAACAATATAAATTTAGAGTCTTACATCTTTTACATTTTTTACCAACACTTATCTTATTGGTATTTTTATTTCCAATGTATTCAGCGTCTTCTACTGAAAAAATTGAATTGATGCTAAATATTAATACTAATGAAAAAGATTTCGATTTTGTGATTTTTATTTCTAAAACGATATCATTAGTTGTTTACGCATATCTTATTGGAAAATTGCTATTTAACCAAAAGAAGACAAACAGTTCTGATAGTGTTCAGCAACAAGTTAGGTGGAAAAGGAATATATATAGAATTCATGTGGCTTATGTAGCCTCTTATTTGTTTTATGGAATTTCAGTTTTTGGTGCTCTGGGTTCTATATCAAGTTTTATTTATTTTATACAAATGGCTGCAATGTCAATTATGGTTATTTATATTGCTTACATGGCTTATGTGCAACCTAGTATATTTAGAAATGAATTTATTCCAATCAAAGAAAAATTATTTTCAGGAAAATATCAAAGATCAGGTTTAACAAATGCGTTATCGCAAGAACTCAAAGAGAATTTGATAAAACTTCTTGTAGAAGATAAAATTTATAAAGAAAATGATATTAGCCTAGAAATACTCGCACAAAAATTAAATACTACTAGGCATAATGCTTCGCAAATAATTAATGAACATTTTAACATGAATTTTTTTGAACTTATAAATAAGTTTAGAATTAAAGAAGCTATTAAAATATTGCAAGAAGATGTTCATGGAAGTTTAAATATTATTGATGTTGCTTACGAAGTAGGGTATAATAATAAAGTAACCTTCAATAAGGCTTTTAAAAAAGAAACTTCACATACACCATCAGAGTTTCTTAGTTCTCATAACAAACATAAAATTCAGGTAAATTTTAAGTAAACTATTGTCGGCAAGGTAAACTATTATAGGGTTTGCCATTACAAGAAGAGTTAATTCATTTTTTTGTAGCAGCAATTGTTAAAGGTAGAGTAGTAGAGAGCTTTACTAAAATATTATCATAATTTCCTAAACTTTGATTTCATTGTAGAGTGTAATTTTTTTGAATTAGTCACTTAAAAAAAACTTTACTGTCTACCTTTTTTCAATCTGCATAGACTAATTCAAAACAATTTATTTATGAAATTAAAAAACTACTATTTAATGATAGTTTTTTTCGTTAGTTGCATAGCATCATCGCTAGCGCAGGAAAAAACTATTTCAGGACAAGTTATGGATTCTAATAAGTTACCATTGCCAGGGGCTACGGTACTTGTTAAAGGTTCAAGAACAGGAACGTCAACAGATTTTGATGGTAATTATTCAATCAAAGCTAGCCAAGGACAAACCCTTGTCTTTAGTTTTGTGGGCTACACTAGCCAAGAAATTAATGTAGGCTCGTCAAGCACAATTGATGCTATGTTACAAGAAGACACACAAGCTCTTGAAGAGGTTGTTGTTGTGGCTTATGGTACTACAACTAAAGAGAGTTTTACTGGTTCTGCAGCTGTTGTGGAATCAGAGAGTTTGGAACTTCGTGCATTGACATCACCTTTGTCTGCTATAGAAGGTAATGTTTCTGGAGTACAATTCCTTTCTGCTTCAGGACAACCGGGGTCATCTCCTAGTGTAGTAATTAGAGGGGTAGGAACCCTAAACGGGAATACTGATCCTCTGATAATATTAGACGGAATCGATTTCCAAGGAGGGCTTAATCAAATTAATCAAGATGATATTGCATCGTTAACTGTTCTTAAAGATGCAGCTTCAACCTCTCTTTATGGTTCTCGTGCTGCAAATGGTGTAATTATTATTACCACTAAAACAGGTAAAAAAAGTTCAGGTATTACAGTTAACGCTACAAGTCAGTTTGGAGTAATTACCAGAGCAATTGATGAATACGACGCAGCAAGCCCTTCAGAGTACTACGAATTGATGTGGCAAGCCTATAAGAATTCACCCGGTGGTCAAGCTAATCCTGACCCTGCAGCTGCTGCCTCAGCAAATATTTTTGGTCTTTTAGGTAGAAACCCTTTTAATGTTCCAAATGATCAAATTGTTGGAGTTGATGGAAAAATTAATCCAAATGCTTCACTTATAGCAGAAGATTTAGATTGGTGGGATGCTTTAGAAAGACAAGGCAGTAGGCAAAATCATTCTGTAAGTGTAGCTGGAGGAGGAGAAAACCATAATGTGTTTTTCTCAATGTCAGACTTACATGAAAAAGGGTATGTTATTGAGAGTGATTACAAAAGAACTACGGGTCGTTTAAACGCTAATTTAGATGCAACCAATTGGCTATCTATTGGAGGTAGTATTAATTTTGCAGATGAAAAAACCACTGGTGCTCCGTTAAGAGGTTCTTTTGCTGGTAACCCTTTTGCTTTTGCTAAAGATATGGGGTCTATTTATTCGCCTTTTTTATTAGACCCAAATACAGGGGCAATTTTAAGGGACGAAGCTGGTAATGTTCTTTGGGATAGAGGTGAGGGGAATCCAGCCTTAGGTATTCAATCAAGACCAACAAATATTGGACGTAACGCTATAGAAGAGGCAATTTTAAATAATGAACTTACAAAGAGGAACAACTATGGCTACAGATTTAATACTGATTTTAAAATCATTGAGGGTTTAAAAGTTAGTTTTACTTTTGGTAAAGATATTCAAACAAGTATTAATCAAAGTTATGAAAATCCTGTTGTTGGTGATGGTGAACCTAATGGTAGATTTGATGAGACTAGATTTACACGTACTGTTGAGAATTTTAATCAAATAATAAATTACACCAAGTCTTTTGGTGATCATAATGTAGACTTAACTCTAGGACATGAAAGTTTTAATAGATTTTATGAAGAACATAGAACGTTTAAAGAAACTGAAACAGCTTCTGGAATTTATCAATTGGATAACTTTTCGATCATACTAGACGGATCTGGTTTTAGAGAAGATTACAAACTTGAAGGCTTTTTTGCTAGACTTAACTACAACTTCAATAATAAGTATTACTTAAGTGGATCTGTTAGAAGGGATGGCTCATCTATTTTTACCAATAATAAATGGGGTACATTTTACTCTGTCGGAGGTTCTTGGAGAATTGATCAAGAGAAATTTATGGATGATGTGTCATTCATCAATAATCTAAAAATAAGAGGGTCTTACGGTCAAGTAGGAAATGATTTTTTATGGCAAGATATTACGGTTGATGCTTTAGATTTAGCACGTGATTATTATATCTCTCAGGCTTTATATGGGATTCTTCCAAATCAAGGCGATCCAGGTCTTTTTTGGCAATCAACTGGTAATGCAGATTTACGTTGGGAAAGTGTTGAAAGTTGGGATGTTGCCTTAGAGTTCGGTTTGTTCAATAGCCGCTTATTTGGAGCGTTTGAGTTTTATAGAAAAAATTCGTCCGATCTTTTATATAATGTTCCTTTAAGACCAAGTGCTGGACAAAATCAAGGACCTGCTAATATTGGAGATATGTACAACCAAGGCTTTGAGCTTAGCTTAAATGCACGAATTGTAGAATCTGATAATTTTTCATGGAATTTAGGTCTACAAGCATCCACTTTAGAAAATAAAATCACATCACTTCCTGAACCATTTGTTTTAGGCTCTAAACGTTGGGCTGAAGGACGCTCAAGATATGATTTCTACATTCATGATTTTGCAGGTGTAGATCCAAGTAATGGAGATGCGTTGTATTACATGTATGAAGAGGATGACGATGGAAACGTAGGTATTCCTGTATTAAACGATAATGGAACTCATAAAACAACAAATGATTTTCAAGAAGCAGGCCGAGGTTACATCGATTCAAATACTGTTCCAGACTTAATAGGCTCTATAAGTAACAGTTTTAGTTATAAAAACTTTGATCTAAATGTTTTATTAACCTACCAATTGGGTGGGCAATTATTAGACTATGGATATGCAGACATGATGCATGAAGGCATTTATGGAGCTTCATTACATCCTGATGCTTTAAATGCATGGAAGCAACCTGGAGATATAACTAATGTACCCCGTTTACAAAATGGAGATCAAAATATATCAGCAAGATTATCTTCTAGATGGTTAACAGACTCCGACTTCTTAGCGATTAGAAACATAAATTTAGCTTACAGTCTAAGTGATGAAGTTATTGAAAAAATTGGTGTAAATAATTTTCGATTGTTCGTTTCTGGAGAGAATTTGTTTATGTGGGCAAAACGTACTGGTTTAGATCCGCAATATAATCTAGCAGGTACGCCTGAAGGAAACGATTATAACCCCAACAGAATTATATCTATTGGAGTTAATGTTGGATTTTAAAAAAATGAAAAATGAAAAATAAAATGTTAAACAAAATGACACGAAAAATTTATATACTGTTATTGGCAATGTCTTTAATAGTAACCAGCTGTTCAGAAACTTATCTTGAAACTGTACCTACAGATTCTATTTCAGAGGTTGCAGCGTTTTCAAGCCTAGACAATATAGACCTTGTTTTAAACGGTTTGCACAGACAAATGTTTTCAGCACAGTTGAATGGATCTTCCGAGACAAGAAATGGCGAAAGCCATTTTATGCCCTCACTAGACTTTATATCTGGAGAAGTTATTCATACTGGTCCTGGGTTTAATTGGATGAAAGCTGAAGCACAATGGCTTCTTCATACCAATGCTAATTCTACAACAGTTTTTAATTTTTGGTACCAACGTTATCACTTTGTAGCAACAGCAAATGCTATAATAAATAATGTTGCTAGCTCAGATTTTCCAGAAACACCGCAACTAAATAGGATATTGGGGCAAGCACATGCTTATCGTGCATGGGCCTACTGGCGACTAGTAACTACATTTTCTAAAGGGTATCTTATAGGTAATCCTTCAACTGACCCTGGTGTACCTATAACAAATGGTTTAGCTATAAATGAAGGTGCTCCTAGAGGAACTGTTGAGCAGGTTTATGATCAAATTGAAAACGATATTAATGCTGCTATTGAGTTTTTAAAAAATGCGAGTGCTCCAGACAATAAATCAAATATCTCGTTAAATGCTGCTTACGGTATAAAAGCGCGTATTGCTCTATCTAAGGGTGATTGGTCTACTGCTGCCACCAATGCTGCACTTGCTAGAGAAGGATTTCCTTTATTTAATGAGGAACAATGGCATGCAGGCTTTAACTCTGAATCTTTATCTGAAGTTATATGGGCTAGTAGGATTATCGATACTGAATCTAATTTCTTTGCGTCATATTTTTACTATATTTCTTTTATGTTTAATGGGGGTGAATGCAGGGGAAACAACAAGATTATAAATATAGAATTGTATAATTCTATTCCAGAAACTGATCATAGAACGAAAGCTTGGTTACCATTGGCTCCCAATACTAACTCTGCAGCTTATAATGGTCAAGGCGGAAGTTTTGAAACAGATCCAAATTATGATGATGCCGCATCTTTCAATGCCGAAAAAGCTGCTATTATAGCCGAATATGGCGCCACTGATGCTCACAATACGCACCCATACATGAATGTTAAATTCAAACAAAGTAATCCTGGTACTAATAATCCAGATGATGTGATTTATATGCGTTCTGCTGAAATGTATTTAATAGAAGCTGAAGCTAAAGCTATGATGAATGATATACCCGGTGCCCAAGATGTTCTCGGAGTTTTAGGTGTTTCTAGAGATCCTGCTTTTGATAAAACTGCTTTTACTAATCAAACCACGCTTATGAATCAAATTAAGCTTCAAAGGCGTGTAGAATTGTGGGGAGAAGGCTTTGGTTATCATGATAAAATTAGATGGGATGAAGGTATAGATCATACCAACAGTGGTGCGTCTTTAAATATCTATGGAGATGGATTTATACAAGACAAACCCTCTGTTAATGATGATTGGATCTTTAAAATCCCTCAAGATGAAATTAATGCTAACCCGTTTTTAACCGAAGCTGATCAGAATTAGCATTTGAATCATTAAAAAACTTTTTAATTATGAAAAAAATAACAAATATATTTATAATCACATTATCGCTAGTTTTATTTCAAAACTGTGAAGAAGATCAATTTGAATCTAATCTTAGTTATGTAACATTTGGTGATTCAACATATTCTACAGGAGTAGATATTGGAGGTGTTCAAGATTTTGATGTAACTGTGTATACAACAAAAAATGTTGAAGCTGACACTAGCTTTTCAATAATTGTTATAGACTCAATATCTAATGCAGCCGCAGGTTCTTACGTCGTTCCTGCTTCAGTTTCTATTCCAGCTGGATCAAATAGTGGTACATTTACTGTAACTCTATCTGATGTTAACTTAGGTATTGGTATTAATAAACTTGTGCTTAATTTTGATAATGTTGATTCCGCTTTTGCTAGTGGTAACAATACAACCATTGAGTATATTCAAAACTGTGCAGAAGTGCAAGGTACTCTTGATTTATCTTTCGATCAGTGGGGGAGTGAAGTTTCGTGGGAAATCCTTGATTCTGAAGGCGGTCTAGTTCTTGATGGTGGAGGTTATTCTGATGGAACACCAGCAACAGATTCAATAAATATTACTTTATGTTCTAGTAGAAGTTATACTATAACATTTTTCGATTCTTATGGAGATGGTTGGGGCACAGATCCAGCTTATACTTTAACAATAGGTGGTGAAGTAAAAGCTACCGGTAACGGTGATTTAGGCGGTACTAATGGTGGTACTGGAGAAATCTCTATAACTATACCTTTCGATACAAATTAGAATATTTAAGTAAATGGATTATTTAAAAATCGTCTCAATCGAGACGATTTTTTTATTCAATATTCTTTTTCTTCCTAAAACTTATAAATACTAAAATTATCATCCCCGTAGTAACAGATAAATCTGCCACATTAAAAATACCCGTTCTTAATAGATCGGTGAGTTTTATATAGAAAAAATCGGTTACGGAGCCATATACTATTCTATCAAAAACATTAGCAATACCACCACCAATAATACTTGCAAAAGCAAAAAGTGACCAATTATCTAAAGTTTTATCTTTTAAAATATATCGTAAAACAAAGCCTAATACGAGTATTGGTAATATAAGTAAAAAGATAATTCTTAAAGTAGGATTTAAATCACTTCCCATGCCCAGAAAGGCACCTTCATTTTCAACATTCATCATAATGAAGTTATCTCCAATTAATGATATTTGTTCACCTATACTAGTACCTGTTCTAGGCTCTATATTAGTTCTTACTAATACTTTAGAAACTTGATCTACCGTAATTGTAATTACAATGACCAGTATAATGTAAACTAAGCGTTTGGATAATTTCATTTAGCTATTACTATCTAAAGTTGCAGAAGCAGTTTCAGCGTCTCTGTTAATTTTCTTTACTAAACCTTGTAATACTTTTCCTGGACCAACCTCGGTAAATAAGGTAGCGCCATCTGTAATCATTTGCTGTACAGATTGTGTCCAACGCACTGGAGCAGTTAATTGAGAAATAAGATTTGCTTTAATTGCAGATTCATCAATTACAGCATTAGCTGTTACATTTTGATAAATGGGACAGTTAGGCTTACTAAAATTTGTGTTTTCAATGGCAGCAGCTAATTCTTCTCTAGCAGGTTCCATTAATGGTGAGTGAAATGCACCTCCAACCGGTAAAACTAAAGCTCGACGTGCACCTTCTTCTTTTAAAGTTTCACAAGCTTTGTTAATGGCTTCAACTTCACCTGATATTACTAATTGTCCAGGACAGTTGTAATTAGCAGCAACAACAATACCTTCGGTGGTTGCACATATTTTTTCAACAATATCATCATCTAAACCTAAAACAGCAGCCATGGTACTTGGCTGTAATTCACAAGCTTTTTGCATAGCGATAGCACGTTGCGAAACTAATTTTAAACCATCTTCAAAGTTTAAAGTGCCGTTAGCTACTAATGCAGAAAATTCTCCGAGTGAATGTCCAGCAACCATATCTGGTTTAAAGCTTTCACCTAAAGTTTTAGCTAAAATAACCGAGTGTAAAAATATAGCAGGTTGCGTAACTTTAGTTTCTTTTAAATCATCAGCGGAACCTTCAAACATGGTGTCGGTAATGTTGAAACCGAGAATGTCATTGGCTTGTTCAAACAAATCTTGAGCTAAAGGGGAGTTTTCGTAAAGGTCTAAGCCCATTCCAGAGAATTGTGCACCTTGACCAGGAAATATATATGCGTTCATATGGATTAGTTTTTTAGTGCAGCAAAAATAGACATAAAAATATAATTATAGGTTATTCGTTGCAGCTTCTGCACATCGTTCGCCATCCATAGCTGCGGAAACTATACCGCCTGCATAACCACCGCCTTCACCACACGGATATAAATTGGAAATTTCAGGATGTTCTAAAGTTTCTGTTCTGGGAATACAAACTGGTGATGAGGTTCTAGATTCAACACCAACAATATTAGCTTCTTCGGTATAATAACCTTTCATTTTTTGTCCGAAAGCTTGAAATCCTTTTCGTAAACGGCTTCCTATTAATTTTGGTAATAGGGAATGTAAAGGCGCAGAATTCAGCCCGGGTTGATACGACGTAGCATTCAAACTTGAAGACATTTTTCCTTCTACAAAATCGGTTAGTCGTTGTGCAGGAGCAACCTGACTTCTTCCTCCTGATGTAAACGCTAATTTTTCTAAATTCTTTTGATATTCTAAGCCTTTTAATGCTCCAAATTGGTCATATTTTGGTAAGTCTTTATTCACATCAATTTCAACTACAATACCCGAATTCGCATACAAATTATTCCGTTTTGATGGTGACATACCATTTACTACAACTTCACCATTTGCTGTAGCTGCTGGAACTATAAATCCGCCGGGGCACATGCAAAAAGAATACACACCTCTATCGTTTACTTGATTTACTAAACTGTATGAAGCAGCTGGAAGTAATTTGTGTCGCTCTCCAGAGCAGTGGTATTGAATAGCATCTATAATATGTTGCGGATGCTCTACCCGAACACCCATTGCAAATGATTTGGCTTCTAAAGCAATTTGTTTTTCATGAAGTAAATAAAAGATATCACGAGCTGAATGGCCAGTGGCTAAAATTACTCTTTCAACCGGAATTTCCTTGTCGTTTTGAATTTGGATGGCTTGAATTTTATTGTTTTTAATAATAAAATCTGTTACTCTGGCTTCAAAATGAATTTCACCACCATAATTTAAAATAGTTTCTCGAATATTTTGAACCACTTTTGGGAGTTTATTGGTGCCTATATGCGGATGTGCATCCACTAAAATTTGGTCAGTTGCGCCATGAAATACTAAGTTTTCAAAAATGCGGCGTACATCGCCACGTTTTAAACTTCGGGTGTATAATTTTCCATCACTATATGTTCCAGCACCACCCTCACCAAAACAATAATTAGAATCTTCGTTTACAATATGGTCTTGATTTATGGCTTTTAAATCGCGTCGGCGATCTTGAACGTTTTTACCACGCTCTAAAACAATGGGTTTAAAACCGAGTTCTATACAGCGCAAAGCAGCATACATGCCTGCTGGACCAAACCCAATAATATGAATAGGTTTTGCTTTTGAAACGTCTTTATATTCAAATTGATATGCTGAGTTTTCTGGAACTAGCTCTTTAATATAAACGGCTACCTTATAATTGAGAATAATTTTAGGCTTTCTGGCGTCAATAGATTTCCTAAGTACTTTAACTCCAGTAATATCTTTTCGATTTATATCTAGCTTAATGGCAGATTTTAAAATTAAAATATCAGGTTGCTCTTCCTCTTTTAACGTAATACGGAGTTGTATCTCTTTTACCATGCGGTAAAATTACTGAAAATAGACTTAGAAGTTTTAATAAAATTTTAGAGGTTTCGTTTAACGTCCATTGTGTATGGCGAACTGAGGTGCACCTCACGGAAAGCCATTGTTGTATATGATTTGTGCGATTGAGAATCCGCAGTATTTTTGATTGTTTCAAAGTAGTAATTTAAATTAAGTGAAGAAGTAGTATTAATTATACACGATTTTGGCAGTAGTTTTTTCTTCTATCCTTGAATTTTAAATAGTCTTGTATAACTATAATTTTTTTGAGAAAACTACATTTTTATAGCCTTTACCACTAACAACAAAATTTAATTCTCCAACATTAATAAATTCATTTCTTTCATAAAATCTAATGGCTCTTTTATTTTTTATATAAACCGTTAACCACATAGCATCAAATTGAAATTTTTTGGCTTGGGTTTCTATAAAAGTTAGTAACTGCTGCCCTATTTTTAAAGGAATAAATTCGTTTAATATAAAAATGCGCTCTAATTGACAACTGTTTTGTGATGCAACGTTTTTGTTAGATGCATTTTGAATTATTTTTGCATAACCAGCTGGTAAATCATTTGCATAAATAATATAAAACTGTATGTTAGGATTATTTAAGTTTTCTTTAGTTTTAGATACTGAAAAATTTTCCTCAAGGTATTGTAATACTTCGTTTTTATCTTCAATATAAGGACCATGAGATTCTGACCAAGTTAATCGTCCTAACATTGCTAAAACCTCAACGTCTACTTTAGTAGCTATTTTTATTTTAATCATTACTATGTTTTTTTATTCGTAACCTCCTTATGTGATAACCATGAAGCAATACAGCTATAACACATCCAACAATTATAGGAGTTGCACTAATTAATACGCCATATAAAATGTAAATTATATTAGCAATGAGTGAAACTAGCCTTAACTTATATTCGCCTTTAGTAGACATAGAATATAAATTTATCACTAAACCTCCGTAACCAATACAATCTATTAAAAATGGATTCATGATTTATCTTTTATGTTTTAACTAAAAGCGTAATTGCTTAAAGTCGACAATACAAATATAAAAAGCATATCATCTATTATACTTTATAATCGAATTAATAAATGTATATTTGAATTCGATTATATCGAATAATTATTAATTAATTTTTGATTACAAATGGATGTGTTAGATAAAAAGATACTAGAAATGCTGAAAATTAATTCTAGGGAAAGCTTTGCTAATATTGGAAAAGAAGTTGGTTTATCAGCTCCTGCTATTGGCAAACGCGTTAGGCAAATGGAAGAAGAAGGTATAATAGAAGGTTATGCTTTAAAAGTAAATCATGAAAAATTAGGTGTAGAGACTAAAGCGTATATAACATTAGTGATGCACCTAGGACTAACAGAAACATCAGGTATTTTAGACAAAATACGTGAGATGGAAGAAGTGCAAAGTTGTGATAGAATAACTGGTGATGATTGTATATGTATTTTAGGCTATTTTAAAAATAATAGGCATCTTATTGCTTTTTTAGAAAGGATGTCTCAATATGGATCAACTAAAACAAGTATCATTTTAGAAGTGTAATTAATTTATTTTGAAAGGTTTGTAAACAGATGAATTCTTCCATTTATCTCTAAGAGATAATATTACTGCCATTGTTTAAGTATATAAATACGTTTTAATGATTTATATATAGAGTTAGGAAGAATAACCACAAGGGCACGCAAACGAAACATTAAATTTTTTAGGCAATAGATAATTAACAACAGAACACCATCATAAGTCAAGTATTAGCTCAACCTTGTTTTTTATTCATAAAATTTAAAATTTCTACTGTTTGCTTATTCTTCCTAACCCGCAAAGTATAGGCTACGCTCTGACTAAGTTTTTGTGTATTTAATAAATTATAGAAAAACCCTTGTGATAACTACTACCTAACAATTCATAAGCTTTATAGAGCGCAGCCGACAGGTTTTAACGTGTATGCTGCGCATCCACAAACCTTATACTTTGCGAGTTAAACGGAGTTAGCTTAAGTTTTTTACAAAGTCAAGAAAAACTACTTTCTCTCATAAGTAATAAACGAAAACTCATAGTCATGATTTTCATCTTTTTTATGAAAAGTATTTGCTGTTTCTTTCCAAACTGTTGGATCAATTTTCGGGAAATACGTGTCGGCTTCAAAATCATGATGCACACGAGTCAACTCTATTTTATCTGCAATGCTCATGGCTTGTTTGTAAATTTGCCCGCCACCAATTATAAACGGTTGGTTGTCACTTCTAGCAGCATCAATAGCATCTTCTAAACTATTAACTAAAATAACGCCATCAGGAGCTTTATAGTCTGCTTGTCTGGTTATAACCACATGCGTTCTATTTGGTAAAGGTTTAGGGAAACTCTCAAAGGTTTTACGCCCCATAATAATATGGTGTCCGTTAGTTAAACTTTTAAAACGTTTTAAGTCATCACTTAAATGCCAAATTAATTTATTACCTTTTCCAATGGCGTCGTTTTCAGCAGCGGCTACTATAATGGTGAGTTCAGATCTTTTAGTGTTTGATTTAATTTCATTATAAACCTTGCTTTGCGCTATTAAAGTTTCTTCTTTTACAAAGCTTGCTTTTAGTTTTTCAATACGAACTTGTTGTTTTGAAACGAGTTTATCTAATTGTTGTTTTTCCCATGCTTTACCCATAAATTTTTGTGTAACAAAAACATTAAAAACATGATACACAAAAAGGAAAAGCCAAATAAGTATAGCAAATAGAAACCATTCTTTACCTAAAATGGTGAATTCTTTACCAATGCCTAAAACAGTATTTGCAAGTATTAAAAATACGGCTCCAATTAAAAAAATAACAAAATGAATGTATAAACGTTTTTTCTGTTTAATACGTTTTTGAGCGTTTTCAATAAGCTCTAATTGGTCTTTATCTATTTGAGGAGATGCTTTCTTTTTTCCGAACATAATGTATAATATAATATGTAAAGTTAAAGTTTTTTTAACGATAACGTATAAATTTTTAAAACTTGAAAACTAATAGTTTAGCGCAAACGTTTGCGAGTAAAACTACCTGAAAATCAGTTAAAAACAATATTTTTAATTTACAATAACGTAAATTAAATACTAATTTTTTTGTTTACTTTAAATTTATTGTGAATGCATATTATGAAATTGATAATTCTTTGTTGTAAAGCAGTTTAATATGATTATACTTTACGATTGTTTTATAAATTTGTATGGTAAAACAACTCAACACATTTTAATTATGGCTCTTAAAAAACAATATTTAAAAAGCAAACCAGTTTGTAAAGTTACTTTTTCTATACTAGCTGAAGATGCGAAAAAAGTTTCTGTAGTTGGAAGCTTTAACAAATGGAATGCTAAAGCAACTCCACTTAAAAAATTAAAAAATGGAACTTTTAAAGGTACAGTAGACTTAGATTCTAATAATACTTATGAGTATAAATATATAGTTGACGGTGCTTATGTTAATGATGACGCTGCCGATGCTTATGTATGGAACGATTTTGCATCTGCTGATAACAGTGTAGTAAATGTTTAGTTAAATCCTGTAATTAAACTTTAAAAAGCTTTCTGTTCTAGAAAGCTTTTTTCGTTTTACACAGCCACAACACCTTTTATATGTGGATGCGGATTATAATCTACTAAAGTGAAATCATCAAAATCAAAATCAAAAATATCTTTAATTTCTGGGTTTAAAATCATTTTTGGAAGCGGTCTTACATCTCTTGAAAGTTGTAATTCCAATTGCTCATAATGGTTGCTGTAAATATGAGCATCACCAAATGTGTGAATAAATTCTCCAGCTTCATAACCGCAAACTTGTGCCATCATCATAGTAAATAAGGCATATGATGCAATATTGAAAGGCACTCCTAAAAAGATATCGGCACTACGTTGGTAAAGTTGGCAAGATAACTTACCGTTAGCCACATAAAATTGAAAAAACGCATGACATGGTGGAAGTGCTGCCTTACCATTTGCTACATTTTCATCAAAAGATTTTGAAGTATCAGGAAGTACGGAAGGGTTCCATGCAGAAACCAGCATTCTTCTACTATTTGGGTTGTTTTTTAGTGTGTGAATAACCTCCTTTATTTGGTCAATTTCATCGCTGTTCCAGTTCCGCCATTGGTGGCCATAAACAGGCCCTAAATCCCCGTTTTCATCAGCCCACTCGTTCCAAATGCGCACACCGTTTTCGGTTAAATAATTTATATTGGTGTCACCTTTTAGAAACCAAAGCAATTCATAAACTATAGATTTTAAATGTAGTTTTTTTGTGGTTACCATGGGAAACCCTTCGCTTAAATCGAATCGTATTTGGTATCCAAAAACACTTTTTGTTCCTGTGCCTGTTCGGTCTCCTTTTTCATTACCGTTTTCTAAAACGTGTTTTACTAGGTCGTGATATTGTTTCATCCCTTATTCCGTCTTCCCAAAGGGAAGAAACTACTTTTGTTATTTAATATGAATTTTCGAAGTAAAAATAAAAAAAGCATCAAGTTTTTAGGCTTTATACTTTAATATATTATAATAAAGTTATTAACTACTTTAAGACGTCTCTATTCTATATAAAACATCTTTTCTATATGATTTTCCAATGGGTAATTTCGTATTATTTTGAAGTATAATTTGGTTGCCATCTATTAATTTTAAATGATTGAAGTTTATAATAAATGATTTATGTATACGTAAAAAATTGTCAGATAGCTTTTCTAAAAAATCAGATAATGTATGAGGTGTTAAAATCATTTTATCGGTATAAATTTTCACATAGTTTCCGTAAGCTTCAATATGATTAATGGCTTCAAGATTTAGTTTAATTATCTTCTTATCACTTTTAACAAAAATAAACTTAGACGCAGTTTCGTTTTGAATAATAACGGTGTCTGGATTTGGTTGATTTTTTTGTCGCACTTTTAAAACCGCTTGCAAAAAACGTTCTAAAGAAAAGGGCTTGAGTAAATAATCGGTTACTGATAATTCAAAACCTTCAATGGCATATTCTGAATAAGCCGTTGTGATGATAACTTCTGGTTTTTGTTGTATGGTTTTCAGTAAACTTAAACCAGATAACTTGGGCATATTTATATCAAGAAAAAGCAAATCTACTTTTTTAGTTTGTAGCTCATCCATGACTTCAAAAGCATTTTTGCATGATGCAACTAATTCTAAATTAGGAATTTCATTGATGTAATTTTCTAATATTTGACGAGCAATTGGCTCATCATCTGCAATAATACATTGTAAAGCTGCCATCTAAAATTGGAGTTTTAATTCAACTGTAAAAAAATCCTTTTCATTCTTTATGTTTAAATGGTGTTTGTTTGGATACAAGAGCTGCAATCGTTTTTTAGCATTTTGTAAGCCAATACCACTTTTTCCTTTTTCTAAGTTTTCGTTTTTGCTTTCCTCGTTGGTATTAACACACTTAAAAGTTAGGTTATCGCTATTAATTTTTAAATCTATTAGAACAACACTCTTTTCTTGTTGTAACATGCCTAAGTGTTTAAAAGCATTTTCAATAAATACAATTAATAACATAGGTGCAATTAATTTGCTATTTAAATCGCCTTCAACTTTAAATTGAATATCTGTTTTATCTTCTAATCTAATTTTTTCTAATGCTATGTAATTTTCTAAATATTTTAGTTCTTCAGTTAAAGGCACAAACATTTCTTTTGTTTCGTATAAGCTGTAGCGTAATAAACCTGAAAGTTTAAGCATTAAACCTGGTAGTTTATCCGATTTCACAACAGATAAACCATATAGATTATTCAAAGTATTAAATAAAAAATGAGGATTTAATTGTGCTTTTAATAATTTTAATTCAGCTTCTTTTTCTTCTTGGCGTCGAAGAAAGCTATCGCGAGAAATTTTTAAAGCACTACCAAATGTTAACGCTAATATGATAACGCCCGAAAAGTTTAAGAACATTTTAAAACTTAAAGGTTGAGATACAGATAAGCTTAAAAGGAACACAGAAATACCTGTGAAAACCAAAACATTAATGGTAAACAGTATAAAAAAATATAATTTATTTTTATTAAAAAATGGTAGAACGAATATATTGTTTATATAAACAGCCGGCGCCAATAAAAGGATAATAAAAAAAGCAGTAAGTAATTTATTTCCAGAAGTAATAACACCAATAAGAATTAAAAAGAGGCAAAACCAAATAAATATATTTTGTATAATTTTATTATCTATCCAAGTATCTAATTTTGACATTTATTCTGTTTTAAATCCAATCAAAAGTATTGTTTAGTTTCAAAAACAACACTTTTTAATGACAAAAGATACTTGTTTTAGTTTGAATATTCCTTTTTTTATGATTAACGGTATTTTGTAACATTATCATCTTACCATACCTGTTCGTCATTCTTTTTATAAGTTAAGGGACATATGTTTCACTTTTGAGGTATTAATTTAAAATCATATAAAATGAAAACCTTAAAAGAATTTACATGTATTCTATTTGTACTTGTGCAAAGTATAGCATTTAGTCAAACTAAAAGTTTAGAAATTATATCAAATAAATATAATACACCATTAAAAGAACAAAATAAAGGTGTCGCTATTCTTATTAAAAAAAAGAACAACCTAGAAACAGTTAGTCTTGGTAATCACAATCTCACTAAAAATAGTGTGTTTAACATTGGTAGTGCCACAAAAACGTTTACTGCAATTCTTATTTTACAAGAATTAGAAAAGGGGAATTTAAAGCTAACAGATAGTATTGGCCAATACTTAACACCAATTGCTAATGTAAATGCTTCATTAACTATTGAGGATTTGTTAACACACGAAAGTGGTTTAGATGAAGTTATAGGTAAAAATATTCAAGATATTTTCTATGCAAAAAATGACTCACTATACAATACTAATTTATTGAGTCAGGTTGAAAAAAACAACCCTGAAATGATTGGGAAGTTTGATTACTGCAATACTAATTATTTTTTATTGGGAAGAATTATTGAAAAAGTAACAGACCAAAGCTATTTTGATTTGTTAAGAGAACGCATTTTTGTTCCATTAGGAATGAAAAACACATATTCTTATGTGCACAAAAATATTCCAAATTTAGCAACACCTTTTCATGATGAAAAAGATGTAACCGCATATTTAGACTATCGTTATTTTGCAAATATTGCTTATGCTGCAGGTAGTATTGCTTCAACATTATCAGATATGGAATTATTTTACAAATCATTTTTTGAAACGGAAGTTTTACTTAAAAAAGAAACAGTAAAAATGATGATAACATCTGGTAATGATTCTTACGGTTTAGGTTTACAAAAATTCTCTAAAAACAATGTTGGTCACGGTGGGAATAATATTGGGTATGCTTTTAGAAATCAATACAACCTTGTTACTAAAGATTTGATTTTAATGTTTGCAAACTACCGCACAATTCCATTAAAAAATGCAATTAAAAAGGATTTATTGGCTTATATGAATAATGAGCCCATCGAAAGTTTTAAAAGCTTAGATATAAACGTTTTCAAAAAATATACAGGAACCTATTTGCTTAAAGAAGCCAATTTAAAACTAAAAATAGTTTTTGAAGACAGCAAGATGTATTTAGTCTGCGAAGAACAAGGTCTTAAAAGCAAATTAACCCAAAAAAACGACATATCTCTTTCTGATACTACTGTTGGTGCGACTTTAACTATAATAGAAGGTAGCAGTACAAGTTTAACATTTCAGCAAAATGGATTTACTACGACCATTAATAAAATCATTTCAGAAATTTAAAATTATGCAGTTAGAAATTCAAAATATATCAAAAAAATATAGTCGAAATAAATACGGTTTAAAAGATTTTTCAATGACTATAGATAAGGGTATTTTAGGGTTATTAGGCCCAAATGGTGCAGGTAAATCTACATTGTTAAAAATGATTGCAACCGTAAGTAAACCAACAGATGGTGTTATTCTTTTAAACAAAAATAATATTGTAAAAGATGCCAATTACATGCGAAAAAAATTAGGGTTTTTGCCTCAAGATTTTGGTGTATATCCAAATTTAAATGCCTTTGAGTTTTTAGAATATATGGCAGCTATGAAAGGTGTTGGGGGAAAGGATTCTAAATTAAGAATTACACAACTATTGGAAGGTTTAAATTTAATTGATGCTGCAAAAAAACCTATTGGAAGTTATTCTGGTGGTATGAAACAGCGAGTAGGTATAGCGCAAGCGTTGTTAAACGATCCTAAACTTATCATTTTTGATGAACCTACAGTTGGCTTAGATCCAGAAGAGCGTGTGCGTTTTAGAAATTTAATTTCAGATTTAGCAAATGAATGTATCATTATTTTGTCATCGCATATTGTCTCAGATATCGATACCATTGCAGATAGAGTTGCAGTTATGAAAAGCGGAACATTAATAACAGAAGGTGTTCAAGAAGATATTATAAAATCTGTTAGCGAAAAAGTTTTTGAAACGGTAATTGATAAAGCTCATTTCTCATCATTCAAGAATGAACAAATTGTTGTAAGTACAACAAGAGAAAACGGAAGATTAAAGGTGCGATACATAAGCAAAACACCTATTGGAAACTCAGTACAAAAGTTAGCGAATTTAGAAGATGCGTATTTGTATTTAACTAAAACTAATTAAAATGAAACTATTCTTTAAAACTATAAAATACGATTATTTACAGCGCACTAGAAGTTATGCTTTTTTAATAACGCTTTGTGCTAGTTTAGCCATTGCATATACGTTTGTGCCAGAGCCTAATGCCAATTATTCAACCATAAGAATTGCCGATTTTGTAGGCGATTATAACGCTGCTTGGTTTGGTTACGTTACTGCAATTATGACAAGTGTTTTTCTATCCTTAATTGGTTTTTACTTAGTTAATAGCGGAATTAAAGTTGATATAGATACAAAAGTTGGACAAATTGTATTTTCTACAGCAGTAACCAATTTTAAATATTTGTTTTCTAAGGTATTAAGTAACTTCTTTGTTTTATTAACCATTGTTGGTATAGTATTTTTAATGAGTATTGTATTATTCTTTCTTTATAATAATGGTACTTCATTTAACTTGTTTCAATTCATAAAACCATATACATTAATAACAATTCCTTCACTATTTTTTGTTTCAGTTATTGCGGTAGTTTTTGAAGTATGCTTTGGCAGATATTCTATAATTCAAAATGTATTATTCTTTTTTTTATTTTCAATTATGATGGTATTTGTGCCAAAAACGGAAGCGCAATATGCATTAGATGTTTTTGGAAATAAGATAGTAATACATGAAATGGAAGAAATGGTTAGATTAGTAAGTGGAACTAATGAGAAACAAGATTTAGCAATTGGTTATGTACTTGGAAACACCACAAAAGCAAGCAAGTTTAATTTTAATGGAATAGATTTTCCTTTAATATTTATATTAAGCCGTTTACTATGGATGTGTTTTGGTATTTGTATTATTGCTCTAATATCGTATTTTTTTCATCGGTTTGATGTAAAAGAGCATCTATCAACCAAATTAAAATCGAGAGTTAATAAATCATCAATTGATAAAGATATTTCTTTATCTCAGTTAACAAAGCTAAAAACGAATTACAGTATTTTTCCAATCTTAAAAACTGAAATTTTACTTTTAATAAGAAAAGAAAAAAAATGGTTGTGGTTAATAAATGTAATAGGAATGGTATTATTAACACTAGTTCCATTTAAAATGGCACATCAAATCGGGTTACCTATTTTATGGTTTTTACAAGTAAGTAGATTGTCTAATTTAGTAACTAAAGAAACCTTTAACAATACGCATTATTTTGTGTTTGCTTCATACAAACCTCTGCAAAGAGTTTTATTTTCTCAAATATTAGCAGGTATCATGCTAATGCTATTTTTATCTGCTCCTTTGATAATAAGATGTATTATAGAAATTAATTATGTTGCCTTGTCAGCAGTTGTTTTAGGAGCGGTTTTTATCGTGCTATTAGCATCTGCATTAGGAATATTATCAAACGGGAAAAAATTATTTGAAGTTTTATTCTTTATGATAACTTATGCTAATATAAACGGAATAAAATTTGTAGATTATTTTGGTGGATTTCAAACTGAATACACTTATATTTTAAAACTATTAATTTTAGTTTGTACTCTTGTAAGTTTAGTTTTCTTTATGAGAAGAAATCAATTGAAAAATATGACATAGAGACAATAGCGTTGTGACTAACCAATAATCATTCCAGCAATAGTAGCAGAAATTAAAGAAGCAATGGTACCACCAAGAAGGGCTTTCATACCAAATTTAGATAAGGTCTTACGTTGCCCAGGTGCTAAAGAACCAATACCACCAATTTGAATGCCAATAGAAGCAAAGTTTGCAAATCCGCATAGCATATAGGTTGCCATGATTATTGATTTTTCATAAGTTAAATGAATAGCGTTTCCAGCATTTTTTAAATCTGCTAATTGGATGTAGCCAATAAATTCGCTTGCCGCCAGTTTAATGCCTAAAAGTTGCCCCATAAGTGCCATATCTTCAGTAGAAACACCAATTAACCACATGAGTGGTGCAAAAGCATAGCCTAAAATAAGTTCTAAAGATAAACTTTCGTAAGATGTATTATTAGCCACCCAACTATTGATAGAAGAAATATCTCCAACCCATCCTAAAATACCATTAAACATGGCTATAAAAGCTACAAAAACTAAGAGCATCGCACCAACATTAACCGCTAGTTTTAACCCTTCTGTAGTTCCGTTGGCAATGGCATCTAAAAAGTTTGAGCCTATTTTTTCTTGAGAAACTTCAACATCAGTATTAACGTCTTCGGTTTGCGGATATAATATTTTTGAAATAACAATAGCTCCAGGTGCTGCCATTACCGACGCAGCTAAAAGGTGTTTTGCATAAAATAATCTTAAAGCCGGATCATCACCACCAAGAAATCCAATGTAAGCTGCAAGTACAGCTCCTGCAACGGTAGCCATACCACCAATCATGACCAATAGCATTTCAGATTTATTCATTTTCTCCAAATACGCTTTTATTAAAAGTGGTGCTTCGGTTTGTCCTAAAAATATATTGCCTGCAACACTTAAACTTTCTGCTCCAGAAATTTTTAAAGTTTTAGAAAGTAACCAAGCCATAGCTTTTACTACTTTTTGAATAATACCTAAATAGAATAAAACAGAAGTTAATGCCGAAAAGAATATGATAGTTGGCAATACTTGAAATGCGAATATAAAGCCGAAAGTATCCATATCAACTACCAAACCTTCAAAAAGAAATTTACTTCCTGCACGAGTAAAATCTAATACACTTACAAATAGTCCGCCAACAAACTCAAATATATTTTTAATGAATTCAATTTTTAAAACTCCAACGGCAATGAGTAACTGAAAAGCTAACCCAATACCAACAATTTTCCAATTTATTGCTTTTCTATTGCTACTAAATAGGAAAGCTATAAAGACTAAGGTTACCATTCCTAAAACTCCACGCCACAAGCTATTTAGGGTAAAGCCTTCACTGGCAATTATAGTGTCAGAATTTGAATGGGAAGATTTATTAACATTTTCAACATTAACAAAATTCTCATTAATATTTGAAGCGTCAATAGTATTGTTTACAGAATCTAAAATTATACTAGATTCAGTTTTAATAGTTTTTTTAATGGCTATTGAATCTGTATTTTGAGCTAATATTGTTGAATGTCCTGCAAAAAGAATAGTAATAAGGAGGAACAATAATAGCTTTTTCATAGATTCAATGTAGAAGGTAGTTTTTATTCTCGTTTTGAGATTTCATCTCGAATACTGGCTGCTTTTTCGTAATCTTCATTAGTAACAGCTTCTTCTAATAGTTTGTGAAGTTCTTCAAGTGTTTTACTTTTAAAATTTTCACGAGGTGCATTAGGCTCTAACTCATTAGCTACTAATTCATCCATCAAAATACTATCTTGAGCTTCATCATCTTCATCCTCTTTTTTAGGATTTACTTTTAAGTAAATACCAGCTTTGTCAAGAATATTTTTATAGGTAAAAATTGGTGCTTGAAAACGAAGTGCTAAAGCAATAGCATCGCTAGTTCGGGCATCAATAATCTCTTCAATTTTATCGCGCTCACAAATTAAACTTGAGTAAAAAACACCATCAACTAGTTTATGAATAATAACCTGTTTAACAACAATATCAAATCTATCTGCAAAATTTTTAAACAAATCATGTGTTAATGGTCTTGGTGGGCTAATTTCTTTTTCTAAAGCTATCGCTATAGATTGTGCTTCAAAAGCTCCGATAACTATGGGGAGTTTTCTATCGCCGTCTACTTCATTTAATATCAATGCATAAGCGCCATTTTGGGTTTGGCTGTATGATATTCCTTTTATGTTTAATCTTACTAAACTCATAATTTATTAAAACGCAAAGAACTGTTTAAATTAGGACTTTACCAACTGCCTTACACAGATTTAAGACAAAATGCTAATTTAATCAGTTCAATACTACTACACAATTTATAAAAAAATAATTTATTGTTGTGCCTTAAATACTTTTAATTTTTCGATGAGTTGCGGAATTACTTCAAAAGCATCACCAACCACACCGTAATCAGCAGCTTTAAAGAAAGGTGCTTCCGGATCTGTATTTATTACAACTTTTACTTTTGAGGCGTTTATTCCTGCTAAATGTTGAATAGCTCCAGAAATACCAATAGCAATATATAAGTTTGACGCTACAGGCTTACCTGTTTGTCCTACGTGTTCACTATGGGGTCTCCATCCTAAATCTGAAACTGGTTTAGAGCATGCTGTAGCAGCGCCTAAAACATCAGCAAGTTCTTCAATCATGCCCCAATTTTCAGGACCTTTTAATCCACGACCAGCTGAAACTACTATTTCAGCATCAGCAATAGTTACTTTATCTGCCGCTTTATCTACCGATTCTACTTTTACACCTAAATCTGGAATTGAAGGCGAGAAATCTTCAGCAGAAGCATTACCCGTATTTTCAACTAATCCGAAAGCATTATTTGAAACACCTATAATTTTTACATCTGTATTTATTTGAGATATTTCAAAAGCTTTATTCGTAAAAGCAGTACGTTTTACAGTAAACGGCGATGTGCTTGAAGGTGCTTCAATAACATTAGAAGCGTAACCAGCATTTAAACTTACGGCTAAAAGTGGTGCTAAATATTTACTATCGGCACTTGAACTAACAACAACTACTTTTGCGGCTTCTTTTTCAGCAGCTTGTTTAATAGCCTCGGCGTAGCCATTGGCATTAAAATTTGTTAATTCTGTATTGGAAATATTTAAAACTTTGTCAACACCGTAGTTTCCTAATTCTGAAACATCATCAACGTTTATTGCAACAGCTGTAACCGTAGTTCCTAATTGACTGGCTACAGCTTTTGCGTAAGATGCTACTTCTAGTGCTGCTTTTTTAAATTTTCCTTGTTCTGATTCTGTATATACTAAAACTGACATAATATTTGCCCCATCTAGCTTCCCCAAAGGGGAAGAACTTATCCTATGAGGGGTCAATAGGCTTTTAATTAATATTTTCTCTATTCCTCCTCCCTTTTGGGGAGGTCGGGAGGGGCTTATATCACCTTAGCTTCGTTATGAAGTAAGCTTATTAATTCGTCTAAATTATCTGAGGATACTAAAGTAACTACTCCTTTAGGCGTTGGTTTTTCAAATGAAACAGAGGTTGTTTCGGCATTAGCATCAATGGGTTCAACCACAGTTAAAGGCTTTTGACGCGCCATCATAATACCTCGCATGTTTGGGATACGTAAATCACTTTCTTCTACTAAACCTTTTTGTCCACCAATTACAAGAGGTAATGATGTAGAAACGGTTTCTTTTCCACCATCAATTTCTCTAATGGCTGTTGCTGAGTTACCTTCAATTTCCAAACTAATACAGTTGTTTACAAAGTTTGCAGAGGTTAAACCAGCAATCATACCTGGAACCATTCCACCATTATAATCGATAGATTCTCTTCCTGCAATAACTAAATCGTAACTGCCATCCTTAACAATATTTGCTAATTGTTTGGCTACCGAAAAGCCATCAGTTGCAGGTGTGTTTACTCTAATAGCAGCATCTGCTCCAATAGCTAAAGCTTTGCGTAAAGTAGGTTCTGTTTCAGCACCTCCAACATTTACTACAGTAACATTTGCAGCTTGTTTTTCTTTAAACCACATGGCTCTAGTTAAACCAAACTCATCATTTGGGTTTATTACAAACTGTACGCCGTTAGTGTCAAATTTGGTATCACTTTCTGTAAAATTAATCTTAGAAGTGGTATCTGGAACATGACTTATACAGACTAATATTTTCATAATAATTGGTATTTAAATGTCTTATTTTTTATATGGCAACGAAGTTAATTATTTTATTTTGAAAAATACTATGCATGCATAATAAATTTTTAAAAAATTCTATTAAGAGAGTTTGTCATTTATTGTTATTTTTGCAACTCGATTTAAAATATATTTAATGAAGACAATTCAATTTAGAGAGGCTATTTGTGAAGCTATGAGCGAAGAAATGCGTCGTGATGAAAGCGTTTACTTAATGGGTGAAGAAGTAGCAGAATACAATGGGGCTTATAAAGCCTCGAAAGGCATGTTAGATGAATTTGGTGCAAAACGTGTTATTGATACGCCCATTGCAGAACTTGGTTTTGCAGGTATAGCTATAGGGTCTACCATGACAGGAAACAGGCCAATTGTGGAATATATGACCTTTAACTTCTCTCTTGTTGGAATTGATCAAATTATAAATAACGCAGCAAAGATTAGACAAATGTCTGGTGGGCAGTTTAAATGTCCGATTGTATTTCGTGGTCCAACTGCTTCGGCAGGTCAATTAGGAGCTACACACTCACAGGCTTTTGAAAACTGGTTTGCTAATACGCCTGGTTTAAAAGTGGTTGTACCATCAAACCCCTACGATGCCAAAGGTCTTTTAAAAGCAGCAATTCGTGATGACGATCCAGTTATTTTTATGGAAAGTGAGCAAATGTATGGCGATAAAGGTGAAGTGCCAGAAGGTGAATATATTTTGCCATTAGGAGTTGCCGATATTAAAAGAGAAGGAACAGATGTAACTATAGTATCTTTTGGAAAAATAATTAAAGAAGCTTACAAAGCTGCTGATGAATTAGAGAAAGAAGGTGTTTCTTGTGAAATTATAGATTTACGTACCGTTCGTCCAATGGATAGAAAAGCAATTTTAGAATCTGTTAAAAAAACCAATCGTTTAGTTGTTTTAGAAGAAGCTTGGCCATTTGGAAATGTGGCATCTGAAATCACATATTTAGTACAAAGCGAGGCCTTTGATTATTTAGATGCACCAATTCAAAGAATAAATACAGCAGATACGCCTGCACCATATTCACCAGTTTTATTAGCAGAGTGGTTACCAAACCATGAAGACGTTATAAAAGCAGTGAAAAAGGTGATGTACAAATAAATAAAGTAAAATTTTATACGTTATGTAAACTTCATTAGCACGATTGTTGATGAAGTTTTTTTATAATATGAATATAAGACTATTTTGTTTCTTCTTTTTCGTCGGAATTATTTTCGTTTTCTCTCAAACCAAAGTTAGTGGTTATGTGTTTGATGAATTTAATGAGCCCGTTTCTTTCGCTAACGTTTTATTTAAAGGCTCTACACAAGGTACTATTACTGATGAAAATGGAAAATTCTATTTAGAATCAGATGAAACCTGGTCTGCTTTAACCATTTCTTTTCTAGGTTACGAAACCTTAAATATTCCTTTAGAAAAGAAAGTTAACTATAGTTTAAAATTCATTCTAAAAGAAGAAGCTGCCGCTTTAGATCAAGTATTAATTGTAACTGGGAAACAATCTAAAAAAAATAATCCTGCTATAGATATACTCCGAAAAATTTGGGCAAATAAACGTACCAACGGTTTAAAACGATTTAAACAATACGAATACGATAAATACGAAAAGGTAGAGTTTGATATTAATACCATAGATAGTGCGCTTATAAAAAGCAAACTATTTAGAGGTATGGAATTTGTTTTTGATCAAGTGGATACATCCAGAGTTACAGGTAAAACCTATTTGCCCATGTTTATAAACGAGGCGGTTTCAAAAGTATATGGCGATAATATTTTAAATAAGGAAAAAGTAGATTTAAAAGGAAACAAGAACTCTGGTTTTAGTGAAAATCAAACCATTATAGATTTTGTTGATGATTTGTATTCCGATTTTAGTGTTTACGATAATTACCTTCAGTTTTTCGATAAAAGTTTTGTAAGCCCACTTTCAACTACAGGAATAAGTACTTATAATTATGTATTGTCTGATAGTGCCTTTATTGATAATAAGTGGTGCTACAACATTATATACTATCCGCGAAGAAAAAACGAACTTACCTTTAAAGGCGATTTTTGGGTCGCAGATTCTACTTATGCTATTAAAGACATTAATCTTCAAGCATCAAAAAGTGCTAATATTAACTGGGTAAAAGATATTTATATTGAGCAAGAATTTGAAGTTTTAAACGACTCGCTGTTTCTGGTAAAACGGGATTATATGATGAGTGATTTTGCTTTTAGTAAGAAGGAAAAGTCACGAGGAATTTATGGTAAACGAACAACACTTTATAATAATTATAAATTTGATATTGCGAAGAATGAAAAATTCTATGACCAAGAAGTTTATAATTACAATAAAGATGTTTACAATAGAGATGATGAATTTTGGAGTGAAAATCGTTTAGAAGAATTAAACCAAGATGAACAAGGGGTTTACAAAATGTTGGACACCTTAAAAACCGTAAAAAAGTTTAAACGACTTTATAATTTAGGAAGTATTTTATCGTCTGGTTATATTGAATTTAATAAGTTACCATTAGATTATGGTCCTATTTTTTCAACTTTCGGGTTTAATGAAGTTGAAGGTTTGCGTTTGCGTACAGGCGGACGAACCTATTTTGGCAGAAACGACCTTTGGCGTTTAGAAGGTTTTTTAGCCTACGGATTTCGAGATGATAAATTTAAATACGGCATTTCTGGTAAATGGTTAATTGATAAAAAAAGTAGGTTAATTATTTCTGGTGGAAACCGCAGAGATGTTGAGCAAATAGGAGCAAGTTTAACAACAAGTACAGATGTTTTAGGGCGTAGTTTAGCATCATCCGCTGTTGTTGGTACGGGAGCTAATGATAAGTTAACGTCTATAAACCTAACCAGTTTAGCTATTGAAGCAGAGCCATGGCGAAATGTTATATTTAGATTAGGTGGAAATTATAGAACATTAGAATCGGCTTCATCAACTTTTAGTTTAGATTATAATACACCAACTGGTTTAGAATCTGAAATAAAACAATATGAAACATCATTATCTGTATCATATTTTCCAAAACGAAAAATGACAGGTTTTGGTGTAGAACGTCGCACAGCTAATGATGATTTTGCGCGCCTATTTGCACAAATAAGTAAAGGTGATAAGGCTATATTTAACAGCGATTTTGACTATACGAAAGTGCAATTTTCATATATACAACCCTGGCAAGTTGGTGGTTTTGGGAGGTTAACCACAACTATAGAAGCAGGTAAAACCTTTGGAGAAGTACCTTTAGGCTTATTAAGTGTTATACCAGGTAATCAAACATACTTCTCAATTTATAATACATTTTCTCAGTTAGATTTTTATGAGTTTGTATCTGATACTTATACATCTTTTCATTTTGAACATAATTTTAACGGACGCTTGTTTTCAAGAATACCATTCTTAAGGAAATTGAATCTTAGAGAGATTGTTAGTGTTCGGGGAGTTTGGGGTGAAATTTCCGATGAAAACAGAGCATTAAATACAACAGGTTTACCTAATAGTATTCCGCTGGTAGCACCATCAAATAACCCGTATTACGAATATAGTTTAGGTATTGGTAATATTTTTAAGGTATTTAGAATTGACTTTAATTTTAGAGGAAATTATAAAGATGAAATTTTAAACCCTGATGCTAGAAAGTTTGGTATTACAGGTAGTTTTGGGTTTTACTTTTAGTTATGTATTTGAGTTTTATAATAAAAAAAAGCTTTTCTCTTAAAAAGGGAAAAGCTTTCTTAATAAAATTTTAAATCTTTTTTTTAAAGAATAAAATTTATTGTTTTTTGTTATCACGTAATCTTTTAACACCAAATGCAGCAGCACCTAATAATAAAATACTTAAACCTCCATCTAAAGGAACACAAGTTTTACCTCCGTTGTTGTTTCTTGAATTACCGTTAGTCTGTGTAGATCCACTTTTGCAGTTGTGCTGCCCATAGTTATTGCTTGTGCCTTGACCTCCACCATTATTGGCGCTTATAGTATTCGTAAAAGTAAATGCTAAAAGCATTAATAGAAATGTAATGGTTTTTTTTAATTTTTTCATTTTGTTAATTATTAAATTAATAGCAAGTTAAAATTAGGTTATTTGGACTAATAGATGTTTTTTTTTCGATATAAAGCAAAATTAAAACGTTGAAAACCAAAAATGTAAATGGTTAATTGAGTCTGTAATTAATTATGAGAAGCTTGTTTAAATTCTATTATCGATAGCTAATTAATTTCTACTTAATTCAGAACGCCGCATTGGCATAACATCTATAGTAGAAAACAAATCTTTGCAATTAAGTAGCTTACTTTGTCTTAATTTTATACCGCCATCTAATCCTATTAATATAATTTCAAAAGCCGTATTTGTTTTTCGGTAAGTTTTATATAAGTCAGATGATTTTTGCCAACCACTATTTTCTAATAATCCTGTTTTATAACTATCTTCTTTAATTTGATAAACTAATAACCTTCGTTCTTTAAGCCCTTTGTTATTAGCTTTTAATTCTGTTATTTGATTTTTATAGATTTCACTATTTATATCATTAGTAATTACCAAAAGTAATCTGTTTTCCCATTGATGCGACTTTATGTTTTGAGTGTGAATAACATTCATATTAAGTGAAAATAGAATGAATAAAGTTGTTTTTAAATAAAACATGGTATTTTAATTCGTTCATCTCTTAATATATCATTTTTTTAATTATTCACATTAATTTTTAAAATAAATTAACTGGAAATTTTCATAAATGAGGTTTAAGTTTCTTTTAATGAGTGATATGTAAATTTATAAACATTAATAATATTTATGTTTTTAATAAAAAATATAAATAAAAATATATCAATAGTATCTTTTATTTTTGCGCAACACATAAACAATAATGCTCATGAAAACTTATGCAAAAAGTGAAAATTTAGGTAAGAATAAAACAAATCAGGCAGTTAAAATAGCCGTAGCTTATGGAGATGGTATTGGTCCAGAAATTATGGAGGCAACACTTAAAATTCTAGCAGCATCTGGTGCTAAAATTGAACCTGAGCGTATAGAAATAGGCCAACAAGTTTATTTGTCGGGTAACACAGCTGGCATTAAAAAGGAAGCATGGGAAACTATAAACGATTCAAAAATTATTTTAAAAGCTCCTGTAACAACACCACAAGGTAAAGGTTACAAAAGACTAAATGTTACTTTGCGTAAATCGCTTGGTTTATATGCAAATATTCGTCCTGTTTCTGCATTGCATCCATACGTTAAAACGAACTTTCCAAATATGGATGTTGTTATCATTAGAGAGAATGAAGAAGATTTATATGCAGGTATAGAGCATCAGCAAACCCAAGATGTTGTTCAATGTTTAAAACTTATAACCAGACCTGGTAGTGAAAAAATTATTAGATATGCTTTTGAATATGCTAAAGTTTACGGAAGAAAAAAAGTAACATGTATGGTTAAGGACAATATTATGAAATTAACGGATGGCTTATTCCACAAAGTATTTAAAGAAATAGCTCTAGAATATCCTGAAATTAAAAGTGAATCGCAAATTATTGATATAGGAGCTGCACATTTAGCAGCGCATCCAGAGAACTATGATGTCATAGTCACTTCAAATCTGTATGGCGATATTATTTCTGATATCGCAGCTGAAATTGGAGGATCTGTAGGTATGGCTGGATCATCTAATATTGGAACTAATATTGCTATGTTTGAAGCTATACACGGATCAGCACCAGATATAGCAGGTCAAAAAATTGCAAACCCATCAGGATTAATTAATGCCGCAGTTATGATGTTAGCCCATATTGGACAAACTAAAACAGCTGATAAAATTAAAAATGCGTGGTTAAAGACCTTAGAGGATGGTTATCATACGGCAGATATTTTTAATAAAAATTCTAGCAAGAAAAAAGTTTCAACTAATGAGTTTGCTAATGAAGTTATTCTCAGATTAGGCGATAAGCCAAACAAACTCCCAGAAAGTAATCTATCAAAAAGTGTTGGACGAATAAACATTCCTGAATACAAAAGAAAACAAGAAAAAAAGGTTTTATTGGGAGTAGACGTATTTATTGACTGGCAGGGTACAAACCCTGAAGAGATTGGAAACATGCTTTCCAATATTAAATCTTTTAAACTTAAATTAAAAATGATTACAAATAGAGGTGTAAAAGTTTATCCTAAAGGTTTGAAAGAAACGTATTGTACCGATCATTGGCGATGCAGATTTGTAGCTATTGATGCAAAAATAAACCAATCAATGCCAGTATATAAACCTGTAGAATATGAACAGATTATAGCACTTCTATCTAAACTACATAACGAAGGTTTTGATGTAATTAAAACAGAAAATCTTTATGAGTTTGATGGTAAAAGAGCTTTTTCACTCGGTCAAGGCGAGTGAAAAAATAGTGATTTAGAGTTAATTTATTTTTTAAAACCCATGAGATTTCATGGGTTTTAATTATTTATCTAATTTTATTTTTTTGAAATGTTGTCAAATAAAAATAAATTTAAATGAACTACAAAAGTAATGAAAGCAAGTGCTTATTGCTGCTGCTGTTGATGCTGTTGCATTACTTCTAAATTACGTTGATAACTGTTACTACTTGTTTCAGAAACTATAGTATTAAGTTTTGTTTCGTAAAGCGCTTTACTCTTAACGGTATTAACTTCAACTTTTACTTGTAATTCAGCTTCAACTTTACCCTTAAAAACGCCTTTAACCGGTGAGCAGTCGTCATAGTTGCGTCCTACTGCTAAGCGTACATGATTTTCATTAGCTATAGCATTATTAGTGGGGTCTATGCCTAACCAACCATAAAAAGGTATATAAGCTTCAACCCAAGCATGTGTGGCACCTTCTCCTCTTGTAATATCATCATTCGGACAAATATAACCACTGACATATCTTGCTGGAATACCAAGTATTTTAACCATTTTTAATAGTACATTCGTAAAATCTTGACAAACACCTGCTTTTAATTCCCAAGCTTCTTCAAGTGGCGTATTAACATTTGTGATACCAGATTTATATTCAAAATTAGTATGTACATATTCGCATAGCTCTAAAACGGCTTTAAATGGCGATTTTGTTTTAAGCATTTTTTCTAAAATGAAATTAGAAATATCCTCTGTACCGCTAAAGGTCTTATGTTTGGTAAAATCAATAAAGTCAGGATTATTTTTAATGGTTTCTAATTCTAACCATTGCGCTTCAACATCAACGCTATCATCTGGAAATAGCCTTTCACTGGTTATAATTTCAATATCAGAGATTATACTTAGTTCATCATGGGGTTCGGTAACCATAAATGTGCCAACTCGGTTATTGAAAAAATCAATAAATGTTTCAATAAAAGGATTATTTGTTATTGATATTAAATGCGATATCACCTTTTGGTGGTCATCGTTAATAGGGTGCAATCTAGTTAGGGTGGCACCATCAATTACTGGGCTGCTATAGCTGTATTTTGTGATATGCTTAATAAAAAATGTAGCCATAATTTGTAAAATCAATTATTTTGAGAAAAGTAAACCGCGTTAATGTTTAAAGAAATGTTTCTAATATCTTCTTTAATATCATTAATAAAATTATTTAACCCTTGGTTATTAATGTTTTCAATAGTAGTATATTTTATTGTGCTTTCAAGTTTTCCTAATAAAAAATCTATATTATTTTTTTCAAGCTCGTTACTTTCAATAAGATGGTTAATGTGTCTACTAAGTTTATTTATACAATAATAAACAGATCTTGGAAACAACTTATCTTGAAAAACCATTCTAATAACATGCTCTTCATTAAAAGTAGATTTATGAGTTTTTAAGTATAATTGATAACCACCAATTGATAAAAGCAAGTTTTTCCAATAAAAACTTTTTTCTAAGTTGTCAGAGGTGTTTCCTATATCAACTAACTTTAACGATGTAAAATCTGAAATAAGGATAACACGTTCTAAAAATTTGCCGACATTCATGAAATAGTAAGATGTACCACGTTCTTGCGTGATATCAGAAGTTCCATAATAAATAAGATGGTGTTTCCTTAAATCTTCTATAAACTGAACAGGGTCTTCTTCTAGTTTATGAGGTAAGTTCGTATTAGTAAGGTATAAATAATAATTATTTATACACAACCAAAGCTCTCTTGAAATATGTTCTTGTACACTTCTAGCATTTTCTCTTGCCTTGGTTACTATATTTAAAATTGAATTTGAATTACTGGTATTTAGTACCATAAAATTGATGCATTCTATAGGGTCTTCCGTATAAAATTCATTATCATAGGTTGTAAAAGTTCTCATTATTGGTGTCCATGAAAATAGTTCTGGAGAGTCCTGATTGGCATAATAATTTACCTTTAGTAAACTCAAAATACCATTTCCGCGTTCCATATACCTATCTAACCAAATAAGATTATTTGCTACTCTACTTAACATATATTAACCGTTTTTTTTAAAGAATTATTCAATAACCCATGTGTCTTTACTACCACCACCTTGAGAACTATTAACCACTAAAGAACCTTTTTTAAGAGCAACTCTTGTTAAACCGCCCGGGCAGATATCTATACCATCTCGTCCAGAAAGCGCGAATGGTCTTAAGTCAATACATCGCGGCGTTAATTTACCATCAATATAGCAAGGAGCCGTTGAAAGTCTTAAAATGGGTTGGGCGATAAAGTTCTCAGGTTTTTTCTTTACGTTTTCTATGTAATCTTTTATTTCATCATCTGAAGCTTCATGCCCCATAAGCATACCATAACCACCACTACCATCGGTTTTTTTTATAACCATATCTTTTATGTTTTTTACAACATAATCTAGTTCGTCTGGTCTTCCTAATTGGTAGGTTTCTATATTTTTTAAAATAGGCTCTTCATCTAAATAATATTTTATCATGTCTGGTACATAAATGTAAATAGCTTTATCATCAGCAATACCAGTTCCTGGTGCATTTACAATATTTACATTCCCTTTTCTGTATGCAGCCATAATACCTGCAACCCCTAAAACACTTTTGGCGTTAAACTCAAGAGGGTCTAAAAAGTCATCATCTACACGTCTATATATAACATCTACTTGTTTTAAGCCATTAGTGGTTTTCATGTACACATTATGGTTTTTTACTACTAAATCGCTGCCTTCAACCAATTCTATACCCATTAATCTAGCCAAAGTAGTATGCTCGTAGTACGCTGAATTATATATGCCTGGTGTTAGTAATACAATATTGGGGTTTGTCTTATCTGAAAGTTCTTTAAGTTTCTTATATAATAAATTAGGATAGTTTGAAACGGATCTAACATTGCTTTTAGGCAAAATACCAGGAAATAAGCGCTTAGAAATCTCTCTGTTTTCAAGCATGTAACTTACACCAGAAGGTGTTCTTAAATTATCTTCGAGTACATAAAACTCACCATCATTATTACGTATTAAATCCACACCAGAAATATGTACATAAACATCATGAGGCACTTTTACGCCTTTCATTTCACGTAGAAAATTGGGGCAAGAATAAATTAAATCAGCAGAAATAATACCATCCTTTATAATAAATTGTTCGTTGTATATATCTTTAATAAAAAGATTTAAAGCTTTTAGACGTTGTTTAATACCCGTTTCAATTTTAGTCCATTCTTTGGATGTAATTATTCTGGGTACGATGTCAAAAGGAAATATTTTTTCAATACCTTCATTGTCATTATAAACAGTAAAGGTAACACCTTGGCTCATAAATAATTGTTTAGATAAATCCTCTTTTTTTGTAAGCTTTTCTGGTGAAGTTTTTTCTAAATATTTTATAAAACCTTCGTATTGAGATCTAAACGCTGCGCTATCATTATACATTTCATCCCAAGTTTTTGGAAGCGTATCGTATGATGAGAAAAGGTGATTTTTATCCATAGGCTTTAGTGTTTTTACCAAATATAATTAATTGATAGAAGATATTCAATTAATTAAAGGTTTAAGTAAATAAAATTCAACTATTGTCAATATTTGATAAAAATTATATATTTTTTTAATTAAGATTTAGTTTTATTAAGATTTAATAATGAAATAAGTAATTATTTAATGAAAGATATTTATAAATTACTCACAGTCATGTGTTTTTACAAAACGCAAAATAAATTTAATCTTTAGGCAACCTTTTGCATAAAAATTGCGTCTTTGTAAATAGAAGGTAAAATGAAACATTCATATATAAATTTTCAATGTATAGAAAAACACCAAATGAATGTTAAATCTGACCGATGAAAAATAATATAAATCAACAGATAAAATCATTTTTGAAAGTTATACAACTCCATAAAAACGAAACGGCTCTTATAAAAAAGGCCTTAAAAAATAACCGTGAGGCGCAACATGTTTTGTTTGAGTTACATGCTCCAAAAATGCTGAGTGTTTGTAGATACTATATTAAAGATGCCCAACATGCTGAAGATGTGATGTTGAACGGTTTTTTTAAAGTGTTTTCTAATTTGAAGAGTTTTAAAAGTGAAGGAAGTTTTGAAGGTTGGATTAGAAGAATTATGGTTAGAGAATCCATTTCGTTTTTAAGACAACAAAAAAAAAATGAATTCTCGATAGAAGATATGGTCGTAAAAGATGACTATGCCAATAATATAAATACCAATATTGAGGTTGCTGAAATACAACAACTCATTGATGTATTGCCAAAAGGTTATAAGATGGTATTTGTTATGTATGCCATAGAAGGGTATAAGCATCAAGAAATTTCAGAAATGCTTAATATTTCAGAAGGCACTTCAAAATCGCAATTATTTAAAGCACGGAAAATGCTTCAGGAAAAAATTAAAGAATTAAATAAAATTACAAGCTATGGCACCAATTAAATTTGAAGAACATATAAAAGAAAAGCTTGAAAATAGAAGTATAAAACCATCTAACGAAGCTTGGGATAAGTTATCGGAAAGATTAGATGCTCAACAAAAAAGTAAAAATTATAAGCCTTATTGGTGGTTGGGTATTGCAGCCAGTATTGTTGGTGTTTTGTTTGTTGTTTCTCAATTTTGGAATAGTAGCACAGCAGTAGACGTTATGCCAAAAGTGGTTAAAACACAAGAAACTATTTCTCAAGATTCTATTACTCAAATAGCTAACGAATCTATTTTAATCGAAGATTTCAATGAAAAAAAACACACTAAAAAAGACGATAAAAGTATAATTCCAACAGAATTAAATAGAGAAAGCATATTAGGTACAGATAATGTAAAGGAATCCGTAGCAGTTATTTCAGAAGAACAGGTAAAAAAGCAAGAAAACGATATTTCTAATAAACCTATTAATGTCATAAAGGAAGCATTATCATTTGAAGAACAACAAATAAAAGATGTCGTTGCTCAAGTGGAAGCTATGAAAAATGATAATAAAACAATTACAGAAGATGATATTGATGCCTTATTAATACAAGCTCAAAAAGAAATAAGGTTAAACAATTTAATAAACAAAAATACAGGTTTGGTTGATGCTAATGCATTGCTTCAAGACGTTGAAGACGAATTAGATCAATCCTTTAGAAATAAGGTTTTCGAAGCCTTAAAATCAAGTTACAATTCGGTAAAAACTGCAGTTGCCCAACGTAACAATTAAAATTCAATCAATAATCAAATACCCGAGAGGGTCAAAAAACGAACAGTTATGCAAACAATTACTAAGTATTTAGTACTATTTGTGCTAGGATTAAACGTGCAATTAATCAATGCGCAAGACACGATTCCTAAAGCAAATAATTCAGAGGAAATAGCCAAATTTGAGGCTAAAAAAGAAGTGATTAAAAAAGAAGAACGTGAATTATTAAAAATAAAAGTAGAAGCTATTAACAAAAGACTTGATAATGGTGAAATTACTGCCGAAGAAGCAGAGATTCTTAAAAAAGAAGCTGCTAAAAAGCATGCTTTAAATATACAAGAACGTATTGTTATTTTAGAAAATAAAATATCTCTACTTAGTAGAAACCCAAATAGGTCTTCTGATGATGAGGATGAATTTATATTTAGAATTGGAGGGAGTGATGATGGTTATGACAAAATCTTTTACATAGGAAAAAAGCAAAACGATACGGTAAGATACAAACGAAAATACGATAGACGAACTACTAGCGATTTCGTGTTAGCCTTTGGTTTAAATAATGCTATTATCGAAGGACAAAGTTTAGACGATTCTCCATATAAATTCGGTGGATCTAGGTTTTTAGAGTTAGGTTGGGCGTGGAAGACACGTGTTTTTAAAAATTCAAATTTTTTAAGATTTAAGTATGGGTATTCATTCCAGTTCAATGGTTTAAAGCCAAATGACAACCAATACTTTGTGAATCAAGATGGTCAAACTATTTTACAAGAATTCCCAGAAGATTTAAGAAAGTCTAAATTGGCTTTAACCAATTTAGTTTTTCCAATGCATTTTGAGTTTGGACCTTCAAAACGTATTGACAAAGAGGATTATTTTAGATACTCAACCAATAATCAATTTAAAATAGGTTTTGGCGGTTACGCCGGTTTTAATATTGGAACACGCCAAAAGTTAAAGTATACTGAGAATGGGCAACGCATTAAAGATAAACAAAAGGGTGGTTTAAATACTTCAGGGTTGGTTTACGGCTTAAGTGGCTTTGTAGCTGTAGGTGATGTAGCGCTCTATGTAAAATACGATTTGTCTCCTATTTTTAAAGACCAATTAGTAGATCAAAACAATATTTCTGTTGGGGTAAGATTTGATATGGATTAGCCATTCTATAATTTTAAAAAGGAAGCTTCTTTGCGGGAGCTTTCTTTTTAATTTTCAACATTAAAAAATACTTTATAATAATGCATTTTCTTTTCATCATCATAACCGCGTTCTAAGTACTCTGCAGAAGCATCTGGTGCATCTATGTCAAGTTTTATTTGTATGTTGGTGTCTAGCTTAATATCAGTTTTTATTTTTCGTTTTTCTTTGTTTACCACAGCTTCGGCAACATCAAACTGATTTCTAATTACTAAATTCTGCTCGCCTTCAAATTCTTTTTTATAATCTTCAAATGCTCTGATTTGTTTTTCATCTTCAAAAACATCTTCTTTAAATCGTTCAATATTTACAACTTCATTTTCTTTAAAAAAGTCTATAGTTTTTGCTAAAAAGGTGTTTTGCTCTTGTGCGCCATAGCTGGTTTTTAAAATTTCGGTAGAGAAGTCTTTACAAAGCTCAATATATTGTTGTGTATGGTTATTTGCATCATCAGCATATTTAATATTTAAAAAATGATTTATCCAATACTGTGCATCATAACTATTGTTATCGATACTTAAAATAATATTGCCTTCAGTATCTGATTGATTTAAAATCAAACAACCTTTATCTACTTTTTTAGAGCTAATTCCTTTTTGTACTAAAACATCATAAGTTTTATTTTCTAAATAGGTTTGAAAGAAATTCACTTTACTTTCAATTTTAAAAATACCAATAGCATTTGTGGTCATATCTCTATATTCTATGCCTTCAAACATGGCAATTAATACATCTCCTGTTTTTATGTTAGCAGAGTTTGATTGCTCGTACAAGTGTGTAACGATATGTTTAGAAACTTCAATAAAAGCATCATCATCGGTAAATATTTGTGATGAATAGCTATTAATTTCATTTAGTCTAATATCTGCATGATGATTAAATCGGTAACTTTGCACCACACTACTAAAAGACCTTAAAAGAAACGGTAACATGAGGTCGTAACTGGCTTCATCAAAATCGACTAAATTTTCTGAAAAAGCATTTTTAGTATCGTTGAATTTATTTCCTACTTTATGAATGATAAATTTAGAAATGGAAGCGTTTTTACGTGAAATCATGAATTGTGAATTAAGATTGCAATACTATTAAATAAAGTTGAAATAGTAATAAAAAAAGAACGCCAAAGCTTTACACTTTGACGTTCCACAAGATTCGAGGACTTGCGACTTGGTTATCGTTATACTATATTTTAATGTATTTAATTATTACTAATACTTGTAAGTTCAGAATATCCCATTAACTTTCCGTTTTTGTTATAACTTTCATTTCTTACCATTCCAACACCTTCTGCTATCCATTCTTTAAACTCAAAAGTCATTTTCATTCCCATTTTCATTTCAGTATTATAACTTAATGCAAAACAATCAAAAGTTCCTGCTGGTGTAGTAATAGATTCTTTATTGTTCACTTTTCTATTTATCATATCAATACTCATTTTCATTTTTATCCCACTCATATTTATTTCCATATTCATGTTGGCGTCTTTAAGAGATTGTCCTATCTGTAAATCGTTGGGAAGTTCTATGTTTGTACCAGTAATATCCATTTCCATATCCTTATACTGTTTAAACATATCTTGATTCATTAAAGATTTGAAATCTATAGATATCGTATTTCCATTGCAGGCAACTTCGTACTCTGCATCTGCTATTTCTTTACCCTTTTCATCAAGGATTAATGTTTTTATAGTGGCTACATTATTATCAATTTCAGTAATTTCATACTTAACAACGCCTTCTTTTTTACCCTTTTTATTGTAATTGGTAATTTCAAATTTAGCGCCTTCTTTAAAAGGATAATAAGCTTCGCAACCGCTTTGGCTAAATGATGAAAAAACTATAAAAAAAGCACTTATTAAAATTATAATTTTTGTTTTCATAGTTTATATTTTTATGAATTCTACACGTCTGTTTTGTGCTCTTCCATCTGCGGAAGTATTATCTGCCACTGGAGCGCTTTCTCCTTTTCCATCAGTTTCTAATCGGTTTGATGATATTTTGTAAACCTTAATTAAAGCTTGTTTTACCGCTTCTGCTCTTGCTTTTGATAATTTTAAGTTTGCCTCATCTGTACCATCAGAATCGGTATGACCAATAATATTAAGTTTTATGCTTTCATCTTGAATTAATACCTGAGAAATTTGACGAATTATACCGTAAGATTGTGTCTTTATATTTGCTGAACCAGAATCAAATAAAATACCGTTGGTTGATATTTTTCCTTTGCTTATTAATTCTCTACGTAAATCTAAACCACCTTCAGCTACTTTTAGATTAGAAATATATAAGTGCTCTTCACCATCTTTAAAATTATTTATATGAAATTTTAAATATTTAAGTACATTTAATTCTTGAATAAATCTAGGAATGTCTACATATTTAGTTTCATTTATCCATAACCTGTAACGTTTTTTGGTAACCGAAATAGCAATATGAGGTTGATTGAGTATTGCTTTTCTAACGTCAGCTTTAATATCAGTATTAATATCTCCACCACCACGATTAAAATAATTGTAAGCTCTTAAAGAAAAAGCACCATATTGACCAACAGGTATTGCTATTTGGGTATAATGTGCCAAACCTTCATCAAACTTATCGTTGTCGCTTAAAATAATATTAAACCTAGCTGTAGATGAGGTTTGTTTACTAATGCCTTTAGTAAGAATATCAAACTCGATGGTATAATCTTCCGGAAGGTCTTTAATATCTGGAATAAAAAATACGCCATAGCCAGATTTTAATTCAAACCAGTTGCCTTTATCTCCAATTTTAACCACTTCTCCTGATGCATTTGTGTTCCATTTGCTTGGAAAATCTCCAACAAAATCTTGCGAAAAGTCATCAAAGAATAACAACTTATCTCCTGGTACAAAATCAAATTTGCTAAAAACTTCTAGATTATCAGAAATGTTTGAGTTATCTACTTCAGCCGTTTCACCATTGTTGTCTGAAACTTCAGAGTTATCATTAGGTTCACTTTCATTTGTTGAAGGATCATCAGAATCAGCTTCTTCTTCACGCTCGCGTTGTCCTAATAAAAGTTCTTTTGCTGTTTTAATACTGTATTTTAAAACTTTTTTTGACCTATTTATTTGTAATGTTGCCTTGCTTTGTTTTATGACGCTAGCTCCATCTAAATCACCTAGAATATCTGGGGCACTATCACTTAACCCTTCTAAATCATCTAATGCATTTTCCAAAACATCAATATCTTCATCATCTAATGGTTTGCCAGCAGCGGCGTAACCATCGTACATATAGACTTTGTCATAAATATTAAAAGAATTGCGAACAAAATTATCAACACTAGATATGCCTACAGAGCTTTTTGGACGATTAATTTTTTTTGTTTGTGCGTTTGTATTTGTAATAAAAAATACCAGAAACATCACACAGAAAAAATTGCGCGTAGCATGTTTTGAAAGTAACATTGCAAATTATTGATTAATAGCTGCGTAAATATAAAGATTACTTTTTTATCGACAAACGGTTAAATTAAAAAAGTAATTAACTAACTTTTAAACATTTAATTTATTTTATATAATATGATTGAATTATTATCTCCTTTAGTTACAAATTCTAAATTATTGTCTTTATCAATGTTATCAAGTGTTATTGAAGAGTTTCCGTAAACCGGGAAATTTGATAATAATTCTGCGTTGCTATCATATAAATATATTTTTTGAGATTGTATATCTGTAATAGCTATATATATTTTGTCGTTTAAATAGAAGATTTTTGGTTTGGTGTAATTTCCAAAATCAAGCTCAATAGTTTTGTTTTTTATGGTAAGCTTATTTTCAGTTTGTAGAACAAGTGTTTTACTAGTGGTTTCAATACCATGATTTTCTGATAGGTTATGGTTTTCAATAGCTGTATTTCCTTTTGTGTCTATACTTATTAAACCTCCTGTATCTGTTGTAGTTACAAATTTATTTTGATATAGATAAATGGCTTCATCAGAAAATTTATTGGATGTTTTTGGGGTTACTCGCGTTGCGCCCTTACGATTTAATATGTATAACTTGTTTTTGGTTTTAAAACTAATGTAATCTTTACTGCCAATTCTAAAGTGTTTTGGCTGACTTATAATGCCCTCATTTGCAGATTTAAACATAAAACCTTTTACAGGTTTTAATTTTGCATCGTACATTAAAACATTCTTTCCTTGCGTTATTAAAAATCTATAATTCTTGCTTTTGTCATAATCAAAAACAGCAAGAGGTTGTGTAATATCGTCATTAAATTTTCCAGGAAAAGGTGCAACATCATTACCATTTCTATCAATAATATAAATTCTATTTGGTGTTGTAAAGGCTAATTGTAATTTGCCATTTCTATAGATGTCAATTTGTTCAATAGTTCCTAAAACATTGCCATTTAAGCGTTTTTTCCAAAGAATTTTTCCTTTATTAGAAATTAAATATAGGTTGTTATTAATATCTTGAACTACGATTTCTTTTTCTTTAGTAATGTGGTTGGTTACAAATTGTGGCGTGTTCAATATATCGGTTTCTAATTTGATATTAAGTTCTTCAGAAACTGAATTAAGAGACGCTTTAGTTTTACTTCTTTTAATAATCCCATTTACGTGAGCAAAATTGGTGTCGTATATAAATTGTAATGCAGATGTGTTGTATTTGTCAAGTTTGAAACTCGAGTTATCTAAACTATTTTTATTTAAAATATCTTGCAGTAATTCAGGATTAACAACAAGAATTAAAGACGATTCATCGGTTAAATTTTCTTTAATATCTTTAAAGTAACTGCGTTCGCCAATAGTGGTTTTGTTTTGATAATTGGCTATAATATTTTGAAGTGTTTCCATATTATCTGCAAACACAAAGAAGTTGTCTAAAACACAGTATTTGCTCGCCTCATTAAATGTTATTAGAGGATAAAATGTATTTGAAAATAAATTGGGTTTGCTGAAGGCATAAATATCAATTTGTCTAAAGTCTTCTATTTTATTTTGTTCACTCAGTAAAGCATCTTTTGTTGCAATAATATCAATAGAGTTTAATACGATAGCTTTATTTTCTCCTTCATAAATAATTCCAACTTCAATAACATTATCAAACAGCGAGGTGTTTTTAGCTATAGAATCGTTTTGATTAAACTGAGCTAAATTTTCTTTAAAGGTTGTAAAATTATCAAACGTAAAACTCATGAAGCCATCAGTATTTGATGGTGTAATATTTTGAATTGAATTTTCTTGCGGAATGGTGTTTTTAAAAATATTAATTAAACTTTCAGTAGAGTCGTTAGCTTTAGTTATCCCATTTACAAATACTTCATTTTGACTTATATCAGCATCGATAGCTATATAATTTGTATATGTATTCAGGTTTAAAGAATCGTTAGCAAAAAATGTTTTTATAATAGGATTATCAGGTTTTAAAATGATTGATGCAGTTTTATCATCGGTAGTTGTTGAATAAATTTTCTCTAAATCGTAATCTTTATTTATGGTATTAAAAACAGATTCAACAACTATTTTTGAAGAAGAAGCAAAAAAAGTACTATCAATTAAAGTGCTGTAAAACACTTTATCATTTAATGTAGACTTTGTAATGGTTTTATTATTGTAAGCAAAAGACTCTTCAACATAATTTTTTAGTGAATCTGTTATAAATAAATCTTTTGAATATTTAGTAATTAAGGCGTATTGTAAACTATCATTTTCGTCTTTAGATAAACAAATTAAAAAATCGCTTTCAGGTTTCATATGTGATAAACCTTCAAGATTATATTCTAAATTTTTATAAGATTCGGATTCCGATAATCTTAATAGAAAATCACTATTGTTTACACTGTTTTTTAAACCCTCTAAGTTTGATGTTTTTATTATAACATCAGTGTTTTCAGGAATAAAATCAATGAGTTTAATTTTATTACTATTGGTGTTAGAACAACTAAAAAGAAGAGTAAGTAAGAGGGTGAAGCAAAAAAATCTCATGAAAAAATTAATTTATACAAACCTACATATTTTTCGTTTTATAGCGTATATAAAATGAGGTAATATGAGTAGTTAAATGTCTAGTTTTAATTGTTCGGGTAATAATCTAAACGATTTTCTGTGGTATTTTGTTATACCGTATTTCTTTATAGCGTTCCTGTGTTCTTTTGTTGGGTAGCCTTTATTTTGTTTCCAATTGTACATGGGGAATTCTTCATGAATTTTATTCATATACATATCGCGATGTGTTTTTGCTAAAATCGAAGCTGCCGCAATACTTAAATATTTACCATCACCTTTAATTATGGTTTCAAAAAGGATATCCTTATAAGGCATAAATTTATTTCCATCAACAATTATAAACTTTGGCTGAGGGTTTAATTTAGTAATGGATTTATGCATAGCTAAGATGGAAGCATTAAGTATATTAATTTTATCAATTTCTTCTTGAAAAACGTGGGCTATACCAAATGTTAAAGACTCAGTTTCAATAATAGGCTTCAATAAATCTCTCTTTTTTTCGCTAAGTTGTTTGGAATCGTTTAACATTAAACTTTTAAAATCCTCAGGAAGAATAACCGCAGCAGCTGTAACTGGTCCTGCAAGACAACCACGTCCAGCTTCATCGGTACCACATTCTAAAATATATTTGGAATGATTTTTTAATAACATTCAGCTAAAATAATATTAAAAGAAGAATTAATTTTTGAACTAGCACCTACTTTTTACTTAACGCCTTTTTAACAGTTATAAAATAATCACTATTTGGTTATTTTTGTTTAATTTTTTAAGAGAAATGATCTTAAAATATGAATATTCTTTAAACAAAACACAAAAACGATTAAATTTAACATATTAAAAAGCGGTTTTTTTTGTTTCTTTAAGATAATATTAAGAAATTCGCCGTTGACTAACGCAAATAATTATTGTATGAAATTAAAATTGACCTGGTTGTTAACGTTTTTAATGGTGTTTTCAATCCAAATGTCTAATGCTCAAGAAAACAAAATCACGGGTACGATTCTGGATGCTGGCGGTCTCCCATTAAATGGTGTTACTATTCTAGTAGATGGTACCAGTAGGGGCGTTGTGTCTGATTTTGATGGTAACTATGCTATCAATGCTAAGCCTGGTGAGACGCTAAAGTTTAGTTTTATTGGTATGGAAACTAAATTAATTACTGTAGGTGATAGCAATACCATAAATGTGACTTTAAATGAAGATCTCGAAAGTTTGGATGCTGTAGTAATTACGGGGTATCAGAATATTTCTAGAGAAGTTTTTACAGGTGCTTCGCAAACAGTTAAAGCTAAAGAAATAGAGTTAGCAGGATTACCTGATATAACACAATCATTAGAAGGTCGTGCAGCTGGAGTTAGTGTTCAAAATGTAACAGGAACTTTTGGTGCGGCACCAAGAATTACTATAAGAGGTTCTGCATCCATACTTGGTAATGCTGATCCAATTTGGATTGTTGATGGAGTTATTCAAGAGCAAATTGTAAACGTATCATTTGCTGATCTAGTATCTGGTGATCCTAATACCTTGTTAAGTTCAGCTATTGCAGGTTTAAATGCAAATGATATAGAAAGTTTTGAAATTTTAAGAGATGCTTCTGCCACCTCTTTATACGGAGCAAGAGCTCAAAATGGTGTAATTGTAATTACAACAAAATCTGGTAGAAAAGATCAAGCACCAACATTTAGTTACAATGGTGACTTTTTAATGAGAGATAGACCTAGATACGCACAGTACAATCTGTTAAATTCTCAAGAAACCATATCTGTGTATAGAGAGTTAGAATCTAAAGGGTTTTTACAATATCCAGATGTTTTGTCAGGACGTAACGGGGGTATTTATAACATCAGGGCAAATGCCATAAATGTTTTTGATGAAACAAATGGAGCTTTTGGAATTCCTAATACTCCAGAAGCACGAGCGTCATTTTTACAACAGTACGAACTAGCAAATACAGATTGGTTTAAAGAGTTATATAATATGGCACCAACTCAAAATCATAATATTAGTTTTTCTAGTGGTTCAGAATTATCTAGAACTTATGCTTCCATAGGTTATTTTACAGATGGAGGTTGGTCCATTGCAGATAGAGTGAGACGTATCACTGCGAATTTTAGAAATTCTTTTCATTTCAATGAAGACAAATTAATCTTTACATTGTTAGGAAGTGCAAATATTGTAAATCAAAATGCTCCTGGTACGCTAGCTAGACAAAACGATGTGTTTTTCGGAGCTGTTAACAGAGAGTTCGATATCAACCCATTTAACTATTCGTTGGCCACAAGTAGGGCGCTTAGACCAAGGGATCAAAATGGAGATTTAGAATACTATAGAGCCAATTGGGCACCACTTAATATAGTTAATGAAATAGAGAATAATACTTTACAAATTAATAGAACAGATATTAAATTTCAAGGTCAGATAGAATATAAGTTAAATAAAAACCTAAAGTATAACTTTTTAGGATCTGCAAGATACGTACAAAACATAGGTGAGAACTCTGCAAGGGAAAGCTCTAATAGAGTTTTAGCATACAGAGCTGCTGAAAATGCAATAGTAAGAAATGCAAATACCTTTTTATTTGATGATCCTGATGACCCTGTAGCTTTACCTCGTGTTGTTCTTCCCGTAGGTGGAATTTTAACAGAAACTAAAAATACGCTTACAGCATATACCTTTAGGAATTCATTACAGTACGATAAAACTTTTAATGATGTTCATAATCTTAATGTCTATTTTAATCAAGAGTATAGACATGCAGACAGAACGTCGTCTTCAAATACAGGATACGGTTATCAATTTGATAGAGGTGGAGCCATATTTACAGACCCAGATATATTGAAGAAAGTTATTTTAGAAGGTGATGATTACTTTTTTTCTCAAGATACACGTTCACGAGAAGTATCTTTAGCAATGCAAGTTAATTACGATTTTAATAGAAAATATGTTTTAAGTCTTACAGGTAACTACGAGGGCTCTAATAGGGCTGGTAAGTCGTCAAGTGCAAGATGGTTACCTACATATTCTATCGGTGCACGTTGGAATGCCCATAAAGAAAAGTTTCTTGAAGATTCAGAAGTAATATCAAGTTTAGTATTTAGACCCAGTTATGGAGTAACAGGTTTATTAAACGATGCTGCAAGTAATAATAGTGCAGTGTTTTTAAATTCAATAACAGATAGATTTAGTTTAGATGATAGAGAAAACTTTATAGATATTATTGATTTACAAAACTCTGAATTAACATACGAACAAACACGTGAACTTAATTTAGGTTTAGAGATTGGTTTTTTTAATGAACGCTTGAGAACCGTTTTAGATGTATATTCTAGGAGAGGTATAGATTTATTAGATGTAGTTAGAACTTCTGGTGTTGGTGGAGAGTTTTCTAAATTAGGAAATAACGCAGAAATGACTACCAATGGTATTGAATTCCAATTAAATTCAGTAAACATAAGTTCAGACGATTTTCAATGGCGTTCTGGATTTAATATCTCATTTATTGAACAAGAGATTACTAATTTACAGCAAAGGCCTAATGTTTTTGCTTTAGTAAATGGTACGGGAAATGCCATAGGAACGGAACGTAATGCCTTATATTCTTTTCAATTCGATGGTTTAAACGAGTTTGGCGTACCTACTTTTGATTTAGGACAGGATGAATTTGGGGAAGATGTTGATCCAATCTCTGGTATAGATTTTCAAGCGACAGAAGATATACTTGATTATTTAGTTTATGAAGGTTCTAGTTTACCAACAATAACTGGAGGTCTTGCAAATAACTTTAATTATAAAAACTGGAATTTCAGCTTTTTTATGTCTTTTTCTGGGGGTAATAAAATTCGCTTAGATCCTTCATATTCCCATGAATATAATGATTTAAATGTGTTTCCTAGAGAATTTGTTAATCGTTGGCAACAACCAGGTGATGAAAATTTTACTGATATACCTGTTATTGCATCACAGTCTTTAATACAATCAGTGGGTGAAAATGATATCACTAGAGCGTATAATGCTTACAACTACTCGACAGCAAGAGTGGCAGACGGTGATTTCTTAAGGATGAAAAATATAACTCTTGGATATACTTTCGATGGCAATACCATCAAAAATTTAGGATTATCCTCTTTACGCTTAAATTTACAGGGTACAAATTTATTTTTATTCTATTCTGATGATAAATTAGGAGGTCAAGACCCTGAATTTTTCAATAGTGGTGGTGTAGCTTCACCTATCACACGTTCTTATACATTTACGCTTAATGTTGGTTTTTAAAAAAAAAAAAATGAAAAAATATATAAAATTTATACCATCATTACTTCTTGTTTTAGTTTTTAGTTGTGATGATGTACTTTCTGAAGTACCGGATAATAGAACTGAAATAGATTCTGCCGATAAAATCTCTGAATTATTAGTAGGAGCTTACCCAGAAGCAGGTTACGTGTCCTTTTTAGAACCTATGTCTGATAATGCGGATGACAAAGGTCCAGCAGCAACTTCTGATGTTAGAATAAATGAAGAAATGTACTTTTGGAGAGATTTGAATGATGATGATTCAGATACGCCTACGAATTACTGGAATGATACTTACGCAGCAATTGCTCACGCTAACCAAGCCTTGGCATCTATTGAAGAATTAGGCGGCGGAGAAGAATTCAATGCTAAAAAAGGAGAAGCACTTATATGTAGAGCTTATGCGCATTTTATGTTAGTTAGTATTTTTTCTAAAAGATATAATCCTGATACAGCTAGTATAGATTTGGGTATTCCGTATGTTACTGAACCTGAAACAGTTTTAATTAAAGAATATGACAGAGGTACTGTGGCAGAAGTTTACAATCAAATAGAGCGAGATATTGAAGAAGGCTTACCACTAATTGAAAACGGATATGACGTTCCTACATTTCACTTTACAAAACAAGCAGCTAATGCATTTGCATCTAGATTTTATTTACATTTCGGTAAATGGCAAAAAGTAGTAGACCATAGTAATGAAGCTCTTGGTAGTGCCGGTGCTTCTGTACTAAGAGATATTAATGGTTTGTATGATCAATTACCTGGTGCTGCAATCCAATTTCAATATTCATCATCTACAGAGCCTGCTAATTTATTATTAATTTCAGGTCAGTCAACTTATTCAAGAGGTGGTTTTTCGGGGCTAGCAAGGTATCAGTTAACTAGAAGCTTACAACAAGAGATACTAGGGACCAGTCCTGTAGGGTTACCATGGGCCTACTCTATATTTACCTATAGTGGTGATATAGGTTTGACTTTAATAAAATATGATGAATATTTTAGAACTACCAATCAAGCAGCAGGTATTGGTTTTGCGTTTGTTACTTATATGGTTTTAACTACTGATGAAGTTTTGCTAAATAGAGCTGAGGCTTATGTTATGCTTCAACAATACGATAATGCAGTTTCCGACATAAATCTAATGTTTTCAACAAAGACCTCGGGGTATTCAAGTGCAGATGTTTTAACAACATCGGATATTGAAGATCCAAGTGGTAATTTTGTGTTTACTAATGAGAATGTTTATACACCATTTTATACAATTCCATCTAATAGTCTTCCATATATAAATTTACTTTTAACCATGAGGAGGTCAATATTTTACAACGAAGGTTTGCGTTGGTTTGACATCAAAAGACATAATATAGAAGTTACCCATAGAATAACCAATGTTAATGGTAATACTATAGATACCTTTACATTACCAAAAGATGATGATAGAAGGGCGGTACAAATTCCACCAGATGCTCGTGCTTTTAATATCGAAGCTAACCCAAGATAATAATATTTACAAAATTTAATCTATGAAAAATACATATTACAAATTATCAGGTATTATATTTCTACTTGTTATATCTGCCTATTTGCTTGCAGCTTGTGAAAATGAACCTGCCTTAGAGGAATCTCAGATAGATACATCTGCACCAATACTAAATGAATTAGATATCTGGTTAAGGCAAAATTTTATTGATCCTTATAATATTGAAATACAATATAAATGGGATATTAATGATACAGATGTTGATAGGTTTTTACATCCGCCTTTTGAAAGTAATGTTAAACCGCTTGCAGAAATACTAAAAAGTGTTTGGATAGAGCCACATAATAAACTAGGTGGTGAGGACTTTATTAAAACTATAGCACCTAGAGAGTTTATATTTTCTGGAGGCTTTAATTTTAATCCTGGAGGAAATACTATTACATTAGGAATAGCTGAGCAGGGAGCAAGAATAACTTTGTTTAATATAGATCTTTTAGATTTTGATAATATTTTGTATGAAGAAGATATACCAAATGATTTTGATGTACAATTCGCTGTAACTGGCCCATTACAAACTATTCATCATGAGTATGCTCACATTCTAAATCAAATTGAGCCTTATGATCCTATTTTTGATCTTGTTAATCCCGCTAATTATACATCCTCATGGGCCGACAGAAGTAATGAAGAGGCTAGAGAGCTCGGCTATATTTCTGCATATGCATCAAGCCAGCCTAGTGAAGATTTTGTTGAAATGATAGCTTACATGCTAGTACGATCTAGTGCGAAATGGGATGAATTAGTAGATAGTATTTCAAATGAACAAGCTAGACAAATCATAAGATTTAAGGAACAATTGATAGTTGAGTATTATCAAGAAAAATTTAATATAAATTTTTATGAATTACGAGAACTAACATACGAAGCTTTATTAGAAATATAGTTAATGACTAAAAAATAGATATGAAATTTATACTTAAAAATAGTTTTTTTAAACTTTTATTTTTATCCTTTTTCCTGTTATCTTCATGTAGTGATGATGATAACCAGAGTGTTTTCGATCAAACACCTTCTGAAAGGGTCGCCGAAAGAATTACCGAACTACAGAATCTGTTATTATCTCAACCTAACGGCTATAAAGCCGTATATTTTACAAAAAATGACGAAAGAGGTGGGTTTACTACTTACATGCAATTTAATGCCGATGGAACTGTAAGGCAAACTTCAGATTTTGATGATGATAGCACACTTCAAAATTCAAGTTATGAGGTTAGACTTGGTACCACTACCGAGCTTGTATTCACTACGCGAAATCATATTACAAAGGGAACAGACCCTACAGCCGTCACTGAGGTTATTAATGGTTTTCCAACGGGTCTTGGCTTTTTTGGGACGTCTGTTTTTCAATATTTCAGCAACGATAATGGAGTTATTACGTTTAGAGATGTTAGAAATAGCGATACGGCGTTAATGGTTTTATATCCTACTAATTTTACAGATTTTGATACGGAAAGTATAGCTGCCGTAAATACGCTTCGTGCTCAAATTCCTAGAATAGCTGAACCAGATTTATATCAAGTTTTGGAAATAGAAAATGGTGAAGAAACAATAAAGTATGACTTTATATATGATGAAGCACGTCGTTTTTCTAACTCTTCTGGTTTTTCTGAAACTGAGATTATAAATATCACTTTTGGAATAGCTTATACCGAAGATGGTATAACAATTAGTCCTGCTTTAGAGTCTGGAGGAGAATCTTATTCTGATTTTACATATGATGAAGCAACAGAAAGATTTATTTCAACAGTTAATGGCACTAATGCTAGTATTTATTATAGTAATTCCCCAGCTTTTGTTAATCCTAATGACTTAGTAGACTTAGAAATTTTAGGTCCAACAGGGTTTTTATACAGAAGGAGTCTTGGAGATAATGCTTTAACTTCGGGTACACATGACGAAATGCTTGCTGGAATAGAGGCTAATATAGGTTTAGCCTTTGGAAGTACTTGGCAGGTATCTCAATATCAATTATCAATAGATTTTGAAAGTGATGATTGCGATACATTTTTATTTGTTCAAATTGTGAGAGCAGATGGAGCAGCATTTAATTTATTCTATTGTTTCTTAAAAGGAGAAATAAATAATGAAAGACTGTTTTTAACTTATAATGGCCCAGGTGGAGGAGCTTCAGGTCAAGTTGAATCGATAATGATGCCTTTGATAGACTTTCTTTCTACACCCAGTGGTTTAATATTCACTAGAAATGGTTCTTTTACAAGTAACCTATTTAATTTTAGTAATCCTGCTGGCACATTTACAAACAGTGATAGTGGAATAAGAGTATATGGTTTATTCTTTGGTTAAGAACCATAACTAAATAGAAATACTTAAAACCAGAGACTTATATTGTCCTCTGGTTTTTTGTTTTTATAGAATAAATAAAAAGTTGCTTTATAATAAATACTTTTCGCATTTTTATACGTTATCATATTTTGTATTTACATTTGCAACGTTTTAAAATTTTATGCAGAAGTTAGTTTACGTTTTATTTTTTGTTTGTGTTTCATCGGTTGTTTTTGGGCAAACTATGCCTGGAAAAATGCAACAGATTAAAAAAGCAGATACTCCAGGTAATGCTAGTCAAGATACTATTACTGCTAGTGATAGTAAACAAAAACAAAAAAAAAGTTTATTAGATCGATTAGATCCTGAAAAGCCCAAAGACGAAAAACCTAAAATTCAAGACTACCTAATTATCTCCCATAAAAACGATACTACATTTGTTGATACGACTTTAACAATTCAAAAAGAATACAAGTTTAATTATTTAAGAAGAGACAATTTCGGATTAATACCATTTTCAAATCTCGGGCAAACATATAATAATCTAACATATGAGTTTGAGAATACGAGTTTAATGCCATCTTTTGGGGCTCGAGCCAGACATTTCAATTACATGGAAATTGAAGATGTTAATTATTACCGTGTGCCAACACCTTTAACAGAGCTTTTTTTTAAAACCGCTTTTGAGCAAGGTCAACTAGCGGATTCATTTTTCACCGTTAACACAAGCCCGCAGTTTAACTTTTCCATAGCATACAAAGGTTTACGCTCATTAGGTAAATATCAACACCTTTTAACCAGTACGGGTAATTTTAGGTTTACTTCAAATTATAGAACTAAGAATAATAGGTACAATGTAAGAGGACATATAGTAACACAAGATTTATTAAATCAAGAAAATGGAGGGCTTCAAGAAGGTAGTGTTGAAAATTTTATAACTGGAGATGAAGAGTTTCTAGATCGATCCATCTTAGAAGTAAACTTTGAAGATGCTGAAAGTATATTAATAGGCAAGCGTTTTCATTTAGAACATAATTATAGTGTTATTAATAAAAAAGATTCGCTATCTAAAAATAAATTAAGTTTAGGTCATATAATATCGTTTGAAGATAAATATTTTGAATATAGTCAAACAACTGCTGCTACAAGCATTTTTGGTTCTGCTTTTAAAAGTTCTAGTTTAAAAGATAGAGCAACTTTAGAAAACTTCTACAATCAAGTTCAATTAAACTATAGTAATAATATAGTAGGTGATGTACAATTTAATCTAACAAACAATAATTATAATTATGGTTATAACAAAGTTGTGGTTTTAGACGGCAATACAATCACAAACAGATTAAAAGGAGATATCTTTTCAGCAGGAGGTAAATATCATAAACAATACAAAGGTTTTGATTTGCAAGGGGAGATAGGTTTAAATATATCTGGAGATTTTGAAGGTAATTTTCTAAAAGCCCAAGCAAGTTTTAAATTGAATGACGATATTCAAGCAATAGCTTCAATTAATCACTCATCAAAAGCCCCGAATTATAATTTTCTATTATATCAAAGCGATTACATAAATTACAATTGGCAAACTAATTTCAATAATACAGAAACGCAACAATTAGCTTTTCAATTAAAGTCTAAAAAAATAGCCAATATAAGTGTCGATTATTCCACCATAAATGATTACGCTTATTTTAAAATAGACGAGGATTTAGGTCAAGTAAAACCATTTCAAAATAATGGTACAATAAACTACTTAAGAGTTAAAGTTCAAAAGGAAATCAAGTTTGGGAAATTTGCCTTAGATAATACAATCTTATTTCAAGATGTAGAAGATAATAGTGTGCTTAACGTACCGCAAATAACCACACGAAATACATTGTATTTTTCAAGTCACTTATTTAAAAAAGCCATGTATTTGCAAACAGGCTTAACCCTAAATTACTTTACGGAATATTATATGAATGCCTATGATCCTGTTTTGGCAGAGTTTTATGTACAAACTGAAGAAGAGTTTGGAGGTTTTCCTCGGTTAGATTTTTTTATAAATGCAAAAATTCGTCAAACAAGAATTTATTTAAAAGCCGAACATTTTAATTCAGCATTTACGGGTTATGATTATTTCTCTGCACCAAATAATCCATATCGAGATTTTACAGTCCGCTTCGGTATAGTATGGAATTTCTTCTTATAGTCTAAACTAATTCTAATCACAAGTATTTACTATGAGTATT
>CANMSN010000011.1 GCA_947500585.1 uncultured Flavobacteriaceae bacterium | reverse complement strand
CAAGAAAAGAACATTACTAAAAATCCGAATATTAAATGCTTTACGATGTTCATTTTTCAAATTGGTGCTAACGTGTTTGTGTATGGTTAGTTGCGATTAGCAACTAAGATAGCAAAAGGGGACGAATCTGAGGGAAATTCGGAGAATTTTCCGATATGCAGACAGAAACTCTAGCAATTAACTATACACGGTGTTAGCTAACGTTGTTTTATTAAACGAATTCCGCCATATTCAATTTCCCTAGTTGATTGAAATTTTTGATTATGATTACGTTCCTCTATAAATTTATTTACTATCATTAAGCTGTCAGACAAGAACTTTATCTGCCAAAGCTTTTCGATTTTCCCATATTCTACGGGATCATTTAAGTTCAAGGTTATAAATTCCGCTGAATGGTTAATATTAATTTCGGATTCAGATTTTTTATAAAAATCAAAAACTATTTTATTTTCAGATATAATATAAATTGGAGGCCAATTTGATTTAACTTTTTCTATTGGAGGTGGAGGAAAATTGGCCGAATCGGTTCCAACATATTTTTCTTCAACCCAACTTCCATATAATAAGTTTTTTTTCCATTTCAGCTCTCTTTTAATCAAATCGATTTCAGTATCCTTTTCTCCAATAAATAAACCTTTGTAATTATCCTTATTAATTTTTTTCAGAGCAATTATTCGACTGTCTAAAACAAGAAAATGCGATTCGTTAAAATTAGCAATTCGATAAGGTAAATTTCTATCGCTATACTCATAAACAGAATATGTTGAATCATTAAAATCAAAAATCATTGTGTCTAGTTCAGATTTGGCAATTAAATTAAAAGATTTACCTTTTAATTCAATTACTGAATTTTTAGGTTTGATTTCTTTTTTGCAACTAGCCAATATCAAAAAGAGAATTAAAATAGTTGTCGATTTGTTCATTTCGAAAATGTTAGCTAACGTGTTCGTGTATGATTAGTGCGACTTAGAATCCGCAGGATTTTCAGTTGCATCTAATTGGTTGTTTAAATATATACATTTTAAATGAAGTAGGAGCGCAGCATTAATTATACGCATTGTTACCTAACGTAGCGAGACATATGAGTAAGCACGCACTTCTTTGCCGTAAAGCTTTGACAATGAAATGCTCAAAAGCTAAACGGTAGTTTTGCTTTTACCTTATAAACCAAGAAAGTGTTTTGAAAAAACTCTTTTGCAGTGCCACGTACTGTGACCATAACGTTGTTTAATCATACCATTTGAGTGAGTTCCGCTATGATTGGATTCCGCTTAAGGTCTTAGAAGTGCGTATAGTTATGTATTCAGAGCCAGAGTGAGATTCCGCAATATTTGGGGAGCGATTAGCGACTTTTTACACGCATCGATTCCGTCTGAGTGAGTTCCGAGCTATGTTTTGTAACGTGTTATATAGTTACTTTTATTGTTCATATCCCGTAAATAAGTCAGGATATGGTAAGTTTTTTATTGTCGTTATCCCGTAAAGATAATTTTTTTATTACGTTATCTAAAGGACTTTTTATTTGTTGTAAATCTTTTCTAGTTACATGAGTATATATCATTGTAGTTTCTGGTCGGCTATGTCCTAATAGCTCTTGAATATACCGTATATCAGTGCCTTGCTCTAGCATGTGAGTTGCATAACTGTGTCTAAGTGTATGTGGTGTAACTATTTTTGCTATTCCAGCAGATTCTGCATTTTTTTTCAAGAAAGCACGAATAGATTGTGGACTATATTTTCCTCCTTTTGGGTTCTCAATAAAGAAAACTTTAGGCTTATAGGTATTGTGATAATTCCTAAGTAAAGGAAAAAGGCTTTCCGCAATTGTTGTATATCTATCTTTACGTCCTTTGGCATTTTCGACATAAAGTTGTTTTCGTTTAAAATCAAAATCACTAAGTTTCAAATTAATAAGTTCTCCTATCCTTAATCCTGAGCCATAAAGCATCGCTATTATTGTACGGTGTTTTAAGTTATTTGTTGATTGTAATAGAGTTAATACTTCTTCAATATTTAAAACAATAGGTATTTTTTTGTCTTTTTTAGGCATATAAATTTTTTCTACGTTTATTGAACAAGCTGGATAGAAGTATGCAAAATGCGTTAACGCGCTAACCATTTGTCTATGAGTACTAATAGCATAATTTAATGCGCTAACAGCCCATTCTATATAATATCTTACATCATTTTCATTAAGCTCATTTACAGGTTTTTTACCTGTAAAGCGTAAAAACTCAAGTATAAAACCTCCATAAGAAGCTATGGTGCTTTTGCTAAATCTTTTTCCTTTAAGGAATTCTAAAAAATGACGATAAACTTTAGTTTTCTCAGTATTTAATGGTTCAAGTTCAACTTTTGTACCCTTGCTATAGCGTGGTATTCTATGTTTTGCAGTATCATTTAATAGTTTAAAACCTCCTTTTCTTAAATAGTTTTTAATATTTTCTAATCTTACTTCATCAAAATAGATATAAAATGTTCGATGTGTTTTTGTCCAATAAACACCATTGAATCTTTTAATATACTCTTTGGCTTCGAAGTTGTACGGAAATTTAATAGCAATACAGCTTTTGGCATTGTGAGTGAATGGTTCTAATGTAATTGAGGTCATAGTTTTATAAAATTACAATTTATTTATAAAAATATTTAATATTACTAAAGTTTTACTTGCTTTCCTGTAGAACCCGTTTTACTAGGAAACAACTCATAAACAAAATCAGGTTTTACATACGCTTCCTTTCTGTGTGATACATAAAGAATTGCTGTATTACTTTCTGTTGAAATTTTATGTACCAATTCTGAAAACAACAAAGCATCTTCATCATCCAATCCGTTTATAGGTTCATCTAAAATAAGTAATGGTGGTTGTTTAACCATGGCTCTGGCTATTAAAACTAATCGTTTATGACCTTCAGATAAGGTGCTAAAACTTTTGTCTTTTTTATCAAATAAATTTAAAATGCGTAACCACTGGTGCGCTATACTAATTTGTCGTTCATTTGGTATTTTATACAACCCTACAGAATCTAGAAAGCCAGAAATAATCATATTTTCTATAGAATCTCTTCGTTCAAAACCTATGAGCATATCTGAAGAAAAGTAACCAATATGCTTTTTAATATACCAAACACTTTCGCCACTCCCCTTTTTCATTCCAAAAAGCGTCATATCTTGATTATAACCCTTTGGGTTATCTCCAAATATTAATGATAAAATGGTGCTTTTTCCAGACCCGTTAGGGCCTATTAATTGCCAAAACTCACCTTGTTTTATTGTCCATGAAATATTGTTCAGTATGGGTTTGTCTCTATAACTTACGTTTACCTTATTAAGCTGTATAAGCGTATTAAGTTTATTTGAGTATTCATTTAATGGTTTTGGTAATTCGTGTATGAAGTTTTTGAATTTAATTGTATTGGTTTTTTCAAAATTATCCTGTAATACTAGTTCGCCGTTTTGTAATTGATAAACACATTTGATAAATGGTAAAATATCTTGTTTACGATTTGTTATTTGAACTATTAGAACCGAATCACTTAGTTGAATTAATGTCTTTTTGATGTCATTTTGAGATTCAACATCTAAACTATCATACAAATTCTCTAAAATGATACATTCAGGATTTTTGGAGATGATATAATTTAATAAGGTTTTTTTTCGTTCGCCTTGTGAAGAATTTTTTAAACTATTTTTAGTTGACGTTGTAATATTGGAATATCCGTGACGTGTTTCTTCATCTATAAAACGATTTAGAGTAATATCTGAAAAAAGTTCGCAATTTAATTTAGAAATACCAATATTAATGCTTCCAGAAACAGTACGCTTTAAAAGTTCTTTTTTGTTTTCGTTATTAGAACTATAAATGGCGATATGCTTTGGCACAGAAACTAGTTTAAAAAAAATTATAAATCTGCGGTATGGAATGGCACTAAACCATCAATTGGTCTGCGTTCAAAATTACCAACTTTAAAGCCCATTTCTTCTGCAACTTCACGAATTTCTTTTTGAGCAAAAAACGCAATTGATCCAGCAAAGTGTACTGGAACCGTTTTAAGCTCTTCTTTATATTGCATAATCATGTTATTAGCAAATAACCTTATACCGTTTTTAATAAGATTGATGGTATACTCCGAATCTTTATGTAAGAACATAAATTCTGCAAAGTTTGCCAAATACGCATTAGGACTTGGTTGCTTATATAAATTGTATTTTATAAAATCTGCTTCCATATTATACTTAGCTCCAAAGGCAATTCTAACATTTTCTGGCATGTGATTAAAATAGTAATCTCTAATTAATTGCTTCCCGTAATAATTACCTGAAGCATCATCCATTAAGGTATAACCAAGTGATTTTACACGTTGATGCAACACCTCACCATCATAATAACTACAGTTTGATCCTGTACCTAAAATACAAACTACAGCAGCTTCTTTTGGATGATTTATCGTGGCATAAACGGCAGCTAAAGTATCTTCATTAACCTCAACATGGGCATTAATAAAAATGCCTTTTAATACAGTATTTAATAACGCTCTAGCATTTTCTGTACCACAGCCAGCACCATAGAAAAATAGATGTGTGGCTTTGTCTTTAATAGCTTTTAACTCATTACTTTTATTGATGATTTTAAACAGTTTTTTTTCGCTTAAAATGGCTGGATTAAGACCTTTAGTACGAATCTTATCCATTAATTTATTTCCGTTATTGTCTACTACCAACCAATCTGATTTAGTAGAACCGCTATCAACAATTAAAATCATAAGTTTAAAGATAAAAAAAACTCCACAGACTACTGTGCACTTAACACAATAACTCTGTGGAGTTATTATTACTAATTATATTTTGATTCCCGTTTTCACGGGAATGACAATTTAAACTGAAACCACGAAGTAAAAACTTCGAGGAATTCTTTTTTATTAAAGTGCTCCGATATGTTGTGCTAAATCAACTAATTTAGTTGAATAACCAAACTCATTATCATACCAAGATACTAATTTTACAAACCCATCATTTAATGCCATACTTGCGTTAGCATCAAATGTACTTGTTTTAGGTTCAGATACGAAATCTTGAGACACTACACCTTCTTCAGTATATCCTAAAACACCGTCTAATTCACCTTCAGAAGCAGCTTTCAAAGCAGCTTTAACGTCAGCCCAAGGAGCTGGTCTTTCTAAACGACATGTTAAATCTACAACAGATACATCAACAGTAGGAATTCTAAAAGCCATACCCGTTAATTTTCCGTTTAATTCAGGAATTACTTTTCCAACAGCTTTAGCAGCTCCAGTTGAAGCAGGCACGATGTTGTTTAAAGACGCTCTTCCTAGTCTGTAATCTTTTTTAGAAACACCATCAACAGTAGATTGTGTTGCAGTAGCAGCGTGAACAGTTGTCATTAAACCTTCAGCAATTCCGAATTCATCGTTAATTACTTTAGCTAACGGCGCTAAACAGTTCGTGGTGCAAGATGCGTTAGATACGATAGTATGTGCAGCAGTAATTTCTTTATGATTTACACCCATTACAAACATTGGCGCATCAGCAGATGGTGCAGAAATTGCAACCTTTTTAGCTCCAGCTTTAATGTGTTTACCAGCACCTTCTAAATTTGTGAAGATACCTGTACAATCTAAAACCACTTCTGCTCCAACAGCATCCCATTTTAAATCTTCTGGATTACGCTCTGCAGTTACGCGGATTGTATTTCCGTTTACAATTAAATTTCCGTCTTTAGTATCAATAGTTCCATCAAAGCGTCCGTGAACAGAATCAAACTTTAATAAGTAAGCTAAATGCTCTACATCTAATAAATCATTAATTCCTACTACTTCAATATCGTTTGATCTAGAAGCAGCTACTCTAAAAGCAATTCTACCTATTCTTCCAAATCCGTTAATTCCAATTTTTAATTTTGACATAATCGTGTTTATAAATGTTAAGTGCTCATAATATCTGAGACACGCAATAATTCTAAATTTATTTTAGTTTTTCCTTTTATGGCATTATCTAGTGGCGTTAATTCCATTTTGCCATCTATTAAACCTACCATGTAATTAGTTTTTCCTTCCATTAATGATTCAACTGCTTTTACGCCCATTCTACTAGCTAGAACACGATCAAAACATGATGGTGGTCCGCCACGTTGCATGTGGCCAAGAACTGAGACCCTAACATCGTAGCCTTCCATATTTTCATCAACATAATCTTTCAGCTCAAAAATATTTTTTCCTATTTTATCGCCTTCAGCTACAACAACAATACTTGAGGATTTTCCAGATGTTCTACTTCTGTTTAAAGAATCAACTAATCTTTCTAGACCTAAATCTTCTTCTGGTATTAAAATTTCTTCAGCACCACCAGCAATACCTACGTTAAGAGCAATATGCCCAACATCACGTCCCATAACTTCAACGAAGAATAATCTGTTATGCGAACTTGCAGTATCACGAATTTTATCAATGGCATCTACTACCGTATTTAAAGCCGTATCAAAGCCTAATGTATGTGATGTTCCTACAATATCATTATCTATAGTACCAGGAATTCCCATAACAGGAAAATCAAACTCTTGATTAAATATCATGGCTCCCGTAAACGTTCCATCACCTCCAATAGCAACTATAGCATCTATTTCAGCCTCTACTAATTTATCAAATGCTTTTTGCCTACCTTCTTTTGTTCTAAAATCTTTAGATCTGGCAGACTTTAAAATAGTACCTCCTTTATTGATTATTCCTCTTACACTTCGAGCGTTCATGGGCTCAAAATCACCTTCCATCAAACCCTGATAACCTCTGTAAACGCCAAAACATTCAATATTATGATAAGCACAAGTTCTTACTACTGAACGTATGGCTGCATTCATTCCAGGGGAATCTCCTCCAGAAGTAAAAACGGCTAGTTTTTTTATTTTTCTTGGCATTAAATTCTAATATTTTAAGTAAAATTACTAAACAAAAATTACATTTCTATAACATATATCATATTTTAGTATGACTTGTTAAACTATAACGTTTTAGTTGATAAAAAAAGTTGAATTATTAATGAAACATTAATAAATTAAGGAAACTATTACGATTTTATTTTTGTGAAGACGTCTTATGTGTTATAAAATCTGGTAATGCATTTTGATCCTCATTGACAGGATTTTTTTGAATCGTTTCTTCTACTTTCTCAGGTTTTTTGAAGAAGTTTTGAAGTAATTCTTTAAATGTATCAAAATCTACATTGTACGAAAGCCCTAAACCTTGCGTGTAACCTACAGCTTCACCAAAATTTCTAATACTATTTTCTCTATTAAAAACTTTCGCTGTAAGTGTACCTTCATCATTTAGAAGAAAACTAATTTCTACATCACCAGCCACGACAGTTTCACTGGCATCTGCACCTCCAACAGGTACACCAACTTTACCATTAATAAGTACGCGGTCGTTTATTTGAGTTTGAAGCGTTACACCAAATCTATCGCTAGTTTGATATTCTGGTCTGTTCTCACCAGCTTCATAGTTTAATCCTAAATTAAATTTTCCATCACCGTTGGAAAAAATACCATTAATAATTCCATTTAAACGTTCTGCTATAGTTCCAGAAATACTTAAATCGTTAAGTCCTCTACTCTGAAACGATCCGCCACTTGCCAAAAAATATAAAGCCTGATTAGCTCTTTCCTCCTCTGATTCTAATCTATATTGCAACTCTGATTTTATGGCTGAATTTACATTAGGAAACTCAAAACTAAACTCAGGATCAAATTGTTCTAAATTACCTGCCAAAGCTATATTAAGTTCTACTGGAATACTTCTGTTTATTGGATTATCAAGTAATGGCGAAGGATTAGCCTGTGTTTTATAAATGGCGTTCATTCTAATTATAGCATTTAAAGGGTCGCCTTCCCATCCTATAGTACCTCCAGGTTGCACAATGAACTCTTTTTGTAATACACCACCATAGGCAAAATTATAAATGCCCTCAAATACGGAGAAATCTCCCCACATATTAAACTTTCCATTAGTATTTATTTCAACTAATATTCCGCCTCGACCTCGTCCTTTTAAGGAATGTCCTGAGTTTTTATCTATAATAATTTCTACTTCAGCATCCTCAGTTAAATCTAATTCAAATTTTAATTCAAGCCCTTTAACATTGTTTGCTATAAGGGCATTTCCATTAATTCTAGCTTCTTTTTCTTCTTTAGTTATAAAATGAATATAGGAGTTGTCTCCAAAAGACTCTGCATCATTAATTGGTATCTTAAATACTGTACCTCTTTTTGTTTCGCCTATAACGCTAATAACCAGCTCATCTGTTGGTCCGTAAATACTTGCCACACCACCAATAAAACCAGTACCGTAATAGAGAGACTCTTCTTCTTCTTTGGTATTTAAGACCAATAATCTTGGAGTATTTAAATCTAAATTCAAACTCCAATTTGAAAAATTTACATGACTTAAAGACCCACTTAATTCTCCTTTTGAATTATACTTAGTATCTGTTAATTTAATTTTATTAAAAATAAACGTTTGGTCTTTTAATGTTACTGATGATTGTTCAGCAAAATCATAATTTACATTGAGGTATGGAATACCCATACCAGATTTGTTCAATATCAAATTCCCATTTATATCTGGCTTTCTTAAATCGCCTACTACTTTTACATCTCCTGAAACATTACCCCGAATATTATCTAAAACACCATCTAATAAAGGATTTAACGGATATAAATTAAATTTATCGAAATCTAAATTTAGATTGATTTCTGATTGTTTTCCAGAAACACTAATGTTTCCTTTTGCAACAAACGATTTTGATTCGTCATCTTTAATAGTTGCATTAACATTATAATTACTTAGTGTTTCATTTCCTTTAATTTCAGCATCAAATGAGCCTAGTAAAAAATCATTTACCTTAAAGTCATCTACAACTATTGTAGAGGCTGGTATATAACTTCCGTTTTGCTGCAAAATATCTAATTTACCATTTACATTTCCTGCTAGTGATAGGCTATCGATATCTGGGGTTATTTTTGCTAAATCTACATTCTTAAAATTAAGCTTTAAATCTTTTTGAGTGGAATCTTTTATAAAACCTGAGAGTCTAATTTCTTCATTTTCATGGTTTATTTTAAACCCATCTATTTTAAATGATGATAATGCTTTATTGAATGAAATTTTGTTCATTCTATCTTTATTCTCATTAATAAACCACTTGTTATCTTTAATAGTAACATCCGATTTTTTAAAACCTATAACAGACTCCTTTTCTTCATTAATAGTATGATAAAAACTTAAATTAAAGTTATCGTTATTACGCTTACCACCTTTAAATTCTGAACGCATAAAAAGTGTGTCGTTTACGGTTACGTTAATCAAATTAAACTTTGAAACGTTGTAATACTTAGTTTTTAAACTATCTAACTCAACATAGGTATTAAAAAGCGGGTTACTATTATCTACTTGTAGTTCTATATTATTTACAAAGTAATCTTTTAGTTTAATTTCAGGAGATTTGAATGTGAGTCTAAATTTCTTTTCATCACTTTCTACACGCCCTCTTATAAATGTATTTTTACCCAAAGCAATTTCTGGATAAATAACTTCAATAATTTTATTATAAATTTTAAAGTTAAAGTCTATACTTTGATTCGTTTGAACCTTATGAGGCATATAATTTGTATAAATATGTCCTAAAGAATTCTCGAAAAGTTTTTTTAAATCTCTGAAACGAAAACGCCCACTTAAATTTCCTTCAACAATATCTGGTGAATTAATTTCTATAAAACGTAAATCCTCTTCAAATCGAGATGAAATATCGAATTTATCGAAATAATACGTATCATTTTCATTTTTATATTTGGTATTACTGAATGAAATTTTACCATAAGCATCATCATAACCGCTGGCATTCATGTTCATTTTTACGTTACTTTCAAAAATTGAAATACTATCCTTTTTCACAAAGTTTAAGGCATTTAAATTTGCATAATCAACTTTAGCCTCAAAATCATATTTATTTATCTTTTCAGAAAAATCTACTAATCCTGTGAAATTTAATTTTAGGTTTTCATCATTAGCTATTAAATTACCGTCAAAAATATTATTACGTAAATTACCTGATACTTTTACACCCGAATATTTATAGTTATTATAATCAATTTCAAACACATCGCCTTTAATTTGAGTGTCAATATTTTCGTTAGTAAATCCACTCCCTTTTACATCAAAATTTAAGGATGTTAAGCCTACATTCGGATCATTTAAAAACGTACCTAAATCAAATTCCTTAAATATAATGTCGCCTTTATACTTAGCATTATCAATATCATTTATTTTTTCAATTTCCAGATTAGAATCAACAAAACCTAAATCGGTGTTTATTTTAATATCAGCAATGATTTTAGAGGCTGTTATTTGTGAGTTACCTGTAATTGTAAACTTCCCTAATCTATCAAAAGATGTTGGTATAGCTTCTCCTAAAACATTTGGTAATAAGGCTTTTAAATCTTTATATGTTGATGACAGGTATGAGAAGTTCCCGTTCATATAAAAATTATTATCTTCCTTGTTAAACAAGTTTTTAAAATTTATATCGCCATAAATTCTAGTATTTGTACTGGTATTTATTTTTAAGTTTTTAGTATATAAATTATTTAACGTTCCAGAAATATCGCCACTAAATAACGCACGTTGATTTACACCAAACTCGTTATAAAATGTATTTAATTCATCTAACTGAATATTTGAGTCATTAAAACTAGCTTCTACTAAAACTTTGTCTGTAAAAAACTTAAAATCTTCACGATTGTATTTAAACTTTAAATCACCTTTTAAAAGAGAATTTGGTGTTTTTATATTCAGATTAGCAAAAGTCATTTCTTGCAAAGTATAACTAAAATTGGTTGTCATGTTTTTCATAACCAATCCTCTACTATCTTTAAAAGCCAGCGTATTAATTCTTGCACTTACATCGCTACCATTTATTAAAAAATTAGTAGCATTAATGTTTAAATTATTAAACTCAAGCAGTTTTGTAGTTTCTCTATTTTCATCAGATAGCTTAAAAACACCATTGTAAATAGAGACATCGCTAGATGATAATAAAAACCCACTTTTCTCTTTTCTTGGGTTATCATCATCAAACTTTGCTACAAAAACATCTAAATTGGTTTCTGAATATCCTTTGTAGGTTTTTATATTGAAAATTAGATCGATAATATCAATATCACCAAAAACCAGTTTTCCGTTATATAAATTTCTGAAATTTAGAATTGATGTATTTAACTCAGTAATACTAATAAGGGTATCCTTTTTATAATCTTCAACATAAATATTTTTAAGTTCAACATCGCCATTAAATTGTAATCCTACTTTATCAATATTTATATTGGTACCAAAATCATCATTAAGACGTTTTGTAGCGTAGTTTCCGAGTGCAGTTTGTACGGGCGGAATAGAAAGCACCAATACCAAAATAATAAACAACATCAAGATGATGCCAATAATTTTTGATACTATTTTAAGCGCTTTTTTGATACTTTTTTACAGTTAAAATTTTAATAAGAATGCCCTACCTTTGTAATTACGAATAAACATTAGGCTACAGACGTTTATTCTTTTTCAAAATTAACAATTATTGTGCCTAAAATTGACTAATGACTGAACAAAATATTTATATTCTTGGAATTGAATCTTCTTGCGACGATACTGCGGCTTCCGTAATACACAACGGCAAAATTTTAAGCAATGTTGTGGCTAGTCAAAAAATACACGAAGAGTTTGGTGGTGTGGTTCCAGAATTAGCCTCTAGAGCACACCAACAAAACATAGTTCCTGTAGTACATCAGGCACTTAAAAAAGCTAATATTACTAAAGATCAACTTCATGCTATTGCCTTTACAAAAGGGCCTGGTTTAATGGGGAGTTTGTTGGTAGGTACGTCTTTTGCAAAATCTTTAGCTTACGGATTAAATATTCCGTTAATAGACGTTAACCATATGCAAGCTCATATTTTGGCTCATTTTATTGAGGAAGAAGGATTTAACAAACCTCCTTTTCCGTTTTTAGCGATGACTATTTCTGGCGGACACACGCAAATTGTTAAAGTAGACAGTTATTTCCAAATGACTATTATTGGAGAAACTATTGATGATGCTGTTGGTGAAGCTTTTGATAAAAGTGGAAAAATTTTAGGTTTAGGCTACCCCGCAGGTCCAGAAATTGATAAACGATCTAAACTTGGAAACCCGAAAGCCTTTACCTTTACAAAACCCAAAGTAGATGGTTTAAACTTTAGTTTTTCTGGGCTTAAAACGGCTATTCTTTATTTTATTCAAAAAGAAGTAAAAGCAAACCCTAATTTTATTGAGGAAAACCTAAATGATATTTGCGCTTCTATTCAATATACGATTATTGGTATTTTAATTGATAAATTAAAGTTAGCTTCAAAACAAACTAATATTAAACACATTGCTATTGGCGGTGGTGTTTCAGCAAATTCTGGAATTCGACAAGCTTTAAAAGATGGTGAACAAAAATTTGGCTGGACAACTTACGTTCCTAAATTTGAATTTACTACCGATAATGCAGCTATGATTGCTATTGTAGGTTATCTTAAGTATTTAGAAGGTGATTTTGCAGAACAAAATGTCATGGCTTCGGCTAGATTGAAAATATAGTTAAATAATATGCAACTCTTTTACAATTCAGATATAAACGAAAACACCACAGAATTTTCTTTTTCTAAAGAAGAAAGCAGACATATTGTAAAAGTATTGCGCAAAAATTCTGGTGATAGTTTACATATCACAAACGGAAATGGTTGGTTATTTACTGCTGAAGTTACCATACCCGATATTAAGAAATGTACGGTTAGCATCATTTCAAAAAAATTACAAGAAAAACGAGAATACAGTTTACATTTAGCAGTTGCGCCTACTAAAATGAACGACCGTTACGAATGGTTTTTAGAAAAAGCAACCGAAATTGGTATTGAAACCATCACGCCAATTATTTGTGACCATAGCGAACGAAAAATTATAAAAGCTGAACGTTTTGAAAAGATTTTACAATCGGCAGCTAAACAATCATTAAGTTGCTATTTACCAAAACTTAATGAAGCAATTTCATTTAAAGACTTTTTAAAACAAGATTTTACTGGAAGCTTATTTATTGCGCATTGTGAAGAAACAGATAGAAAATCACTAAAACAAGAACTAAAGCCAAAAACAGATATTACTGTTTTGATTGGACCTGAAGGCGATTTTTCTGTTAAAGAAATTGAAACAGCACTTCAAAATAATTTTATTCCTGTAACTTTGGGAGAAACCCGACTACGAACTGAAACTGCTGCTATTGTAGCGTGTCATTCTGTAGCTTTTGTAAATGAGTAAATTACTATGAAATTACATTTTTCTTTATTCTTTTTTGTCTTCTCACTTTTCTGTTTTAGTCAAGACTTAGCTATTTTAAAATACAAAGGTGGTGGCGATTGGTACGGAAATCAAACTGCTTTACCAAATTTAATAGCCTATTGCAATGCAAACATAAGTACTAAAATGAACCCAAAACCTGAAACCGTTGAAGTTGGTAGTTCTGATATTTTTCAATATCCTTTACTTCACATGACAGGACATGGCAATGTGTTTTTTAGTGAAACTGACGCCGAAAACCTTCGGAATTATTTAATATCAGGTGGTTTTTTGCATATTGACGATAATTACGGTATGGAGCCTTATATCAAAAAAGAACTCAAAAAAGTATTCCCAAATAAAGATTTAGTTGAAATTCCTTCAAATCATGAGATTTTTAATAGTGCTTATAAATTCCCAAAAGGCTTGCCAAAAATACATGAACATGATGGCAAACGTCCACAAGCATTTGGAATTTTTAATGAAAGCAGATTAGTTTTATTATTTACTTATGAAAGTGATTTAGGTGATGGTTGGGAAGACCCCGAAGTACACAACGATCCTGCTGATGTGAGAGAAAAAGCACTAAAAATGGGTGCCAATATTGTTAAATATGCTTTTGAGAATTAATATTTCTCGCAAAGACGCTAAGTCGCAAAGAAAGAACTGCAAACTGCAACTGTATACTGCTTACTAAAAATGCAACTCACCCATTACAATACTAACTTCAAAAAACAAAAATTCCCAATCACTTTAGTTTGTGATAATGTTACCAACGCACCAAATATTGGCAGCCTATTTAGAATAGCTGATGCTTTTGGAATTGAAAAATTAATACTTTGTGGTGATGTTTCATTAGGAAGAAAAATAACAAAAACTTCAAGAGCTACTGAAAAAGTAGTTAATTATAACATTCAAAAAGATGCTTCTATAGTTGTTGAAGCATTGAAAAATAAAGGCTATCAAATAATTTCACTTGAAATAACAACTACAAGTAAACCTATTCATGATATCCCATTTTCAAAAGAAAATCCAATTGTCTTGGTTGTTGGTGATGAAAATTTTGGAGTTTCAGAAGCGATTTTAAAACTTTCAGACACTGTAATTCATATAGACATGTTTGGACAAAACAGTAGCATGAATGTTGTACAAGCAACAAATATTGCACTTTACGAAATAACAAAGCAACTTTTATAGCGTCATTGCAAACAAAGTGAATCAATTTGCTTATTTAAAATTTTAAAATATAAGATTACTTCAGTCGTATCTTCTTCGTAATAACAAAAATATTATATTTACTACATGAACTCTAACACAATTTCTAACGGCATTTTAAAAGCCATTGGTATTATTTTGGGTGTGGCTTTAACACTCTACTTCTTATACCAAATACAATCGGTTATTGGCTATATAGCTATTGCGGCAGTTATTTCATTAATTGGCAGACCCATTGTTTTATTTTTAGAAAACAAATTAAAATTTAAAAATACCATTGCAGTTGTTGTAACAATGGTTGTATTATTAGGCCTTTTTATAGGTGTTGTTTGGTTGTTTATTCCCTTGGTAGTAAAACAAGGACAGAATTTGTCGCTTTTAAATATTGAAGAACTTCAAGGAAGTATTGAGAACTTATATGTTGAAATAATTAGCTACTTCGATTTAAATCAAATTGATATTGAACAATCGTTAAAAGAATCTAACCTATTGTCGGAAATAGATTATTCTCTCATCCCAGACTTTTTAAACTCCATTATTAGCGGCTTAGGAAGTTTTAGCATTGGCTTGTTTTCAGTACTTTTTATATCGTTTTTCTTTTTAAAAGATAGTCGCCTATTCGAAAATGGCATCTTAACTTTTATTCCTGATAATAAAGAATCTCGTTGGAAAACATCATCAACAAAAATTAAAGATTTGCTATCAAGATACTTTGTAGGTCTAATTTTCCAAATACTTATTCTTTTTATCATTTATACTATTGGTCTTCTAATTATAGGTGTTGAAAATGCCATAGTCATTGCGTTTTTGTGTGCGCTGTTAAATTTAATCCCGTATGTAGGACCTGTAATTGGTGCTTGTTTAATGCTAATTTTAACCATGACCAGCAATTTAGGACAAAGCTTTAGCGATATTATTTTACCAAAAACTCTTTGGGTTTTAGTGGTTTTGGGTGTAGGACAATTGATTGATAATTTTGGAAGCCAGCCTATTATTTTTTCTAAGAGTGTAAAATCACATCCGCTAGAAATATTTTTAGTGATTTTAATTACAGGAATTCTTTTCGGTATTATTGGCTTAATCATAGCTGTTCCGGCTTACACTGCGATAAAAGTTATTTTAAAGGAATTTTTGTCTGAAAATAAAATTGTTAAAAAACTCACCAAAGGCTTATAGTTTCGTTTGAATTCTTCTATTTTAAATACAGAAATTCAAGAGTTTATTAGCACAAACCTGAATACTGATATAACTTCTATTTTACTAAAAGGTACTTCATTTTCATCTGTAAAAACAAATGAAATTATTGAACAAATTGAAGCAAAAAAACGGAGCGAAAAGAAATTACCAAGTTGGTTTCAAACTAAAAATATTTACTATCCAAATAAGCTTAATATAGAGCAAACTTCATCGGAAACAACAGCAATATATAAGTCTAGCTTAATTGAAGGGGATTCAATAATAGATGTAACAGGCGGTTTTGGCGTAGATTGTTTTTATTTTTCGAAAGTATTCAAAACCGTTAAACATTGCGAGATTAATGAAACGCTTTCAAAAATAGTAACTCATAATTACAAGCAACTAAATATTCAAAATATAGAAACGTTACCAGAAAATGGTATTGAATACTTAAAAAAAAGTACTAAAACGTTTGATTGGATTTATGTTGATCCTTCACGGAGGCATGATACTAAAGGGAAAGTTTTTTTTCTTAAAGATTGCCTGCCTAATATTCCTGAACATTTAGATTTACTTTTTAAAACGTCTAATAATATATTAATTAAAACATCACCTTTACTCGATTTATCGGTTGGTATTGGTGAATTGAAACATGTTAAAACCATTCATATTATTGCAGTAAACAATGAAGTAAAAGAATTGTTATGGATTTTAGAAAACGGTTTTGTTGATGATATTATGATTGAAACAGTAAACATCAAAAAAGAAATTAAAGAACATTTTAGCTTTAATTTAGAAGATGAAAAACAATCTGAATCAAAATACAGCTTACCTCTTACCTATCTATACGAACCAAATTCAGCTATATTAAAATCTGGGGCATTTCATTCTGTTTCAAACCAACTGAATGTGTTTAAACTTCATAAACATTCTCATTTATATACAAGCAAAGTAGTTATTGACTTTCCTGGAAGAACTTTTAAAATTGAAAAAGTAGTCCCATATAATAAAAAAGAACTTAAAAAATTAACCATTACAAAAGCAAACATAACGACTCGAAATTTTCCAGAAACCGTTCAAAACATTAGAAAAAAATTAAAAATTAAAGAAGGAGGAACCGCATATTTATTTTTTACTACAGATTTAAATAACAACAAAATTGTGCTCGTCACTTCAAAAATAGAATAAACAAAAAAGCCTCACTATTTCTAGTGAAGCTTTTCGTGAGCCCTGAAGGATTCGAACCTTCGACCGCCTCCTTAGAAGGGAGGTGCTCTATCCAGCTGAGCTAAGAGCCCGTAGTTTTTATGTTTCTACGAAAACAGTTTGTTATGTACGTATTATAAAACCGTACTATATTTTGAAAATCAAAAAAAGTTACATTCAGTAAAATAACGTTTCACTTATTTGATAAGAACTTTTATTTCTATATTACTTTAAAATTAAAGCGGTGCAAATATAAAATAGTCTTTTTTATAAAACAAGGCTATTAGTTTTAATTTTTTAATATTACGTATTTAAATTAACAGAAATAATTTTGTTTAGTTTATATTATTTTTAACTCTTAAGTTTCATTTTTTTTAAAAACTCTTAATCCATACCATGCGATGTAAATAAAACAAAATAATGGCAGTATAAAAGAAAAATTAACTTCCGAAACGCCCATTATAGTAGTATCTGCAACGCCATTTCCTCCAATATCAATCATCATACCTTGTAATTTTGGCATTAGTGCGCCTCCTACAATTGCCATTACAAGTCCAGCAGATCCAACTTTAGATTCTTCTTCTGTTAAGTCTCCCAAAGCAATACCATAAATAGTTGGGAACATTAAAGACATGCAAAAAGAAACGCCTACTAAACAATACAATCCTAACATACCTTGTATAAAAATAGTACCAAATACAAATACCATTGCTAAAATTGCAGAGTACATTAATAATTTTCCTGAACTAAAAAATCTTAATAAATAAGTTCCAATAGCTCTACCAATAGTAAATATTACAAAAGCTGCCATTTGGTAGTAACCAGCAGTCACACTGTCCACACTTATAGCTTCAGCATATTGGTAAATATAGGTCCAACACATAATTTGTGCACCTACATATAAAATTTGCGCTATGACTCCAAGAACATATTTATTATTTTTTCCTAAAACCGTGAAAGTATCAGCAATGCTAGGTTTATCGCCTTCATCTTTTGATTGTGGCATTTTGATAACTAAAAACAAAACAAACACCACTAAAAGCACCAATCCTAAAATGACATATGGATTACGAATAACCATTAAATCTGATGTTTTAATTAAAATTTTAGACGCTTCATCTAAAGCACTAAAATCAGTAATATTATCAGATTGCAAATTCTTTAAAACAAATTGTTGCGCTACAAATAAGCCAATTATAAGTCCTAAAGGGTTAAATGCTTGCGCTAAATTTAAACGTTGAGTAGCCGTTTCTTTTGTTCCCATAGCTAGGATGTATGGATTTGCAGCGGTTTCTAAAAAGGCTAACCCAAAAGTTAAAATATATAAACCTATACAGAAAAACATAAAACTTTCTGATTGAGCTGCTGGATAAAACAAAAGAGCACCTGTAGCATAAAGCGCTAAACCTATTAAAATACCAACTTTATAGGAGTATTTTCTCATAAACATAGCAGCTGGTAATGCCATACAAAAATAGCCTCCATAAAAAGCCATTTGTACCCAAGCTGCCTGTGAATTTGACAACTCTAAAACTTTTTTGAAGGCTTGAACCATAGGATCGGTAACTGCATTGGCAAATCCCCATAAAGCAAATAAGGACGTTACTAAAATAAATGGCAAAAGCACTTTTTTTGATACTACAACTGGTTTACTCATATTTTATAATTAATAGTTAGTTTTTTCCTAGCAACACATAAATGACTATAGTTACCACACATAGAAAAACAGACATATGCTTGGTGTATTTCCACTCTTTCAAGTCTACAATGTGCAAATTTTCTTGTTTGAAATCCTTATCTGATGGATAAAAATAAGAAACGCCAAACATAACCGCTAAGTTTAGCAAAAATTCTATCCCCCAGATATGTACAAAATGAACATTTACTTTAAAAATAAATGTTGTTAAAATATAGAATGCTAAACCTACAAATAAAGCAGCCTTAGCTCCCATTGCAGATATTTTTTTAAGAAAAAACCCTGCCAGCATAATTGATGCAATAGGAATAAAGAAGATACCATTTAATTGTTGTAGTAATTGATACAAACCATCTGGAGCATTAGCAACCATTGGTGCAACAATAATTGCAAAAACAGCTAAAATAGCAGATGTTAGCTTTCCTACTTTAACCAATTTTTTATCGCTACTTGCTTTTCCAAAATGTCTTTTATAAACATCTATACTAAAAATGGTTGCAGCACTATTTAAAACACTATTAAAAGTACTTAATACGGCTCCCATAACTATAGCAGCAAATATGCCCACTAAGCCTACAGGCAATACTTTTTTAATAAGTTCTGGATATATCATGTCTTGATTATCGTAAAGTGAATCGCCATAATAATAAAACCCAATAACCCCTGGTAAAATAATTATAATTGGCACCAATATTTTTAAAACCCCAGTAAATAACAACCCTTTTTGGGCTTCCACTAAATTCTTAGCACCCAAAGCACGTTGAATAATGGTTTGATTCATACTCCAAAAATAGAGTTGGTTGATAATTAACCCCGTAAAAAGAACTCCAAAAGGCAGAACCGAATCTTTTGCGCCTATAACATTAAACTTTTCAGGACTGTGCGCATAAACCTTACTTAATCCAGTAAGCGGGTTGCCCTCACCAATACTAACTAAGGCGATTAACGGAATGGCTAATCCTCCAATTAAAAGTCCGTAGCCATTAATAGTATCTGACACAGCAACAGCTTTTAAGCCTCCAAATATGGCATATATTGAGCCCAAAACCCCAATAGCCATTACAGTAATCCATAGGCCTTCTTTTTTTGATATTTCTAATACTTCTGAGATATTAAAAATGCTTTCTATATTAATAGCGCCTGTGTAAAGTACAATTGGCAATAAGGTAACTATAAATGAAATCATTAAAAACAAAGCAACCAAAGTTCTTGTTGTACTATCAAAACGTTTTTCTAAATATTGAGGTATGGTTGTGAGTCCCATTTTTAAATATCTAGGTACAAAATAGATAGCTGCAGCTACTAACGCTAATGCCGAAGTAACTTCCCAAGCTATGATAATAAATCCGTTTTTATAAGAAGACCCATTCATACCAATTAAGTGTTCGGTAGAAATATTTGTAAGTAACATGGAGCCTGCAATTACAACGCCTGTTAAACTTCTTCCCCCAAGAAAATAACCATCTTGCGAATCTAATTTTTCTTTTCTTAATTTAAACCAAGAATAAAAAGCGACAAATCCTGTAAAGGCAATAAACGTAAGAACAGTATACATTATGGTTAGTTTAGTTATGTGAAAGCAATAAAAAAACTGTTGAATTAATTTTAAACCAATTCAACAGGAATAACAATTTTTATTAGCTTAGAAATTTAGCTTTTCAGGCAGATATTTAGCGACCAATTCTTTATAATACGGCAAAAGTTCCTGGGCATTTGGAGGTACTGGTGCTTTTGAATATAAATCGTAAGGATTGAATTTTTTAACCCATTCAAACATTTCAATGTCTTTCTCGTTCATTAAATGGGTATAATCATTTTCACGATGTTGCGAATAAAATGAATGATATCGTATCATATACAATGCAGGTTCTGGCAAGTAATCTTTAAATATCTGGTACAAATATTCATCGTGTCCCCAACTCATTTTTACGTTATCCAATCCACAGTTTGGTTTATAAATGCCATATTTGGTATTATATTTTTCATTAGTATAATCGGGGTTTTCTTTAAAGAATTCTGGATACACAATTTTGTCTGAATAGGCACAACCAACGGGAAACGTATCGCCAACAACTGCCCATTGTGGCTCGCCAAACAAACATAAAATTTTTCCTAAATCATGTATAAATCCAGTTAGCACAAACCAATCTGGGTGTCCGTCTGCTCTAATAGCCTCAGAGGTTTGCAATAAATGTTGCATTTGGTCTAAATCTATATCTGGATCGCTATCGTCTACCAAAGTGTTTAAAAAATCTACAGCTTCCCAAATAGACATCTCTTTTTTGTTAAACTTTAAGAACTCTTCCTCTTTATAACAAACAAAATCGTAAGTCTGATAGGTATGGTTTAATCTGTAAAACTCTCTAACCGTGTCTAATCTTTCAGAATCTATATAATTACGAAATTCTTCTTTTTCCTTTTTTGTTTCAGCTGGATCTGGGTATCTTACCAACAAATCATTCTCCCAATCATCAACATTATTCATAGGATTTTCAGAATCAATATTTAAAGGCTTTTTCATAACTTAAATTAATTTATTGAATAACTATAATAAACTAAATTAGAATATATGGGATATATTTAAATGGACAAATACATCAAAAAGATGGACAAATTTAATATTTAAAAGATAGTAACTTACAAAACTATTTTAATAACTTACTTGGTGGAAACCCAAACTGTTTTTTAAAACATCGGCTAAAATATAGAGGATCGTTAAAGCCTATTAAATTTGTAACTTCTGATACATTATACTTTTTAGTTTTTAAAAGTTGAGCTGACTTTTTTAATCTGATAGTCCTAATGAATTCATTTGGCGCTAAATCTGTAAGTTCTTTAACTTTTCGGTATAATTTAGAAGAACTCACACCCAATTCCTTACATAAAAAAGAGGTTGTTAAATCTACTTTATTTAGGTTAACTTCAATTAAATCTATTGCTTTTTTCATTAACTCCTCATCAATTGGAGAATGCGTTAATAAGCTTATTTCACTTTCAACTTCATTTGAAAATTTAGCCTTTAACTCTAATCGTGTTTTAGTGATATTAACGATCATGGCTTTAAGCAATGATGGGTCGAAGGGTTTTACCAAATAGCCATCTGCACCAACATCAAAGCCTTTTACTTTATCTTCATTATCAGAAAGTGCCGTTAACAAAACTACTGGAATATGGCTTATAAATTCATCATTTTTTAATTTTGAACAAAATTCAAGTCCGTCCATAACTGGCATCATTATATCTGCCACACATAAAATTGGCTTAATCTGTTTGCAAACCTGAAGCCCTTTTTCACCATTTTCAGCTTCATAAACTTTGTAATAATCAGATAAATAATCTATCAAATATTTTCTGAGTTCTATATTATCTTCAATAACTAATATTTTCTCTTTAATTAGCGTATTACTAATTATTTTTTTACTGGGAATACTTGGCAATATTTCGGTTTCTTTTTCATTTGAAACGAATTCGAAAACCTCTTCTTCATCATAAAATTCACGCTTTATAGGAATTTCAACAGTAAACACACTTCCTTTTTTAGGTGTACTTTGTACTTTTATTGTCCCTTTATGAAGTTCTACTAAAGACTTAACTAAAGACAACCCTATACCTGAACCCGTATTGTTTTCCTTACTGTTTGTGGCTTGGTAGAATCTTGTAAAAATCTTTTCTTGACTTTTAAACGGAATACCAATACCGTCATCACTTACTTCAATAACTAAATAAGCTCCTGTTTCGTCTTTCAATCTTAAAAACAAATCTACATGTCCATATTTATTGGTAAACTTGATGGCATTTGATAATAAGTTGTATAATATTTTATCATACTTATCTCTGTCTATCCACCCAGAAAGAGTCTCATCTTCAGTATTAAAGTTTAGTTGAATATGTTTGTTAAACGCCAGTTCTTTAAAAGAATCAAGTGTGTTCTTAGCATATGAAAATATATCTGTTTTTGATACCTTAAGCTTTAATTCTCCAGTTTGCGCTTTTCTAAAATCTAGTACTTGGTTTACTAATTTTAACAATCTACTGGCATTCTGATGGATGAGATTGTATCTGCTTTTTTGATACTCAGTACTATTACTTTTACCTTCTTCTATTAATTGTTTTGCTGGACCTAAAATTAATGTTAATGGTGTTCTTAATTCGTGAGAAATATTTGTAAAAAAACGAAGTTTTTCATTATTTAATTTAACATCTCGCTCTCTATTTACTTTTTCAGTTACCAATTCTTGCTTTAATCTTATTCTATTTTTAATTTCTCTCCTAAAAAAATAGATAATTACAAAAACAACTAATAAGAACAATAAAAGTGCCTGATAGGTAAGCCAAAATGGAGGTTTAATTTTTATTTTATATGAAACAACATCACTCCAATGGCCATCGCTATTACTGGATTTTATATTGAAAACATAATCGCCAGGAAAAAGATTTGTGTATTGAACAGTTCTGGAATTACTATTTGCAAGTATCCAGTTTTTATCAAAACCTTCAAGCATATATTCAAACTTATTTAGTTTTTCATTGGCATAAGAAGGTGTTGAAAATTGTAATGAAAAATTTCTGTTTTTGTAATTAAGCTCAATGCTTTTTGACTCATTCAGGTTTTTCTCTAATACTATTTGTCCATTAATTTTAACACCGGGAAATACTTCTTCATTCTGAACTTTAAATTCTGTAATAGCTGGTACTGGAGACCATTTGTTTTCGTTAATAACATATGGAGAGAAATAAATAATCCCGTTTTTACCGCCTAAATAAATATTGGAATTACCGTAATTATAAAACCCGCTAGAGCTAAACACATCCAATCTATTCCCACTGTTAACATGATATATATTAAAGTCTTTTAGATTAGTTTTTACTCTTGCAACACTGTTATTATTCATGTTAAGCCATAAATCTTTATTGGAATCTGTTACCATATCAGTTACCCATTTCCCAGCTATTTCACTAGGCTTTTTTACAGGTTCAAACTCATCTATAGAATTATTATAAGTACTTAAACCCGTACGTGTTGCTGCCCAAATTTTTCCGTTTTCATCAACTATAATATCACTCACATTATCATGTGGAAGCCCGATATCATCATTAAAATTATCGGTGTACGATTTAATAAGACCAGTTTCAATGGCATATTTTACAACGCCACTTTCGGTTGCAAACCAAATATTTTTATTGGCATCTACTTCAATAGCATTAATTTCGAAACCTGGAAGTAAGGTACCTAATGATTCGTCTAATTTTAAGGTTTCAGTATTCAAAATAACTACACCTTCACCAAAAGAACCCAATATTAAAACTTCTTTTTCTATGTTTTTAAAAGCAAAAACTGGTGATTGTTCAAAACCTACATCTATTACTTTTGATGTATTTTTTTTGTAATCATAAACCAGTATTTTTCCATTCCATAAGCCACAATAAAAAATCTCACCATCATCAGAATAAATACTTGCAATATCTTTTTGGCTATTATATAGGGGAATGAAAGTATCGCCTTCTGAAATGAAAAGTCCGTTATGCCTCGTTGCCACAATAATTTTATCATCAATTGTTTTTGAAAACCCTCTAATCCGCGGTACTTGATTACCTATATATTTTGAAATATCTTTATTGAGATTAAACTGATTTTCATAAGGATCGTATTTATCTAAACCATCTTCTGTTCCAATCCAAAGTACTCCTGAAGCATCAAAGTATAATGCAGAAACCAAATTGTCTATGAGAGATGTATCGTCTGAAAGCACTGCGTAATGCCATTGAAAATTACCCTTAGCAATATCTTCCAATTGATTACAAACTAGTAAACCGCCTAAAGTTCCAACCCAATATTTACCATCAGGAGCTTGAGCTACCGATAAGAAGTAAGGTCCTAAATTATCTCTAGTTTCATCATCTTCAATATAAAGGTTTACAAAAGCATTTGTTTCTTTATTAAATTTATAAAGCCCTTCTCGCGTGCCAATAAAAATATCTGATTTTGCGTCTTCATATATAAAATTTATATACGGGTTCTTGTCATCTGAATTAGGTATTGAGAGCGTATAGCTAACAATTTGTGACACTTCACCTTTGGTATTTAAAACTATTTTTGCTACGGATGCGGTGTCATAACTACCAATCCAAATATTTCCTTTTTTATCTTCAAAAATTGCTTTTACATAATCAAATCCGTTAATCTCAATTTTTTCAAATCGGTTTTCGTCCATAAAGAACATATAACATCCTTTTGTTTTAGTACCAACCCAAACGCGTTTAAATTTATCTACATAAACAGAACGAATCTCTTCATCTGGTAAACTATTAGCGTTATTACTATCAGGTAAAAAGGTGGTGAATTTATGAGTATCTGTTTTAAAAAGCGTTAAGCCTTTTCGTGTACCAATCCAAAGATTATTTGAACCTTCATCAAGATGTAATGCCGTAATATCATCATTATTGATTTTATTATTACCAGGGGATGAACTTAAATACGTTTTAAATTGATAACCATCAAACCGATTAAGACCCGAAAAAGTTCCTAACCATAAAAACCCATGTTTATCTTGAACTATATGGCGTACAGAGTTATGAGACAATCCACCATTATCATTATAATGTTCAAATTTTATGCTCTGTGAATTTGAACTAAAAAACGAGAAAATGCTTAAAAAAAATATAATAAAATGATACCTCATAAAATAAATTATGTATCCAATTTAATCATTATTTATGGATTTATGCGCTCTATTGAATTTGTTTTTAAATTGATTTTAAAATGATTAGAAGGCTTTCCATTTGCTGTTTTTTCAAGTATGCTTTGCCATAATACAAATGCTTCATTGCCTGATTTTGATAATTGATGACACACAAATTGATAGTGCTCTAAGCGTTTTAATCCAATATCGACTATAGCTAACTCATCTGCATTTCTTAATCTGTAAAAATCAAAAATCATATCAAAACCCGTCCAACTTTCAAAATCGCTAAAACTCCATTTTTTTAGTGTTAATTGTTTATTAATATTATTTATGTTTTCCTGACCCATTAATAACAAATCTTTACCTGAAGATTTTAAAATAGTCTCAGTAAATGCTTTAGGCCAATCTTCTGGTATGAACCGAAGTCGCGTTAATTCTTTTAAATGCCAATCTGTAAACGCTCCATAGTTTTTGGCTTTAAGCATGTCTATATTCCAAATATCTAGTTTAGCTGTTTCTTGTAAATATTTATACTCTTGTTCATAAAGCGGAAATAATTTATTAAAGTTATGCACTGAATCCATAACAATTGTTTCTACTTCAAATTCAGATTCTGAAAGTATGGTTAATATTTTATAAGCTGGCGTATAAGCGGCCAATGATGGCGTTTGTATATTATAAATTGTATTCCCATTTTTAGTAGTTCTAACGCCCGTATCGTTTATATGCATATGGCCTCCAAAATGAATTTGAATACCAGCATCTGCAAATATTTTAGCAACATTTTCATTAGGCACACGATGTAATTGCATCTTATCACTCCCAAAAAATTGTTTCATTTCTGAAGAAGCATCATCATTAAAATCGACCATAGGATAGTGGCTAAAAGCAATTAAAATCTTGCCTTGTTTCATAGCCTCATTTGATACTTTTTTAACCCAATTCACAAGATGATTTTTATGAGATAACACATTATTATAACCGATACTTGCTCCTGAAAAATCATCTGGATTATTCGCTAAACCTGAGGTTTTTTCCTTTGGAAGGTAAACATTGGCATCTATTGCTAAAAGCCAAACACCTTCTGTAGGTTCTACTAAATAACTGGCATCTGTTAGAAAAGAAGTATTGCCCTGAGTTGGGTATACTCGTTTCTCTAAAGCGGCTTCTACACTCGCTTTTTTAAAATCATAGGTTTTATAGATATATGTTGAAAAAGGCGTTTCCCAATATACATAGTCTTGTTTTGGGTAGAATCCGAAATCTGACATTTCATTTAAAAGGCCTTTATATCCCCAATTCTTTATACCTGATGTTATGATTGGTTTTAATTGTCCTTCTTCTAATATGTTTAAGTTATTTTCTGAACTTGCAATAATTTGTTCTTTTCCGCCTTCACCTAAAAAATCTTTTTTCACAGCTTCTTTAGAAAACGGTTTAACGGGGTCATGATTACCCGTGATGACGAAAAAAGACATCCCATATTTTTTCGAATAACGATCAAGAATACGCCTTAAACCTTTTACATGAACTGGCTGTCCATCGTCACTAAAATCCCCTGGGAGCACTACTATTTTAATACCTTTTTCAGAAATATCATCTAAAGCAGTTATAAAAGCAAAGTAGTTTTCATTGAAAATTCTGGTAGATTTTAACTGAGATTGCATGGTTCTTATATTTACAAACTCACCTGATATTGGATTCTTTATTCCTTTGTAATTGGCATCTTCAAATTCTGCATAAATATCTTGAAAATGAATATCGGCTAAAAAAGCCATTTGCACATTTTCTGGTTGTACATGTTGTTCTGTTTTACAACCAATTACTGCAAACAATAAAAAAAACAATACTAGGTTTTTAAAAACTTGCATTTAAATAAAATAGTTAGACATTATTTTTTAAATGTTTCCTTTGGAAATGCGTAACTGGATTTCCAGCCTCCTAAATCTATTAGAATTTTATCTAACATAACGCCAGAGTCAACCATCCAAACTTTTAAAGTATGTTTTCCTGCTTGGTTAACTATTTGTTTTACAGATTGTACAGACGCATTTTTTAATACATTTTGTTTCCATTCATCACTTCTTCCAAAGGTTTGAAAATCGACAATAACAGGTTCTGCATCATCAATGGCTACCGCACAACGCACACCGTTTTCGCCATGAGGTGCATGCGTTGGAATAGCTTGTATTCTAATATCTACTTCTCCAAAATTAAATGTATAAAAATCATATTCTAAAGAAGGATTATTTTGCTGAATGGCTTTTAAATCGGTATCCGATTTTACGCTTCTTGGTAAAGCTGTAATGACTCTATTGGAATAGCCTAAACCTTCAAAAATCTCCCATTTAGCTTCTGTTCTGTTTACTTTTCTACTAAAATTTTCGGCATTTATAGAAACAAACCCTTTATCCTCCACAAAACCTGAATACGTTTCTAATTCTTTTAATTTTGGATTAAAAGCTGAAACGCCTATAGTAAAAGTCTCATCGCCTGATACAAAATCGATAGCACTGTTCACTTTATAACTTGGTGGAATTAACTGAAAATCATGCCCTAATGGTGCTTCTTTTTTATTCTCGCCTTGTGGTACTTTATCCCAATCTACAGTTACCCAAAGGCGTTCTTCTAAATTGTTAGCATTCAATTCTCCCGAAGTTTTAGATATTTTAATCCAATCTGCTTTAGGTTTTGCTTGCCATTTTATATCGCCGTTTCCTTTTAAAAACACATCTACAAAATATTTACTATTGGTATAACTATTAAAAACGGGCAGTACATCGGCATAACTATTTATAATTTCTTGATTTACTTCCATTTGATAACCCTCTAATGCTAAACCTAGGGACGCTTCGTCATTCTTCACATAATATAGTGCAGGTTGAGAAAACACAGGTAAAAATCGTGGTTCCATGGTCATGATATGATTCCATTTTCCATTTTGTAGTGTTTCGTTATAATACTTTGTTTCCTTTTTAATACGTTGATATGCTTTAACAGATTGCTCTCCAAAATAATTTGCACTTTCTCGACCTTGTTTTGCTGTAAATTTGTTCTTAAAACTGTATAACCATTTCTGATTTAATTTTGATGCCCCAATTACAGGATAATATACCAGTTGATAAAAAGCATCTCTACGTTTTTCAGCTATCTTTTCATAAAGCTTTTTTGTGGTTTCAATTAATTTTTGATAATCATTAATTCGGGCATCAACCTCATCGCCATAATGAAACTGTGTTAATTCTGTTTCGCCTTCTTTAGTAACGGGTTCTACTTGACTCCACGCCATAAATTCTGGGCGTCTAATAAATGCTAATCTGTTATTTTCAGATAATAAATCGGTTATTTCTTCTGAAGTATTTTCACCAAACTCTCTTGCTGCCCAATCTGTAGTATGCTGTTTTACCGAGCTACTTTTTTTAAATTTAGACATATCCCAAGCCATATCTAAAAACAACTCGATATTATATTCATGTGGCTTAATATCACCACAATTTAAAATCCAAATATCCCTAGATTGAAACTGATAAGCTTTAGACATTTCTTCCCACATTAATACAGGGTTTGTTGAATTTAACCATAAATAATCATGAGGTCTTCCCCAATAAGAGGTATGATAATATACTCCTGCTCCACCAGAACGTTTTTGTTCCTCTAAATTACTTAACTGACGGATGTAACCATAATTATCATCTGTCCAAACTAGAGTAATATCCTCTGGCAATTTAAGTCCGCTTTGATAGTATTTCAAGACTTCTTTATACGGAACAAACGCTTGAGGAATATTAGTCGGATTCTTTTTAGTTTCTTTTTTTAGAATGTTGCGCTGGTCTGTAATTACTTTTTCCAGCAATTGTACTTGTGCATCGGTATCATCTTCACCAACAATCATAGGCGAATCGTGTTCTCCTCGCATTCCTGTTGTATAAATTCCTTCATATTTAGAGGTTTCTTGTACACGTTTTGTAAACAAACCTTTTATGGTTTCAGAATTAGTGTCGTACCTATATTCGCCCATAGTAGCATGGTTCCATTCTGTATTAATATTACTCAACATAGGTTCTGCATGCGATGTGCCTATAACTATGGCATAATCATCTGCAACTTCTTTATTTTTAGGGTATGAATAAAAAGGTTTTGTACTAGAATGCATAGCGGGCCAAATGGTGTTTGCTCTTAATCGCAACAACAATTCAAAGATTTTAACATACGTTTTTGGGCCAATATCTCCAGTTTCAGGTTCATAATTTAGAGCCGCCCAACGTTGTAAACCCCAATCTTCATCATTTAAAAAAACACCTCTATATTTTACTGACGGACTTTTAGAAACTTTTTTTTCAACAGAAATAGTAATAGCTTCTTTCTTTTGTGGGATTACATCTGCCCACCATTCCCATGGTGAAACCCCAATCATTCTAGATAATTCTAAAATACCATAAGCCGTTCCTCTTCTATCGCTTCCAACAACAACCAATGCTTTATCAATACCTTTTATAGGATTATTTAGTACCTGAATCATGTAACGTTCCCAACTATCTTTTATCTCTAAAACGCTGATTTTTCCATTTGATATAAGCCCCTCAATCAATTTATTTTTCCCAATAGTTCCAGCAATAATTACGTTGGACTGATTTGGATTTTTTGTAAGGATTTCTATTTTTTTATTTGAAATTTTAAAAACATCTCCTGCTAAAATATTTGATGCGATTTCAACAACTTTAGCATCTTTTTTATCTATTAAAATTGGGGTTAGTGTGTTATCATCAACAATTGTGAATTCTGAAACACCTTGTTGTGCACTTAAAATTGTAAATTGAAAACAAATAATTATTACAACTATTTTTTTAATCATGTGCTTTATTTTTTAGTCGTTCATATTTATTATCTTCAAAACTTACCTTAAAAGTTGAAGGAAACAATGTTGATGGCACATAATAATCTGTTGAAATAACTTGTGCACCCGATGCTTTCGCTTTTTCAAATCTTTCATAATTATTTTCGCGAGCCTCTTTGGTTCCAGCATCGGCTCGTGTACGCACTATATAACCTTTTGAAACCAATTCTTTTATATGCTCAAAATCTGTAATAGAGTCATTTACAATCCTGAACGCTGCTTCGGGGTTTCCTTCTTTGCTATTTACAAATAACACTCGGTTTTTTAAAGATGGATGATTTTCTATATACCTGTTTATTTTATCTTCTTTTTCATCTAAAACAAAAAGGAATCGTCCTTTCACACTTTCTAATTTTGGCCATCCTTTAGTTAGAACAGCTTCTTCTAAAGTTTTAAAATCTCCTCGAACCATATCTGGCGTTATTAATTTATCAGCAGAAAGAATATTTTTAATTTCTATATCAATACTATCCAATGCGTTTTTAGTGAATGGCAAGGGTGCTTTTGTTCCTTCTACTTTTTGGTCTTTAGCATTTATTAGAATAAAAATGGGTGTATGATTTGGGTTATTATCAGACCATTTTTTTAACGCTTCTAAGCCTTCTTTAAACAATAAATAGTGACTTCTAAAATCTACATCTTGAATGTGAAACATTTTTAACCCAGGCTGTAATAACTTTTTATCAACATCAAACTCTAAAGGTTCTTCACTCATAGATTTAACTATTTCTAAGCCTTTTGGATTTGAAAAATGTCCCCCTAACGGGTCATAAAATATATCCAACTCCAGATTCCGCAAGCCCAAATCTAGTTGCTCCTCCAATGAAATATGCCCATACTCCAATGATTTAGCTTTAGTAGAATCTAATGACAACAAATAATTAAATAATGGTTTTTCAATTGGAATTTTATAGGAATTGTGACTACCAATAACTTGGATATCATTTAACTTATCTTTTATTTTCACTATATTTTTTAACCAATTTTCAGCAAGAATAGGCCATGTTTCAGCAGCAATGTTTCCTTTTCGCAATCCATAACCATGACCGCCTTCATGAAGCATGTGCAGTTCTACAGGTACTTTTTTATCTCTGAATGCAGATGCAATTACTAAAGGACTATTTCCATGAGGGTCATCCATCGTTCCAAAAACAAAAGCTGGAGCTGTATGCTCATCTATTATTAATTCTGGACTTAAACTTCTGTTTTCTCCTTTATCTAAATAAGCGGGATATATGAGCATACAAAAATTTGGGCGGCTCGATAATGCATCTGTATCATCTATTTTTAAATAAGAATCCTTTTTATAGCTAGTTGATGCCAAAGCAGATAAATGACCTCCAGCTGAAAAACCTATAACGCCAATTTTCTGAGGATTTAAATTATAAACTGATGCTTTACTTCGTACCGTTCTTATGGCGCGTTGCATATCTTGTAAAGCCCCTTTTCGGTTTTTTGGTACTCGATATTGCAACACAAAAGCGGTGTAGCCTAAACTATTTACCCATTCGGCAATTTCATATCCGCCTTTATCTATAGCTAATATGCTGTAACCACCTCCGGGTGCAACTATAATTGCTCCCTTAGAATCATTAGGTGTTTTTGGTATAAAAACAGTTAAAGATGGATTGGTAATATTAGTCAATCTTATAACATCGCCTGTTGTATCATAGGTTTGAACAGGTTCATGTTTAGATTCTGTTTCTCCAGGTACTTCATCTGGCCATAAATAAAGAACCTCTCTATTTTGTGCAGAAATAAAACAACAGAAAAAGAGAATTATAGCACTTAATTGTAGTTTCATATTCTATTTAAAATGAAATTGTTTTTTGCAATTTAATATCTTTAGATGAAGCTCCAATCATGAATTCATATTCCCCTCTATCAAAAGTCCACTCTTTAGTTTTTTCATCCCAATATTGTAAGTCTTTTTTAGAAACTTCAAATTGAATTGTTTTAGATTCACCTATTTCAGTAGAGATTCTTTTAAATCCAACAAGCTTCTTTAGTGGACGTTTATCTAACATTTCTTTAGTTTTGTAATACAATTGAACTACTTCATCACCATTAAAATTACCTGTATTTTTTATTGTTGTAGAAATTAATAATTTTTCATCTTTCTTTTTAATTTTAATGTGCTTATATTCAAAAGTGGTATAACTTAAACCATAACCAAAAGGGTACAATACGTCTCCTTTGAAATACATATAAGTTCTCCCATTATATACTTCATAATCGTCCATAGATGGCAGGTCTAATATAGATTTATAAAACGTAAAAGGAAGCCTCCCAGCTGGATTATAATCTCCAAACAGCACATCGGCAATGGCTGAACCACCAGCTTCACCTGGGTACCAAGCATCTACTATAGATGGAATATTTTTATCTATCCAATTAATAGCTAAAGAACTTCCAGCTACTAATACTACAATTGTATTTTTATTTGCAGCGTAAATAGTTTTTAAATAATCTATTTGGTCTTTTGGTAGTTCTAAAGATTCTCTGTCTTTTCCCTCTTTCTCTATGGTTTTATTTATACCCATTACTGCAATAACGTAATCGCTTGTTTTTGCTGCTTGAATATCTTCATCATATAAATCGCCATTTGTATTATTTGGTACTTCCCAAAGCAACTGGCATATGGCATCACCACCATTATCAAAATACTCTAGTTTAATAGCATATCTTTTTCCAGCTTCCATTACTATTTCAACTTGGTTAGTTGTTGCTCCACGGTTATACCATTCGTCAACTACCAATTCATTATTCAGCCATAAGCGAATACCATCGTCTGAATTAACACCTATTTTATAAGTTCCAGAAACATTAGGATTAATATAACCTGTCCATCGCATCGACTTATGTCTGTAGTTTGTATAAGGATCTGGTGGGTTATTTACCGGATCGAAATTAACCTCTTTATCTACACGGGTTTGCGGTGTACCTTCTAAAAATTTATCGTCAAAATATTCGGCATATAGCCCTTTTTCGTTATTGAAGTCATTTCTTAAATGTTCAGATTCTATGAGGTTTAGATTTTTGGCTGCTGTTTTCCATTTAACGTAAGTAACTTCAATTTCATCTCCTACTTTGTTCTTTATCCCTTCAAGAGGTGAAATAGGCTTTATTAAAGGTAAACCACTATAATCACCAAAAACAACTTGGTTGGCATTGAAACCTAGAACTGCAATTTTTTTAATTTTATCAATATTTAGTGGTAAAGTATTATTGCTATTTTTAAGTAATACAATAGATTGTCTTGAAGTTTCCAATGCTAACTTTTGATGCTTTTCGGAACCAATAACTTCTGGTGAGATTTTAGCATAAGGATTATTATCCGTAGAATCAAATATACCTAATTTAAAACGTGCTGTTAATATCCTTTCAGTCGCTTTATCAATACTTTTTTGAGACACCAAACGTTTCTGATAAGCCAATAAAAGATGATTTGCATAAATATCATTTCCACATTCTAAATCTAAACCAGCTTCTATAGCAGCTTTTGCAGCTTGTTCTTTCGTATCAACATATTTGTGTGATTTCACTAAATAAGAAGGTGCCCCGCAATCACTTACCACATAACCTTTAAAACCCCATTCATTTCTTAAAACCGTATTTAAAAGCCAACTATTTGCTGTACTTGGCACACCATTAATGGCATTGTAAGCACTCATAGTAGACTGCGCATTACCATCTTGAATACAAGCTTTATAAGCAGGAAAATAATATTCGCGAAGTGCTTTTTCAGAAATATTGGCATTGTATCCAAACCTGTTTTCTTCTTGATTATTAGCTACAAAATGTTTGGGCGTTGAAACTACTTTTAAATATTTTTCGTCATTTCCCTGTAAACCTTTTACAAAAGAAACACCAATTCTACTCGTTAAATATGGGTCTTCTCCATAAGTTTCAGGTGTCCTACCCCATCTAGGATCTCGAGCCATATTAATAGTTGGTGACCAGAACGTAAGCAAATCGCTGTACACATTTTTTTGGTCTTTTCCTTGGTTATAAAAATTCCATTTAGCCCTTGCTTCATCTGATATTGCAGTAGCAACATTATAAATCAAATCAGGGTTCCAAGTTGCTGAAAGTGCAATAGCCTGCGGAAAAACAGTAAAACGCCCACCCTTAACCACACCATGCAAAGCTTCGTTACCATGATAATACTTATCTATATCTAGTCGAGGAATTGCTTCTGCTGTTGATATTAAAAGTGATACTTTTTCTTCAATTGTTAATCTTTCAAGTAAATCTTTTACTCTAGATTCAATAGGCAAGTTTGAATTTTGAAATGGAAAACTATTTTGTGCTGAAATTAATATAGTAAACAAACTGACTGCACATATAACTAACCTTTTTACCATTTTTTATTCAATTATAATTTTAAAACCAGATATGGGTATGTCGTTCTTAGTATAAACGGGCATCTTTATTTTTAAACCTTCATTGGTTTGTCTCCATTTTATTTTTTTTGAACTCCCCAACAATGCAACTTTATTGATTTTGATCTGGTTTTTGGGAAATGATTTTATGGTAACTTGTTTTCCTTTAAAGCTACAAACGTAAGCATAGATATTATCTTCCTTTTTAGTGAATCGAACCTCTGGAAAAATAACTTTCGATGTTTCATCTTTTAGATTATCTATCATGGTATTTTCTTCAGTTGAAACATTAACTTTTTCAGTGTTTTTTGGAACTTCAGCAAGACGTTCACTCTGTACATGCCATGGTTTAGAACCGTAAATGCCTTCAGAATTTCCACCCATCCATTTACCGATTTGTGACAACCGTTTTTGTGCCAAACTTGTAATTTCACCTAGGGCGGTTGGCCCATTGTTTAACAATAAATTTCCACCTTTACTTACTATTTCAAGTAATTGGCGCGTCATTAGTTCAGATGACTTATAAATGGTATCATACTCTATATAGCCCCAATTTTTCCCCATGGTAATGCAAGCCTCCCAAGGTTCAACTTCTAAACCTTCTACAATTTTCTGCTCGGTTACTTTATAATCGCCAAACCCATGTTTAATTCGGCTATTAATAATACAGTCTGGTTGTATACCCAATATTAGTTCTCGTAATTCTTTACTTTCTTCTGGACTTATCAATTCCGGCGTATCAAACCAAATTACATCAATTTTTCCGTATTGGGTAAGTAACTCTTTTACTTGCGGCTTAACTTTCCTTTCAAAATATCTACTAAATACTTTTATGTCTTCATCAGGGTAATCTACCAAATTACTTCTTCCGCCTTTATGTGGCCAATTGGTTGCCACATCAGGGTCTTCCCAATCGCGCCCTAAAGAATAGTAGAACCCGAACTTAATGTCGTGTTTATGGCAAGCATCAACCAATTCTTTCATAGGGTCTTTACCATAAGGTGTGCGTGTTTTTATATTATAATCATTTGAAGGAGAGTCAAACATCGCGAACCCATCATGATGTTTTGAAGTAATTATGATGTATTTCATACCAGCTTCTTTAGCAGTCAACACCCATTCTTCAGCATCATAATTAACAGGATTAAAATCTTCAGCAATTTTTCCGTAGTCTTTTAACGAGATTTTTTCATGAATCATAAAATGCTCATTGCCTTTTGCTATGTGTCCATCCCAATAACCAGCAGTTTGTGAGTACAGACCCCAATGCATAAACATACCGAATTTGGCATCTTTCCACCAATCCATTTTATCTGATGATTGTGCAAAGGTATTTGTTATAAAAATACCTAGTAAACCTAAAGTGCAATAAAAATTTCTTGAAAATACTGTTTTCATGATGTACTTTATTTTAAAAAGAGTTTTCAAATAAAACACAACCTCTTATTTCTTAATAAATTCTACGTTGGTTATTTTAACTACTATTGGATTTGCCCAAACTTTATTGTTATAAAGCCTTTGTGCCCTACTTACTGAAATTTCTAACAATTTATCATGTTGAATAAATCTGGTTGTTGGCGTATTTTCTGGCCAGTATTCTACTACCAAATCATTCTGCCCTAGTACAGAAATAGTTGTATTTGCAGTAGCTTTCATATTTTTTAGAAGAAAGTTTCTTCTAAACCCTTTAAACCAATCTTTTTGACCGGTTATAAACACATAAGCTGTATTTTCGTTTTTGGCTTTTGTAAACCACATATCGTCATCTTTTATAATGGTTGGTAGGGTTCTCACATTCTTAACACCTTCTTCATTAACATACATCCATAATGCTATTTCACGCAAACGTTCTTCTTGTTCTATTGGTATTTCACCATTTGGCTTAGGACCAACATTCATCAAAAAATTTCCTCCTTTTGCTCTAATTTCTATAAGTTTTTCAATCAACTCAGAGCCATCTTTATAAATTTCATTTGTTGGCTTATAAGCCCATTGTGTGCCCATGGTCATGCAGGTTTCCCAAGGCTCAGGCATGGGTGCACCGGGTATTGTTTGCTCAGGAGTTTTTATTTCACCTCTTGTTACAAAAACATTAGGATCTTTTTTATGAACAAATTGAACTAAATCCCCTTTTTTAAACGAATCAAAAAACATCATATCCGGATGAAACTTATCAATTAATTCTCCTATTTGTTTTTTGTCATAAGCCAATAATTCTGGGTTTTCTGTTACCTGACTCATTTTACTATTACGAGAAATTAGGTGACCTTGTTTTCTTAAAATACTAAAATCTTCGGGAGAAAAATACAATCCTACTTTTAAATTCTGCTTACGTAATGCTTTAACTAACTGATCTACAATATCTTTACCGTAAGGTGTATTCATGATATTAAAGTCAGTCGTTTTAGTATCCCACATACAAAAACCGTTATGATGTTTTGCAGTAAAAACAACGTATTCTGCCCCAACTATTTTAAAAAGTCTAACCCATTCGTCTGCATCAAATTTATTTGGATAGAATGTTTTAGGAAGTTCATTAAAATATTTGTCTACATAATCTTCTGAGGCTCCGACTAAAGAATGACTGATGACACAGCCTAATTGAGAATCCACACTCCAATGCACAAAAATACCAAAACCCATATCCATAAAATCTTCCTCTAATGCGGGTTTGTTTTTAAGTTGTGCAAAAACAGAAAGCGTTACTAGCAATAATATTATAGTAGTACATTTAATTTTCATAGTATTCTAAATCTTCTTTAATTAATGCTGATCTGTTGTATTAGTCATTTCTATAACCAATTCGCCACCTTTAACAATATCACTATGTGAAATATTATAGTCTTCAACCAGTTGATTATTCAAAGTCTTTTTATAAATATAAACATTTGTTGGACTATTATTTATGGTCTTTATGGTAAAAACTTCATTTGAATAATATCTTGGATGTAACGTAACAGTAATTTTATCAAAAATAGGGCTTCCTATTTGATATGATGGATTTTCTTCAGTTCCTCCATTCATTTGGAACAAGCCTATTTTCATGAGAACACTTAAACTTCCCATTAATCCTTGATCTTCATCACCATTATAGCCCGATGCTGGTGATAAACCGCTAAACACTTTTTCAATAACATTACGGCTCCAATATTGCGTTAGATCTGGTCTGCCCAATTTATTAAAAATATATGCTGTTTGCATAGAGGGCTGATTGCCATAGTTGATTGGAATTCTTCTATATTCTGGGTGTTCTTCAAGGTCATGCGATGTGCCTGCAGTAAAACCTAGTTTACTAGCAACTTCAAATTGCTGATTTAATTTTGTAATGGCTTCTTCTTGACCACCCATCAATTCTGCTAAACCATTTAAATTATGGGGTACAAACCATGTGCCTTGTGTTGCATTGGCTTCTACAAATCCTATTTTGTAAGCATAAGGGTCAAAATCCTTTAACCACATGTTATTTACATTTTTTGGGCGCATCCAACCAGAAGATTCATCATAAACTTTTTTGTAATTTTCAGAACGCTTCACAAAATAATTGTAGTCTTCCTCATGACCTAGTTTTTTAGCCAATTGAGCTAATGTCCAATCTTGATAAGCATATTCCATAGTAAGGCTGGCACCATCTTGATGACCTGCAAATTTGCCCTCAGGAATGGGATATGGCACATATCCATTTTTTATATAATATTTAAGACCACCACCTAAATTTGTTTTATGCTCGTAACCAGCTTTTTCCATAATACCACCAGGTATGTGGTTTTTCTTTAAGGCTTGATAAATGCCTTCTAAATCATCTTTTATAATCCCTTTTTGAATAGCACTTACAATAAATGGTGTAGAAGATGCTCCAGTCATTACATAGGTATAATTTCCTCCTGATGGACCACGAGGTATCATACCTCCATCTTTATAATATTGCATTAAAGAATGTACAAATTCTTCCATAATGTCTGGATAAACAAGCCCCCAAAGCGTATTAAGCGTCCATTGTGCACCCCAAAATGAGTCGGAATTATAATGATTGAACTTTGGTTTACCATTTTCGTTTAGTGGTAATTGCCCAACCTTAAATTGCTCTCCTGTATTATCTGGGTAGGCACCATTAACATCACTAATAATTCTTCTACCCTGCAATGCATGCCATAAATCTGTATAAAAACGTCTCTGATCACTTTCTGTTCCGCCTTCTACTTCTATCCTACCTAACACATCGTTCCATTCTGTTTTCGATTGTTTAACAATCTCATCAAAATCCCAATGTGGCAATTCTTCTTTAATATTATTATTGGCATTTTCTAAAGAAGTATATGAAATACCAACTTTCATAAGTACGTTCTGTTTTGGAGCATCTAAATTTATCAGATAATTTCCAGATAGACTGTCTTTTTCAATAGATTCTATGTCATTATTTAATTTAACTTTAAAGTAAACTGTTAATGGTTTCGGACGACGTTTCGTTGATTTCATAACTACTTTACCAGAGAGCTCATTATTACTATTCTTTTCTAATGTACCATCAATATTTTCACAAGGTCCCAACATCGTATTAAGATTAAATAATATTGATGCCTGCTCATTTTCTGGAAATGTATATTGATGAAAACCAGTACGTTTTGTGCTTGTTAATTCTAATGTTATTTGATATCTATCAAGTTCTACATAATGATATCCTGGAGCTACTTTTTCGGTATCATGACTAAATTTAGAATAAAAGTCGTTATAAACAGTCTTTTTATTAGATTCTGAAATTGTAACTGGCATAACTGAAATGCCCGACATTTGCCACGCATGAATATGGCTAAACCCCTTTATGGTATCTGTATTGTAACGATAACCACTTCCCCAAGCACCTCCAATTTGTGTGTCTGGACTTAAATTTACCATACCAAAAGGACGACTGGCTGAAGAGAAGAAAAACCACCTTGAATTTTCAGTATCTAACAAAGGATATACTTTATCTACAAAATTTATAGCTTGCTTTTTTTCTTTAGAAAGTACGCGCTCCTTTTTACATGACGCCAGAAGAATACATATAATACTTATTATAAAAATGCTCCTTTTTAGAAGTTGTTTTTGTTTCATTTTTTTATATTTAAAATGACAGATTATTTAAGTTCGCTTCAATGTCTTTTAACATTTTCGTGGTTGGAAAACCATTATTCTGTCTTCTTATTTTTATTGAATACCAATTTTTCCATTTCTCATCTAAATCACCATCTGTTCTATGTTTATATATAGTTTCAAGTTGCTCTTGAGCATCAGAAATTAAACTTTTTGCTTCTTCTAAGTTTTTTTGGTTTTTTGTAGTTTCAAATGCTCTTTTTAAAACGGACATACGATGTAACGTTCGTTCAAAAGCAATTAAATCTGAATATATAAGTGTTGGTAAATAAATATAAGCATGATAAAAATTGTTTTTAGAATTTGATTTTTCTAATCCAATTTCAGCTGCTTCTAACGCCTTATTTAAATTAGCTTCAACAAGTTTTGTGTTTTCTAAATCGTTCTCAACTCGTTCAAAAGTGTATGTCACTGGTGTTTTTCCTGGGCGCACTATTGGCGCATTTGATAAATATGCAATAGCTTCGCGTATTTCCCACAAATGCTCTACATAACCTTTTCTGTTTTCTTGGGCTTTATGCAAATACTTCATAGATGAAACTGCGTATTTAGCAGCTTCTTCATCAAAATAACGCCCAGTCCAAGTTTTATAAAAAGCATCGCCATTAAATTCATCTGGATTATTACAAACTGCACTATATGCTTCAAGGTTCAATAAAAAAGGTCTAAAATTTTGACCATTAACCATGCAATACTTGTCTGCTTCATAGTTTTTAAACATGTATTTCATTAAAGAATCTACTTTTTTTGGATAGGGATTATGAACCGTATGGTTTAACCAAAATCCGGCATGCATATAAGTGCCAAAATCATGACCTTTAGTGCTTTTGGGCATAAATTTAAAGTCGCCAAAACCATGGTCTGACCATGCTACAATCCAATCCTTTGGTGGGTCAAATCCTTCATTAAACATCTCCATACCATCAGAATAACAAATAAGCACCTTTTTAGCATCAGGTTTATATGCATCTACCAAATCACTAAATACTTTGTAAGCGTCGTTGAACACCTCTATTTTATCTTCACCACAACTGCTTTTATATTCCCAATCCCAAACCTGGTTTCTTGATCTTAATACGAAAATATCCGTTTTAGCCAACGGTGTGTTTTCTAAATAATATTTCCAAGCTTCAACCCAATCATCTTTATACAATGTCCAACACGCTGCCTTTTCCTCAGAAAAAGATTTAATTTGATAACCCAATGCGAAATCTATTTGTACTTTCATGCCTTTTTCTTGGGCATAATCAATCATCTTATCTAGATAATCAATATCCATTTGATAATCAGGTACTAGTGATTTATATTCTGGTCGTATGAAAAACTCTGGTCGACCTAGCATATCGAAAAACTGAATGGCATTATAGCGTAACCTGACCAATGAATTAATCATTTCTGTATAACTCTCCCAATCGTATTCCAATAATTTTCCTCTGTAGTTTGCCAACTCATCTACATCATTTTCAAAATAACACAGAATAGGTACTTTTGGTGGTGTAATGGTTTTGTTTTCAAAATTGAAAATATCTTTTTCAGTTTTTGCATTTGGTGTTTTTCCTGTCCAATATTCAAGAGGGTCTATCCCTAAAACTTGTTGTGTATAATCATAAACAGCATATTGAAACCCTTGTACATCTGAACCTCCAATTACAATAGCGTTTTCACCATTTGAAAGTTTCACTTTAGACCAGACACCTCCTCTAGACCCTGGTATTTCTTTGGAAAGACTTATCTTATTTTGGGCTGACAAATCTTTAATTAAGCTATTAGACTCTGGAGTTCCTAAAAGAAAAAAGACACCATCATTAGGTAATTCATCAGTTTCAGAAATAAGGTGAATTTCGTTTTCTAAAACTTTAGATAAGTCATTTTTTAAATCGTTAATAACACTTAATTCAACTTTATCTATATCATCTCCTTTAATTAAATAATATATTTTTGGGTCTGGTTTGGAACAAGAAGACAGAAATAAAACACTTAAAAAAAAGCTTAAAAGCTGTGATATTTTTATGTTGAATATTTTTATCATTTATAATTTATAAAATCTGAGTAGATACTAATTGTAAATTACGCTGTATCATTAAAAAACTTTGAAAAAATAATTCAAGCCATAAAAATATAGGCAGACAAATATTCGTCTGCCTATAAATTAAACTAAAACTAACTCAAAAAACTACTTTTAAATTTATTTAATCCGCTATTAATAATTAGGATTTTGTGTCATAGTATCAGGTGAAAGAGTTAATTCCTGATTAGGAATTGGGCGCAATAAATGAGTTGCAGCATCAAAGGCACCATGATCTATTACATGTGGATTATAAAGCTCAATCCTTTCTTCCAATTTACCAGTTCTTTTTAAAACGGCCCATCTGTTGTCCTCACCTGCAAGTTCTAAAGCGCGCTCATTTAAGATATCATCTATGGTTACTGATGTATACTCATTAGCAACTCCTGTGGCGCGTTCTCTAACTCTATTAATATGAGTTAACGCTGAACTAGAATTACCTGCGCCTAAGTAAGCTTCGGCAGCAATTAAATGTGTTTCAGCTACTCTGAATATAAAGGTATCACGAGCACCTTCTTCATCCTCATTAAAATCCTCATCTTCAAATTTTTTGAAAATAGGAAAGTTTGTGAGCTCTGGGTTTCTTGAATATGTATAGTTAACTCCTGGAATATCATCTGGAGTTCCCCATAAATATTGATCTGGTTGATAAACCCAATACCGATCTAAACGTTCTGCTAATTCTGTAGCATCTAAAGCTACTTTTGGAAAATACACAATAGTATCTCCAGCCACAATATTGTCTAAAACTACATCTCCTGCAAGATTTGTCCATGTTGCATCACCATCAGCTATTAAAGCACGATGTATAGTTGCATCCTCTCTCGTATCGTTATCTGCAAATAAAGAATAATAAAAAGGAGTTGGCATAGGACTACCGATACTAAATCCATAAGGTGTTGTTGTTCTATTAATACCAGGCAAATTAGCTACTTGATACATAAACATAGCATGCTTATTGTTATTTTTATTTTCTGCATCACCTTCATTCCCCCATTGTGCTGCAAACAGTACCTCATCATTTACTTGGTTATCATAAGCAAATACCTGAGCGAAAGTTTGGCTTCTAATATCATATCCCCCAATAGCAGATTCTGCAAGTGCTGCAGCTGTAGTATAGTCTGCACTTGAGCCAAACGTTGTATAAGCTCTGGTTAAATAAACTTCAGCTAATAAGTGTTGTGCTGCTCTTTTTGAAAACCTTCCAGTTTCAGGATTGTCTTCTAAATCTGGAATGGCTGCTTCTAAGTCTGCAATAATTTGATTATAAGTTTCTTCTTCTGTAGATCTTGTATAATCTGATCGGATACTAACAGGTTCTTCTAAATCTATAACTACTCCTCCAAATTGCTGTACTAAATTAAAAAAAGCTAGTCCTCTTAGAGCTCTTGCTTGTGCAATACCATAAGCTCTTTCTGTTAATCGACCATCACTCCAACTTATTTGGTTTTCGTAACGATTAATTGCTGTATTTGCCTTTGCAATAACATCATAATTATTAGACCAAACACCATTAGTATTTGAAGGCTGCAAACCAACGTAATCATTTGAAGGACTAATAGAAGTTACATCATTTCTACTTGTAAATATATCAGTTCCTTCAAATTTGTAGCCATAATTTTTATAAACTGTACGTACCTGAGTATATATACCAACCACTAATTGATCCGCATTATCTTCAGTAATAAAATTCTCACTTGTAATACCAGAGAAAATATCTTCTTCTATAAAGTCATTACAAGCACTAAATAGCATCATACAAATTAGTATGTATGTGGTATATTTTATATTTTTTAATTTTTTCATCTTTTTATGTAGTTTAAAAATTAGTAAGATAATTTAAGACCAAATAATATGGTTTTGACCAAATATCCTCCATTGTAGTTGTTCTGAAGCCCTGTTTCAGGATCTGAACCATAATAATCTGTAAAAGTAAACGGATTTTGAATATCGAGTGTAAAACGTAAACTGGACATTTTTAACTTATCTAACATTGCCTGCGAAAATTGATAACCTAAACCTATGTTACCAATACGAACAAAATCAAAATCTGTATAATACCAGTCGTCATTTGCTCCATATTCCAATGCTGGGTTTTTAGAATCTGGGTTATTAGGTGTCCAGTAATCAGCATCAACCTTGTTAAATTTTGCATCATCACCTTGCCATGGTACGGAAAGTTGGTTAAATTCTGAATGTCCAAAACTACCTTGTCTTGTAATTAACTGAACCGAAAGGTCAAGATTTTTATATCTAAACGTATTCGTCATACCTGCTGTCCAGTCTGGAGATAATTGCCCTAATACTTTTTTATCATCATTATCCAAATCGCCATCACCATCTATATCATTAAACTTATAACGACCTGGGAAACTATTGTATACTGCTGCCTCAGCAGCTTCATCTAATTGCCAAATACCAATCGGCTCTAGAGCCCAAATAGCATCAGCAGGTTGTCCTACTTGTAAAACACCATGATTTTCGTATGGTATTAGTTCCAATTCACCATCTAATTTCAAAATCTCATTTTTGTTTCTAGCAAAATTAATATCAGTAGTCCAACTGAAATTATTAGTTTGTATGTTACGTGTATTTAAAGTGATTTCAACACCACTATTACGTACAGATGCAAAATTACCAACTGCATCAGAATACCCAGTAATTGGAGACAATAATCTATCAAAAATACTACCAACGGTCTTCTTATTGTATATTTCTAAACCTAATCGTACTTTATTTTGTAGAATCCCTAAATCTAAACCAATATTAAACTCTTTAGAACGTTCCCAGCCTAAACCAAAATTAGGAAACCCAGATACAGTTACCCCATTAGCTAGGTTACCTCCAAATAGATAATCATTATTACCTAAAAAAGCTAAAGTACCATATGCTTGGGCAGATGTATCATTTCCAGATTCACCGTAACTTAAACGTAATTTCAAATTAGTTAACCAGTCAGCGTTTTGCATAAAATCTTCATCTATTATTTTCCATGCGAAAGCTGCTGATGGGAAGAAATCCCATTTGTTATTTGGTGCTAGTTTAGATGAACCATCATATCTACCAGTAAACGTAAAAAGGTATTTATCTAGAATACTATAATTTACTCTTGCTGCAAATGAGGCTAATGTTTCTTTTACGTACTGCGTATCATTGTCTCTTATATCTGTTCCAGACTCTGTATTATAAAACAAATAAGCATCAGTATCAAAATTCCGAGTTTCTATATTACTCCATTCACGTTGATTATAATATACTGAAGAAATAAGTGTCGCTTTTAAATTATGCCCTTCTGTAACATCGAAATTAAAATCTGCAATATTATCCCAAGTATATGAAGTATTAAAATAAGAATCATAGTGAGATTGTATTCTACTTGGATCATTACGTGCTGCTTTTGTATACAAGCCTCTATACTCACCAAATCTGGTATTTTTTATATTAGGAGCAAACTGTGTTTTAAAACTAAGCCAATCTGTAGGCTTATAATTTAAAAATACATTGGCTATAACATCCATAGATTTTGTGTTTACTCGCCAAGCACCTGTTGCATCATAATAAGGATTAGTAAAACGTAAATCTTGATCATCTGGAAATAATATAATATTCCCATCTTCATCACGAGAATTTACTGTGGGTGGTAATCTTTGTGTACTTCTATACAATTCTCTACTCCCTTCTTCACGTTCAGAAAAAGCTAAATATGTTTTTAAGCCAACAGTAAATTTATCCGACACTCTTTTAGAAAGTGACGCACTTAAATTATAGCGTTCAAAACCTTCTATACCTATAACACCTTCATCACTCAAATAACCTATACTACCATTATAAACTAAGCCATTTGTACCACCTGACATACCTAAATTATGACTGGTTTGGATTCCTGTTTTTTGATAATCTTTTATCCAATTGGTAAAGCGTCCGTTTGCAGCATTATTTGCTTCTTCATTTGATGTTTGTATCTCATTAGAAATAAAAGCTCCTACATCAATATTATTATAATCAGCTACTGTAGGTGTACCGGAACTGAAACCTTTTACCCACTCTCTACTCCTTATTACATCATTAACAAAATTTAAATATTCCTCACCTGTAAAATAGTCAGGTTCATTTGCTACTGATCGGATTCCCATTGTAGCCTCATAGGTAAATACTGTTTTACCCTCTACACCACTTTTAGTAGTAATAATAACCACACCGTTAGCGCCACGTGATCCGTAAATAGCAGTTGCCGAAGCATCCTTTAAAATATCCATTTGCTGAATATCCGCAGGATTTAAAATATTAATATCTTCAAAAAACACACCGTCTACAACATATAAAGGTTTTGCACGATCAACTGTAGGGTCATCGCTTGCACCATCACGACCAACATAATCGTCATTTCTAACGGCTGTATTTCCTCTAATTCTAATACTTAATGGTGCACCTGGTTTGTTACTTAATGACCTTACATCTACACCAGCTACTCTACCTTGTAAAGCTTGACCAATATCGGTCTTCTTTTGCTCTGTAATATTTTCAGCACTTAAAGACGCAACAGCTCCTGTTAAATCTGTTCTCTTAACAGAACCATAACCAATAACAACCACTTCATCAAGTTTTGCAGTATCTTCAAGTAATTGAACATTTAAAGGTGATTGACCTGAATATGTAACTTCCATAGTCTGGAAACCCACATAAGAGAAAATTAGAACATCTCCAGAACTAGCATTAATTTGATAATTACCATCAAAGTCAGTTGCTGCTCCAGTAGAAGTTCCTTTAACAAGTACATTTACTCCTGGAATAGGAACATTTTGTTCATCAGTTACAACACCAGACACACTGCTTTGCGCCCATGAAGTACCCGTAAAGCCTATTAATAAGGCAATCAATAAGAGTTTAAGTTTTTCCATTTTTATTTGTTTAGTTATTTTGATGACCAATGTAGTGTTAAACATTTGTTAACAGATGGACATATTATTCTGAAATATGGACGTTTTATTTTAATTTAAAAAAAGTTAGTAAACCCATTTTACCTATCTTGGGAATATTTGTTTTCATTATTAATTTTAATAACTAGACCTTTTACAACAAACCACAGTCTTGAATATGACTAATTTTTACATGCTAATGGATAAAATGTCCATTAAAAAACCACACATATAAACTATATTGAAAATTATTAAAAACAAACTTTTAATCATGAAACACCCATTTTTCCAAAGTAAAATAGTCGCATTTTTTTCAATACTCATTTTGTACAGTTGTTCGCAAAAGCCCAAAGATGACAAACCATGGATAGACTTATTTGATGGCCAAACCTTAGATGGTTGGACGCAAAAAGGTGGCGATGCTAAATATGAAGCCCGCAATGGTACTATTGTTGGAACCACAGTACATAATACACCAAATTCTTTTTTAACTACTGATAAACTATATGATGATTTTATTTTAGAATTAGAATTCAAGGTAGATTCTACTATGAATTCTGGTATACAAATACGTAGTAATAGCTTCCCGCATTATCGAGATGGACGCGTACATGGCTATCAAGTTGAAATTGACCCTTCAGAACGCGCTTGGAGCGGTGGCATTTATGATGAAGCCAGACGTGGTTGGTTAAATAACCTAGAAAATAACTCAGAAGCTCAAAAAGCATTTAAGCAAAACGATTGGAATCATTACCGTATTGAAGCCATTGGTGATACAATAAAAACATGGGTTAACGGTGTTCCTGCTGCCCATTTAGTTGACGAAAAAACTGCAAGCGGATTTATTTGTTTACAAGTACACAATATTAAACCAGATAAAAAAGAAGGTACTGAAATTGTATGGAAAAACATCAAAATAGTTACTGATAGTGTTTCTAAGTACTCAACAAAATCGCCTTTAAAACCAATCATTACAAAAAATCAATTAACTATTGATGAAACTAAAAAGGGATGGAAATTATTATGGGATGGAGAAACCACAAATGGATGGCGTAGTGCTAAATTAGAAACATTCCCAGAAAGTGGATGGAAGATAGAGAATGGCGAATTAATTGTTTTAGCGTCTGGCGGTGGAGAATCTACTGCTGGTGGCGATATTGTTACTGAAGACTTATATAGTGATTTTGAATTGTCAGTCGATTTTAAAGTAACGCCTGGTGGTAATAGTGGTATAAAATATTATGTTGATAGCAATCTAAACAAAGGTACTGGATCATCTATAGGTTTAGAATATCAAATTTTAGATGATGATCTACATCCCGATGCAAAACTAGGAAACCACGAAGGTAGTAGAACCGTAAGTTCGCTTTACGATTTAATTCAAGCCGATATAAACAAACCTATAAATCCTGTAGGAGAATGGAATACGGCTTACATCATTTCAAAAGATAACCATGTAGAGCATTGGTTAAATGGTACAAAAGTTTTAGAGTACGAAAGAAAAAGTGATTACTATCGTAAACTAGTGTCAGAAAGTAAATATGTTAAATGGCCAAATTTTGGCGAGTTAGACAAAGGTCAAATTCTACTTCAAGACCATGGTGACTTAGTATATTTCAAAAACATAAAAATTCGTCCTATTAACAATACAAAAGAATAAAACTATGAGTTCAAATAGAAGAGATTTCATTAAAAAAGCAGCCATAGGAGCTGTAGGTGTTACACTAGGCTCAAATAGTGTAAATGCCATGTCAGCTAAAAGTTATTCAAAAATAATAGGAGCTAATGATAGGTTGCATGTTGCCCTACAAGGTTTAGGAAGACGTTACAATGCCTATTTAGGAGCTATCGCCGCTAAAGAAAGTAATATAGAGTTACTTTATTTGTGTGATGTTATGAAAAGCCAGAGAGATAATGCCGCTAAAGCCGTTTCAGAAGTATTACCTAATAAACCTATTTTAGAAAATGATATTAGAAACATAATTAATGATAAGAAAGTAGACGCTATTTTTATGGCAACACCAGACCATTGGCATGCACCAGGTGCTTGTATGGCAATGCAAGCAGGAAAGCATGTATATTTAGAAAAACCATGTAGCCATAACCCAGAAGAAGGTGAATTGTTAGTTGCCTATCAGAAAAAATATGATAGAGTTGTTCAAATGGGTAACCAACAACGTTCCTCATTACAATCTCAAGAAATTATAAAAGAAATTCATAATGGCGTTATTGGAGACGTTTATAATGCCATTGCTTTTTATACGAGTAAAAGAGGCAGAGTACCAAATCAAGTAAAAGCAAATCCACCTGAAGGATTAGATTGGGATTTATTTCAAGGTCCAGCTCCAAGAAGGGATTATACTGATAATACTTGGGATTATAATTGGCATTGGTATGGTTGGGACTATGGTACCGCAGAAATGGGTAATAATGCCACCCATGAATTAGATATTGCACGTTGGGCACTAGATGTAAAATATCCAGAGCATGTAGAAGTTAAATCTGGTAAATTCCACTATAAAGATGATGGCTGGGAAATGTATGATACCATGGAGGCAACTTTCCGCTTTTCTGGAAATAGAACCATTCAATGGGACGGACGAAGTAGAAATGGATACGACAAATATGGAGCTGGTAGAGGTACTATCATTTATGGATCTAATGGATCTGTATATATAGATCGTGATGGATACAAATTGTATGATTTAAAAGGTGAACTCATTAAAGAAAACATTGTACCTGGAATTGAAGCAGGAAATTCTCTTGGTGGTGGTGGAAAACTTTCAACATTTCATACATTAAACTTTTTTGATGCTATTCGAGGAAAAGCTGAATTAACATCGCCAATTGACCAAGGTGCTACAAGTCAGCTACTAACGCATTATGCAAATATTGCTTCAAGAATTGATAATGCTTTTGAAGTTGATGAAAACACAGGGCGAATCTTTAATAGAGAAGCCATGAAGTTATGGTCTAGAACATACGAACCTGGTTGGGAAATTAAATCGGTATAATTTTTGCTTAATTGCTATTATAATTACAAATTAGCAAAAACAAATACATGAAGAGAAGAGAATTTGTAGTTAAAAGTACTTTAGCTACGGCAGCATTAGCCACAACCTCTGTAGCTATGGGGAGTGTTCTTAATTTTAAAAATGCTAACAGTATTTTAAATATTGGTATTATAGGTACTGGAGATAGAGGAAAAGGCCTCATCCCGAACATTAACGGCATTAAGAATTTTAACGTCATTGCCTGTTGCGATGTGCTCCCCTTTCGTTTAGAAGAAGGCTTAAAAAAAGTTGAAGGCAATAAAGCAAAGGGCTATAATGATTATCGAAAAGTATTAGATAACAAAGATATTGATGCCATATTAGTTGCTACCCCTTTCAGTACACATTCGCAAATAGCTGTGGATGCTTTAGATGCTGGTAAGCATGTGTATTGTGAAAAAACAATGGCAAAAGGTTATCGTGGCATCCAAAACTTAGTAAAAAAAGTTGAAGCATCTAGTACTATTTTTCAAACTGGCCATCAATACCACAGTTCTAGATTATATACCCATGTTGTTGATTTAATTAAAAACGGTAAAATAGGAAAGATAGCTGCTTTTGAGTGCCAATGGAACAGACATGGCGATTGGCGACGTCATGTGCCTCAGCCTGAACTTGAAAGGGCTATTAATTGGCGTATGTATCGCGAATATTCAGGCGGCCTATTGGCTGAACTATGTTCACATCAAATAGATTTTGCAAACTGGGTTTTAGATGAAATGCCAAGTCAAGTCATGGGAACTGGTGGTGTAGATTACTGGAAAGACGGTAGAGAAACCTACGATAATATTCATCTAATATACAATTATCCAAGTGGCGTTAAAGCAACATTTACTTGTTTAACGAGCAATGCCAAAGATGATTACAAAATAAAAGTGATGGGTGATAAAGGCACTATTATTTTAGATTATGCAAAAGCCTGGTTTTTTCCTGAAGGGGAAGGTAAAAAAGAATACGGCGAATTAGATGGAGTTTCTGGTGCAACCGTAAAATGGGATAAAGGTTTCGGTATTCCTATAGAAATGGAACACAAAGAACCAAGTGAGCAAGCTTTGATAGATTTTAGAGACAGTATTATTTCTAATACAAACCCCATATCAAATATCACTACTGGTGCAAATGCTGCTATTTGTATTCAAATGGGATTAGATGCTATGTATGACAATACAATAGTCAAAAAACCTATATTTTAAAAACTGATTTTCATTCTTAAAAATTAAAAAGCGTTCAAAAAATTATGAAATACTATAACTTTATAATATTTTTTTTATTGATGAATGTAGTTGTTCAAGCTCAAAATAGCGTTAAGCCATCGCAGCTTGAAACCACGCTTTATTCACCCAAAGAAGTAATAAAAATAGATGAGAATCACTATTTTGTAGATTTTGGAAAAGCTTTTTTTGGAACTGTTTTAGTAGAATCTAAAAAATCACAAAACGACTCTGTTATTTTTCATGTTGGAGAAAAAAAAACAGATACTAATTTAGTAGATAAAAACCCAAGTGGTACTATTCGTTATCAGAAAATTAAATTAGAATCGTTAACTTCAAACCAATTACAAACCATAAAATTTGTTCCAGATAAGCGAAATACTGGTGAAGCAGCAATTTTAATTCCAGACACTTTCGGAGTTATTATGCCTTTTAGATTTGTTGAAATTGAGAACTTAAAAGTTCCTATTGAATCTATTAAAATTCAGCAAAAAGCACTTCATTATAAATTTAACGACGATGCAAGTTATTTTTCATCTTCAAACGCGATATTAGATTCCATCTGGGATCTATGCAAGCACACCATAAAAGCTACAAGCTTTTCAGGGTATTATGTTGATGGCGATAGAGAACGTATCCCATATGAAGCAGATGCTTATATCAATCAATTGAGCCATTATAGTGTTGATAATGAATATTCTTTAGCAAGGCGAACAAATGCCTATTTTATCGAAAATCCTACTTGGCCAACAGAATGGTTATTGCATACCGTATTGATGTTTCATGCAGATTATATGTACACTGGTGATATTGAACCTCTTATAAAACATTATGAAAATCTTAAACTAAAAACTTTAATGGATTTAGAGCGAAATGACGGTTTAATAAGTTCGAAATCGCCCAACTTAAATAAAGAGTTAATTAAAAAATTAGGATTTAAAAAACCAAATACTAAAATTAAAGATATTATAGACTGGCCTCCCGCACAAAAAGATACGGGTTGGAAATTAGCAACCGCTGAAGGAGAACGCGATGGTTATGAAATAGTAGACACCAATACAGCCGTTAACGCATTCTATTATTATAACTTAAAATTAATGGCAGAAATTGCTGAAGCTCTTAATAAAGAAGAAGACGCCATATATTTTAAAAATAAAGCAGCTACTACTAAGAAAACGATTAACGAAAAATTTCTTGATAAATCAAAAGGCTTTTATATTGATGGAGAAGGCTCAAACCATTCTTCATTACATGCAAACATGCTACCACTAGCTTTTGATTTAGTTCCGAAAGAATATGTTAAAAGCGTTACAGCCTTTATAAAATCGAGAGGAATGGCTTGTAGTGTTTACGGCGCACAATACTTATTGGAAGGCTTGTACAAATATGATGAAGCTGAGTATGCATCAAAATTAATTACAGATACCATAGGCGACAGAAACTGGTGGAATATGATAAAAGTTGGTTCTACTATGACCATGGAAGCTTGGGATTTGAAATATAAACCAAATTCTGACTGGAATCATGCTTGGGGTACGGCTCCATTAAATATTGTTACACGCCATATGTGGGGAATTACTCCAAAAACACCAGGTTTTAAGATAGCTGAAATAAAACCTCAATTAAGCGATTTAAAAACTTCAAAAATAAAAGTACCTACAAAAAACGGATTTATTTATGCTGAATATAATATCGACATTAATAAAAATGCAACTTATAAAATAGAACTTCCTAAGAATATGGAAGCAGAATTTGTTGTACAAGATAGCGTCTCTAAAATTTTACATAATAATAAGAAAATCAAAAAAAACAAATCAAGTTTTATGCTTGAAAATGGAGTAAATATTATTGAATTACAGTATTAAAAACACCCCCAACCGGATTCTAGACTGATAAAAAAATGACTTGAAACGTTGATTTATATAAATTTACAAAAATTTTTAGTCATACAAACCTGTATTACCTGCCTCTAATAATGGCATCAATTCGTTAACAATAGTCATGTTATCTGAAGTGATATTTATGGTTTCATGAGGATCTTTTTTATAATCGTATAACTCAATCGTTGGTTCTTCTGGTCTAAAATATTTAGTAAGTCGGTATCTGTCAGTTCTTAATGAAATACCATTCCTAAAATAACTATAAGCGACCTCTTTTTGACTTGATTCTTGCTTGTTCATCAAACCTACCAAACTTGTTCCATCTAAAGCATAAGGTGTTTTAATATTACAAAGTTCTAATAGCGTTGGATAAATATCTACTGTTTCAACCACTGTTTTATTAGTTTTACCTGAAGATTTTGAACCTGGAATTTTTATGATAAGCGTACTATTTAAAGCCGATTCAAAAATAGTGTGTTTACCCCAAACTTGTTGGTCCCCCAAATGCCAACCATGGTCTCCCCAAACCACAATAATTGTATTTTCTTTTAGCCCAAGAGATTCTACTTCTTTAACTAAAAGCCCGATTTGTGCATCAATATAACTAACACAAGCATAATACGCATGAATCAATTTTTTGGCATATTCATCTGAAACTCGATGTTCAAGATTTGCTATTTCATCACCTAAAGCGTAATTATTAAACTCTCCACTTGGATGCAAACTTTTCAGATTTACATTTTTTGGAATGACTGGATTTTTTGAAATTACTATGGAATCTCTATTATATAAATTCCAATATTTTTTTGGTGAATTAAATGGTAAATGCGGTTTAAAATAACCAACACCCAAGAAAAATGGTTTGTCATTCTCTTTTAACTTTTTAAGTGATGACAATGCCAATTCAGTAGTTAAACCATCTGGATAATCATCATCTTCAACATCGCATGCTTCATAAGGTTTAACCTGATTTTTCATGCTTTGACGATTTTCTCCATTGGCGTAAGCAAAAAATGCATTCCAACCTGTTTCCCATTTTCCGCTATCAAAAAGTAATTCATCCCAACTATATGGTAATTCTCTTTTATTAGAAGGCTTATCGTTATATCCATAAACCAGCCCATCTGCTGAATGGCTAATTTTCCCTATTCCAACAGTATAATAGCCATTACGTTTTAAATGGTGAATAAACGATTCAGGAACTTCTCCTTCTGGTTTATTTGAAGTTTCTAAAGCTGTTACATTATTATCTAATTGATTTATTGTTCTTGGTCGTAATCCAGTTAACAAACTTTGCCTAGAGGCACCACAAGTTGGAACTTGCACATAGTGATTCGCAAACGCTGTACCCTCTGAGGCCAACTTATCTAGGTTTGGTGTTTTAATAACCGAATTGCCATAAACCCCCAGCTCGGTTTTTAAATCATCAACTGATATAAATAGTATATTTGGTCGTTGTTTTTCTTGGGTTGATTTACTTTTACAAGAAAGTGTAATACATAACAAAACAATATAGAGAATGAATTTACTAGTGTTTTCCATAGGTTTTGTTTAAGAATTTTAGTTTCAAAATTAATTCATACTAATAATCTCAAAATCTTTACTCAATCGAATATCTTCTGATGAACTACCAATCATAACTTTGAACATCCCTGGTTCAACCGTCCAATTCATGTTCTTGTCTAAAATAGCCAAATCATCTGGATGTATTGTGAAATTTATAGTTTTCGTTTCATTTGGTAATAGATGAATGCGTTCAAAACCACGAAGTTGTGATTCATAAGTAGTTACACTGCTTACATAATCTTTTACATAAAGTTGAACAACTTCATCACCTGCCATTTTTCCTGTATTCTTTATTTTGAATGACACCACAACATCACTTTGCGACTGTTTGGTTATTTGATTAACAATCAAATCACTGTACTCAAAAGAAGTATAACTTAATCCATATCCAAAAGGATACAACGGCCCTAGAACTCTGGTGCTTCCATAGCCATTTGGTCCTGCTCCAGGTTGTCCAGCTTGCGAACCAGGTTTAAATGGGAAATTTAAAGGTATTTGCCCAACAGATTTTGGAAATGTTACTGATAACTTACCTCCTGGATTATAATCTCCAAATAATGCTTCTGCAATCACTTCTCCCGCCGAAGTACTTGGAAACCAGGATTCTAAAATGGCTGGTAAAAATTTATTTTCCCAGTTTATAGTTAATGGCTGCCCATTAATAAGTACTAAAACTACTGGTTTTCCTGTTGCATAAAGCGCTTGCACTAATTGAAATTGACGTCCTGGAAGTCCTAAACTTGTTCTTGATTTTGTTTCTCCAACTCGTTTTTCATCTTCACCAACCACAGCAATTATTATATCTGATTGTTTTGCTTTTTCAACTGCTGCATCAATATCAGCTTGCTCTTTTGGTGACAATGGTGTTGGTATAATTTCACTCCCTGGCCAATCAGGGTCAACAATATCACACCCTTTTACAAAACTGACTTCTGCCCTATTTGCTACATAATTTTCAACACCTTGATACACCGATGTTGATGGGTTAAATGCAGGTCCATATCGGCTAAAGGTAAAGCTTACCTCATCGGCTAATGGCCCTGTTACTAATATATTTTTTATTGTATTAACATCAAGCGGAAGTAAATTGTTTTCATTTTTTAACAGAACTAAAGACTCTCTGTTTATTTGTTTTGAAAAGGCTTCATCTTCTTCTGTATGCACCAATTTATCCGTTTCTTTAGGGCTCTCAACATAAGGTGTATCAAACAAACCTAACCTGAATTTTACACGTAACACATCTGCAACTCTAGAATCAATGGTTTTCATTGATATTTTACCTTCTTTAATTAACTCTCTCAAAGGTTCAATAAAAGATTCTGGCGTTCTAAAGGTGGTACGCACATTTAAACCTGCTTCTATCACTTGTCTAACCGCTTCTTTATAATCTGCAGCCACATGGTGTTTATCTGAAACATATTCCACAGCTTCACTGTCTGATACTACATAACCATTAAAACCATATTGCTCTCGTAACAATTCTGTTAAAAAATAAGGACTTGCTGAAACTGGAACTCCATCATAATCGTTATAACTGCTCATAACCCCCATAGGTTTAGCTTCTTCAATCACTCTTTTAAAAGGATACAAATGCAATTGATGCATTTCGCGAGGCGCAACATGTGGATCTGTTCTTGCATCACCATCTCTTGCTCCTTTTGGAATACTATATACCGCAAAATGTTTTATAGTTGAAGCAACGCCTTGTGATTGTAAACCCAACACCATTTGTTTTCCCATTTCTGCTATATGAAAAGGTTCTTCACCATAGCATTCTAAAACTCTGCCCCAACGCTGGTCGCGTGCCACATCTAAAATGGGTGCATACACATTGGTATACCCTAAAGCCTTGGCTTCTCTACCAACTATTTCTCCTGCTTGTCTTACTAATGCCTTATTCCAAGTACTACCAATACCTATTGGCGCTGGTAATGGTGTTGCTTTTTTATGACATAAACCATGTACACCTTCATTTGTAAAATCTACAGGAATACCCATTCTAGTTTCTTCAATAAACCATTTTTGAACTTTATTAATAGCTTCAGCATGCCTACTATATGGAAAAGATAATTCTGTATGTGTTTTTTCTTGGTTCCAAATTGTATTTAAGTGTTCATCGATATTAGCAATACCATCTTTCCAAACGCGATTTTTCCATTCAGGCGTTGGTAATTCATCTTTTAAAACTCGTGCATAACCATATAAAGTTGTAAGTTGACATGTTTTTTCATTAATATTCATCAAAGAAATTAAGTTGGTAACTCTAGCATTTATCTCTGCTTTTGAATCTTCAAAAACATCTTTTACACCATTCTTATTAAAATCAATCCAACCATTATGGTAAATAGATTGTTTGTCTGTTTGCATTCCAATACATAGAAAGAAAACTGTAAACATTACCATGATAGTTTTGAATTGTTTCATTTGATTAAAATTAATTTTAACTATTTATTACTAAGAAATTCTTCAGGTAATGGTGGCACATTGAGTACTTCATTAACATCAGGGGTTCTATTCGAAGTTGTTGAAGCATCGCCATACCAATATACACCCACGCCATATCCCATATCACAATCTGTCCAGCTCCATACTTCCATATCTAATTGAAGGGAGCTTCCAAAAGGCATCACATCCAATGCCCGTGTACGGGTTTCTGTACTATATCCTTGTGTATTTCTTTCCTGTTTTTTTAATCTGTTTAATTTATTGTAAACATTGCAAAATGGTTGTGCATGAAATGGATGCTCATAAAAATCGTTACTTATTCCTCCCCAAGAATAGGCATAATAATCTTCTGTACCTGTTCCAAAAATAGATGGAAAATCTTCGCCATCAACGTATATTTTTTCGTCACCTTCTCCCCACCATCTTTTAACGGGATTCATTACGGTTAGCGCATCGCCTACATAAACACCACGGCCTTTGAGCGTTACATAATTCCAATCTGAAAATGGTCTTGTAGCCACAGGGTACTGCCCTCTCCATGCAGCATTAAAATACATACTTTTAGTATCCCATGTATAATCATCAGTAGAGGCTTTAAGTTCTATATCTACAGAACTATCACTTAAATTGACAAGGGTTATTTTACTTGATTCATTATATGGCATCATCCAACGGCTGGACATTGTACCCTCTTCGCTTACTGTTCGATACCAACCTTGAAAGGGATTAAGCCCAATACCACATCCAAAGAAATCACCTATGGGGCACCAAACGGTTTGTTTTCCATCAAATTCCATTTTAAGCACTACTTTACGTGTTATTTCTGGGTCTGAATAATCACCTAACTTTATGGAAAGCCTTTGAATAGCCATTTCTCCTTTTGGTAATTCTATAGATTCTTCTTTTTTAGAATCTAACCTACTTTTTAAAACCGTTTCTTTTCCTCCAGATATTATTGATTCTGGATTTAATAATGCTTTTCCAATTTTATCTGTTAAACCTTTGGCTTTATTAAAATCATCCATTGTAAATGTTTTTACAGGTGTGTTATCATCATATTCACGATATGTGAATTGATAGAAAAACGGCATTTTAGAGGTTGTTATTTTACAACTTTTAGCATACGTAATCGGAAAGAATGACACTGCTGAGCGTAATGATTTATGTGCAAAAGGGTAAGGAAAAATCCCTGTGCCATTAAAAACACCCAACATATTGCCCTCAATTGTAGGCTCGTCACTATTATCAAGGTAGACACGTATAATGATATCAGTATCTGGATTATCTGGATTATCTGGATTTCGGAATGGCATCCAAACCCTTACAATAGCTCCAGGACCTTCGTCCTCCATAACAACCCATTCCTTTTCCCCGTTATTTTCTTCTATCCGAATAAAACAACTATCAATTTCTTTAGTGTTGTGATCTTTATTATTAAACCAGCCTAAAGTATCCTCAGGTGTTTTTGATGCGCGGTTGTAACTACTGTGCTGCTTTAATAGGAAATTAACATTGGGAAATCGTGTGACTTTTTCACGGTCTATCATGTCATCTAGCAAAGATTCAATAGTTATAAGTTCATCTTTTTGTTGTGAACATGCCGTTACAGCAAAAATTAAGATACCATATATAAAATTTTTAGTTAGATTATACATTAAAAACTATTATTAATCTCCTCAAGACTAACCCCAAACACTTTTTTTGATATCCTGTCAAGTTCTGCTTCCTCACCTTGAAAATGAATAGTCGTTTGCTTGTGTATCATAGTTTCATTAGGCTTTAGTGCTGCCGCTGGAGAAGATGTTTCCAACTCATAAAAAGGACCTAATGGTGGTGCCCCTGGTTCTGGAGAGCCATCATTATAAGCATTGATAACATCTCCTGTAAAAGGCTCTTCTTGGATTTCCCATGAAGAATTTACAAATCCATTTGGAGCTTCCTGAACATTATAAGTAACTAACGTTAAAACCTGACCGTTAGCATCATAGCTTCCTGCAACACCCTTTGAGCGGTCTTGATTAATACCTATTTTACCGCGTTTAGTGCCATCGCCTTTAAAAAACAGAACATCATCTTCTACTTTTAAATATTCTGAAGGTACTTTGCCAAAATAATCATCTTTTACCTTAGCACCTAACTCATTGGTATCACCTTCTTTAAAAGGAATAACAACCATTGTTTCTGATGAAGGGTTATACATCCCTAACATCCAAATTGAGGGTAATCCAGTTTCTGCAATCCAAGGTTTGCCTCCTATATTCGTTATTCTGTTATCCGTTTCATAGGCTACATACTGAATGTTATTTGATAGTTTTTCACTAATAATATCTTCAATAGAAGTTTTATTTAACAAACGAATATGACGCTCAATACCCATTTTAAAAATTGTTCCGCTGTAATTTAAAAGTTCACATGTATGCTTAAAACTTGCAGTGTTTTCTGTATGCGAAACTAACTGGAAAGCATCAGTATCAATAGCTGCTGGTGTTTTCCATTCTGAAAAGTCAAAGGTGCTACCTGGTTTAAAATATAAAGCAAATTGTCCGCCTTCTGGCCCTAGCCAAAAACGCTCTTCGCCTCCAAAAATATAAATCTGATCTTCAAGCTTTCCTTTGCGTTCTTCTTCTGTTAAAAATCCAGCTTTAACAACTTTTCTATTAATCCAGCCAAAACCAACACCTTCAGACAAATCTGTTGTACTTGTCATAACTCTAGCTTGATATTGTGGTGCAATAGCTATAGCACCTTGGCCTTCTTTTAATAAAATAATTTCTGTATGTTTTTTAAGAAATGATACATCCTCGGCAAAACCATCTTGTTTCTTGGTACATCCAATCATAATAATAGAAATAATAATGTAATTAATAATTGATAAATTTTTCATTATAAATAATTGCAGAAAATTTAATGTTTAGTTTTTATAACTAGTCAAATCTATTATTTTTATTTTATTATGAATAATAATACATCTTAATTTTAATTGATTTGTTTTATTAAAATTAAGCTCCATGGCTTTATTTCGTGTTTAATAGATAACACGACCTTATTGTTTACGGTTGTATATTCTGTTTTCATTGCGTTGGCATAGGCTTTCATTACTTTAATCTCTTCTCGTGTTGGGGGCTCAGGTTTGCCTATGATTCCCAGAAGTTATGAATATTACCGTGGTCTTTATCCAATATTTCAATTTCAAATAGTGTTCCTGGTTTTAAGTTAGAAAGTATCAAATCAAGATTTTTTATGTTCCTTTTTCACGTTTATCAGAACCAGCTGGAACAGAACCCACATATTCTTTCGGATAATTATAAGCTAAAGTGACTATGCTTCCATTGTCAGATTTTCTGACTTACAAAATGAGAATCAGTTATAAATGTATTCATTGTTATTTATTTTCGGCATTACTTTTATAAATTACTTATGGAAAAGTGAATCAATATCTATATTCAGGCACTGGGTATTCCATATACTCCTTAAAGTTCATTCCTTTTTTAACACCGTATTGATTAACCTCAGTTTTTATATGGTAAATAGGTTCTATCATAGCTTTAATTTGTTTGTTGTTTGAAAGTAAAATAGAATCCCCTTTTCCAAATCAATGGAAAATTCGTTCTCTACAATTTTTACTATTTTATTTTGTTTAAAAACATTCCTAAAAACACTTTTTTCAAGCTAAAACATGTCTCATCATTCATCATCTATTATTAGTTTATTCGTTTATAGGAATCAATTGATATACTTTAAAATTATCAACAGTCATGTAATTATTTACAGTTCTAAATCCAAAATGTCCAGACGTATACGGATTAGTATCTTTAAAATCAATCATCAATGCATCGTTTCTGTAATATTGTATAATATCATCAAAAGCAATTATTTTTATTTTATATAATTTATTTGGAGCTAAGAGATATTTAGAATCTGAAAAATCATGTTCTGGTAGCAATGGTCTATCACCGTTGCCGACATATCTTCTAAAACGGGTTTTTGTATTATAATGCCCACCGACACCCATATAGTACAATTGTAAAGTGTCGTAATTAGAAAATTTACCCCCTCTTCTTTTAGAATTTTTAAATAAATCTGTTGGATTCTTTAAGTCTGTTGCCATCCAAAAACAGTTTAAATCTGATACGCGATCATTTACACCTCCATTTTCAATAACAAAAGCCTCATATTCAATCATGATAGGGCCTTTAAATGGTGTTTTTTGCCAAATAGTGCAGCCCGATACATCATTAATTTCTAGCTTTCCATCTTTTATTTCAACTTTTCCTCCTGGGACTTGCTCAATAACCCAATCACTTAAATCATTTTCAAAAGTATCATTGTATATAAGTTTAGCTTCTGCAATAAGCGATTCATTTATATACACTGTTTTTACTTTTTTTTCACATGAAAAGATTAAAGTAATGAAACATAAAAAAGATAAAATGCGAAACCTTATTGAATAAAATTTTTGAATAGACATATGAGTTAATAAATGAGTTGTTTTAATCCTCTGTTGAAAAAACTGCAGCTGGCAAACCTTCTTTATTATATAAATTTGCGCCCTCAGGATTGGACGACCACGCGTAACGCACCTGGGTTGGATTAGTAATATTTGAATTCCAAACTACAATTTTATTTTTTGAAACTATTTTGGCTTGTGCTGTTTTCCAGTTACCATCTTCCCCTAGTATTTCAAACCATTTTAATGGTTCATTTACAGAAACAGTATCCTCTAAAAGGTGCTTATAACCTACCATTAATCCTGATCCAACTTCGTCAAATTTAATCTCAATTTTATCTTTTACTATATTCATGTTTTTGTAAAGTGGACCACTTACTGCTTGTACTTTAACTCCATAATCATGCTTTAAAGCCCAAAGTGATAATCGCTTTCCTGCATCCATTTTATTATGTGGATGTACATCTTTTGCCTCTCCAATATCATGTAAAACTGCCATTCCAGTATTTGGTAACTCTAAAGTTCTTCTTAGGTGGTCGTTAACCATTGCCCACCCTAAATCTGAACGCTTATCTGGCACTTTATAAGATGCTAATTGCATCCAGTAAAAAGGAATATTTCCTCGTCCCCAATCGGTTCTCCAACTCTTTATTAATGCTGTAAAATAATCCTTGTATTGTGCTTCTAAAAAATGGGAATTACCTTCTCCTTGATACCATAAAACACCCTTAATTGCATAAGGTATAACCGATGATAACATGCCATTGTAAAGCGTTGTAGGCATTTGTTTGTTTTTTGCAGGATGCTCTCTTGGGTAGGGTCTTGAAGTTTTCATACCATTTTCTTGCCATGCTATAAACCTTTTTTGATAAGTAGTATCTACAAAAGTTTCAGCATCCACCGTTTCTAACATTTTTATATTTTTTTCAATCTCAGATTCAAAATACGCTTTCATTTTTTCATCAGCTAAATATGTTTCTTTTGATATCCAAGGTTGAATACGTGTACCTCCCAAAGAGCATTCTACCAAACCTATAGGTACGTTTAAATGTTTACGCAGTTCCTTTGCGAAAAAATAACCTGTAGCTGTTATTTTATTAATACCTTCTGAATTGGCGCTTACCCAACTTCCTTCAAAATTGGTTTTCTTTTTGAATATAGATGTTGTTTGAGGCACTTCAATATGCCTAATCCAATCGTCATTTACAGTTTCTATTTCTTTGCGTATATATTCTACTAAAGGTTGATGTTTTGGATCTCTAGCATCTTTAACAAACTTTTCCATTGCAAAATCCATATTAGATTGCCCCGTACACAACCAAACTTCGCCAGATAAAACATTATTAATTACAATAGTGTTTTTTCCTGTAACAGTAATTTTAAATGGTCCACCTGCTTTTGGAGTTTTTAACATTATTTTCCAGGTTCCATCTGCTAAAGCTGAAGTTTCTTCTTTTTCTCCCCAAGTAGTTTCTACTACTATTTTTTCGTTAGGATCTGCCCAACCCCATACAGGAATTCTAGTTTCTCGTTGAATAACCATGTGATCTAAAAACAGGTTATTAAGAGAAACATTAGCCAAAATATTTAGAGGTAAAACAAAAATTAAAACGCTAATCAATTTAAAATATAGACGCATATTATCAGTTAAGGTAGTATTTATTATACTGAATTTAAATTCTAATGCAAGTTGATAAAAACTAAAATATTTAACGATAACTAATAGCTCGTAATGTATAAATTATGAACCATAAGTTTACTGTATAATTAAATACTAGTTTTATCAAAACCAATCCATAAGAAAAAAATTAAAAAATCCTATTCTTACCAATTGAATATTTAAATAGTCTTAAGCTTATTTAAATAATTTATGACTGTATTTTAATCAAATGTCATCCACGTAAGTTGTTCCCAATCATCCTTTACAAAAGATTGAGGCTCTCCATTAGTTGACCTTCCGTTTTTTATAATTTGGGTTATTTTTTCGGATAGGCGGGCTACAACTTCAGGCTGCTCAAAATACAAATTTGTAGTTTCTCCAGGGTCATTTTCCATATCATACAATTCGAATAAAGCTTCTCCTGCATCAGGTTTTATAATAACTGGCTTTAAAGACCCTCCAGAACCTCTAAGCATATTCAATTTCCATTTACCTTCTCTAATGGCAAAATGCCCTGTAGCGGAATGATGAATAACTGCTCGATCTAAATTTTGATTCGAGTTAACATCTTTAATCAATGGATACAGGCTATAACTATCTTCGCCAGCATGATCTGGAAGCTTTACTCCAACAATATCTGCAATAGTTGCTAAGTAATCAGACTGACATACAGGTGAATTCACTTTTCCTTTTGCACTAATCACTTTTGGCCAACGCATTAAAAACGGCACTCTATGTCCGCCTTCATAAATATCTCGCTTACCGCCTTTAAAATTCATACAACTATAATGCTGATAGGTATCGCGTTGATATGCATAATTAGATTCAGCACCATTATCTGAAGAAAAAATAACCAAGGTATTATCCTCCAAACCGTTTGCTTTTAAAGCATCTAATACCTGCCCTACCCGATAATCAGTTTCTTCCATAAAATCGCCATAATTTCCACAGTTACTCCGCCCTTGAAAATCAGGATGCGTACAATGAGGCAAGTGCGGGCTAGTTAGAGGTAAATATAAAAAGAAAGGTTTTCCATTTTTAGCCTCAATTGCCGATTTGTTTATGTATTCAACCGCCTTATTTGCAAAAGTTTGTAATACCAATTCATCATTAAAAGAGGGTGCTACCTCAATATATCCTTTGCCTTTATCATCCTTATATGGCGGTGTCATTCTATAGGTTCGAGGCGTAATATCCATTTTCTTTTTGGTATATAAAGTAGGTGGATCTAAAACCCGGTCGTTCTCTAAATAGGTTAATATTCCAAAATTCATTGAGGCTGGAATTCCGAAAAAATAATCAAAGCCTTTTTCTATAGGTCCGTCAGTAAATGGTTTTGACCAATCTCGACCACCATGTTTTAAACTACCTTCAAACTCCATTTGAAGATGCCACTTGCCTACCATGGCAGTATTATAACCATGATCTTTTAGTAAAGAAGCAATCGTCATCCTATCTTTTTCAATTAAACACGGGCCATCTGAACCAAAAACACCTTTTTTTAATGAAGTTCTCCAACTGTATCGTCCTGTTAATAAGGTGTATCTAGAAGGTGTACAAACACCATCGCTACTGTGCCCATCAGTAAACGTAAGTCCTTCGTTTACCAACCTATCTATATTTGGCGTTTTAAATTTGGCTTCAGGATTAAGTGCACTTACATCGCCATAACCTTGGTCGTCTGTATAAATAATGACAATATTAGGTTTACTTGTTTGAGCACATCCATAAAAAGCACAAAAGAAGAAATAAAAACAACATGCCAGTATCGGAAAAAATCGCTTAAATTTTGTGTATCTATTCATAATCTTTAATTATTATTCATTTTAACCTTATGTTTGATTTGATTTTTCTGAAATTCTTAAATATAGAAGCGTGAAACTTCATTTAATTGTATTTGCTGATAAAATTCATTGTAAAACTATCGAGGTCCTGCTTGACCCAATGGAAATGGCTTAAAGCCTATTTTCAATGCAGGACTGTCATCTGCTAAGCTAAAATCACCATTAGTCGGGTCTTTAAAACCTGGATCTGTAATAATCGAATGTTGGTCATTTCCAAGTGCCTGCCAGTCTTCCCAACTCATAACTGCTTCACTTGGTTCATAAATTCGACTTGGAAATCGATTTTGTGCCCCCAAAACTTTCCCTGCAGTTGACCAAACCAAATTACTATCGGCCACAAAACCATTTTTCTGTTCAACCCTATACTCATAACCCCCAGCATATATTGGTGTACCATCACTGAGCAGAATATTATTCTTTAAATTAAAAGCTGTATGAGGTTGAATTTTTGCCATCATAACTACACTGGTACCAGCAAAAGCGAAAATATTATTCCTAACCATATTATCCTTGCCATAATGCTGATTGAAGCAAGCATGACGGCAACGATAAGCAAGATTATTTTCTATCATTATATTGGTCGTACCTTCATCACAATAAATAGCCCAACCACCATATTTTCCAGCCCATATATCGTGAAATTCATTATTCCGAATAACAGTTCCCGTTTGGTTTCCTAAGGTATAAATACCCCCCAAATCACTAAGTACAGATCCATCTCCATTCATTAGCTTACCTATATGATGAATATGATTATACTCAAAAATATTGCCCGTGGCCAATGCTTGACCGTAGCCCCAAGTCCATCCTGTTGAGATAGCTGAATAATAAAAATTATAAATTTCGTTGTGATGAATTTGATTATCTGGACTTTGTCCTATCCAAATACCAACGGCACAGTGAAAGTAACGCCCACCATCATAAATACGGCAATCGGCTATTTCATTGTTACTTGTAGCATCAGATGATTTTTCTAGAACTGGAAGTAGTTCTTCTCCAATACCCTCAGCTGTCACCTTTCCTTTTGGACGGATTTTTGGACCAATGAGAAGTCCTCCAGCACCTAAATCGTATATATTACATCGCAGAATTCGATTATTTGTGCACCCCAATGACATTTCTAGCCCATAGTTACCTATTGCTGTAATTTCGCATTCCTCAAAAAGGCAATTTTTAGCGCCCGTTAAAAACACAGACCCATCCATTCTAATGTCTGCTTGCCCGTAACCAGATTTTTCAGATTCTCTAGGTAAAACCCAAGTAGTATGGCTGAAAGTTAAACCTTTAAATTGAACATATTCAACCAACTGATTATTCTTTACATCGCCTTCTAACCGAAGTACGTTTATCAACGAAGGAATGGTTGCTACAACATCTATCTCTTCTTCCAATGGAAAATAATATAGTTTGCGTTCTTGTCTGTCAAGATACCACTCGCCTGGTTTGTCTAGCATAACACGACCTCCCTCAAGATAATAATCATCATCACCTTCAATTGCCCTACCTCCTTTTTTTGTTGAGATAATTTTTTTATTTTGACGATCAATTTTGTCAATGGGCATATGATACTCCAACCATTTATTAAACACTACGGCAACGCAGTCATCTGCGCCTTCTAGGTGAAATTCATCCTCTAAAGAGTATGAAAAGTCATAAGAGCTACTTCGTCTTACATCTTTAGTATCGACGCCTTGCTTAGTTGGAACTTTCAAGTAACCACTGTTGGGTGTTCTTGCTTGAACTGCACGGTGACTATTTACCCATAACTGTTCGAACGGAGCATATCTTTCAAGTTTAGACAAATCTGAAACCAATACATTATATCCATTAAGCTTGGTTTTCGTCCAATTACTTACCTGTAAACCACCACTAATTATTGTCTTTCCGTTGTCATAAGCACGATAAGTAATTGGGAATTCTTCTGTTCCAGAATCTTCTGTTCTCAAAACAAAAGGTTCAAAAAGCTGGTAAGTACCTTCTTTAAGATATACTGTCACTGGTTTATTAAGTTGACCTTTCTCCTTGAGTTCTCTTATGGTATTACGCGCTTTCTCTAAAGTGGCAAATGGACTTTCAATACTTGTTCCTATTTGCGAGTCACTTCCATCTAGAGAGATATAAAAAGTTATTTCGTTTTTAGATGTCGTTTTAGTACATGAAGTCAAAACAACAAACAATGTTGTGGTAATAATAATTAATTGATTTTTCATAGTAGCTTAGTTAAATAACACTTATTTTAATTTAAAAGAACACGTTTTCAGATATAGCTTTTCAATAAATCACTCAAAAATTGGCGTGTATTTGATTTTTATAGCTCCTTTACTAATTGGTTTTTCAAAATCAACACCAATTCTATACGCTGGCGCACCCTCTCGTAAATATTTAACAGGAACAAATTCATCAGTAATTTTCCATGATGCTCCATAACCTGTAATCGTAGCTTTTACTTTTTGATTATCAGACATTAAGATTACAGTATTATTATCTATAATTTCATATGTATTTAAAGTCATTATTGCAATGCCAAATGTTACTGGCTTGGTTGAAGAAAATGAATCTTCAATCGTGATAGTTCCAAATCCTGACTTATCATTTTCCATAGTTCTTACCAAACTCTTCAAAAATGAGATTTCATATGCTGCTTTAATATCCATAACTACTTTATCTCGATTTTCAGTAAATTCTGTGGCAGTAACTACACCTTCAAATTCTCTTCCTTTAGATTGAAGTGTATTATCTATTCTTGGTACTGGATGTCCCCAAGAACTACGTGCTTTGTTATCTGGTGAAAATGCTCCAGCAATATAAGATGGGGCACCAATATCTCCAGTCATTATATCTTTATCTAAAACGATACTATACGTACCAACATCGTTATGATTATGATTTTCGCTATTATGACCTGCTTTTATAGCTATTGAAAATGGGGCTTTTTGTTTTCCACGAGAAATTACCATTCCAAAGTCGTCGAAATAAGAATAATCGGGTAATTTATTTCTTTCTATATTATCATTAAAAGTAAAATCATCAGGATTTCTCCAAGCTATTAACTGTTCAACAGCTTCTTCTAATCTTAATTCTAAAGGTTTTTGCGCACCATAATATTTGGCAGATAATGCATAAGAAAAATTACTGCCTTTTTTTGAAATAGAAGACACACCATCTGAGAATGGTGCACACCTTTCATTTTGAATTTCAAACTTCTCAGGAAAATTTCCTATATTTTTTAATTTTTCTGGATTATCTGAATCAAATAAATTTATTTTACCCCCTGTATAATCATGTAAAATTTGTGCTAAATATAAGTAGTGACCAAAACCATATCGCCAATACCCTAAACCTTCGGAGCAATACCCGTCATCGCCAAAACCGCTTAAATAATGGACTGAACTATTTAACGCACTTCCTATTGCAGCAAGTCGCTCATCTTCACTTTTAGAAGTCGCTATAGTAACAAAAACAGAACCACTATTGCAAACTGAGTTCCAATTACTTTTTGTTTTTATCCATCTATTATTTTCATCATTTGTTTTGCAACTTTGTAGGTAAGTATCTATTATTCGCCATTGCAACTGCTTAGTGATTTCATCTCTTAAATCTCGTTCTAACTTATCTTCTAAAAGAATTTCTGATAAGGCTAAAACAGACCCAAATTTTCGCGCTCCTAAATCAATTGAAACGCGCCTACCTTCAAGAACTCCGTTAGCATCATCGTCATGATTTGGATGTAGCCATGATTTCATGTTCATAATAGCTTGACAATACACCTTAATTTGAGATAAAAAACGTCCTCTATTTTCTAAACATTCAGCCAATATAAATCGTTCCAATCGATTCATGGTGCGATAGTATCTAGGTTTATATATCCCTCGATTACCTTGCTTATTGGCTAGTCTGTAAATACTATCAGTTATAGGAACTTCTGGCGCTTTTTCAAGTTCAGATAATGCTTTTTCAAAATAATCTTTACCAGATTCACTATCTGCTATTTTAGTCCAATAAGCCCGATCTGCAATAGATGGCACTGGTTGAAAAGATTGTTTCGGCATTACTGCTTTAAGCATCTCAATTTGCTTTGCAGATGGATATATAGTATCTGAATTTGCGTAACTTAGATATTTACCAATATCTAATGGTTTATTTTTTTGATTATTACAACTAAAAAGTATTACAAAACATAGTGAAAACCCAAAATAGATTAATGCTTTTATCTTTCTTTTGAGCTTCATCATTTACAATTATTAATTCCATCGATAAAGTTATTTATTTTTAGTATAATTAAATATAAATCATAGCTCATGCTTTGTAAATTATAATCTATTTTCAACATCCATTCTTTATAGTAAGTCCAATATAATTACAAATCATTTATTTAACGACCTTATCACTAATGTACTCAATAGTTTTTAGTTCAAGTTTACCCCCTCTACTTCCACAACCTGAAGCTATATAAAGTTTATTTTTGTAATGAATAATTTGTGTGCCATGGCGGCCTTGATTTAATGATGGTAATACGCTCCAAGTTCCAGTTTTAACATCATAACATTCAACTTCATCATGTGCGGTATTTTGTGAAACACTTTCACCTCCAGTGAACACTATTTTATCTTTTATACAAACTGCCATACAACCTGCTCGTTGTGTTGGTACATAAGTCTCTAAAGTGCTCCACTTACCTGTTTTAAAATCATAAACATCAACCTCTGCAACTGTGAGATGAAAGACTTTCTCAATTTTACCCGATGACAGTCTTCCTCCTAATAAATATAATTTATTGTTACAGACTACAGATGTAGCATGATCTCTGGCACGAGGCGCATCTGCAAGTGTTTCCCATTGTTTTGTTTTAAAATTATAAACATCAAACCATTTTACATGACCATCCCAATGCCCATCAATAATACCACCAGCTATGTATAGTTTATCATTATACACATTTGCAGTAGTAGATGCTCTTAATCTATTCTTTGGCATTGAAAATCCTTTTTCCCAAGTATCATTAGCTGGGTCGTAAACATAGGCTTCTTTTAAAGGAGTTTCATGAGGATATTTACCAGTATGTGCACCAACTACATAAATCTTTCCTTTATAGGAAAACCCCTGAAAATGATGGAGCTCGATTGGTGGTTTAGCTCCTAATGTCCAGGTATTAGTTTTTGGATCAAAAATGGAAATTTCTTGTATGCGTCTGCCTCCAACTAGATAAAACTTCCCGTCAACTTCTATAAATGCTGCTTCATGACGTGCAACAGGCTCTCCGTTGCAAGATAAAGTTTCCCATTTGTAATCATCAGAAGATTGCGAATAGCACTGTTGAAAACCAATAAGTAAAAGTAAAGAGCTGAATTTAAATATTTTAATCATGACTTATTATTTAATTGGCTCAATCCATAAATTTCGAAATTGGATTTTTGATCCTTCAGCCTGTAACCCAATTCCTCCTTTAGTTATGGAACAATTTGTTGCTGTGTTTTGCAATAATCCGTTTACCCAAAGTTCTATGGTGCTACCTTTACATGTAATATCATAACTATTCCATTCTCCGGCAGGTTTTTCATTGCTATCATGCTCTTTTGGAACCACGGGTTTATCATCTTGCGTAGAATAATATATTGAATCACCTACTGTTGCATTTAAACCTTCTCCTTGTACAATAAAATCTCCAGCATTTTCATGTTTTAACTGACCTTGATAATGATTTGGAAAAATTTTATCAGAACCACTGGTATGAATAAAAATGCCACTATTTGTTGGGTTTTCTGGATATCTCCACTCAACATGCAATATATAATTAGAATATTCTTTAATTGTTCTTGCATACCCTAGTGGCACTCCAACAGTTTCAATAAGTCCATCTTTCACATAAAAAAAATCTGTTGGATTGATAATAGAATCATTGGTATAAACTGTCCAACCATCAAGATTTTTTCCGTTAAATAGTAATTCTCTTTTTGTATTGCATGATACAAAAAATAGAAGTACCATTAAAACAAGTAGTGATTTTTTCATTTATTTGTTCTGATTAATTATTATTCAATAAAATTAAAAAAAAAATCAACTTATGTACGTCTATATTATTTAATAAACTCTTTCATTGGAATAACTTCATCAAATTCTTTAATTCTAATATTTCTATAATAAATTTCAGCGGTTTCAGATTGGAAACCAATTATTCCTTCGCTATGAGATAAATCGGTTCCCATGTTTACTATTGTACCATTTAGTTTATGAATGGTATATTTATCTCCCATCACAATTACTTCACATTTATTCCATTTATCATTTAGCGCGTTGTATTCAACATTAGAAAGACACTCAAGTATTTTTTCTGGCTTTTGCCCCACATCGATTCCTCCATGTTTTGGTAAAAGAAACGTCGTACTATCTTTTGCTGTATACCAATTTAATGAAGTACCACCTGTTACAAAATCACCTGTATAATTTTTGTTTTCAATGTGATTATATCGTACTTGGTACTCTATACCTTTTGGCCAAATTTTATCGTCATAGACATGATAATAACAACCCGCATCATATTGCCATCGTTTAAAATTATTTGTTATTTTATTACCCCATTTATATTCAAACCGTAGGATATATTTACTATACTTTTTATTGGTATAAAAAAGACCATGTGTGCCATTCTCTCCCGTATCTAGGTTTAGGCTGTCTGGCATATCTTTAAATACATGCACCATTTCGTCTTCAATAACATAAACCTTTTTAGCCATTTCCACATCTCCATTTCTTAATTTAAGATACCAACCGTCCCAATTTTTACCATTAAAAATATCAACAAAACCATCATTCGACAAAGGGTCTTTTTTTGTCTTTGAACAAGAAAGTATTAATGTGGATATTAATACAATTACTACTGAGCGAAATGATATACTATTCATACTTTATTTATTATTTATTAATTATAACTATTCATTACCTCTAATTTTTAATTGAATTAACTTTTTCTCAGCATTATAATTACCGTTTTTAAGCATCCCATTCAATTTTATGCTAGTTGATTCCTTTAAAAGATGAAGGCTTATATCTGCATTATCCTGCCCTTGAAAAACAACACTAGGGTTAATAGCAAAATTTTCTACCAAAGCGGTATATTTTGATAATGCATGTATTAAAACTTGCTCATCGCGACGTAAATAACTACCATGACCTATAAAAAACTCTTCTATATTTTCATGTTTTGAAGTATCAGCATTTTCTTTAAACTTTAAAACCGTTAAGTAAGCATCTGTTTCCCATCCATTCATAGTTATAGCACTGTTACGGTGTTTCAATCTACCATCTGCTAACAGATTAAAATAAACTTGAGTAGTTTCTCCGTTTTGAGTAATAGAAACTCCTAAAAAGTTTTTTCCGTCAAAACGTTCAATAACTGGTAACTTATTTTTATTTTCTTCGGTTTCTAAAATTATTGCTGAAATAAACTTAGTTCTGACAGTTTCTTCAAAATGACTGATAGACCAATATGGTTTTTTAATTTCTGGATGATGGTCTTCATACCCTATCCTTTCCGTTAATCGCATGTGTTCAGGAAAATCATGAGGACGTTCACCTCCAGGTGGAAACGTTTCTGGGTAAAGCGGACGTACCAAAACTTTAGCATCTCCTTCCTTAATAGAAAGATCTATACCTCCCTTTAGTTCAGACGCTCCATTGTAATGCAGAAGCCATTCAAATTGTCCGGGTTCGTGCGCCAACAAATCATCAATAACTAAAATAACATCGCCTACCCAAATAAAATTTCGGTAATTACGAGCCAAAATTTGTGAATAGGGTCCTGTTGCGTTAGCTAATAAATATTTAAAACCTTCTCCCTCAACCATATTGTGTAAAGACCCCGAATTAACAACTCCAAAATATGGGTCATTTCTGTTTTGGGCTTTTCCATTAAAAAAGATGACATTGTGCGCCTCACTTTGGCAATAGTATTCGGTATATAATGAATTTAAATAACTCGCATTTCCTGAATCTATTATTAAATTTTTTCCCTTATGAAATAAAATGTAAGAGCCTACATCGGCATGTGCGTGATTCCAAGAAAACCCAGATTTTACTGCCAACATAGTGGCATCATCATCCCATGAATTACGCATGGTTGCCCAACCCATATCTTGATAAATATGTGATTTAGGCATATTGGGTAAATAGCCAGAATCGATAGAAGGTAGATTAGGATATAATGCTAAAGTTACAGGTGATTTTAAGTTCTTTAAATCGTTTTTACTTAAATGATTGATGTACCATGCATACGCTTCGTTTTGATATCCCAAATTCCAAAGTAGCATCAATATATTTCCGCCATTGGCTTTTATATTTGAATCGCCAAAGTTTACTGCAAGGTCACTTTCACCTTTAACATAATAGGTTGTGTTGATAAAAAAGTCACCTATCTTATCTAAAATTGGCGATTTATATATGGAAACATTTGGCCATACATTGCTATAAGCACTTAAAAACAATAAGTATTGTGACGTAGCATAAGACGCATAATTAATACTTTCATAAAAACCACCATCTTTATCAAAAGTAGGTGGTTTATTTTGTAGAATACTTCCCGAGAAATTCATCCATTCAACTGCTAATTCTTCTATATCTTTAGCCCATTTTGCCGCTTCAGGTATTTCATCTCTCACAGCTAAAGATGCAAAACCTGCCATGTAAACACAGGCACTCCACCAATTGTGTCCCATAGTATCAAAGGTGTGATAACTAGTTTCTGGGTTTAACCAATCTTCTCTTGCCGGGTTAATTCCTATTTTCACAATCGCTTTAGCAATTTGTTGTTTTTCTTCTTCTGTTAAATAATTATAAATACAATCGAAACCCACAGCTATATCATAACTCGTATGTGAAGTCCCTAATCCAGCTTTCCATGGCGGATTCCTGCCAAGTAATGCTTTACCTTCCCAAGTTTTTTTAGATGTATAATCGAGAAGAATATCTTTTATTTTGCTTGCAAATTTTTCCTCACCAGTCATCCTAAACACCAAACCCAAAAGAAGGCCGTCAGATGACCTCAGTTTATCTTTTTTAAGCAAGCTTTTAGCCTTCTTGTACTGCTCATCCCATTGTTTTTTTATAAGCTCGTTACTTTTAATGTGTTCTTTTAATCGCTCAATATTTTCATCGGTATATAAAAGATAATTTCTTTGTTGAGCATAGGACGTTATTATAGCTAAGCAAAATGCTATAAATAAAAATTTTGTTTTCATATAATTATTATAAATAATTTAGCCATAAAAAAACATTGAGGACAACAAAAATTGTTACAACAATGTTATTTTTATTTTTTTGTATTTGGTATAAAACATAGTTCATTTTTAATAAACTATGTCCATATTATAGCTTTCTTCTACTTTAACGCTTTTTTGATAGCTTCTTTTACCAATGGTTCCATAACCTCATAACCTTTTATATTAGGATGTACGGTGTCTCTTCCTAGTTCTTTTTTAAGCCCTCCGTTCTCATTAACCATGGCTGAATAATAATCTAAATAAACCATGTTATTTTTTTTGGCGTAGGCTTTAATTAGGCTATTAAGTTTTAGTATTTTTTCTGTAGGTTCTATAGATGGACTCCAGGAATAACTACTTGCAGGAAGTACTGAAGCCAGTATCACTTCTATATTATGTGCTTTCGCCAATTCTGCCATTGTAAAAATATTATTAGCAATTTGCTCAATTGTCATTGGGCCTCTATTGCCTGCAATATCATTGGTTCCTGCATGTATTACAACTGCTTTCGGACTTAAATTGATAACATCCTGCCTAAACCTTAATAACATCTGTGGTGTGGTTTGACCACCTATACCTCTTCCTATATAATTATTTTCTTTGAAAAAATCTGGATTGAATTCCACCCATTTTTGAGTAATGGAGTTACCCATAAATACCACTCGGTTTTCTTTTTTAGATGGTGCTTTCAATTCTTTATTTAATTTTTTGTATCTTTTTAAGTTTGCCCAATCCTCATTAGGTATTAATTGTATTTTTATTACCGTTGCAATATCATTAGGGGCTTTTTCTGGCACATGAATGGTTAAATTACCATCTACTAAATTTGTTTTTAATTTCTGATAAGGGCTCGTAAGTAATGTTGCTTGTCTTGGTTTAATAGCTCTATTTATTACTAATTTACCATCTTTTGGCCAATTAAAAACATGTGCGTATAAAAATCCATCTTTTGCAGTATAACGACCCCATTCTGGCCTTTCGTAAGGGCTTGCAGATGCTCCATAAATAGATTCTGCATTTTCTCTGGTCCAAACACCTATAGCTTTTAAACGCTCTACACTTTCAGGTGGAAACTGACCTAAACCATCTGGCCCTATGTTTAATAAAAAATTGCCTCCTTTTGAAACGATATCAATTAAATTCTGAATAAGCTTTTCACTGCTCTTCCAATTTTTATCTGATGGTTTATATCCCCAAGACCCATTCATCGTCATACACGATTCCCAATCAGAATCAATTCCTGTTGCTGGTATTTCTTGTTCTGGAGTACCAAAATCACCTGCAAAATTACCTTCAGTATTCATTCCTTCCATACCGTTTCGCCCTTTGTCCACTCGATTATTAATAATTGTATTGGGTTGAATTTCTCGAATAAAATTATAAAATTCTTTACCCATTTCTGTAGTATAATCGGCAATCCAATCACCATCAAACCAAACCACTCCAATATCTCCGTAGTTCGTTAAAAGCTCTTTTACTTGAGGTTTTAAATAATTTTCATAATATTTTGGAAAGTCAGGATTGACTATTGTTTGATCTTTCTGACCAGCGTTGTAATTAGGAAATAAATTTCCTTGAGCCTGAGGATGGTGCCAATCTACAATAGAATGGTAAAAACAAAATATAATCCCTTGCCTTTTACAAGCTTCAGATAATTCTTTTATTATATCCCTTTTAAATGGTGATGAATCCATAATGTCATAATCTGATACTTTAGAATCCCATAAACCAAAACCATCATGATGCTTTGAGGTTATAACAATATATTTTATACCAGCATCTTTGGCCATAGAAACCCATTCATCTGCATTAAATTTTACAGGATTAAACATAGCTGGAAACTTTTCGTATTCCTCAATAGTATAATCCAATTTATCCATAATCCATTCTGCGCCACCGCCACAAATTTTACCATCTCTTTCTCCGCCAGGTATAGCATATACACCCCAATGTATAAACATCCCAAATTTAGAATCTCGCCACCACGCCATACGTTCATCATCAGAAAGTTTTTTTACTTCTGTAATATTTTGAGACAAACTGGTATTAATATTTAAAACGGCTACCAATACCATTAGAATCAATCTATTTAACATTTTCATTATTAACTATTTATGTTGATTTTCTTTTGTTTTACTATTCTTTTATTTCCAAATCGATTTCTCATAAATTACTTGAAAACAACTTCTGCCTTTTCATACGCTTTTGATAGCCTGAACTCTATTTGTGTGTTAGATCGACTCATTACGGTTTGTCGTGTTTCAATTAATTTATTACCATCATATAGTCTTAATTCTGCCGATTTCATATCATTAAAAAATGGTATTCTTATAAGAGCCGGTTTATTATTTTGAAATTGGTAACCATCTTTTAAAATCTCAAAAGATATGTTTATGGGTGCTCCAGATGCAATAATTCCCCAACCACTATTTTCATATTTATACATGCCTGAGAGAAACAAGAAATCAATATGGCTCTTATCTTTAGACTGGCGTGTCATTGACACTAATCCTTTTTGATAAAAATTATTATGTCTAACATCTTCATTTTCAGATGCGTTCAAAACCATAGTATCAACCGTAGTATTATCAATTAATAAAACATCAATAACTTGTGTATTTGGGTTATCTTTTAATGTTGAATACGAAACATTTAGAATTGGGTTTTCACCACCTTCAATAAACGGATTAAACACCAGAGCAAATGGATTTTCCCAAGCAGTTTCCTCTCTTTTTAGAATTAGAGTAGCCATGGGGTTATCTACTATTTCTTTTGGTGCCGTTCCTTCAGAAATAGCATTCGATTTTGGTGCTTTTACAGAATATATGCTTTGATTTAGGCTCCCTTTTACCCAAATTTTCATCAAGCTATTTGGTTCGCCATTGCTCTCTATTTTAAATAGTGCTTGAACGTCTTCTGAAGTTTTAATTTTGGTTTTATCGGTTAAGTAATCATATGCTTTTAAATCACCTTGACTTGATCCAAAATCATCTGTCTCCAATAATTTTAGCTCATCATCATTCTGAAATATTTGAAGTGATTGCCCTAAATTATGATAAAAATAGTCATGTCTTTGATTTCCATATTGTTGCTTCTCAGATCTAAATACATCAACAACATAACCTTTATTGGTATTCGATTTAATAATAGCAGTAAATCGCTGTTGATTAGATTTAGTCTTTGGTTCAAAAAAAGACACTTTTGAAAACGTAATTTTATCAAAAATTGATGCTTTACCTAATTCTGGAAAATAATTATCTAATTCAAACGGATGATATCCACGCATGGCATCATAATCAGACTTACCATCTACTACAACCGTATTATGAGCAGGAAATCTTGAATAATATTGCCGATGGTCTGGATGCCAATAACTAGACCCTTTACCCATATCTGGGCCTAAAACATAGTTATTAGCAAATAATTCTATAGATATACCATTAACATGTGAATGATTTCCGTAAGAACCAACAGTAGAAACCATCACAGCATCATCTCCCTCACCCAATCGTTGATTAAACATACTCACATTTGAAGCATAAAAAGTAGGCGTTGTTAGGTTTTCTAAATCAATCTCTTTATCATTTATTTCATTCTTTTTTAAATGATTAACATAAAAAAATAATTCGAAAAGATTATTTACTTTTCTTGTATATTCTTTTTTATCTAACATCATATTAAGCAAACCAGAAAACAAAAGTTCTTTTTCTTTTTGGTTATACTTCTTATAATTAGCAACTAGAAGCTCGAAATTTTTTGGAGGCATTATTTTATGAGCTGAATCTCCAAACCCAACCATATAACCAGTAGGAAATAAATATTGAAAGGATGTTAAAGCTGCTTTTTCAACAATTTTAAAATTAGAAAGTTCATTCTTATTTGTGTAATTATCGAGTAAGGTAATAATTTCTAGTAGCGACGTGATTACGTGTGTAGAATACGATGCACATTCTGGCCATAAAGCTGTTTCTTGGTCATAAACTAAAAGTGATTCTTTTATAGATAACTGTCTTTCGGTTGATTTATCAAATGTGTGCTCTAAAAAGTATTCTCGCCCTTTACCATTTTCGTAATTTTTGTTACTTTCTAAAACCAAAGCCACATAGGTTAAAAATCGTGCTTGAAACAGGTTCCAATTATTATCTGGAATGCCATTTTTTATAATTTGATCTCCCCATTTCTGAAAAACAGCAACAGTTTTACTAAGGTCTATTTTTTCGTTTTTGAAATAGTTGAATAAAAAATCGTAAGTAGTAACAAGGCTTAAAAGAATTTTTTCGTGAATGACTTCAAAAGTTGCCAACCCAGAAATACGTTGCTGATTTCCATTCTCTAAATCTATTGGAGCATTTCTATAATACATGCCTTCGATATAGGTTTCAAAAACAGGTTTAGCAAATTCAGCATACTTCTTATCGCCCGTTACCCAATATAAAAAGGCAGCATCTTCAACAAGACTCATAATCTGGCGATTAATACCTTCAATGGTATGCCCAACTTTAGATGGGTGTACCCATTCTTTCTTTTTCGTTTCTTTGTGTGCTAAATAATAGCCACGCGAATCATCAAAATAAGGCTCTATATCTTCTAATTCTGGGGCTAAATATTCTGTAGCCCAATCTCTAGTACCTGAAAAACGAACTGTGGGCACGGGTGCTTTTCCTTTAGAGTATGCAAAATCTCCTCCTTTAAGATACACTTCATTATGCTTAGTTTTCCAATTCATTTGTAACCTAGAAACTAGCCATTCAGGGTTATCTTCACAACGTTTTAAATATTTTTCTAGGTTTTCTTTTTTGCGTTCGACAAATTCTTTTTTCCAAGCTACTTTCTCTATGGTTTTTAAAAATGCTTCCTTATTGTTGTTGGTTGTATAAATTCTAGGATGTACTTCTTTTTGCCCAAATAACAATATTGGACATAATAAAACACTATAAATAAGCCATTTACAAATCGTTTTTATTTTGTTTGTTTCATCATTTAAACTTCTCAAATTCATTCGTTTGGTATAATTTGCATTGCAAATCCATTATTGGCTTTAACTTTTAAATTTAATATGCTTTTTCTATCTAATTCTAGCTCTTCAATTTTTACATGTGTCCTTGTTTGGATGGTTTCATCATCAGTGTAAACTTTAGCCATATACTTTTTCCCTTTTTCTAAAAAGGAAAAATCTACTTCTACAGATTGAGGTTTTTCGCCATTAATACCACCAATAAACCAAGATTCTCCTTTTCTTCGAGCAATAACGCCTAATTCACCAATTTCTACATGTAAAACTTTGGTTTCATCCCAAGTAGTTGGTACATTATCAAAAAACTCTAACTCTGGTTCATTTCCTATATGACTAGTATCACCCCATAAACCATCTAACTTCTCTGGAGAAGCCGCCGGTTTATCATACCAATATAAAAATTGCAACGGGCTAAAAATACATACTGTTTTTGCTAATTGTGAAGCATGTGAGCCCATATCACTAACTCTAGCGTTGTAGTAACACACCGTATTATCAGACGCACCAGCAAGTGTACGTGTAAACATACTAATTAATGTATGTGAGTTAGGTACCGTTTCTTCATCACCACGTATCCCTTCTTGAGTTAGAAAATTTGGGTACGTTCTTGAAAACCCGGTTGGTCGATATTCATCATGTACATCTATAATCATTTCATATTTAGCCGCTTTTTTAACCGCTTCATGTAACCAAACTGTCGCATCCTGATCTCCAACGCGAACAAAACCATACTTAATTCCTACTACACCCCATTCTTTCAATAGTGGTAACACCTCATCTAATTGCTTTTCTAAAGCACGACGGTTTATATACAAAATTAATCCTATCCCTTTTTCTTTTCCATAAGCTATAACAGCTTGCATATCTAATGGCCCTTTCGACCTTTTAGGATCTAAAGTTACTGTAGTGGCATCTGAGCTATTTTTCATTTCATTGCCATACCAACCTGCATCAAACATGATGTATTGCATATTATGTGATGCTACAAAATCAATAGCTGCATATGCACCTTTAGTTGTAAGTGTTGTTTCTCGCAAAACCTTTCCTGGTTTTATCCAAGACTCATCTGCAATTTCAGAAGGATCGTTTAAATTTTGAATTATATAGTTGTTCTCTAATAATTCTCCTTCATCTTTAGCCATCATTACCACACGCCAAGGAGATTGAAATGGTAATTTTTTATGAACTTTCGTTTCAGTTTCTTTTCTTTTAGAAATGATAGCTCCTGTAATTGTGTCTTGTTTTTGACCTCCCATTTTACCATCTAAACTTGAAAGAATACTATATTTAGACGATGTTCCTTTATCAAAATTTAATCGTGCATAATCAACTAATTTTGCTTCGGCTAAAGCAATTTTTAAACTATCATGAATATCAATAACTAGTGGTCGTTCACAACCTTTTTCTAGTTGCGATAATGGAATTTGTTTATATTCACCTTGTGCTGTTAACACTCGCCTAACTCGTTTTGGTGTAGACCAAACTTTATAGTCTTCTTTAAAATTATAATGAATCTTTTCATCTAACCCTATTTCAAGAATATTGTTTTGCTCTGGAACTTCATATGAAAAAGCTATACCCTCATTATAAGCTCTACAAATAATATTGACTTTAGAGTTTCCTAATTTAATATATACTTTTAATAAATTGTAATTGTCTGGTATAACACTTAATTCAGCAAAATTAGAATGCCATTGATTATTTACTGAGGAATTTTCAACCTTTAATATGGACATATCACCAGAAAAATCTATTTCATTAGAAATTAGCTCTAATGTTGAAGGTAAAACTATATCTTGGTTATTGTATTTAATAGAAAAAGTAATATCCTTTTTTGAATCTACAATGAGTGAAAATGTTTTTTTACCATCTGGAGATTGCACTTGAATATTTTGTGGTTGTTGACAACCTAAAAGTATCAGAGAAATGATTAAAATTCCTGTAATATTTTTTATTCTTAAATAATTAAAAACCCTCATAATAATTGTATATTTAATTATTCTTTATTCATTGCGTATCCATATATATTCACTTTTCATTGTTTAAAAAAATTATCAAAAAACACCATTTGATAGGTTATAGAATTACTCCAATATTTGTTTGTGTGCCCACCAGGACGTTCAATATAATCATGAGGAATATTACGTTCTAACAGCTTTTGATGAAGTCTTACATTAGCATCATAAAAAAAATCATCAACACCACAATCGAAAAGGATTTTCAAATTTTTACCATCCAGTAAATGCACCAGATTAACAACAGTGTTTTCTTCCCAATTTTTTGGGTTTTCAGCATAAGTCCCCAACCGTTTGGCAATATCCCACTTTAAAGGAAAAGGTCTAATATCAACTCCGCCACTCATACTGGCTACTACACCCCAAATATCTGGGTATTTAAATGCTAAATACAGTGCGCCATGACCACCCATACTATATCCTGTTATAGCTCTATTTTTATTATTTGCTGATGTTTTATAGGATTTATCAATCTCTGCTACCAATTCTTTTGATATGTAAGTCTCATATTGCATCTTAGAATCTATTGGGCTATCAAAATACCAACTGGTTTTATGACCATCTGGACAAACCATAATAACATCATATAAATCAGCATAAGTTTTAATATTTGGCACCTTTCCTAACCAAGCCTCATGATTACCTCCTGCACCATGTAATAGATATACAACTGAATACATTTTCCCTTTTTTTGGATATGACTGTGGTGTAATTACTACATTCTTTATCTCTTTATTCATTGATTTACTATATACAACAAGTGTATCTACATTTGATGCATATGTTGTAATTACAAAAAGAAATAATACCAAGAAATTCAATGTTTTTTTCATACTGATAAAATTACTATTTCTTTAGCATTTCATCTTCCAATTCTTCTAAAGTCTTTCCTTTAGTTTCTGGCATAATAAAAGCAACAAATAATAGCTGAAGCACCATCATACATGCAAAAGTTAAAAACACAACTCCTGCGCCTACCATTGGATGATTAAATAGAAATGGAATTAATGAAGGAATTATAGCTGCTAAAATCCAATGTGTTGAACTTCCAAAAGCTTGTCCTGATGCTCTCAAATGATTTGGGAATATTTCAGATATAAACACCCAAATTACAGCACCCTGACCAACAGCATGAGCTGCGATAAATAAAAATAAAAATATTGGAACTGCCATACCTGTCCATTCTAAGAAAAATGCTGCAGACACCAAACCAAGTGATATAATATAGCCAATAGATCCAATATACATTAATGTTTTTCTACCTAGTTTGTCTATTAGAAACACACCTAATAAAGTAAAAACAAGATTCGTTACACCAATACCAACACTACTTAACAAGGCGGTACTTTCTCCTAATCCAGCCTCCTCAAAAATTCTTGGTGCGTAGTATAAAAAAGCATTAATTCCTGATAGTTGATTAAAAAAAGCTATTAAAAATGCCAATGTTAATGGAAATCTATATTTTTTGACAAAAATAGTTTCTGTTTTATCATTCATATCACTGTGGTTTTGAAACTCAGACATCAAATCTACAATCTCATTATCTAGCATTTCAGGATTTATTATTTTTAATACTTCATGGGCCTCCTCATTTTTAAGCTGAGATAACAACCATCTAGGACTTTTAGGAACTCTTAAAGCAAATAAGATGTATAAAATCGCAGGAATTGCCTCAACGCCTACCATCCATCTCCAAGAATCCTCACCTAAACCACTTAACAAATAATTAGACATAAATGCTATTAAAATACCAAACACGATATTAAACTGATACATAGCCACCAAACGACCACGATTTTTTGCTGGAGCAATTTCAGAAATATATGCAGGTGCTGCTATTGTTGATGCTCCCACACCAATACCACCTATGAATCGTGCAAAAGCAAACACCCATGGATCATTAGCTAAAGCAGAACCAATGGCTGAAACTGCAAATAAAACACCAATAACTATTAATGTATTTTTACGTCCATATTTATTCGTCGGAATACCACCAAAAATAGCACCTAATACGGTACCCCAAAGTGCTGCACCCATAACTACCCAACCATGAAAGGAATCAGATGATTCCCATATAGCTTGTAGTTTTTTATCAGCTCCTGAAATCACCACCACATCAAATCCAAACAGAAAACCTGCTAGAGCAGCAGTAATAGACCATAATAATATTTTTTTATTCATCTTATATATAAGTATTAATTGGTTTTCTTAGTAATTATAGTTCGGTCTATTTTAAAGGAATAACCATATTCCAAGTTTTTGTTCCATTTCCAAATCCTCCAGGACCATCCATGGTTGCAAAAAACAGGTGTGTTGGTTTTCCGTTTTCAACAAAAACGAAGGGACGTTCTAATTGTCCTTGTTTAATGGTTTTCCCGTTACTCCATTTCACAATCTTAGTATATGCCTTGGGGTTTTCATCGATAACCCAATTAATACCATCTTCTGAATGTGCCAAAAGCCCATCTCCTTTTCCTCCAGTAATTTTACCTCTTTGGTCTTTAGCTATCATATGGTAACCATTATCATCACTCCATAAATGTGGGTCTTCAACTTCGCCAAAACGCTCCATAGAAAAAAGTGGCTCGTCGCCTATAACTGTATATTTACCATCAAATGATGGTGCGGTAGCAACACCAATACTCATATCGCTATGTTTTATACCGTCTTCTTTATAGCTTCTTCCCTTGAAAAGTAAAACTACAGACCCATCTTCTTTAATTAATGGTGAAGGATTTGAGGTTAAAAAACTATAATAACTGTTTGGTTTCACATCTAAGATTGGAGCATCCAAACGTTTCCATGGTCCATAAGGGCTTTTAGAAGTTGCTATACCAACACGTTTACCCCAACGTGCTGCTATGCACCATTTACTGGATAAATCAAATTTATTAATATTTTCTTGAGTAACATTTTCAAATGGATGTGTAGACCCCATGTAGTATAAAATATAGGTGTCTTTATATTTTACTATTTTTGGATTATGACACGACTTACCATCCCAATATTGTGTACCTCTATCACCTAAGGCAACATCTACATATTCATAAGGACCTTCTGGGGTATCTGAAACTGCATGAACTATTTCTGAGGCAATCATCCAACCTGGATGAAAAGGCAGCATTTTTGGCCAACGTGACGCATACATATGATAGATCCCATCGTCACCTTTAATTACAGAACTTCCCCAAACCCAATAATCTTTCATCGTTAAGCCACCATTAACTGGAGCTTCACCAAGATTGTTTAGTATCGAATTTTGAGCGCAGCAAACCATAGGATACACAATGAAAAATAACACACCTAATCTCTTTTTTATAATTGACACTATTAAGTACATCTGTTTTAGACTATAATTTTTAAAAATAATTATTTAGATTTTTTAGGCAGCAAAACAACATCCCTCATATTAATGGCATTCCATTTATCAGCAACTGGCATTATTGAAACTTCATAGTCCCCAGGTTTGTTAATATCAAAACTACCTAATTCAACTTTTCTGAATTTTTTATAATCACCAGTTTCTGGAATCTTAATAGTTTTAGATATGCCGTTTAATGAAACCGTTATTTCTGTATCTTCTTTTCCAGAGAATTCTGCACTTATATTGAACAACTTTGGTTTATTAATTGAAAATTTCCAATATACACGTGCCGTTTCACTTTCCCATTCGCCAATACAATCTTTACGCTCATCATATTGGGCACCAGGACCTTGTAAGTTTTCATATTGTGCTCTAAAGGCAGGTAAAATTACTATTCCATTTTCATCTTGACCCAATATTCTTTGTGGTAATGCATTAGGCATCTCTTTTAATTTTAAAACAACAACGGTTGCAACACTATCTTGAGCCTTACCTTTTAGCATTACATTTATACCTTTATCATCTGTTGTCGTTTTAAATGTTCTTGATGGGTCTGTTAGCAAATAACATGATTCTACCTCATTTATAAGACGAATTGGTAGTGCAGAATTATCTTTCCAATCGTATACATGTAAATATAATACCCCTTTATTATTAACAGTTTTCATAGTAATTCTACCCCAATCTGGGACCTCAGTTGTTGGGCTGGCTTGCGTACCATAAATACTTTCGCTGTTTATATTCATCCATGCACCTATGGCTTTTAATCTTTCGATAGCTTCGGGCTTCAGTGTACCTTCATGAGTAGGGCTTACATTAAGCAAATAGTTTCCTCCTTTACTACTTTGATCGATTAAATTGCGAATTAATGTTGAAGTAGATTTAAAATTATCATCATCACTACGATAACCCCAACTACCACTAATAGGTTGGCACAATTCCCAATACTTTTCCTCAGGTTTGTATCTCGGACCATGTCTTTCAAAGGTCTTATGGTCGCCAGGATAGTCTTTTCCTAAACGATCATTAGTTATAATATTAGGTTGTAAAGCTGTGGTTATATTATATAAACTATCTACAACTTCTTTTGTCATTTCGCGAGGTGTGTCCCACCAAAAAATAGCAATATCTCCATACTCTGTTAGTAATTGTTTTACTTCTGGAAGTGCTTTTTCATATACATATTCGTCGCTACTAACACGTTTAATAGTATTGTCCCAATTATTTCCCATACCACCTGGATGATGCCAATCTTGTGCTTGCGAATAATAAAAACCAAATTTAATATGCTGTTTTTTACATTCTGCTGCCAGTTCTTTTAATATATCGCGATTAAAAGGTGTTGCATCTACAATATTATAATCGCTTGCTTTAGAATCGAACATAGAAAACCCATCATGATGTTTAGCAGTTATAACCATGTACTTCATACCAGCTTGTTTTGCTAAACTCACAAATGCTTTAGCGTTAAACTTTGTTGGATTAAAATCATTGGCTAATTTTTCATATTCAGCAATTGGAATTTTTCCCCTGTTCATAATCCATTCGGCACTATTAGGTTGCGATTTACCATTGTAAAACCCAGCTAGTTTAGTATAAATACCCCAATGAATAAACATTCCGAAACGTGCTTCTTCCCACCATTGCATGCGTTCCTCATCAGTAATTTGTTTTACTTCTTCATCTGTTTGAACATGATTTTGAGCCTGCTTACAACTTGAATTGAATATTAAAGTTATGAGTACTATAAAAGTTAATATTTTTTTCATTGTACTTAGATTCATTGAGTTTTATAAATAAATTACTTAACAGGGTTCTCTATGATAACTTTAGCATCATCTGGATTTGTCTTTTGCTTTCCTGTAAGTAAGTAAATAATCATACCTGCATCAGATGGGTCAAATTCCCCTTTCTTGATACACGTTAATTGCCGACTATATAGCCAATCCAATTGTTTTTGTATTTCTGGGGAGTTTTCACGAATTGGAGATGTCTTAATCCAATCAAACATTTCCATTGGTGCCTTCATACCTATGTAATCTTCTCCTCCGTTTTGGTCTGTTATTCTGTCACAAACAAGTCCTGAAGATTCAAAATTAGCCTTAATCTCATCCCATGTCCATCCTGAATGTTGCTCCCATTTGTATGGCTTATCTGAATGTCTGTCATTCCAATTAGAATGCGAAATTAACCTAACATATTTCAATTTAGATTTTTCGGCATTTGCAATAGCACTTCCAACAACGTGCATTGGACCAGCAGCAATGATAGTTAGTGGACTATTTTTACTAGACTTATTTATCTCTTTGGTAATGGAAGATATTGCTTTGGTTGAATCTTGTACAGCTTCAATAAAATTAGAATTCTTAAAATTAAATATTTCTTTACCTTCTAATGCACTTATTAACATTTGTTTTTTACCTTCTCCTGTCTCATGGTCACTTCCCCAAATATGATCACTGAAAGTGTAAACGGTTAAACTATCCTGTAAGTTTTTTGCAGCTAATAATGCTAATGTAAAAGGTGTAGCTGCCCAATCATCATGATCGTGTTCATTACCATCAGAACTAATTACTATTCTACCCGTGCTATATGGAATTGTTTGTCCATAAAAAAAGCTAGGTATAAACAATATAATAAAAACATAAATAACGGTTTTAAATTCCCTCATGGTGATGATATAGTGTTTTAATTGAAAATAATCTCAAAAACTGATTTCTGCAAAAAAATCATAAAAACAACTAAATTAGTTTTTTGATTTTTGAGCAATATTACTAGTAATAGTTTCCATTTTTTTTAAACGCATTAAGGCTTCCATATAGTAATAATCTGCATAAATTATTGGTACATCTATTTCAGAATTTTTAGGATGATGACCTGTAGAGTGCAATAATAATGCTTGATTGGTGTCTCCACTAAAATACTCTTTAGAAGACAATATTTTCACAAAATTTTCTGCAGCATTTATATATTTTTCTTTTAGTTTGACATCTTTAACAAGGTTTGATATTTCGAGCATACCACATGCTGCAATGGCAGCTGCTGATGCATCTTTAGGCGCATTTGGTATTTTAGGGTCGTCAAAATCCCAATACGGGATGCCGTCTTTAGGTAAACGGTTTAAAAAATGATCTGATAATTTTATTGCAGTATCTAGGTATTCTAGTTTTCCAGTTTCTCTGTAAGCTATTGCAAATCCGTAAATACCCCATGCTTGACCTCTAGCCCACATAGATTCATCTGCGTATCCCTGGTGCGTGTGTCCTTTAATAAACGCTCCTGTTTCTTCATTAAATTCTCCTAGATGATAAACAGCGCTATCTGGTCTAACTATATTTTTCATAGTTACATCTGCATGACTTTTTGCAATATCATACAAACGTTTATCACCTCCATTTTTAGCTGCCCAGAAAAGCAGCTCCAAATTCATCATATTATCGATTATAGTATTATGCGAATATTCATCTTTCTTTATTGGCCAAGACAAAATAGAGCCCACATTAGGGTTATAGAGTGTCGCCAAAGTATCGGCTGCCGATAATAAGATGTTTTTATACTCTTCATTACCCGTTAATCTGTAACCATTTCCGTAGCTACAGTATACCATAAAACCTATATCATGATTTCTGGCTGAACTGTAAGCAATAGTTTTAATTGGTAGTGTGAAATTTTCTGCATCGGTTTTTAAAGATTCATCTCCAGAATATTCATATGCATACCATAAAACTCCAGGCCAAAACCCACTGCACCAATCTCTAACTTTTACAAATTCCCAATCTTTTTTAGACTTAGGTATATTTCTTGGAAAACTGTCATTAGAAGACAAACCCTTAAGCGTTTCTTTAGTTTTAGCAACATTTAAATCCAACATTTTTTCAGCAAATGTTAGAGTTTCTTTTTTTTGAGATGAACATGCTATAATTGAAAAACTAATGAGTAATAAAAATAATTGTTTCATAAATATACAATCTTTGGTGTTTTGGTTAATTGTAAAATTGAGTGAATTTTATATGAATTAAAATCTATAGCAATTTTAATAATTATGATAGTGAGCCGAGATAAATTATCATTCAATGATGATAAACTATCATTCTTTTAATCCATTTTATTACTTCAAATTTGAAAAAACATACTACACCCTATTAATCCCATAGTTGAGCTTAGATAAGAAAATATTAAAAATTACAACTTAAATGTTTAAGAATAACTAGTGATTACCTAATATCTAACTCTATTCTAAACAAAGTGAAAGTTTTAAATTGATAATTACACATACTCTTTAGGGTAACTAATTAGTAAAATCGCAATAAAGAACTATAATTTATCATCATTGAATAATAATTTATCATTACTTATATTCTTTGTCTTTAAAATTGTACTAATGATTTTAACTAACAAATATTAAACTTTTTAAACAACAATTTTATGGCTAAACTTAGACACAATCAGTTAAAACTGAAAATTTTTGCAAGTCTATTCTGGGTAATAGGCTTCTTATTGTGTGGCTCTGCCTCGCATTTACATGCTACCACCACAATAACTAGTACAAACATTGAACAAAACAAAACAATTACAGGAACCGTTGTAAGTGCCGATGATAACATGGGTGTACCTGGAGTAAACGTACTTGTAAAAGGTACCAATGTTGGAGCAGTAACCGATTTTGATGGTAACTACTCTATAAATGTTCCATCAAACAGCAGTGTATTAGTATTTTCTTATTTAGGGTTTATAACTCAAGAAATTGCAGTAGGAACTAACACGACTATTAATATAACATTACAACCAGACCTTCAAGCACTTGACGAAGTAGTAGTGGTTGGTTATGGAACTGCAAAAAAAGAGACATTAACAGGTGCCGTGGAACAGGTAACATCTGAGGTTTTTCAAGATAGAGCTATAACCAACACTGCCCTAGCCTTACAAGGGCAAACACCAGGATTGGTGGTTACGAGAAATTCAGCAAGACCTGGAAATGAAGATATTGGTTTAACCATTAGGGGAGCAACTTCTGTAAATGGTGGTAGTGCACTTATAATTATTGATGGTGCACCTGCATTTGATGATAGTGAATTTTACCAAATGAACCCTGATGATATAGAATCTATAAGTGTACTTAAAGATGGATCTGCCTCTATATATGGCTCTAGAGCTGCAAATGGTGTTATTTTGGTTACTACAAAAAAAGGTAAAGGAAAATTAACAATTGAATACAATGGCAATACTAGATTTAATTCACTTGGGCTTCGTCCACCAGTAATAACTATGCAAGAATATGGTAACTTATGGTTAGAAGCCGTAGAGCAAGACGGTACAAATGATTACTGGGGTTGGCAGTCTGAAGAAAATGTGCAAAGAATGGCTAATGGTGAAGCAGGCTTTTACGATACACAGTTTTGGGGAACTATTTATTTAGCACCATCAAATAGATATGATGATTTGTATGGATCAAATACTGGTATTCAACAAACCTTAAGTTTATCAGGATCCTCGGAGACCGCAAGGTACCGTGCATCTGTAGGCTATGCGAACAATCAAGGGGCTTTAAAAACTGCTTATGATGGTGCTAAGCAATACAATATAAGGTTAAACACAGATTTTGATATCACCGAAAAGTTTAATTTGGGTGTAGGTATCACATTTCAACGTGGTGTTACATCATCACCTTCTTCGCAGTTAACCACTCAATTGGTTTCGCAAGACGCCCCAATTTTTCCTGCCAAAAATCCACTAGGACAATGGTATGCTAATTTTGGTGCTTGTTGTGGAGGTACAAACTCAGTTTCAGCAACCACCGATGGAGGTAGAGAAGAGTTTACCGAAGACTTAACAAAAATATCCTTGAATGGTACCTACAATATAGGTCATGGTTTTAGTATTACTGGTAATGCCACTTTTAACCAAATATCTTCCAGAGAAGATTTAACGGTTCTAACGGTTCCTCAATACGGTTGGGAAGGGGAACTTTCTAGAACCCCTATCAATAACAGATCACGTATTGAAGTTGAAAATATCAGAAAGTCGTATCAAACCTATGGAGGGTTTTTAAATTATAAGACAGCAATAAATAAGCATGCCATAGAAGCTATGGTAGGTTTAACCGCAGAACTAAATAATTACGATAGAGTATGGGCAAGAAGGTATGATATTCCAACTGAAGGGCCTTTTGACCTGAATGTAGCTACTGGTGTTGAGGATAACGCAGGTAATCAATACCATGAGGGGCTATATTCCCAGTTGGCGAGAGTAAACTACGATTATGATGAAAAGTATTTATTAGAATTAGTAGGTCGTCGAGATGGTACTTCTAGATTTGATGAAGGATTTAAGTATTCAACTTTTGGAAGTGTATCTGCTGCATGGAACATCCATAAAGAGAAATTTTTAGAAGACTTTGATAAGTTGAGTAATTTAAAACTACGTGTTAGTATAGGAACAACTGGAAATCAAGCAGGTATAGGTCGTTATGATTATGTTTCTACCATAAACCAAGGAACAACCGTATTTGGTGCTTCACCTAGTTTATTTTCTACTGCTCGTGTAAATGCTATAACAACTAGAATGCGTACGTGGGAAGAGGTTGAATTAAAAAACATAGGATTGGATTTTGGTTTTTTACAAAATAGACTTACGGGTGCTATAGATTTATTCGAAAAAAATAACAGAGGTATGTTAATTCCTGTTGAGTACCCACAAACATTAGGTGGAAGTGCTCCTACTACCAACTCTGGCCATTTAAGAACTAAAGGTTGGGAAGTTGCAGTAAATTGGAGAGATACTAAAGGTGATTTCAGCTATAATATTGGTGTGAATATGAGCGATAACAACAATGAGTTAATTTCTATGGAAGGTCAAACCACTGGAAATTTCGGTTTGGTGCAAACTCGCGTTGGCTTTCCTATAAATTCTTATTTCGCCTATGAAACTGATGGTTTTTTCCAAACACAAGCAGAAGTTGATGCTTATTATGATACTTATGGAGGTGCTGGTGAGATTCCGGCTGAAGGTGGTACATCTGGACTACGCATAGGAGATACTAGAAAAGTAGACTTAGATGGTAATGGCTATATAGATGATGTCGCAGAAGAAGGTGGTGATGTAAAATTTGTAGGCGACAACCAACTACATTATGTGTTTGGTATCAATTTAGGCGCTCAGTATAAAGGTTTTGATTTTACAGCGTTTTTTCAAGGAGCCCTAGAGCAAGTTGTATTTAGAGATGGTTTTCAGAATTATCCTTTTGCACGTGTATGGTCGAACCAAACAAATGCTTATTTAGGTAAAACATGGACATCTGAAAACACTGGTGCTGCTTACCCTAGACTAACTACTAATAGTGCTAGGGCAGCATGGAACTGGAATTATAATGATCTCGTACAACAAGACAATAAATATATACGTCTAAAAACAATTGTATTAGGATATACATTACCTGAGAGTATCATAAAAAAGTTATCTATGGATAAAATACGGGTCTATTTTTCTGGTAATGATTTATTTGAGTTTACTACTGTAAAAGATGGTTTTGATCCAGAAGCTGGTAATGTACCAACTAGTGTTGCGGGTCCTGATCCTTCTACTAGTAATAGAACAATCTATCCGTTTCAAAGAACTGTGGCTTTCGGAGTTAATTTAGCATTTTAATATAGGTTATGAAGAAGACAATAAATAATTTAAAAACAAAACAGATGAAAAAAATATTAATTTTATTTTCTGCAGTAATTCTATTGCTAATGGGCTGCGAAAGTACTTTTTTAGATCTTGACCCACTAGATGCGACAACAGAATCTGCATTTTTTAATTCGCCTGATGATTTCGAGGCGGCTGCCAATGATTTTTATAGAGGCTTGCAATCACATTCACCAACAAATGCGTATGGTGGTGGTTCATGGAATAGCGGTTTTGGGGACATCACCGATTTTGGAACGGATTTTAACGCTTGGGTGCAACCAGCGGGGCAAGGTGCTACTACAGTTGGAAATACAGATGTCTATTGGCATAACTGGTATGCTTATCTTAGAGAGGCAAACATTCTAATACAAAAAGCAGAAGAGTATGAAGGTGACCCTTCAGATATTTCTAGACATGTAGCTGAGGCCTACTTTTTTAGAGCATGGCATCATTTTGCGCTATTAAGACGTTTTGGTGGTGTACCTTTAGCCACTAAAGTATTTGACGTAGGCGAAGAAGCACTTTATGGTCCTAGAAATAGTAGATATGAAGTAGTAGAACAAATATTGGCTGATTTAGATTTGGCTATGGCTACAGGATTACCAAATGTCGTTCCAGAAAGCGAAATGGGTAAAATAGGTAAGTATGCAGCAGAAGCTTTCAAAGCCGAGGTTTTGTTATTTGAAGGTACATGGGGAAAATACGTAGGTACCACAACAGATTTTGAAGGCTCTGGATCTGCAAATAATTCTGACACTTATATTAGTCAAGCCGTTACAGCAGCGAAATCTGTCATGGATAATGGAGGATATGAAATATGGAACTACAACGATCAACTGGACAATTTAAGCTATCGTCATTTATTTATTCTAGATGGTAGTAACGATGCTGGATTAGGAAAGTCTACTAATAAAGAATATATTATACAAAGTGTTTTTGATAGTGAGTTGAAAACCCCTGGAGGCAATTTTTCTCACACTACTGGTGGTAGAAATTCACCATCTCGCCATATATTAGATTTATTTTTAAGTTTAGATGGATTGCCTATTGAAAAATCGCCTTTATTTCAAGGCTATTATTTGATGACGGATCAATTTATTGATAGAGACTATAGAATGATATCCTATTTTGGGGAGAATCTTCCTGAAGGAGGCGGATCTTTAATCATGACTGGAATAAGCAGTACAAATTTATCACCAATTATATGTAGAAAGTTCAGAGCGGAAACATTCCAAGACGGACGAGAAACTTTTAATTATCCACAATTACGTTATGCTGAGGTATTATTAACGTATGCTGAAGCTTTATACGAAAGAGACGGGGCAATTTCAGATGCCGATTTGGACATTTCAATCAACATATTGAGAGAAAGAGCTGGAGTAGCTCCTTTAACCAATGCCTTTGTTACCACAAATAGCCTAGATATGTTGGAAGAAATTAGAAGAGAAAGATCTGTAGAATTATACATGGAAAATAATCGTTTTAACGATTTAAATCGATGGGGTATTGCAGAAGAAGTATTAGGTCAAGACCTTATTGGTGAAGTCATAGAAGGAACCGAATATGAAACGAATCCAGCATTGTATAATCCAGCAGCTTATATCTATGGTACAAAGAAAGTAGAAACTGGTGTTGGTCTTGTTGATGCAGTAATTATTGATCCTGCTAATGTGAGAAACTATAGCTTAAAGAATTACCTATTCCCAATTCCTTCAGCACAAATTGTATTAAATCCAGCAATGAAACAAAATCCTGGTTATTAAGTAAAAGAATTTCGAATAATTGTTTTGAGTTAGTTATTTAGTTTTGAACGGCAGTGAACTTTAAAGTTTACTGCCGTTTTTTGTTAGTATAAAGAATTTATAGACCCTCGTTATCATACTACATAATTATTAGTAATTATTTTAAACCAGTATAAAACAATTACTAATGAACACTATATTTATATAGGATATGTGTCGAATAATTGCTTTAATTAACTTTCCTGCAATATCTTATCTTTTTCAAATTGTTCAATATACTCAGTAGGAGTTACATTAAATAGTTCTCTGAAAGTTTTACTAAAATAAGCTGTAGAATTAAAACCAGACATGTGGGTAACTTCTTTAATAGAATATCTATTTTGTTTTAGTAATTCTGAAGCATATCTTAATCTTATTGTTCTAATAAAATAGCTTGGATTATGACCAGTAAGCGAACTAATTTTTCTATAAAACTGCGAGCGTCCTATACCTAGTTCATTTAAAAGGTGCTCTTGTTTGAAGTCAATATCACTAATATTATTTATAATAATTTTAGTAGCTTTATCTAAAAATGCTTCATCTAAATTGTTTGTAGTTACTTCGCTTGAAGGAAACACACCTCCAATTTCAGAAAATTTTTGTTTTAGTCTATTTTTTGCCTCTAGTAAATTTTTTATCCTAGCCTTTAAAATACTTGTTGAAAATGGTTTTGATAAATAACCATCTGCTCCATTTTTGTAGCCTTCTATTCGGTCATCTTCTAATGTTCTTGCCGTTAATAATAAAACAGGTATGTGGCAAGTTTCAAACTCATTTTTTATTTCTTTACACATTTCAAAGCCATCCATTACTGGCATCATAACATCACTTATAACAATATCTGGATAGTGTTTTTTTACCTTTTTTAATCCTTGAAATCCGTTTACAGCTTCTTTAACGATATAGTTTGCTTCTAAATCGTTTTTTAAATGTATTCTTAATTCTTTATTATCTTCTACCAATAATATAGTTGGTAATTTTCCATTATTAGTTTTTACTGTTTTTGAATCTAATTCATTGTTTGATGTTAACATCTCGTACTCTACAGAATTCATGGAGTTAATTAAAAACTCATTTTTAACGCTTTCTACTTTTTCTGGTTTAGCTTTTATATCTAACGGTAATCTTACAATAAACTTGCTTCCTTTTTTAAGTTGACTTTCAACAAAAATCTCACCACCATGCTTTTCTACTAAAGCTTTAGTAAAATTAAGTCCTATTCCTGTTCCTTTTTTAGTGATATCTAAATTATAAAAACGAGAAAAAATATTTTTCAGCTGTTCTTTATTCAGTCCAATACCAGTATCTTCAACAATTATCTCTAGATAATTATTTGTTTTTTCTTTTTCAAAAAAGAACAAAGTAGATTTTCTTTTTCTTTGAGATATTTTATTTATACTCACTGTTATTTCACCACCATCATTAGTATATTTAATTGCATTAGAAATTAAATTCGTAATTATTTTTTCTATTTTATCAAAATCGAAAAGTGAAGATATACTTTTAGATGTGGTTGTAAAATTATAATCAATCTGTTTTTTTGCTGCCAATTCCTTGAATAAAGAAAAAATATCTTCACTAAATTTAATAATGTCTCCTTTTTCTAACTGCAAAGGCGCCATACCAACATCCATTTTTCTGTAGTCTAATAACTGATTTACCAAATGCAATAAACGTCTTGCACTTCTTTGAATAGATAAAGCAGAGTTTTTAACTGTTTCTGAATCATTATTAAAACTTGAGAGTATTTTATCAACTGGGTTTAATATAAGCGTTAATGGCGTTCTGAATTCATGTGATACGTTAATAAAAAACTGAAGTTTCATTTGATCTAAATCATGTTGCTGTGCTTCTTGAACTTTTTGTGTGTAGTAACGCATTATAATCCAAAAAAACAAGACACCTAACATAAAGTAAATCGCGTAAGCCCACCAAGTAAACCATGGTGGTGACATGATTGTAAACTGAATTTTTGCAGTTTCTGCAGTTTCCCATTGGCCATCGAGTGAGGCTTTGACCTCAAAAATATAGTCTCCAGGTAACAAGTTTGAATAATTTGCATCTCTTCTGGCCCCGACATTTACAAATTCATCATCTAGCCCGTACATTTTATAAGCATATTGAACTTGTTCTGGGTTTTCAAAATAGAGTGCTAAAAAATCAAGGGAAATGTAATTTTCATTATATTTCAATTTTAAATTATTTGTTTCTTGAATTGATTTATTAAATAAAATTCTTCCATTTACTGTATCGCCAGCTACTATTTTTTTATTATTTAATTTAAAACTTGTTATTTTAGGAAAAACCTTTGCAGAACTTTTTAATGATATATCATTAGGGTGGAAAATATTAAAACCATTAAGCCCTCCTATTATGATACTTCCATCTTTGGTTTTTTCAATTGATTTACTTTGATATTCTGTTCCTTGCAAACCATCATGTATATTGAAATTTTTAAATTGATGCGTTTTTGGGTTTAACCTAGAAAGTCCACTTTTTGTTGTAATCCAAAAATTATGATTATCATCCTCTTTTATTCCAACTACAAAATTATTAGGTAAGCCATTTTGCGATGAATATGATTTAACTAAGTTTAAATCTTCATCTAATTTATGAATACCACTGTCTGTTCCTATCCAAATATTACCAATATGATCTTCGGTAATATAATTAATATTATTTCCTTCAATTCCTTTTTCTTGAACTTCTAAAAATGCTATATCTTTAGGAATAAAATTCTTTAAACTATCTAAATGCACAAAATTTAAACCTAGTGATGTACCAACAAGTAATCTGTCTTTAGAATCTATAAATAGGTAAAAAACAAAGTTGCTTACTAAATTATTTTCTTTAATAGAAGTATTTTTATAATTGTAGAATTTTTTGGTACTTGGATTATATAAACTTAACCCCTCATCTCTGAGTCCGAGCCATAACCTATTTTTAGAGTCTTCAATACCCGTCCAAACTGAATTTTGAGCTATCGATAGCGAGTCTTTTTCATCATTCAAAAACCTTTCCACAGCTTTTGTTTCAGGATTAAATTTATTTAACCCACCATCAAGCGTACAAACCCAAATATTACCATCGTGAGTCTCAAAAGTGAATAAAATTCTATTCGAACTTAAAGAATTACTATTTTTTGGATTATGGCTAAAATGCTGAAATGTGTTGTCTTGTTTGTTAAAAAGGTTTAATCCTCCGTTATAAGTTCCTAACCAAATTCTTTCTTTAGAATCTTGTAAAACAGATTGTACTATTTTTTCACTCAATCCTTTTGAATTATCTGGTTGATAATAATAATGCCCAAATGAATACTTTGAAGGATCTAATTTACTTACGCCTTTATCGTAACTACCAATCCAGAATATTCCATGCTTGTCTTCAAAAATTTTAGCAGGCTTATTATTGGGAAGCGAGAAAGCATCTGAAACTTTATTTACAATATGCTGATGAACTTTACTTTCGTCTTTTTTTAACAAGTATAAACCATGTCCATCGGTAGACACCCAAAATAATCCATCTTTATCTTGATATACATCTCTTAAAGGAACATTCTCATTTACAAAAGATATGTGACTAAAATTATTTTCACTTTTATTCCATAAAACTAAATTAGAAAGATCATTACCTATCCAAAAATCATTATCTGCATCTATAAAAATCTTTTTTGGAATATGATTTAACTCATAAGGTTTTTTGTTTTCTATAAGAATACGTTCGAAATTATCTTCTTTTGAATTATATCTGTTAAGGTGTTCTCCACTTGTTCCAACCCAAATGGTATTTTCTCTATCTTTTAAAATAGTATTCACTCTATTATCGTCAATAGAATATAAATTTGATTGATCGTGTATGTAATATGAAAATTTTAATTTGTTAATATCATTATAAACATCTTCTAATATAATTTTAATAACACCATTATTTGTTGCTACCCAAAGTGTATTATTTTCTGAATCATATAATAAATCATTAATTATTTTTCGAGGATTATTTGATAATGAGATTAATTTATAAAGATTTACGCGTATAAAATTATTAGTTTTTTTGTTGAAAAAATTTAATCCGTTATTAGTACCAATCCAAAGGTTTCCTTCTTTATCCTCATCAATAGCATTTATTCTATTGTTGCTTATAGATGTAGTATCGTTTAAAACTGACCTATATATTTCAAACTCATAACCATTATATTTATTAATGCCATCTATTGTACCAAACCATAAAAACCCTTCACTATCTTGAAATATTTCTGTACAAGTACTGCTTGAAAGCCCATCTACAGTATCTAGATTTTCGAATTTTAAATTGTTAAATTGCCCAAGAGCAGAGTTTGATACTAAAAAACACAGGAAAATTACAAAGGTTCTAATATTCATTTATAGTAACCATTTAAGTGATTCAAAATACTTTTTAAAATTAATTTCACATTACATAGCTACAAGAAAACTTATAAAAAAACAGCTATTCTTCACAAGGTAGTATTAATTTTTTAAGCTTTTATAAACCATGAAATTACAATAACAATATACAAAATCAAAGTTTCATAAATGATATTGGTTTATTAGTTTTTTGAATCAATTATTTTATTCAAAAACATCAAAAAATCAAGTTTATTTTATCTTTTTTGAATTACTATGATATTGAAAGTATATAGGGCTATGTGATAGTGTTTAACCTATTGAACATTGATATGAAATTGTCTAACAAGTATTTGAAGTTAATACCTTTTCAGAAAATAATTGCGCACCAACTTGTACACCTTTTTATTGAGATTATATGCTTTTATTTGATATCAAATAAAATGTATAAAAACAAAAAAACACTGTTAATCATATGATTAACAGTGTTTTTTTGTGACCTATTACTAGTTTTGTCGGGGTGGCAGGATTCGAACCTGCGACCTCCGCGTCCCAAACGCGGCGCGATAACCGGGCTACGCTACACCCCGAAATGGTTATCTTGTAACGGGTTGCAAATATACTTTATTTATTCATTTAGCAATTACAAATCAAAAAAATATTTATTGTTTAAAAATGATAAAATAATTACCGAAGAAGAAGTTTCTAATGTTAAAAAATAAACGAAATTGCTCTTAAAAAGCTTAACATTTAACTAACTTTGTAAAAGTCAATTAAACAAAAAATCATGCTAATTATCGGAATTGCAGGCGGAACTGGTTGTGGTAAAACAACGGTTGTTAATCAAATACTACATGAACTTCCTGAAGGCGAAGTTGGCATCATTTCTCAAGATTCTTATTATAAAGACACAACACATCTTAGTTATGATGAGCGTGTAAATATCAATTTTGACCATCCAAGATCAATAGATTTTGATTTATTAGTAAGTCATCTTAAAGAATTAAAAAATAACACCCCTATACACCAACCTGTTTATTCGTTCGTTAAACATAATAGAACAGGAGATACAATTTTAACACACCCTCGAAAAGTAATGATTGTAGAAGGTATTTTAATTTTAACAAATCCGGAATTACGCGATATGTTTGATATTAAAATATTTGTACATGCAGATACCGATGAGCGTTTAATACGACGATTAAAACGCGATATTAAAGAACGTGGTAGAGATATTGATGAAGTTTTAACAAGATATCAAAATACTCTAAAACCAATGCATGATCAATTTATAGAACCCATGAAAGAGTATGCCGATATTATTATTCCAAACAACAAATACAACACCGTTGCCGTAGATATAGTACGCACCATAATAAATAACAGATTATAAGTGGCAAAATTCAATAGAAATACCAATAAATATTTAAAACCTTTTAAAAATTGGTTTGTTTTAATTTTGGCTGGCTTTGTAGTTTGGATGCTTTTTTTTGATGCTAATTCTTGGTTTATACACAACGAATTAAACAATGAGATTGAAGCTCTTGAAGATTCAAAGGAATACTACAAAAGAGAAATTGAAAAAGATAAAAAAGCTATAAAAAAGTTGAGTACAGAAGAAGGTTTAGAGAAGTTTGCTCGTGAAGAATACTTTATGAAACGAGACAACGAAGAAATTTTCATTATTGAATATGAAGACAGTTTAAAAGTAAAACAAAATGACTAAAACGTTATTTAGTGAGTTTAATTCGGTTTCATCAAAACAATGGAAACAAAAAATTCAGTTCGATTTAAAAGGCGGTGATTATAATGACACCCTTGTTTGGAATTCTAATGAAGATATTGCGGTAAAACCTTATTACCATGCAGATGATTTCACTGAATTCCCAGAACCTTCAAATACGAAAGCAACTCAATGGAAAATCTGTCAATCCATTTTTGTAGCCCACGTAGAAAAATCAAATTTAAAAGCCATTGATGTTATTGAAAGAGGTGCAGAAAGTATCAAATTCATTATACCTACAGAAGCTATTTCAATTGAAGATTTACTAAAAAACATTGATCTAAATAAAACCCCAATTCATTTTGAGTTACAGTTTTTATCTTCAAAATTTGTACAAGAACTATCTATTACGCCTTCGAAGGCTGGAATCCATATACATACAGATATTATTGGAAATCTTGCGAAAACAGGAAACTGGTTCAATAATATAACTGACGATTTTTCAAAATTTGCCAACATTGCAAAAATCACTAAATCATTTAGCGTAAATACTTCATTATATCAAAATTCAGGTGCAAATATGGTGCAACAATTGGCTTATGCCTTAGCGCATGCAAATGAGTATTTAAATAGTATAAATGAAGATGAAACAACGCAAACTTATAACGTCAATTTCAACGTTTCAGTCGGTACAAATTACTTTTTTGAAATAGCGAAATTAAGAGCTTTACGTTTACTTTGGCAAACATTAACTTCAGAATATAATATTGAATCTCATTGTCACATTACTGTAACACCAACAAAACGTAACAAAACCATATACGATTACAACACCAATATGTTACGCACCACTACCGAATGTATGAGTGCTATTTTAGGCGGTGCAAATACTATTTGTAATTTAGGTTACGATGCCATTTACCATAAAGACAATGAATTTGGTGAGCGCATAGCCAGAAATCAGCTTTTAATTTTAAAGCATGAAAGTTATTTTGACAAAGTAGACAATCCTGCTGATGGTGCTTATTATATTGAAACCTTAACCAATCAATTAGCAGATAAAGCATTGACTTTATTTAAAGATATTGAGAAAAACGGTGGTTTTTTAAAGCAACTTAAAGATGGTACCATTCAACGAAAAATAAAAGAAACTGCGTTAAAAGAGCAGCATCTATTTGATAATGGTGAAGACATATTATTAGGCACAAATAAGCACCCAAACCCTAATGATAGGATGAACCACGAATTAGAAATATATCCTTTTGTAAAAACCAATCAGAGAAAGACTTTGATTGAACCCATAATAGAAAAACGATTATCAGAAACATTAGAACAACAACGATTAAAAAATGAAAAGTAAAATGAACGCAAAATTTAACCTTATTGTATTTTTATTAGCATTAACACTAGTTAATTGTAAAGAAAAAGAAACATTCAATGATTTTAAATTCGCCGAGAAAGGCATTAGTATTGTTTGTGAGGAAGAAAACCTGAAAGCACTTATTAATGAAGCCGTTTTTAATTTTGAAGACGATATTACCAAATTTTATTGTAAAGAAAAGCCCAATTTAAACTCTGCCTACTCTCAGTTTATTAGAAATGCTATAAGTGGACGAGTAAAGTATGAAGAAATTGCAACACCACATACCGTTAAAATATTTGAAGCACTTAAAAAAGAAAATAGCTTTTGGGATGCTGAAAACGAAAAAAGTTATTTGAATTACAAAAGTCCATTTTTCAATTGTATTTCTGATAGAATACAGGATCAAAATTTAAAAACTACGCTAAACGCACTTATATCAACAAACAGCATGAGCCCTAAATTGTTTGGTTCTCCGCTAATGTCAAGATCCCAAAACGCCGTATCGGACAAGTATTTAGCAGCTTATATTGCTTTCGATTTATACTATGCGAAGCTCTTTAGTGTCAACTTAAGTAATGTGCAAGAAAAACCAAAACCAAAAGTAGATTTTAATAAAATACCTGAATAACCTTTTATAATATTCATATACGAGGCAAAACCATTAATTAAATTGAGAAAAAACCTTCAACATATCACTTTAAAGTCAGAAGCTAAAGGTCAAAAACCATTAGTTAATACGAGCTTTCTAACTGCTGAAGGTATTACGGTTAAATCCAGTTATTCAAAAAATGACATTGAAACTTTAGAACATCTCAATTTTGTTGCTGGTATTGCGCCAAATCTTCGCGAACCTTATAGCACCATGTATGTTCGAAGGCCATAGATAATTAGTCAATATGAAGGATTTTGCTAAGTGTTTCCATAGAAAATAAATATAGTAAACCGTTTAAACTTATATTGAGTTTTAGATTATTAATTTAAACTGCACTTGCAAGTGATTTATTTTGAAAACTAAAACAAACTCCAAGCATCAAATCAATAGTTTTGTTATAATGGAAGTAAAAAAACAGGCACATTTTAAAAAATATGCCTGTTTTATCTTTTATAAAGTCTAAAATAAATAATTTCTTGAAACCAACTATCCCCAGAGCAAGCCACAGGGGTATTTCGCTAGTTTCATTTTGACCTCAGGGTCAAAAACCGAAATTCTATTATTTTAGATTCCCGTTTTCACGGGAATGACAATTTCAGATGAAACCCCGATGCAAGCATGCGAGGAATTCTTTTCGATTAAAATGCTATCTGAACGGGACATAACTGACCTCCAGTTTGAGTTACCCCTGAAATAACTTCCAAACCAGTTATAATATATCCTGGACCAATTGTTTCAGAACAGTCAGTAGCTAGTGAAGCTACTACTTCATTTTCAATAAATATAATAATACCACTTTCAAAAGTACCATCCGTAGCATTTCCTGAAATGGTAAACTCTTCATTTAATTGCAATGTATTATCAAATATGACGTCTCCTTCTTCAGTTTCAAATCGAATAGAAGCTTCTGACAAACCACCAGTATACTTAAATATGAGTTCGACAATGCTACTATCGCAAGCAACGCATGCTTCTTCCATTTCCAAATCAAAAGCAATATTATCAATAGCACCAGAGCTATTCATTATAATTTCCATAAACGCTACACCAGAGGTGCCATTTAAATCTACTAACACTTTTGAATTATCACCTCCTGGAATAACTTCCTTGCTAAAGACGATGTTATCTTCCAAATCGTAGAGATTAACAAGTGTTGGGTTTGAAGATTCTTCTATATCCAAAATATCGAATGAATTTAAAGTCACATTAGTATTGGCACTAAAATCGAAAACAAAGCTGGCTCCTATTTCAAAAATATCGTCAGGATCTGTAGCGTCTAAATCCTCAGAAAGAATAAGAACATTACCTAAGGCAGTTTCATTGCTCGCGCCTCCATTTCCTAACCCTGGACCACCATAAATTTCATTAGGCGTACCAATATCAAAATCGTTACCAGTAGGATTTGAAGAATCAAATATCATAGCGGCGTTACTATCTGGAAATGCCATGGTAATTCCAGCTACTTGAGCATTTTTGAATGGATCTGAAATAAAGATTTCAGAAACAATATCTCCTGTGTTAAAGGCTTCAAAATCAATTATAAAAGATTCAGTGGTTAGAAATTGTTCATTTGTATTATATACAAAGTTAGATGACACATCAATTGCGGTATCAGTTTCACAGGAAAATAAGCAACATAAGAGTGCCAATGAAAGTTGGGGCAAATTTTTCATAGTAAAATTATTTAAAGATTTGGACATTAAATATACAAAAAAATAGGTTTTTATAGTTTATCGAGTTAAAAATACGACTATCTACATATATAATAAAGTTTTTTCTTACATATTTAATCAAAACTCAACTTATAATACTGTTTATTGATTGCATTTAGTTTTTTACTTTAGAATTTTCACTTCAAACCATTAGAGTAGTAATGGCAAATCCCAAGACAAATATTTCATATCTTTGAATCAATTTACTTATAAAATCCGTTAATTATTAAACGTAGTAGGTCGTTTAAACTTAAACACGATTTTGTAGAACATAAATTTTAATTTGAAATATAAGCTATTGAATTTGTTTTAGGAAAAACCAGAACCTAAAGTAGGTTTTAACCAAATACCTAAATAATTTTTCATAAAATCTGCATGCAGATTATAATCATTAATTGAATTGAGAAAAAATATTCAACATATCACTTTAAAGTTAGAAGCTAAAGGTCAAAAACCATTAGTTAATACGAGCTTTCTAACTGCTGAAGGTATTACGGTTAAATCCAGTTATTCAAAAAATGATATTGAAACTTTAGAACATCTCAATTTTGTTGCCGGTATTGCACCAAATCTTCGCGGACCTTATAGCACCATGTATGTTAGAAGACCCTGGACGATTAGACAATATGCTGGTTTTAGTACTGCTGAAGATAGTAACGCCTTTTACAGACGCAATCTTGAAGCTGGACAAAAAGGATTATCAGTGGCGTTTGATTTGGCAACTCATAGAGGTTATGATTCGGATCACGAACGTGTAGTTGGTGATGTTGGAAAAGCTGGCGTTGCTATTGATTCGGTTGAAGATATGAAAATACTCTTCAATCAGATTCCACTAGATAAAATGTCGGTTTCCATGACTATGAACGGTGCTGTTTTACCAATCATGGCATTCTATATTGTTGCTGCAGAAGAACAAGGCATAAAACCAGAACAACTTGCAGGTACCATCCAAAATGATATTCTAAAGGAATTTATGGTGAGAAATACCTATATCTATCCACCAACACCTTCTATGAAAATCATTTCGGATATTTTTGAATATACCAGTAAAAACATGCCCAAATTCAATAGCATTAGTATTTCGGGTTACCACATGCAAGAAGCTGGTGCCACTTGCGATATTGAACTGGCATACACTTTAGCTGACGGGTTAGAATATATTAGAAAAGGATTAGACGCTGGAATGGACATTGACACCTTTGCGCCTCGCCTATCTTTTTTCTGGGCTATTGGGATGAACCATTTTATGGAGATTGCTAAAATGCGTGCTGCCAGAATGCTTTGGGCAAAATTGGTTAAACAATTCAATCCTAAAAACGAAAAATCACTGGCTTTAAGAACTCATTGCCAAACTTCAGGTTGGAGTTTAACGGAGCAAGATCCCTTTAACAATGTAGCTCGAACAACTATTGAGGCAGCGGCGGCAGCTTTTGGCGGCACACAAAGTTTACATACTAATGCTTTAGATGAAGCCATTGCGCTTCCAACAGATTTTTCGGCAAGAATAGCCAGAAACACACAAATATATTTACAAGAAGAAACCAAAATAACAAAAACGGTCGATCCTTGGGCAGGAAGTTTTTATGTTGAAAAATTAACTCATGATATTGCTCAAAAAGCATGGGAATTGATTGAAGAAGTTGAAGAATTAGGTGGCATGACTAAAGCTATTGAAGCTGGTATTCCAAAAATTAGAATTGAGGAAGCTGCTGCAAGAAAACAAGCACGTATAGATTCTGGTCAGGACATTATTGTTGGTGTTAATAAATACAAACTTGAAGAAGAAGCACCAATTTCAACACTTGAAGTGGACAACCAAACTGTTAGAAATTCTCAAATTGAACGCCTAAACCAAATTAAAGCTTTTAGAAATACAGATAAAGTGAAGGTTGCTTTATCAAAATTAACTAAAGCTGCACAAACAGGACAAGAAAACTTACTATCTTTAGCAGTGGAAGCAGCTCGTAAACGTGCTACTCTTGGTGAAATAAGCAATGCTTTAGAAGAAACCTATGGCAGATATAAAGCACAAATAAAATCATTTTCTGGCGTGTATAGTAAAGAAATAAAAGACGATAAATCATTTAAAAAGGCACAGGAATTAGCTGATATTTTTGCAGAACAAGATGGTAGAAGACCACGAATTATGATAGCAAAAATGGGACAAGATGGTCATGACCGTGGTGCAAAAGTTGTAGCAACCGCTTATGCCGATGTTGGTTTTGATGTTGATATTGGCCCCTTATTTCAAACTCCAAAAGAAGCTGCAAAACAAGCCGTTGAAAATGATGTGCATATTTTAGGAGTTTCCTCATTAGCAGCAGGACACAAAACACTGGTTCCGCAAGTTATCGAAGAATTAAAAAAATATGGTCGTGACGATATTATGGTAATTGTTGGCGGCGTCATACCAAAACAAGATTATCAATACTTATTTGATGCTGGTGCGGTTGCTGTTTTTGGTCCTGGAACAAAAATTAGTGATGCAGCTATTAAGATTTTAGAGATTTTAATAGATTAACTATAAAATAGATTTCTATTAAATGACCGACTTTAATCTCCTTGACATCACTAGCGTTATATCTTTGTTTATTGGGCTCTTGTTTGCCGTATTTTTGTTTTCAACCAAAGGAACCAACAAACTAAGTAATCGCATTTTTGCTTCATTTTTATTTTTATCGGCTATTGATAATGTTTTCCTTTCAAAAATAATTGGTCAAAACTCCCATAATATTAGTGCAATAATTGCATTATTGGTATTTCTACAATTACCAGTTTTTTATCTCTATATCATTTCTGTCTGTTATTCAGGTTTTAAGCTGAAAGCCATCCACCTTTTGCATACCATTCCGTTTCTAGTTGTAAATCTGTTAATGCTAACCAATTTTTATGGTTTCAATTCAGATTCTGTAATTATTTTATTTTCTAATCTTTCCGAAGCCTTTAAAAATAATTTTATACATATATTAATACATACGCAAATTGTTTGTTATTTAATTGCTGTTTTTATAGTTATAAATAGAGCCAAAAAAATTCATCTTGAAAATTATGCAAATTCAGATATCACCTTTTACAAGTGGTTATTTCAGTTAACTGTCGTTTTATCGATATTGCACGCCTTTGCTATTTTGAAAAATGTTTACAAATTCTCAGATTATGATACCTTTTATTTTTGGTCGCGAGTCTTATTACAAATTGTAGAATTAGCTATTTTTTGTTGGTATATTTTAAAAGCTTTAAAAAGCCCCAATTTATTTCAAAGTGTAGATTCTAAATTAAAACTAACGAGCAATCTCGTGTCAGAAAACAAGACTAAATTTATTGAAACATCTAAAACTAATAAAGACGTTCAAACTTTAAAACAATATATGATTGATGAGGAGCCTTTTCTTGATTCATCTTTAACCATACAAGATTTGGCAAATCAAATGGAATTAAATACGAAAGATGTTTCCATATTAATCAATCACACTATGGGAAAACATTTTTTCGATTTTATAAACGAATATAGAATACATAAAGCAACGCAAATTTTAGAAGACCCAACACAAAATCAGTTAACCGTTTTGGAAATTTTATATGATGTAGGTTTCAATTCAAAATCGTCTTTTAATACCGCTTTTAAAAAACACACAGGCACCACACCTACTTTATATCGTAAAAGCAAACAACAAAAATCCGCTTAATTATGGACAGCAGTTTAATTCGTGCTTTTATTACCATGATACTAATATTTGTATCCTTACTTTTTTCAGTTTTCCTACTTACTGTTAAAACAAAAAACAAATTAAGCAATCGACTTATGGCGTTTTATTTCATAATATTCGCCATGCATATTAGTGTATTTGCTTACGCAAAATATATAAATGTGCCCTATGCTTTAGACATGCTTAGAGACCAAATCATGCTCTTGGCGGTACCTATTTTGTTTTTATATGTGGTATCTTGTATCTATTCCGATTTTAAACTTCAACCCAAACACGCCTTACATTTCATTCCTTTTATATTAGAAGTTATTCTTTATACCCCTAATTTCTATTTGGTTTCAGAAGAAGAAAAAGCACAGTTTTATTTAGATAAGTATGCTAATCCAGAACCTAATATATCTTTAGTTTATGGTATTATAATTTCAATTTTCTACATCGTTCTTATGTTTAGAGAATTAAGAAAATACAAATTATTATTATTAGAAAACTATTCTCAAACAAATAACTACAATTATAAATGGCTCTTTCAATTAGTGCTGGTAACAACGATAGTTTTTGGGTTTGCAACGTTAAAAAGCATTTATAAATTATACGACCCTCAACCAAACGGCCTTGACATTATTCGTGTTATTATGACACTGGTTCTGCTCGTTTTCCTTTGTTGGATTGTTTTAAAAAGTCTTTATAACCCTGAATTGTTTCGTGGTATAGACACGAGACATCAGTTAGTAAAAAATATTATAAACTCTAACGGTACTGAAAAAACTGAACAGCTGGATGAATCTATTAAAGCATTAAAAAGTTACATGGTTAATGAAGAACCTTTTTTAGACCCTACTTTAGGCATTAAAGATTTATCGGAAGGGCTAAATATGCAACCTAAAGATTTATCCGTTTTAATTAATCATAAAATTGGGAAACACTTTTTCGATTTTATAAACGAATATCGCATTGAAAAAGCAATGGAAATTTTAAAAAACCCAACACAAAAGTCGTTAACTATTCTTGAAATCTTGTACGAAGTTGGTTTTAATTCAAAATCTTCATTCAATACTGCATTTAAAAAACATACAGGCAAAACACCTACTAACTACCGTAAAACATCTTAAAATCAACGACTTAAAAAAAGTCGAACGTTTTAAAAAATAAAGTCGAACGCATTTTATCTTCTAAATGCGTTCGACTTTTTTCTTTCGGTCGCACAGCATGAATTTTAGAAGCATATTTGTATCAAACAAAATAGAAACAAATAAAATTCCAGAAAATCATGAAACGTATTATCTTATTCCTAATCTTAGTATTTCCAATCATCTTATGTGCTCAAATAAGAATTACCGGTAAAGTTGTAGACACTTTAGGACCAATAGCTGGGGCAAATATTATACTTCAAACAAGTGAAGATAAAATTATAGGTGCTATATCAAACATAGATGGAAATTTTTCAATTGAAGCAGAGAAGAACATTTACATATTAACCATTAGCTATGTAGGCTATACAAGTTATACACAAAACGTCATATTAGAAAACAGTTTAGATTTAGGCACAATAACTTTAAAGGAAGATACAAATACACTTGAAGAAGTAGTTATTACTAGCAGAAAGAAGTTAATTGAACAAAAACCAGATCGTATTATTTTTAATGTTGAAAATAGTATTTCTGCGAGTACTGGTGATGCGTTAGATGCTTTAAAAGTAGCTCCAGGGTTACAAGTTCAAAATGGCATTATAAATATGTTTGGCAAAGGCACGCCTCAAGTTATGATTAACGATAGACTGCTTCCGCTTACAGGAGAGGAATTAACTAGTTATTTAAACAGTATCTCAGGCAACGATATTAAAAAAATTGAAATCATTACTGCACCTCCAGCAAAATATGAAGCATCAGGCAATGGTGGCCTTATAAATATCATTCTAAAAAAAGGAAGCGGAAATTCTTGGAAAAACACATCATCTATAATGCATAACATCGATACTTATAACTTTACAACCTTTAGAAATAGTTTATTATACAACAAAAACAAAGTAAATCTATCTTTTAGTGTAGATAAAAATGGTGGTTTCATTAGAGGTATTGAAGATTTTCAAGTGTTTTACCCAACCAGTACTTGGGACATAGATATAAACACAAAAGATAGTAGAAAAGCGCTTTCTAGCCGACTGCTTTTAGATTATGAACTCACAGAAAACACAACTGTTGGTATTCAATATTTAGGAAGTAAAAACAACCCTGGAATAAGTGACAGAAGCATTACTAGAATTTTTAATACAAATAACATTATAGATTCTTTATTAATAAATAATGGTAAAGAGCATGATGAAAGAATGAGTCACGCTTTAAACCTGCACAGTATTACTAAATTAGATACTTTAGGGAAGATATTATCTTTTGATGTTGACTATTTTAATTATGATGCACAAAAAACAAGAGATTTTAGAACAGAAAGCTTCAATACAAATAATGAATTTCAAAACGTGAATTTTTCAGCCATTGCAGATTCAGATCAATCTATAAAAAACTTAAGTTTTAGAGCAGATATGGTTCATCCATTAAAAAACATGATATTGTCTTATGGTATTAGAGCCAGTAATACAGAAAGTAAAAGTGGTATTGCATTTTTTAATACGATTACAGGTACTCCAGAATTTGATAATACGGTTTCAAATCGTTTTACTTATGATGAAAGCAACCAAGCCATTTACATAGATGGTAGTAAAAAACTAAACGACAAATGGCAAGTAAAAATGGGGCTTCGTGTTGAACGAACAACCACAAAAGGATTTTCAGTAGAACTTAATCAAACCAATAATAACAACTACACGAAACTTTTCCCAACATTTTATACATCTTACGAAAAAGATGAAAATAATGATTTTACCTTTAGTTATTCTAAACGAATACAACGTCCTCGTTTTAATAATTTAAATCCGTTTAGAGTATATGTAAGTAGCAACACGTTTAGTGAAGGTAATCCATTTTTACAACCAACTTTTAATGATAACTTTGAGTTGAAACACACGTTTAAAAGTAAACTAACGACCAATATATTTTTAAGCAAGAGAAGTAATGCTTCTGGTATTATTTTCACTTCCAACATTGAAGAAAACACACAAATAGTAACTCGGGATAACTTTTTTAATCAAACTACAATTGGTATTGGACAAAATTATCTGTTTGATAAATTAGATTGGTTTCAAAGTAATAATGGCTTCACGCTAATTAACAGTAAAAGTAAATTTACGAAGCAAATCGATGCTTCGCCTCAAAATGGATTCTCGTACATGGCTTCTAGTAACAATACCATAAAATTCAGTACAACCAGTAAATTTCAAATTGATGCCATTTACAACTCAAAATCACAGTCGGATTTGTTTACTGTAGGAGATAATTTTAGTTTAGATTTAAGTTACAGCAAGTCTTTTTTAAATAATAATTTAAAATGTAATGTTGTTATAAAAGATGTTTTTGCCACGTCCTATTTAGACAACTTAGAGTCTGTTGTTAATGGCGTAAGACAAGTATACGGACAAAACAGAAATAATCGCTATGTTCGATTTTCATTAAGTTACAGCTTCGGGAACAAAAAAATCAACTCTAAAAACAGAGCTTTTGGAAATGAAGAAGAACAACAAAGAACTAATTGATAACATATTAAAAGCCCATATACAAATTGTATATGGGCTTTTAATTATTACAACTACTAAGAAGTATTACTAATCTACTTTCGTGTCTTCTTTCTTTATATCATACTCAACAAAGTCTCCTGCATTTACCACCGTCCATTTATCAAATGTTTTAAAGTATTTTTTAATGACTTTATTTACATCATTAACAGTTAAACTTGTTACTTGGTCTTCAATATTTTTTTGAAACATCATATCTCTATCAAAGTAAAGATTATTATTAATAGTACCAGAAAGCTCATTATCTTTTGCTCGAGATACATTTTGTCCTTGTACCCAACTATTAACGGCTACTTTTAATTCTTCTTCAGTTATACCATCTTTTATAAAACGCTCAATTTCTTCTCTAAAACCTTTTTGTACTTTCAAATCGTTTTCTGGAGCATAGATAGCATAGACTAAAATAGATGAGTTTTTATCTTTTGGATCAGAATCTACTCTTACGCGACCTCCAGCACCATAACTAATACCGTCTTGCTGACGTAAACGTGTGGTTATTCTAGAGCTTAAAACACCTCCACCAAAAATAGAACTGGCAACTTGAAGTGCTGCATAATCGTCATCTTCTTGACTACCTTCAAAAGACATAACCCCAATGCTGATAGCATTCTTTTTGTCTGGAGTTTTTATTTTTTCATTTGTAGCATTATTAATTTTAAAGCTATTTGATATTTCTTTATATGGCTTATCAACTTTAAAATCGGCAAATGTAGTTTCAAAATAATCTTTCAATTTTTGCTCATCGATATTGCCAATAGATACTAAAGTGGCATTATCTGAAATACCATAAAACTCGTCATAGTATTTTTGAATAGCTTCTATCGTTACATCTTTTATTTCAGCAATATCTTCTTCTATAGTTGTAACATATAAAGGGTGACCTTTTTCAAATTTATTATTTATTAAACTTAACTGTTTGCTTGCTAAAAACTGTGGTTCTGTTTTATTTTGCTCAATACTTGCTAATTCTTGAGTTTTCATTTTTTCTAATTCAGCAGAGTCAAATTTTGGATTTTTCAACATATCAGTCATTAATGCTAGGGCATCCATAAGATACTCTTCGGTTGTACTTATATTTGCATTAATTCGACCATTTGATCCAGAAATACGAATAGATGATTTTATAGCACTTAACTTATCTTCAATATCTTGTCTTGAATAATTTTCAGTGCCTTTATCTAGCATACTAGCTGTATAACTTGCTATACGACCTTTATTCATAAAATCATTGACATTTCCATTTCTAATGGTGAATGAAAGCGTTACTGTTTTTCCTCTATTGACTTTTTTAATAAAACCATATTCAATAGGTGTTTTTTGAAGTTTACCAGAATCTAGTCTATTTTGAATGTTCTCATAAGATACATCGAAAGCTTCACCAGCATCCATACCTTCTTTTCCTTTGTATGATTTTACCAATTCATCTAAACCAGTAGTATGCTCAATTTCAACTCGAATAGGCTTTTCTGCAGGAATAAAATTCCCAACAGTTCTATTGGTGTTTATTAAATAGCGTTGAATAGCTGCGTTTACTTTATCAGCAGTCATAGCTTCAATTCGATCTCGTTGTATGAAAGATAATCTCCAATCTCCAGCCCCAATAAATTCACTCATGTAAGTACCTAAGTAAGCAGAATTTCTACTGATTTGATCTATTCGTTTAGCTAAATTGGCTTTTGCTCTATTTAATTCTTCATCAGTTATTGGGTTATTTTTTAAATCGTCTAAAAGCGTTAACATCGTGCTTTCAGCTTCTGATAAAGACTTATCTGAAGGTACATTAACGTTTATATACATAAACCCTGGCTCTTTCGTAAAAGGGATATATGAATACATACTTGAGGCCTTTTTGCCATCAATTAATGCTTTGTACAATCTACCTGATGGATTATCAGTTAGTATTTGTTCTGCAATTTGCATCGCTGCATAATCTTCATGTGATCCTGCAGGTGTATGGTATAAAGCCGACAAAATTTGCAAATCGCCTACTCTACTTAGTGTTACTCTTTTTTCACCATCTTGTGCAGGCTCTACAGTTGGAATATCACGCAAAGGTGTATCTGGGTTCTTTAATCCTGAAAATTTCTTTTCAACAAGCGCCAATGTTTTATCGGTATCAAATTTCCCAGTAATCATAAGTACAGCATTATCTGGGCGATAATATTTTTTATAAAACGCTTTTAAATTTTCAATAGGTACACGCTCTATATCGGATTTATTTCCAATAGTAGATTTCCCATAATTATGCCATAGAAAAGCAGAACTTATAACTTTTTGTGATAATACCCTAGACGGTGAATTTTCACCACTCTCAAATTCATTTCTCACTACTGAAAACTCAGATTCTAAATCTTCTTTTGCAATAAATGAGTTTAACATTCTATCGGCTTCTAAATCTAGAGCCCAATCCAAATTTTCATCATTTGCATTAAAAGTTTCAAAATAGTTAGTTCGATCGTAATAAGTAGTTCCGTTAGGTCTTGCTCCATGCTCTGTTAATTCCTTTGGAATATCAGGATGGTTTGGTGTTCCTTTAAAAACCATATGCTCAAGTAAATGCGCCATACCTTTTTCACCATAACCTTCATGTCTTGAGCCTACTTTATAGGTAATGTTAACGGTAATAGTTTGCGATGAGTTATCTGGAAACAAAAGTACTTTTAGTCCATTGTCAAGCATATACTCTGTAATACCCTCAACTTTAGCAGTCTGTTTAATTTGTGCTTCAGAAAAAGGCGATATAAGTATTAAAAAAGCTAATAAAGCAAAAATTTGATTGATGTTTTTCATGAAAATGAGTTTTTTAGTTATTTTATGTAAAGATAAAACACATAATTTTAAAAATTTGTTAAATTTTAACTTTAAAAATACTATGGATTTTAAAAAATTGAATTAATATTCTATACTTTTATTTGTATAACGAAACTTATTCGTTTGTGTTAACAAGTTCCATTTTTATTCCTAATAAATAATTGTATTTTTACGGTTAATAAAACCAAATCATTAATGGGTAAAATCATTGCAATTGCTAACCAAAAAGGTGGTGTTGGAAAAACAACAACATCCATAAATTTGGCAGCTTCACTAGGTGTTCTAGAAAAAAAAGTATTACTAATTGATGCTGACCCTCAAGCAAATGCAACTTCTGGAATAGGAATAGATGTAGAATCTGTTGAAATTGGAACTTACCAACTTTTAGAACACTCCAATTCGGCTAAAGAAGCTATTGTTAAAACAGAAACACCAAACTTAGACATTATTCCAGCGCACATTGACTTAGTTGCTATAGAAATAGAACTTGTTGATAAAGATTCTAGAGAATACATGCTTAAAAAAGCTTTAGCTGATATTAAAAATGATTACGATTTCATCATAATTGATTGTGCACCATCTTTAGGGCTTTTAACATTGAATGCCTTAACTGCTGCCGATGCTGTAATTATTCCTATTCAATGCGAATATTTTGCACTTGAAGGTTTAGGTAAACTTTTGAACACCATTAAAAGTGTTCAAAAAATTCATAATCCAGAGTTAGATATTGAAGGTTTGTTGCTTACCATGTACGATTCTAGATTACGATTGTCCAATCAAGTGGTTGAAGAGGTTCAAAAACATTTTAACGATATGGTTTTTCAAACAATTATTCAGCGTAATGTGCGTTTAAGTGAAGCACCAAGCTACGGTGAAAACATAATTAATTACGACGCTAGTAGTAAAGGTGCTGCGAATTACTTAAGTTTGGCAAAAGAAGTTATCAATAAAAATTCCTAAAATATGGCTAAGGCAACAAAAAAACAGGCTTTAGGTAGAGGTTTATCGGCACTTTTAAAAGACCCTGAAAATGATATTCAGTCGGTTCAAGACAAGAATGCCGACAAAGTTATTGGTAATATTATTGATTTAGATATTGATTTTATTGAGGTCAATCCATTTCAACCTCGAACAAATTTTAGTGAAGAGTCCTTAAGAGAATTAGCATCTTCCATTAAAGAATTAGGTATTATTCAACCTATAACCGTTAGAAAACTAGGTTTTAATAAATTTCAATTAGTTTCTGGTGAACGACGCTATAGAGCTTCAAAACTCGTTGGTTTAGAAACTGTTCCTGCTTACGTAAGAATTGCAAACGACCAAGAATCGTTAGAAATGGCATTGGTTGAAAATATTCAACGACAAGATTTAGACCCGATTGAAATCGCTTTATCTTATCAACGCTTAATTGATGAAATTCAACTAACACAAGAGCAAATGAGCGAACGTGTTGGCAAAAAACGTTCAACTATTGCAAATTATTTACGTTTATTAAAATTGGACCCAATTATTCAAACGGGTATGCGAGATGGTTTTATATCTATGGGTCATGGTCGCGCTTTAATAACTATTGAAGATCAAACAATTCAGTTAGATATTTATGAAAAAATATTATCTAATAAATTATCCGTTAGAGAAACTGAGGTTTTAGTGCGTAACTACAATACTAATGATGACGTAAAAGTTCCTTCTAAAAATCAGGAAGGTGAAGATTTACCTAAGTACATAAAAAAAGGAATATCTACATTTTCAGAATACTTTGGACATAAAATAGACGTTAAAGTTTCATCGAATGGGAAAGGAAAAATTACAATTCCGTTTCATTCTGAAGAAGACTTTAATCGTATTAAAAAATTAGTTCAAGGTGCCAAATAAACTTCTAATAGCAAGCTTTTTTGTATTGCTTTTTTGCTTTTCAGTTTCTGGACAAAAAAAGAAAGACAAAAAACAAGAACTTCCTGAAGAGGTTATCGTAGACTCCATTATAGAAATTAGAGACCCCATAAACCCATTATCACCTGCAAAAGCAGCTTTTTTTTCTGCTATTTTACCCGGCTTAGGGCAAGCTTACAATAAAAAGTATTGGAAAATCCCCATAGTTTATGCAGCCATAGGAACTGGTGTTTATTTTTATATTAATAACAACAACGAATACAATAGATATAGAGATGCTTACAAAAGTAGGTTAGCAGGCTTTGAAACTGATGAGTTTTATTTTAGTGCTGATGGAACAAAACTTACCTCGCCTCGCGTTACAACCGATGGTTTAGAACGTGGGCAAGAATTTTATAGAAGAAATAAAGAATTATCGCTTTTGGTAACCATTGGCATGTATGCTTTAAATATAATTGATGCTAATGTTGATGCGCATTTGCTACAATATAATGTGGATGAAAACCTATCTTTGGCACCGCATTATAAATTTAATGAGTTTGATGCAACAGGTAATCTCGGATTAACTCTAAATTTTAAATTTTAACCCATAATTAGGTATTTAGAAAATTAAAAACTACAAATAAATGAACATTGCTTTACTAGGATATGGAAGAATGGGACAAACCATAGAACAAATTGCCATTAAACGCGGGCATACTATTGTTTTAAAGGTTGACAAAGATGATAAGGACTACGATATTACGAAAGCCGATGTTGCCATAGATTTTAGTATTCCAACCGTTGCGTTTAGTAATATTTCTAATTGTATAAATAATAATGTTCCAGTTATTTCTGGCACCACGGGTTGGTTAGAACATTATGATAATGCAATAGCATTATGTAAAGAGAAAAAAGGGGCTTTTATTTATGCCTCCAATTACAGTTTAGGTGTTAATATATTTTTTGAGCTCAACAAAACACTTGCTAAAATGATGAGTAATTTGAAACAGTATAACGTTTCAATGGAAGAAATTCATCATACAAAAAAACTAGATGCACCTAGCGGAACCGCCATTTCTTTAGCCAATGATATCATTTCAAATCATAAAGAATTTGACAATTGGAAACTAGATGAGCATGGTGAAACTACAATACCAATTACAGCAAAACGTATTGAAGATGTACCTGGCACGCATACTGTAACTTATGAAAGTGAAGTTGACTCCATCACAATTGATCATGTAGCCCATAATAGACAAGGGTTTGCTCTTGGAGCAGTTATTGCTGCAGAATGGATTTTTGGAAAAACAGGTGTTTTCACAATGAATGATGTGTTAAATATTGGTTAAGATCAAAATAAAAAGTAACACTTTTGTAAGTTTACCTACTAACGAGAAGCATAAAAAACTAATCAATTGTCATTAGACAATTATCAATAAAAATAGATTATGACATTAATGCAATGGTTTATATTCATCCTGATTATACAGGTAATACACGGTTTAGGAACTTGGAAGTTATATATTAAAGCTGGTAGACAAGCATGGGAAGCTTTTGTTCCTGTTTACAATGGTGTTGTTTTAATGAAAATAATTAACCGTCCTTGGTGGTGGATCATTCTTTTGTTTTTACCAATTGTAAACCTCATTATGTTTGCTATTGTTTGGGTAGAAACGGCGCGTAGTTTTGGGAAAAATAGCAATATTGATACGCTTTTAGCAGTAGTTACTTTAGGTTTTTATAATTTCTATTTAAATTATATTGCTGATGTAGAGTATATTGAAAACCGAAGTTTACAACCAAAATCAGGAGCTGGTGATTGGGTTAGTTCAATTCTATTTGCCATTGTTGCTGCAACAATTGTACACACATACTTTATTCAACCTTTTACAATTCCATCGTCATCTTTAGAAAAATCGTTATTAGTTGGTGATTTTCTTTTCGTTAGTAAATTTCATTATGGTGCTAGAATACCAATGACAACTGTTGGAGCGCCAATGGTGCACGATACCATTCCTGTTTTAAATAAAAAATCTTATTTATTTAATGATCATTTTGAAGAACGAAAAACCTCTTTAATAAATAAATTACAACTTCCTTATTTAAGAATTCCTGGTTTTGAAAAAATTGATAGAAATGAAATTGTAGTATTTAACCAACCAGCAGATACGCTGTTGGATATGAATGATTTTACACCAGACAGAAACTATTATAAACCCATTGATAAAAAAACAAACCTTGTAAAACGCTGTGTAGGAGTTGCAGGTGATTCTCTAGAAATTCGTGATGGATATGTTTACATCAATGGAAAGAAAAACGAGTTGCCAGATAGAGCAAAACTACAGTTTAGCTATAAAGTTGATTTAAAAGAAGGTCAAGGGTTTAATAACAATATTATAGAGTATTTAAAAAGCAGATACGATATTACTGATGGTATTTACCGTGGTGCTAATGGTAATATTATTGTACCTGCAGCAACAGATTTTGCAGCAAATCAATTTAAAAATCATCCAAGTGTTGCAAACATTACACGCCAAATAGCAAAAAAGGGAGAGTCAGATGCTAGTATTTTCCCTCATGACCCTTCATATAACTGGAATATAGATTTTTTCGGACCGTTATACATTCCTGAAGAAGGCAAAACGATTGATATTAATTTAGACGTTTTACCACTTTATAAACGTGTAATAACTGAATATGAAGGTAACACATTACAGGTTAAAGGAAATCAGATTTTAATTAATGGAGAAGTAGCCAATACGTATACTTTTAAACAAAATTATTATTGGATGATGGGAGATAACCGCCATAACTCTATTGATGCCAGACGTTGGGGATTTGTGCCTTTTGATCACGTTGTTGGTAAGCCTGTGTTTATCTGGATGAGTTGGGATGGGATTAAAAATCCACGTTTAGAACGTTTCTTTACAACTGTTGGAGGTAGTGGAAAAGCAACATCTTATTTTATTCCTTTTTTAGTTCTACTTTTTGGATATTTAGGATTTAGTAAATGGAGAAAGCGCAAGAAAGCAAATAATTAAATTTGTTTTTTCTTGTCATTCCTGCCTTTCGACTATCACTCAAGATAAACTATTGTAGAAACCTATTTTAGTAACATTAAGATTCAATTTATAAGATTCCTGCTTTTGCAGGAATGACAGTCAAATGAATATTCTCATCCACCCAACATACTTCCCAACCATAGCACACTTTGTTGCTATGGTTAATACTGAGGAAGTTGTATTTGAAATGGATGATAATTTTGTGAAACAAACCTACCGAAACAGAACATATATCTATGGTGCTAACGGGAAATTAGCATTAAATATTCCTGTTATTCACACACAAAAAAAGCGTCAAAAATATCGTGATGTGAAAATTTTTAATGAAGAAAAGTGGCAAACTCAACATTGGAAATCGCTACTTTCAGCTTATAGAACATCGCCTTTTTTTGAATATTATGAAGATGAGCTTCAACCGTTATTCGAAATAAAAACAAATTATCTTTTAGACTTTAATTATAAGTGTTTTGAAACTATCGTTGAGTGCTTACAATTAGAATTAAAAGTTTCAAAAAATGAAGTGTATCAAAAAGACGTTGAAGGCAAAACAGACTTTAGGTTTTTAGTAAATGCTAAAAAAGAAAAAGTCCACTCTTTTGAAAATTACACACAAGTATTTCACGAAAAACATGGTTTTATTCCAAATCTAAGCATTTTAGATTTACTTTTTAATGAAGGCCCAAACACCCTAAATTATTTAGAATCACAATCTGTAATAACTAAATAATGCTACAAGTATTTGCACATTATGGGTGTCATATTTTAATTCCTCTAATTGTTGCTCTAATTTGGTATAAAACTTATTGGAAAATAGCTTTTTTAATCATGCTTTCAGGCATGTGGATAGATATTGATCATCTATTAGCAACCCCTATTTTTGACCCAAATAGGTGTAGCATCAATTTTCATCCGCTTCACTCCTATTATGCTGTAATTGTTTATCTATTGCTTTTATTTCCAAAAAGGACAAGACTAATTGGATTAGGTTTAGTTATTCATATTATAGCAGATATTGTGGATTGTAGTTTTATGTAAAACAATTTAGAAATAAATAAATTACTTCAAGAGTTCCTACTTCTCTATGACGTAAACTAAAAACTACTTCTTCAAACTCAAAGTAGCTGAAATAGGATAATGGTCTGAAAAATGAGCGTCATATACTTTAAAACCATTTACGGCAAAAGTATCATCTGAGAAAATAAAGTCTATCCTAACCGGAAAAAATTTAAAGTCATATGTACGACCAAAGCCATTACCGGCTTCTTTAAATGTGTCATTTAAATCACCTTTAATTTTCCTGTAAACATATGAAAAAGCTGTATTATTAAAGTCTCCACAGATAATCATTTTATATTTACACTGTTTTTTGTGCATTAAAAATAATTCTGTTTGATATTGTTGCATTTTAAACGTTGAGCCTATTCGCTTATAAAGACGCTCAGAATCTTCCTTTTTAAGGCTTTCTATTTCAGTATTTATACGCAGAGATTCTAGATGTACATTATAAATTCTAATAGTATCTTTACCCTTTACAACATCAGTAAATATAGCATTGTTAGGTGTGTTTGTAAACTCAATAGATCCTGAATTAACTATAGGGAACTGCGAGAAAATCGCTTGCCCGTATTTCGTTTTTTCTCCAGAAAGTTCCTCAAACTTATATTTAAAAAAAGATAAGTCTATATTTTTATGTGGATGATATTCTTGTATGCTTAAAATATCTGGGGTTTCAGTTTTTATAAAATCAGCCATTTTAGTTTCAACACCTTTTTCAGGAATCCATTCGTACAAATTAAAAAGGCGCACATTATAATTCATCACTTTAAAATTATTCGAATTTTCAATTTTTTTAGAAGATGAAAATCTATATAAAGATCCGAAAGAAAAATAGCCTATTATAAGTACTAAAAAAGAGAGCATCATTTGTTTCTTTAATTTAATTAACCAGAACAAAAAAAATAACACATTGATTATAATGAGAAATGAAACGCCTAAATTAAGTACCGAGAGCAGGGCAAATGTTTTTGGAGGCAAAAATGGAAGCACAAAAGAAAACAATAACAAAATGGCAAAAACAATGTTAATGAAATAAATAATTTTGTTTATGAAGCCAAGGTTTTTCATAATACTACTTTCCAGCTTTAAAAAGAAATTCTTTTTCTTCAGCAGTTAAACTTTCATAACCACTTTTACTAATTTTATCTAAAATAACATCAATTTTTTTTTGATTATTAAACTGATTAAAATCTGATTTCGTATAACCGCCAACTTTACCTTTATTTTTATGCACTGTTTTTAACGGTGTATTTTTAGATGGTTTAAACGTATTGGTTACTAAATCCATAAAACGCTCAAAACCCTTACCAATATCTTTTCCTATAAGCAATTGCTTTGCATAAAAATACCCCAATAAAGCACCTCCTATATGAGCTAAATTACCGCCTGTATTCATTCCAAATAAACCAAAAACATCTAAAATAACTATAGCTACTCCAACATACCAAAGCTTAAGATTAAAGGTAAAAAAGCGTAACTCTTGATTTGGCATGTAAGCACAAAGGAAAATTAGTAATGCTCTAACTGCTGCAGAAGCTCCAACCAAATAAGACCTTCCTCCAAATATGTCAGGAAACAAGGAATAACAAAATACAAATAAAAGACCTCCAGAAATAGCTCCTAAAAAGTAAATATTCAATGCCATTTTAGGGCTAAACAAATTTAAAAACATACGCCCAATGAAATACAACCATAACATATTAAAAAGCATATGTAAAAAGTCGTAATGAAGAAATGCATAGGTAATTATTGACCATGGTTTAACAATGGCATCAGAGAAACCACTTGGCAATTCAAACCAAACCAAAATAGGTTTTAAAATTAAACCTATGATAAAAACGAAAACATTAACGCCTATAATTTTTTCTAACACATTAAGATTAGAAAGTTTGTCTTTTATATCTTGCGAAAGCGATGTCATTAATTCCAACGGTTTTTGTTGAACTGTGTTTTCTTCCAGTACCACATGATTAAAAAACCAGTTAATGCGCCTCCTACGTGAGCCATATAGGCCGTATTACTTGGACTGAAGAAAGATTGCCCTGTAATACCAGAGATTAAATCTAAAAGGATAATTCCAGGTATAAAATATTTTGCTTTAATAGGAATGGGAAGAAATATCATCATTAATTCAGCATTTGGATTCATCATTCCAAAAGCAGCAAGTATACCCATTATACAACCAGAAGCGCCAACCATAGATGCATAATATATTTCATTAAATTCTTGTCCTATAGCTGTAAAGATTTTTCCGTCTTTAAAAACTTCTATAATCTGTTCGTGTGTAGCTCCTAATGCTAAAGCTTCAGCTTCCATTGGTAAATATTTAAAATAATAATACCCAATTTGTAACGCTACTGCCCCTAAACCAGCTGAAAAGTAAATAAATAAAAACCGTTTCGATCCCAATACTTGTTCTACAGATGTACCAAACATCCATAAAGCGAACATATTAAATAATATATGTGTTACCCCACCATGCATAAACATATGCGTAATGATTTGCCATGGTTGAAATGCTTCATTTTTTGGAAAATGCATAGCAAACCAATCATAAAATAAAACACCTTCTCCTATTGCCAATGTACCAATAAACATAATCACATTAATGATTATTAAATGTTTAACGGTTTCCGAAATTCGCATCATAATCTATATAAATTTTTTATCTAATTCATCCACACTCATCGTAATAAATGTGGCTCTGTTAGTAGGCGACACATTAGGTTCTTTACAAGCAAACAACTTATTCACCAAATGTTCTTGCTCATCTTTTTGTAGCGATTGCCCTGTTTTAATGGCTAAACTCTTAGCCATCGATTTTGCCAATAAATCGGTAGCACTAAAATTACTATCGGGCACTTCATTTTCCACATCGCTAATAAGTTGCTCTAAAATAATAGATACTTCACTTTCTGGAACACTTACAGGAACTCCAGTTATTTCAACCGATTCTTCTTTAACGCTAGAAAACACAAAACCTGTATGTTGTAAATCATCTTTTAGTTGATTAATGATTACAATATCCTGATTTGAAAAATGAAGTTCTAATGGAAACAATAATTGCTGACTTATGCCTTCTTTAATGGTCATGTTTTTTAGAAAATCTTCATATAAAACACGTTGATGCGCACGATGTTGATCGATAACTAACATCCCCGATTTTATGGTGCTTACTATGTATTTATTATGAAGTTGATAGGTGGTATGTGTGTGTTCTATTTCCTTATCATTGCTAAACATTGAAACTGTAGCTTCGTCACTTTCAAAATGTACTTCGCTAAAATCTTGTTGTGTTTTTGTGCCTTTAGATTCTAAACCTACATATAAACTTTCCCAACTTGTAGTTGGTTCCTTTTTATAAGCAACTGCTTTAGCCTTTGAAACCGACTCATCATTAAATGGATTGTAACTTTTATCGACTTCAACTTTTGGGGTATTAGCAATGCTTTTATTGTAATTATATGGTGTATCTAGAGTTGGATCACGCTCAAAATCTAAAACTGGCGCAATATTAAATTGTCCTAAACTATGCTTTACTGCCGACCGAATTAAGGCATACAAAGTATGCTCGTCATCAAACTTAATCTCTGTTTTTGTGGGATGAATATTAATATCAATAGTTTGCGGATCTACAGTTAAATTTAAAAAATAACTTGGATGTGTTCCGTTTTTTAGCAACCCATCAAATGCTGATGAAATAGCATGATTTAAATAGGCACTTTTTATAAAGCGATCGTTTACAAAAAAGTATTGTTCTCCTCTAGTTTTTTTTGCAAACTCAGGTTTACCTACAAAACCAGAAATTTTTAAAACATCAGTTTCTTCTTCAACAGGTACTAATTTTTCATTGGTTTTAGCACCAAATATGTTGACAATGCGCTGTCGGAAATTACAAATTGGTAAATTGAATGTTTCGCTTCCATTATTGTAAAGGACAAAACTAATACCAGGATGTGCTAAGGCTACACGATGAAATTCGTCAATAACATGTCTTAATTCAACCGTATCTGATTTTAAAAAATTACGTCGTGCAGGAATATTAAAAAATAAGTTTTTTACAGAAATTGATGTGCCTTTAGGAGTAACTACAACGTCTTGAGATGCAACTCGACTACCTTCGATAACAATAGTATTTCCAATATCATCTGTTTCTTGTTTGGTTTTTAGTTCTACATGTGCAATGGCAGCAATACTTGCCAAAGCTTCCCCACGAAAACCTTTGGTATGCAATTGAAACAAATCGTCTGCTGTTCTAATCTTGGAAGTGGCATGACGCTCAAAACTTAAACGCGCATCGGTATTACTCATGCCCTTACCATTGTCAATCACTTGAACCAATGTTTTACCAGCATCTTTTATAATAAGTTTAATAGAATCTGCTCCAGCATCAATAGCATTTTCAAGCAGTTCTTTAACTACAGAAGCTGGACGTTGTACAACTTCTCCAGCGGCAATTTGATTTGCAACATGATCAGGTAAAAGCTGTATAATGTCTGCCATTAAAAATATTCAAAAATATTAATATAATTCAAAGTGATATAAGCAGCCATTAATAAAAAAATAAAAATAACTAATAATCTTAGTCGTGTATTTTTATTACTTTGAATTTTACTGTTTTGCTTCCAATCATCTCTAAAACTTGTTCTTCTATATACCTTCCCGTCTGACTCATCTTCAATCAATCCATGCTTCCTTTTAAGATTATCCAACCGTTCTTTTCTCTCGTCATAATAACGAGGTGTGTAATTATATTGTTTGTTTTTGTTTTGTTTAAAAAATGAACCGAGCATAACATTAAATCTTTAAGTTAATCTAATTTTTGAATTCAACAAATACATACAAATCAATAATAATACCAAAATGAAGATTAAAGTACGCATAGACATAGCGCCTCTACCTTTAAGCTTAGTATCACGATTCCATTTAGAAGCAAACTCTTTTTGGTTTGAAGTTTCTAAGTCAGAATTAACGGCATCATCTTTAGAAAATCTAGACTGGTAATTAAAGGTTTTATTTTTACGTTGCTTAAACAAAGTATACTAATGCTTATCCTTCAAAAATACTTAAAAATAGGCAGATACTAGGAATAGGAATGCTAAAAATTGTTAACAAAAATGACTGCCATTGTGAAGGAGGTACGACTGTGGCAATCTTATAATTTTAAACAGACTGCCACGTTTTACAAAAAAGTAAAACTCGCAGTGACGTAAATCTAAAAATTAACTATTCTTACGTAGTTCAGCCATTTTTATAGCAGCAATAGCAGCTTCGGTTCCTTTATTACCATGTTTTCCGCCAGAGCGCTCAATGGCTTGTTGCATGTTATTATCGGTAAGTACACAGAAAATAACTGGTGTTTCACGAGTTACATTCAGGTCTTTTATACCTTGCGAAACGGCTTCACAAACAAAATCGAAATGTTTGGTTTCCCCTTGAATTACACTACCAATAGCAATGACTACATTAACCATTTGCTCTTGCATTTTTTTGCTGCCATAAATAAGCTCAAAACTACCAGGAACATTCCAACGGATAATATTATTAGGTAGAGCACCATTTTCTATCAAAGTATTGTATGCACCTTGGTATAACCCTTCTGTAATGGTATCGTTCCACTCTGAAACAACAATCCCAAACCGAAATTTACTCGCGTTTGGGATTGTTGTTTTATCGTATTCTGATAAATTTTTATTTGCTGTAGCCATATGTAAATATACTATTTACTTGCTAATACCTGAGCTTTTCCTATAAATACATCTACAGTAGAAGCCTCAGTAGCATTTGGATAATCTTCTTTTATTCTTTTAAAATACCCTAATGCTTTATCTGCATGACCTAAATCTAAAGCAATTGCACCAGCTTTGTACAAATACATTGGCGTAGTATATTCGTTATAACGCATTTTAACAGCTTCCTCATAATAATCTAAAGCATCTTCAGGCTGGTTTAATTGCACAAAAGCATCACCAATATTTCCCTTTGCTAACGGTGCTAAAATTTCATCATCACTTTTAAAATTATTTAAATGCTCTATGGCATTTTTGTAATCTTTTAATCTTAAATATGCAGTACCCGCATAATAGCTTGCCAAATTTGCAGATGGTGTTCCGCTGTATTCTTCAATAATATCCAACATCCCAAATTTACCTTCTCCTCCTGTTAATGCTAAATTATACAGTGAATCTTTTGCAGTACCATTAACAGCATCATTAAAATACTTTTGTGCCTGAAACATATCGTTCATTGCAGCCGTTTGTTTTGGTTTTGCAATATATTCTTTATACCCTAAAGACCCTAAAACAACTAATGCTACAACACCAATGATGATAAAAATATACTTTTGGTTTTTCTCAACAAAAGCCTCTGTTTTAGAAGCAGTTTCGTCTAATGTATTAAAAACTTCAGCGGTTGTAGATCCTTCTTCTATATTTTGTTCTTTCTCTACTTTGGTATTCGCTTTGTATTTTTTCTTGTAAGTCGCCATCTATTCGTTCTAAATTAATATCGCGCAAAAATATAATTTTTCTTCATAACTAAAAGGGTATTTATTTGATATTTTTCAATAATTTGCACTTCTTTTTAGCAGTTTCCCTTTTAAACGCCCTTTAAGTTGCTTTTTGTATGATTTTAAAATCACTTTCATTACTAAATTATAAAAATTTCGACAGTAAATCGTTCATTTTCAATGATAAAATAAACTGCATTGTTGGAAATAATGGTATTGGAAAGACTAATGTGCTGGATGCTATTTATCATTTATCCTTCGGGAAAAGCTATTTTAATCCGGTTGCAACTCAAAATATTAAGCATGATGAAGATTTTTTTGTAATTAATGGTGATTATGATAAAAATGACAAAACCGAAAAAGTGGCTATTAGTTTAAAACGCGGACAAAAAAAAGTAATTAAACGCAATGCAAAAGCTTATGAAAAGTTTAGTGAACATATTGGCTTTTTACCTTTAGTTATTATTTCGCCAGCAGATAGAGATTTAATTATTGAAGGTAGTACAACACGCCGTAAATTTATAGATAGCGTTATTTCGCAAAGCGATAAAGGCTACTTAAACCATTTAATTAACTACAATAAAATATTAGCACAACGTAACGCGCTATTAAAATATTTTGCATTAAATCATACGTTTAATAAGGATACTTTAGAAGTTTACAATACACAACTTACAGATTACGGAACACAGATTTTCGAAAAACGTGATGCCTTTTTAAAAGCATTTATTCCTATTTTTAAATCACGTTATGAAGCTATAAGTAATGGTAATGAACTAGTAGATTTAAAATATCACAGCGATTTATTTGAAGCCGATTTAAATACGCTTTTAAAAAATACCATTAATAAAGATAAAGCACTTCAATACACAAGTGTTGGTATTCATAAAGACGATTTACATTTTAATATTGAAAGTCATCCTATTAAAAAATTTGGTAGTCAAGGTCAGCAAAAATCATTTTTAATCGCTTTAAAACTAGCGCAGTTCGATTTTATAAAAGCACAAAGTGGCGTGAACCCCATTCTACTATTAGATGATATTTTTGATAAGTTAGATGAACAACGTGTGGCACAAATTATTAAATTAGTGGATGACGAAAATTTCGGACAACTATTTATTAGCGATACACACGCAGAACGTACTGAAAATGCTGTGAAACAGGTGCATCAAAGTTATGAGATTTTTAGACTGTAATGCTATTTTTTACCAAAACTCACGACTATTCTTTAATTAATATTGCTTGTTGCTTGTTTTATAAATTTCTTACTATTACTCAGCTACAAACTTGTAACATCGATTTAGCTTATTACTTGACTTTGTAAAAATTTACAACTACCTTCGTTTAACTGTGTATATAAATCACATGTGCTGAACTTGTTTTCAGTATTAAAACGGATTCATATACTTAAAAGCATTGTGCTTCATTATGACAAACCGCTAATCAATGATAAAATTCTTTCGAAAAATTAGACAAAATTTACTGAGTGAAAACAAGTTTAGCAAATATATATTATATGCCATTGGAGAAATTTTTCTGGTTGTTGTCGGTATTTTAATTGCTTTAAATATTAATAATACTAACGAGTTAGAAAAAAACAAACAGGCTGTAGTTTCAAGTCTTAAGGAAATTCAAAGTAATTTATTAGATGATATTAAAGTGTCACAAGGTTTTTTAGAAACATATTTAATAAATGATTCGATTCAGAAAAAGATTTTTGACTTTAAAAACCCTTCGACTATTGATGATTTTAAGAATAAAAAAATTACTGAACTTGGAAATTATTATGACGATTTTGTAATCAATAAAAACGGCTATGAAAATCTAATGAGGCAAATTGATGTTATGCCTAAAAAGTATGAACCTATATTAAAAGATTTGAAAAGACTCTATGTTAGCTTAAATGAAAATATTAATGTTTATAACGAAAGAATTAGAAGTACCGTTTATAGTAATATTGATTTTAAGTACAGTCAAGATTGGGAAATTTATAGGAGGAAATATAAGCAAATTTCAAATGAAGAGGCTAATTATTTTATAAATGATAATCGCTACAAAAATTATATTATAAAATTTATGAACGATAGTGAAAATTTATTTGATGTAAGTATGAGGTATCGTATTAAAGCAATTGAAACTTATGAAAAAATTGATTCTTTAGTAGATATAAAAAGTTCAGAACTACCATTGCACTTATTAGGTAAGGTTAACACAAACGAATTAAAAGAATATATGGGCACATATCAATTAAAAGGAGACGGAGATGTTTTAAAAAAATTATATGTAAAAAATAATATAATATACTCTGATTTTTCTGATAGCGAATCTAATTATACAGCAACTTATAGAAATTATAAACTCCGTGATAATCTTTATTTAATGGAGTATGGAGTTTGGAAATTTAATAGAGACTCTTTGGGTGGAATTGGTATAGAATATACGGGTGATCCTTTGGAATTTACTAAAATAAAATAACGAAAGCACAACAACGGCTCCTATAATTCATTCCGGCGGAATTTCCTAAACGGAAATTCTTATCTTGCAATGAAGGCTTGGTAACGCGGAATAGTCCGTGCGGACAATTCCGCAACGAAACCATAACCAAACCGTCAAACAAACCTTTCAAAAAATAAAATAACTTTCAATTTAAAAAAGCGTAATTTTACCTTGCTATGGCAAAACGAAACAACGAACATATTAGTATTCAAGATGCTTTAAAGGAATTTGTAGAAACCAATAAATTAGAAAAAGGCTTAAACAAAGTAAATGTTGCAGATGCTTGGGCTAAACTTATGGGCAATGGTGTAAACAATTACACAACTGCGGTAAATTTAGAACGTGAAACCTTATATGTACAACTAAGTTCTAGTGTACTTAGAGAAGAATTAAGCTATGGCAAACAAAAAATAATTGATATGCTTAATGAAGAGTTAGGAAAAGAAATTATTAAAAAACTGATTTTAAGATAATTACATAAATTAATTAATTGTAAATAATTATATAAAAACCAACAACCTATTGTTTTTTACACTACCTTTGGCGCTTAATTATTTTAATACAAATACAATGAGTAAAGGTACCGTAAAATTCTTCAATGATTCAAAAGGTTTTGGATTTATTACTGAAGATGACAACAACAAAGAACATTTCGTACACATTTCAGGACTTATCGATGAAATTCGTGAAGGTGATGCAGTTGAATTCGATCTACAAGAAGGTAGAAAAGGATTAAACGCCGTAAACGTAAAAGTAATCTAATACATATACTTTAACAATTACAACTAAAAGTCTATCAATCAATTTGATAGACTTTTTTTGTTTATAGTAGTTTATAAATTAATTGGTAGTACCTTTACCAAAATATATTAATTTAATAGTTTAAATAATGAGTAAAGGAACAGTAAAATTTTTCAATGATTCTAAAGGATTTGGATTCATAACTGAAGATGACAACAACAAAGAACATTTTGTACACATTTCTGGATTAGTTGATGAAATTCGTGAAGGTGATGCCGTAGAATTCGATCTACAAGAAGGTAAAAAAGGTTTAAACGCCGTAAACGTAAAAGTAATCTAATACATATACTTTAACAATTACAACCTAAAAGTCTGTCAATTTATTTTGGCAGACTTTTTTTATTTATTATCTTTTGGTCATATAACTTACTGTTAAGTTGATTATTAATCTTTGGCATTAAGTTTGTATATCAATTAATAATTAATTTAATATTTTAAAACAATGAGTAAAGGAACAGTAAAATTCTTCAACGATTCTAAAGGATTCGGATTTATAATAGAAGAAGGTTCAGAAAAAGAACATTTTGTTCACATTTCTGGTTTAATCGATGAAATTCGCGAAGGCGATTTAGTAGAATTCGATTTACAGGAAGGTAGAAAAGGTTTAAACGCAGTAAACGTAAAAGTAGTTTAATATATACTAGTTAACTTTATTGAAACAAAAAAGCCTGCAACTAAAGTTGCAGGCTTTTTGATATTATTTTAATCCTGACTTATGTTAAGAGTTTATATTTATTAAACTAAAAACTTCTTTCGTAATTCTTCTACCTGATTATTATTTATAGGAACCATATCTCCTAACGATGCACCCATTACCAAAGACTTAGCACTAAATTCTGCCACTTCTAAATAATCAAATGTTTGCAATAATTCATCACCTGTAACCATTACAGAATCATTTTCAATAATTACAGCAGTCGTATTATTCGAAATGATTTCTTGGTCTTTATTTGTTTTAAAATGACTTCCATAACTTAAAGAAGGTATGTCTTGTAAAAAGATCCAACTTTCTGGAATGGTTCTTACATCTAAATATTTTTTAGTAACTCCAAACGCCATTAAATACGGTGGTTGTGTCATGATGATAGAATTAACTTTAGGATATTTTTTGTAAATTTCTTGGTGAATCCAAGTTGCCCTACTTGGAGTTTTTCCTTTTTCTCTTTTCCCATCTTTTATTTGCACAATATCTTCAATAGACATGTCCCAACGGTTAACATCTGTAGGTGTTATTAAAAAATCATTATCTCGCCACCTCATAGATACTGTACCATAAGAACTAATCATCAAACCTTGTTCGCAAGCTCTATGTACAATTTTACAAATTTTCAAGCGTTTTTCACGTTCATCATAAGGGTGCTCAGTTTCCTCCATTTCTGGTCTCATGGCTGGCACTTGTGCTTCAAACTCGTCAATTTGGGAATCCTCCAAATATTTTGGTGTTCCTATTTGTGAACCATAAATAATGGCACACGCTGACAATTCTAAAGTTTCAAAACGCTGAAATGCATCATCTAAATCTGAACCGCCAAGTACAGTTCCATGATTTTCCATAATCACAGCCTTAAATCCTTTTTCAAACTCTTTAGCGATAACTTCACCTAGTTTTTCACTTCCTGGAAGTTCATAAGTAGCATAACCTATAGGCCCACAAATATGTTTAGCTTGAGAAATGATATTTGTATTTGGAATTTTTCTAACAATACTAAAAGACACCAATGCTGGCGGATGCGCATGAATTAAAGATTTTATATCTGGTCGTACTTCATAAATCGCTTTATGAAAAGGAAATTCAGAAGAAGGTTTATGCTTTCCTACTATAGTTCCATCTTTCTTTACGCATATAATATCAGAAGCTCGCAAAGACCCTTTATCAATAGCAGAAGGCGTCACCCAAATATCTCCATTATCATCAATAATCGAAATATTACCACCAGATGTGGTTGTCATACCCCTTTTATATATTCTACTAATAATTTTTGTTATTTGGTCTCTGGGGTGTATTAATGTCATCTTGTTAATTATTATTTTATTAGTATCAAGAAGATTTATTATTTATTTAGTAGATGATTCGAAAAATCTTCTACTTTTTCACAACAAATCTGCTCCATGACTTGTTGTAATTCTGTTTTTAAAAGGGATATTGTATGATCGCCTCCTGCTTTACCCAAAGCTGAAACGCCATACATAAAAGAGCGACCTAAAAACGTAAATTCTGCGCCACTTGCCATAGTTCTGGCAATATCTGGTCCTGATCGTAAACCACTATCCATCATCACTTTAATGTCTTTTCCAAATTTTGCAGCTATTCGGGTTAATGGCTTTATGGCCGATTCACCAGCATCTAATTGACGTCCTCCATGATTTGAAACTATTATACCATCCAAACCTAATTTTATTGCTTTTTCTGCATCAGCTTCGTTAGCCACACCTTTTAAAACCAATTTACCTTTCCACATATCGCGAATAGGTTTTATTTTTTCTTCATTTAACCTACCAGAAAACGTTTGGTCCATGAATTTACCCAACTGTTTTAAATCTAAGCCCTTTGGCATATAAGGTTTTAAAGTCTCAAAGTTTGGTATACCATATTTCAAAGTTTCTATACCCCATTGAGGTCTTCCAAAAACCTGTAAAATATTACTAAGGTTCATTTTAGGTGGCATCGCTAAACCATTTCTTATGTCTCTTGGGCGAAATCCGAAAGTTGGTACATCAGAAAGAATGACTAAAACTGGACATTCAGCAGCTTCAGCTCTTTTTATAATGTCATCTCTTAATCTATTTTCTGCAGGATGGTATAATTGAAACCATGCTTTTCCTTCTGTAATTTCTGCTGCTCTTTCAATACTGGTTGTTGTTACCGTACTTAATATGAAAGGAATATTGTGTTCAAAAGCTGCTTTAGCTAAAATTTCAGGTGAATTAGGCCACATAAGTCCTTGTAAACCAACTGGTGCAATGCCAAATGGCGCATCATAGGTATGCCCAAACAGCTCTGTTTTCATACTAGAGCCAGTGTGCTTACTTAAATAATAAGGAAGCAACTCTAAATCACGTATTTCTTTTGTGTTCTTATGAAGATTAACATCTTCATTACAGCCACCATCTAGGTATTCAAAAGCAAATCTTGGAATTTGCTTTTTGGCTTTAGTTCGTAAATCCTCTATAGAAGGATAACTAGTATTAATCTTAATTTCTTTTATATTTTTAGTCATGATAATATGAATAAATGATTGTCTAAATTAACTCCTTCTATTTTGTTCTTTATTTATTTCCATGCTCTATAAAAAAGAACATATAAAATAACAACTTAGCTTTTATGAACTTTTAAAGTTCTGTATCCATAAAAAGCAATAAAACAAAAACATATAAAAGGTAATATGAATGATACATTAACAGCTGCAAAAGAGCCAATTGATTCCATATCGATAATTAAACCTTGTAAAATAGGCATTAAAGCACCACCAACAATAGCCATAACTAAACCTGCTGCACCCAATGTTGAATCTTCTTCACTTAAACCGTTTAGGGCTATTCCATAAATTGTTGGGAACATTAAAGACATAAATGCCGAAGTAGCTACTAGTAAATATAAGCCCATCATACCTTCCACTAAAATAACTCCAGAAGTTGTTATCATGGCTCCGATAGCAAATATAGTAAGCAATTTTTTTGAATTAATATATTTCATTAAAAATGTACTGATAAATCTACTAGACAAGAAAATAGACATGGCAACAATATTATAATTTTGAGCTGTAGATTTAGCTATACCTAAATTATCTGCATATTGTATAATGAATGTCCAACACATAATTTGTGCAGCTACGTAGAATAGTTGTGCAAAAACACCTTCACGATACTTTCCGTTTTTGATTAATCTTTTAAAAGAATTCATCGCACTTCCTTGTTCCTCGTTTTTAGTGCGCTTGGGCATTTTTGAAATGGAAATAACAATTAACATTAAAATAACTACAGCTCCAAGAATAACATATGGATTTCTAATAATAGCTAAATCATGCGTTCTAATAATGGCTTTTTGCGCGTCATCTAATGTGGTAAAAATAAGCTCACCCATTTCATTCCTTTTATCAGAATCTAAAGCAGTAAGTATAAACTTAGAAGCTACGAACATTCCACATAATGAACCAATTGGATTAAAGGCTTGTGCTAAATTTAAACGACGTGTTGCAGTACGTTCATCACCCATTGACAAAATGTAAGGATTTGCCGTGGTTTCTAAAAAAGCTAAACCAAAAGTTAAAATATATAAGGAACCTAAAAAGAAGCCAAAAACTTCAAACTGAGCAGCTGGATAAAACAATAAAGCTCCAAACGCATAAAGTGTAAGCCCTAAAAGAATACCCTTTTTATAGCTATATTTTCTAACAAAAAGCGCTGCAGGAATAGCCATAGTAGCATAACCACCATAAAATGCAAATTGAACCAAAGCAGCTTTTGCAGTAGATATTTCCATTACAGTACCAAATGCAGCCACCATTGGATTTGTAATATCGTTTGCAAAGCCCCATAGTGCAAATAATGATGTTATTAAAATAAACGGAACTAAAACCTCTTTTGATACTACTGGAACTTTTTCTGTACTACTCATACATTTTATTTTTAAAAATTAAAAAAACTGACATCTATATTCAAAAACAATTTTGCTTATAAATGCCAGTTTCCCATAAAAATTTAACTTCTATCTATTAAATCAATAATTGATAATTTGTGTTTCTATCTAACAAAAGCATTAGCCATACCACCATCAACATTAATAATGTTTCCTGTAGATTTATCAAGAATACCTACTAAAGAAAATACGCCATTGGCAATATCATCTGGGGTAATAATCTCGTTCAACAAGTTTCTTTTTGCGTAAAATGCTGGTAATTCTTCTACCGTAATGCCATTTGCTTTGGCTCTACCTTCTGCCCATGCACCTTCCCATATTTTACTGCCTACAATAACACCATCTGGGTTTACTGTATTTACTCTAATCTTATCTTTTGCTAATTCTGCTGCTAATAAACGTACCATATGTTGTTGCGCTGCTTTCGCAGTACCATAAGCCACATTGTTTGGACCTGCAACTAAACCGTTTTTACTAGCTATAGAGATATAGTTTCCGCCTAATCCTTGCTGACGCATAATGGCTGCTGA